>JAFADG010000053.1 GCA_023425025.1 Bacillota bacterium
CCGCGCCGCCGTGCTTGGCCAGCACCATGGTGATGGCCGCTGTCAGCGTCGTCTTGCCGTGGTCTACGTGACCGATGGTGCCGATGTTCACGTGCGGCTTGTTGCGCTCAAACTTTTGCTTGGCCATGGGAAAGTCCTCCTTCGTTGTGGCTAAAACTGCCTTCCATTTTACCCGGCTTTTCGTAATGCGGTTGGAGCGGGTGATGGGAATCGAACCCACGTGGCTAGCTTGGGAAGCTAGAACTCTACCATTGAGCTACACCCGCATGTCCGCACATCTTAAGCCAGTCAAAGTTTATTGTAACGATTCCCAGCTTCTTTGTCAACAGCGAAAATACAAAAAAAGAACCTGTGACCGGGGCGCGAAACTGCTTTCGTCAAAGCATTTTGCACACATTATCCTCCTTCGCGGCAGGGTATGCATGCGGCATGGCCTATGTTCCGAAAACGGGCGCATGCGCATATGGGAGGCGGGATACCCCTCACATCCCCAATGCCAGCCTTTGGGCAAGCCGCTCCCGCTGCCCATGAGAGAACGGAACAGCATATCCCTTTGATGCGCCCTGGCAGAATGATGCAGCTTCGGTTTTTTGACTTTTCCCGTGCCAATCGCCTGCCGTTGCCTTTCTTGTGACGAATTTACATTGCTTTATTCCTGTTGCTTCTATATAATGAGCAACGCAAGCACAATCACTTTTATGTGGACGGATAAGGGGGTAGCGCCTTGAGGCGAATGAAATTTCCGACCCCGCAGGCTTTGGCGGCCCTTTTGACCGGCGCGGTCATGCTGATCCTGCTTTTTGTCTCGCCGGTCGGCATGGCGGACAACGGTGACTTTTACCGCATTATGGTCGGCAACGGCCTTTACAAGCTGGACCGCTATGAAACGGACCAGTTTTTCAGCTTCTTCAGCACGCAATTTGGCATGTACAGGTATTATAATGAATTCAGCTCCGGTTTTCAGTCCGGACAGGCTCCGCTGATACAATTGGCCATCGCGATGGACAAGCTGTTTACCGGGGCGGACGGCCTGTTTGATATCCGTTTTCAGGCTGTAATCCTTGCCCTTTACCTGATGGCTGCCGTGTACCTGTTGACTGCCTATGCCGCGCAGCGGGCCAAAGGCCCCTGGGCGTACCTGATTTCAGTGCTGGCCGCGTTCATGTTTGCGGATGTCGGGTACCTGGCATACTTCAATTCCTTTTACGCCGAAGGGCTGGCATTCGTCAGCTTCCTCAGCGCCATCGCCTGCGCGCTGCTTCTGTCCAGCGGCTGGGGGAGCAAAACCTGGCTGCTGATCGGGTTTATTTTTAACAGCCTGGTGCTCACCTGCTCCAAGCAGCAGTTTGCGCCGCTGGGCGTGCTGCTGGGCATACTGTGCCTGTTTATCAACACGCCCACCAAAGAATTTTCACTGAAAAAAAGCCTTGTTTGGGCAAGGCGCGGCTGCGCGTTTGCGCTGACCGCCGCCGGGGTGCTGGTGTACGTGCTGATTCCGCAGGAATTTGTGGAGATCAACGCCTACCATGCCATGACCCGCGGGGTAATGATGACTTCCGAAGACCCGGAGAAAACGCTGACGGAGTTTGACATCAGCCCGCAATACGCATTGCTGGACCAAACCATCTATTACGAGCGCAATCCCGTGATCGACGTTCAGGACCCCATGCTCAAGGAAGACTTTTATAAAAAGTATGACTTTGTATCCATCGCCAAATACTATTTGCTGCACCCCGGTCAATTGATTGCCATGTTGGACAGCTCGGCCAAGAACGCAAATTCCATCCGGCCCGAGTCCATCGGCAATTTTGAGAAAAGCGCCGGCCACGCGCCGGGCGCGCAGTCGGATGCTTTCTCCCTGTATAGCACGCTGAAAAAAGCGTGGGTGCCCAAGACCTTTGGTTTCATGCTGCTGTTTTTCGTATCCATGCTGGTGATCAGCTTCAAGGACAGGCAGCGCATGCTGATTTTGGGCTTTGTGCTGATGATGGGGCTTTCCCAGATCGCCGTATCCATTATCGGCGCCGGCGACGCGGACCTGGCCAAGCATATTTTCCTGTACAACGTGTCCTTTGATCTGTGCGTGTTCGTATTGTTTTCCGCCGGGCTGGCCAGGTTCAGCGCCGCAAGGCACAAGGCGGCCCGGGAAAAAATCGCGGCAAAGACTGTTCAGGCGGTGGTAACATGAAGCGCTGTTCTTCGGGAAAAAGAACCATTGCCTACCCGGTTCTTTTTTTCGTATGCGTTTTTGTGTTTCAAAGCTGCGCCATGGCAGGCGGCGCGAAGGAATTCTGCCTTTCCTTTGTGGAAAGAAAGATGACGGACGCGGGCGGGATATTCACCAATTACCTGTCCTCCGGGGAAGCGGGGGATCTGGCCGTGGGCCACTCCGTTTTGCTGGAGTCCCAGGGGCTGATGCTTTCCTACTATGTCCGCGAGGGCCAACGCGCCAAGGCGGAAAAGGCCATTTCCTTTGTCAGGGAAAAGCTGGATACGGGCAAAATCCTCTCCTACCGCCTGGATCAAGACGGGAACAGATACCGCGTCAACGCGGCGGTGGATGACCTGCGCCTGATCGGCGCCATGCTTGCTGCGGCGGATGCCTTTGAACGGGCAGACTACCGGGAGCAGGCAATTGCGTACGCAAAACGCCTGTACGATACCAATGTCAAAAGCAACGCCCTGATGGATTTTTACGACGAGCAGTACGGCGTGACCAATCCCTTTACCACGCTGTGCTACCTGGACCTTTCCACCATGCAAAGGATTGCCCTGTATGACGAGCGGTGGCTTCCCGTTGCGGAGGGTATGCGGTCCGTTGCGCAGGAAGGGTATCTTGGCGGCGCGTTTCCCATGTTCCAAACCCGCTACGATTGGGAAAAGAAACGCTATGAATCGGAGCGCATCAACATGGTGGAATCGCTGCTGACCATGTATCACCTGTCGCTTGTCAATTCCTGTCCAAAAACATCATTGGATTACTTGAAAAAAACCGTACAAAACGGTAAAATCTACGCTGTATACAATGCAGACGGCACACCGCAAAGCGATGTGGAGTCCACGGCCGTCTATGCCCTGTGCGCGCTGATCGGCCTAAGCGAAGAGGATTCGGAATTGTATCATGCCGCCATAAGCCGCATGCTTCCCTTTCAAGTGACAAACGAAAAAAGCCCGGTATACGGCGCGTTTGCCGATGCGGCGACGCTTGCCGCCTATTCCTTTGACAACCTGATGGCGCTGCTGGCGCTGCAAGCGGGAGAAGCATTTTCAGATTCTCCTTAATTTTCCTCGCCAAGGAGGAGCTGCCTATTGAAAAGATTCGTTTTGGCAACGGCTGTAGTCCTCTTGTTGGCTGCGCCGTTTTCGCATGTTAAGGCGGAGGGGCGGGATGTGCTGCTGGTTTACCGGCTGGAAAACGAGCGGCGTCAAATTGCGCAAATACTGACCGCCTGCGGCTATCAGGTGACGGCGGTTGCCGATACGGCATACAAGCCGGAAATGCTCGCAGGCTATCCCCTCCTTGCCGCTACCGTCCCCAGCGCCTGCGAGGATGGCCTGGCCCTTGGGAGGAAGGTGCTGTGCATTGGGCCGGATACCCTGCCCGCGGAAGGCTTGCGCTATGAACAGGCATCGGGCCTAGGCGGCGTGCTGCATTTTGGGCGGCTGCAATCCCCTTTTTTCTTTACGGACCAGGTACGTTTGATCAGCAGCGGGTTTGAGGGAACGGCGGTCGGGGAAATGGAGGTCCCTCTGCGTGGCAGTTTCCCCTATGGCGTCATCGCCGGCAACGCGGCCTATGTGCCCAATTTCGCAAAGGATGCGCTGCAGCCCCTGGCGCTTGCGCAAGTGATCCGGCAGCTGTTTGGGGGAAACCAAACCGGCCGCCTGTTTTTATGGATCGACGAGGTGTACCCGTTTTCCGATCTGGGTATGCTTTGCATGATGGCGGATGCGCTGTATGACCGGGGCTATCCTTTTACCGTCGCCGCCATGCCTGTCTACGACAACCTTACTTACCCCGCCTACCTGCGTTATACGCAGGTCCTGCGCTATATACAGTCCAAGGGCGGCGCGGTGGTCATGCACGACCCGCTGATCCGCACGGCAGAAGCGGAACTGGAAAGCGCCGACGCGCGGCTTCAACGGGCCAGGGAGTCCCTCACCCAGCAGGGCGTCATTCTGGCAAACGGCATCGTGTCGTCGTATCCGCTGACGCTGACCGACCTTGCCGCCATACAGCAGGACAGCCAAACGGCCTTGGGCGCGCTGCCCCTGGATGCGGCTATCTACCTGCCCATTTTCAAATCGCCGGAAGAACTGCAAAGTGCCCTGAAGCTGCTCTCCCAAAAGTGGATCACGGCCGCCAGCCTGTATAAAATGGCGGCGGAAGGCCCGTACTTTTATGATGAGGACCCCATCGGCGCCGATTATTCCTACAGGGCAAAGGTGGAAACGAGCTTCGATCAATTCTTTTCCGCCGGCAATCAAACGCTGATCGTGATCGTTGTCATCAGCCTGTTTGTTTTCTCCATCATGCTGGCCGGCGGATATTTCCTGTACCGGCGTAAATTCTACAGATGAAGGGGCTGCTTGTATGAATCTGCTGGATGGCCTGATGCTGGTTGCCCTGATCTGTATCTGGCTTTTGCTGCTGGTGAACGTGCTGCTCATCGTGGCCGGGTACCGCTACTATTTGAAATGCGAGCACCAAAAGCCGCCGGAACCAACGACCTTCCCCATGGTGTCCATCATGGTGCCCGCCCACAACGAGGGCAAGGTGATCGTTCAAACCGTCCGGGCGCTGCTGTCCTTTCAATATCCCAAGGACAGGTATGAGGTGATCGTCATCAACGACAACTCCTCCGACAACAGCGCGGCGCTTTTGCAGGATCTGAAGGAGTTCATGAACGCGGATAACCTGACCATCATCAACACCGACAAAGTGACAGGCGGCAAGGGCAAATCCAACGCGCTGAACATCGGCTTTGGGCAGTGCAAGGGCGAATACATCGTCATCTACGATGCCGACAACACCCCCGAAAAAGGCGCGCTGTCGATGCTGGTGGCGCAGATCACCCAGGATGACACCCTGGGGGCAGTCATCGGCAAGTTCCGCACCCGCAACAAAAACACCAGCCTGCTCACCAAGTTTATCAACATCGAGACACTGGCGTTTCAGTGGATGGCCCAGGCGGGGCGGTGGCACCTGTTCGGCCTGTGCACCATACCGGGCACCAACTTCATCATCCGCCGGTCCATCATCGAGGCCATCGGCGGGTGGGACCCCAAGGCCATCGCGGAGGATACGGAAATCAGCTTCCGCATTTACATGATGGGTTACCGCATCAAATTTCTCCCCTGCGCCGTCACCTGGGAGCAGGAGCCCCAAACCATGAAGGTTTGGTTCAAGCAGCGCACCCGGTGGGTCAAGGGCAATATCTACGTCATCATCAAAAACCTGCCGCTTTTGTTTAACCCCAAAGCAAAAAAGATACGCTTTGATCTGTTGTACTTTTTATCCATTTACTTTTTGCTTTTGACCTCCCTGATCATATCCGACAGCGTGCTTTTGCTCTACGCGGTGGGCTGGGCGCACACCACCCTGGCAGGGTTCAGCAATCTGTTGTGGTTCCTGGCCATCCTGCTGTTCATCCTGGGCACGTATGTGACCATCAGCACGGAAAAGGGCGAGCTGAATCTAAGCAACCTGGGCGTCATCATGCTGATGTATTTTACGTATTCCAAGATGTGGATGGCGGTGGCCGCCTGGGGCCTGTACAAATATTGCACCGACGTCCTGTTCAAGCGGGAAGTCAAGTGGTACAAGACGGAGAGGTTTTAATGAGGATGAAAAGAAAGAGCATTCAAAAATGGTTCGTTTTCCTGGCGCTGCTGTGCCTGTTACTGTCGGTTCTGCCGCTGGCCCAGGCCGCCCCGCTGGAACCGTTTCACTATGAACAGGCCTTTTCCGCGGATCACTCGCTAACCGGGCTGTTCGCCAGCTTTACAGAAAGCTTTTATGCCGGCAACTGGGCGGTGGAAAATGCGGAGCTCACCATGAATTACGCCGTGACCCAGCTGGCCATTGCCGAAATATCCACCTACACGGTATCCGTCAACGGGCAAAAGGTTTTTTCCGCCCATGTGCCCGCGACCGATGGGGAAAAGCGTCAGGAAAGGATTGCGCTGCCGCCTGAAACCATAAAAGAAGGGATCAACTACCTGACCATTGAAACCTATATCCGTACCAATGATCCAAAGCCCTGCGTGGACGATGTGTCCAAAGCCAACTGGATGAATGTTTTCAAGGACTCTTTTGTTTCCGTTTCGTATCGGCCTTTGGCGATTGTGGGCAGCGTGGCCGCGCTGTACAAGCAGTTCACCAGCATCGACGCATTGTCGCTTCATCAAAGCGCCTTCGTGATCGGCGCAGACGCCGCCGAATCCGTATTGACCTCCGCCGCCCTTTCCATGGCCGGTATGGCGAAGAATGCCCCCCTCTTTTATGAAAATATGGGCCTTAAGATAGACAACGGCGGCACGCTGTTTGCAGACCCCTATCAAATTTATCTCTCCCGCTACGATCAAGCGTCGGGCGACATATTGGCGGCGCTTGCGCCGGAGCAGAGCCGGGCGGCGCAAAGCGGCATCGCCCTTGCGCTCCTTACCCGTGGCGAAAACCATGTGCTGGCCGCCATCGGCGCCGATGACAGGGCCATGGATACCATCGGCCGGCTCTTTGGCAACGCGGCCTACATCAGCCAGATGCAAAACAACTGGGCGGCCCTCTCCTCAAACGCCAATGTGCTGACGCCTGTAAGCACGGTGGAGCCCTATGTAATGCTTACGGATGTCGGCGCATACGTAAAGGGCGTATTCCGGCAGAATGCCGACTTTTATATCCAGTTTCCCGAAAACCGCGCGCTGGCCGATGAAAGCCAGATCCGCCTGGTGTTCCGCTACGCGGAGAACCTGGACTTTGACCGTTCCCTGGTCACGGTGTACATCAACGATACCCCCATCGGCAGCAAAAAGCTGTCCCAGGAAAACGCCCGGGCCGACAGCGTGGAGCTTAGCATTCCCACCGATTTGAAAGTATCGGGCAGCTTTTCCGCGCGGGTGGCCTTTGACCTGGAGATCAAGGACCTTTGGTGCACCCTCCGCCAGGAAGAAACGCCCTGGGCTTATGTGTCCAGCGAAAGCATGATGCGCTTAAACTCCGTGGATGTACGGGGCCTCTTGTTTGAAAACTACCCCAGCCCCTTCATTATGGATGGAAGCCTGAACAATGTGGCGGTGGTATTGCCGTCCTCCCCCGCCCAAGCGGATTATGAGGCCTTCCGGCGTATGCTTTTGACCATAGGCCGTTACCTCACCGACAACACCGGCGCCATCGTGGTCAGGCGGGGCATCGCCAAGGGGGAATTGCCTGCCGCCAACACCATCGCCATCGGCAGGTACGGCGTGAATCAGATCGCGCAGGACCAAAACGGCGAGCTGTTTTTCAGGTTTTCCCCGGATGGATCCACCATCGAATCCAATGAAAAGATGCTCATCGAGCCCAGCTACGGCGCTGCGCTTGGCAGCGTGCAATTGATGTACATGCCCCTCACCGGCCGGCAGCGGGCGCTGATGGTATTAAGCGGCGCCAGCGACGAGGCGATGCTCAAGGCCATCCCCTACATCGGCAGCGTGGAAGGCCTGTGGAGGGTGTACGGCGACGGGTTTGTGGCCGGCAGCGAGGCTGCCCACTCCTTCCGCTTTAAAGAGGACAATGCCACGGTGGCCCCGGCTGCCTGGCAAATGCTGGCGCGGCAGGACGTGCTGGGCCTGAGCCTGGCGGCCGGCGGCGTGCTGCTTTTAACACTGTTCGCCTTCAGCATGATGATGATGAAACACCGAAGGAGGAAGTAAAACATGAAATGGAGCCGCACTTCCGCGATCACGGACATCTCTTTTCTATTGCTCCTGGGCCTCGTATTCGTGTGCATCATCTTTGTCGCGGGGGATTCGCAAAACCTGGGCGTGAACGTAGGCCTGTTGTGCGTGGCCACGGCGCTGGCCATATTCACCTACTTCACCTCCCTGACGGCGGGCCTGGTGGCCAGCATCATCCTCATTTTCGGCTATGTTTCTTATGTGATCTACATGTCCCTGACCAGGGGAACGGCGGTGCAAACCTACACCTATTTCTGGGTGGTTTGGACGCCGCTGTTCACCAGCTGCATCGCCGTGTTCGGCCAGCAGGTGAACAGGCTGCACGAAAACCTCTCCAAGCTGGATTCGCAGATACAGGAACTGGTGACCATCGACATGAACACCCGGCTCAAAAACCTGCGGGCCTTCGACCTGGAAGGCGTCATCTATATGCGTATCGCCACCCGCTACAACATGCACCTGACACTGCTGTTGTGGGAGCTGCGCTATCCCAGGGAGCTGGAGCTGATCCTGGGCAAGGCGCGCATGGATGAACTGGTGGGGCGCATTTCCGACACCATCAGCAGCTCCCTGCGCACGGAGGATGCCGTATACCTGCTGGACGACAAGCCCTACCAGTGGGGCACGCTGATCTTCACCAACGCCATGTCCCACGAAGTGGTGGTGGAGCGGGTGCGCAAGAATATACAGGTTTTGGAACTGGAGGATGTGGACAAGCGCCGCCGCCCCAATTTTGAAATGCGGGTGGGCGTGGCGGAGTTCACGCCGGAGATCAATTCCTCGCTGCAGTTGTTAGATAAGGCAAAGAAGCAGATGGAGTATGATGTGTAAGCTCGAAAAAGTGGCGTTGCCACTTTTTCGAGTCTGCACCCTTTCTCTGTAGCCCTACGCACCGACCGGCGCTTTGCCTGGCCGGTGTCTTTTCTTTATTAAGAGCGACGAAGAGACCGCAGCCCACAGGAGAAACGTGCACATTCGTTAAAATGACACTGTCATTTTATGACGCAAAGAAAGGATACTTCATTACGAAGTATCCTTTCAGGGCCTGCGGATTGAAGAAAGCCTCCTTAAATCGGATAGGCTTTGCTTGCCGCAATCGAACGGGAGCATGCACAGCTTCTTTTCTCTCTCACATCCACACAGGCGCTTTCTGATTCCACGCTCTACATTGAAAAAAAGGAACGAAAGGCCTTCATGCACCGGTTCGAAATAATCCTTTGCGGATTATCTGCCCCAATGCTATCATACCCCGCAGCCATCAGAATATGCGTGGCCGCGGGGCTCATTTTTTCGGTGGGTTTCCAATTGGAAGCACGGTTGCTTTGTAAGGCCTGTGCGCAAAATGAAATGGATTCGTTTATGCGGCAGGAAAACAGACTTGCGGGCAGAATAAATTAAGGATAGCGCGTTTTTTGGACGTCCAAATATTTGCAATTATCGGGAGCGTGAACGTACGATGTCTCAAGGCCCCCAGCGATTAAGGCAGTTGGCAGGGGAAGATGAATTTGGCGCCGGCAGCCTTTTATATCAGCGGGGCGGCGTGCGGCCCTTATCCTCCGGGTCGGAATCGCTGCGTTTTATAGTAGCCGGAACGCCAAGGCGGGAAGTCACGTTAAAAGCCGACGCCCCGGCTTTGTGTACCTGCGAAGCATATGAACGGACAGGCGCCTGCCGCCATGTGGTGGCGGCTACGCTGATGGCCAGGGAAACAGGCGCCTGGAAGGATATTGAAAAGCGCAAGGCCGCTTTGGGCGGGCCGCTGCTTTTAAAAGCCATGGAAGGGGCGCTGCCTGAAGCGGGCACCGTCCGCATGGAGATCACCCTCATGCTGGAGCGGGACTCCGGCGGCCAGCCGTCCCTTCGGGTCGGCATCCGGGTCGGCGAGGACCGGCTGTATGTGGTCCGGCATCTGCCCCAATTCCTGGATGCCATTGACCAGCAAACCTCCCTGCCCTTTGGCAAGGGCTTTGTGTTCCATCCGGAATGGATGCATTTCACTCCCCGCGAGAACAGCGTACTGGATATTTTGCGGGCCCTTTGCCAGGCGCAAAAGGAAGTGGGCGTCACCCAGCACGGCATGGAAGCCCGCACCATGCGCCTGCCGCCCCGGTTTGCGCTGGCGCTTTTGAACCAGCTCAAGCATATGCCCTTCCGCATGGCGGTGGGCGGCGTGGCCTACCATGTGGCCCAGGTGCAGGAGATGGAGATTCCCCTTGGCTACCATGTCACAGGCAGCGCAAGGAGCATATCCATCACGGCCCAGGTGCCGGTGGAATGGATGCCTCTTACCCCCGACTGTGCCTATGTGTGGATGAGCGGCGAAGTGGTTGCTCTGGGCAAAATGCAGCAGAGCGTGGCCGCGGTGCTTTTTGCCCAGGAGGATGAAGGAACCGCCGTCTTTGACTTTGCCGGCAGGGAAGCGCCAAGGGTCATCAGCGAGCTGGTGCCCTGGCTGCAGCTGACCGGCGTAGTGGAACTGGATGCGGTGCTGCAAAGGCAGATCGTGCGCACGCCCTTAAAGGCCAAGCTCTACCTGGACAGGGTCGGCCAGGAGGTCGTGGCCCGCACCGTATTCGCCTATGGTCCCCATGAAATCGATCCCTTTGCTGCCCCCAATCCGGAGGCGGCAGCGGGCGAACCGCGCCTGCTCATGCGCGACGCCAGTGCCGAGCGGGCCGTGCTGGATGAATTGGCCAACGCCGGCTTCCACGTGCGCAAGGGCCGGGTGTATTTAAGCGGCCAGGAAAACATATTCCAATTCGTATCAGAAGGCGTGCACCGGCTGATGACGCTGTGCGAGATCTTCGCCAGCCAGGATTTCCGCCGCATGTCGCCGCGCCGGCCCAAGTTCCAGGGCAGCATGAAGGTGTCCGGCGGCCAGCTCATTCTGGAGTTTTCGGAAGACGGCCAAATCAGCCCGGAGATATTGTCCATTTTGCAGGCGCTGCATTTGCGGCGCAAATACTTCCGGCTCAAGGACGGTTCCTTCCTGGATCTGAGCGCCATGGACCAGTGGCAGGATGCCGCCGACCTGCTGGTGGAAAGCGCCCAGGCGGAAAACATCGATATGGCCACCGGAAGCACGCTGTCCCTGGCGGCCTGCCGCACCGCGTACCTGCACGCGCTATTGGCGGAAAAAAACCTGCCCATCACGGCGGATGACAGCGTACGCGATACGGTGTCCGCCCTGACAGCACCGGAAACGAAGACCGCCGAACCCTGCCCCGCGCCGCTGGGAAAGATGCTGCGCCCCTATCAGGAGCGGGGCTTTTACTGGCTGCAGTCGCTGCATAAGCTGAAAATGGGCGGCGTTCTGGCGGATGATATGGGCCTTGGAAAAACCATACAGGTCATCGCGCTTTTATGGTGGATGGCAAAGCAGGAAGAAAAGCGCCTGCCCAGCATCGTGGTGACGCCCACCTCCCTGTGCTACAACTGGCAGGCGGAGCTCAAGCGCTTTGCCCCCGGCCTGTCCGTGGTGCTTTTATCCGGCAGCCAGGCGGCCCGGGCCGCGCAGATCGAGGAGATCAGGGAAAACGGCAAGGCGGATGTGGTCATCACCTCCTATCCCCTGATCCGCAGGGACATTTCGCTTTTGTGCGATATGGATTTCCGCTTCGCCATACTGGATGAGGCCCAGCACATCAAAAACGCCGCCAGCGTCGGCGCGGTGGCCGTCAAGCAGCTGCGGGCCCAGACGCGGCTGGCGCTGACCGGCACGCCCATGGAGAACAACACGGGCGAACTGTGGTCCATTTTCGATTTTGTGCTGCCGGGGTATCTGCTCAACTACGCCAGGTTCATCCGCCAGCACGGCGACGGCCGGAACATCGAGGCCCTGCGGCAAAAGATACGGCCTTTCCTTCTGCGCCGCCTGAAAAAGGATGTGCTGACCGAACTGCCCGACAAGCTGGAAACCATGCTCATGGCCGAAATGACCCTGGAGCAAAACAGGGTCTACCAGGCGGCGCTTTTGCGCCTGCGCAGCCGGGTGGACGATCTTTTGCGCACCAAGGGCATCAACAGGGGCCGCACCGAGGTCCTGGCCGCCATTACGGAGCTGCGGCAAATCTGCTGCCATCCAGCCCTGTGCCTGCCGGATTATTCGGGGGCCAGCGGCAAGCTGGATCTGCTGCTGGAGATTTTGCCGGGGGCGCTGGAAACAGGCCGCCGGGTGCTGCTGTTCTCCCAATTCACCAGCATGCTCAAAATCCTGCGCCGTCATCTGGAAGCGGAGGGCATCACCTGCCTGTACCTGGATGGCGAAACGCCGCCGCAAAAGCGCCTGGAGCTGGCCGACAGCTTCAACGGCGGCGAGGGGCAGGTATTCCTGATTTCCCTGAAAGCCGGGGGCACGGGCTTGAACCTCACCGGTGCGGACATGGTGATCCATTACGATCCCTGGTGGAACCCCGCCGCGGAGGACCAGGCCACCGACCGGGCCCACCGCATCGGCCAGACACGCAAGGTGGAGGTGATTCGCCTGATCACCCATCTGAGCATCGAGGAGCAGGTGGCCCGCCTGGGCAAAAAGAAACGGGCCCTGTTTGACCAATTGATCACCGCCGGCGAGGAAATGCCCACCCAGCTTTCCGAGGCGGATATCCGGGCACTGTTTGCCTGACGTTGCATTTTCACGCGAAAGGGACGGATGCGGGGAGGCGTCGATATGTGCGGAAGATACTATCTCATGCTGGATGCAGACGATCCCGAAATGCGGGCCATTCTGGAAAAACTGGAAGGGATGGCGTTCATGCCTGGCGAAATCTTTCCCGGGCAGATGGCGCCTGTGCTTTTGCCCGACGAAAAGGGCGGCTATACGGCGCGGCTGATGCAGTGGGGGTTCCCCCATTGGGAAAAAAAGCAGGCCATCATCAACGCCAGGCAGGAAACGGTGGCGCTTTCGCCCTTCTTCCGTCCCTCCTTTCTGGCCGGACGCTGCATGATCCCCGCCAACTGGTTTTTTGAGTGGCGCCATTCGCCCCTTGGCAAAAAGACAAAGGACAAGATGGCCATTGCCCTGCAAAAAAGCCGGATGATGTATATGGCCGGGGTCTACAAAAAGCTGGAGGACGGCCGGGAAGTGTTCACTGTGCTCACCCGCCCGGCAGATAAGCAGGTGCGGCCCATCCATGACAGGATGCCGGTGATGCTTACGGAAGAAGACCAGAGAAAAGCCTATCTTTCCGGCCCCGCGGAGGCCTTTGTGCTGCTGACGAATTTGATAGACCCACCCCTTGACATTACGCCGGCGGGCAAGTAGCACGACATATCTTTACTGCATTGATACGAAACGAGGTGCCTTCATGGAGCAAAAGTGGAAGGATGTTGCCATCGCGCCTGCGGCCATACTGCTGCCGGCGCCGACTGTGGCTCTTTCCGCCTGGGCGGTGGTGGCCTGCGACCAGTATACCTCCCAGCCGGAATATTGGCGGTCCGTGGAGGAAGCGGTCGGGGATCAGCCTTCCACGCTGCGCATCACACTGCCCGAAATCCATCTTGGGCAAAGCGATACGCGCGTTCCTGCCATCCATAAGGCTATGAAAAGCTACCTGGAAAAAGGCATCCTGCGGGAGGCTGTCTCAAACGGCTTTGTTTTGACGGAGCGGACGACGGACAGCGGTTCCCGGCTGGGACTTGTAGCCGCTGTGGACCTTGACAGCTATGACTTTGACAAAGGGTCCCGCTCCATGGTCAGGGCTACGGAAGGAACCATTCTTTCCCGCATTCCCCCCAGGCTGAAGGTGCGGGAAAACGCGCCGCTGGAAAGCCCCCATGTGCTTTTATTGCTGGATGATATCCAAAAAACGGTGATCGAGCCTTTGCATGCGCTGCGTTATACCCTTGCGCCCTTGTATGATGTGGACTTGATGGTGTCGGGTGGTCACCTAAGGGGCTGGGCAGTAACGGAGCCTGCGCATTTGGACGGCGTGTATGCTGCGCTCAAAGCGCTCAAGCATAAGCTGCCCGAGGATAATCCCCTTTTGATGGCCGTTGGGGACGGAAACCATTCCCTGGCCACCGCCAAAACCCATTGGGAGAATGTGAAGGGATCACTGTCCACAAACGAAGCGCAATCCCATCCCGCCAGGTTCGCCCTGGTGGAGATCGAAAACATACATGATGAAGCGCTTCACTTTCATCCCATTCACCGCGTTGTTTTTAACGCGGAGGGTGACGCGCTTTTAAAGGCCTGGGCAGCCTATTGTGCAGAACGCGGCATGGCGCTTTCTGATGTGGAACCTGTGCCCGGCGGCCATATATTCACCGTGCTGTTTTGCGGTCAGGAGAAAAAAGTTGCCGTCCATCACCCGCAATCTTCCCTTCCGGTAGGCACGCTGCAAAAATTCCTGGATGATTATTTGAGTTGCCATCCGGAGGCGGAGATTGACTATATCCACGGCGATGATACAGTGAAAAGCCTGTGCCGGCAGCCGAAGACCGTGGGCTTTCTGGTGCCCGGCCTTGACAAGTCGGCGCTGTTGCCGGCCGTCCGGCAGGATGGCTCGCTGCCCCGCAAGACCTTTTCCATGGGCGAGGCCCACGAAAAGCGGTATTACATGGAGTGCCGGAAAATTCTGTAGCGCTTTTTCCTGCCGGATGCGGTACGCAAGAGGTGAACGCCATGAAAATCCTGTCCATTGTCAGCAGCTTCCGCATGGAGGGCAACACCGGCCGGATCGCGGCGCTGATGGAAGCGCAGCTGAAAAAGGAGGCCGCCCGGCGGGGAATCGGCCTTTCCATTGAACGCGTTTCCCTTGGCCATACGGACATTCAGATTTGCAGGGGATGCAGGCTGTGCTTTGACCGGGGCGAAGACAAATGCCCCTTGAAGGATGACCTGCTTTCCATCCGGGACAGGATGCTGGCGGCAGACGGATATCTGATTGCCAGCCCCGTGTACGTGGAGGATGTGAACGGCATTCTGAAAAACTGGATCGACCGCCTGGCGTTTGTTTGCCACCGGCCGGCGCTTATGGGAAAATGCGCCTTTTTGCTGACCACCTCCGGCGGCGGCGCTTCCAACCACGCACTGCGGACCATGGCCGCGGCGTTCAATGGATGGGGCGGACGGGTGGCGGGAAGGACAAACTTCCGTTCCGGCGCGCTGGCGGCAAAGGAAGAATTGCAGGCGAAGGATGAAAAACAAATCCGCCGGTCGGCGGATGTATTCCTGAAAAGCTTAACGCGAGGCGCTGATTTTGATCCAAGCTGGTATTCGCTGATTGCCTTCCGTATTCAGCAGCTTAGCTGGTTAAGGCCGGGTTATCAGGAGAAATGCCCTTACGACTATGCTTATTGGAACGGCAAGGGATGGCTTAAAAAGGACTGTACGTACTACATACCCCTGAAAAGGGGAATATGGAAGGTGCGCGCCGCCCGCCTGCTGGCCGGCAGGCTCGCGAAGCTTTTTATATAGCGGATATTGGGCGGATCAGGCATGCCGGAAGATATCACCCGGCATGCTCTTTATTTTAGAAGGTTTTTCAGTTCCAACGGCAGTGCCGTATGAAGGTCAATGGGCTTATGGGTAACAGGGTGCTCCAGCGCCACATGATAAGAATGCAGCGCGATGCGGCCGGGAAGCTCCGCCTCCTCCCTGCCGTACAAAAAATCGCCCGCCACCGGACAGCCGATGGACTGCAAATGCACGCGTATTTGATGGGTGCGGCCTGTTTGCAGGCGCAGCCGAACCAGGCTTCGCAGGCCTGTTGTCTCCAGCGCTTCGTAATAGGTGACGGAGGGCTTCCCCTCAGGCGCAATGCAGCGTTTGACGCCCTTTGGCGTCACTTTTCCTATAGGCGCGTCGATGGTGCCGGCCGCAGGGTCCGGCACGCCTTCCACCACGGCCAGGTACTCCCGCACGAACGATGGCGTATGCAGCGCGCTTTGCAGGCGGTGCTGGGCAAATGCATTTTTGGCGATGACCATCAGGCCGCTGACACCCTTATCCAGGCGGTTTACCGGGCGGTACACAAAAGGCTGCTCGTTTTTTAGATAGGCCGACACATAATTTTCCAGCGTACCGGTCCCCTGCCGAAAAGAGGCCTGGCTGGGCAGCGGCGCGGGTTTGGATACGATGAGCAGATCCGCATCCTCGTAGGCGATATCCAATGGCACGCTTTGGGGCAGGCGGCCGCCTTCGCCGCGTTCCGGCAAAAGCAAAGTAACGGTCTCACCGGCAAGCACCCTGTGGATTGTATGGGTGGGGATGCCATTCACCAGCAAGCCGTTTTGAAATTTAACGCTGCCAAACAGGCGGCGGCTGACCTTTAAACAGGCAAAAACCACTTGCGCGACCGGCTTCCCCTCATCCTCCGGGGCGACGACAAAAGATATCGGATGCACGGCAGTTAAATTCATCCTTCCTTAAGCAGATATATATATTGCAGCCCTTTCCTTTGGGGCCATGTGTACGGGTTCATCGGCCATAGCGCTTCTTTTATTATAGCACACCAAAATCAAAACCACCGGCTTAGCCGGTGGTATGCACCGCGCCTTCAAGGCGAATTTACTAGCCGCGTCTCAAGACGCATTGAACCATCTATCAACTGCATTTCATGCCCCACCGCTCGTAAACGAGC
>JAFADG010000058.1 GCA_023425025.1 Bacillota bacterium
CTATAGCCCTTACTCTTGCGCTGCGAACGGCAAAAAAACTTGTCATTCGCTTCGCTCTACGGCTGAAAGCTAAAGCCTTTTACCCCCACCAGCTCAACTGGTGGATTCATAACGCTAAAGCTCCATCGCGAAAACCGGCGGCTTACGCCGCCGGTTCGAAGAATATTGGGATTCGGCTGCCGGAGATAGATTAGCGGGCCTGTCCGCTCATGGCCCTTTCCTGCTGCTCGATCATGCGTTTGACCATGTAGCCGCCGATATAGCCAGCCTGACGGCTGGGCAGGTCACCGTTGTAGCCTTGCTTGAGGTTGATGCCCAGCTCGTTGGCGATTTCGAACTTCATGTTGTTCAGCGCCGCGCGGGCTTCGGGCACAGTGGAGGTGTTGCTGGAGGAACCAGAGGTGTTGGAATTGTTGAACATTTCATTTCACTCCATTATTTGAATTTTGGTGGGACTCCATTCAGCGCGGCGCATCTCCGCCCCGCCTGTTTACCGGCCAGGTTGGCTGTTGGCCATCTGCTGCTCGGCCTGCTGGATGAGGCGCTTGACCATGTAGCCGCCTACATAGCCGTTTTCCCTGGAAGACAGGTCACCGTTGTAGCCCTGCTTGAAGTTGATGCCCAATTCGCGGGCGATTTCAAACTTCATGTTGTCTAGCGCGGCCCGGGCTTCCGGTACAGTTGCATTGTTGGAACTGCTGTTGCTTGACCGTTGGTTCATCATCGGACTTATCACCTCCTGTTATGGCGTCAACGCTATTTTGACCCGCCCACGGCAATTTACGCTGCCAATTGTTCGCAGGGCAAGTATGCCAAAGGCAAAGCGGCATCGAATCAAAACGCGCGCTTTTTATGCGTCTGTTTGAAAAAGAGATTGACGAAATGCGCAATGCGTGTTACAATGCTCAAGGTTTATGAAAACCTGTGCCGTAGACAGCGGGTGCCGGAAGTTTTTTTCGGTGTAATGATGCAAATTGTATCGCCCGCCGAGGTGTAAGGAAGAACACGATCAATTTTGATTTTGCTCACCCTTGCGCCTGCGCAAGGGTTTTCTTTATCTCTTAAAGAAGGAGGTGCAAAGAAAATGAGCAACAATCTGGAACTGAAAAAGCAAGTCGTTGCCGACATCACCCAAAAATTCATGAATGCAAAGAGCGTCGTGGTGGTCAAATACAGCGGCTTGACCGTGGAACAGGTAACCGATCTGCGCAACCAGTGCAGGGCTGCCGGCGTGGAATACTGCGTTTTGAAAAATACGCTGGTCCGCCGCTCCTTGGCCGATTTGGGCATCACAGGCTTGGACAGCGTGCTGGAAGGCCCTTCCGCCTTTGCCTTTGGCATGTCGGACGCGGTAGCCCCCGCCAAGGTCCTGGACAGCTTCATCGGTAAGCTGAAGGTTCCCGTTCTTGAGGTGAAGGCCGGCCTTTTGGGCCGGGAAGCGCTGGATGTCAAAGCCGTCAAGGCACTGGCTGAACTCCCCAGCCGCGAAGTATTGCTGGCCCGCTTGCTGGGCAGCATGACCAACTCCATCTCCAGTTTTGTGCGCGTGGTGGAAGCCATCCGCAAGCAAAAGGCCGGCGAAGCCGAGTAACCGTTTGCGAAACAGCCGCATAGCGGCAACCACAACATACGATTTATTTGAGGAGGGTAACCCCATGACGCATCAGGAAATCATCGCTGCCGTCGAGTCCATGACGGTGCTGGAACTGTCCGATCTGGTTAAGGCCATGGAAGAAAAGTTCGGCGTGTCCGCCGCTGCCCCCGTGGCCATGGCTGCTGCCGGCCCTGCTGCCGCCGCTGAAGTGGTGGAAGAAAAGACCGAGTTTGACGTCGTTCTGAAGGACGCCGGCGCCGACAAGATCAAGGTTATCAAGGTTGTGCGCGAAGTCGTTGCCGGCCTGGGCCTCAAGGAAGCCAAGGACCTGGTGGAAGCCGCTCCCAAGACCATCAAGGAAGGCGCTTCCAAGGACGAAGCCGAAAAGATCAAGGCCAAGTTTGCCGAAGTCGGCGCCGTCATCGAGATCAAGTAATTGCTTTATTGGCTGCCGCATAACGGCAGCCAAAAGAAACGGGAGACTGCGCAAGCGGTCTCCCGTTTCTTTTGGCAAGGCGAATGCCCGCATCCTCTTCATTTACACTCAGAATGCCAGACCGGCAAACTTCGTGAACAGTACGTTGCCGGTAACCGATACCACATCCCCATCCTTCAGTACAAGGCGGCCAATGCCGCCATCCTTGGACAGCGAATAAACGTCCTCGTACTCATTGACAATCACAGCGGCGATAATTCCGTCATCGGCAATCGCCACGCTGTACTCCCCCGCCGGGATATGCTCGCCCACGATATATTCGCCGGACGGAACGCTCACTTCCTTCAGCTCTCCGCGGCCAAAAAGCTCGGCCATGATCTGATTCTTCAATTCAATCAGATCGCCGGTGGACATGGATGACAGATCGCTTTGGCATAGCGCAGTGACAGGAAGCAGCATCAGGGCAACAGCCAGGAAACATGCCAGCTTTTTCATTGTAACAACCTCTTTTCTTTTTGAGCTTATTCCAAAATAACCTTTTGTCCTTCCATTACCATTTCCAAGGAGTAAAATTCCGGTAGATCCTAACATAATTCTAACATAAACAGCAATGAAAATCATCCTGCAAATCGGATTTATTTTGAACATATGCCAATCATCCGGCGTATCCTTGTTGATTTTCAGGCTCAACCATTGGTGAAGGCATTCACGGAACAGCGTATGCACTGTTCCTCATCGCTTCCGCAGAATGGCAGCAGGACCTGCTTTGGGGCAGAGCTTTTTTTGTGTCTTTTCCAACAATTCTTGACGCGAGACAGGCAGTCTGTTATCATTAGATTGGAAACAAATAGCATCGTTTGGCGGCTGTACGTCTGCCGCCGCAAGGAGGTTACCATGTCTTTCTGGATCGCTACGGACAGCTGCACGGATTTCCCCGAAGCGTATGTGCAAAAGCAAAAGAACCTTGCCATCGTACCCATGATGTATCAAATAGAAGGCCAGTTCTATGTGCCGGACGGCTCGGATGAGAGCACCCGGGTATTTTATGCCAAACTGCGCGGCGGCGTGGTGGCCACCACCTCCCAGGTCACCGCGGAAGCCTGGAAGGAAGCCTTTGAAAAGCTTCTCAAGGAAGGTCACGATGTTTTGTGCATCGCTTTCTCCAGCGCCTTGAGCGGCACCCATGACGCGGCGGTGGTCGCCATGCAGGAGCTTAAGCCGGAATATCCGCAGCGCAAGCTCATCGTCATCGATTCCAAGTGCGCGTCACTGGGGCTTGGCCTGCTGGTGCATAACGCCATCCAAAAGCGGGATGCCGGCGCATCCATTGAGGAAACGGCCAAGTGGGCCCAAGACAACCATCAAAAAGTCATTCACTGGTTCACGGTGGACGACCTGCAGTTCCTGCGCCGCGGCGGCCGTGTATCCGCCACCAGCGCCTACATCGGTGGCATCATGAAGATCAAGCCCATCCTGCACGTAAGCGAGGAAGGCAAGCTCATCCCCCGCGAAAAGGTGCAGGGCCGCAAACGCTCCTTGCGCACGCTTTGCGACAAGGTCAAGGAGCAGGCGGTGGACCCCGAAAACCAAACCGTTTTCATCAGCCACGGCGATTGCCTGGAGGAAGCGGAATGGCTGGCCTCCATCATACGGGAGGAGCTGCATGTCAAGGACGTCATGTTAAGCCTCATCGGCCCGGTCGTCGGCTCCCACTCCGGCCCCGGCACCATGGCGATCTTTTTCCTGGGCGAACACAGGTAACCGGCCATGCGCCGTTTCTCTGGAACCATAGGTCTTGCCTTGATGCTGACGGCAGCGGTTTTGCTTGCCGTCAGCCACTTTTTGCCCCAATTGGATGACCGCGCGTGGGCCGGCGCGCACAAGACCGCCGGTCAGGTGGCCGGCTTTTTACAAAACGGCGTCGCCCGCGTGCCCCTCGTCTCCTTTGTGGCGGAGGATGGCATCCCCTATCTGTTTGAAGCAAGCGACGCCGGCAGTCCCCTTCAGCAGGGACAGGTTGTCACTGTCCGCTATTTTTTGTCACCCGATCTGAAAGCTTCCCTGATCCGGGATTTTCACCACGCCCAGTTGATCTATGCGGCTGCCGGCTGCACGCTTGCCGCCATGGGGCTTTCCTTGCTGATTCTGCAGCTGCGCAAAACTTCCCTGCGCAGGCAGCTTGAGCAGTACGGGACCCGCGTCCCGGCAGTCGTCACCGGCCTGGAACCATGTCTGCCCGTCGTCCTGTTCGGCCGCAGGCTCCACACCGTCGCCTTGACCGCCCGCAGTCCCCAGGGCATTGGCGAAATTTTCCTTATTGGCAGGAGGCTGCTCTGTCCAGACAGCAGCCTTTCCATAGGCTGCGTCATCCCGGTGCTGATGGATATCAACACCCCCAGGCAATACATTATCCTTTGGGAGGAATCCGGCGCCACCGCCGACCCTGCTGCCGCTCCCTGAGATGGTGTATGGGCGATTCGTCACATTGTTGATAAAAATTCAGTCCGTCACCATGAATCCGGATAAAGCATTATGTCGGCAGATCCGGATGAGAATCCTTTCATGATTGCCTTTCACGATCAGGTCAAAAATACTCTCCCAGCGGTTGACATACCGCCGTGTATCGGCTATAATCAATAAGCCTTGTCAAAAGGCACATGTGCCCGTAGCTCAGTTGGATAGAGCGTTGGACTCCGACTCCAAAGGTCACAGGTTCGAATCCTGCCGGGCATACCAATAAAAACCCTGTAACTTTAGCGGTTACGGGGTTTTTCGTTGGTTTTTATGCTATAACATATGACAGTATACAGATGGAATGACATATCTTTAGTTGATGTATTTCATGCTTTGTCGACGAGTAACCAAGGATTGAAGATGACCAAACCCCCAACATTCACTTAGCCATCGAGGCTTTTGATTATCCGAACCCCTGATATTGTTTTGACCCCTACTCCACCTTCTCCACAAAGCTGGCCATCACATAGCCTTCCATCACATCGGTTTTTACCTTGAGCCAGCCATCCGGCAATTCTTCCAGCACCAGCAGGATCTGCCCGAAATACAGTTGCCGGATCACGGGGCCTACCAGGCTTGGTTCTCCGCGCATGTTCAGGGTAGAATTTTCGCCGATCTTCGTCACCTTGGCCTGCCACTGGCCGGGGGTGGGGGTTTGGGTGACCGGCATTAGCGTAGGCCTGGGCGTGGGCGTCGCCGGCGGGCCCGGTGTCGCCAGGAAGGCCGCGTCCACAGGCGGCAGGGGCGTTGCCTGACCGACCATTTTCACCAGCTTCATCTGCGGATAATAAAACTGCAGAATCTTGTCGAAGGTCACATTCTCCGTCTGCGCCATCCATTCCGCGCCGCGCTGGCTCATGCCCACGCCATGGCCGAACCGCCTGGATTCCAGCACAAAGCTTGTGTCCGTTTCCCTGACGGTAATGATCTCGTTGCCGCCGCCGTTGATGCTCAAATTCGTGGCGGCCTCCACATCGGGGAAGATGTCCAGGTCCACATAAAAGGCCTGGGCCACCGGCTGCATATCTGTCCACCTTACCGCGGCGGGGGTCGGGCTTGCCTGCGGCGTCTGAGTCTGGGTGAAGAGGTACGATTCCTCCTCCTCCGGGGAGGCGGTAATCTGCCGTCTCGCCTGCACACGCACGGCAAACTGCAGCTTTGTCATCACCTTGGAAGACTCCGCAAACCTGGGCGTATGGGTCGTAACGCCGTCTACACTGGCAATGCTGATATAGCTCGGATCGCTGTCATAGCCAAGGGCCGACAGCGTATTGGACAAACCGTTTTTGATCAGTGCCATCAGCGGCGCAAGCTCGGCGTCATCCGCCTTGGGTGCTTTGGGGATGGCATAGTTCAGCACCACGCTCATGGGGTTTTGCAGATCGTAGGGATCGTCCTTCATCACGCTGATACCCGGATCCTGCCCGCCCCAGACGTTTTGGATCAGCTCCGTCTGGCCGCCGTTGCTGGCTGAGTAATAACAGTCCGCCAGGACGCCGCCGAACAGCCCCACCACGCCTTCCGTTTCCTTGATGGCCTGGGCGGCCCGCATGTTGTCGGCAATCATGCCCTTGAACACCTGGTCGTTGGTGTTGTCCACCACGTCGTAATCCTGGGCGCTGCCCGTCTTTTTCAAGGCGTAGGTCCGGGCCGTGACGGCCTGGGCCTTCAATGCCTCCAACGGAAAGGAGTCGCTCATTTCATAGGGCACTACGCCCAGCAAATATTCCTCCATGGGGATATGCAAAACGGCCCGGAGCATGCCGTCCTTGATGGATACCACCAAATCTCCGGCATACAGGCTGTAGTCGCCGTTCAGGCGCAGCCCGTTTTCGCCGCCGGAAAGCACCGCGTGCCGGCGCAAGGTGAGCTTGTCCCCCGCATCCAGGGCCATGCCCTCATAGTAGAGCATCAGCCGGCCAGTGGCGTTGGATATGGTTAGCTTGGAGCCCCGCTGGAAGGAGATATTGCCCGGTTCCACCGTGTAGCTGCCATCCAGGGCAGCGTCCAGCCGGTCGGTCAGCGCAAGCCTGGTCAGCAGTACGCGAACAAGCCCGTCGCGGCTTTCCGCGCGGGCTGATGCCTGTTCACTGGACGGATAGATGGGCAAAAGGACAGAAAGAAGCATGAGGACTGTTAGCGCAAGACCCCTTATACGTCTTTTGAAATCTGCATAAACCAAGACCGCATCTCCCCCTGACCTAAATACCATAATACCTATTCAACGTTTGACAAGCGGTATTTATTCACCTTTTTTCGTAACAGATTTTACTGCTGCGGAGGTTTTTACACAATACCTGCCCTTATTTGTCGCTTTTTCGCTGGGTCCAATAGGCGGCAAAGGCGTCCAGGCTGCGCACGGCGGAGCGGATATCGCCGTACACCGGCAGCCCGTTTTCCTCCAGGTACTGCACAAAGGGCGCAAAATGCTTGCCGGCGTTGACGGATACGACAATGGACTTTTGATGCCGCTTTGCCACCTTGACCAGCAGCGGGCCAATGGCGTCCTCGTCCAGATAGCTTTCCGGCAGCGTCTTGAGGTTTTCAATATGGGGCACGACCGCCAGGAACAGGCAGTCCACGCCGGGATCGGAGAGCACCGCGTCCATATACGCCGCATAGCCCACGTCGTCGGTCATGGGCGTCAAATCCAAAAACGCGGTGCCCATGCTGACCAGGCCGTGGGTATTCAGCTCCCTGATGCGGGCGCTGGTTTCGGGCAGGAATTCCGCCGGCTTTAAATTGCGCAAAAGGTCCGCGCCCATGGTGGCGTCCAGGCCGGCGTTCACCACGCCCGCCACGCGCAGGCCCTGAGGCTTGCGGCCGGACAGCATGGCAAACGCCTTGGTGAAGTGGTAAAAGTCATCCAGTTCCTCAGTCAAAACGCAATTGGCCTGCAAACAGGCTGCCCTGAACACATCGTAACTGCCGGAGATAGAAGCGGTATGGGAGGCGGCCGCCTTGGCCCCGGCCTCCGTGCGGCCCGATTTGTACACGATCACAGGCTTTTTTGACCGGCTGGCCAACTCGTAAAACCGGCGGCCTTCCCCGGCGCCCACGCCTTCCAGATAGAGGGAAAGCACATCGATGGCGCTGTCCGTTTCAAAATACTCCATCAAATCGGGCAGGTTCACATCCACCTTGTTGCCGAAGCTGACGATGGTGTTGAGAACCGGCGCGTAAGGGTTGCGCTCGATGCTGGTAATGCCCATAGCACCGCTTTGGGTAAGCAACGCAACGTTGCTGGCCGGGCTCAAGGGGATGCGCATGCGCCTGCCCTCGATGAACAGGGTGTTGACGCCTTTTTCCTGCCCCCTTGGCGCGCGGAACACGCCCATGCAGTTGGGGCCGATGACGCGGACATCCGCCTTTCTGCTTTCCCCCATGCCTGTGATAAAGTCCTCATACTTCATATCCGCCGGGATGCCGGAAATCAATATCACCGACTTACCCGCGGGGACATTTCTGATAAAATCCAGAGAGTATTGGCCGGGCGCCGCGTATACCACCAGGTCATAGGGATAGGGAACGTCGCCAATGCTCTTGTACAGGGGATAGTTCCTGCCCTGGATAACGGCCTCGCCGCCCTTGGGGTTGACGCAGTACACATCCTCACGGTTAAGTTCCGCAAACAATGTCACAATGTTTTTGGCCATGCTGAACTTTTCGGGCTTGGTGGAAACGCCGGCCACCACGATGCCCTTGGGGTGGAAGAAGCCTTTGATGTTCGACGCGCCGGACTTTTCGGAGATCAAAACAGCGTCATCCGCTTTTGTAAACTCCGCGTAGCCGTCCACCGCCATAAAGCGGCCGTCCCTGGAAAACACGAGGGGATTCAGGTCCAGGGCCTTCAGGTAAAAAGGCGCTTTGCGGCCGGTGGACAGGAAGGAGAAGGCAATGCCCAGCTCCGATATCTTGGCCACGCCGGCGGCGATCATATTCAAATATTCCGGATGGCCCATATCCTCATACTTGTGGCGGATATTCAGGCTTTGCGTAAAGCTGCTGGCATCCGCAAAGCTGACGGGAGCCAGGAACAGGTTGGCGGGATCGTAATACTTGGCAAAAAACTCCGCGTCGTCCCCGCCCTTGGACAGCGTCACCACCGGCCCGAAGGACGCGTCCTCTTTCAGGCCAATCATAATCTCATTGCCCAGTGCCTGGGTGAAGTGGACAAATTCCACGATCAAAAAGCCATCAACGTGAGGCTTTCCCCCTTCGGGAAAATGGGAAAGCACCTCTTGACGCATCTGCTCCAGCAGGAAACGGACATACAGCGGGTCGCGGATGGATACCTTTTTGACGCCGCCGTAGCGCTGGTTGTGGGCCAGATCGCGGGAGACGATCTTGATCATCAGGTCCTTTCCCGGGAAATGGGACAGCATTTGCTCCGTCACTTCCCTGGAATCCTGAACAAACACGTGCTGGGGCACATCCAACTCCGCCAGCTGTAAAAGCTGGTATACCTCGTGCTCGTGCAGCGTATTCCTCCCCTGGGCGTCCGCGCCCTGCAAAATGGCATCCATGCGCGTGAAAACACTTTGATCCCAAGCCATGCCGCTTCCTCCTTGTCATGGTTTGTGCAGTTACATGGAACATATCAAAGCAAGACGTCAGTGAATCAGGCGGGTCACAAGCTCCGACAGGGGCAGGTAAGCCATGGGCACAAAAATCGCGGGCAGCAGGTTACCCACCGCTATGCGCTTATCATACAATAGATTCAGGCCGATGCCAATGATCAAAAGCCCGCCCACCGCGCTCATTTCGGCGATCAACGGCGCGGTGAACAGCGGCGAGGCCCACTGGGCCAACAAGGCGATGCATCCCTGGTAGACAAGCACCGCCAGCGCGGACATGGCCACGCCAGGCCCCATGGTGCTGGCGAACACGATGGCGGATATGCCGTCCAGCGCGGATTTGGCGATCAGCGTGCTGTGGTCGCCCTTCAGGCCGCTTTCCAGCGAGCCTACGATGGCCATGGCGCCCACGCAGTAGACCAGGCTGGCAGTCACAAAACCCTTGGCAAAGCTGTTGTCTCCGGCGTCGTCATGCTTCCCGGCCAGCAGCTTTTGCATGCGTAGGCCCAACTGGTCCAGCCGCTTTTCAATATTGATGAGAGCACCGATCAGGCCGCCCACGACGACAGAGAGGATCACCGCCATCATATCCTGGGTTTTGACGGCGCCCATGACGCCAATAATCAGAACGCAAAGCCCCAACCCCTGCATCACCGTTTCCCGAAGCCGCTGGGGCAGGCCCTTGCGCAGAAGTATGCCCGCCAGGGAACCCAATAATATGGCAGCCGTATTGATCAGCGTGCCGATCATAAGTATCATTCCTTACTTCTGTAATATCGAAAAAGTGGCTCTGCCACTTTTTCGAGCTTTTCCCTCACTGCACTGCAAAATCGCTGCGCGCTTTTGCGGCCGTTTGCTCGGGCAAGGTAGGAATTTCTTCGAAATTCCTGCGCGCATCTCCGCAACCTCAATCGGCGCGGCTTACAGCCGCTTGTTTCGGTTGATTCGTTCGGCTCGCCCTTTGCTGCCACTGGCAGCGCTCACCTCACTCACCGCACATGTCGCTGATTTGCGATTCTCAATTGGAGGACTTCGGCCCTCCAATACCTCCCTTAGGTTTTTTGACAGAATGATTGGAAAAAACCTGCCCTGAGATGAACCTCTGGGCAGGCTGTTTTTGCATAAAACAATACACTTATTGGGCCGCGGCTTGTTCGGCGGGATAGACGCTGACCTTTTTCTTGTCCTTGCCAAGGCGCTCGAAGCGGACGACACCGTCCACCTTGGCGTACAGGGTATCGTCCTTGCCGATGCCCACGTTCAGGCCGGGATGGATATGTGTGCCGCGCTGGCGGACAAGAATGTTGCCGGCCAGGGAGAACTGACCGTCGGCACGCTTGGCGCCAAGGCGCTTGCTTTCGCTGTCGCGGCCGTTGCGGGTGGAGCCGACGCCTTTTTTGTGGGCGAAATATTGAAGATTGAGCTTGATCATATCGGTTTCCTCCATTCTTGTATCGAGAGGTGGACGTGTTTGGGATACTGCCCGGCCAAATCACTGATGCCCTGCTGAAGGCTTTTCAACAGCACCTGGCTGTCATGCTGCTGCTCCAGCGTTAAATTCTCCGGCAGCAGCGCCTGCAAATACGCATCCTTGGGCCGTCGTTTCACCTTGACCTGAATATTCGCCACGCTTTCCAGCGAGTTTACGCATGTGGCTGTGAGGACGGATACTGCGGCGCAAACGATGTCGCTGCCCGCCAAAGCATATCCCGCATGACCTTCACAGACAAACCCACAAAACGCGTCCTGCGCCGTATACAGCGTTACTTTGGTCATTATGCTAAAACGGAAGTAATCTCAACCTTGGTATAGGGCTGACGGTGGCCCATCTTGCGGGCGGAATCCTTCTTGCTCCTGTAGGTGCGAATCGTAATCTTTTCGCCCTTGAGCTGGGAAATGACTTTGCCTTCCACCTTGGCGCCGGCAACCAGCGGAGTGCCGGTCTTGATGCCCGATTCGCCGCCCACAAGCAGAACATCAAAATTCACTGTGCTGCCTGCTTCCTGGTTGAGCTTTTCGATATAGATCACATCGCCCTGGGATACGCGGTATTGCTTGCCACCTGTCGCAATGATTGCATACATGGTGCAGCACCTCCTACTATTACTCGCCGGGCATTGAGGTTGCGCAAAAGCGCATTTTGACAGACCTCTCCCGAGCGGCTTGCCTATACATGCTAGCATAGTTGAAAACCATTGTCAAGGAAAATATCCCTTGGAATGGGCCATTTTTCAGCATTTTTGCCTATTCCAATACCTCCATGCGCCACTTGCCCTGTAAGTGTACGGGCATCAGCACCCGCATGCGCCTGGCCGTGCGCCTGGCCACCGGTTTTGTGCCGTAGGAAAAGCTGATCTCCCACCTTTCGCCGCTGGGGATCACGCTGAAGCTGACGCTGCCCGGGCATGCCGGAAACAGGATCTGCAATTGAGTCTGCGCGTCCTTTAATGCATGCGCGCGCTTTACGCCGTCCTTCTCCGACAGTTTTTCCTCGTTTGACGCAAACCATGTCCAGAACGCCGAAATTGCCTCGTCGGTACATTCCTTTTGCTTGAACAGGCTCATAGGGCAGGTCTCCTTATTTTTACAGCCGCCAAAGAGAATCCTGCTGAAGGCGTACTGTATCCTATGCCCCAGTATACAATAAAAACAGCCGAACTTCCATCCAAAATCTTCACCATTTCATGCAAAAAATCAGCAAAAAATCGGCTGAAGCAAAAGCTCCCGCCGCTCAACTTTTCAACAGTTCTGTATTCTTCTTGGGCAAAGGCGGATGGAATGGGCAAGTGGACGGCTGCAAAGGAAGCGGGCCGTCAATGCTGCGGGCGGGCGATTGATAATCGCCCCTACGCCGCCTTACGTTTATTGGCCTCTATGCCGGAGCATACGCAACCCGGAAGGAAGGTCAATGTTCATCTTAGAACCGTAGAGGCGGTTATCAACTGCCCGCATACTTTGCGCCAAGCCAACCCGGGCGAAGGAACCAAACCCGAATGATAGGCCACCCCTTTCCTGGCATCATGCTCATTTCCAGGGCAGCGCGATTATGGCATCACGCCTCCGCCCGCACTTTCACCAGGGACAAAAGGTCATGAAGGCTCTGCTCATCCTTGACCGTCATCATCAGCCACCGGCCGCCCAGGGAAAAGGGCGTGCGTCCATACAGCGTCTGCGTTTCTTCGCCCAGCAATGGCAGAATTTGCGGCATCGCATGCTCTTCCTCCCGCCGGCCGATAACCACCAGGGAAATAAAATAGCCGTCCATGGGATACAGTGTGCAAAGGGAGCGCCCGCTCTTTTTGTATTTGATGTTCCAGCCCTTTTGCCCGGAACAGCCGCTGTATTCCATTCTTGGCGTTACCTTGAAGCTTGTCTCGATCTCATCACGGGCTCTCGCCCACAGCCCGTTTTTCACAAACGCGGCTACTTCTTCCAAGGATGGGGCGCGATCGGGGCCGCACCATTCATGCCAATGCATACAGTATTTCTCCCTCCATAGCGCTCTCTATGGTTTATCCACGCCTTACCGGGTGGCGCAGCACTGTTTTCATGCTCTCCAGCTTTGTTTTTCGGGGGTCGCCCATGTAGATTTCATGGTGCCGGCGGCGCATGCCATAAGGAAGCACCGCCCCGATATCGACGACGAGGCCGCTTTCGTGAATGAACGTTTCCATTCTGGCTAAGGTTTCCGGCTCACGGTCAAAAGGGCCAATATGCATTACCTGCACGCAAAGCCCCTCCTTAAAGGAAAGCAGCCGCACGCCGGAAACGTCCACCCCCGGCTTTTTGCGCCTTACCTCCTCCTTGGCCCAAAGCAGCACATCCTCCGTCACAAATTCCGGCTGACGGATCAGAGAGGTCCATTGGTACCGATCCTTGCTGCCAAAAAAGTTCCTGTCCGTATCATCCTGCAGCCACCAGAGCCCTTCCAGCGGCGGAACGGTATATTCAAAGTAGCCCGGAAGGGCATGGCTTCCCATCTTGCTCATTTTAATGGTATAGGTGAGGGCGTACAACGCTTCCAGCGCCTTGTGATACGCCCCGCCTTCCTCGTTGGGATCGCCGTGCCCGTCCTGGCAGAGAAAAAGCATTTCGGGCACGTCAATGATGCCGGGCGTTACGCCCGGCTGGTACAGCTCCTTGTTCAGCTTCTTATAGTCTACTTTCCCATCCAAGCAGCATCATCCCTTCTTCCACCGCTTCAGGGTGGGGAAAAACGCGCGCATGGCTTCCCGTGCCGCGCTCGCGTCAGGATAGACGCCGGCCTCCAGCACGAAAGGAACGCAGGTCTCGATGGCTTCCGCCATGGTTTCCTCTTTGTGAAAATAGCCGTCTTCAAAACAGTAGCAGCAATAGTCGCCATTTTTGCTGCCGTCCGCGTTGGAACCAAACTGCTTGTCCTCCGTCATGGGCATGGCGCAGCTTTGGCAAATAACCTGTTCCATGGTACAATCCCCCTTCCTTTTGATGAGGCCATTGTACCACCTGAAATTAGACATCTAGCTGTCATATTCAGCATACATCAAGGAAATTTTTCGAACCCGGCGCCGGATCTCCTCCCGGATGTCGCTGGGCGACAGGATCTTCAAATACGGCCCGAAGGACATCAAAAAGCCGTAGACCCATTCGTCTAACGGGTAGGATACGCGGACAAAAAAATGCCCGTCCGGCTGCTTTTCAACCTGCGTTTCTTCAAACTCGTCATATACACGGTAGGCCTGGGAGCCGTCAATCCAAAGCATCAAATCCGCTATGGGCTTTGCGGGATGATGGTCATATGCGGGCGGCTCCTCCCGGTTCGGGGAGGGCTCGTACACAGCGCCCGTCAGGCGCAGATCCTTGATGCGTGTCAGTTTGAAAAGCCTGATCCCGCCCCGCAGGCGGCAATAGGCTTTCAAGTACCAAGCCCGGCTTTTGAACCAAAGCTGCATGGGCTCCGCTTCCCGCTCGCTCTTCTCTCCCGAAGCTCCGTAATAGGTAAAGTGGAGCACCTTTTTTGTAAGGATCGCATCCTTGAGCAGCGCCAGCTCCCGCTGCTTTGTCTGGCTCCAGTCGGAAAAATCCACCGCCACCCAGTCGCCGTCCCCGGGGCCGAAAAGCGCCCGCCATTTGGCCAGCAGCCCCTGCACCTGGGTCATTCCTACCGCGTTCAATCCCTGCAGCGCTGTCAGAATTTGATACTGTTCCTCTTTGTTCAGCAGGGATTTTTGAATCACGAAGCTTTCCATCAGCGAGATGCCGCCGTTTTTGCCCTGGATGGCATAGGCCGGTATGCCGGCCTGGCAAAGCACCTCGATATCCCGGTAGATGGTACGGGTGGAAACGCCAAAATGCCGGGCCAGTTCCGCCGCGGTCACGGTTTTTCTGTCCAGCAACAAGAATACAATTTCAAACAGCCTGCTGATCTGCATACGATCACCCATGCCCATTATACCGTATTTTGCAAAGGGGAAGCAAGGAAAAACAGGCAGCGCTTGACATGCAACGCCCAACCCCTTAATATGGCTTCGTAGCACATATTTAGGAGGGTATTTTATGCGCAGCCATCAGCTGGGCCGCCTGGGGGCCACGGTGACCTTTGCGGCCGTTCTCCTGTTTGCCCTTTTTATGTTTATACCCGGCAAAACCCTTTCCGTTCCGCTATCCTCCGCCGCAAGCCTGTTTATCTCCCTGGGGTATCTATGCATGATGTGCGCGCTTGCCGCCCTTGCCGACAAGGAGCTTAAAGGCTGCGCGTATGCCGCGGCCGCCGTGGCCGCGATATACGCCACATTGATCTGCCTGGTGTATTTCACCCAGATCACCACCGTCTGGCAAAAGGCCGCCCCGGAAGCCATTTTGGCGCCGCTGACCTACAAGCCCGGAACCTGGATGTTCAACATCGACATGCTGGGCTATGCCATGCTTGGCCTTTCTACCGCCTTCGCGGGTCTTTCCCTAAAGCCCCAAGGCAAGCAGGATTTGTGGCTGCGCCGGCTGCTTGTCATCCACGGCGTCTTTTTCCCCGTCTGCCTTTTGATGCCGGTGCTCGGCGTATTTACGAACCAGGCGGATACGGCTGCCGGGGACCTCATGGGCATTCTGGTGCTGGAGTTCTGGTGCCTGTACTTTTTGCCGGTGGCCTGGCTTTTTGGCGGATACATGAAGCGGCTGGGAGGAATGAAGGACGCCCGCGTGTAAATGATAATAGCGTCGTTTCATAAATTTTCCTTGACTTGAAATCAAAGCAAAGCCGGCACAGGTTCCCAATGCCCGGCAATCAAATGCGCAATGGAGATGGATGAATGAAAAACTCAAAGCAGGCGGATTGGATTTTCCGGTTGGTCAAGGGCATGTTCATCGGCAGCGGTTTTATCCTTCCCGGTGTCAGCGGCGGCGCCCTGGCGGCGGTCTTTGGCATCTATGAGCGGATGATCGCCTTTTTGGCCAACCTGAAAAAAGACTTCAAAGACAATGTGCTTTTCTTCATCCCGGTGGGCCTGGGTATGGTGGTGGGCGTCTTTTTGCTTTCCTTTCCCATTTCCACCCTGCTGGAAACTTCCAAGACATATGTGATGTGGTTTTTCATCGGCTGCATCCTGGGCACGCTTCCCGCGCTTTTCCGCCAGGCCAGTAAAAAGGGTTGGAAATACTGGCACCTGGGCTTGATGATCGTCGTCTGCGCCCTGGCCTACTGGCTGTTGCAGCTGTTTGAAAAGGGCGGGGCCGCAACGCTGCCCCAGGGCCTTTTTACCTGGATCCTGGCGGGGGTACTCATCGGGCTTGGCGTCGTGGTGCCCGGGCTCAGCCCCTCCAACCTGCTGCTGTATTTGCAATTGGATGGGGGCGGCTCGCTGTACACCGGCATGACCAACGGCATCAAGGCCGCGGACCTTTCCGTCGTCATTCCCATGCTGATCGGCGTGGCCGCCTGCGTGCTTTTGTTCTCCAAGCTGATGAATTACATCTTCAGCAGGGCGTACGCGGCAATGTATCACGCAATTCTTGGGTTCGTCATCGCCTCCACGCTGATCATTGTGCCTGTCGGTTTCAATTACCTGAGCGTTGACGGATTGATATGCCTTATCGTCTGCGCCGCCGGCGCAGCGCTGGCCCTGTTTATGTCCCGGCTGGAGGATAAGTACAAGCCCCAGGATTGACGGCGTCAAAGCGCCATCGTGTCACGGATGGACCTTGGCAGGCTTTTGACCACCAGGTCATAGGAATGGTCGATCATGCTGCACAAAAGCTCATCCTCTATCTGCGCGATCCATACCGTGTTGCGGTGGGGCTGTTGGCTGGGCGGGCAATGATACCCCCGCACCACCGCGCCTGGAAACTGCCGGCGGTATAGGTCCGCCAGAAGGGGATCGCACTTCAGCGTGATTTTGTAGTTGTCCGGCCGCGCATAGATTTCCGCGAAGATTTTGCCCTTGACCTTTACGCATAGGGGATCCGGGCCAAAAGGATAATCTTCATAGGCAAAGCCCTTTTGAAGGCAATAAGCTGTCAGCGCTTGCAAGGAAATCATATTTCGTTCGTCCCCCATCCGCCAAATCGTATGCGTCATAAAAAGTATATCATATTTCTTTGCGGTTTCTACGTAAAAAGAGGGCTGCCTGTGCTTATCAGGCGGCCCTCAAACGATTTGCGAATGCTATTCTTTGATTTTCCCAATGGCCGGAACCCGCTGCAAATTGGCCACGCCGTGGGGGGATCTTTCCTTGATTTCTTTTGTCAAATCGCGGCCGGCGGAAAATCCGTTGTGGGCACCGTTTTTCCAGAAGGCGCTGTTTGTCATGTCGTAGATGATTCCATCGACGGCAACGTAAGCGGGCCTGCCGTCCTTCCCGTCGAAGGCGGCCAGTTCCTCCAGCGTAAGCTCAAGCTCTGCCGCAGCTTCCGGCGCGGCTGTCACCTCCGCGATGGCAGTCGCTGTGGGAACGGGCGTTGCGGTGGGACTGGGAGCGGACGCGGTACAGCCGGCTAAAATAGCCAGCGCGAGAATCATCAGTATGCCCAGAATCAATGTCTTTTTCTTCATACATAAACTCCTTTCCAAACGCTTAGCAGCGGTATGTGCGGAAGGCAGACAGTCTGCCATAGGCTTTGCCGCGCTTCCGCCGTGAACCTTTTGCGGGAGCATTCGGGCCAAAATCTCCATCTTGTTGGAAATTTTGTTACCCTGTTATGCTATAGAATGGACAGGCGGCAACAAAATGAAACCTCCGCAGCGATGCGTCGCGGAGGTTTCATCATGGATTCACTCTTAGTAAAGAGATATACGGATATTCCTACTTTTCCAGCGGCAGCTGATCCGGATCAGCTAAGGCCCAGAAGGCAGGCTTTGGGTTCATGTCCGCGTCGAACAAAAGCGGGAACTGCGCGCTTCGCCAGCTCAAATCGTCGGTTGTGCCCCAGACCGTTACCGCGTCGATCTCCTTGGAAAAACGCTGAAACAGGTCCATCAGGCTGCGGTAGCGCTCGGCCTGTTCCAAAAGGGCCGCGTCCGTGTTGGAAGGGATCGTAATATCCAGCTCGGATACCCGTATCCGCAAGCCCTCCCCGGCAAAATGGGCCATGGCGTCCTCAATCTGCTTGATGCTGGGCGAATTCAGCTGGTAATGGCCCTGAAAACCGATGCCATCCACCACCTTTGCCTCCACAAGCTGTCGGATGACCGCCTTGATACCGGTCAGCTTGGGCTCGTAGGGCACGGAGTAGTCGTTGTAATATAGCTGCGTGCCCTGGGGCGCATACTTGCGGGCCAGGATGAACGCCTGCAGAATGTAGTCTTCTCCCACCGTGTCCATCCACCAGGTGCCGTTTTGCTCATCCTGCGTTTTGGGTCCCCGCAGCTTGCCGCTGCCATCCAAAACCGCCTCGTTCACCACATCCCAGGAGCCGACGATGCCCGGGTAGTTTTCATCAAGATACGCCATCACGGCAGCAATATAGTTTTCCAGGCGTAAAAGCATAGTCTCCCTGCCGCAAAGCGCCCCGTCCTCGCTGTAGTCCACAGTGAAAAAGGTCTTGGGCGTTTGGGCATGCCAGATGAGCACATGCCCATGCACGGCCACGCCGTTTTCTTTGGCAAAATCCAGCAGCGGTTTTACCGTGTCAAACTTAACCGCAGGGTGCGTGCTGTCGCCGTTTTGGGCCAGCGCCCGGCTTGCCTTTGCGTCAAACACATTCTCCGGCTTCAATTCGTTTTCCGGGGTGAAGGAATTGAACTGGTCCAAAAGAAACGCCATGCGCTGCCCGTTTGCGGTTTGCGACTGCCCAACGGCACAGCCCATCAAAAAGTCGGCCGCATATATGTCTTTCAAAGAAGGCAGGTCGGTACGGTAGGATTGCCCTTTTTTCGTTACGGTGAAATCATCCATCCAGTACGCAAGTTCCGGTGCGTTCAGGGTCTCCACATACAAAACGGTGTTATCCACCCCAAGACCTGCGGTGATGGAAGCGGAAAGCTCCGTCCACTGGCCGCTCTTCACCGTCTTGCGGACAAGGTTCATGTAGCTGTCCTGGCCGTTTCTGGTAATGGCCGCGGAAAGGATGAATTCCACATCCTTGCCGGAATCCTGCCGCACATAGCAGGCCGCGTTGTAGCTCTGGCCCGCCGTCAATGTAAAGCTGCGGCCGGGGCTGTTCCAATCCAGGCTTCGGCCGGTAATCAACAGGCTGGCGCCGCCTTGATGGGCCATATTGCTGTCAAGCGTGACCTCCGCCGCGCCGGCGCTGCGGGCCACCCAATTGTCGAGCCCGTTTTCCCCTTCAAAGCCGCAGGAATAATCCACAAAGGGATCGACGGCAGGCGCTTGCAGCTTTTCCACCACAGTTTGTATGTCATCCACATAAAAGCTGACGCCGTTCATATTGGCGCCGTAGGTCTGAAAGCGGATATTGCCAAGCTCGCCTGCCAAAAAGGTGCCGGTGATCTTTGTCCATACCCCCGGCTCCACCTCGCCCCTTGCAAGTTCGGCATAGCTGCCGCCGGCCAGCCCGGCCTTGATGATGCCCTTTTCGGCTCCTTCATGATAGGCGTAAAAGGTCAGGGTCACCTTGGCCCCGGCCTCGATGCCAAGGCCCGGCATGGGATAGTCCGCCGCGTCGTAATCGTTGCTCCCGCGGCCCTCGACCCCAAGGCTGTAGCTACCCCCATGGCTGACGGGACTTTGAACAAGCTGGCAGGTCCCGCTGCGGATAAAGCCGTCGATGCCGTTTTCAAAATCGAGATAGCCGTCCGCCTGCGCCGCAAGCGCCGGCAGGAGGACGGCTGCCACGAAAAGCAGCCAGAGAATGTACCTTTTCTTCATGCTTTTTCTCCTTTCGATCCCAAGAGCGCAGGTTGCGGCTAATTCATTCTATGCTCTTGCTTTGCGCGCAGCCTTCAAAACGCGCATCAATTCGCCGAATTTGGGCGGCTTTCCGTACATTAAAACGCCCAGGCGGTAAACGCGGGCGGCCATGACGCCAATCAGCCAGGAAGAAGCGATCAGCAGGATGACGGATATCACGATCTCATACCATTCGGGGCTGGACATGGCAATGCGCACAAACATGGCCATAGGCGATGTGAAGGGCAGGTACGAGCAGAACCGCATGACCGCGTTGTCAATATTGCCGGAGGCCATGGACATCATGACCACCATGAACGCGATGATAAACCCGAACATCACCGGCAGCACAGTGGTATTCACATCCTCCGTGCGGCTGGCCAGGGAGCCGATGGCCCCGAACATGAAGGCGTACAGGAAATACCCCAGCACAAAGAACAGCAGCGCAAAGCCCACAATGGCCGGCGGCATGTTGAAAATGGAGGCGATGATTTGATTGCCCTGCCAGGACGCCTCATTGATATTATAGAACACAATGGCCGATCCGAAAATCGCTGCCATCTGGAAAAGGCCCGCCAGGCCGGAGCCGATGATCTTGCCAAAGAGCAGGCTGTTGGGCCGGGCGGAGGTGATCAAAAGCTCCATGGAGCGGGAGCTCTTTTCCGTCGCCACGGAAGTGGCCACCAACTGTCCGTAAATCAAAATCGCCATGTACAGCGCCATGATCAGCGCATAGGTGTAAAAGAAGGTATCCATTTGGCTCACGCCCAGGTTTTCCACGGAAATATTCACCGGCGGCATCAAAATGGCCGATACCTCTTCTGCGCTGGCGCCAAGGGCCTTGAGCTTTTCCAGCCGGTAGGCCGCCTGGAGCGCGGAAGTCAGAAAACCGCTGGTATTGTCATACATGCCCAGGTTTCTGGCAATATAGGTCACCTTTTGAGCGCTTTGGATCACTGCCGCGCCTTCATACGCGCCGCTTGATACCTGCTCCCGGAGAACGGTTTCATCAGCGTCCACTACAAAAATGGACATGCCGGGCAAGGAGGATATAAACAGGTTCAGCGCATCCTCGCTCAGCGCGCCGTTTGCATTGACGACCGCCAGGCTTGTGCCGGAAGCACCCTGGACGGGGGCGGAAACCGCCGGCCCCTGCGCCATGTTGGGGGTATTTTCAGTACCGGTGAACAGCCCCTTGATGGTGGGGAACGACAATACAATAGCCATGATCACGACCAGCGCCAGAGTCATGCCCATGTACACCTTGTTTTTCAGGTAGCCCGCCAATTCAAAGCGGAGCACGGAATAAAACTGCTTCATGCTGTCCTCCTCAAATGGCCGCAGCCGTGTACTCGACAAAGATATCGTTGAGCGTGGGTTCGAATACCCGGTACCCTTCCACCGCGATACCGCTTTGCGCCATTTGGGTCAGCAGCGGCAGCGTATCGGCGGTGTCGCCAACAAACAGGTGCAGCTCCCCCTGCTTTGCTTCCGCCCGCATGCCCTTCGCCTGAAGGAAGGAAAGAGCCGAATCAAAGCTTCCGGGAGCCGTATCCACCAGGATGTGCCGGCGGTCATAGCTGCGCTTGTGGGCGGCGATGGAGGTATCCAGCACGATGCGGCCCTGGTTTATGATCGCGATATCCTGGCAAAATTCCTCCACATAGCCCATCTGATGGCTGGAAAACAGTACGATCTTCCCATCCTCAATGCATTCGCGCACGATGTCCTTGAGCAGCATGGCGTTGACCGGGTCCAGCCCGGAAAAGGGCTCATCCAGGATCACCAGCTGCGGGTCGCCCAGCATGGCAACCGCCAGCTGTATTTTTTGCTGGTTGCCCTTGGAAAGGGTATCAACCTTTTTATTGGCATAGTCTGAAAGCTCCATGCGGGCCAGCCATTTTTTGGCTTGCTCCCTGGCGGTTTTGGATTTTAACCCCCGCAGCGTGCCAAGGTAGGTCAGTTGGTCCAGAATCAGGCGCTTGGGATACAGGCCCCGTTCCTCCGGCAGGTAGCCGATACGAAAGTCTTCCCGCCGGAAGGGCCGGCCATCCAATAGGACCTGGCCTCCGTCGGCGCTGAATACATCCATCACAATGCGCAGCGTCGTCGTCTTGCCGGCGCCGTTGCGGCCCAACAGCCCCAGGGCGTGGCCGCTTTCCACCGAAAAGCCGACGCCCTTCAATACTTCCTTTTCACCGAAATTCTTTCTGACATCAATCAGTTCCAGCTTCATAAACATACCTCCCTGCGCGTTACCAGCGGTCAAAATGGATTTTTGCATCCACATCCACGGGATGCTGGCGGATTTCCGGCTGCTTTGCCGCGGGGTACCCCAGCGACAGATAGCAGGGGATCTCATAGCCCTCCGGCACGTTCAGCGTTTCCTTCAAAAAGCCGATCTCACTGTCAAAGGGGATACGGGTAACGCCCTGTATCCCTTGCGCCGCGGCGGCCAGAAGCATGTTTTCAATGCAGCACCAGATGGAGGCAAAGGTGTTCAGGGAGGATAGGCTGTTGGGTTCAAGCAGCGGTCCGTACTGTCGGAACAGCGGTATCACAAGGCAGCCGGTTTCTACAAGCATTCTTTTCTGCTTGGGGATGGCGTCAATGTACATTTCCCGCTGACCGCCGTCGGTGAGCCCCCATTGGTCCACGATTGCGACGGCCTCGCTTACCGCCTTGTCGCGGCTGGCCATGGCCACCTCAAGCCGCCTGGCCTTGCCCGCAATGACAATGAACTCCCACTCCCGCATGTGGTTGTTGGTAGGCGCTTTCAGCCCGGCATCGACGATCTTCTTGACCACTTCCGGCGCGATGGGCCGGTCCTCAAAATCCCGCACCGTCCTGCGGGCGGCGATTGCTTCGTAAATATCCATACAATACCTCCATACGGAATTATGGTATCTGTTTATCATAAAAATGTCAATCTCATCCACATGGAAACACACATCCTGTGCCTCAAATATACAAAAGCAAGTATAAAAAAGCAGACGCCGGGAGCGGTGCCTGCCTGGGTGTTCTGTTCAGGTCTCTTGCATAAACGCCGGATAGATGCGATTGTGCTGCACGTCCTTTGGGGACATGTGGTATATGCAGCTTCGCGGGCGATTATCAATCGCCCGCCTGCACCAGCCACGGCGACCAGGAGAAGCATTTACCGGCGTCTGCTTTAATACGCGTTGGGAACCTTGGGAGGGTTGGGAGGGTTTGAGGCTTTTTATAAAACTTTTCCCTAATACACATTTAAAATAGTGGTCTTTTTCTCAAAACATATATGCCAAACAGGCCTGTCCGCCAGCGCCTTAAAGCAAACTGCCGTCAAGCTTGTTTGAAGGGCTTTCCCCTTCCTCATCAACAGTGCAGTGCCATGTGCGGCCTGGGCTGCTTACTTTTTGAAAGTACACAGCGCTTTTTTATGAAGAACATCCGGATTGTTCTTCCACTGCTCGTACGCCAAAGATTCCATGGCATATATCGCCATTGTGGAATTCCGGTCAAAATGGATGCCCCAGCCATACTTCAGCATTCATACTGCAGCCTTGCCGCAGTTCTCTTTTCGCCTTTGAACGTGGGTTCCGTACCTGCGTTCAAAGGGCAATCCTCCGCCACTTCAATAAAGGCGTTCGTATCATCCGTTGTGCGTGACATACAATCACCGGCTTTCCCGGCATGCTCCTAAAATCCCAGTTCCTTTTCCACCGCCTCGGTCAATTGCGGCAGGAAAAGCTCATGGTTTGGCGGAATCCGCTGCACGCCGAACACAAGCGTCGTCTTTCTCACGGGGTCGATGCGCATCGACACGCCGGCCAGTCCGTTCCAGCCGAAGGAGCCCGTGCTTTCATGGTAATCTGTCTTTGACCTGTCGGTCAATACCCGCATCTGAAATCCGTAGCCATACCCGTTTTCATCCGCCCAGGTGCAGCCCAGCCGCTGCGAAGGCGTCAGCTGGTTTTGCGTCATCATCTCCACCGACTGCGGTGAAAGAATCCGCACGCCGTCAAGCTCGCCGCGGTTTAAAAGCATCCTGGCGAAGCGCGTGTAATCGTCCACCGTTGAAAACAGCCCGCCGCCGCCGGATTCAAAACCGCCCTCCTCCATCATGGAAAGCTCCCGCTTTTTGGGCAGGCGGACAAGGCCATTTTTGCCCGGTGCGTATACCGGCGCCATCCGGAAGTGCTTTTCCTTGGGCACGCGGAAGCCCGTATCCTTCATGCCCAGCGGATCAAAAATCTTCTCCTTCATATAGGCTCCCAGCTCCATGCCGGTGGCGGCCACGACCAGCGCCCCCAGCACATCGGCGCTGAAGCCGTACATCCACTTTTCCCCGGGATGGAAGCACAGCGGGCACTGTGCCATCTGGCGTACCACTTCTCTGGTGCTGACGACCTTGCCCAGGGCCTCCTGGGCCGCGATGTGCCGGAATGCTTTTTTATAGTAACGTGTGACCTCCCTGCGGATGACGTCGTCCGTGGAATGGTCTGCGGGATAAGGAATGCCGGAGGTCATGGTCAGAAGATCGAATACGGTGATCTCCCTTTGGGCCGGTTCCAAATGCGGCTTGCCGTTTCGTTGGACGCACACCTGGACTTCCTTCCATTCGGGAAGATAGCGGGATATGGGCATATCCAGCGCAAAGACACCCGCTTCCACCAGCGTCATCACCGCGACGGCCGTCGCCGGCTTGGTGGTGGAATACATGCGCAGTATCGCGTCCCTTTGAAATGGGCGGCGGGACGCCCGGTCGGCCACCCCCGTGCTGTAAAAAAGCTCGCCTTTCCCCTCCACCGTCACAACCGCCGACACCCCGGCAGCAATCTTTTGATCCACAAAGCCCTGCAGCGTTTCCCGTATAAAATCTGCCAAATCCCTCACCGCCTTGCCATTTGATTCCACCTGAATGCATCATACTTGCGCCGCTTCATTCTGTCAACAGCCCAGGGCCTGATTCAGAAAAATGCGCACAAAATACTTGTCCGCGCGCCGGTTGCACTCTATAATGGCATCATCAACCGCACATGGGGGAAGGCGTATGCCGCAGCCGCTTCTGACGACAAAACTTTTCATTCCCCGCAGTTCCGCCCGCACCGTCACACGGCAGACGCTTGTTGACTGTTGGGTCAACTCTTATGACGCCGGCAGTAAAGCAACCTTGATCTGCGCTCCCGCCGGGTACGGCAAAACCACTTTGATGCTGGACTTGATTGCCGCGGCAAAAGCCGTCCCCGCATGGCTCACGCTGGATGAGGACGATAACGATACAAAGCGCTTTTTCACTTATCTGTGTGCTGCTATCCAAAAAGCAGCAATCCCCTTAAGTGAAGATTTAAGCGCCCTTTTGCAGGACACCGGCTTTGCGGCCCCCGAAGCCCTATTGACCTTGCTGATCGGCAGCATTGCGGAACATGAACAAAAAGTCCTGCTGGTGCTGGATGACTATCACGCCATCCGAAATCCCAAAATACACAGCCTGATGCAATTTTTGCTCGCCCATCAACCCTCCAATCTGCACATGGCCCTGCTCACCAGGGAAGATCCTCCCCTTCCCCTCTCCCGTCTGCGAATCGCCGAGGAATTGACGGAATTGCGCGCCGGCGATCTGATGTTCCGGGAAGAGGATACGGCGCGGCTGCTTGCGCTGTCGCCGGAAACAGCCGCCTTGGAAGCTTCCGCCCAAAGGATCACAACCCTCACCGTCGGCTGGGCCGCAGGCATCAAGCTGTACGCGCTGGCGCTGAAGGGCCGCGGCAGCAATGAGGCGGCCGCCTATATCGATCAGCTGTCGAGCACCCATGCCTATATCATTGACTACCTGGTCGAAGGGGTGCTGAACAATCAGCCGGGGGAGGTGCGCTCCTTCCTGCAAAAAACCTCTGTCCTCACGCGCATGGACGGCGCGCTGTGCGATGCCCTGACCGGGCAAAGCGGCGGCGGAGAAATGCTGCGGGAAGTCAGCCGCAGAAACCTTTTCCTGACAGCGATGGACGATCAAAGGAAATGGTTCCGCTACCATCCCCTCTTTGCGGACGCCGTCCGCGCAAACCTTGCAAAATCGGAGGAGCGGCTTTTGTGCATCCGCGCGTCCCGGCACATGAAGGAACGGGGCTTTGACCATGAGGCGGTGGCTTACGCCTTCAAATCGGGAGATATGCCCTTTGCATGCAAGATGGTGGAAGACAGCACCGAAGAAACCTTTCGCACCGCGCAGCTTGAGACCCTGCTTGGCTGGCTCAAGGCGCTGCCCGATGCCCTGGTGAAAGACAGCGAGGCCTTGTGCGTGCGCCGGCCCATCGCCTGCTTCATCACCGGCCGTATGGAGGAAGCCCTATCCCATGTGGCTGCCCTGGATCCGGATTTTGAAAATACCGCCTCCCGTCATAACCGCGGCCTGCTTTTATGCATCCGGGCCATGGCGGCCAGCGCAGCAGGGCAGGATGCCCAGCCTCTGGCCGAGGAAGCGCTGCGTCTGCTGGAGCCCTGGGACCCCATCGCCAGAACCTCCGCTTACAACACCCTGGGCCGGGCGCAGTTCAAGAAAGGCGACGTGCGATCCGCCGCTCAGACGTTCGAGAACGCGCTGAAAGCTTCGCTGCACATGGGATACCAATTTGTGACCACCCTCACGATGATGAATTACAGCGCCTGCCTTGGCATGATGGGCAAACATCAGGAAGCCATTTCAAAGTGCGAAGCCTTTATCGAAGGCATGGCGGAAAAACAGGTGAAGCTGCCGCCCTATGTGGGCATACTGTACGCCGCCATGGCCGGTTTTTACAAGGCGCTGGGGGATAAAAGCAAGGCTGAAGCACTGAAATTAAAGGGCGAAGCGCTGTGCAAAAGCATCTCCTACGATGTTTGGGCATCCCTGAAAATGTATGAATCCCCTGCCCCGCCGCGGCATAAGGAAGCATCCGCGCCGGCCGCCCTGGCGGAAAAGCTCAGCGAGCGCGAAGCCGAAATCCTGCACCTTTTGAACGAGGGCCTGAGCAACGGGGATATCGCGAAAAAGCTTTTCATCTCCACCAACACCACCCAATGGCACATTTCCCACCTGTATGGAAAGCTTGGTGTGAAAAGCCGCACCCAAGCCATCGCCAGGGCCAGGGAACTGAAGCTGCTATAGTCAGCTTTTCTACGCCGGTCTTGCCTGATTTGCCAAAACAAGGTATACTATGCATCGTGTGGATTCGCGCAGTATACTCATCAGAAGCTTAAGGGGGATCATCATATGAAGCTTTCCGTATTCAATCCCGTATTGGCCACCGTCTCGCTGGAGGAGGCCTGCAAATACCTGCAAAGCAACGGAGTCCAATGGATGGAAATGGGCAGCGGCGGGTATCCTGGAAAAGCGCACTGCGATCCGGAGGCGCTGCTGAAAAGCCCGGAAAAACTGGAGGCCTTCCAGGCCACGTTGAAAAAGTACGGCATCTCGCTGCCAGCACTGTCTGTGCATGGCAATCCCGTGCATCCGGACAAGGCCATTGCCGCCCAATTCCACAAGGATTTTGAAAACGCGGTGCTCCTGGCAAAGAAGCTTGGCATCACCCGCATCGTCACCTTCAGCGGCTGCCCCGGCGGCAGCCCGGAGGATAAAACCCCCAACTGGGTCACCTGCTCCTGGCCGGATGACTACAAAAACATACTGGAATACCAGTGGAACCAGGTGCTCATCCCCTACTGGAAAGAAACCGCGGCCTGGGCCGCCGCCCAAGGTATCGAAAAGATTGCCTTTGAAATGCATCCGGGCTTCTGCGTATACAATCCGGCCACGCTTTTGCGCCTGCGCAAGGCCGTAGGCCCGATCCTGGGCGCCAACCTGGACCCCAGCCACCTGTTCTGGCAGGGCATTGATCCGGTAGCCGCCATCCGGGAACTGGGCGAGGCCATTTACTTCTTCCACGCCAAGGATACCAAGATCAACCCCTACAACACGGCCGCCAATGGCGTGCTGGATATCCGCCATTATGGGGACGAGGCGCAGCGCAGCTGGATTTTCCGCACCGTAGGCTACGGCCACGACGCCGGCGTATGGAAGGATATCATCTCCAGCCTTCGCATGGCCGGCTATGACGATGTGATTTCCATCGAGCACGAAGACAGCCTCATGAGCCCGCTGGAAGGGCTGCAAAAGGCCATCGCCTTCTTAAAGCAGGTGCTGATTTTTGAAGAAGCCGGCCCCATCTACTGGGCATAAGGAGGTTCGTATGGCAAGGTTGTTTGGCACCGACGGCGTCCGCGGCATCGCCAACGCGGACCTTACCTGTGACATGGCCTTTCGGCTAGGCCAGGCGGGAGCCTACCTGCTGGGCAGCAATGTGCACCGGCCCACGCTGCTGGTAGGCCGCGATACGCGCATCAGCGGCGAAATGCTGGAGGCCGCGCTGGTGGCCGGTATCTGTTCGGTAGGGGCCAGGGCCGTTCTGGTGGATGTACTGCCGACGCCAGGCATCGCCCACCTTACGCGCTATTATGGCGCGGACGCCGGCGTTGTCATCTCCGCCTCCCACAACACGGTGGAATACAACGGCATCAAGTTTTTTGACCGCAACGGCTGCAAGCTGCCCGACGAGCTGGAAGACCGCATCGAGGCGGTACTGACCCAGGGCGACCCCAATATGGCTCTGCCCACAGGCGTCAAAATCGGCCGACGCGTACGCCAGGTCAACGCCCAGCGCCGCTATATCGATTTTGTCAAGGAGACCACCAGCGAACGGCTGGATGGGCTGCACATCGTCGTTGACTGCGCCCAGGGCGCCGCCTATCAGGTGGCTCCCCTGGCCCTGCGGGAGCTGGGGGCCACGGTTTCCGTGTATTATCACGAGCCGGACGGCACCAACATCAACGAAAACTGCGGTTCCACTCACCCTGAAAGGCTTTGCGAGCTGGTGCGGGAACTGGGCGCCGATATCGGGCTGGCCTTTGACGGCGATGCCGACAGGCTGATCGCCGTGGATGAGCGGGGGCAGATCATCAACGGCGACCAGGTCATGTGCATCTGCGCCGTACATATGAAGGAGCAGGGCACGCTGAAGAACAATACCCTGGTCACCACCGTCATGAGCAACATGGGCCTGGATATCGCGCTGAAAAAACACGGAATCAACAACGTCAAAACAAAGGTCGGCGACAGATACGTATTGGAAAAAATGCTGGCGGACGGTTTCAACCTGGGCGGCGAGCAAAGCGGGCATGTGATCTTCCTGGATCACAACACCACGGGCGACGGCCTGATCACAGCCGTCCAGCTATTGACCGTCATGGTGAAAACAAAGCAGAGCCTGGGCCGTTTATCGAAGGTCATGCAGGTCCTTCCCCAATCCCAGTACGCGGCCAAGGTTTCCGACCGGCACAAATATGATTTTGACAAGGATGAAGAAATTGTCGCGGCCATCAAGGCGCTGGAGAAAAAGTATGACGGCCGCGGCCGTGTGCTGGTGCGGGCCAGCGGCACTGAACCACTGGTCCGGGTCATGATCGAGGGAGAAGATCAGCTGCAAATGGATGCCGATGTCTACAGCCTCTCCGTGCTGATCGAAAGAAAGCTGCAGTAATATAGCTTCCGACAAACGCTAAAAAGCCGACCAGATTTTCTGGCCGGCTTCTGCGTATACTTATCAGGAAAGAATCAGGGAAACGACGGACATAACGACAAATATGACCGCGCAGATCTTGGTGATCAGCGCCAGCTTGCCTTCAACAGACTTCGCCTTGTTTTTGCCAAAGAAGGTCTCCGCACCGCCGGCGATGGCGCCAAGGCCCTGCGCCTGGCCGCTCTGCAAAAGCACGGTAACGGTCATCACCAAAGCCGAAATGACCAAAAGAATATTGACAACGATCTGCATGTAAAAACCCTCCTTGAACTCAAGCCCACATATCATACCATGCTTGCAGGGAAAATACAAGCATTCCCCAAAAAAATGGTACAAATCAGGCAGATTTACGCAAGCCCCGCATCATACCGGCAGGGTTTTGTCCTGGCGGTTCAATTGCGTGTTGTCGATGCCATACTTCTGGGCCTGGCGGTACTGGAAGAACTTCACCGCGACCTGGGGGAACAGGGCGTAGGACAGCACGTCTTCCTCCTGCTCGTAGTACTCGCGGATCTCTTCGCGGTACTTGTCAAGCTCCGGCGGAATATCGTCGGCAGGACGCTTGGTGATGACGGTGGCATCTCCGATCACCTTTTTGCGAACTTCTTCATTGACCGGCGCGGGCAGACGGCCGTATTCGCCGCGAAGCATTGCCTTGGTCTCCTTGGAAACCAGCTTGTACCGCTCGCCGCCCAGAATGTTCATGACCGCCTGGGTGCCCACGATTTGGCTGGTGGGGGTCACCAGGGGCGGATAGCCGCAGTCCTTGCGTACGTTGGGAATTTCCGCCAGCACATCATAGTATTTGTCCATGGCGTTGGCTTCCTTCAACTGGCCGATCAGGTTGGAGAGCATGCCGCCGGGCACCTGATAAATCAGCGTATTGGTATCCACCGCCAGCACCCGCTCGGGATCGCGCCAGCCATCCTTGGTCAGCCTGGCAGCCACATTGCGGAAATGGGCCGCGATCTCGCTCAAAAGACCAAGGTCAAAGCCGGTGTCATATTCCGTGCCCTTCAGCGTGGCCACCAGCGCTTCGGTGGCGGGCTGGGCGGTGCCGTTGCCCAAGGGGGACAAGGCGGTATCCACGATGTCCACGCCGGCTTCCACGGCCTTCAAAAGCGTCATATCGCCGGTGCCGGTGGTGTTGTGGGTGTGCATGACGATGGGCAGTTTGGTGGCGGCCTTCAGCCGCTTGATCAGCGAATAGGCGCTGTAGGGCAGCAGCAGGTTAGCCATGTCCTTGATGCAGATGATGTCCGCGCCCATGGCCTCGATGTCTTCGGCCAGCTTCACGAAGTAATCCTCCGTGTGCACGGGCGATACGGTGTAGCTCATGGCGACCTCGGCCGTTCCACCATACTTTTTGGTGGCTTTGACCGCGGTTTCCATGTTGCGAAGGTCATTCAAGGCGTCGAAGGTGCGGATGATGTCAATGCCGTTTTCCAGCGTTTTCTTGACAAAATAATCCACAACGTCGTCCGCATAATGCTTGTAGCCCAGAATGTTCTGACCGCGGAAGAGCATTTGCAGCTTTGTGTTGGGCATGGCTTTGCGAAGGACCCGAAGCCGCTCCCAGGGATCTTCATTCAAAAAGCGGAGACAGGCGTCAAAGGTGGCCCCGCCCCAGCATTCCAGGGAAAAGTACCCCACCTTGTCCAGCTTTTCGCAGGCGGGCAGCATCTCGCTTGTTTTCATGCGGGTTGCGGCCTGCGACTGGTGCGCGTCGCGCAATATGGTATCTGTAATCAATACTTTGGGCATAGCGCTAAACTCCTTTACAACAATGCGGCCTGTCAGGCGATGGTCACCAGCACCTCGTTGGCGTTCACGCTGGAGCCCTTGGAGGCGACGACCTGCGCGACGGTGCCATCCACAGGAGAGATAATTTCATTTTCCATCTTCATGGCTTCCAGGATCAAGAGCACGGCGCCCTTCTTGACAGCGTCGCCCGCCTTGACCTTTACGTCCACAACGGTTCCGGGCATGGGCGCTTTGACGGGCTGGCCGCCGGCAACAGGCGCGGCCTTGGGGGCGGCGGCAGGGGCCGGAGCGGCTGCGGGAGCCGGCGCGGCAGCAGCAACGGGTGCGGCAACAGGCGCGGGTGCGGCGGGAGCAGCGACAGGAACGGCGGAGCGGATCACGGGGGCAGCGCCGGCGGCAACCTCTTCTACTTCCACTTCATAAGATACCCCGTTAACGGTAATCACAAACTTGCGCATATATAGTTCCTCCTTATTTATTCCATTTTACATGCGGCTGTATATCTGTTCCTCGCGGCCTGCCTTCTGCCAGGCCGGGCTGTTGTGGATCCTGCGCACCTTCCTGACCACAAAGCCGCCCTGATTCTCTTCCCATACGGCGGCAACGGCGGCGGTCAGCACGGCAATCAGCCTTTCCTGTTCTTCCTGGGCAAGCGTGGCAGCTACGGCGGCGCTTAAAACCGCGGGAAGATTATCGGCAGGCCGGCTCATGGGAATTTCCGTCTTCGGCTTTGCTTTTCCGGCGCTTTTCATGAGAATCGCGCCGCCAATGATCATAGCCAGACCGGCCAGCACAATCAGGCAGCCGACGACTGTGATTGAAAGACCAAACACCACCTGGTTCATGTGTTCACCCATCCCTTCTTACAGCGGCAGATTGCCGTGCTTTTTGGGCGGGTTGGAATCCCGCTTGGATGAGAGCATTTCAAGGGCCGCGATCAGGTACTTGCGGGTCTGCGCAGGCTCGATCACATCGTCGAGTATGCCGTCCCTGGCCGCCTGAACGCCGTCAGCCACGTTGCTGGCATAGTCGTCCACAAGCTTGGCCCTCGCTTCCAACGCGGGCTCCTGGCTCTTGACCAGCTCATCACGGTAGAGCACCTGCACCGCAGCTTCCGGCGCAAGGGCGGAGATCACCGTGCCGGGCCAGCCGTAGGCGATGTCCGCGTTGGCCTTGCCGCCCATGGTCACGTAGCTTAAGCCTATGGCATTGCCCACCACCACCGATACCTTGGGGCTGGTGGCTTCGGCATAGGCGTACAAAAGCTGGCTGGCAGCGGTCAGAAGCCAGCCCTGTTCCTCGGGCTTTACGATGGCCAGCCCGGCGGAATGGATCAAGCTCACCACCGGCAGGCTGAAGCAATCGCAAAAGCGCACGAAACGGGCCGCTTTGTTGCAGGCACCGGCCGTCAGCCGGCCCTCATCCTCCGCGAAATTGCCGGCCACCACGCCTACCGTACGGCCGCCAAGGCGGCCCAGTGCGATACGGATGGATTTGGCATAGACGGCATGCAGTTCAATAAAGCTGCCGCCGTCCATAAGCGCTGCCAGCAGCGCGCCGGAATCACCGGCATCTACAGCAGGCATCAGGCGGTTCAAATCATCCGTGTCCACAATGGGAGCGTCCTCGGCGTTGCAGCCGGGCAGAAGGTCCAGCACATCCGCGGCAAGCTTCAGCGCCGATTCCTCATTGTCCGCCACAAGGGATACCGCGCCCTGGGCCGCAAGCACATCCGCCCCGCCCAAAGCTTTGGCCGAATAATCCTTGCCGGTGGCCGCGCTTATTACCTGGGGGCCAAACACCATCAGCTCGCCGACATTCTTGGCCATGATGCTGATGTCGGCCATGCGGGCGATCATTGCCGCGCCGCCCGCGCAGGGGCCCAGCACCAGGGATACGATGGGACTGACGCCGCTTAAACGGGCCAATTTGGTATAGATTTTCGCATACGCATCCATGGCCTTGGCGCCTTCATCCAGCCTGACGCCGGCGCTGTCGCACAACGCCAAAACAGGCGCGCCAGTCTTTTGCGCAAGGTCAAGCACCTTCACAATTTTGGCGGCCTGCAAATCCCCCATCGCTCCGCCGTGCACGGTAAAGTCCTGGGCAAACAGATAAACGGGGCGTTCCCCGACGGTGGCATAACCTGTCACCACCCCTGCGCCCTCCCCATTGCGGGAGACAAAGGTATCCATTTCCACAAAGCTGCCCGGATCGACAAGCCTTGCGATGCGCTCACGCGCCGTCCATTTGCCGGCCGCGCGCTGCTTTTCCACCCGGCCCGCGTCCCCTTGAACGATGTCCTGCTTTTTTTCCAGCACCGATTGAACACCCTGGGTACCGTTCATGATGTTCTCCTCCCGTGGTTTTCCTATAAACCTCCCGACGAGGTGAGTTGAAAACGTTCAAATCTTACCCACTTTCTATTATTCTACATTCCTCCCCTATTTCCTGCCGAAAACGCAACTTTCTTTGATTTATTTTTCACAAATCATAAAATGAAGAAGCCGCCGCGGACGGCGGTTCCTTCATTTTTACTGTTTTTGCAGAATATAACACTCCGGCGCGCCGGGCCCCGCGTTGACAAAGCGCTGGTGAAGGATGTTGAACTGCTGGGGCGGCCATGCGACAAGCCAGCCCTCCAGCGCCATTCGCTCCCTGTCCCCTTCCGCGTGCCCGGGATAAGCGCATATGGTGCAGACGCCGCCGGGCACAAGCAGCGCAAGGCAGCCCTCGATAGCGGTCTTGGTGGTCTCCCAGTGGGTGGTGATGCTTTTGTCCCCGCCGGGGAGCCAGCCCAGGTTGAACACCGCCAGCTTCACCGTCGCCCTCACCGCTTCCAGCACATGCTCATGGCCCATATGATATAGTTCGCACCGGTCCAGAAGATTTTCACGCGCAAGCAACTCCTTCGCTTTTGCTATGGCGGCCGCCTGTACGTCAAATGCAAATACCTTCCCCTGAGCGCCCACCAGTCTTGCCAGCGCGCACGTATCCTGGCCGTTGCCGCAGGTGGCGTCGATCACATAATCGCCGGGTTCAAGCAGCTGCCTATGGCACTCCGCCGCCAGGTACCGCGCGCTTTTCAACAGATACGCCATGGGTTGCTCACAAGCCCTTCAGCTGCTTTACTTCATCGCTGGTCAGATGCCGCCATTGGCCCCGGCCCACATCGCCCAATTTCAGGGGACCGAACTGCACGCGGCGCAGCAATACCACCTGATGGCCCACTGCCTCAAACATCCGCCTGACCTGCCGGTTCCGCCCTTCATGAATGGATACCAGCACCGTAGTGGAAAACGTGTCGTATTTGAGGATGCGCGCCTTGGCCGGGGCGGTCTTGCGGCCGTTTATCCACACGCCCTCCTGCAGCTTTTTGGCGTTCTCCACCGAAAGGCGGTTGGATACCTTGGCCAGATACAGCTTCTCCACCTCTTTGCTGGGGTGCAGAAGGTGCTGGGTCAGCTCCCCGTCGTTGGTGAGCAAAAGCAGCCCTTCGCTGTCATAATCCAGCCGGCCCACGGGGTACAGGCGCACGGGATAATCCCGGAACTTGTCCAACACGGTGGCGCGCCCTTCGGGATCGGAAGCGGTCGTCACCTCGCCCATGGGCTTGTGGTACAGCAAATAATGCTTCTCCTCCTCAGGGGAAACAGGCTGCCCATCCACCAGCACCTGATCGGTGAGCTCCACCTGGGAGCCCATTTGCGTGACCACGGCGCCGTTGATCGTCACCCGGCCATCCGCGATCATTTTTTCCGCCGTCCGGCGGGAAGCCACGCCGCACTGGGCCAGGTATTTTTGCAAGCGCATGACGACTCTTCCTTCTATAATTGATTCAATCAAACAGCTGGTAAAAGAACAGCGCGCTGTCCCGCAGGGCAGGCGGTTTTTGCGATTGCTGGGGCGTGGCCGCGTACAGCATTCTGTCCACACCGCCCAGCACAAAACCGCAGCTTTGGTAAAACTGGCACGCCACCGGATTGCCGTCCTGGGTTTCTACCATCAGTCCTTTGAGGCCATGCTGCAAAGCCCAGCTCTTGCAGGCCTCCAACAGCGTCCGGCCAACACCGTTGCGCCGGCGTCGCACATCCACCCGGATGTCCCACAGCGTGGCCAGGTTGTTCCAATGATGCGCCGCTACCGCCTGGCCCACAGGCTGGCCGTCCAGGTACGCAAAAAAGCATATGGCATCCTTGCGCTTTAACAGCTCCTGGGGCGTAAACAGGCTTTCCGGCGGATAGCTGCGCCATTCCGCTTTGCCAAGGGGCATATATTCCAGCGAAAAGCCGGAGCGGGCCACCCGTACCTGAGCCAGTTCCCCCACCAAATACCGGTTGTCGATCTGGTTGTACAGGGAAATCGTGGACTCACTCAATGGCAGGATCGTCAGCATGCCGCATCTCCTTTTGGCCGGTCGCTCATAAAATTCCTTTGCCAGCATACCAAAAAATACGACAAAAAACAAGCCTTGCAGCCTGCCCGAAAGCGTTCTCCCCATAGCCAATAGTTGCCAATGGAAACGGCTTGACGGTTGAATACGTCTGTGCCGGCGAATCTCCCCATGGAAGCATTCCCCAAATAAGCAAAAAGGAAACGGGCCTTGCCTTTGCCGCAAAGCCCGCCTATTGATCAGTTGTCCTGGAACTTGACGTTGATGGCGCCGTTGGAGGTATCCACCGTCAGCCTGGAAGGCCCGGAGCCGCCGTCCCCCAAACTGTTGTCCGCGTTGGAGGTGTCGGAGGATACGGTGTAGTCCGAACGCTTGCCGGCCACGCTGCCGGAGATACCGGCGTTGGAGCTGCGCAGCTCGATGGCCGCGGAGGTGATCTGGTCCACCACGATCCTGCCGTTGGAGGTGTGCAGCACCAGCCCGTCTTTGGCCGCCACCTGCTTGGCTGTCAGCGGGCCGTTGGAGGACCTTGCGTCCACGGTGCCGGCCACGATCAGCCTATCCAGGGTGACAGGGCCGTTGGAGGTCCGTGCGGCGAGGCCCGTGGCGGTCACATTGCTGACGTCGATGGTGGAGTTGGATGTTTCCATGCGCACATCCCCTGCGCCGATCAGGCCGGATACGCGGATGGAAGCGTTGGACGTGTGCAACTGCAGCGCATTCGCGTAGGCTTCCGGCACAATCACTTCCACACTGGGAGCCGTATTGTTGATAACGTTGAAAATGGATACGTTGGAGAACCAGCTGCCCACGGAAAAGAGGTTTTCATACTTGTACTTGAGCGTCAGTTCGCCGCCCTCCAAAGAGACCTCATAGGGATCTTCTTCAGACGTGCAGTAATGAATCGTGATCTCGCTGCCCTTGGCGGGTGTCACCGTCACAGCCATGTTCCGGGTCCTTACGTTGATGCGGCTGATCCCCTCCGCCTGCACCGAATATTCTTCCCTTGCATAGGTGATCTGCGTCGCCTTGCCGCCCTGGGCTGGGCTTTCCGACGCAAAGGCTGCCATGCCGACAAAGTACAGCGCCAGGCCGACCACCAGCAACAAGCCGGCCACTTTCAGAATAGGTTTATTCCTGTTCATACAATCCCTCTCCTTACAAATCCCCGTTTAATCCAGGATACCATGCTCACCGTCGCGCCCATGGCCAGGGGGATGGCCCCCTTGGCCCCATAGAACAAGAAAATCGACAGCCCCATGGCCGCCATGCCCAGGCCGATTTGCGCGACAAAGGGCAGGCCGCTGTGGAAATTGCCCAGGAACAGCGTGATGATGGCAGCCATCCCGCCGGAAAAGAGTCCAAGACAAACCGCCCAAAGCGTCAGAACAAGCACCCACACCAGTGTCAGCGCCACCACCATCAGCGCCGCGCCTGTGATCAGCAGCGGAAACCACAGGGGAAATCCCAGAATGAGCATCGCGATCAAAAACCCGGAAAGCTTCCGCCTGGGCGCCGCACCGCCTTTGAAGTCGGACAGGACCCGCCTTGCGATGATATGCATGGGTTCCATTTTCGCCACTGCCTGCTCCTCGGTCATGCCTTCCTCCATGCGGTCGGCGATAATTTCCCAGTAGTAGTGGACCGTCTGTTCTATCTCCTGCCTGGGCAGGCCTTTGAGTTCCTGCCTCAACCCCTCAAGAAATTGATGCCGCGTCATTGCCCCACCCTCCTGATAAAGTCGTACACTTTCATCACATCCATCCAGTCGGTCAAAAACTCCGCGATCCTGTCCCTGCCCGCCTGGGTGATTGCATAGTACTTGCGCAGCCGGCCATCATGCTCCCTGGTGTAAATGCGAAGGCATTGCGCGCTTTCCAGCCTTCTCAAAATGGGATACAACGTGGACTCCGATATTTCTATGACAGCGGATATGTCCTTGATGAGCTGGTAGCCATAAGAATCCTGCTGTGACAGCAGCGATAGCACGCACACCTCTATCAACCCCCGCTTCAGCTGAACATCCATGGCATCACCTCCCACGCGCAGTATCATACAGCGAGCAATACTATGTGTCAAGCAGTATAGCAAATTCTAATCATTTCCTAATTATCAAAAATACCCCGCCATCCGATTCGTGGATAGCAGGGTGAAACTGCCCTGAAAATGGGGTCATGGCAAGTTTGGATCATGTAAACGCTGGTGAAATGGCACTTGTGCAATGGAGGTAGGCATACGCCTGAAACAGCAAAGCGGGCGAATAATATTCGCCCCTACGCCGCCATATGTTTGTTGGCCTCTATGTCGGAGCATACGCAATCCGGAAGAAAAGTCAATAAACCCTTGCAACCGTAGGGGCGATTATCAATCGCCCGCCAAGCCAATCAGGAATATGCTGTAATGTTACCAATGCTTTTGAATCAGCCTTCTCCAAAGGAGGGTCAGCAATACCGCAAAGCCCAGAAAGAACAACGCCGTCAGGCTATTGCGTACCCATGGGGATGCCGAAGAGGGGCCATTGTTCAAAGATTTTTCCGATTCCGTATCGAAACGTACGGGGCATGACCCCGTTTGCCGCAATCAGCGGCCGCTCCACCAGTATTTTTCCATTGAGTGTCAGCCTTGCCATGCCCACAATCTGCCCTTCCAAGACCCCGGCCTTGAGGCTGTCCGGCAGGTCAAACTCCATTTGCGGCCATTCCTCCGGGCCCACGGGGGCGGCCAGATCGCCTTGCAGCCGTATGGCTACCTCCGGCTCCGTGCCGCCCATCACCGGAAGGCTGCGCACCTGTTCTCCGTCCGCAAGCATCATCACATACCGGTAGTTGGCAAAGCCGTAATCCATCACCTTGGCCGCTTCATCAAACCAATCGGGGCAATTGAGGACGACGCCCACCACCTCCAGCCCGTCGCGCTCCGCGCCGAATACCAGGCAGCGCCCGGCCGCCTTCGTGTAGCCGGTTTTGATGCCGGTAGCGCCCTGATAGCCGGAAAGCAGCCGGTTTTTATTATTCAGTATCCTGTCATACTCCCGCCCCTCCCAGGGGATCGTGGCCCGCTGGGTGGACACGATCTTGCGGAAAAGCGGGTACCGCATCGCCTCCCTGGTGATCAGCGCCAGATCGTAGGCCGTCGTATGGTGAATGCTGTTGGGCAGCCCGTGGGGCGTTTTGAAAACGGTATCCCGGCAGCCCAATTCTGCCGCGCGCTCGGTCATCCTTTCGCAGAACTTGTCCACCGAGCCGCCGATATGCTCCGCGATGGCGACGGCCGCATCGTTGCCGCTGGCCAGCATCAGGCCGTAAAGCATCTGCTCCAGCGTCAGCCTTTCCCCCTGGGCAAGGTAGATGCTGGTGCCCGGCACGCCAAAGGCGTTCCGGCCGGTGGTGACGATTTCGTCCATATGCCCGTATTCCATGGCCAGCAAAGCCGTCATCACCTTGGTGGTGGAGGCCATGGGCAGCGGCAGCGTTTCGTTTTGGGCATACAGTATTTTGCCGGTCGTTTCTTCCAGCAAAACAGCCGCTTTGGCCGAAACGGCAAACGTTTCCGCCGTTTCCTCCGTTTCCCCCTGTGCCAGCCCACTGAAAGGCAGAAGCAGGCATGCCGCGAGGAGTATGCCTGCCGTTTTGCGTATGATCATCTGCTTCCTCCGGGTAGAAAATGCATCAGGACATCCTGTCGTCATAGGAGGCGGGCGCTCCGCGGTTCATTTGGTTCAGCCCGGGCCCGTCGCGCCTATTGTCCCGGCGGTCATCACCCCGCTCACCCCCGGACTGGCCGCCCGATTGGCCCCCCGAATGCCCGCCCGAAATATGCTGGTACTTGCTCTCCCGGCCATCCTCCCCATTGCGGAAGATGCTGCGCACATCCTCCACCACCTGGGGCAACAGCTCCACCATCCGGTCGGCCATGGTTACAGGCTGCGCCGGCAGCATTTTCACCGAGCCATTGCCCACCACCAAAAAGCCTACCGGCTGCACGGAAACACCGGCGCCGGAACCGCCGGCAAAAGGCATTTTGCCTTCAAAGCCCTGGGGCGGATGGACCTTGTTCTTATCATCCGTGCCATACTCCCCGCCCCCGGCCACAAAGCCAAAGCTGACCTTGGATACGGGAATCACCGTCATGCCCTCCGCCGTGTTGACGGGGTCGCCGATCACAGTATTTACATCCACCATATCCTTGATATTCTCCATGGTGGTCTGCATCATGTTTCCGATGGGGTGCTCCATGCGCGATCCTCCTCGCTGCTTGTTAATTTTGCCCGCCTGCGGGCTGCCCGTGCAGCCGCGCTTGCCAATGCGCATCCAAGAAGTAGATTGCCCATGCGCATAAACAATATGCAGGAAAACTGGGCGGCGCATGGATTCCCTTCAAAGTCCGGCCAGGCCTTGAGGCTGCAGTGTATGCCGCGCTGCCGCAGCTTCTGCCGCCATACATCCAGCAGAACCCTGATTGACCCTGCGGTCAAGGCCGTGTACGCGGCGTCGGAAAAACCGATTCTGGCCTTCAGGCCCACATGCATAACGGAGAGCGTGCGGGCAAAAAAAGCTCTTGTCAGATTCGTTTCCCGGATCAGGCGGGCCATGGCCAAAACGCGGCGCCATGTATCCGCCACGCTGTCGCTGTGCTGCTTGGGACTTCCTTTCAGCCGGAAGGCCAGGTGCAGCTTGCCCTGCTCGTTGCGTATCAGGCCCACATTGGCCTGCACATGAAAGCCCCAGATGCGCAGGATAACCGCGCCGGATACGTGGGCGCCGGCCGCCACATCCACCCTCAGGTGCAGGGGGGTGATCAGCAGGGCGTACACTGCCATGAAAACGCCTAAAAGTGCCACGGCCCACCCTCCCTTCGCACATGCTTGATCGTATTCTTGCCCCGGCAGCAAAACTTCATTCCGCACGCAAAAGCTATCGCCAAAGGGGCTGCCGCCCCTTTGGCGAGTTTTTCCCTCGCTGCACTGCAAAAGGGCATTGCCCTTTTGCGGCCGTTTGCTCGGGCAAGGTAGGAATTTCTTCGAAATTCCCGCGAAAATCGGCGCGCATGTCGCCGATTTTCGATCTAAAATGGGAGGGCCTCGGCCCTCCCATTCCTCCCTGAGGTTTTTAATTGTCTGTCAAACTTCCAGGGATGCATCGAAGTGGCGAAGCCCCTTCGATTGAAATCGTATCACCCGGCACAGCCTAAGTGGGCGGGGTTTGCGGAGCAAACATTCCTTGCGCGGTTTCCCGGCCGAAAATCTTTGATTTGCGGGGAAACCGTAAAAATCGTGCCAAGACGGTATCACCGTCTTGGCACGAAGGCATTAGCCCTGGGGCGCGGCATCCACAACTTCTTTGGGCATGTTCGAATACTTCTCGAAGTTTTTGCGGAACTGGGCGGCCAGGTTCTTGGCGGACTCGTCGTAAGCGGCTTTATCCGCCCAGGTCAGACGGGGAGAGAGCACTTCGTCCGGCACGCCGGGGCAGGTGGTGGGCACCAGCACATTGAAGTTGGGGTCCAGCACAAACTCGCTCTTTTCAATCTCGCCGTTCAAGCAGGCGGTAACCATGGCGCGGGTCAGGGGCAGCTTCATGCGCTTGCCGTTGCCGCTGGCGGGGCCGCCGGACCAGCCGGTATTGACCAGGTACACGTTGGCATGGTACTTGTCAATGTACTTGCCCAGCAATTCCGCGTAACGGGTGGCGGGCAGGGGCAGGAAGGGGGCGCCAAAGCAGGTGGAGAAGGTGGCCTGGGGCTCGGTGATGCCGCGCTCCGTGCCGGCCAGGCGGGCGGTGTAGCCGCTGACATAGTGGAACATGGCGGCCTCGCGGGTAAGCTTGGCCACGGGAGGCAGCACGCCGAAAGCGTCGGCGGTGAGGAAGATCACGGTCTTGGGATGGCCGCCCACGCCGGGGATGACGGTGTTGGAGATGAACTCCACCGGATAGCCCACACGGGTGTTCTCGGTCAAAGACTCGTCGTCAAAATCCAGCTCCCGGGTCTCGGGGTCATACACCACGTTCTCTACCAGCGCGCCGAAGCGGATCGCGCCGTAGATTTCGGGTTCATGCTCCTTGGAAAGCTTGATGCACTTGGCATAGCAGCCGCCCTCGATATTGAACACGCCGTCTTCGGACCAGCCGTGCTCGTCGTCGCCGATGAGGTTGCGGTTAGGGTCGGCGGACAGGGTGGTCTTGCCGGTGCCGCTCAGGCCAAAGAACAGGGCGGCGTCGCCATCCTTGCCGATGTTGGCGGAACAGTGCATGGGGAACACATCCTGCTTGGGCAGCAGGTAGTTCATGATGGAGAATACGCTCTTCTTCATTTCGCCGGAATACTGGCTGCCGGCGACGATGACCATCTTCTTTTCAAAGGAAACGATGATGGCGGCTTCGGAGCGGACTCCGTCGATCTCCGGCACGCACTTGAAACCGGGGGCCGCCACGATGGTGAAGTCGGCCTTGTGACTTTTCAGCTCTTCCTCGGTGGGGCGCAACAGCAACTGATGCATGAACATATTCTGGCTGGCCAGTTCATTGACCACGCGCACGCCGATGCGGTATTTGGGGTCGGCGCCGGCAAAGCCGTCAAACACAAACAACTCGCGGTTTTGCAGGTAAGCGGTCATTTTGCTGTAGATGGCTTCAAACTTTTCAATGGAAATCGGAATATTCACTTTGCCCCAGGCGATTTCGCCATGAATGCTGGGCTCATCCACAATGTAGCGGTCTTCCGGGGAACGGCCGGTGTACTTGCCGGTATACACGAGCAATGCGCCGGTATTGCTCAACACGCCTTCCTTGCGCTCAAGAGCATGCTCCACCAGCTTGCCGACAGGCAGGTTGTGATGCACGGCTGCCGGGTTATACAGACCAAGATACTCCAGATTCAGGCTCATGATCTCATCCTCCATAAATATAATGATAATTTCGCGCGACGCTATTGTCGCGCTCCGTTTTGTCAGCTGACAAAACAGAACAATTTATCCCTAATTCTTATGATTCGGTATGCTCCTCTGCATTCCCTGCCATTGTTAAAAAATAATTTATAACATTTGTACTGCTTTTCCAAGAAAAAAGCCTGCGGGACAGCAAACCGAAAGCGATATAAAATGTAACACATATTGTTTTGAAATGCAATATATATGCAGAAAAAACAAAAAATTCTGCCGAAAACGCAGTTTTCAGCAGAACGCGATTCATATTTTTAATCCAGGTCTCAAAGCTCCTTCCAAACCGCCTCTTCCTATTTGGATGTTCCGGCGGCGTCATACGCGTTGGCCAGCGCGGCAAAGGTGCGCAAATCCAGCGTTTCCCCGCGCACGCGCTCGTCCAAACCGCAGGAGGAAAGCAGCGCCGAAGCCGCTTCCCGCGGCATGGAAAAGGCGGATTGCAGGTTGTTGAGCATGGTTTTCCGGCGCATGAGGAAGGCGGCGCCCGCCACGCGAAAGAAAGTGGCCTCGTTTTTGACCGCCACCGGGGGCGCTTGCAAAAAAGGCATCACCACAAAAGCGCTGTCCACCTTGGGCGGCGGCGTAAAAGCCGCCGCCGGCACGATTCTGGCAACATACGGCCGGCAATGGTATTGGGCGCGCACCGCCAGCATGCCGTATTCGTCTGTGCCGGGCCTGGCCATGATCTTGTCCGCCACCTCCTTTTGCACCATCACTGCCAGCAACTTGATGGGCAGCGTACCGTTCAAAAGCAGCGTCAAAAGCGGGGACGTAATGTAATACGGTATGTTGGCGACTACGCAAAACCGCTCTCCCAGCGGCGCTGTTATTTCCCTGAGGTTGCTCTTGAGCACATCGCCCTGCACCACCGTCACATTGCTGTGTGCCGCAAGCGTGACCCGCAAAATGGGCAGCAGCGCTTCATCCAGCTCCAGCGCGATCACCTGCCTGCACACTTTTGCAAGCAGCGCCGTCATACTGCCGCTGCCGGGGCCGATCTCCAGCACGCCGTCCTCCGCCGTAACGCCGGAGGCGTCCACCAGCTCCTGCAACAGTGCCTCGTCATACAAAAAGTTCTGACCCAGCCCTTTTTTATAGCGGAACTGGCTGTCCCGTATCACCTGCTTTGCCTTGCTCACAGTCCGTCTCCTTTACGCCGCGCCGTTTACACGCAGATTTTTCCATGTTATACTATATCCGATATTTTTCGTGTATATTTGAGGAGGGAAAACCCATGTCCGAGCTGCAAAAAACCCGGGAATCCGCCAGCACCTTTGCCTGTCCCGGCTGCGGCGGCCGGGCCGTGTTCGACCCTGAAACGCAAAACCTCAAATGCCCCTACTGCGGCGCCGAATCGCCGGTGGAAAAGATCGTCGAGCAGCCGCAGGAATACGATATACACGGCGCTCCCACGCAGGAGCAAAAGGATTGGGGCGTTACCGTGCGCGTGATCCGCTGCCAGGGCTGCGGCGCGGAAACGGTGCTGGAGACACACGCCACCGCCGAACTGTGCGCCTTTTGCGGCAGCCCCCACGTGCTGGACGACCAGTCGGAAGCCGGCATCGCCCCGGAAAGCGTGATCCCCTTCCAAACGACGCAGGCGCAGGCCGTGTCTTCCTTCCGCAAGTGGCTGAACCGGCGCTGGTTCGCTCCCTCCAAGGCAAAGCGCATGGCCACGTTGAGCAAGATCTCCGGCGTGTACATGCCCCACTGGACGTACGACGCCGAAACCACCTCCCTGTATGTTGGCCAGGAAGGGCACCACTATTACGTAACCGTGCCTGTTACCGTCACTAGGGACGGCAAGCAGGTAACGGAGATGCGCCAGGAGCAGCGCACCCGCTGGTCGCCTACCCGCGGCATTGTGCAAAACGACTTTGACGACGTGCTGGTGGCCGGCAGCCGCCGGCTGGAGGAGCATTTGCTTTCCCGGGTTCGGCCCTTTGACCTGCAAAGGCTGTGCCGCTATCAGGCCGGATTTTTGAGCGGCTTCCTCAGCGAAAAGCCCTCTGTCAGCCTAAACGAAGGCTGGGAAACGGCCCAGGCGGAAATCGACGCCGCCATGCGGGAGTTGGCCCGGCGGGATATTCTGCGCCGTGCCGATGAGGCCCAGGTGACGAGCATCCGGTCCGAGCACCGCAACGTGCGCTACAAGCTGACGCTGCTGCCCATGTGGCTGTCGTCCTTCACCTACAACAGCAAAGCCTTCCATGTGCTTATCAACGGCCAGACGGGCAAAGCCGGCGGTCAGGCCCCGGTCAGCCCCTGGCGCGTGCTTATCGCCGTCATCGCCGGCCTTGCGGTGCTGGGCGGGCTGTACCTGCTGTTTGCAAGCGGGGAAGGCGCGAATGTCACCTACTATACGCCCGGCTTTTAAGCAGGCCCCGGCCAGATCACCGTCTTTACCAGCTGGAATGCCGCAAACTCCTTGAGGCATTTGTTCAAAGCCCGCTTGTCGGGCTTTTTTCCTTTCTCCGGCCAATAGCCCATCACCCGCAGCGCATCCTGTTTGCGGTCGGTTTCCAGCTCGATGCGGCCAACAATTTCCTCCCCTTGAAGCACCGGCAGCACATAGTAGCCGTACTGCCGCTGCTCCCTGGGGGTGTAGATTTCCCAGCGGTAATAAAAATCAAACAGCGCTTCCAGCAGCTTTCTGTCCCAGAGCATGTTGTCCAGCGGCGCCAATACCTGCGTTCTTGGCAAAAGCGCCTCGTCCGATACCGCCTTTTGTAAAAGCGCCTCGTCGGCTGTCAGTATGTACAGCGGTTCCTTGATGCCTTCCACAAAAAGGGGCATGATTTCCTTTCTGCCCAAAAGCAGGTCAAAGAGCGCTTTGCGGCAATCTGTTTTCCGGTCCGGCAAACCAAGATACGCGTCCGACGCCTTGTTCCACAGCATGCCCACCCCGCCGATGCGCCGCTTCAGCCGCCACGCGCCATGCTCCATATCGTCCGGGTAAGGGTCCGGCGCATTCAGGATTTCAGCCGGGATGCAGTTTACCACAAAATCATAGGCCTTTTGCGTGCCCCGCTTGTGGTGGACGCAAAGCTCCCCGCGAAAATACAGCGCCTCCAGCACCGCACGGGAAGCGGTGGTCGCCGCCCAGTACCAGTCCACCTTGTGCCGCGCGTCAAAATCATCGGAAAAGGAGGGACCCTTGATTTTGAGCATCTCCCGGATGGCCGGGGCTTCCTTCTCCAGCATGTCGTAGCTGCGCACCCAATCGCCGCCGTAGTCCCTGCGGATTCGGGCAAAGCAGGGCCAATCCTCCACGGGAAAGATGGCCATGTTCTTGTCCCAGTAGTCAACCAAACGGCGCTTTTGATACAGGAGGCTGTCCAGCATGGATTCGCGATACCCTTCCACCCGGGACTGCAGCACAAGGTCCGCGTTCCTGCCGCAGACATCGATGGGATCATACTGTATGCAGCCCGCCTGGCGGATGTAGGAAAGCGCCCCTGCTTCCCCGGCAAACCGTTTTTCCCCCAGCAGCCCCTGCTTCAAAAGCAAAAATCGCCTGGCGTCGCGGCGCGTTATCTGCATGGCTGCACCTCCCCCGAATACAGATAGCAGCGGCAGAGATGCTCCCCGACAAAGGCCTGCTTTTTCTTTTCCCACTGATATACGTATCCCGCTTTTTCCAACACCCTTCGGGACGGGAGGTTGTCCGCCATGAGGATGGCCCATATGCCCGCCAGTGAAAAATGGCTGGCTGCCCACCCGGAAAAGGCGGCGACTGCCTCGGCGGCATACCCTTTTCCCTGCTGGGCCATGGCGACGGCATAGCCGATCTCCACACCTTCCTCAATATGGCTTAATCCCACGTGGCCGATGAGTTCGCCCGTCTCTTTGATCGCGACACCCAGCACCAACGGCCACTCCCCCTTTTCCGCCTTGTCCTTCAAAAACGCGGCGACCTTCACCGCTTCTTCCATAGAATCATATACCTGGTCAGGCATGCGCTGCTTTAGTGTTTCCTCCCGGCTCATGCGAAAAACCGCCTCCGCATCCTCCATTGCAAAAGGACGAAGCAGAAGGCGCTCTGTCGTCAAGGAATGATTGATCATCAAAAAGAAACCTCCCAAGTGTCATAGGGCCTTTTCAGCGTGTAGCCCAGCTTTTGTGCAAGTTGAAGGGATGCCGGATTTGCCGCGTCCCAGGACGGGTGAACGCCTTTGACCAGGCAGTCAAGGATCAGTTTCGCGCAGCAGGCGGCCGCCAAACCCCGGCGGCGCATATCATCCCTTGTATCCGTTTGTATCTCAATGCCGCCGTTATACACCACATAGGAGGATGCACCCGCAATCGGTTCACCATCCAACAGGGCGGCTACGCCAATGCCACGCTTTGCATAATCCGTGGCATCGCGGAATTGGGAGCACCAATCCCGGCTCCACGCCTCGCCCATGGCTTTTTCATACAGTCCGGCATCAATGGGTTTTAAATTAAACGCATCAGAGAGGGATTGCGCAATCGCCGTCAGCTTTGCTGTATCAAATGCCGCCTTTGCCTCCACCGCATAGCGCGTGCCGTCGGTCATCGCCTTGGGATGCCAATAAGCGACATGTTCCCGCCAGCCCATTTGCGCCGGGACCAGCCATGTTTTCCCTTTTGTGAGCGCCAGCTTGCCGGCCAGGTGCCTGGCGGCCGGGCTCCAAAAATTCCCGCCGAAGCAGGCAAAATCCCCAATGCAGATGATGGCCGCTCCCGGCATCACCGGATGGTCGCCATACGCCTCGCCCATGCACCCATCCAAACAGGAGCGCACTAGCCCGTTTGGCTCCGGAAACAAAGCGGCCAAACGCATCCGCCTGTCCGCGGGTATGGAAAACACTGCCTGAAGCAAGCTATTCCTCCTCTATTTGCACCTTGTCCCGGCCAAAGTCGGCAATCAGCTCCTGCACCAGGTTCTTTTCCCGGCGCTCCTGCTGGGGATCGTTTCCCTCAGCCGATACGGCTTCAAACTGCATGCGGGCGCCGGTGATCTCCAAAAGCGCCGCGGAAACAGCCGCCCTGCGCACATCGCCGTTCAAATATTTGATGGCAAAGGAATTTGTTTTTGGCACTACGGCCCGGCATACATTGTCCTTTATGCCGCCAAAGGCGCAGGAGGCCAATTGGGCAAACAGGCTGGCATCCGACTTTTTCAGGCTTTGCAGCATCAGGTCCCAGATTTTCTGGGGCGGAAGCGCTGGGTCCCCGGCTCTTTTTTCCGCTGCCGGAGCCTTCGGGGCCGCCGGCTGGGCCGTAGGTTCCGGAGCGGCCGGCTTCGCGGCGGCAGGTGAAGCCGCCGCCGGCACGGCGACGGCGCCGTTTTGCACCTTGCGTTCCAGCTCGGCCACCCGCTCCAGCAAATCCTCCACGCTGCTTTCCCCGGCCGGCAGGCAGGCCTTTACCGCGGCGGCCTCCAAAGCGATTCGTGGCGAAGACGCCCACTTGATTTCCGTTTCCACCCGCATAAACAAATCCAGCAGACGCAAGAGCTTATTGGGTGTAAACTGCGCCGCCTGCGCGGTATAGGCCGCCGCGTCCTCCGCCGTGATTTCCAGCAGAGATCCGACCTCCGCCCCGCAGGATGCGGCCATCAGCAGCGCCCGCAGATGATAGGCCATATCCCTGGCAAACACCTGGGGCTCCCGGCCGGCGCGCATCAGCTGGTCCACATGAAGCATGGTCCTTTGCACATCACCCTTCCCCAGAGCGTCGGCAAAGGTGAACAAAAAGGGCTTGTCCGCCGTGCCCAAAACGCCGCGCACCAATTCCTCCGTCACCTGTTCCCCATGCCCCATGCACATATCCAGTATGCTCAGCGCGTCGCGCATGCCGCCTTCCGCCGCCCTGGCGATCAGGGACAGCGCATTGTCCGTGGCATCCGCCCCGGCCCGCTGCACGGCTTCCCGAAGCCGTCCGGCGATCTGCTGGGCGGGGATCCGCCCGAAATCAAACCGCTGGCAGCGGGAAAGCACCGTGGCCGGCAGCTTCTGCGGCTCGGTGGTGGCCAGTATAAATACCACATGAGCCGGCGGCTCCTCCAGGGTCTTTAGCAGCGCGTTGAAAGCCGCGCCGGTGAGCATGTGCACCTCGTCGATGATATATACCTTAAACCTGCCCGTTTGGGGCGGATACTTCACTTTTTCCCGAAGGTCGCGTATTTCGTCCACGCCGTTGTTGCTGGCGGCGTCGATTTCCACCACGTCCAGGCTGGTTTCTTCCTTCAGGCCCATGCATACGCTGCACACCCCGCAGGGATCGCCTTCCACGGGCGATTGGCAATTCACGGCCCGGGCCATGATTTTGGCCGTGCTCGTTTTGCCTGTCCCCCGGCTGCCGCAAAAAAGATAGGCATGGGCAATGCGCCCCGACGCCACCTGGTTCCGAAGGGTTTTGACAATGGCCTCCTGGCCGACCATCTGCGAAAACGTGGCGGGCCGCCACTGTCTGTACAAAGCCTGATATGCCATGGCTGCCTCCCGTAACGGTATTCCTTTTCCATTTCATTATCCCCTATTTGCCGCCTTGTTTCAAGGGGCAGGGCAAACAAACTGTGTGCAAATGAGACCCCAAGGCAGAACCATTTGGCCATCCGGGTTGATTTTACACCTTCTTCCTGCTATGATAGCAGAACATATCTTTGTTTTTGTATCATTGGAAGGAGCATTTTCTCATGCACATCACCCGGGCATACCTGCGTTCTTTTGCCGGCAGTAAAGCATTTTATAAAGGCGCGCTGGCCGTCATGATCCCGGTGGTTCTCCAGCAGCTGATCAACACGCTGTTCAACGTGGTGGATACAGTCATGGTCGGTTCCCTGGGAAAAACCGCCATGAGCGCCGTCGCCGTCGCCAACAAGCCCGGCATGATCTTCAACGGCTGCATCTTCGGCGTTACCGGGGCGGGCGGCCTTATGCTCAGCCAATACTATGGCGCCAAAGAGCACGACCAGTGCCAAAGCCTGTTTTCCCTGGAGCTTACACTGACCTTCTTCTTTGGCACGCTGTATTTTGCGGTGCTGTATTTTTTCCCGGAGTGGGTGATGGGCATCTTTATCAACGATGGGCAAACCATTGCCGTCGGCACAGCCTACCTGCGCATCGTCAGCTTCAGCTATTTGCCCGCCACCATATCCTCCACCTGCATTTTCTCCATGCGCGCGCTGGGCCGGAACAAAACGCCCATGCTGATCAGCCTGGCGGCGCTGTTGATGAACGCCGGGTTCAATTATGTGTTCATGTTCGGCATGCTCGGTTTCCCCGCCATGGGGGTGGAGGGCGCCGCCCTGGGTACGCTGGTTTCGCGCACCATTGAAATGTTCCTTTACCTGGCTGTGCTGTTAAAGCGCCGCTCCTTTTTTTCCTTGCGCCTTGACGCGGTATTTCACATACGCAAGGGCGTTGCCAAGAGCTTTTTCCGCCGGGTCTTCCCATTGGTCGGAAATGAACTTTTATGGAGCACGGGGCTGAACGTTTTCTTTTGGACCTACACCAGGCTGGATGAACCCTCCATTCCCGCCATGGTCATCGCCGATCAAGCGTTTATGATCGGGTTTGTGCTCGCCTCAGGCGTATCCTCCGCCGTATCCGTGCTGATCGGCACGGAATTGGGCGCCGGCCGGCTTGCGCAAGCCAAAGCAAGCTGCAAGCAGCTGTTTGCCATGGTGGTCGCCATCTCCCTGGTCTGTTCGGCGATAGGCTTTCTTTGCTCGTTCGTGTTGCCGTTCATCTTCCCGGTTGCGCCGGAGCTGCAAGCGCTTTCCACCAAACTCACCATGGTCTACAGCCTGTTCTACCCCGTCAGCTGCATGTACGGATTTTGCTTCTTCTGCCTGCGGGCCGGCGGGGATACAAAAAATGCCGCCCTGCTGGACAGCATTTATATGTGGGCGGTTCCCATACCGGTCTGCCTTGCCATGGTATATTTCGGTGTTGGAAAAATCCCCCTGGTCCTGGCGGTCGTCGTCGTTCAGACACTGATGAATGCCAAGATCGTGCTGGCGCTGCGCATTGTCCGCGGCGGGAAATGGGTCAGGAACATTACCCTGGAGGGCTAGCCTGCTGATCCACCGGCAGCGAGAACCAAAACCGGCTCCCCTTTCCCAATTCACTTTCCACGCCATAGGGCAAATGGTGCATTTCCAGTATGGATTGCACAATGGAAAGCCCCAGCCCCGTGCCGATGGCCGCCCGCTTGTGATGAGGGGCCCGGTAATACCTGCTCCAGATGTGCGGCATTTCCTCCTTGGGTATGCCGCTGCCGGTATCGATTACAGAGAGGGTCACATGCTCCTCCTCCACCGTCTGGCTCACCCGCACCTTTTTATCTTCGCCCGTGTACAGGATGGCGTTGTTGATCAGGTTGTATATCGCCTGGGTGATCTTCGTCTCATCCGCCGTAACAAACACATCCGCACCGGCATCAAAGGTCACCTCGTACCCATCCTGCTCCGTCAGCTTTTGATAGCGCTTGAGCACGTCACGTATGCTGGCCGTCAGGTTGTAGACCTGGGGCGCAAGCTCCATATTCCCCGCCGCCAGCCGGGAATAATCCAGCACGGCGCTGACCAGGGTGGACAGGCGCTTTGTCTCATCGATGATCACCTGCATGTTTTCCGGCGTATTTTCGCCCGGTATATCACGCATGACCTCCGCATAGCCGCCGATCATGGTCAGCGGCGTGCGCAGATCATGGGAGATGTTGGCGATCAGTTCCTTTTGCAATTGATCTACCCGGCTCAAGTCCTTGGCCGCCTTGGTCAGGGTATCGTTCAATTCCATGATCTCCCGGTATCCCGTTTTGCGCTCGGGCGGCAAGAACTTGCCCTGAGAAAGCGCTTTGGCCGCCTCGTTGGTCTCGATGATCGGCCGGGTGACGCGCCTGGCCATCAAAAAGGACAGCAAAAGCGCCAGCGCCAGCAAAAATACGCTGATCAGCACCAACTGGCTGCGCAGCGTTTCCACCGTGGCATTGATCGGGGTGACCCTGGCGGTCAGATATATGCCCTTTGTCCGGCCCTGCAAAGTGTTTGCCAGCCGCAGATACAGCATGCTCTCGGCGATGCCGTTGTCCGGCGGCGGCACAGGGCCCACAAACCGCCTGGCGTCATAGACCCTGTTGCGGAATTCCTGCAGGTCAAACACCTGCAAATAGGTGTTGTCCGCCGCCTGCGCCATTTCCCACAGCTTTCTCCTGTTCCACGCACTCATTCTGTGCACAATTGACCCAGCGGTCAAATCCGCCGTCTCGGTGGTAACCATGTCCTCGTCGATCACCAAGATGCTGACGTCATTCTCCTGGGAGATGCGCTCCACCAGCGTTTGCAGTTCTGAATTGTCAATGTTTTGCGCAATGGTTTCCGCGGTGCTTCTCAAATTGTTGATTTTGAGCATACGGTAAAAATCATCCAGCAGCATGGTTTGAAATATCCACAGCAGGATCAAAAGAACCGCCACAAACAGCAGTAGGTACAGAAAAATCCGCGCGCGGATGCCCTGCTTTTCATAGCGCGAGCGCAGCCTGTGGAACATGCTCATGGGTGCCGCGCCTGTTTCAGCCGTTTTCAAAGCGGTATCCCACCCCTCGCAGCGTCACGATATGGCCGGCGTATTTTCCCAATTGCCTGCGCAACAGCTTGATATGCGTATCCAGCGTGCGGTCGTCCCCGAAAAAGTCATAGCCCCACACCTGGGTGATCAGCTTCTCCCGGCTGAGGGCGATGCCCCGGTTGCGGACCATGTAAAACAGCAGATCATATTCCTTGGGTGACAGCTCCACGTTTTCCCCGTCCACCAAAACCATGCGGGCGGTAAAATCCACAGTGATGCCGCTGACGGTGACCACATCCCGCTTTTGGTCCGTATCCATCCGTCCGCGCTTTAAAACGGCAGCGACCCGCATCATCAGCTCCTTGGGGGAAAAGGGCTTGACCACATAGTCATCCACGCCCAGCTCGAAGCCGTGGATCCTGTCGTATTCCTCACCCCGGGCGGAGAGCATGATTACAGGGGTTTGGGATTCCTTGCGGATTTCGCGGCAGGCGGAAAAGCCGTCCAACTCCGGCATCATGACATCCAGTATGATCAGGTCAAAGGTCTGCTTGCGGGCAAGCTCCACGGCGGCCATGCCGTTTTCCGCTTCCGCCACCTCATAGCCTTCGAAAACCGCGTATTTTTTGATCAGCTCGCGAATGCGGGCCTCGTCGTCCACCACCAGCAATTTCATAAGCGTTCTCCCCCCACCCAAGTATATACAAAAGCGGGTCATCCGGCAAGCGGCCTAAGCCTGCTCCTCCCCTGCGCCCGCATGAAACTGCACCGTCACCAAGTCTGGACCCCGGCGCAGCGTAAGGGACGCCGTTTCCCCATTGGCCAAATGATTCAGTAAGGACAAAAGCTCCGTCGCGTCCGTCACCGGCTTGTCGTTCATTTGCAAAATGCGGTCTCCCGGGCGAATGCCGGCCTTGTGCGAAGGACTCCCCCCAGATACGGAAAGCACATAGACCCCAGGCCCTGAAACATGAAACGCGGCCGCCGCCTGGTTTGTCTGTATATCCAGCAGAATCAGCCCGGCGTCAGCATTCTCCTTCTGCGTCGAAAGAGGCGTCAATGGCGCATTCATTTGGGGCGGCGTCCGGGCGCCGGTATCCCGGGGCCCGCCTCCCCATAACGATATGATTCCCAGCAGCGCTATCGCAAGCCCGGCGGGTACAGCCCATTGCCATTTCTTTGGGCCGCTGCCCGGCGCCTGTTTTTCACCGTGCCACGCAAGTAACCCGCGCTGGGGATATGCCTTGGATTCGATGCATATCTCAAAAGGCGCCTGTGCGTTCTGCCTGTCCATAGTCTTTCCCTTCTTCCTTGGGCAAGACCATTGTACAAAAGGAAAGTGACGTGTAGTTGAACATGGCTTGAAACTTGATTGAAGGGGAGACAATGGCCTTGTCCGCAAGGCCCCGCGGTGCTATAATGGGCCCATTGGGAGGCGATGGAATGAGCCATACACAAGCTGTCAAGGATCTGCGCGTACACGGAAACACGGATACGGGACTTTTAAAGCTGCTGGCACTTGCTTTCATGATTATTGACCACACCGGAAAAATGCTGTTCCCCTTTATACCGGAGATGCGCATCCTCGGCCGCATCGCTTTCCCCCTGTACGCCTGGTCCCTGGTGGTAGGCTCGGAATACACCAGAGACATTTGGCGCTACGCGCTGCGCGTTGCCGTCGTCGGCCTGATCGCCCAGCCCTTTTACATGCTGGGGCTGAATCACACCTGGACGGAGCCCAATATCTTTTTGACGCTTCTGCTGGCGCTGCTGGGGATCATCGCCATCAAGGAGGGCAAGCTGTACAGCCACATCTGGGGACCGGTGGCGGCAGTGATCCTGGGCTCCGTACTGCACCCGGACTACGGCTGGCGCGGCGTGTTCTTCATCCTCATGCTCTATGGCGCGCGCAAAAGCCGCAGCGCGCTGTTCGTCGCGTTCGTGTCATTCGCGTTCTACTGGGGCGGTACCGGCTCGCCGGTCACCAGTTTCCTGGGCTTTCGCATTCCCCTGTTTGACATCCCCTATGTCGGCGACATCGCCACGCCCTTTTTCCGCACGCAGGCGCTATCCCTGATGTCGCTGCCGCTGATCCTCTTTTCCACCAATACCACCTTCAAGCTGCCCAAGTGGCTGGGCTATTCCGCCTATCCTCTGCACTTGGCCATCCTGGCGGTGATCGTCCACTGGAAGGGGATTATAGCCTGGTTTTAAGGATGGCTTGCAAACAGCAGGAGGGGAAGCGCTTGCTTCCCCTCCTGCTACGTTTTCTAACAGATATTCGCATTGCAAGCATCTCCCAAAGAGAGGAAAACGCGTTCCGGGGCCTTCCCCGCAAATAAGCACTGAACACATCGCCCTTCCGATGGCTTGGTTTGTGCCGGCGGGCGATTGATAATCGCCCGCTTTGCCGCATGAACACACACCTGAATACCACATCCAACACAACCGCTATTTCTTCGTTGTTTACTCAAAGAGGACGCCCCGCATACTCGCCGCATCCCATTTTCAGAGCGAGCTGAAATCAGCCCAGCCTCTGCGCCACCGCTTTCAAAAACGCTTCCGTGCTGACCGCTCTGGCTGTCCCTTCAAACAACGATGCCAGGTCTTTCGTCATAACGCCGCCCTCAATGGTATCCAGGGTAGCTTCTTCCAGCTTATTGGCAAAATCCTGAAGCTCCTGTATGCCGTCCAACTCCCCGCGCTTTTTCAGCGCGCCGGTCCAGGCAAAAATGGTGGCCACCGGGTTGGTGCTGGTTTCCTCGCCTTTTAAATGTTTGTAGTAGTGGCGCGTTACCGTGCCATGGGCCGCCTCGTACTCAAACACCCCGTCCGGCGATACCAATACGCTTGTCATCATGGCCAGGGAGCCAAAGGCCGTGGCCACCATATCGCTCATCACATCGCCGTCATAGTTTTTGCAAGCCCACACAAAGCCGCCAGGGCTGCGCATGACCCTGGCCACCGCGTCGTCGATGAGGGTATAGAAATATTCTATGCCAGACGCCTCGAAAGCCGCTTTGTATTTTTCATCATACATCTCCTGAAAGATATCCTTGAACCTGTGGTCATACGTTTTGGAAATCGTATCCTTGGTGGAAAACCACAAGTCCTGCTTCACCGACAGCGCATACCGGAAGCAGGAATGGGCAAAAGCCTCGATGGAACCATCCAGGTTGTGCACCGCCTGCAAAATCCCCGGCCCTTCGAACTGGAAGATCTCGGCCCGCATCTTATGACCGTCATCCCCGGTAAATACCAGCTCCGCCTTGCCGGGCCCGTTCACCTGCAGCTCCACCCCCTTGTACACGTCGCCATAAGCATGGCGGGCGATGGTGATGGGGGCTTTCCAGGTGCGCACCGTAGGCGTGATACCCTTCACCAGCACCGGCGCCCGGAACACCGTGCCATCGAGGATGGACCGGATGGTGGCGTTGGGGCTTTTCCACATTTTTTGCAGGGCGTACTCCTTCACCCGCTGGGCGTTGGGCGTGATGGTCGCGCACTTGACGGCCACGCCGTACTTCTTAGCCGCCATGGCGCTGTCGTAAGTTATCTGATCCCCGGTTTGATCCCGCAAGGGCAGGCCAAGGTCATAATACGCTGTTTTGAGGTCAATATAGGGCAGCAGCAAAAGCTCCTTAATCTTTTGCCAGAGGATGCGGGTCATTTCGTCGCCGTCCATCTCCACCAGCGGCGTTTTCATGGCAATCCTGTACATGCGGCTTCATCCTTCATCTGTTTGTTCGGGACCTGGTTTTCATCATTCTACCTAATGATCGTATGTTGGGCAAGGTCAGGAACACCAAAAGAACAGCCTGTGGACGCCTTGCGTACCGGTTATTCCCCTTATGAAAAGATATCCTTGCAGAGGATGTCGAAATAGAGTACAATGGCATCACGCAGCAGCCCTGCGTGATTCGTGTAAGGCAGAGTAGGTTTGGGCGCGTCAAGTGTTCATGAACGGGGAGTTGTCATGAAACGAAACGGAAGGGTCTCCCTTCTGTGCGGTGCCCAAGGGAAAAGTCCGGCAGCCATAGACTGCCGCGCCCTCCCATAGCCGCATCCCACTGCTTCATGCTCATGGGCGCCCCTAGCGAATCTTATTTGGCAACCCCAAGATTCGAGAGGAGGAGTACCATGCAAAAAGCTTTGCGCACGCTTCAAAAGCCGCAAACCCTGGTCCTGTTGGCCCTGCTGATCGCGCTGCAGGTCGTATTGACCCGTTTTCTTTCTATCACGCCCGCTCCATGGCTTCGCATCAGCTTTGGATTTTTGCCTATCGCTGCCGCCGGCATGCTGTTCGGGCCCATTCCCGCCGCTTTGGCCGGGGCCCTTGGCGATGTGGTTGGCTTTTTTCTTTTTCCCAGCGGCGCCTTTTTCCCGGGCTACACCCTTACGGCGGCCATGTCGGGCCTGTTTTACGGCTTGTTCCTTTTTAACATCCACAAGGAGATCCGTCACGGCAGCAAGGCTGCCTGGCTGCGCATACTGCTGTGTGAGCTGACCATCACGGTCATCTGCTATCTGATCCTGAACACCCTTTGGGCGCACATCCTGGTCGGCAAGGCATTTTTCGCCCTGCTGTCCACCAGGGCGGTAAAGAACATTGCCCAGTATCCCATCAACGCCTTGCTGCTGATGGAAGTGGGCGTGCTGTTAAAGCGGCTCCCGTCCTCGCTGCGGCCTTCCATCTAGGCCGGCGCAATCATTCCTTTTCTCAGGAGGTCTTCCCCATGCCCGTTTCTAAAAAAGCCATCCTGGCGGAGCTTTCCCGCCTGTATCCCCAGCCCAGGCCCGAGCTGAATTTCACCAACCCCTACGAAACGCTGGTGGCCACCATATTGTCGGCCCAATGCACCGACAAGCAGGTGAACAAGGTTACTCCCGCCGTGTTTACCGCTTACCCGGATGCCCTTGCCATGGCCGCCGCCACGCCGGAGGAACTGTACCCCATGGTGAAAAGCTGCGGCTTTAAAACAAAAGCCACGAACATCGTCATGGCCTGCCGGGAACTGGTTGCAAAGCACGGCAGCCAGGTGCCCGATACCATGGAGGAATTGACAAAGCTGCCGGGCGTGGGCCGGAAAACCGCCAATGTGGTGCTGGCCAACGCCTTCAACATCCCGGCCATCGCGGTGGATACCCATGTGTTCCGGGTCAGCAACCGGCTGGGGCTGGCGAGTGCCAAAACGGTAGAGGAAACGGAAAGGCAGCTGCAAAAAGCCATCCCCAAAAAGGACTGGCGGGACGCGCACCACTGGCTCATCTTTCACGGCCGCAGGGTATGCCATGCCCAAAGGCCGGATTGCGAAGGCTGCACGCTGCACGCACTGTGCCGCCATTACAACTCAATGAAGCAGGCACCCGCCAAAACGCCTGCCGCCGCCAAAGAAGCATAACCCTATCATAAAATAAAGTTTTTCAAGGATGGGTGCGGGAAGGGGAATTTTTTCAAAAAGTCCCCTTCCCGCTTTTTCCCCCGTTAATTCGTCTCCGTCCCTTTTCGCGCGGTTCTTTTCATGGTATAATGGAAAAGCTATGGCTTGACAACTTTTGCTGTATCTGGATAGGAGGAACACCGTGTCCCTTTTTGTAGATCATGTAACCATCACGGCCAAGGCCGGCAACGGCGGCAATGGCTGTGTTTCCTTTCACCGGGAAAAATTCGTATTGAACGGCGGTCCCGACGGCGGCGACGGCGGCGTGGGCGGCGACATCGTGCTTTTGGCCGACGGCAACATGCACACCCTTTTGGATTTCCGCTACAAGACCAAGTACACGGCGGAAAACGGCGCCGACGGCGCGGCCGGCCGCTGTACCGGCAAAAAGGGCGAACCTCTCATCATCAAGGTGCCGGTGGGCACCGTGGTCAAGGAAGTGGAAACCGGGGCAACTGTGGCGGATATGTTCACCGCCGGCCAGGAGAAGGTGCTTCTAAAAGGCGGCCGCGGCGGCTGGGGCAACAGCCATTTTGCCACTCCCACCCGGCAGGCCCCTAACTTTGCCAAGCCCGGCACCAAAACGCAAATACACACCTTCAAGCTGGAATTGAAAACCATTGCCGATGTGGGTCTGGTGGGTTATCCCAACGTAGGCAAGAGCACGATTTTGTCGGTGGTCACCGCCGCCCGGCCCAAGATCGCCAACTATCACTTTACGACGCTGACGCCGAACCTGGGCATCGTCCGCCGCCACGGCAACGATTTTGTGATGGCCGACATCCCCGGCCTGGTGGAAGGCGCCAGCGCGGGCGTAGGCCTGGGCCTGGATTTTCTGCGCCATGTGGAGCGCACCCGGCTGCTTTTGCACGTGGTTGACATCTCCGGCTGCGAAGGCCGCGACCCGATTGCGGATTACGAGCAGATCAATCAGGAACTGCACCAGTACGGCGATCTTTCCAGGCGGCCTCAAATCATTGTCTGCAACAAGTGCGACCTGCCCGAATCGGCGGAAAACGTACAGCGCATGCGGGAGCACATACAGGGCAAGGACATCCCCGTTTTTGCCGTCAGCGCCGCCACCCGCCAGGGCTTTGACGAACTGATGGACGAAACCAGCCGGCTGCTCAATACCCTGCCGCCCCCCGCGCCTTTTGAAACGGATGAGCCGCTGTTTGAGGTAAAGGATCAGGAAGGCTTCACCGTATCAAAGGATGACGATGTGTACGAGGTTACCGGCCCGGCCATGGTCCGGCTGCTGGACAGCGTGAACTTTGACGAGGAAGAAAGCATCAACTGGTTCCACCGCACGCTGCGCCGCATGGGCGTTATCGACGCACTGCGCGAGGCCGGCGCGTCAGAGGGCGATACCGTGCGCATTGAAGACATGGAATTTGATTTTGTGGAATAAGAGGTTTCAAAATTATGAGCTTAACCAGTAAACAGCGGGCATACCTTCGCAGCCTGGCCAACACCATGGAGACCATACTGTACATCGGCAAGGAAGGCATTTCCCCCAACACCGTCAAGCAGGCCTATGACGCCCTGGAAGCCAGGGAACTGATCAAGTGCGGCGTGCAGCGCGGCGCGCCCCTTGACGCCAAGGAAGCCTGCCAGGCCCTGTGCGAACAGACCGGCGCGGAACCCGTGCAGTGCATCGGCAGCAGGTTTGTCATCTACCGTCCGTCCAGGGACAAGCAGAAAATCATTCTGGAAGCGTAAGCGCAATCAACATACGTCTGTCCAAACGGATGCGATGCGGAATGTTTTTTCCGTGCCGCATCCGTTTTTTTCCGTTTCCTTCCTATCCAACGCATCCCCCGCTATGCTATAATCCACAGGGAGGAGGGGAAAAATTGTCTGCCTATAAAATCATGATTGTGGAGGATGACCCCACCATTGCCGGCGTGGTGCAAAGCCACCTTCAAAAATGGGGATATTCCGCCTTTGCCGTGCAGGACTTTTCCCAGGTGCTTTTGGCGTTCCGCCGGGAGGAGCCCCACCTTGTTCTGATGGATATTTCCCTGCCCCGGTACAACGGGTTTTATTGGTGCGGGGAAATCCGCAAAATTTCCCGGGTGCCGATTTTGTTTTTGTCCTCCCACACGGAAAACATGGACATCGTCATGGCCATCTCCACGGGCGGGGACGATTATGTGACCAAGCCTTTTGATTTAAGCGTGCTGGTGGCCAAGGTGCAGGCGCTATTGCGCCGCAGCTACGACTTTCAAAGCTCGATGAATGTCCTTGTCCACCGGGAGGCCGTGTTCCACATCGGCGATGGCACGCTGCACTATCACGGCCAAAAAATCGACCTGACCCGCAACGAGGCCAGGATCATGCAAACGCTTTTGGAAAGCAAGGGCAGCACCGTCAGCCGCGATGCCCTGATGCAGCGGCTGTGGGACAGCGACGCGTTTATCGACGACAATACCCTGACCGTCAACGTGGCCCGGCTGCGCAAAAAGCTGGAGGACGCGGGGCTCGCGGATTTTATTGTCACCAAGAAGGGCTCAGGGTATCTTGTGGAGGCGGAGTCATGAAAAAGGCATCGGCGCTCTCTCTTTTCGCTTCCTTCCTTCGGGAGAAGGCGGGCGCGTTTTTGTTGTCCGCTGTGACGGCCGGGCTGTTTCTGCTGATCGGCGCTCTTTCGCACATAGACATGGCGCCGCTGTGGTACGCGCTGCTGCTCTGCGGCGTTTTTGCTTTTCCCGTTTCCATCATTTCCCTTTCCCGCTATATGAGAAGATACCGCCAGGCGGAAGCGTGCCTCAACCATTTGGACACGCTTCCCCAGGGCCTCCCCGCCGCCGCGAACCGGCTGGACGCCTTGTACCGGGAAATCATAGAACTGCAAGGGCAATTGCGGCTTCAGGAAAAAAACGAGCAGACCAGGCGGCTCCGCGAGCGGGAGGACTACTACACCCTTTGGATGCACCAAATCAAAACGCCCCTCGCCGCCATGCGGCTGCTTATGCAAAGCGGCGCGGCTACGGATAACGGCCAGTGGGAGGAGGAGCTTTTCAAAACCGAGCGCTATGCAGAAATGGCGCTGCATTACCTGCGCCTGGAAAGCAACACGGACGATCTTGACCTTCGGCGGCAGGACCTGTATACCCTTGTCAAGAAAGCCGTCAAAAAATACGCGGTCATGTTCATACACAAAAAGATCAGCCTGGAGCTTGCTCCTTTTGACGTGCAGGCGCTGACGGATGAAAAGTGGTTTCTGGTGCTGCTGGAGCAGATATTATCCAACGCCATCAAGTACACCGATGCGGGCGTCATCCGCATCTTTGTGCAGGACGGGGCCACGCTGGTCCTTGCCGACAGCGGCATCGGCATCTCAAAGGAAGATTTGCCCAGGGTATTTGAGCGGGGCTATACGGGGCACAATGGCCGTGCGGACCAGCGGGCCACGGGTATCGGGCTGTATTTGGCCCGGGAGGCCGCCAAACGGCTCGGGCACAAGCTTTCCATTGCGTCTGAGGCAGGCCAGGGCACCACGGTGCTGATCGATGTTTCCGATATTCCATTGGAGATCTATTGATATTTTTTTCGCAACCTTTCAAAACTGTAAGCTTTGATCCCCAGTTTGTAAGGCTGCGTCAAGGCAAAAACCTTCTGGGCGCGCTATACTGAAAAAGCGCTGTCAAACGCAATCATTCACCGGGAGGAAACCAACATGCCTTTGCTAGATGTCATTCATGTGAAAAAAATCTATACCACCCTGCTGGGCGGTCAAAAGGTGGAGGCCCTGACCGACGCCAGCTTCAGCGTGGAAAACGGAGAGTTTGTCGCCATCATGGGCGAATCCGGTTCCGGCAAAACGACGCTGTTGAACATTCTGGCCGCGCTGGACAAGCCCACCGAAGGCCAAGTGCTTTTGGAAGGCCGGGACATGGGCCAAATTCGGGACAAGGAGATTTCCGCCTTCCGAAGGGACAACCTGGGCTTCGTGTTTCAGGATTTCAACCTGCTGGATACCTTTTCCGTACGGGACAACATCCTGTTGCCGCTGGTACTGGCCGGCAAAAGCTACCGGGAGATGGAGCCCAAGCTCACCGCCGTGGCGGATATCCTGCACATTGCCGACATTCTGCCCAAATTCCCCTACGAAATTTCCGGCGGGCAAAAGCAGCGCACCGCCGTGGCCCGGGCGCTGATCACCTCTCCCAAGCTGGTCTTGGCTGACGAGCCCACCGGGGCGCTGGACTCGAAAGCATCCCAAAACTTATTGAGGACCTTTGCCGCCATACACCAGCGGGGGCAGACGATCCTGATGGTCACCCACAGCACCCAGGCCGCCAGCTACGCCGGCCGGGTCATGTTCATACGCGACGGCCGCGTCTATCACCAAATGTACAGGGGCGATATGGAGCAGGACGCTTTCTATCAAAAGATCATTTCCGCCCTCACCGTTTTATCCGCCGGGGGTGATCTGGGTGCGTAAACGCTTTTTATACCTGCGCCTGGCTGTCAGCAACCTGTGGAAGAACAGGCAGACGTATCTCTCCTTTTTCCTGAGCACCATGTGCACCATCTTCGTTTTTTACACCTTTTCCATGATCGCCCTGAACGAAGGCCTGAAAAAAATGCCGGGCGCGCAGGGCATGCAGATCATGATGGTGCTGGGCGCCATTGTGGTGGCCATCTTCGCTTTTATCTTTTTGTTCTACGCCAACAGCTTTCTGATCAAGCGCCGCAAAAAGGAACTGGGCTTGTACGGCATACTGGGCCTGGAAAAGAAACATATCGCCCGCATCCTGTTTCACGAAACGGTGGCGCTGCTGCTGCTTGGCTTAATAGTCGGCATCGGCCTGGGCATTGCCATGAGCCGGCTGATGTTTTTGCTGATCCAGGCGCTGATGCGCGTTCCAACGCCCATTGTGTTTTCGGTAACGGAACTGCCCATCATTTTAACCTGCGGCCTGTTTGCGGCGGTGTTTTTCCTGCTGCTCATCTACAACCGGCTTCAGGTGCATCTGTCCAGCCCGGTCAATCTGCTCAAGGGCCAGCAGAAGGGCGAAAAGGAGCCTAAGACGCGCTGGCTGCTGGCCGCGATCGGCGCCGCGGCCATGGGCGCCGGTTATATCATGGCCAACAGGTTGAGCAATCCCCTGCAAGCGCTGACCATTTTCTTTGTGGCGGTGATCCTGGTCATCATCGGCACCTACGCGCTGTTCACCGCCGGCAGCATTGCCTTTTTGAAAATCCTGCGGCGCAACAAAGGGTACTACTACAAGCCCCGCAATTTTATCTCCCTGTCCGGCATGATCTACCGCATGAAGCAGAACGCCGCGGGCCTGGCCGGTATCTGCATCCTGAGCACCATGGCCATCATCACCATCGGCACCACCGTGGCGGTGTACATGGGCATGGAATCCATGCTGAAAAGCCAGTATCCCCTGGATCATATCATCTCCTTCCGGGAAGACGCTGCCGATCCCAATTGGGCTGCCCAGGTGATACAGGACAAGGCGCAGGAATATCATGTGACGATCCCTGCCCTGTATCAGGCTACTTACCTGCAAACCATCGTCTACCGGGATGGGGATCAGTTGATGAAAGCCGAACAATACGACATGAATACATCCCAGGACTATGAAAATGTCTGGGGCTTGTACCTCCTGACCGTTTCCGATTACAACCAAATGACGGGCGCGTCCCAGGCGCTTGAGGATAACGCATGCTTGCTGTTCCAGTCGCGAAACATGCCTTCCCCTCAGACCATCACGCTGGGCAGCATGACATTTGCCGTTACGGATCTTGCCGAGTTTCCCATTTCCCAAAAAAGCAGCAGCGCCATCGATTCGCCGCTGTATGTGATTGTAAAGGACCGGGAAACGGCCCAAAACATCTACGCAAGCATCCACGGCGCGGAGGAGGAATACAGGTTCTCCCGCGGATTTTGGTGGAACTCGCAGGGGGAGGAACAATCGCTGATTGATTATTCCAATGCTGTCATCGAAACACTGCGGGCCAGCGGCAAGGGATTCAGCAGTTCCAGCGCTCACACCATCCGCCGGGAATGGTATGCCTCCTATGGCGGCTTCCTGTTTCTTGGCGTGTTCCTGGGCCTCCTGTTTTTGATGGCCACCACGCTGATCATTTATTTCAAGCAGGTATCGGAAGGCTATATGGATCACGACCGGTTCATCATATTGCAAAAGGTGGGCATGGGCCGGGACGAGGTGAAGGCCACCGTGCGCAAGCAGATTTTGATGGTGTTCATCCTGCCCATCGTGGCCGCCGTCATCCATACCTGGGGCGCGCTGCACATGATGACCAAAATGCTTTCCATGCTGGGCCTGGGCGATAAGCCACTGATCACGGCCAGCATCTTTACAACCGCCGGCGTATTCGCGCTATTGTACTTCTTTGTCTACTCGGCGACGGCAAGAACTTATTACGCCATGGTGAGAATGGAGCAATAAAAAAGCAAAAACGCTGTCCGGGAAGCAATTCCCCGGCAGCGTTTTTGCTTTTGCCTGCGTTACAACCGCCAGCCCCATTTGCCAAAGTATTGCACCATGGACTTGACGTGGCGCATTGTACCCTTCCAATTGTGAACATTTTCCCTGGCCCATACATGGGTCACGCAAAAGCCCGGATGATAAAGCGCAAGGCCTCTGGCTTTCAGTTCTTTCGTCAGGTCCGCATCCTCCATGTACAAAAAATACCTGGGATCAAAACCGCCCACCGCCCGGAAGGCATCGGCGCGGGTCAGCATAAAGCAGCCGGTGGCAAACGATAGCTCGCAAGGCTCCAAAGCCGCCTTCCCCCGCCACGTATACCGGCCGCGCCAGGTGGTGAAAGGCCGGCCCAGCCGTTCCAGGTAGCCGCCCAGGAGAAAGTGAAGCGAGGGCTGCTCCTTAGGCAGGAACTGCTCGCTCCCGTCCGGATGCAGCACCTTGGGCGTCAGCAGCGCCACATCCCGGCGGCTGTCCATAAAGGCAGCCATTTTTTCCAACGCATCGGGTTCAAAGGTGATATCAGGATTCACAATCAGGTGGTAGGGCGCGCTCAGAAAAGGAAGCGCCTGGTTATGCCCCTGGCCAAAGCCGACATTTTTCATCAGCTTTACAAGCCGCACGCCCGGAAAGGTTTCCTGCACAATCTCCGCCGTGCGGTCTGCGGAGGCATTATCCACCACCATAATTTCCATTTTGCAGGCAATGGTGCTGTTCAAAAGGGACGAAAGCACATTGCTGATATGCTTTTCGCTATTATAGGTTACAACGCAGGCAGTCATCAGAGGCGTATCCGCCATGGAACGCCCTCCTTTTTTTCATCTCACCGTATGATACCATAAGAAAATGGAACTGTCACCCTTGGCCATGTGACTGAACAATATTGCCTCTTCTCAAAGAAAATACGCCGGATACCATGCTTAATGGTATCCGGCGCGCTTTCGTCACGGGCGACTATACCGCCACGCTATTTTCAAGCAAGAACTGCCGTCACACGATACGTTTTCCCTGTCTCCTTCGAAACGGGAAGGGTATCGCCGTCCATCTCCCTGCCGTCCACGGTAAGATGGACGCCCTTTTTCTCGCCGCCGGCCTTGTTGATCACGTCGATAACGTAGGTATTGCCCCTGAAGCGGCGGGTCAGCGTCAGTTCCTTCAGCTCGCCCGGCAGGCAGGGGTCGAGGCGCAGCCCGTCATACTCCGGCTTGACACCCAAAATCGCGTTGGAAACAGAATAAAAACACCAGGCCGCTGTACCGGTGAGCCAGCTGTTCTTCGCCTCGCCAAAGCGCTTGGCATCCGGCCCGGCAATGGTCTGGGAATACACATACGGCTCGGTGCGGTGCAGCTGCTGATCCTCGGTGTAGGCGGGGCATGTGAGGCTGTACACTTCAAACGCCCGGTCGCCATGGCCCAGCACCGTTTCCGCGATGGTGATCCAGGGGTTGTTGTGGCAGAAGATGCTGCCGTTCTCCTTGTATCCCGGCGGATAGGAGCTGATTTCGCCAAGCTCCACATGGTAGGTGGAATAGGTCGGCGCCAGCAGCGCGATGCCATGCCGGTTCATGAGCCTTTCGCGCACGGAATCCAGCGCCTGCTGCGCAAAGCCTTCCTTCACGCCGATGCCGCCCATAACGCAGTAACCCTGGGGCTCAATGAATATTTGACCCTCCGGGCAGGTTTCGCTGCCGACCTTGTTGCCGTAGGCGTCGTAAGCCCGCAGGAACCACTTGCCATCCCAACCGTGTTCAAGCACGGTCTTTTCCATTTTCAACTTCTGCTCCCCGGCAAAAACGGCTTCCTCCGCCCAGCCAAACCGGCGGCTCAGCTCCGCATAGTCGTCGGCCACGGCCACGAACATGCCGGCGATGAACACCGATTCGGCAATGCCGCTGTCATAGTTTTGACAGGTTTGAAAGCTTTCGCCGGGGGTTTTGGAAAAGCAGTTCAGGTTCAGGCAGTCGTTCCAGTCCGCCCGGCCGATCAGCGGCAACCCGTGGGGGCCCAGGTGGGTGCTGGTGTAGCGGAAGGAGCGGCGCATATGCTCCATCAGCGGCTGGGCCTTTGACCAATCGTTGCCAAAGGGCACAGACTCCGAAAGGATGGAAAAATCCCCGGTTTCCTTGATGTATGCCGCCACGCCCACGATCAGCCACAGGGGATCGTCGTTAAAGCCGCTGCCCACATCCATGTTCCCCCGCTTGGTCAGGGGCTGGTACTGGTGATAGGCGCTGCCGTCCTCAAACTGGGTGGAGGCAATGTCGATAATCCGTTCCCGGGCCCTCTCCGGCACCAGGTGGACAAAGCCCAAAAGGTCCTGGGTGGAATCGCGGAAGCCCATGCCGCGGCCGATGCCGGACTCAAAATACGAGGCGGAACGAGACATGTTGAAGGTGACCATGCACTGGTACTGGTTCCAGATGTTCACCATACGGTCCATTTTTTCGTTGGCGCTCTTTACCTGGTAGGTGGAAAGCAGCTCATCCCAGTATTCCTTCACGCCGGCCAGGGCCGCTTCAAACTGCGCGTCGGTTTGGAAGGCCTCCAGCAGCTTTTTCGCGGGCGCCTTGTTGATAAGGCCGGGCGCTTCGAACTTTTCCTCCTCCGGGTTTTCGCAATAGCCCAGCACAAACACAAAGGATACCGTTTCGCCCGGCTGCAAGGTGCGGCGGATGCAGTGGGAGCCGATGGGCGCCCAGCCGCTGGCCACGCTGCTCCGGGGCGCGTCCTCCAAAACCACCTGAGGATTGTGCAGCCCGTTGTACAACCCGATAAAGGATTCGCGGTCGGTGTCGAAGCCATCCACCGGCGCATTCACCGAAAACATGGCATAGTGGTTGCGGCGCTCCCGATATTCTGTTTTGTGGTACAAAGCGCTGCCATGTACCTCCACCTCGCCGATGTTGTAATTGCGCTGAAAGTTGGTGGAATCGTCCATGGCGTTCCACAGGCAGAACTCCACAAAGCTGAACAGGCTGACCTGCTTTTCCTTGCCGGAGGCGTTCGTCAAAACAAGCTGGGCCACCTCGGCCGTTTGCCCCCTGGGCACCAGCACCGTCTGCCTGGCTTTCAGTCCATCTTTTTCTGATGCAATAACGCTGTAGCCCAAGCCGTGCCGGCACTCATAGCGGTCAAGCCGCGTTTTGACCGGCATCCAGCCCGGATTCCAAACGCTTTCCCCGTCCTTGATATAATAGTAATGCCCGCCCATATCGGTAGGCACGTTGTTGTAACGGTAACGCGTCAGGCGGAGCAGCCTGGCATCCTTATAAAAGCTGTATCCGCCGGAGGTATTGGAAAGCAGGGAGAAAAAATCCTCGCTGCCCAGATAGTTGATCCAGGGATAAGGCGTATCCGGCCTTGTGATCACATATTCCCTTTTCGCATCGTCAAAGTAACCATACGTCATTGCGCGCTGCCTCCGATTCTATGGATATGCGAAATCGTTTTCGAATACAGGCAGAACTCTGCCTTACTCCTAATAGCATCATACAGCGAAAATCATCAAAATTCAAGTGGATAGGCGTCACAAATTGAAAAAAGCGGATCACTCCATGATGTGAATAGTGTTTTATGGTTTAAATTCCACCTCAAACAACATGTCTTATATAATTGATTGGTGTTTGGCAAGCCGAATATGCCGGAAGGGCCAACAGGAGCCCCAACAGAATAAAAACGTTTTAGGATAGCGAGGCCCGTCCGCTCCTTTCAGCACGCTGTACACCGAAAGAACAAATTGAATCATTAAATGGCCTGTGCTATACTCTTTACAAATATATGCAGCACTCTTTCCACTCCATAAGCGAATGGTATACATCAGGAGGTACGCATGAAACCCATCAAGCCCATCGCCGCCGTCCTTTCCCTCGTCCTTGCCGCGCTCCTGGGTCTGAGCGTGCTCATCACCTCCCCCGCGCCAAGCGGCGCTGTGCCGGCAACGGAATTTGACGCCAACCGTGCCGCCGAAAACCTCAGGGTCATCTCCAAGGACGTTCATACCAACAACGACGCGGAAGCCATCGGCGCCGTGCGCGCCTATTTGGCGGATACCCTGCGGGAAATCGGCCTTGAGGTGGAAACGCGCACCTACGAAAAGGATTATGAAAAGGCGGAGCACGGCCATGGCACCCATGTGACTGCCGTGGATATTTGCGGAACATTACAGGGCGCCAGCGACCGCTCCTTGCTGCTGGTGGCCCATTACGATTCCAACCCCGGCTTAGGGCTGGGCGAAGCGCCCGGCTCCCACGGCGCGTCGGACGACGGGTATGGCGTGTCAGTCATCCTGGAAACCCTGCGCTGCGTCGCGGCCCGCGGAAACTTGCAAAACACCATCCGCGTGGTGTTCACCGACGCGGAGGAAACCTCCATGCTGGGTTCGGAAGCCATCGCAGCGGATGCGGACTACAACGCCGCCGCTTCGGACGCCATATTCAACATCGAATCCCGGGGGCTTTCCGGCCCCTCCATCCTGTTTGAAACCAGCGCAAACAACGCGGCCCTGGTCCGTTTATACGCCGTCAACAACCCCCACCCCGCCTCCTGGTCCCTGGCGACGGATGTGTACCGGGTCATGCCCAACTATACGGACTTCACGGCCTTCATCCGGCAGGGCATGCGGGGGCTGAATTTCTCCAACCTGTATAAAATCGAGGACAACCACACGCCCAGGGATGTTTTTGAAAACATCAGCCTCTCCGCCATACAGGATTACGGCGAGCAGGTGCTGCCCATCGTATCTGCCTTTGCCCAGGGAAATGTACCGGATACGTTTGATTCGGCGGAGGACATGGCCTGGTTTACCCTTATGCGCGGCGTATTTGTCAGTTTCCCGGCATGGATGAACTGGGTCTGGCTGGCCCTGGCGGCCACTTTACTCAGCCTGTATATGCTGCTGGCTTTCCGCCAAGGCAAGCTGAAATTCAGCCGCCTTTTGCGTACGCCTGTCTATCTGGGCTTTGCGCTGGCAGCGGCAGCCCTCGGCACCGGGCTGGCCATGCTGCTTGCCAAGGTTTTCGGCCTGGGCTACAGCCTGACAAACCTGGTGGGCGTGCCATATTTTGAATGGATCACCGGCGTGCTGATCGTCCTTCTTGCCTTTTTGCTAGCCTTGTATGGCCGCGGAAGGCTGAAAAAGGGCGGAACGTATGAAGCGTTGGTCATCCCCGCCATCCTGCTTTCTGTCCTGCTGGCGCTTATCTTCACGCTGTTTTTTCCAGGCGGCGCTTTCCTGTTCAGCTTCGGGGCCATCTTTGCCTCCATCGTTGGTATAATCGCGCTCAAGTTCCCGGCAGCCGGCCTGTTCGCCGGCTTTGCCGCGGTATGGATCGCCGCGCCTGTGGTGGCGCTGCTCCTGATCGCGCTGACGCCGGGGGCCCTGGGCGTGGCGTTGATGTTTGCGACCTTCCCGCTGTTTATTGGGATGCCGTCAGTGGCGGCTGCGTTCAGCCAGGCAAAGGAAAAACCGATGGCGGCATAATTCGCTGCATACAAAAACCAAGGCTGTGCCCGATATGAACCGGCACAGCCTTGGTTTTTTCCTTGATTCAATTATCCCGCCACGCTCATGTTTTCGGCCTGCTCTTCTTTTATGAGCTTGCTTGTCTGCCGCTGGGCCATGACGAGCTTGTAGTAGATGCCCTTTTTCCTGAGCAGTTCCACATGGGTGCCGGCCTCGGCCACCTTGCCCTTGTCCAGCACGATCAGCCGGTCGGCGCTGCGCAGGGTGGAAAGCCGGTGGGCGATGGCCACTGTTGTGCGGCCCTTGGTCAGGTTGTTCAGGCTTTCCTGAATGGCGGATTCCGTTTCCACGTCCAGCGAGCTGGTGGCTTCATCCAGAATCAGTACATCCGGGTTTTTGATGATGGCCCGGGCGATGGAAAGCCGCTGCCGCTCGCCGCCGGAAATGGTATGCCCGCCCTCGCCCAGCAGCGTGTTGTAGCCGTCGGCGGTCTGCATAATAAAGTCATGGGCGTTGGCGGCCTTGCAGGCGGCAATCACTTCCTCCGGCGTGGCGCCGGGCTTGCCGTAGGCCACGTTGTCGTAGATGGTGCCGGCAAACAGGAAGGAATCCTGGAATACGACGCCGATGTTCTCATGCAGGTGCCTTGGCGACATATCCCGCAAATCCGCGCCGTTAATGGAGATTTTGCCGGTGTTGGGGTCATACAGGCGCATGAGCATGTTGATGAGGGTGGATTTGCCTGTGCCGGAGCGGCCCACAATGCCTACCATCTCGCCCGGGTTGATGGTCAGGCTTACATCCTTCAACACCGGTTCGTAGGACTTGTAGCCGAAGGTTACGCCGTCAAAGGCAACATTGCCGGAGATGGGGACGTTGTTTACGCTGTCCTTTTCCGCGATATCCGGCTCCTCATCCAGGATTTCAAACACTTTCACCATGGAGGTCATGGCATCGGCCAGCCACCGCGGGAAGGAAACCAACCAGCGCAGCGGGGCGTAGATGAAGCCGATATACATGACGAACTGGTTCAAGACGCCGATGCTCATGGTGCCATCCAGTATCCCTTTTCCCCCAAAGTACAGCACCAGGAATTCGCCGATGCCGGTAAAGAAGGTGATGGCGGGGAACAGCAGCGACCAGAGCACTTCGTTGTTGGACTGCACCTGGGCCAGCTCGCGGGTCACCTTGGAAAACTTGGCGATTTCGATTTCTTCATTGCCAAAGGCCTTCACCGTGCGGATGCCGCGGATGATGTCGTGCAGTATGGACTGGCACTGGGAGTTTTTACGCCATTGGCGCTCGTACCGGTTGCGGATAAACTTCCAGAACTGGGACAGCGCCACCATCACGATGGGCACCGGCAAAAACACCAGCAGCGTCAGCCCCGGGTTGGTCAGCAGCAAAATGGTCATGACCACCACGAACATAATGCTCTGCTCCACCGCCCAGCGGCCGGCATCGGCCATGAAATCCTTGATGGTGGTGGTATCCTCCATGATCCTGCGGATCAAATCGCCGGGGGTGCGCTTGGCAAGGGAGGTCATGGACAGCTTTTGCAGCTTGTCATAGGTCATGGTGCGAAGGTCGTTGGCAAAGCCGATGGTGGCCTTGTTGTACACCCTGGCGCTCAGAATGAAAATCACTTCGCCCATGGCTCTTGCCGCCAGCATGCCCAGGCCCAGAATCAGCACATCCACAAACGGGCCGCGCTGAGGCTCGAAATAATTGTCGAGCAGGTAACGGCTGAACAGGGGCGTCATCAGGAACAGGATCGAAGAAGCCATCATCCACAGCTGGGAGGACACCATCTTTTTGGCATGGGGCTTTGTCAGGCCCAGGGCACGCTTCAGGAGGCCGCGCTTGTTAAAGCAAAACAGGCATACGTTCATGCCTTCCACCAGGGGCCGGCCGCAGGTCTGGCAATAGTGCACTTCCTTTTCGTCGGGGATCAGGGCGGTCTTCGTCTGCACGAAATAGTTGACCACCTTGCAAAACTCCCCCGCCTCTTTCAGCCCCGACATGGAAAAGCGGCAGAGCACCCTGTCGGTATCATCGGCCATGGTCACAAACAGAAGGCCGCAGCCGACGCCGGCGATGACGGCGGCTTCCTTGACGCTTTGGGCGGGGAAGCCGTCCGTCTTTGCGCCCTGCCACAGGACGGTAATATTCCCCTGTTCGTCAAATTGAAGCTCGCCTTTGCCCGGCTTCATATCCAGCCCCAAGTCATAGGGAAAGGTATAGACTTTCATAACAATCAACTCCTAACCACTTCAGGATAGCGAGAGTCGGTCAAGTGATGGTTAGAACAGATACGGTTCCAACCGTTTCAGGCTCTTTTTATCCAGCCCTTCCAGAGAAGGTATGATATACCGGTTGCCGTCCACATCGAATATGATCAGCTTTTCATTTTTGAGCATACGGATGTTCCTGTTCACATCCTTGACGGCGCAGGTCTTGTCGGTTTTGCCGTCCTTGCCGCCGATGACCATTTCCATATAGACATAGCCCAGCTTATCCTTGATGGATTTGATCTCAAAAACATCCGGGCAGTAATACCTGCGGTCCAGCTCCTCCAGCACGATTTGCAGCTGTTCGCCCGAAAGCTCGGAAAGGGTGTGGATGATGCCGATCTCCTTGTTCTCGTGGTCGGCCACGGAGATATAGCTGCTGGGATCGCCCAAGGGCAGCGCGCGCCGCAAACTGACGCGTTTGTATTCTGTGCCCTTGTAGCCAAGGGCCGTGAACCCGCCTGGCGTTTTGAAAAATTTCGCTTCCGTGAGATCCAGGAACCCGATGTCGACGGCCTCGGAAAGGCTTTGCATGCTGCTTGGCGCAACGGTTTGCATATGTTTGATCCTCCCTGTTTTTTGTGCGTGGCCGGGCTAAAACATCATTCCCCTTCCATGGAAATGACCTTCAGCCCCTCCATTTGAATGTTGTACAGCTTGTGATACTCGCCCTTCTTGGCGATCAGCTCCGCGTGGGTACCGCTTTCCACAATCTTGCCCTCGCTGATTACCGCCAGGCTGTCGGCTTCCCGCAAGGTGGACAGGCGGTGGGCGATGGAAATGGTGGTGCGGCCCCTTTGCAGCTTCGACAAGGCTTTTTGAATGTTGCCCTCGGTCTCGGTATCCATGGCCGCGGTGGCTTCATCCAGTATGAGAATTTTGGGATTTTGTATGATGGTCCGCGCGATGGACAGCCGCTGCTTCTCCCCGCCGGAAAGGTCCTGCCCGCCGGCGCCGACCCTGGTTTCATACCCATCGGGCAGATTCATGATGAAGTCATGGGCGGAGGCTGCCTTGGCGGCCCGAATCACATCCTCAATGGTGGCCTTGGGGTTGGCATAGCGGATGTTGTCGGCAATGGTGCCGATGAACAGATAAATATCCTGGGATACGATGCCGATGCTGCCGCGCAGCATTTTCAGGGAAAGCTGGCGCACATCGACCCCGTCGATCTTCACGCTGCCCTGATTCACATCGTAGAGCCTGGCGATCAGGTTGGCCAGGGTGGACTTGCCCGCGCCGGTCTTGCCCACGATACCCAGCATTTTGCCGGCCTCCACATGCAGGTCGATACCCTTCAAAATGGGGGTGGCCGGGTCGTACTCGAACCACACATTGCTCACGTCGATGCGGCCTGCAAAATTATCAAGGTCCACCGGGTTCTCGGGCTCCGCCACATCCGGCTTGGCGTCGATGATCTCAAACACGCGCTGGGCGGCGTCCACGCAGCGGGCCCACCAGTTGGATACCCAGGACATGAATTCCAGCGGCCCGTACAGCATTTGCAGATAGGCCACAAAGGAAATCAGCGTACCGACCGTGATTTCACCGCGGATGACCATCATACCGCCCACGATGGTAATGGCCACCTGGCCTAAAAACATGAACAGATAAATCAGCGGGAAGGCCGTGAAGCCCACGTTCAGCGAGGCTGCGTCCACGCCGGCCTGCTTGTTGCCAATATCCATGAACCTGTTGGTTTCGTCATCCTCCCTGGCAAAGGCCTTGATGACACGCTGGCCGTTGACGGAATCGGATACCATGGCGTTGAGCTGCGAGCCGTATACCCAGTTTTTATGGTGGAAGCGGCGGAAAATGCCCCACAGGACCCGGAACATGATGACCGCGACGGGCATCACGACCAGACAGATGCCGGCCAGGGTCAGGTTCAGCATGCACATGAGCGTAACCACGCCGGCAAAGGTCAGCACGTTGATGATCACGTAAGGCAGGCCGTCCACAAAGAACCAGTAGATGTTGGTGGCATCCTTGTTGACACGGTTCATCAGCGCGCCGGTGCGCTTGGAGGTGTAAAAGCCCACGGACAGCCGCTGCATGGCCTCAAAAATCTTGACCTTCAGGTCATAGATGATCCAGGGCATGGTGTGGGCCAGCAGATAGCCGTACAGCATGTTCATGCCTACGTTCAAGGCCCTTACCAGAAAGATCATGGTCACGATGCCAAACACCATGCCGTAATACATTCCTCCCTCGGCCAGCACCTCGTCAAAGAGCAGCTTGGAGCTGACGTAGGGCGTAAAGATGGCAAAGGCCGTGCTTCCCAGCATCACCAGGAAAACCACCAATACCTTGCGCCAGTAGTTTTTGAAGAAGCCCATCAGCCGCATGGTAATGGACCTTTTGTCCATGCACTTGGGGCAAAGCTTGCGCTCGGGCTCGGGATAGCGGGTGCCGCACTTGGGGCAGAACAGCTCCTCGTCCACCAGGACCTCCGTCAGCGGGTCGGCCCCTTCGCGCAGGTTCTTCACGACCTTGATCAGCCGCTCCACATAGGAAAGGCATCCTACGGAAAACAGCATCAGTACCTTCGCTTCCCCATCCTTTTCGCTGAACAGCCGGCCGGTGGATAAAAGCCTTTCGCAGTTGAGCTCGCCAAGATCCTTGAGCACAAACGTATCCGAGCCGGTCAGTTCATAGGCGGATACGATCCGGCGGGCGCCGGTGACCTTGACCACCTGTTCCAAACCGTACAGGATGTACAGGCGTTCGCTGTCGACGGCGGCGTAGGTGTCCGCGTGGCTGCCATCCGGCGCCATATCGGTGTGTATGGCGTAGACCAGCTTCTTGGTATCGATGCCCTGGGCTTCGAAGGCGGATAGCATGTACTCGGGAATATGGGTTTTCATGGCATTATTCTCCTTATGATGGTTCCCCAGGTGGATTTTTGCATACAAAAACGACGGGATTTTCTCAACCCCGCCGTGAAAAAGCTCATAAATATCCATTGCAATGGATATCCCGCTTATTCGATGACAATCATGGCGTGGTCAGACTCTTGCACCAAGTGCTTCGTCATCCCACGTCTTTTAGCACTAGGCGCCCTTTATGAAGTTATTACCTGCAGAGACACGGTTCCGGCTTGCCAATCCGCTTGCAAACCCGTTGCCCTTTGCCATTGCAATTGCAAATCTGATTGTCATTGAGCCCGTGCCTCCTTTCGCTTCATGATTTCTTGGGCGCGCTGTCGTTCATCAGCCTTGCTTAGGTTACCATTCTGCAGAAAAAATGTCAAGCCTTTCTAAAGAAAAAAATGTGTGCATCATTTAGGCCTTCTCTTTTTCTTCGCTCTTGTCCTGTATCAGCTTCAAATTGCTTTTCAGCCGCTCATCCTTGGGGCTTAACAAAAGCGCATCCTGAGCATGAGCCGCCGCCCGCTCATACATTCCCAGCCGGTAGCAGGCGATGGCTGCCAGGTCATGGGGCGTATAATCCCAGGAATAGCCCATATTGACATAGGTCTTGGATCTTTCCTTGATTTTGAGCGCTTCCTCCGCCATAAAAAACGCCGTAGGCCAGTCCGAAAGCTGATAGGCCATCTTCGCGCATTCAACATACGCATCGCGCATATACGGCGCTTCGGCCACAGCCCGGTAATACCAGTTGTAGGCCTCCTTTGTGTTCTTCAATTGATTGTGGGATTTGGCGATCCAGCGCATGGCGGCGCAGCGCTCCTCATTCCAGGTGGCGCTAGGCAGCTTCAGGTAAGCGTTCAGGGTATCGATGCACTTTTGCCATTCGCCCTTGTACATATACTCCCGGCCCAGGTAATACCGCAGCCGGTCGCTTTTTGGGTTTTCCTCCACCCCCAGCTCCAACAGCGGCAGGTAGGACCCGCGGGACTTTTTGGGGTCGGGATAATGGTTGAGCACCATGCCCTCCACAAAGACGGTGATCTTGGGCGCATCCCCCTTAAAGCTCAGCCATTCGTGAACGGGGTCGCGCCAGACAAAGCCCTTTCGCGCGTGCACCTTGGCATAGTGCATCTGCACATAGGGCGTGCCGTCCTCCTTCAGGCTCCAGTTGAAAATATACTTGGCCTGTTTGGCATTAGGCAGCCAGGCCGCCTCCAGCTTTGCCCGCCAGCCTTTTTCAAACAATTCATCCAGGTCGGTGCAGACGCAGATGTCCGCGTCCTCCGGCACGTGATCCAGGGAAATATTTCTTGCTACGTCAAAGCGCCAGGGCTTGACCGCGTCGATAAAAACCTTTGCGCCCCGGGCTTCCAGTCTTTCCACCGTGTCATCCGTGGAGCCGGTGTCTGTGACCACCACCAGGTCGGCTTCCCCCATGGAATCCATCCAGCGGTCCACGAACTTCCCTTCGTTTTTGCAAATGGCATATACGCATATTTTGTATTCAGCCATGTTGATATCCTCTGCATCTCATAATTTTTCTTCGATCAACATCAGGTTGTTTTTCAGCCGCTGGTCGTTCGGCTCCATTTGACAAGCCAGCCTGGCATGCTCATGGGCCTTTTTATAAAGGCCAAGCCGGTATAGGGCGATGGCTGCCAGATCGTGCAGGCTGTAGCCCCAGGAGGCCGGCTCCAAAAGATAGCCGCCGGCCCGCTCGGTGATGGCCAGGGCCTTTTCCGTCATGAAAAAGGTCAGCGGCCAATCACCCAGCAAATATCCGATCCTCGCCATGTGATGATATGGCTCCCGGATACCGCGGCATTCCGCGATAGCCCGGAACAGCCACCTTTTTGCCTCTTTTATATCCCCCTTGCCCTGATAGCATTTGGCAATAAAGCGCATGGAGGCGCTGCGCTCCGCATCCCACTGGGCCGTGGGCATCGCAAGATGGCGCTTGAGCGTTTCGATGCTTTGGTCGTATTTTCCGTAATACATATACTCCCGGCCCAGCCAGAAGATCGTGCGGTCATCCTCAGGATTTTCCTGGGCCGACAGCTCCAATAACGGCAGGTATTGGGCCCTTGGCTTGTTCACGTCCGGGTAATGATGGAGCACCATGCCGTTTACCCATACAATGGATTCCGGCTCGCTGCCGCCAAAGCGCAGCACCTCGTGCACCGGATGCACCCAGCGGAAGTCTTTGCGGCGGTGTATTTTCTCCATGGGAAACTGCTTATCGGGCGTTCCGTCGGCTTTATGGCTCCAGGTAAAAAGATAGCGGGCACGGGTGGTATCCGGTTTCCATGCCGCCTCCAGCCTTGCCCGCCAGCCCTTTTCAAACACTTCGTCCAGATCATTGGAAACGCAAATATCCACATCTTCGGGGATGTGGTCCATCGCACTATTCCGGGCCGTATCAAAGCGCCAGGGGGATATGGTTTCTTCATACACCAAAGCGCCCCGCGCCCTGAGCTTTTCCGCCGTTTGGTCGGTGGAGCCCGTATCCAGCACCACCACCAGGTCCGCTTCGCTGACGGCGTCCATCCAGCGGTCTACAAACTGTTCCTCGTTTTTACATATGGCATATACACAAATCTTTAACTGCTTCATTGGAAAGCCCCCGCATGGCATATTTGTCACCAATACCATGCTATGTACGGCAAAAGGCTCCTGCTACCTTTATCACAAGGTCAGCCGCTGTCCATCACCTGCGGCCATGGCATCGGGATATATCCGCCTTGCGCTTTCCAACCAGGCTGCCGGGTCCAAAAGCGCCGGGCTGTAATGGGTCAGCCACAGGCGCTTGGCGTTTGCCCTTTTGGCAATCATGGCGCTGTCGGAAAACAGCATATGCCCCTTCTCCCCCATTTTCTCGCGAAGGGCGTCATCGCCATGCATGCCTTCCAAAATGCACAGATCAGCATCCTTTGCAAAATCAACAAGCGCATCCACGGTCCTGGTGTCCGTGCAATAGCAGATTTGAATGGGGTTGCGCAGGCCGTCCAGCACCATATGCGGCGCTATCACCCTATCATCAGGGAGCGTAACCGGCTGCCCCGCATGAAGGAGATGAAACATGTTCCGTGGGACATTCAGCGCGTTCGCCTTGTCCGGATTGAAAACCGCCTTTCGCTTGAAGGCAATACGGTAGCCCAGGCAAGGCATACCATGGCTTAACGGCAGGGAAGCCATGCAAATTTCCTCTCCATCCATTTGCATCGGCGCATCCCCGCTCCACTCCATCAGCGCAAGCGGATACGGAAGCGCCGGTGCGATCGCCAGCAAAGAAGAAACGATGTGATGAAGGCCCGTTGGTCCAATAATGGTGAGTGGACTCGTTCTTGCGCAGTTGCCCAGCGTCAAAAGCAGGCCGGGAAGCCCCGCCACATGGTCGGCGTGGTAATGCGTGATGAGCAGGGTATGTAGACGGCTCACCTTGCAGCCGGATGCCTTCAGCGCAATTTGCGTCCCCTCGCCGCAGTCGATCAGCATGGCTTTCCCCTTGTATTCCAGCCAGCAGCAGGAAAGCCACCGGCCTGCAAGCGGTATCATGCCGCCTGTGCCCGGCAGGCAAATATCGACCAAACCCATCACCGCCTTTTATGCCTTTACAGCCTATCATGCCCAGTATTGTGAGGCCGAAGTTTTCTACAACGAAAACCATAGCATGCAAAAGGCCCGGCACCTTTTACAGCAGCCAGGCCTTAACACTATTATTGAACTTGATTTTCCTTCTCAAACCACTTTTTCAGCGCCTCCACGATCATTTCGGAGGCATGGCCGTCGCCATAAGGGTGAATGGCCTGGGCCATCCGCCGGTAGGCCGATTCATTGGTTAACAACGTCATGGCGGCGCCAAATATGTCCTCCTCCCGGACGCCGGCCAGCACTGCCTTGCCGGCGGCGACCACTTCCGGCCGCTCCGTTTCCGTACGCAGCACCACCACCGGCTTGCCCAGCGCCGGCGCTTCCTCCTGCAAGCCGCCGGAATCGGTCATCACCAAATTGCAGCGGCCGATCAGGTTATGCATATCCTCCACATCCACAGGCGGCATCAAATGAACGCGCTCCACATTGCCCAGCATGGCCCGGACAGGTTCCCCCACCGCCGGATTCATATGCACGGGGTACACCACCTGCACATCCGGCAGCGCATCCACCAAACGCTTGACGGCCCGGCAAATGTTCAAGAGGGGCTCGCCCAGGTTCTCCCTGCGGTGGGCGGTCAGCAGGATCACGCGGCCTTTGGAAAAATCCACGCCGGCCAGGGCTTTTTCCTGGAAGGTATAGTCCGGATGGACCATAGACAAAAGCGCGTCGATGACCGTGTTGCCCGTCACATAAATATGCCCGCATATACCTTCTTTCATCAAGTTTTCGCGGTTCTGCTCCGTCGGCGCGAAATGCAGCGTGGCAATGCGCCCGGTGATATTCCGGTTCATTTCCTCCGGGAAAGGCGAGTATTTGTCATACGTCCGAAGCCCGGCTTCCACATGGCCCACGGGAATCTTATGATAAAAGGCGGCCAGGGCCGCGGCCATGCTGGTAGTCGTATCGCCATGCACCAGGACAACATCCGGCCGGCACTCCGTGAGCACATGATCCATGCCGTCCAGCACCCTGGCCGTGATCTCCGTCAGCGTCTGGTTCGGCCGCATCAGGTTCAGGTCGTAATCCGCCTTCAGGGAAAACCGATCCATCACCTGATCCAGCATCTGCCGGTGCTGGCCGGTCAGGCATACAAGCCCCTTGACCCCCGGCGTCTTTTGCAAAAGCCTGACCAACGGAGCCATTTTGATTGCTTCCGGCCGCGTCCCAAATACGCTTAACACGATCATTTCCCGCATGCACATACCTCTTTTGCCAAATGAAATCTATAAAGCAAGCCCAGCAAAGTATACATAAATCCGCAAATAATGACAAGCCCCGGACAAGGTTCTTTCCTGTTGTATTATGGGCGGTTAATTGCCTGGCGCATGCTTGGGAAAAAATGCGGAATATTAAAAGCGAGGTGAAACATATGGCGAAAAAAGGCATGCGCAGGCCCGATCCCCGGGCGCCCCACGGCACGGAAAGCAACAGTATCACGCATTTTCCCAGGAATACTGTGCCCCCTGTGCCGGAAATACAGGGGAAAGCAAAAGCCGGCCACGAGAAGGCAAACCCTCCCCCAACGCCTACGTAAAGTCAATGAGGTCTTGCCATCAAAGGCGGGATGCCGCCCACGCAGCATCCCGCCTTTGATTTATACGGAAATAATATAGTCCGCTTTCTCCCTGATTTCCATTTTCTCAAAATACAGATCCTCCAGCGGGATCCACTCCTCCACAAACCTTTGGAGCATCGTTTCCCCATTGCGCGCAAGGATTCTGTCCAATTGCTCCCGGCGGCCGACGGACAGGAACACCGCCGCATCATACGCTTCCCGAAGGGCGGGATGGTGGCTGTATACCCCTTCCACAAGGTTCAGCTTCCGGGGCGCAATTCGGACAGGCTCAGCCAGTTCACCGGTACCGCAGTTGAACGGGCGGTAGGCAAAAGGTTCGCCGTGCATAAGCGGCAGCAGCACCTCACGTAAAAACCGCTCCCAGTCCACATTGCCGCCGGGTGTTTGCAGCCGCTCCGGTGTTTTTTTGTCCGCCGGCAGAAAAAAGTCGTCCATGTGGAAGACTGCGCAATCCCCGTATTTTGTTTGCAACAAGCCGGCCAGCGAGCTTTTTCCCGCGCCGCTGGGGCCGTCGATGGCGATAATGACCGAAGCCTTTTCCGCCATCAGCCGGTTCAGCGCACTCATCCATTCCGCCATCTGCCCTGCGTTGTCCTCCGCGGCGTATCCGCCCGGCTGACTCCCCCTCTTATGCCTTTGCGACCACATACACAAGCTCCATGCCGATCACGGCCTTTTGCAAAATGGAAAAGCCGGCCGGTACATTCTTTTCGAACTGGCTGCTGTAAAACTGTTCCATGTCCTTATCCCGGCCGGAAAGGCTTTTTACCGGAAAGGTCACAATAATGGTTTTCGCCGCCAGCGCATCCATCAAGCGGTACGCCAGGCCCTTTTTCTGCTGTTCCAATACAGGCACCAGCTTGAACAAAAAGGCGGCGTCGGCCTGAACTCCCGGCAGCGTTCCAACCGCGTCCAGTATCCTGACATCCTGTGCGGCCTTAAGCCGGCGCAAAAACGCCTGAGCCACCTTCACCGTATCGTGGTCGATATCCCCCGCGATATAGAGCACATCTTCCGGCAGCCCCATAAAGGGAAAAGCACAGGGATGAAAGCCACAGCCGATGTCCAGCACCGTTTTCGCATCCCGCAAATACGGCGCCAGAAAATCATAAAACGCCCGCAAAACAGGCAGCCTCTCCCGGGTGGAGGGGTGCAGCTGCATCAGCTGCAAGCTCAATTCCTGTTCCGTCAAGGCAACGTTTTCAATGATGGCCAGGGCCTGCTCATGGCACCGGTCGGGAAAAAACGCGCCGTGAATGATGTGCAGCTGCTTTTTAACCGCCTTGATGACGTCCTTTTTGCTTTTGTACCGCGGCAAGTACTCTTCGCACAGCCGAAGCACCGTATCCCTGGCAATGAAGGCGTATTTTCCGGAATCCATGACCTGTGAAGCGATTTCCGCCGCCTCATTCCCCATGATGCTTCTCCCCCAGCTTCTCCATCAGCATCGTGTAAAAACGAAGGTTGTGGATGGTTGCCAGCCGGTACCCCAGGGAATCCCCCACCTTGTACAGGTGGCGCAAATAGGCCCTGGAATAATTCTTGCACAGGTGGCAGTCGCAGGCTGTGGATACAGGCCGCGTATCCTTCATGTGCTTGTCGTCCATGATGTAATGGTACTGATAAAAGCCCGGGGCGTGCACATCGATTTCGTCCGCCGTTTCCGCCGAATAGACATACAGCCGGTTGTGCCGGGCCTCCCTGGTGGGAATGACGCAGTCAAACAGGTTGTAGCCCATTTTGCGGCAGGCGACGATCCCTTCCGGCTTGCCCACGCCCATGGCATACTTTGTCGTCTCCTCCGGCATCAACTCCGCCGTATAGCGCAGTATATCCTCCACCAGCCGGCCCTCCTTGTCCAGGGGCCAGCCGCCGTAGCCGTAGCCGTCAAAGCCGATCTCCTTCAGGGCATCGGCACACCTTTTGCGCAGGGCAAAGCTGCCGCCCCCCTGAATGATGGCAAACAGCAGCGGCCGCTTTTCCTGTGGAATCTTCCGCGCTTTCAGCTGCTTGTGATATTCTTCCTTGCACTTGACCGCCCAGTCAATGGTGATATCCACCGCCATCTCATTGACCTCGTCGGTATCGTCGGGCCGGGTGCAATAATCCAGGCACATCATGATGTCCGACCCGTAGGCAAACTGGGACTGGATGCATTTTTCAGGCGAGAGGATCACCTTTTTATCGGAGTTTTCCGGATAGAACACGATCTCGTTTTTGCGGATCGTGCCATACTTGGGGTTTTCCTGAATCAGCGAAAATACCTGGAACCCGCCGGAATCGGTGAGGATGGGTTTTTTCCAGCCGGTGAACCCGTTCAGGCCGCCCGTGGCGCGCAAAACCGATACCCCCGGCGCCGACAAAAGATGAAAAGCGTTCATCACGATACCCTTCACCTTGCAGGCATCAAGGTCCGCGGCATCCACGCAACGGACCACGCCCTGGGTGCCGTCGGGAAAGAACGCCGGCAAAACAACCTCGCCATGGGGCAGCACCAAACGATCCATGTCACACGCTCCCGTTACTTTCAAGCAGCTTCGATACTTCCTGGAACTTCTTCTCCATCATATCAAAGCTTGCCGCCAGGGTCAACCTGTCCAAACCGGAAAGGGCCGCCTCGGCCGCTTCCACCAACCCCTGCGGGCAGAAGGGATATTGCGAAAGCCTTCTCAGCGCTCCCTTTTCGTTGAGCAGTATTTCGCCATGGGCGGCATAGGTGGCCTGTACAAGGCACAGGATGCCCTTGAATAGGCATCCGCAAGCATACACGATATCCTGCTTTTTCACGCTGGAACGGCCTGTTTGAAACGAGAAGCCCGCCTCCCACAAAAACCAGCCGGAGGCCGCCCTGCGGTATACAGGCGATACCGGGTCGGCCCGTTTTTTCAGCCCCTCCATCACATGAAGCGGATCGCAGAGCGGCAGACAGTATTTCACCTCGCCCATATAGATGGCGTTGCAAAAGCCAAAGGGATGCCCGGCTTGAAAATCCATGGTCACCTTGCCCTGCTGGCAGTCGTCGATCACGCTTTGAACGCGCTGCGCATCCCGGAGCAGGATATCCGTTTTTTGCCCCTCCACGGTCAGCCAGGCGCCGCCGTTGATCCATTTCCCCCATTGGCCGGGGGCATTCAATAATCCCTGCCGCCCCGCGTCATCCAGGCGGCTTAAGACGCCATCCATCGCCGCAACATCCAGATTGCCCGCATAGTATACGCCGATATCCAAATCAGACGCTTCGGTGGCGGTGCCGGTGCAATGGGAGCCACCAAGCACCACCGCCTGCACGCCGGTGACCTGCATCAGTTCGCCGGCTACGCGCAAAGCAGTCTCACGCACCCCGCACCGCCCCCTTTTATCCAGTATCGTATATCGTCAGTTGATGGTCTTTCCCTCAAATTCCGCCCTGCGGCGAACCTGCCCCATCACCTTGCGGAAGGTATCGCAATCCAGGGACTGGGCGCCGTCGGACAGCGCCGCCTTGGGATCGGGATGCACCTCGATCATCAGTCCGTCTGCGCCCGCCGCGATGGCAGCCTTGGCCAGCGGTTCCACCATCCAGGCGATGCCGGCGGCATGGCTGGGGTCGATGACCACCGGCAGGTGGCTGTGGCGCTTGAGCAGCGGCACGGCGGAAATATCCAGGTTATTGCGCAGCATCGTTTCAAAGGTGCGTATGCCGCGCTCGCACAGGATCACGTTGGGGTTGCCGCCGGCCAGAATGTATTCCGCGCTCATCAAAAATTCCTCGATGGTGGCGGAAAGCCCTCTTTTCAAGAGCACCGGTTTTTTCGTGCGGCCCAGGGCCTTTAAGAGCTTAAAGTTCTGCATGTTGCGGGCGCCCACCTGCAGCACATCCACCTCTTCAAAGTCTTCCAACTGGTCCTCCCCCATGATTTCGGTGACAATGGGCAGACCGGTCTGCTTCTTTGCTTCCAGCAGCAGCCGCAGCCCCTCATTCTCCAATCCCTGGAAGGAGTAAGGGGATGTCCGGGGCTTGAAAGCGCCGCCCCGCAAAAACGACGCGCCGCTGTCCTTCACCGAATCAGCCACCAATTGCAACTGCTGCACGCTCTCCACCGAGCAAGGCCCCGCGATCACGGAAAAATAGCCTTCGCCAATCACATGATCCCCCACCTTGACAAGGGTATCCAGGGGATGGAACCTGCGGTTGGCCGCCTTGTAAGGCTCCGTCACCCGCCTTACATCCTCCACCACCTCGTTGGCCTTCAAATGGCTGACATCCACCCGGGACACGTCGCCAATCAGGCCCAATATGGTGGCCTGGGTGCCGGCGCTGTAATGAATTTGTATCCCCAGATTCTCAATGTCCTTGATCAGATGCTGCACCTTTTCCTGCCGGGCGTCCCGTTTCAAAATAATGATCATTTTGGTACCCCTTTCTCCTGCCGTATTACCATGCTACATATGAAAAAAGCGGCCTGGAAGCTTGTTCCGGGCCGCTGGTTTCTTGCGCTTTTGCTGAATTTAGAAGGCACAAGGGAAACAGCCCGTAACGCCGCTGGCGTACAGGTAGCCCCGGTAAAACAAGCGCGAAATACGCATAATGCCTTCCTCCTTGTTGCAGGAGTATACGCCTGCGGCGGCCTTTTGTCAATCCCCTTCCGCCGGATCATCTACTGTTTGACGGTGCATTGTGATATGGGATATAATCATATATAAAGAAATCGAAAAAGGGATACAGTCACTTTTTCGATACGCCAAAGGAGTGAACCAGATGAGTCAAAACCCTCCCTATATCCCTCAAATTGACGGCGGGCTGCGCAAGCACATTATCCGCATGCCGGAATGCATACAACGAGCCACGGGCATACGCATCATTGGCAAGCTCATCCGGTCCATTATTTTTTCCACGGATGTCGCCATCATCAAAAACACCAACGCGGATGCCGTTATCGCCGTATACCCCTTCACGCCCCAGCCGGCCATTTCCCAGGCCATACTGCATTTGGCTGACGTGCCGGTGTTCTGCGGCATAGGCGGCGGCACCACCACGGGCGTGCGCGTTACGCGCCTTGCCCAGGACGCGGAATTCCGCGGCGCCATCGGCGTGGTATTGAACGCGCCGTCCAGCAATGAAACGGTGCGCTACGTGGCCGAACGGGTGGATATCCCCGTGGTCATCACCGTGGTCAGCGAGAATGAGGATATTCAAGGCCGGCTGGATGCCGGCGCGAAGATACTCAACGTCTCCGGCGCGGGCAAGACCGCCGCCATCGTGGAGGCCATCCGCCAAAAATTCCCGGAGGTGCCCATTATCGCCACCGGCGGGAAGACAGAGGAAACCATACTGCGCACCATCGAGGCCGGCGCCAACGCCGTCACCTACACGCCGCCCACCACGGCGGAGCTTTTCAAGGATATGATGAATAGGTACCGGGAGCAGATTTCAGACAAGTAATCGGGATCATGGAATATAAAAGAGCAGCATTCTGCATTGCGTGCTGCGGAGGAAAAGTACATGCAAACAGCTTCCATGCCCCATATGATACTGTTCGACTATGGGGATACCCTTCTTTGCGAGCCAGACTGGAATCCGCTGCGGGGCGAGGAGGCGTTGTTCCAATATATCAAAACCAACAAGCGCAATCTCTCGCCGCGGGAGGTATGCGACTATTCGCTGCAGCTGTTCGGGCAGATCGGCCTGGCCAGAAGCCACGGTTTTGAGATACACAACCACGCCTTTCAAAAGCTGCTCTATGAGTCCCTGGAAATCGAACTGACGATTTCCTACCCCGAAGCGGAAAAGATATTCTGGGATCATGCCACCCCCGGCGCCGTCATGCCGCAGGCGGCTACAATGCTCGATGCCATCAATGCCCTGGGAATCAGAAGCGGCGTGATCAGCAACATCAGCTTTTCCGGCGCGGCGTTGGCCCAGAGGCTTCACCGCTTGCTGCCAAACAACCGGTTTGAGTTCATCATCGCCTCCAGCGAATATGTGTTCAGAAAGCCAAGCCGCCTGCTGTTCGAGCTTGCGCTGAAAAAGGCCGGCCTTTCAGCGTTGGAGGTTTGGTTTTGCGGCGACAACGCAAAAGCGGATATTGAGGGCGCGGCGCAGGCCGGGATTTTTCCCGTCTGGTATGAGCATGCAAGCGCAGATACAGCAAAGCAAAAGGCTGCCGTAAAAAAGCCGGACTGCGAGCATCTGCACATCCATGAGTGGAAGGAACTGATGGGCGTTTTGGAGAATATTGGTGGGAACAGTGCTGTAAACAAAGCATGATCAGCAGACAAACGGGAATTTGTGGGGTAGTTCTTATTTCCGCTTATTTACATTATGTAAGGAGGCACAATGGATACGAAAAATGAGATATTGCTACTGCTAACCGACAGATGGTGCGATTGGGAAGCAAGCTACGCTATCGCTGTTGCCAACTCCTTTTCTGATTATGTAGTGAAAACGGTCGCAATTGATAAAAAGCCCAAAGTTTCAATGGGAAATTTATCCGTAAGTGTTGATTACTGTATAACCGATTATGATGATTTTTCGAATGTTGCAATTATTGTTCTACCCGGAGGACTTTCTTGGGAAGAAAATGACTATGACGAAATTGCAGAATTTATTAGAACTACTGCACAAGCTAGTATTCCTGTTGCCGCCATTTGTGGTGCAACCACATTTTTATGCAAACATGGATTTTTAGATAATATTAAACACACAGGAGATAGCTTAGAATTATTCCAAAGCCAGAACGGCTATAAGGGACAGTCGCTATACGTTCCTGCACAAGTTGTTGTTGACGGTGGGTTTATTACTGCTAACGAAACTGCTGCTGTTGAGTTTGCCTATGAAATTTTTAAAATCTTAAAAGTGGATGGTGATGATGAAATGGCAGAGTGGTATGATAATTTTAAAAATGGTGCGATACGGTAGATTATGAGCATAATACGAAGCAGCCAAATTCCAATCTGTCGGGTAGTTTGAACTGCGGAAGATGAAAGGCAAGGGATTCGAATGATATCGGATTTAACCACTGGCGATCTCATGATCGACTGCTTGAACGCCGAGCGTACCCGTGATTTCTATGCCAGCCTTACGGGCTGGGAGAAGACCGTCGCGTATGATTGCCCTGCCATCACAACAGACAACGGTCTGACGATTCTGTTTGCCCAAACCGACATTCCGTATATGCCTCCGGTTTGGCCTGAGGAACAGGTTATGCAGCAAAAGCAGATGCACCTGGACTTTACGGTGGACGATTTGCCGTCCGCCGTGGATAAGGCCATCCATTTGGGCGCGGTGAAAGCCGCCGTCCAATATGGCGATTGGTATGTCACGATGCTGGATCCGGACGGGCATCCGTTTTGCCTGTGTAAGCGGCAAGGTGAATCCGAGTTCGAGTTGTATTTTAAGAAAAAGGGATTTGATATGATTCCAAACCCTTCCGTCAATATCGACTGTACGGATGTGGCGGCGCTTCGCGGGTTCTACGCCGAATTAACAAGTTGGGATCAGGATTTTCATTGGACGGCGTTGGTTACCGAACATGGAATGGTCGTTCATTTCATGGGGTGCGACTTTGACTATATTCCGCCCGTGTGGCCGGAAGAACCCGGCAAGCAGCAAAAGCAAATGCATTTCAATTTTCAAGTGGATGATTTGCAATCGGCGGTTGAGGAAGCCGTTACGTTGGGCGCGACAAAACCGTCTCAGCAATTTGGCGGCGAAAAGTGGGTTACTTTGCTTGACCCTCAAGGGCATCCGTTTTGCTTATGCGGCAGAAAATAAACAGAACGCGAGGCTGACAAATTCCATTTGCTGTGGAGGATTCAGCGTTATGGAGGATTATCAAATAAAAGCAATAGAGCAGCTTGTTCGACAATTACAGTTTATGCCCCAAATGGTGAGATAACCGGAAACGCAATCAATGCCCATTTGGCGGGCAGCTCCGATGACAGATTACATATATTGGGTGGTGTATGCAAATGGTCAAGACAGTACATTTGACGCCGGAAGAGATTGCCGCCACCCTCAGCGATTCGCATGAAAAAAAGATGACGGTGGCTTCTCTTAATGCCTTTTTGGAAAATGGTCTGACTTATCAAACCAGAACAACTTGGAAACCAAAGGCTTCCACCGAACCGGATAGTTTTCGCGTGTTCTGTTACATTAAAAAGAGCAAAGAGGCAATGATACTGAATACAAAATATTATGATACCAGTTCATTTCTGTTGCAAATCCGAATCTTGAATTCTTCCACCTTTGAAAAACTCGATGACTACTCAGTAAACATCCGAAGCCAAATACTTCACGCGCCATATGATTGCAAGAACTGCGGATGCAGCGAAAAGGCATATGTTTTTACTTATTCGGGCCTTGAGTACCGCAAATGTCACATGCTTTGCGGCAATTTTCGGTTCTGCATTCAAAATGATGAAGACATTGATTCCGTGATGGACATTATCCATCGCGAAATACGCTATGGCATGCCAAGGCATAGCAAATAAGCGGAATGGAAAACCCGCAAAATCCAATTTGCCAGCGGAGCCGAGCATAACATAAAAGACCGGCATGCAGGCACTTGCAAGAGAGGAAAATGGAAATATGTGTACTGAGTTTGTTAACCTGACAACAGAAAATCTTGTCAATGAGCATTTATGCTGCATTATACGCAGCAAAAAGCCCCATCCAGGCATTGATGCAAAGCGGCAATGGCTTTCTGACCGGCTAAAGGAAGGTCATGTTTTCAGAAAATTAAATGCAAAGGCTACGGTTTTTATTGAATATGCCCCTCTTGAAACTGCTTGGGTTCCCATAACCGGTGACAACTATTATTATCTATATTGCTTATGGGTTTCCGGCAGTTACAAAGGAAAAGGGTACGGGAAATCGCTGATGGAGTATTGTTTGGCTGACGCCAAGGAAAAGGGTAAATCCGGCATTTGTATGCTTGGAGCAAAAAAGCAGAAGCATTGGCTTACCGACCAATCATTTGCGAAAAAGTTCGGCTTTGAGGTTGTCGATACGACCGATAGCGGATATGAATTGCTTGCGCTTTCTTTTGACGGAACAACGCCAAGCTTCACGCAAAATGCCAAAAGTCAAAAAATCGAAAGCAACGATCTGACAATCTATTATGATATGCAGTGCCCCTATGTCTATCAAAACATTGAGATGCTAAAGCAGTATTGTGAAATGAATGACGTTTCCGCATCTTTCATTCAGGTGGATACGCTGCAAAAAGCAAAGGAATTGCCCTGTGTTTTCAATAATTGGGGCGTGTTTTACAAGGGAAATTTTGAGACGGTGAACTTGCTGCTGGATGTTGAATACCTAAAGAGAATACTCAAAAAATGAAAGTACAGCCTTAACGTTTCACATTGATGATCAGGACGATCGCTTAAAAAGAATCTGCAAATCAGTTTTGTAAATATAAGGCAAAGTAAATGGCAAGAGGTGAAGCACATGAGAAAAACGCTTCAGGATGTGGCAAGCTATTTGAAGGAAATCATGGTACCCGAAACGCACGAAGCATACGTGATCCATCCCGCATATGCATTTGTTGCAGCCGAAGAGAGCATACGTGAGGGCGTTCTGGCGTTCAGAGCCCTTTTGGTTCGGCTTTACGATGTTTTATACGTAAAAGGCGATGTCTATGATCGTAGCAATAAAACTGCCCATGAATATGAAAACCGCACCACGCTTTCGGTGTATTATCCGTTCGTGCACAATGTAAGCACCCTGCTAATGAACATAGGGTATCATGGCATGCCAATTGAAAACGCGCAATCTCTCGCCTGCGGAAATACCGTATTTAATAAAAAGCTGTCTGTTGCCAAAAACCTTGAATGCCTGCGGTTCATTGCGGATTGCGGCATTTGCGTGGACGGCATAGACATAAATGATAAAAAGCAAGACTTGTCAGACATCAAAACCATAAAGATCACATATCCGGATAACCCCGCTATGCTGACAGGTCTGAAGGTCATGGCAATCGCCGAAATAGACCATGGCACCCTCGTCAACCAGGATGTTTTTTTGCGCTGTGATTACAGGGTATTGAAAAAGGATGAAACCGATGCGCTTTCCATCGTGCAGGATACGATAAGGCCTTTATCCCAAGCGTTGCAGGACTTCATTGTGCAGCTACATCAGCGCTATCTGGATAAAGGACTTACCTGCGTTGTGGAAGTAAAAGGGTTTCATATCTATGTGAAGTATTGTTATAAACGAAAAGATGTATGGGGAATCAACGCTTCCCTCAACAACGGTTATCATATCAATGTGAAACCGGCAAGGACGCACGAATATGCTGACACCATCAAAACGTTTTCTCCCATTTTGCAGGAACTGATTGCAAAGGGATATGGCTGCGGCAGAAAAAGAGAAATCGGTCATTGTGATGGCGGTTGCCGTGGACTTCCCATACCGCTTAATGCTTCAGTTTTGGATATACGGGACGACATTGAAACATGGTTTGATCAAGAATTGTCATGCTTGCAAAAGAAATAAGCATCTTTCTCCATTGCACTTTTCAGGCATAACCTCAACAGATTCCAATTTGTCAGCGGGGATGGGTACAACGCAAAATATCGACAAACAGACCTGCAATAAATTTCAAGTCCTAATTTTCAAAAAATAGGGCAGAGAGTTTTCCGGGTAGGTTTGGATTGTGGATTGATATCTATATAGTATACGAAAGGAATTGAAACCAATGTCCGAAAAATGCAGCGCCTCTTTGGATAAAGAGCGAGAGAAAATCAGTCCCCAAATAGAAGAAGAAATTCTCGAACTTCTTGAAGGTGATTTGAAGGAAACAGCGCTAGGATTCGTCTCCTATTTAAGAACGAATCAAATGACGCCGCGGCAGTGGTTTGGTCCAAATTACTGGAGAATTCCCTATGAGAAAAATTATCTGTGCAGCATATTAATGAATAAGGATAAATGGCGCGTTTTTTTCTTTTCAGGTGATTACAAGGGCGAATTTGAGGAAGGGTTCATAAGAGCCGTTCAAGATAGTGTAATGCCTTGTGTATCTTGTACGGGTGCCGATTGCCCAAAGGGAAAAGAAATGACAGTTTTCGGTAAAAAATTTACAAACACATGTTTCCAATTCCCTGTTCAGTTTGAAAATCCCAATGGTGGCACTTTAGAATATATTAAGGAGTTGCTGGAATATTGGAAAGGGGTAGCGTCGCATAGTAATTCATGGCATTGTCGTTGATTAGACAGCCTTGTATAATATGCATAACATAAAGCTGACAAGTTTCAATTTTTCGGCCAATTTGATCTGCGAAATGCTTATATGCCATTGGTAGGAGACAAAATGGAATACTATTTAGTTCGATGTGTAAAAAATGACGGTGAATTTTTCTGTATTTGGTGCTCAGGAGAAAAAGACGTGTTTTTCTGCAATGAACATTCAAAAATGATTTCCTTCGGCAATAGCATATCAGCGCATCAATTCCTATCCAAGCATCACCTTTCCTTGGAAGATGCTTCCGTGCCGACATATGATTTTGATAATCTTGAAAAATGGATTTTGAAGGGAGAAACCATTGATAACTGCGGTGAACTGTTAAATTTCTGGAACATGTTTTCTGATGCAGCACTTTCCGCAGGATATGCATTTATGGGCGATCAAAACACAAATGCGTTGAATGAAATATATGATGAACTGTTTTATGGGTGTAATATACTGACACCTGATAATGAGGATCCGTATAGTCCATATTGGGAAAAGGAGCAGCTCCATCTTGCCAAAAATGTTTTGCAAGATGGAATGACCGGTTTCTTTATGAATGTTGAAAGCAGCATGGCATAATGCAACGTTTCCAAATTCCAAGCTGTCAGCGGTGTTGAGCGCAGCACAAATGATCGGCAAACAGGAATGGCAGCCGCCATCCGGTCAATCGTTGATCGCCTCGATGCCAAGCCGTTTCAGCTCATTCAGGTGAGCCTGCATGTTCGCAAGCGCTTCCATGGAGTGCCCTACCCAGTCCTGCACCTCGTCTACCACCTTTAGCGGGTATTTGGTACGGTAGGACCTCGTCGGATTTCCCGGAAACTTTTTGTCCGTCAAATTGGGATCATCCTCAATAGGCCCCGTGGGCATAACGCGATAGATCCGGCCGGGTTCATTGCCGGCGGCAAGCTCCGCCCCCCACACGGCAGCATCCATTGTTGCGGTCAGGTAGACGTAGTTGGCCTTTTTACCTTCGCCATAGTTGGAGCGATGACCGGGCTCCAGCAAGTCGCCCGGCTTCAGACCGGCTTTTGTACCGTGGTAGAAAGGTCCCGGGTCCAATACGCCGGATGGTTTCCGTTCATTTTCTATTCCTCCATGCTGCAAAGCCTTGCAAATCGGAATCAGTCTGCCTTCGCTTAAGCAATCATCAGGTAAAAACTGGTCTTGCTTTTTTGATGGGTCACTTCGCCTGCAATGGAAAACCCGAGCTTTGCATATACAGTCACCGCGCGCTTGTTAAAGCAAGCCACGGTCAGCCGAAAGCCTGGCGCCGCCAAATGCTCTCTGGCGTATGCCATGCCGGATGCCATAAAAGCAGCGCCCAACCCTTTGCCGCACAATTCCGGCTTTAGGCCAAGCCCTATGTCCAGCCTGTCCGCGCCATACACGCCGCTTTCCATGGTGGGGATCTGCGCGGAGCTGCCAAAGCAGAAGTAGCCGGTCAGCTTCTCTTTGGCGTCAACGCAGACAAAATACTCACCGTTCAATAATTCATTCACTGTACCGCTGTCTTTTTGAAAACTATAGGCGGCGTACTCGGCCGGGTATATCCAGCCGGCTATTTCGTTTGCATACCGGCGCGACATGGGCGATATATGGTACATATCAGACCTCCGTAAAAAATGAGGGCGCCTTTGCAAGGGATTGGAACTTCCAGCCTTTCCTTTTTCCAAAGGATGACTGCTCAAAGCTGCATGTTCAATCCGCCATCATAAAATCCGCCCATTCATACGGATGGTCTTTATAATGCTCCCGCCAATAATATATCCGCTCAATATATTGCTGCTTACGTTCCTCAACAACCCTTCTGCAGTCTGGCACACCATAGTTCCTGATGATAGCTGTCAAATCATAGATTGGGAATCCGATCGCATGTCCATTTGCATGAACCACGCCGCAAGCTTGCCCAATGGCATGGCACAAAGCAATATCCTCAAGCGAGTCAATTTCCTTTGCCACTGTGTGAGCCTGCAAAATCGCGCGCTTCGCCACGGGCATTTTCACTTTACCGGCAGCCCACGCTTTTGATGTCAGCACGGCGGATTCGAGCCGCTTTTCGTTCGGATAACGTTCAAGCAGCTTTTGAACAGTTTCATCGGCAAATTCAAATGCCCACAAAACCATTGTCCGATGATTTTGTTCCTGAATCAGTGATGCCAAATCGGCTAAAAACGTACTGTCTTTAGCGAAGAGAACTTGATTTTTTCTGCCAATTCTGTTTTGCACTTCGTTAAGCCAATCCATATTTTTTCTCCCTGACTGACAAATTCGAATTTACTACCCATTACTTTATCCTTGAAAATTGATAAGCCTCCTCCAGCCATTCCATCAACTGGGCGTCTACATCCTCCTTGTGCTCGATCAGGACATGATGCGTCCAGCGATTGGGATAAGGCTCCACCGCCTGATAAACTCGTGAAGCATCCAAACGGTAGGACAGGCCAAATGAAACAAGCATATACATTTCCGGGGCATTTTTGATACGGCGAAGCGGAAGGGAGACCATCGCAAACAGATGCCTGTTTCCAAATGAAATCTGGGTTTTGCCCACCCTTACCTGAATATCCGGATACTTTTGGGCAAGCTTGTTCCGCAGCGTTTCATAGACCGGCAGCATTTGAGGCCTTTTATCAAAAAACAGCATTTCATCCGCATTCATTTGTTTGCTTCCTCAATCAGCTTCTTTGCCGCTTTAAATTTCAACCTGACCCGTTTCAACTTGAAATGCGCTATAGCTGAATACAAAGCCGCTTATATTCCACATTTTCTTCGAGAATCCTGCAAAAGTAATTTTATTTTTTTTTCCATGTTCGTTCCTGCAAAAAAAGTTAAGTAGTCCAGCCCATACCACACATGAAGAGTATCCTCAATTTCAAAAAAGGCGCTCTTGTCATACTCCGTCTCATAATTGTCAAGAAAAGCCTTTCGACAAGTATCGGCAATATTGCTGTCATAGTTTAATTTCATCCATAAAGTCAAACGAGCAATATCCGCCATCCAGCAAAGTGATTGCACATCGTCCCAGTCAATCAACATTATATCATTTGAGTCAACAAGTATATTCTTTGTAGAAAGGTCTCCGTGGCAAAGTATGGATGGGAATACGTCACAACACTTTAGTCTTGCATAAATCGCTTTATTGATTTCCGACAATTCCATGGTCTCTATTAATCCATTTGTTGTAAGGTTCGAGGTGTTATCCTTAAGTACATCATACATAAATTCCGAAAAAGTCGTGTATTTGGCTATCCCGTTTCCGGTATATCCGTAGCCGGTCAGTTTAATTTGGTGTACACGCGAAATCAATACCGCAAGTTTTTCATACAGCTTAAAAGTTTCATCCTGGGATAGCGCAAGCCGGTCGGCGGTTGTCCCCGGCAGACATTCCTCTATTAAGTAGCCATTCGGGAAAATCTCGTCCTCACGATTGAAAACCAACAGTTCCGCATGAGGAATATTATATTCGCTGAGTTTACGGCTAACAAACGGCAGCTTGCCGTTCTCAGGCCAATCGCGTTTGGCATACACCTTGAATATGTAAGGCTTAGTTTCTGTTTCTACTTTAAAAACATAGTTGTTGAATATGTTTTCAAACTGGTAAATCGAACATGCCTTTTTATGCATTTGGTCTTCAAAAGTTTTCTTAATTAGACCAATGTTATCCACCTTAACACATCCTCTGAATTTCACATTATATAACCAAAGTTCAAAACCACCCGACAAATACTTGCTTACCGATCTTTTGTGCTGTGCTCAGTCCCGCTGAAAAACTGAAGTCTGTCACTTAACCGACAGGATTTTCTCCAAATCACAACTGCACAGCGCATCAAGATTTTCAAAGATTTTTTCCGGCGACCAGTTCCACCACTTAAGCTGTAAAAGGTATTCAATCAAACAGTCATCGAAGCGTTTCCTGATGACACTGCAGGGATTCCCACCCGCTATGTGATAAGGAGGCACATTCCTTGTTACAACGGAATTTGCAGCGATAATCGCCCCGTCACCGATGTGTACCCCCGGCATCACCGTTACGTTCTGACCAATCCAGACATCGTTGCCGACAACGGTATCGCCCTTCAAAGGCAAGTCGTCCAGTGCGGGCGTCGATTTTTCCCAGCCGCCGCCCATAATGTTAAAGGGGTAAGTTGTAACGCTGCACATACGATGATTTGCACCGTTCATGATAAATTCGATCCCTTTGGCGATGGCGCAAAACTTGCCTATAATGAGTTTATCTCCCAAGAACGCATAGTGGTGAGTGACATGATCTTCAAAATGCTCCGGGCCATTTGAGTCGTCGTAATACGTATATTCACCCACAAAAATGTTGGGCCGTGTAATCACATTCCTGATGTAGCAAACACTCTTGATCGCCTCATTTGGATAAACCGCATTCGGGTTTGGACCATGCTGCATCGTTTTGCTCCATTTCAGATTCAAATTTTCCAGCCTTCTGTAATGTTGGCTTTAGCGGTACTACTTTAACTGCTTCCTCATGACAAGCCCATGTTCGGTCTCCAAAGACACATGAAACCCGCTCTTTTGATACATCCCAAAATGGCCGCCAAAATCTGACGATTGATAGCCGGATTCCTTGTACGGGTATGCCTCCACAAGGTCAAAACCATCCTGGGCCGCGTCCTTGCATACGCGCTCCAGCAACAGCGTGGCGATGCCGTTTCGTTTCATCTCCGGCGCAATCACGAAACAGAATACGGATTTCACCTTTATGCCCGCGTTGAGTTCCTCCAAAGGCACATAATCCATAAATCTTTGCCAACTGGCACATTTCAAGCAGTTTGATTTCGTATTGGCGTTGCACCAGCCAACGACCGCATCGCCGCTATACGCAAGATACCCTTGTATGTTATTGCCTTTCACATATTGCAGGGCCCATTTTCTTCTTTTCTCTGCTGATGAAAAATCCTTGCCTGCATAATCATCGTTGCACCAGCACACACAGTAGCATTTATGTTCCTCCACATTTTTATCGTGCGGCGTAGTGTCAAAAAAGTGCACGTAATCTTCTGCAAGCGCTGGTATCAACTTGCGTATCTCAATAGACATCCGTTACCTCCGCAAAATATGAAATGATTTGGAGTTCAAATTATTGTTTGGCAGCCAAGTCAAATGAGAATGATGCGCACAACAAGATATTACTGTTTTGCAGTGCTCAAACAAAAAGGATGTCCTTCAGGATCAAACATAACGGTGGATGTGTCAAAATACTGCATTTCTGATCTTTTTGCCCCACAATTTAAAGCATGTGAAACAGCTTCATCAAGATTCTCAACCAGAAAATCCATATGCGCCATTTGCTGTTGTTTCCCCGGCGCCCATGGCCAAACAGGAGGAATGTAATCTTCAATCTCTTGAAAAGCAAAAATCCATCCTTGCGGCGAACGCAAGCCTGCCCATCCATCGCCTGACAGTGTTTTTTCCCAACCAAGAAGCGCAACATAAAAATCTGCCAATGCGTTTGCATTTTTGCAGTCATATGCAAATCCCGCGATTCCGTTAATCATGGCTTATCCTCCCACTTTTAAATGCGAGCGCGAAAATGGACTTTCATTCACAGTTTCTTTCTCAATAAATCATATTCTGCACAGGGAGCCGGCTTGAATTCACTGTCAACGTCGCAGGGATCAACAGAAAGCGTCTTCACTTTTTCTGTAAAGCCTAATTTGTCATACAATCTTACATTGGCGATTTCTCCAGGTTCTACGCCTATTGTAGCATACGAAAAGCCCAAATCCGATAGCCTTTCCAATACTTTTCGCACAAGCTTTGTGCCCAGTCCTTTGCCACGCAATGCTTGGGCCACGCGAAAGGCACATAAATAGGCTGTGGTTTTCCCGTCTGCAAAGTCTTTGTCGTCCAATTCAAAGAAAGCATACAGTTCGCAAACCAACCGATCATCCATTTCAATTGTCCAGAATTCAGCCTGGTTGTTTCTGATTCTGTCTGCCATAAATTCAAATGTGTATTGCTTATACCACAAAGCCCGCATTTCTTCGGCGGTGCCCTGTCTTATGTGCATCAATGTGCTCATAGGTATCCTTTCTTCAGCATCTGTACGATTTTGTCAGCGCATTCCTCCACAAACCGGTCCATCTCTTCTTCCTTCAAATAGGTGTATTCCCTTTGCACGTTCTCCCTTCCGCCGCGATAAAAGCCCACGATGTATTCCCGCCTGTTGTCAAAAGCATCCGTACTGAAAAAATCCATATAGCCATTGCGGAATCCAACAGCGCTTGCGTAAAGGGCAAAGGCCCTGAAATCCGGATTCTTTTTAAGATACAAAAAGTCCAGGTCGTACCAATCCTTCTTCAGTGCCGCCATCCAGGCTTCCCTGTCCGTATCATACAGGGTGCGGAACCTGCCGATGCACGGGCGGGCAATTCCGTCGGCCCACATCACATCCGTCATCAAATGCGTCAGATAGCCCAAGTAAAAAGAGGCTTGCTCCTTGTTGTATGTTCTTCGCTGCTCCGCGGAAAAATAGCGCTCCACATATTCCTGGAGGTGTATATCCTTTAACCCATCGGCATCGGTGGTTTTAAAGTGGGATATATCGCCGCTGGGCGTAAACGCGGACCAATCCCCATTGGGTATGCCGCTGTCCGGGGCAATATTCCCAACCGTGAACGCTATGGGAGAAATATCCGGTATGCTGTCCAGCAGTTTGTCTGTCACGCGAAGATGCACGATCCAGGTCGCCATCCAAATCCTCCCTTTTTAACGCAGCAGCACCGGGTGCTGTTTGTCCTGCAAGGTAGATTATATAGCAAAATAAGGAATATATCCATGAGAATACAGAAACATTGCATATCCCCGGAGCGCGTGCGCGCTCCGGGGACCATTCCGTTACGCCGTTTCCTTCTTCCATTCCAGATACAGCGAGGCCACCACTTCCTCGATAGGCGCTTTGCGCATCTCCAGATCGGTGATGCCTGGCGTGCCCGCCAGCGTCTTGAGCACCTCGGAAAAGTTCGCGTCCGCCTGCTGGAAGGCGTATTCGTGCACGCCCTCATGGGTGGATATCCATTCCATGCCCGGCCACTGGGGCGGCGCTTCCGGCCCGGTAACCAGCAGGCGGCTGAACCCGCCCTGCACGCGGCGCAGCGCCTGAAAATCGCCGTCGAAGGCAATTTTGCCGTTGGACAGGAGGATGATCCGCTGGGCCATGGCCTCCAGGTCGTCCATGTCGTGGCTGGTGACAATCACCGTGGTGCCCTTTTCCCGGTTCACCTTCTTCAAAAAGTCGATCATCTGCCGCTTGACCAGCACATCCAGGCCCAGGGTCGGTTCATCCAGAAACAGCACCTCGGGATCATGGAGCAGCAGCATGCCAAGGTCCGCCCGCATCCGCTGCCCCAGGCTCAATTCCCGGGCGAAGGTATGCAGCAGCTCCTTCAGGTCCAGCAGCTCCGTCACCAGGGCAAGATTCCGCTGATAAACGTCCTCAGGAATATTCCATACGTTCTTTTTCCATTCGTAACTGGTAATGACAGGGTGATCCCACCACAGCTCCGTGCGCTGACCGAATAGTACGCCGATGCGCCGCATCAGCGCCACCCGCTCCCTGGCCGGCGACATGTCAAGCACCGACACACGGCCCAGGGTCGGCTGCAGTATGCCGGAGAGGATTTTGATGGTGGTGCTTTTGCCGGCGCCGTTAGCCCCGGCATACGCCACAAACTCGCCCTTTTTCACCTGCAGGGAAAGGTCGTCCAGGGCCTTGACCACTTTTTTCTCCGGCCGGACAAGGTTCTTCACAATATCCTTCCACCGGCCGGAGCGCTGCCACTGGGTATAGGTTTTGCTGACGTTAACGATGTCCAAAGCCAGAATATCTTGGCGAGCCGCCTGTTGCATAATGCTTCATTCCTTTCCGAAATACGAGTACGGCCATCAGGCCGAATGCGGAGGCTATCATAAAAGTCCATACCGGAACCATGGGCGCCTGACTGCCGCCCAACAGCCACAGGCTGGGAAACCAGCCGGCGATGCCTACAGGCAGCACCGAGCAGAACACCGCTTGCCAACCCATTCCTATTCCCCCCAGGGGATAGCGCTTTAATGTACCAAACATTTCATGCACCAGCGAGGCGGATTCCTCCGCGGCCACCGGCGCCCAGAAGGCGATGCAGGATACCAGGTACACGCAGGCCAGAAACACAATAACGGAAGCGAACACGCTCAGGAGCAGCATCACGATGAAGCCAAGGGTGACGGCCAGCTTTAACCGGCCCAGCGCGTATACCGTAAAGCCGATGCCGCAAAGGAGGATGCTCGACCCGGATATGGGCGAAAACCCGCCGGTCACAAGCTGCATCCACAGTGGAACCGGCTGTATCATGCAATGGTCCATTTGCCCTCGGCCGATGGTGCGGCTGACCTGCCCCGCGTTGTAGCCGATGAAGAAGAGGGAAAACACCCCGTCCCCCAGCATGGTATACCCCAGCATGAACAGAAGCTGATCCTGCGTCAGGCCGCCGATACCGCCAAACCGGCCGGCCAGCACGAATACGCCGGCCATGGCCGCCCCCGCGCTGATCACATCCGTGACGATCTGCAAAAGACAATACTTGGTATCCCGCAGAAACCACATCAGGTCCATTTTGCCATAAGTGCGAAACAAACGGAAAAGCTGTTTGCATTTAGCCGCCATAGGAAATCATCCTTTCCTCGCTTTTTTTGAAAATAACCAAAGCCAGAGGCCATAATACGACGTTCCAGGCCACCTGCAGCAAAATCAACCGCAGCGGGTCCCCCAGCCCCACATACAGCGTAAGCGGCGCGTGGGCGATGGAGCCCATGGGCAAATACGCAAGTATCGCCGCAATCGGCGCCGGCATCAGGGAAAAGGGGATCAGTGCGCCGGATAACAGGGCAAACAGCGCCTCCCGCACGTGGGTCACCGCCCAACAGCCGTTTTTCATGCGCATGGCCAGGGAGGCGAACAAAAAGTCCAGCGCAAACCCCAGCGAACTGCTTAGCGCAAGGCTTGCAAGGGCCATCAGCCCGGATGCAAGGCTATGCGGCAGCGGGTTGATTTGAAGCAGGGGCGATAACAGCCACAGGGGCAACCCGTACAGAAAGAATACCGGCACCCACCACCGGCCGATGGTTTCCGCCGTCAAGCTCTGCAAAACCGGCAGCGGCCTTGTATATCTGCCAATGATGGAGCCTTCCCACAGCGCGGAGGTGGCGGGGGTAATGATATCCAGCTCCTGGCGCAGCACCGATGCCATCAGGGTATAGGTCATCAACTGCGAAAGATCCATGCCGCCAAGGTCGGCCCCGCCGGCCGCCAGCGAGCGCCAGATCAGCGTCAGCATCAAAAACTGCATAAAGCGCAGCGCGTATTCGCCCAGCAGCTGAAACAGGCTGCCGTCAAACACTTGCCGGGCGGAAAGCCCCGCCACAGCGCGCAGGCCTTTCAAAAATGACGGCCTTTTATTGTCTTGCATAAAAATTGCTCCTATCTTTTTGGGCATGAAAAAACCGGGGCGGCGGCAGCCGCTCCCGGTATACAAGCATATCAGACCCTTCCGCTATTTCAGCGAAACAGGGTAAGTGCCGTCAGGGAAGCGCAATTCCGGCCGCAAATGGGCATACAAATGCACGGGCAACGCGAAAAAACCTGTTTGAACTGCCACTTCCCCGATATTCTGCCAAATGGCGGAATGCTTCATTTCTTCAATTCGAGCCATACGGGTCATGCGCTTCACCTCCTTACACAATTGCTTGGATTATTTCCACGTGTTACTATATCATCACACCCAAATGCTGTCAAGCACCGGCTGCTGCATATTTTTTGAAATTTTCTTGAAAAAGGCGCTTGCGCTTGACGCGGCGTCAAGTGATACAATGATCGTGAGATATCTCAAAAGACCACTCAGGAGGACACTATGGACCACTTTGTTGCCATCAACAAACTGTCTGAGCAGCTTGGGCTGACGAGCCGGACGCTCAGGCACTGGGAGGCCGAAGGCCTGATCACAAGCCGGCGTGATATGGATTCCGGCTGGCGGAGCTATGACAGCCGGAATGTATTCTTCATCCGGGTAACGGCCCTGCTTCGGGAATACGACATCTCCCTCAAGGATATCAAACGGATCCTGGACAGCGGCAAGTGCGAAACGCTGGAAAGCATCCTCCGCCGGTATCTTGACGAGCTGGACAAAACGCGCCTTTCCTACGCCGGCCTTGAAAAACGCCTGCGGTCGCTGCTTGGCACCATTGGAAGCCTTGGTCCGGAACTTACGGAAAACAGCCTCGAGCTAATAGTCGCCGGCGTCCCCGCAAAAGGCGCCGGAGAAGAAAAAAAGGAGAAGGAAATCATGCTTCATGAAACCATCGGTACCCCCGCCGTCCGCTTTGTTACCCTGCCCGCCATGCGGGCAGCCGGCTATACCGCCGTCAGCCTTTCCCCGGAGGAGGAAGCGCAGAAAACCGTAATCGAGTGGGTAAAGGCCCGCCGCCTGGAGGGAACGGCCCGCTATTTCGGCAGCGATATGCCCCCCTATCCCAGCGGCGAGGGCAAGCCCTACGGCTATGGGATGCTGGCCATCATCCCCGACGGCGTGGAAATAACCGCCCCGCTGAAGGAGACCACCGTACACGGCGGCTTGTACGCCGTGATGGAAAGCGGCGACGACATCGGCGGCTCCTGGAAAAAGCTGATGCAATACCTTCATGCCCACGACGAGTACACGCCGGATGCCTCCAGGCAGTGCTATGAGGAGCATGTCCGCGGCGACGCGCCCGACGGCAGCGGCCGCGAGTACTTCCTGCGGCTGATGGAGCCGGTGAAAAGAAAATAAGGCCGTGATGAAACGGCATTCCAGAGCCTTCCCCTCGAGGGGAAGCCTCTGCTTACTGACCGCCCCCCCTTCCGGGTAACGCGAACGCCCCTTCCCGCATGCGGGAGGGGGCGTTCTGACGATCATATCAAAGAGTCCTATGCATCGGTTATAGCCATTACTCGTGACGCGGCCTGCTTTTGATCACTTCAATGGCATTGAGCACCGTAATGATCACATCCGCCTGAAACTGCGTCCTCACCGCGTCGAATCTGGAATACACGTCTCCGCTGATGCTGACGATGTATCTGGGAGGAAGATTGTTCAAAGCCAACGCCATAATGTCGGCGCGGCAGCGTTCACAAGTGCACACACCCGCATCCAGAATATATTCATCCAGCTTGTCTTCCACCAATTCTTCCATCAGGTTTCGGGGAATCATTCTGGTTTCCATCACCTATCCCCTTTCCGGTTATCGGGAATTGGATCATCTTCTCACAAAACCAGAATCATTTTACTACATTTTCCATCATGTGTAAATGGTTTGTTAAAAATTATGCATCTTCCTGTTGAAAAGGCAGGAGCATGCGGTTGTGCCCGTCATCCCACAACCGTTCCAGGTTATAATACGTCCGCTCTTCCTGGTGGAACAAATGCACCATAACCGTGCTGTAGTCCATAACAATCCAGCGGCCCTCGTTCTGCCCTTCCTTCCGGCGCAGAGCCACGCCGGCTTCCGCCAGCCGGTCATCCACTTCCTCCGCCAGGGCTTTAACCTGTATGGCAGACCGGCCGGTGGCGACCACCAAAAAATCTGTGAGGATCGTCAGGTGCCCCACCTCCAGCACCACGATGTCCCGCGCCTTCTTGTCATACAGTATGTCCGCAATTTTCCGGGCCAGTGTCCCTTCCGTCATACGGTCTCCTCCTTGGTGTCAATCCCTTTATTTTTCAAACTCCGCAGCCAGTGCACCGTGCGCGCGGTGGCGGGGTGCGGCGCGTTCCCCTGCTCTTTTACGTAGCTTTCCGTCCGATCAAAGGAAAGCAGCAGCGCATCCGCAAGATCCGTTTGCGCCAGACGGCGGACCTCGTCAAGTCCTGGATAGTTTTCCCGGTCCGGCTCGATCTTATCCGCCAAGCATACGATCATATCCAGCCGCGACATGGGCACACTTCCCAGCGTGTGGTTTTCTATGGCCGAGAGCACCGCCTGATCCCGGACCCCGTATTCCAGCCTGGCCGCCTGGGCGCCGGCCACCGCGTGCAAAAGCGCCCCGGACGAAAAAATATCCTTATCGACCTTTATCCCCAGCTTTTTGATATACTCCTGCATCCGGCCCAAATCCATGCCCTTGGCGCAGTCGTGCAAGAGCCCGGCCAGGGCCGCCTTCTCCTCATCCTCCCCATGCAGCCTGGCCAGCCGCCTTGCCGCGTAAGCCACGCACAAGGTGTGGACAAAGCGCTTGAGGCCCATGGAGGAGGACAGTTTGTCCATTTGGGCCGCGAAGCCCGCGGGGCTGGCCGTGACGCCAAACAGGCCCATCACCCGGATGTACTCCATCACCGCGGGCAAAATCCCCTCCGGCTCTTCCCCATTTTGAAGCCGCCTTCGAATGGCCGTGGAGGATATGTCTCCGGCCTCGCCGCTCAAATAGGAATAGTCCGCCCCAAGCCTTTTCAGCTCGCTTGTAACCGCCGGGACATCCACGCCCTGCGCGGTCCCGGGCCTGGGGCACACCAGGAAACGGCACATTTGAAACACTTTCTCCGGGCTGCGCCAATGAATCAGGTCATAGAGCGTGTCTTCGCCGATAATGTAATAAAATAAAGCGTTTGGCATTTGGTTTTTCAGCATCATCAGCGTATCCACTGTATAAACCATGCCGTTTCTGTTCATTTCTATATCCGAGGGGATCAGCGCCGTTTCCCTGGCCAAGGCCATGCGCACCATACACATCCGCTGCGCGGCCTGCGCCAGGCCCTCGCGCTTGTGGGGCGGGTTTCCCGTCGGGATGAACAATACCTTGTCAAGCGCCGCTTCCCGCATGGCCATACGGGCCATCAGTATATGCGCCTGATGGATGGGGTTGAACGACCCGCCCATCAGCCCAATCCGCTGCGTCTCCAACCAAGCGCCTCCTCTCCATCCCATTATACCCCATGGGAGCCGGATGGAAAAGGTCCGCGGGCTAGAAAATGCGTCATTTGCCCGATTCGTTGCAAACGCGACAGAAATGGAGGCTGCCATGCAGCAATACCTGGAAAAAACACGGCTGGGCGGAACGCTGGATTCCATTGGCCTTCGCCTGCTGATACTCATCTGCTGCGTGCTTTGGTTCGTATTCCTCTGGGGCGTGACCCTGGCCGCACTGTTCGCGGGCATCGCCTTTTACATGCTGGTAAGCCTGGCCATCCGCCTGGGAAAGAGAAAAACGGTGGCCCGGCGGGAGGAAGCGCTGCGCCAGCGCATCGGCGGTGAAATGGCGCTGGAAGCCCTGCCCCTGACCCCTCCCCGGCAGGCCCATTTTCAGGCGGCGCTGTGGCTGACCCTGGCCCACCCGCTGCGTCTGGAGCGGATCACGGAGGAGGGGGTGCTTTGCCGGCTGGAAAACGACACTGTGCTTGTCCGCTGCATCAATTTGCATCCGTCCGTACAAATCTCCGCCCAGGATATCATCGAGGCGCAGCGCGCGGCCCTTCATCACAACGCCGACCGCTGCGTGCTGTGCACGGCATCGACTTTGAACAACGCCGCCCGCGCCCAGCTGGGCCTGGCGGAACCGCCGGTCAAAATCGTGGGCAAGGAACGGCTGGCCCGCCTGGCGGGCGCGGCCGCCCCGGTGACGGATGATCAGTTGGTCGCCCTTGGCGCGCGAAAAAGACGCCATGTGGGCATCGGTGTTTGGCTGAACCACATTCTGGCGCCCCACCGGTCCCGCAGGTATTTCTGGTATGGCATCGGCCTTTTGCTGCTTTACCTGATCACGCGGCTTCCCTACTACCCCGTGCCGGCGGTGCTGTGCCTGAGCCTGGCCTTGCTGAGCAAGATTCGGCGCGCCAAGGAAGACACGATTTAAGCCATTGGCAGCCTTTTCTCAATATTTGCCCCGGGCGATCTTGGCCACCGCGGCCACCAGGTCATCCACATGCTGCTCCGTATTGTATATGCCCACGCTGGCCCGCACCGCGCCGGTATCCATGGTCCCCAGCCAGCCGTGGATGCTCGGCGCGCAATGCATGCCGCCCCGAAGCGCAAAGCCCGCCCGGTCCAGGCCGTCCGCCACCTCGCCGCTTTCCATATTGCGCACATTAAAGCTGACGACGCCTACCCTGGGCGCGTTTTCATCACCATAAACGGTCACATTGCCGATATCCTTCAAGCCGTCCCGAAGCCTTTGGGTCAGCTCCTCTTCGTATTCGCGTATTTCCCACATATGCTTTGACGCAAACCGGGCCCCGGCCAGCAGGCCCGCAATTCCAGGCAGGTTCATGGTACCGCTTTCATACCTGTCCGGCAGGTCGTCGGGCTGGACCATGCTGTCGGAGCGGGAGCCCGTTCCCCCTTCCCGGAAGGGCCTTGGCAGCATGCCATTGGCGAGCAGCAAAACGCCTGTGCCATGGGGCCCCAGCAGCCCCTTATGGCCCGCCATGGCCACCATATCCGCGTTCAGCGCCTTGGGGCTCACATCCAGCACCCCTGCCGTCTGCGCGGCATCAATCAGGCAGGGGATGCCGTTTTCCCGGCATACCATGCCAAGGCGGCTGACCGGCTGCACCACCCCCGTCACATTCGAAGCGTGGTTCAACACCACAAGTGCGGTTCTGGGCCCAAACAGGGTATGCAGCTGGTTGGGCTGCAAAAGGCCGTCCGGCCCGGGCATCATCACCTTGACGGAGATCATCCCCTGGCGCTCATAGCCCGTCAGCACGCGCATGACGGCGTTATGCTCGCCGTGGCTGACAATCACCTCGTCGCCCTGGTGAAGGGTGCCCCGTATGGCAATATTCAGGCTGTCGGTGCAGTTGTTGGTGAAAATCACCTGCTCCGGTTTTTCCATGCGGAACATTTCCGCCAGGTGATCCCTGCATGCGCGGATCACGCGCCCGCCGGCCAGCGATATGCGGTGTCCGGCCCGGCCTGGGTTGCCGCCAATGCGGTTCAGCGTTCCCGCCATGGCCCGGACCACCTGCGGCGGCTTGGGAAAACTGGTGGCTGCGTTATCCAAATAGATCATCGTCCGGCCTCTCTTCCCTGGTTTAGTGCGCACACGGCGCTTCTTGACCGTATACTATATGAGGAGGGAAGGAGGATTTAACCCTATGGATGAGATTTTCGGCATTGCTGCCTTCCGTTCCCGGCAGCAGGTGCTGCGTTTTGAATCTGCATTGAAGCGGGCCGGCGTCAAGGTAGGCGTCGTCGCCACCCCTCGTGATGTTTCCGCCGGCTGTGGGCTGTCCGTCCGTTTTGATATGCGCAACGCGCAGGATGTCAAAAACGTATATATGCAGTCACGGCCCAGCAATTTGATCGGGTTTTATCAGGTAGAGCGCGGCGGCAGGGACCGCCCCAGCTGCAAGCGGTTGTAGTACACAAAAAGGCGATGCTGTGCCAAGGAGCCCTTCGGGCACAGCATCGCCTTTTTGAATATCCCTTTTCCCTTACCCCTCCCGCCGGTAATCCCTTGGCGTCAGCCCCGTATTCTTTTTGAACAGGTAGCTGAAGTAGTGGGGGTCGTTGTAACCCACCTGATACGCGATTTCGGAAGAACGCAGGCTGGTGGTCCGCAGCAGCTCCTTGGCTTTGTTCAGCCTAAGACCCGTGAGGCATTCCGTGAAGGTGATCCCCATCTCCTGAGAAAACACGGTGCAAAAATGATTGTTGCTCAGCGCCACGTGCCTGGCCACCTCGTGCAGGCTAATGCCGGGGTTTTGATAGTGCTCGTTCAAGTAGGCCTGGGCCCGCCGGATCACCATGCCGTAGCGGGTGGCGCTTTGCTGGTCGCGGAAGGAAATGGCCTTGGAGAGGATATCCCTGACAAGGGGCAGCACGTCCTCCACGGTCTGCGTGTTTTCCCCCAGGCTTTGGCCGGCCAGTTCCGGCATCACCTCCTGCGGCACGCCGCCGTTTTCCTTGATGATGCGGGAGGCGGCCAGCATGATTTCCACGTATACGTAGTTGGCCATCATGGCCGAGCGCATGGCCATGTCCCCCAGAGAATCCACATAATGCCTCAGTATTTTCTCCAAGTCCTCCTGGGTGGCATACTGCAGCTGCTCCCCGATTGGCGCCACATCCAGATTCAGCAGGGACAGGCCGGGCGTGATGCCCACGTCATGAATGCCCATGATGCGCCGCTTGTCATTTTCCTCCTGAAACGCGCCCATGGTGCGCTTCACCGCCTGGGCGGCGGACAGGGAATCCCGCACCTCCCACAGGTTTTTGACCGCGGAGCCGATGCTCAATTGAATGGGGATCCTTACCGTCTGCTCTATGCCGTATTGCGCCGCCTGGGCAAGGCCCCAGGCCCGCTCCTCCAGGTCGCTTTCATTGTCTCCCAGCACAAGCAAAACAGGCTGGCCGCCCACCTCGCACAAATGCACCGCGCCGGCGCTCCCGTCGCATAGCCGCTTGAGCGCGCCCAGCACGGCAATGGATTCCTCATACCGCGCATCTCCATAGCCCGGCGACACCAGCATCACCAGATACCATTTGGCCAGCAGCGCCATGTGCAGCCTGCGGGACCGGTCCAGTATCTCCCCCATATCCTCCTTTGCAAGCGTGGGGGAAAACAGCTCCCTAAGCAGCTTTTCCTGCATGAAGCGGCTGCTGGAAGCAAACTGCTCTTTCAGCGCCTGCAAATCGGCCTGCTTTTTCCGCTCCTCCTGTATGCGCCCGCCAATGCGGGAAAGGGCGGTCAAAAGCTCCTGGGCGTTGACGGGCTTTAGCAGATAGTCGTTTACGCCCAGGGAAATGGCCTCCTTGGCATAGGCGAACTCGTCGTAGCCGCTTAGGATCACCACCTGCATCCAGGGCATGGTATGGGCCACGGAGCGGCACAGTTGGAGGCCATCCATAAAGGGCATCTTGATATCGGTAATCAAAATGTCCGGCTTGATATCCTGGATCATGGAAAGGGCGATCTCCCCGTCCGGCGCCTCCCCGGCCAGAACAAAATCCGTCTGGTCCCAGGGAACGTTGTTGCGTATCCCCTCCCGGATCACGATTTCATCGTCCGCCAGAAAAACCTTATACATGGTCCTGCCTCCTTACGGGAACGGAAAAGGAAACGGCGGTGCCCTGGGGCCCGCTTTCGATGGCCAGTCCCCTTGGCGGGCTGTAGTACAGCTGCAGGCGGGTGTTCACGTTATACAGGCCGTAGCCGGCGGTTTCGCTGCACATGATGTCGCCCTCCGTCAGGCAGGCGCGGATTTGGGCAAGCCGCTCCTGTGTCATGCCCACGCCGTCGTCCTTGACCTGAATGTGAATGAACTCACCCTCCTGCCAGCCCCGTATTTCCACCAACCCCCGGCCGCGCCGGTGCTTGATGCCGTGATAGATGGCGTTCTCGACCAGGGGCTGTATGACGAGCTTCAAAATCTGATAATCGCACAGGCTTTCCGGGATATCGATATGGTAGTCCAGGATGTCCCTGTAGCGTATCTTTTGAATCGTCAGGTACCCCTGCAGGTGGCGGACCTCCTGGGAAAGGGGGATCCAATCCCGGCCCTGACTTAAGGAAATGCGGAAAAAGTCGGATAGGGCCTGGGTGACTTGAATCACCTCCGCCGTACGCCTGGCTTCCGCCAGCCAGACGATGGCATCCAGGGTGTTGTACAAAAAATGGGGCGCGATTTGCGCCTGCAGCGCCCGAAGCTCGCTTTTTTTCAAATTCTCCTGCTCCCGCTTGTTTTCCTCGATCAGGTCCGACAGCTTGCCGGCCATGATGTTCAGGCTGGCGGTGAGGGATTTCAATTCCTCCACCTCAGTTGTGGGCGCCCGGGCCAGCAGGTTGCCCCCGGCCAGGCTGCCGGCAAACTCCTCCAACTGGGCGATGGGCCGGCGGATGGTCTCCCCCAGGGAGGCCTGCGCCATCATGGCGAACAGGATGGTCAAAAGCAGCAGCACCGCCTCGCCGGCCAGGATCACGCCCAGCATGTTCTGCAGGTGCGTGCTGGTATCGGTGGCCGCGCTGATTTCCAGGGCGATGAAGTCCTCCAGCATGTCGCCCACCAGGGCGGCCACGCTGCGGACCTCCTCCAGCGTCACCTCGATATCCTCCACCCGCTCGCCGGCCTCCATCTGCCGGCCCATGCGGTTCACATAATCCTCCAGGGTATTCATGGTGCGCCGGGCCACGGTCAATTCCATCGGGTTGCGGGTGACGCTGGAAGCCATCAGGCTGTCCAGCTCCCCGTTGATCTGGCGGATCAATGTGTAATGCATACCCTCTGAGAAGGTTTTCCGGCCGGCGACGACGCTCCACAACTCATCCTTGATCGCTTCCTCCACCAGCGGCTTGAGGGAGGAAACCCGCTTGATCTGGCTGATAACGTCATGATACCGAAAGGCATAATTGGCCATGACCCCGACGCTTGCGATCAGCGGGATCAGCATCAGGCCCATGATGATGATGTAGGAATACTTCAGCCGCTTGCCGATGCTGCTGTCTACGTGCAGCCGGTTCAATGCCCGTTCAATAAATGTTCCCATGCTCAGTACCCTCTGGGCAGCAGGCTGTCCAGATTTTTGTCAAACTCGGTAAACACCGTTTCACTGGAATAGGTGTTACGTTCAATGGCCTGCCCATCCGCCAGTTTTTGGGCAAGCGCCATGACCACATCCCCCAGCAGGGGCGTGCATTCCACCACGCAGTTGATCTTCCCTTCCTTCAAAAGATCGATGGCCTTCTGCTCCCCGTCCACGGTGATGATGATGATGTCCTTGCCCGGCACAAGCCCGGCTGCTTCAATGGTTTCCATGGCCCCCAGCGTCATGGAATCGTTGTGGGAATAGAGCACGTCGATATCGGGATACTTTTTCAGCAGATACTCCATGCACTCCCTGCCCTTGGACAGGAGAAAGTCGCCGGAGATGCTTTCCAGAATCTCATATTTGGGATCATCCCCAAGCACGGCCCGAAAGCCCTGTCCCCTCTGGCGCATGGGCGAGGAATCTTCCGTGCCGGCGATTTCCACAATGCGCACATGGTCCAACTCCGCCGTTTTCTTTTGCAAAAAGAGCCCGGCAGACCGGCCTTCCTCATAAAAATCGGAGCCGATAAAGCCTACGTACAGGCTTTCATCCTCCGTTTTGATAAGCCGGTCCACCAGCAAAACGGGGATGCCGGCTTCCTTGGCTTCCCGCAGTACGTTATCCCAGCCGTCCTCCACGATGGGCGAAAAGGCGATCACATCCACCTGATAGGCAATGAAGGAACGGATGGCTTTGATCTGCTTTTCCTGGCTCTGCTCCGCGTTCTCAAACATCAATTGCACGCCGGCCCGCTGGGCCGCGTCCTTGATGGACTGGCTGTTGCCAATGCGCCACGCGCTTTCGGAGCCCAACTGGGCATAGCCCAATAGGATGGAACTCCCCGCGGACTTTTGGCTGGCAGGGGCGGAAGGCGTGCAGCCTGAAAGAAAGAGGAGCAGAAGAAGCATAAGGATACACAGCGATTTGCGCACAGGCCGGCCCTCCTTCAGGACACTATATATTTATTAACGCTATACAACTGTGCTCATTATACAGAAACAAATAGTGGTTTGCAATTGCAGAAAAAAGGCTGTCGCGTCAAGATGCACAGTCGCACAGAAATTCAAGATGGTGGCGTCCGAAGGTTTCCAAAGGGCGATCGGAAAGCCCTTGGTCGCGTCCGAAGACGCGAAACCCCTTCTTCTTGAACAACATGATGCACAATGCAAAGTTGGCGCGACAGCCTCGTTAGCTTATATATTTTATTTCAGCTTCCAGACCACGTCATTCCATAAAAGCTCCTTACTCAACTGCGGGATGGTGGTGTCTTTATTGATGTGAATGAACTCAATGCCCAGCATTTCGCAGAAATCCCGCATGTATTCCGCGTCCAGCTGGTAGCTTAAAACCGTGTGGTGGGCGCCGCCGGCCAGGATCCAGGCCTCGGCGGAGGTGCTCAAATCGGGCAGGGGCTTCCACATCACCTGGGCCACGGGCAGCTTGGGCATGGGCTGATAGGGGCTTCGAGCCTGAACATCATTGACGATCATGCGGAAACGGTCGCCCATATCCACCAGGGTGGCCACGATGGCCGGGCCGTCGCCGGTGGCAAAGGTCAGCCGGGCCGGGGGTTCCCGGTCGCCGATATTCATCACATGCACCTCAATGCTGGGGCGGTTGTTAGCGATGTCCGGGTCCACTTCCAGCATGTGGGCGCCCAGGATCCCCTCGTTTTGCGGGTCCATATGGTAGGAGTAATCCTCCATAAAGGCGGTGCCGCCGGGCAAGCCCTGGGCCATGACCTTCATGACGCGGGTCAGGGCGGAAATCTTCCAGTCGCCTTCGGCGCCAAAGCCAAAGCCGTCCTTCATCAGATTCTGGGTGGCCAGGCCGGGCAGCTGCCGCATTTCCTGCAGGTCCTGGAAGGTATCGGTATAGGCCGTAAAGCCGCCCTCCAAGAGGAATGCCCGCAGGGCCACCTCCTGCTTGGCCTGGTAGCGCACGGCAGCCATATTATCGGTCTTGATATCGTACTTTTGCCTGTATTCCGCCATCTTTTGATCGACCTCGGCCTCCGTGACCTTGTCCATCCTGGCAATCAGGTCGCCGACGCCGTGGGTGTTGACCGACCAGCCCAGCTTGATCTCGGCTTCCACCTTGTCGCCCTCGGTGACGGCCACATCGCGCATGTTATCGCCAAAGCGGCAGACCTTCAGCTGGCGGGATTCGTGGACACCGATGGCGGAGCGCATCCAGCGGCCCATCCTTGCGCGCACCTTCGCGTCTTCCCAGTGGCCGGCAATGACCTTGCGGGGCAGGCGCAGGCGCGCGCCGATGAAGCCGTGCTCCCGGTCGCCGTGGGCGGACTGGTTGGTGTTCATGAAATCCATGTCGATTTCATTCCAGGGGATGTCGCGGTTGAACTGGGTGTTCAAATGCAGGTAGGGCTTTTGCAATCGGGTAAGGCCGGCAATCCACATCTTGCTGGGCGAGAAGGTATGCATCCAGGCGATGATGCCGGCGCAGGCCGGGGCGTTGTTGGCCTCCTGGATCACCTTTTGGATGGAGGCGGCGTCCAGCACCGCGCCTTTGAATTTGACGCTGCCGACGATGGCCGCGTCCTTGTCAAGGCCCTCGGTGATGATTTTGCAGTGCTCTTCCACCTCTTTGATCGTTTCCGGCCCATACAGGGACTGGGTGCCGGCAATAAACCAGAATTCGTACTTTTTCATGCTCATGGGAAACCTCCTTTAATGTATGCACACATAAGCTGCGCGAAATAAGCACCGAATATTACCAGTGTAATCGATTATATCATGCCTTGAAATGCCCGTCCAGAATCAACTATCTAAACTAAAGCATTGCAAAAAGTGTGCATTCCAAGCTTTTCGTTGACAGGCGGCATGCCGGGGGGTAGAATAAAAAATAACAATCCCCGTCCTCACTTGTTGATGCATCCCCGCAAAGCGCAGCGAAGTTTGATGGGAACCAAAGAAAAACCTCAAGGGGGTCATATCATGCTGTCCCGAGACGACGCAATGGCGATCCGGCGCTTTGTGTACACAAACGCAAGGCCTCTTGATCTGTACCGCTGGCAGTATCATTTTGAGGGCGGCAGCGCGGATAACGTGCGCAAGGCCCTGTCAGTATATCAAAATCCTGACGGCGGCTTTGGCCATGCGCTGGAGGCGGACGCCTGGAACCCCGCTTCTTCCCCCATTCAGACCAGCACGGCGGTCCATTTGCTGTGGGAAACCGGCTTGATTGAAAAGGATCGCCCCATGATTTGGAGCATGCTGCAATACCTGGACAGCGGCGCCGATATGGAAGGCGACCGCTGGCTCAGCGTTGTGCCCTCCAACAATGACGCGCCCCACGCCCCCTGGTGGGAGATGGATTCCGTAAGCACCAGCCACAGCGAGTACAATCCCACGGGCATATTGGCAGGCTTCGGGCTGTATTTCGCGCCAGCCGGGACCGCGCTGTCCGCGCGGTGCAAAAAGATCGCGGGCGAGCTTGTGGCCTCCTTTTTGGCCGCGCCGGAGATATCCATGCACTCCCTGCTGTGCGTCGAGTCGCTGCTCAGCTGGATCAAGCGGGCCGGGCTCACAGGCGCATACCCGGCGGAGGCCATGGAAAAGGAACTGCTTGCGCAAATGGCCCGGCTGATTCAGGCCGACGAAAACAACTGGGAAGGGTATGCATGCCGGCCGTCGGAATTCATACGCACGCCGCAGCATCCGCTGTATGCGGACTTTCACGGCCTGGTGGAAAGAGAATTGGATTGGCTCACAGAAACCCGCAACGCGGACGGGGTCTGGAACATCCCCTGGATCTGGGCAGGCTATGACAAGGCATTTGCCATCAGCGAAAACTGGTGGAAGACGGACGTCCTTCTGCGCAATGTGCGCTTTTTGAGGGCGTTTGGCCGGCTGGAAACAAGGCACGCGCCTGAAAACTAAAGGAGCTTCACCAATGATATTCGGCACGATCAGCAGCTACCTGGATTTTTGCACCCAGCTAAAGCGCGCCGGCTTTTCCATGGCCGGCGACAACAGCGAAGGCATATTTTCGCTGGCAAGCCTTTTTGACAGCAACATCCGCTGGCACACCGGGGACGCGGATACCGACCCATGGGCCTTTCGCATGCGGGTGCTGAAGGAAGAGAGCGGCATTGGCTACGGCAAGGTGTTTTTTCAAAAGGGCGGCTACATCACAAAGGAATGGGCGCCCTTCTTTCTGGCTGCCAAAAGGCGCCATCAGACCTACGAGGAGGTATATCAAGCCGGACAAATGGGCTATATGGAACACGCGATATTACGGTTTGTGGAATCAAAGGGCGAGGCGGCGCTGCACGAGATCAAGGCCGCCGTTGGTGAAAAGGGTCTGGAGGCCGCGCTCACCCGGCTTCAAACCGGCATGTTTCTGACCATCTCCGGCGAAGCGCGCAAGCTTTCCAGGGAGAATATGCCCTATGGCTGGCCGGCGACCACCTTCCGCCTTGCCGAGGATTTCTGGGGAGAGGATGTCATGGCAAAGGCAAATGCGCTTTCCCCCGCTGCCGCCCGGGAACAGATCATCCGGCGTGTGCATGAACTGAACCCTGATGTGCAGCCCAAGGCGCTGGAGCGGTTTTTGCGGTAAACAGCGTCCGTACAGCCCGCGGCATAAAGCTGTTTTTTGGTCCTTTTTGCAGGAAAAAAGATATTGACAGCAAAGGTTGCATGTGGTAAAATTTTATCCTGTCAGCAAGAGCGGAAACCTTGCTGAATGGGTCGCCGGACTGCGGTATGCGCCTGTAGCTCAGTTGGATAGAGCAACGGCCTTCTAAGCCGTGGGTCAGGGGTTCGAATCCCTTCAGGCGCGCCAGTTATGTGGTGGGTATAGTTCAGCGGTAGAGCGCCAGATTGTGGCTCTGGAAGTCGTGGGTTCGAACCCCACTACTCACCCCATTTTTTCCTTTCCCTGGCGGCTGTCAAAAAGCGTTGGGGTGTCGCCAAGCGGTAAGGCACGGGACTTTGACTCCCGCATCCGTAGGTTCAAATCCTGCCACCCCAGCCATTTTTCGACCCATTAGCTCAGTTGGCAGAGCACTTGACTTTTAATCAAGGTGTCCGGAGTTCGAGTCTCCGATGGGTCACCACGTTTGAAAAGCCTTGAAATATAAGGCTTTTTTCTTTTTTACAACGAACGCCCTTGAAAACATTTGGTTTTCAAAGGGTATTTTTTATGTTCTGGCCGCACATTTGAGAATATCCTTTCCTATTTATTGAAAATATATAAGAAATAGGATGAAAGGGTATCGTGATGACGCTATTATTCATTATCGTGCTGCTGATATTGATCAAGAGCGGCCATTGGCGGAACTGGAAAGCCTATTATCCCACGATTCTGTTGATGATGGTCGGCGACTTGGCGTTCAATTTTATTACACACAACCACTCCTTATGGCAATATCAATCGACGCTTATCCCCAGTCATACAATAATGGACTTATTGCATGTCGTCTTGTCCTTCCCATGCGTTGTGATGTTGTTTCTGGGCTATATGCCAAGCGGTTTGTGGAAGAAGGGCATCTACATTGTGATCGCTTCCATCATATATGCATTCATTGAATATGTCATGTTTGCGGCAGGTAAATTTGTATACCTCAACGGCTGGAATACGCTTTACTCGTTCTTCTTTGATATCGGCCTGTTTTTCATCGTAATGGTGCATTACAAAAAGCCTTTGGCAGCCTGGCTGTGCATCGTGGCAATCGTACCATTGTTTCTTTGGATCATTCAGTTCCCCTTTGATACATTAGTGGGATAGAATGAGATCACGCTCAGAGCGATGTATGGCGCTTTCGATAGCGCCGGCCGGCGTGAAATGCCCTTTTCATTGAAAACCGGTGAACCGCGATGCTTTTATAGTTTTCCCGGACGATCTGATAGCGCTCGGCCGCCTTGCCGACGGCGTCGTCCCAGGAAACATAGATTTCCTCCATGGCCTTTTTTCCCATTGACTTCATGCCATCCCGGTCACTGGCCAGGCGCAGGAGGGCATAGGTGAGCGAGGCCGCGTTCTCATCGATCAAAACGCCGTGCCGTCCGTCCGTGATGCCCTCGGCGGCGCAGCTGCCTTTGATCAGCACGCTGGCCAGGGAGCAAGCCGCGGCTTCCCGGACAACCAGACCGTTCGTGTCAAACGTGGATGGAAAAAGGAACAGGTCCGCCCGCGAGAAAAAGGCCCGCAGCTTCTTTCTGTCCGTAATGAGGCAGGTAAAGATAATGTCGTCCGTCAACCCAAGCATCTTCGCGCAGGCTTTGATTTCCTCAAAATCCCCGCCTTCACCGACAAAGATCATTCTAAAACGCAGGCCCTGCAATTTTGCGCCAAGAAGCCCGTCGAGGATGATCCGTATCCCCTTGTACCACATCATCCGGCCGACGAACAGGAATACGGGAACATTGCTTTCCAGATGATACTCGGCGCTGATCGCATCAATTTCCCCCGCCGTGGCGCTGCCCCGCGGAAAATCGGCGCCGTTCTCCATCACAATATAGCTGCCCTTGTAGCCCAGGCTTTTCAGGTTTTCGCCCGCGCCCTCGCTGACGACCCAGACCTCGTCGCACGCCTGAATATTGGCAACGATGAATTTGATGGCCGCCGACCGGATCAAGCCGGACTCAACGGCATTCTTGATGGCGATATCGAACTTCGTGTGATAGGTAAGAATAATGGGAACGTTTGCCGATGCCCGCAGCGAGCGGGCAACAAGCGTCGAGACAAACGGGCTGTGGGCGTGGATGATGTCGATGTCGCATTTGACAAGCTCGCGGACAGCGCCGGGCCAATAGGGTATGCCAACCCGGCATCCGACAGATTTCATCGTGTTGATGCTCGGATACCGGATGACGCGGTAAGGATAATCATCCTTGACGCCGGGATATTTGGGCGCCGCCACAACGGCGCTGCCATACTTGCGCTGGATGATGTCCGCATAGTTAAGGACGGCGTTTGCCACGCCGTCGATCACCGGCGGAAACGATTCATTCAAAAGGCATACGTTGAGCTTATCATCCATAATGCCGCTTCCTTGAAAATATTTCCTGCCTGTTCATCATAGCACGACAATGTGTTTTATTCAAGAGAAACACTGCTATATGTTATACCAGGCAAAATCGCGGCATCCATCAAAAATGGCAGGATACGGGCAAAAGGAAGAGAAGCCGCGGTGGAATCCCCTTCCTGCTTTCACCCAGACGCACGACCGGGCATAGACTGCAGTGGGGAGGTGCGTTTGCAGCATCGCCCATCACTTACCAGATACTACACGAGGTGAAACAAATGGAAAAGCACGATTCATCGCAGGAATTTTGCTGCAAATGTCTATGGGACAGCAAAAAGTGTGAATGGCGTTTCTTATGCTGGGATCCTTGCCGCTGCTGCTGGTTTGATCCTTGCACCGGTTGTTGTGTATTCGACTGAGTATTCATGGATATAACAGCCCCCATCCTTCACAGGGGAAGGATGGGGGCCTTTAATACCTTTTTCAGACAGGCAGGCGGCAAAAAGCATCCGGGAAGAGCTCTCCTTAATACAAGGGGAAATCCTTCATCAATGCCACAACCTGGTTCTTGACCTCACCGCAGGCACCCTCGCCTTCCCTTATGATGCGCGCAATAAACGAAACGACCTTCGCCATATCGGCTTCCTTCAATCCCCGGGTGGTGACGGCCGGCGTGCCGACCCTGATGCCGCTGGTCACAAAGGGGCTGCGCTGCTCGTTGGGCACGGTGTTCTTGTTGACGGTTATGTTGGCCAGGCCCAAAAGCCGCTCCAACTCCTTGCCCGTCATTTCCGTTGCGGAAAGGTCCAGCAGCAGCAAATGGTTGTCGGTGCCGCCGGACACCATGCGAATGTTTTCCGCCGCAAAGGCATGCTCCATGGCCTTGGCATTGAGGATGATTTGATGCTGGTAGGTTTTAAACTCCGGCTCCATGGCTTCCTTGAAGCACACGGCCTTGGCGGCGATGATGTGCATCAGGGGGCCACCCTGGGTACCGGGGAAAATGGCCTTGTCGATTTCCTTGGCGTACTGCTCCCGGCACAGGATCATGCCGCCCCGGGGCCCGCGCAGCGTCTTGTGGGTGGTGGTGGTCACAAAGTCCGCATAGGGCACGGGGTTTGGATGCTCGCCGGCGGCAATGAGCCCCGCGATGTGGGCCATGTCCACCATCAGCATGGCGCCAACCGCGTCGGCAATCTGGCGCAGCTTATCAAATTCGATGATCCGGGGATAGGCGGAAGCGCCGGCCACAATCATTTTGGGCTTGGCTTCCCTGGCAATATCCATCACGTGATCATAATCGATGCGCTCGGTATTGGGCTCCACGCCGTAGGGAACAAACCTGTAGTATTTGCCGCTCATGTTCACTGGGCTGCCGTGGGTCAGGTGCCCGCCGTGGCTTAAGTTCATGCCCAGCACCGTATCCCCGTAATTGAGCATGGCAAAATAGACGGCCATGTTGGCCTGGGCGCCGCTGTGGGGCTGCACGTTGGCATGGCCTGCCCCGAATATCTGCTTGGCCCGCTCCCGGGCCAGTTCTTCCACGAGGTCCACATACTGGCAGCCGCCGTAATAGCGCTTGCCGGGATAGCCTTCGGCATACTTGTTTGTAAGATGCGTACCCATTGCCGCCAGCACCGCGGGGGAAACAAAATTCTCAGAGGCAATCAGTTCAATATGCTCCCGCTGCCGTGTAAGCTCCAGCTCCATTGCTTTTGCCACTTCGGGATCCGCATTTAAGATGGCCGTCCATTCCATGCTGCGCCCTCCTGTCAAGCCGAATAATCTTCCCCATTATAGCAACAATGTTCCCCCTCATCAAGGGAAAGGCCGTTTTTTATGTGTTTTCGGGAAGGGAACTTTTTGCAAAAAGTTCCCTTCCCGAACCCATCCTTCAAAAACTTTATATTGGAGAAGGATATTTGATGCACGCTTTATTCCGCAGGCCTGCCGCCTGCCTGCCAAGCGCAAATACGTAGCTCTCCGCAAACAGCAAATCAAAACCACCGGCTTAGCCGGTGGTATGCACCGCGCCTTCAAGGCGAATTTACTAGCCGCGTCTCAAGACGCATTGAACCATCTATCAACTGCATTTCATGCCCCACCGCTCGTAAACGAGC
>JAFADG010000023.1 GCA_023425025.1 Bacillota bacterium
CTATAGCCCTTACTCTTGCGCTGCGAACGGCAAAAAAACTTGTCATTCGCTTCGCTCTACGGCTGAAAGCTAAAGCCTTTTACCCCCACCAGCTCAACTGGTGGATTCATAACGCTAAAGCTCCATAGCAATCCCCCGGCCTGTAAAGCCGGGGGATTTGCTTGTAGGGAAATCGCCGCATTCCAGTACCTTATATAAATTCATGTTTTCCTGGAGGGGTACGGGGAGATCCCTATCCTACTCTTCCCCCGCCAGGCGTTCCAAGGCCTGATAGAGGTGTTCCAGTTCTTCCGCGCTGTAGTACTGCAAAACGATTTTGCCCCGTTTGGCGCTGCCGGAAAAGGTAGTGCGCACGCCCAGCACCTGACGCATGCGGCCTTCCAGCTCGGTCAGTTCCAGCGGCAGGGGCCTTGCTGCAGGTTGGGGTCTGGGCAATTCTGACGCCTTGGCGGCCAGCTGCTCCAGCTGGCGGACGCTCAAGCCCGCCAGTACCGTCTGCCGGGCCAGGTCGACCTGCCGGGCTTCGTCCTCCAGGCCCGCCAGCACCCGGGCATGGCCCGCGGAAAGGGTGCCCTTGCGCACCATTTCGGTAACTTCCTGGGGCAGGCTCAACAGGCGCAGGCTGTTGGCAATGGCCGGCCGGCTCTTGCCCAGGCGCTTGGCGGCGGCTTCCTGGGTGTAGCCGCACTGCTGCATCAAGGCCTTGATGGCGGCCGCCTCTTCCATGGGGTTCAGGTCCTCGCGCTGGAGGTTTTCAATCAGCGCCGCCTCCATCTGCTGGCGGCGGTCCATGTCCTTTACAATGCAGGGAATGGTCGCAAGCCCCGCCAGCCGCGCGGCGCGCCAGCGGCGCTCCCCGGCCACAATGCGGTAACGGCTGCCCGTTTCCACCACCAAAATGGGCTGCAGCACCCCGGCTTCCCGGATGCTTTGCGCCAGTTGGTTCAGGTTTTCCTCCGTAAAGGTACGCCGGGGCTGACCCTCATTGGGGTCGATGTCGCCGATGGCAATTTCCTTTACGGTGCTGCCCAGCACATCCTCGCCGATTGGCAACAACTCGTCCAGGCCGCGGCCCAAACCCATTTTTTTCATGCAAACACTTCCTGCCATATGGTATGCCGCAGGCGCGCCCCGCCGCAATTTATCGGAAACAGGGCAGGCCCCACGCCGGCATTAAGACATTATTTGACCCCGTTGCGCTCCAGCACCTCTTTGGCCAAAGCCCGGTAGGCCTCGGCGCCGGCGCTGCGCCCGTCGTACAAATGAATGGGCAGCCCATGACTGGGCGCCTCGCCCAAGCGCACGTTGCGCGGAATGGTAACGGAATACACCTTGTTTTTAAAGCGGCGCTTCACCTGATCCACCACCTGCAGGCCAAGGTTGGTGCGCCCGTCCAGCATGGTGAGCAGCACGCCTTCGATATCCAGCGCGGGGTTGATGGTGCGGTTCACACGGCTGATGGTATTCATCAGCGAGGTTACGCCTTCCAGGGCAAAATACTCGCACTGGATGGGTACCAGCACACGGCCGGCGGCGGCCAAAGCGTTTACGGTCAAAAGGCCCAGGGAGGGAGGGCAATCGATCAGCACAAAATCATAGCGGGCGGCAACGGTCTTCAGCGCTTCCCGCAGGCGGTATTCCCGGCCGTCCACGTTCACCAGTTCCACTTCCGCCCCGGCCAGGCGGATATCAGCCGGCAGGAGGTCAAGGCCCTTGACGCGGGTTGCGGCAATGCAATCCTTGATGTCCGCATCCCCTACCAGCGCCTCATAAGCGCTCTTTCCGCCGGCCTTTTGCCCCAAGCCGCTGGTGGTGTTGCCCTGCGGGTCAAAATCCACTGCAAGCACCCTTTGGCCAAGCTCTGCCAGGCAGGCGGAAAGATTGACGGCCGTTGTGGTTTTGCCCACACCGCCCTTTTGATTTGTTACAGCTATAATCTTACCCATGCATTTGTCCTCTCCGGGTCGAACCCTATCCTATTGTAACGGTTTTTGTCTGCGTTGTAAAGCGCGTACCGGGTGGGAAGCGCCGGCCGGTTCTGCTTCGTACCAGCTTGCTTTGCCTGGGTTCGCCGCCCATGAAACCGTTCCATCCACCTAAAATTGGAATCAAGTTGTCACACATCCTCATCTTTACAGATAATTGGCGCAGAAGCATAACCATACCATTGGAGCATCGGCCAGGCAATGGCTGTATGCTCCAAATGTCATCTTTTGTAAGGAGTCGCACCTTATTTACCCCAAAGCGACGCTTATCTGCCTGATCAATCGGGATATCTGGCCTGCACGATCAGTGTGCAGATCAAGACCATATGCGCATATAGGTCCACAGTACAGCCCGCCTATATTCAAATCGCCGATCCCAGCCAAATGCGCATCCATCTGACATGGCCATGCCCATCGAAATACACCATCCGGGCCGATATGCTGGCCGAGCGGGTGAAAGGCGTATTAGCCATCAACGTCGACTATTTTGTGTATCATTCCAGCTGATCGTTGATGACAAGAACGATTCCGCCATAATTTCCCTCACCACGTAAATATCCGGATATCCGATGGCGCAATAGTAGATATCATATGTAACCCCGGACAGGCCGATCTGTTTTCATGGCCCTAAGCAGCACCTGCTGCACACAAGAAAAGCACCCTGCCTTTCCATCAAACAGATGGTTAAGACAGGGTATCCTTATCTAGCTGTCCGGGCCGCAAGGCCATTCGGCCTGTTCTTCCTTATACGTTACGGCAATCTCCACATTGTTCTTGATGGCCAGCCATACCGGTGAAACGCCTGATGCAAGGGATATCGCCTTTTGCACATCCGCAACCGGTATCGCCGCATTACCAAGCGGGATTTCAGCGCTGATTTTCTCCAAGGAGATGGAGTTTTTCCGACGTATACCCTCAGCCCGCATTTTATACGCAGTCACCGTATGCCCCATCCTGCGCAAATGGAATACGATGGCCGTGCCGACGCACCCTGCAAAGCTTGTGAGCAGCAGCTCCAACCCTAAAAACCCATCGCCGTCGCCTACCGGCGGCACATAGTCGAAGGTGATCTCCTTCTCAGGTCGCAGATTGGTGATGGCCAGGAATTTGACCTTGTCGTTAACTAGGCAGATATTGACAAACAGCTTCGCCGCCCACAAAATCATCTCCCATGCGCTTTAGAAATATGGGGATTCCAAAGGGGCTGTGTCCCTTTGGCGGGATCCCCAAGGGCAGCGCTCTTGGGTCACTTCCGATTGGCCTTCATGCGCTGGTCGTGGTTGAGCTGACGCTTGCGCATGCGCAGGGATTTGGGCGTGATCTCCAGCAACTCGTCGTCGTCGATAAACTCCAGGCACTCTTCCAGGGTGAGGGGGTGCACGGAGATCAGGCGCAGGCTTTCCTCGGCGGAGGCGGAGTTGCGGATATTGGTTGCATGTTTTTTCTTGCAGACATTGACCACCAGGTCGCCGGGCCTTGCATTCTGGCCGCAGATCATGCCGGAGTACACAGGGATGCCGCTGCCCAAGAACAGCGTGCCGCGGTCCTGAACATAGAACAGGCCATAGGAGGTGGATTCGCCGGTTTCAAAGCAAACCAGCGCGCCCACGTTGCGGTGGGGAATGTCGCCCTTCACCGGCTCATAGCCGTTGAACACGGCGGACATGATTCCCTCGCCCCTGGTATCCGTCAGGAATTCGGAGCGGTAGCCGAACAACCCGCGGGAAGGGACCAAAAACTCCAGGCGTACCCGGTCGCCGCCGGCCATGTTGGCCAGCACGCCCCTGCGGCGGCCGATCTTTTCAATGACCGCGCCGGCATAGGCCTGGGGCACGTCGGCCACCATGCGTTCGATGGGCTCGCACAGTTCGCCGTCCACTTCCCGGTACAACACTTCCGGCTTGGAGACCTGGAACTCATAGCCCTGGCGGCGCATGGTCTCAATCAGAATGGAAAGGTGCAATTCACCGCGGCCGCAGACCTCAAAGGTATCGGGGCTGTCGGTTTCGGCCACGCGCAGGGACACGTCTGTTTGAAGCTCCTTAAAGAGCCGGGCGCGAAGGTGGCGGCTGGTCACATATTGCCCTTCCCGGCCGGCAAAGGGGCTGTCGTTGACGGAAAAGCTCATTTTCACCGTGGGCTCGCTGATGCGCACAAAGGGCAGCGCTTCCACCTGCGCGGGGTCGCAGACCGTATCGCCGATGGAGAGCTCCTCCATACCGGTCAGCGCCACGATATCGCCCATGGAAACCTCCTGGGCGGGCACGCGCTTCAAGCCGTCATACCAAAATAGGCCGGTCAGGCGCCAGGGCTGGCTGACATAGCCCGTTTCCAGGTTGGTGTGGACGACAGTCATGCCTTCCTTCAGCGTGCCGCGCTGTATGCGGCCCACGCCGATGCGGCCAACATACTCGTTATAGTCGATGGTGGAGATCAGCACCTGGGCGGGGCCGTCCATCTCCCCTACCGGAGCCGGAATAAACTTCAATATGGAATCAAAGAGGGGTTTCAAATTTTCGCCCGGTTCGGCCATATCCAGGGTGGCGGTGCCTTTGCGGGCGGATACATACAAAATCGGATGTTCCAGCGTGCTTTCGTCGGCGTTCAGGTCGATCAAAAGGTCCAGAATCTCCCCCACTACTTCCTCGCAGCGGGCGTCGGGCCTGTCCACCTTGTTGATGACGATCAGTACTTTCAGCCGAAGGTCCAGCGCCTTGCGCAGCACAAACCGGGTCTGGGGCATGGGGCCTTCAAAGCTGTCGATCAAAAGCAGCACGCCATCCACCATTTTCAATACCCGCTCCACCTCGCCGCCAAAGTCGGCATGGCCGGGAGTATCCACAATGTTGATACGGGTGGTGCCGTAGTGCACAGCCGTGTTTTTGCTGAGTATGGTAATGCCCCGCTCCCGCTCCAGATCGTTGGAGTCCATGACGCGGTCAACCACCTGCTGGTTTTCGCGGTATACGCCGCCTTGCTTGAGCATTTGGTCCACCAGGGTGGTCTTGCCGTGGTCTACGTGAGCGATAATGGCAATATTTCGGATATCTTCCCGGGTCATAAATACTTCCTTCCTAACAGTCGTAAGTGACGGCTCCGAAGGTTTCCAAAGGGCAATCGGAAAGCCCTTTGGTCGCTCCCGCAGGAGCGAAACCTCCATCATGCAAGCCTTGCTATCAACATTATTGTATCAGCGGAACATAAAGCGCATCAGGTGCAGCCTCATGCATGCCTTGACGCCGTCTCCGCCAGCTTCAGCCCCGGATTGTTCTCCGTTGCCAGGCGCACGCTCCACTCGTTTTCAAACAGCAGCACATCCCGCTGCTGGCTGTCCTTGGCGCGGCCGCTGGTGGAGGTGAGTTTCAGCTCCTCCACAGGCTTGGGAGTTGCCGTCACCCAGCGCACATAGCGGAAGGCCAGGTTGTCCATCAAAATCTCCGCGCCATACTCGGCTTTCAGGCGGTAGGCCAGCACGTCAAACTGCAAAACGCCCACCACGCCCACCAGAAAATCCTCCCGGCCCAGCTCCGTACGCACAAAGGTCTGTATGGCGCCTTCCTGGCTCAACTGCGTGATGCCCTTGACAAACTGCTTGCGCTTCATGCTGTCCAGGGGACGCACCCTGGCAAAGTGCTCCGGCGCAAACACGGGAATGTCCTCATAATGCAGCTTGCGGCCGATGGCCAGGGTATCGCCCAGGCCGAATAATCCGGGGTCGAACAAGCCAATGATATCGCCTGCCCAGGCCTCCTCCACCGCTTCCCGCTCGTCGGCCATGAACTGCTGGGGCTGCTTTAATTGAATCTCCTTATCGGTGCCGCTGTGCCACACCGTCATGCCCTTTTCAAACGCGCCGCTGACCACCCGCAAAAACGCCAGCCTATCGCGGTGGGCGGGGTTCATGTTGGCCTGAATTTTGAATATGAAGCCCGAAAACTGCGGATTCTCCGGCTCGATCTCCCCCAGGTCGCTCTTGCGGGAAAGAGGCGGCGGCGTGAACTGCAGGAACCGCTTCAAAAACGGCTCCACACCGAAGTTGGTGATGGCCGAACCAAAGAACAGCGGCGTCAATTGCCCCTGGCGCACGGCCTCCAAATCAAATGGATCGCCGGCTACATCCAACAGCTCGATTTCATCCTTTAGCCGTTTGATATAATGGCCTTGAAGAATATTATCCAACTCAGGGTCTGACATCTCGAGTTCGGTCTTTTCCACCTTGGTCTTGCCATGGTCGCCGCCGGTGTACAGCTCGATGATCTCGCTGTCCCTATGGTATACACCCTGGAAATCGCCGTCCACGCCAATGGGCCAGTTGATGGGGCAGGAACGGATGCCCAGCACCTGCTCCAATTCCTCCATCAGGGCAAACGGGTCCTTGGCGGCCCGGTCCATTTTGTTCACGAAGGTAAATATGGGAATATTGCGAAGCCGGCAGACCTTGAACAGTTTAATGGTCTGCTCTTCCACACCCTTGGCCGCGTCAATCAGCATCACCGCCGCGTCGGCCGCCACCAGCACGCGGTAGGTATCCTCGCTGAAATCCTGGTGGCCGGGCGTGTCAAGTATGTTGATGCGAAAGCCGTCAAACTCAAACTGCATGGCGCTGGAGGTAACGGAAATGCCGCGCTGCTTTTCGATCTCCATCCAGTCGGAGGTGGCGTGGCGCTCGGCTTTGCGAGCTTTGACGCTGCCAGCCTGGCGGATGGCGCCGCCATATAGCAGCAGCTTTTCCGTCAGCGTGGTCTTGCCCGCGTCGGGGTGGCTGATAATGGCAAAGGTACGGCGCTTTGATACCTGCTCGTGCAGCGTCGCCTGAAATTCTGCGGTGCCGGGACTGGACAGCATGCGTGTTCCTCCCTTGGGTAATGTGAAAACCAATTTGTTATTTTATCATAGAAAGAGCCATGGCGCAACTTTTTTGGCATTTGGTTTGTGTTTGATTGCGGGAAGGAGAGATTCATGAAGAATTCTCCGGTTATCTCAATTGTTGCACTGGTTTGCTGGCCAATCCTCCGTCAGGCTTCACCTGACACCTCCTTTTGAAAGGAGGATTGCACACATCCCCTCAATAAGATAGAATAAGCCTATCACCAAATCCAACAGCCTCAATCATGTACCAAGGAGTGAACTATGTCCGCGAATCAAAACGCCTATTGGGAACGCATTTACACAAAGGCGGCAATGCAGCTTCCGGTTTACGACGGTTGGCTTGACAAGTATATTCCGGCATTGAGGCAATGCCAAAAAATCGTGGATCTTGGCTGCGGGGTTGGCGTGAATACGCTGTATCTGCACAACCTGGACATCCAAACAACCGCTTGTGACTTTTCACAATCGGCTTTGCATGAACTGCAAAGCAGGCTTCCCGATGCCCCTACGCTTTGCTTTGATATGACGAAGGGATTGCCCTTTTTGCCGGAAAGCACCGACGCGGTGATCGCCGATTTGAGCCTGCACTATTTCTCTGATGCGATGACAAAGCAGATCATAGCCGATATAAAAAGGATACTGCGTCCTGGCGGCATGCTCTTGTGCCGTGTCAACGCCTATGAAGATGGCTTTGATCCTTCCGCACATGAGAAAATTGAACAAGATTATTATGTCGTAAATGAATGCACGAAGCGCTTCTTCACACCGCAAACCTTGCGGAGCTACTTTTCCGGCTGGGAGATCATGCACGTGGAGGAGCAGAAAACAGAAAAATACGGTTTTGTGAAGCCTGCCATTTTGATTGAAATTAGAAAGTAGGCAGTGGATAGGGCCATTGCGCAATATCAAACCGCCGCACAAAAAAGGCTGAGGAAGTTGCTTTCCCCAGCCTTTTCATTTGGATGATCGGCCTGTGAATTTTCCTTCACCCAATATGAAACACGGACCTCACCGTCAATCCCTCCGTGTTCCCCTCCAGCACCTTGAGCCTTCTCTCCCCCGCGTCCATATCAAACCAGTTGTCATCAAGCTTCAGCAGCCCATCCACATTGTCGATGAACACGCTTCGGGCATAGGCCTTGGCGGTAACGACAACCTCGTCGCCCTCCAGCCGCACCGTGAGCTTGGGATCTTCAAACCGGAAGTGCTTGGGCCATGTGAGCAGCACCGAGCCGGAGGACACCGTTTCCCCGTTTTGCACAAGGGCATAAGACACATACTGGCTCTGCCGGTCCATGTCCGCAAGCTCCGTTTCATCCATCCACAGACTGGTCAGGGCGGGAACGGTCACGGCCTGCTCGCCTTGTTTTATCACATTCGCCTTGGCGTCCCGCAGGGACCAGACAACCGTGCACTTTTGCTCCTGCATGGTTTCGTTGGCCACGCTCAGGCGCACGGTATTCCTGACCGGCTTTGAAAGCTCCTCGTTGACGGAGACCATGCCGGTCAATTCCCCCTCCTCCTGGCAGGAGATCATCAGCGGGGCAAAGAACCGCCTGGCGGCGTAGTGCAGCGCCTTCCAGCGGAAATCATAGTCGATGGAGGACCAGGAGATCACCGGCCAGCAGTCATTGAGCTGCCAGTAGATGGCACCCATGCAGCGGCCCCGGTGGCGGCGCCAGTGCTCCACGCCGTAGCGGATGGCGTCGGCCTGCAAAAGCTGGGATGTGTAAATGAGGCTTTCAAAATCCTTGGGATACAGGTACATTTGCGACATGTACATCATGATCCGGCCGTTGGCCGTGCCGTTGCGCTGGTGCTTTTCCATGACGCGGGAAAAGGCATTGCGCTCGCCGGGCAGCGTCACAGCTTCCAAGGTTTTCAGGTGGGGGTAGGACTGGAACCCAAACTCCGAGGCGTAGCGGAAATAGTACTGCCGGTAGTCGGTAAAGGGCTTCAGGCCATGCCACACATCCCAGTAGTGCACATCGCCCCGGTTTTCATCGTTGGGCTTGTCAAAACCGCCGCCGGAGGAGGGAGACGCCGGCCAATAGAAGGTATCCGGGTCCAGCTTCTTCACAATGCGGGGGAGAATGTGCTCGTACATCCGCAGGTATTCATAGTGCTGGGTGGGTGTTTTGACCCAATGGTTCATTTCGGCGAACAGTTCCATTTCGTTGTTGCCGCACCACAGCCCCAGCGACGCGTGATGGCGGAGCCTGATGATGTTGTCCTTGAATTCGGCGCGGATGCTTTCCTCAAACGCTTCGGTGAGCTTGTAGGAGGAGCAGGCGAACATAAAGTCCTGCCAGACCATCAGCCCCAACTCGTCGCAGATGTCATAGAACGCGTCGGAAGGATAGTGCCCCCCGCCCCAAACGCGGATGGCGTTGAAGTTGGCCTCCCTGGCGTTTCTAAGCAGCCGCCGGGTGCGCTCGGGGGTCACGCGGCCAAACAGGTTGTCCTCGGGAATATAGTCGCCGCCCATGGCGAAGACGCGCACGCCGTTGACCTCATGGCAGAAGCTTTCGCCCCACTGGTCCTTTTCAATGCGCATGGTCATGGTGCGCAGGCCGATGCGGCGCGTCCAGGTATCCAGCTCATTGCCTGTACCGTCTTTCAGCGTGACCTTTACGGTATACAGGGGCTGGCCGCCGTAGCCCGCCGGCCACCACAGATCGGGATCGGCGATGGCGATGATTCCGGCATCATTCATTTGATATACTTTTCCGCTGGGCGAAACCGCCTCCGCCGTGATGTGCAAGCCAGCTGCGCCGGCAGCCTCGATATCGGGCTTTACGCAAAGCGTCACCGCGCCGCCGATATGGCTCTGGCGCACGTGCACGGTATTAAGCCGGCCACCCTCGATGCCCAGCAGGGAGATATCCCGCCAGATGCCGCAGTCGGGAAGCCTGGGACCCCAGTCCCAGCCGAACATGCAGTGGGCCTTGCGCAAATGCATAAAGCCGCGCATGGCGTCTTCCTGGCCGGTATAGTCGGGGCTTTCCGCAAACCTTTTTCGGATGTAGCGGGTGGGCGAATACAGCTTGACACAGATGATATTTTCGCCTTGCGCAAGCAGGCTCTTCACATCCGCTTCCCAGGTTCTGTGCATGTTGTCGGCGTATAGCACCTTGGTGCCGTTCACAAACACATCCGCCAGGGTGTCCAAACCGTCCATGTGCAAAACCACACGGCTGCAGCCCAAAAGGGCGGAATCGGCAATAAACGCGCGCTCATACATGAAGTCATTTTCCATGAGAGCCAGGGCTTTTTCCTCATTGTCCCGATAAAAGGGGTCCTCCATTTTGCCGGCGGAAAGCAGATCCTGGTATACGGACCCAGGCACTGCTGCCTGAATCCATTTTTCTTCCCCGGCGATGCGCATCCTCCACTGGCCGTTGAGCGTCACGGTTTGCATAGGTTCACTTCTCCATCCATATTATTTCATCAGGCCCATGGCCCGAATCATATCCTAAAATGAAACATGCCTATTCTCCCAGCACCTTTTTCGCCTTGTTAAGCGTGGTGCCGGGAGGGATTTGGGGGCTGTACAAATAGTTCAGCATAGCGTAATCGATGTCCGACAGGTTGGTTACCGTTTTGCCGCTCTGGCAGATGATGCTTTTTGTCGTAACCGTGATGTCGTTGAGCAGCCCCAGCATGTTGACAACCTCTTCGCGGATGATGGCGCTGCGCCGCCACTGCCTGGTATTGGTGCTGATGGAGATTCGGGCGGTTTTGATGACATAATTGTCGTATTTCACCCATACAAAGCCCAGATTGCCTTCCCGGTAATCCGGCACCGCATTCTTCATTTCCGCCTGGGGCACAAAGGAAAGGGTGACGTTGGCGCTTTCCTCCCTGGTGGTTAGGGCAAGCTCCGGCAGGCCGGGCACATGGGCGGAAAGATCGTACAAAAGCGCCGCCAGCACGGCGATGTCCTCCTGGGTATAGCCGCCCTTCATGTACATGGTGATAGGCCCTTCCCAGCGGACGGTGACACCCCTTTGCGTATCGCCATACTCCCCCGCAAAGGCCGCTTCATAAAAGCCCTTCAGCGCCAGGCGGTTATCCTCGGCCAGGACTGCCGCCGGCAGCAGCCCCAGGATGAGCACAGCAATAAAAAGCCTGCGCAGATAAAGCATGTGCGTCATCCTCCCAACGGTACATACTGCCTATAGTAATTCGCCGGAAACATTTTGTCTCCTGTTGCCGGCCGTTCTTTTTGCCGCGTGAATGGAATAGGGTTTTGAGAGAAGCAAAGGAGGGAAGAGCGTGGGCAAATACAATGTACCCTTGCGCCTGGCGGTGCTGCTGCTGTGCGCAGTGGTGCTCTGGCACATGCTTGGCGCACCCAGGACCGCGGCGGAATGGCAGGCCGCCCCCCTGCAGCTGGAAGCAGCCTGGAACCAGCTTCCCACAAGGGCCGGGCGCGTATTCGCCCAATGGGCCCTGCGCAGCGGCGAAGCGGTTCAAAATACGCCTCCCGTCGAAACCACCGACTGGAAACAGCTGCTTAACAAGGACAACACCTGGCCGCTGAAGGTGTTTGACGTAAAGCAGAACAAACTGCTGGAGATCCCCCTGGAGGCGTATGTGGCCGGCGTAGTGGCCGGAGAAATGCCCGCCAGCTACCACCTGGAAGCGCTGAAAGCCCAGGCGGCAGCGGCCAGGACCAGGGCCGTCCAGCAGGCCGCCGCCTTCAGCGGCCAGGGCTGCAAAAACCATCCGGGTGCGGACATCTGCACCGACAGCACCCACTGCCAGGCGTACTTGAGCGAATCGGAACAGCAGGAAAAATGGGGCGCGGCCGCGCAGGCGTACCAGGAGCGGATCATAAAGGCGGTGCTGGACACAAAGGGCATGATCATCACCTATAACGGCGAGCCCATCACCGTTTTGTACCACGCCGTCAGCGGCGGCCGCACGGAGGATGTACAGGCTGTGTTTTCCCAGCCGCTGCCCTATTTGAAAAGCGTGGAAAGCAGCGGGGAAGAAAACAATGCCAAATTTCAAAGCGTGCAGACCTTTTCCCTTGCGGAAGCCGCAAAGCTTCTAAACAGCGCCTTCCCCGGTGCGAACATACTGGCGGATACCATCGCGCTGCAGGTATCTATTGAAGAGCGCACCCAAACCGGCCGGGCCGCCCAGATGCGGGTGGGCGATGTGACCGTGCCCGCCAAAGACTTTCGGGCCGCCCTCTCGCTCAACAGCACGCTGTTCACCATCTCCTCCAACGAAAGCACCATCACCTTTACCGAAAAGGGCTACGGCCACGGCGTGGGCATGAGCCAGGCCGGCGCCAACGCCATGGCCGCCGCCGGCGCAACCTGGCAGAATATACTAACCCATTACTACACCGGCGTTCAGCTGACCGCCCTGCCCGAAAAATAACAAAAGCCGCATATAGCAAATTGCCTGCACATTTTTATTGTGTACCGCGGGCCCTGCGCTTTGCACGCATACATGATTCCACCTCCCTTGGGGCACGCTACAAAAGGAGGTGGATGCATATGAAGCGGGCAGCGGATTGGATCAATTCCATCAGGGGACACGCGAAAAAGGCCATGCAGGCCTATTCCGCGTTTATGGAGAAACAGGGCTTTTATTTGGTGCTGACCATTTGCGTGCTGGTCATCGTGGGCACCGCCGTATGGACCCGGGCCACCCGCACGCCTACGCCTCCGCCGGCTTTGGAGAACGGACAGGCCGCCGACAACCCCTACGAGGGCGTGCAGCGCCTGGCCGACGTGACCGCGCCCCCCGCCGCCACACGTGCCCTTCCCACAGCCACACCCAAGCCGCCCCTGCTTCGGCCGGTGCCGGGCGCCATCTCAAGGGGCTATGACAGCTCCGTCCCTGTTTTTTTTGAGGCCGCGGGCATGTGGCAGGTACACAGCGCCTGTGATTACCAGGCCAAGACCGGCGATGCGGTCCAGGCCATCGGCGAAGGCTCGGTCATCGCCGCGGAATCAAGCGGCATGCTGGGCATGACCGTCGTCATCGACCATGGCGCGGGCCTTGTGGCCACCTATGGCGGCCTTTCCATGAACAGCTACGTCAAGGTGGGCGACCCGGTCAAAGCCGGGCAGACCATCGGGCTTGTAGGCAACAGCACCCTGTTTGAAACGGACGCGGGGCCGCATTTGCACTTTTCCGTACTAAAAAGGGGCGAACCCATCGACCCGGAGACATTATTTACAAGTAACATCGAATAACGGTATTGCATATCTTTAAATCGTATGCTAATATTTTAATACATTTCAATACGTCTTATTATTGGAGGCGCCTATGTGCGGAATTGTCGGCTATATTGGGGAAAAGAATGCTGTACCCATTTTGATGGCGGGGCTTTCCCGCCTGGAATACCGGGGCTATGACAGCGCGGGCATCGCCGTGCTGGAGGACAACAAGGTAGCGGTGCGCAAGGCCAAGGGCCGCCTGAGCTATTTGGATGATCTGCTGAACGTGAAGCCCGTCGCCGGCGGCAGCGGCATCGGCCACACCCGTTGGGCCACCCATGGGGAGCCCAGTGACTTAAACGCCCACCCCCATACCGATGTCAAGGGCCGCATTGCCGTGGTGCACAACGGCATCATCGAGAACCATGAATCGCTGCGCCGGTTTCTTGTGAGCGCCGGCTGCCAGTTCGTATCCCAAACGGATACGGAGGTGGTGGCCCACCTGCTCAACCACCTGTACGAGGGCGATATGCTCAAGGCCATCACCCAGGCTCTGGGCATGCTGGAGGGCAGCTACGCGCTGGGTATCCTTTCCCTGGATGAGCCGGACGCGCTTTTTTGCGTGCGCAAGGACAGCCCCCTGGTCATTGGCACAGGGGAAGGCGAGCAGTTCATCGCATCCGATATTCCCGCCATTTTGAATTATACCAGGGATGTCATTTTGCTGGAGGACAAGGAGATTGCGCTTTTGCGCAAGGACGGCGTCTCCCTGTACGACCCTTACGGCCGCTGCAAGGAATACGCCATCTTCCATGTGGATTGGGACGTAACCGCCGCCGAAAAGGGCGGGTTCGCCCACTTCATGCTCAAGGAAATCAGCGAGGAACCGGATTCCCTGCAAAAGACCCTGGGCGCCCATGTGGATACGGCAAAAGGCAAGGTGCGGGAGCATAGCTTCCCCTTGAATGAAGAGGAAGCGAAAACCTTAAGCAAGCTGACCATCGTGGCCTGCGGCACCGCCTTCCACGCCTCGGTCATGGGCAAGTATCTGATCGAGCGCATGGCCCGCCTCCCGGTGGATGTGGATATCGCCTCGGAGTTTCGGTACCGCGACCCCATCATCCATCCGGGCGAAGCCTTCCTGGCCGTATCCCAAAGCGGCGAGACGGCGGATACCCTGGCCGCCCTGCGGGAGGCCCGCAAGCGCGGCGCGAAGGTGCTGGCCCTGACGAATGTGGTGGGCTCCTCCATCGCAAGGGAAGCCGGGGAAGGCGCTGTCCTGTATACCTGGGCCGGCCCGGAAATCGCCGTGGCCAGCACCAAAGCCTATATCACCCAGGTGGAGATGCTGGCGCTGCTGGCCATTGATCTTGCCCAAAAGCGCGGCACCCTTTCCGCCGGCGCGTATGATTCGCTGCTGCAAGACCTTGCCGCCCTGCCGGCGCTGGCCGAAAAGGTGATCGCGCAAAAGGAATCGATGCAGCGCTTTGCCGACCGCAACAAGGACCAAAAGCATGTGTTCTTCATGGGCCGGGGGCTGGACTATGCCCTGGCCATGGAAGCCTCGCTGAAACTGAAGGAAGTCTCCTATATTTTCAGCGAAGCCTACGCCGCCGGCGAACTCAAGCACGGCACCATCGCCCTCATCGAGCCGGGCACGCTGGTAGTGGTGATTTTGACGCAGCCGGGCCTTGCGGACAAGACCATCTCCAACGTGCGGGAGGTCAAGGCCAGGGGCGCCAGGGTACTGATGATCGCCTCGGAAGCGCTGGCGCAGAAGGCCGCCCCGGAGGCCGATGAAATCTGGCTGGTGCCCGATACCCAGGATGTTTTCCTGCCGCTGCTGGCCATCATCCCCCTGCAGCTGCTGGCCTATTATATGGCCGTGGAGCGGGGCTGCGATGTGGATAAACCCAGGAACCTGGCCAAGAGCGTAACGGTGGAATAAGCCTTGCGTCAAAAGGCGCGCCGAATAGGGCGCGCCTTTTGACGCTTCCAAACCATGGCAAACGGGTGTATAATAAATGCTGTGCATGCGCCAAGCAAAGGCAGCAAAATTGTCCCAAGGAGGACGGCAAATGAAGGAACCCATTCTTGTCATCATGGCGGCCGGCATGGGCAGCCGATATGGCGGACTGAAGCAAATGGACCCTGTGGGGGAAAACGGGGAGCTGATCATTGATTATTCGCTGTATGACGCGTACCGCGCGGGCTTCAAGCGCGTGATCTTCATCATCAAAAAGGAAAACGAAGCGCTTTTCCGCTCCATGATCGGGGACAAGATCGCAAGGTTCATGGAAGCCACCTATGTTTTCCAATCCATCGACCAGATTCCCGACGGTTTTGCAAAGCCGGAAGGCCGGGTAAAGCCCTGGGGCACGGCCCACGCGGTGCTGTGCGCCAAAGCGGCGGTGGACGCGCCCTTTGCCGTGATCAATGCCGACGATTTTTACGGCCGCGAGGCCTTTGACCAAGCATATGCCTTTTTAAAGGATATGCAAGTGGGCGGCGCGTACCGCTACGGTATGATCGGTTACGCGCTGGAGAACACGCTGTCGGAGCAGGGCTATGTGTCCAGGGGCGTGTGCGAGCTGGATCAGGACGGTAACCTGCTGGCGATAGCCGAGCGCACCCATATCATTAAAACCATTGAAGGCCCCCTGTACACCGAGGATAAGCAGACCTATCACCGCCTGCCGGAAAAGACGGTGGTATCCATGAACCTGTTCGCCTTCCATCCCGATATCTTTTCGGAGATTGAGACGGAATTCAAGGAATTCTTCGCGGACACGCTGCCCAAGAATCCCCTTTCGGCGGAGTTTTATCTGCCTGTTGTGGCCGGCAACCTGCCCAAGCGCGGCATTGCGAAGCTGAAGGTCATCCCTTCCGGCGGCCATTGGTACGGCGTCACCTATAGGGAGGATAAGGAGACCGTGGTCAGCGCCCTTCGCCGCATGACCGCCCAAGGCCTTTATCCGGAGCAGATGTGGGAATAAAACCGTAAATTTGCGCGAAAGGGGCTGCCGCAATGGAACTTGAGAGCAATATTATCCTCAATCTCTATTCGGTAGCCATTTTGCTGATCATCGCCTTTCAATGCAGAAGGAAAACCGGCAGAAGCACGCTGCAGGACATTCTGTTTATCTGGATACTGCGCGTAACCATCGTGATGCTGATTGCCGATTCCATGGGCAGGTTCGACGGCAGGCCGGATACGTTCTATCCCCTGCTCAACCACGCCGGCAATTTCCTCGTTTTCGTGCTCAGCCCCGTCGCGCCGGCCCTGTGGCTGATGTATGTTTATGCCCAGGCGTATCAAAACGAAAAGCAGACAAGGCGGCTGCTGATCCCTTCGGGCATGCTGCTGGCTGTCCATACATGCATGGTGGCGGCGTCCCAGTATAACGGCTGGTTCTATACCATTGACGCGCAGAACATATATCACCGCGGGCCGCTGTACATCCTGTCCTGCAGCGTGCTGTTCCTGTACCTGCTTGCCGGTGCCGCCATCATCCTGCACAAGCGCAGGGGCATGGAAAAAAAGCTGTATAACTCCCTTTTGTTCTTCATCGTTCCGCCGTTTGCCGCGGCAATCGTGCACGTGCTGGTTTACGGCGTGTCCATTGTACTCAGCGGGCTGGTTCTGTCCATACTCATCGTATACCTGAACATTCAAAACCGCGGCCTGATTACAGACCATCTGACCAGCGTGTACAACCGCAAAGGGTTCGACCTGCATCTGAAGGAAAAGATCCGCGCAAGCCAACGGGGAAAGGCCTTTTCCGCCATACTGCTGGATTATGACCACTTCAAGAGCATCAACGATACGTACGGCCACGATATGGGCGACAAAGCGCTGCAGCAATCGGCCGATTTGCTGAAGGGCTGCATACGGCATACCGATTTTATAGCCCGCTACGGCGGCGACGAATTTATTATTCTCTTGGATACAGAAAACAAAGGCGAGCTGGAAGCAGTCGTTCAAAGAATCAACGCGTCCATTGAAAAATGCAACCGGGAAAAATGCCATCCTTTTGCCATTGGCTTCAGCGCCGGCTACGCCGTGTACGACCGCGGTGCCCAGCCAAGCGCCGATGACTTTGTGAAGCACCTGGACCGTATGATGTATCAGATGAAGCAGGCCTGACAAGCCGTCACCCCTTCCTCGTCCCAAATGGCGGCGCGCAAACGCGCCTTTTTTATTGGCCAAAAATTTTGTTTTGTGTCTAACACTTTTCGCCTGCCGTTCGTTATACAGGTGAAGCCATGGAAAAGGGGAGAAGCAAAATGATCGAGCTGCTTTACACGGCGCATTACCAGCGGCTGCTCCGCTTTTGCATCACCCTGACCGGGAACCCGGCCCAGGCGGAGGATATCGTGCAGGAAGCCTTTTTGCGCGCACTGGCCCATGCCGATACCTTGCAGGAGATGCCGGAGGCCAAATGCCTTTCCTGGCTGTTCAAGACGGCCAGGAACCTGTTTCTGGACCAGGCCCGGCGCGCTTCAAAAGCGCCCAGGGAAGCGGCGGAAGGCACCTTTGAACCGGACCTGGGCGCCGTGCACGTGGCCCAGTGGCTGGCTCAGCTGCCGGAAACCGAGCGCGCCCTGTTTTCGCTCCGGTATTTCCAGGGCTATAATGCCACAGAGCTGGGCGAAATGTTCGGCCTAACGCCGTCCACCGTCCGGGCGCGGCTGCTGTCGGCCAGAAAAACACTGCGGCAACTGATCAGGCAATGAAAAGGAGAAAAGAATATGGAACAGAAAAAGCATCTGCGCATCAACAGCGCCATGTGCGACATCAGCGCCGTCAACGAATCCACCCTTTCCGCCTATGAATCCATCGTCATCAATTCGGCCCTGGTGCTGACTTCGGCCAGGGCCCAGGCGCTGCTCCCCAAATACCGTGTCATCCTCAATACCGCTTCCATATTGGAAAAGCCGGAAGACGCGCAGCTGAAAGTCATCAACGGAAAGCATGAGATCGTTGCGGGGGATATTTTGCAGACCCCTGTCGCCCTGCTGGTGAACGGCAAGCTGGAAATCGGCAAGGATGCGGAGAAAGCGCTGGAGCAATATATGCTGATCCACGTCAACGGCAGCGTCATCTACCCCGACAGCCTGGCCGGAAAGCTTCCCATGCTCAGGGTCAACGGCAACACCGAGTGCTATCCGGCGGACGCCGTCCGCCTGAATGCCACCTTTGTCGTTGACAGAACCTTCAAGCTCCGCGCAAGGGCCGGGCAATTCTACGCAAGGCGCAGGGTCGTCATGCTCGATGGCGCCGCTGACCCGGCGGCCCTTTGCGAAGAAGGCGTCCGCTTTTGCACCAAGGCCGCGGTGCTGGCCGAATCATTGGCGGAAAAAGCGCTGCCCATGTTTTCTCAGGCTGTGGACATCCACCTGGTTCCCGACGGCTGCGCCTTTTTGGACGGCGACGCCACGCTGGACGAAGCGCTTGTACGACGCTTTGGCACCAAGCTGTATATCGCCGGCGACCTTGTGCTGGATGCGCAAAGCGAACCGCTGCTGAGCCAATTGGAATATTTGAAGGTATTGGGCAGCGTGCAGCTGCCGTACGGCCTGATGCCCGCTTTCAGCGCCATCCGGGCGGAGTATGAACAGCTTTTCCCTGTAAAGGGCATGGTGGTGCGCGACAAGGTCTCCTTCACGCTGGATAAGGGGCTGCTGGAGCGGCACCCGGAAGGCATCACGTTTGTGGATTGCGTCAACGTAAAGCTGGATGAGGCGATTTTGCCGGAGTGGATCGAGGAAAAGCTGGCCTTCAGGGATTGCGTCAACGTAGCCTGCGCCCCCCATCAGCGCTCCGCGGTAGAGCTGGTCGGCCCCGGCATCGCCGATATCAACCAATCCGCGGATGATGATGAAGACACCTGCACCAACGATCCCAACACCCAGGTTGTCAACACCTCGGAATTCCGCTTGCTGTAAAGGGCATATTATATAGTGCTGCCACTGCAAAACCATCGGCAGCAGCGCAAGGCCAATATGCCGCTGTTTGCCATGCCCCAAAGGAGGCGATCATCATGACAGCAAGGCCGCGGGCAGTTACCGTGTCCCCTGCCGCAAGCCCAAGCGCGGCGTGCCGGCCTCTTTCCCGGATGCTTTGTTTTTTCAAAACACGTTTTCGGAAAAAGGATCACGCGCCGGCCTTCCTCAATTACCATGAGGCACAACAAGTCATCGAACGGCGCCTCTATTACGAAAGCCTTTTCCAAAGCTATTATCCCGTGATCCGGTAGGGCGAGGAAAGGATGAAAGCGGGGCAGAAGACAGGACCTGTCTTCTGCCCCGCAGCTATTTATGCGCTGCCGGCCTTGTGCTGCCCGTACCGGCTTTTTTTATGCCATCAACTCCGCCTGGGCGGTTTTCAACAGTTCTGGAATATTCAGCGACTGCGGGCAGTGCTTTAAACAGACGCCGCAGGCCACGCACTTTTCCACGCCGGCCCCGGAAGGGACGATGATGTTCTTGTATACATATTGGTCAATGGTGTGAGGCTTGGTCAGTTGATGGCTGTTGTAGACCTTGAAGATATCGGGGATCCCCACGCCCTTGGGGCAAGGCATGCAGTATTTGCAGCCGGTGCAGCCGATGTTGTGGTTGGCCTCATAGGCGCGCTGGATCTTGTGTATCAGCTCCCGATCCATATCCGACATCACGCCGGCCTGCGCATCCTCGAAAATGCGCAGGTTATCCTTTAGCTGCTCCATGCTGCTGGCGCCGCTTAAGATTGTGGAGACCTCCGGCATATTGTACAGCCACCGGAAGCACCATTCCACCAGGGAACGCTTTTGGGGATAATCGCGGATCAGCTTTTGCACTTCCTCTGGCACATTGCTGACCAAAGACCCGCCCCGCAGCGGCTCCATGATGACCACGGCCATCCCCATGCCCGCCGCGTAGCGGACGCCCTCGATGCCCACCTGCTGGTATTCATCCAGTATGTTCAGCTGTATTTGCGCCATTTCCCAAGGGTAGGCGGCCGCGATCTCCAAAAAGGCCGGCAGCGTGTTGTGTATGGAGAACGCCTTGTGCAGTATCTTTCCCTTTTGCACCATCTTTTCCAGGAAGGAAAATCCGTCGTACTTTTTCACCATCCCCCAGTGTTCCTGGTTCAGGTTATGCATAAGATAGACGTCAATGTGGTCTGTTTGAAGGCGGGCAAGTTCCTCGTCCAGGTACTTTTCAAAGTCGGCATGCTGCTTTACATTCCAGACAGGGCATTTGGCCGCCAGGTACGTTTTTTTCCTGTACCCGCCTTGAAGCGCCTTGCCGGTGATCGCCTCGCTGTTTCCATATGCATAGGCGGTATCCAGGTAGTTGACGCCATGGTCGATGGCATAACGGACCATATCGATGGCATCCTGCTCTTCTTTGGGAAAGCGCATGCAGCCCAGGCCAAACCTGGAAACCTGCAGCCCCGTTTTTCCGTAAGGCGCGTATTGCATTCCGTTCCTCCCCCATCCAGCCAGATTTTTTGCATTTGCTCCACCGATTGGAAGTATAAGCGCTGGAGTTTACTCCATGTCAAGCATTTCTCCAAACATTTTTCCCGAATCCCGTGCGGTGCAGAGCTGATATACATTTTACATAGCCGCCCTGGCGCACAGACTGATTTTTGTTGCCACCGCCCTCCGCTTGAGATATAATTTTATGTGAATATCTGTCATCCTATGGCGGAGGCCCGGCCCATTACGGCCGCCGCGTCTTATGCGCACGCACCCCGCCGACACACAAAGGGGCGAACAGCCATGGCCAATGAGGAAGCCAAGCTACGGGACAGCCTGCACCGCCACCTTGCACAGTACAACGGACAAGCCCTGACGTATGAAATGGTCAGAAAGCTGATGTCCTTTGTTTTTGACATGGAGACAAACGATCCGGGCATCGCCTGGATATCCAAGGACAGCCATATCCGGCTGCTCAACGGCATGTTCAAAAAGGTCGGCCAGACGGTGGACGACAGATATATTGCAAGCCTGGAGGACTCCATCTGCTCTTCGCTGGTCTTTGCTCCCCAGCCTGACGCATACGTAAGCGCCGGCAGGCTCGCTAAACCAATGCGTCCGGTCGGCCGGCAGACAGAAATAGCGCAAGGAGGTCTTCCCGTCGCGGCCGGTTCAGGGCCCAAAGCACCCGTCAGCCCGCCGCCACCCCCCGCGCCGGATGGGCGAATGACCGATGGAAAAGACGCCAACGGCGCTTACCAACGGGTATTGCTGGACCTTGCCATTTTTGAAAACAGAATTTCCAGAGCCATCGAGGCCGCCGCAGCCCAAAGCCGGGAAGCGGACAAGCGGCTGATGGAGGAGCGCATTGAATTGGAAGCCCGCCTTTCCAGGGATCGGGCTGAGCTGGAGGCTGGTTTTGCCCGGGACCGGGCGTTGCAGGACGCGTGGCACGCAAAAGAACGCGCCGACATGGCGGATTTTATCAACCGGCTGTACGCTGCGTCCGGCGAGCAGACGCAGAAAGCGGAAGCCCTGCTCGGCACGCGGCTTGCGGCCATCGAAACCACCATCGCAGCCTTGCGGGAAAGCAGCTTAAGCGCCGCCAACGAACAATCCAAGAAATATGAGAACAGCGCCAAGGAAACCGGATCCCGGTTTAACGCTCAGCTGGAAGGCATTGCGCGCAAGCTCGAAACGCTGGAAAGCAAGCTGGATGCCGCCGGAAAACGCCAGCGGCGCATGACCTTTTTGTGGGCGCTGTCGCTTGCCGTCATCGCTGCCGGGTTTTACGCGGTATTGTTTGTAAAGTAATACAGAAACACCACCCAAGCCAAGCGCCGGGTGGTGTTTTTGGGTCACTCCCAATATTTATACTATTGTAAAACATTAATTACTCCAAAGTGCCAAGGTATTTTCGATGCGGAACAAGGAGTCAGAGCGAGGCGTAGCAGCGCTACGTTGAGCGAAGAACGACGCAGTTTCGCGCGAAAAGAACTGGCACGACGAGTAATTAATGTTTGGAAATAGTATTAGTTGTATTCCACCGTGCGTTGGTACGTCTTGTAGGTGGAAGTATACATTTTTTCTCGCTTGAACTCCTGGCCATTGCGATACCAGACCTTATAGGTATCCACCACATAGCCGGTTCTGGCGTCAATCGTCTGCTTGCTGGTACCTGCGGGAAGCTTGGGATTCTGAACGTATTTCACATCCGACGGCGGGCGGTTGGTTTTGACCACTTCCGACTCCAGCTCAATGGTGACGCCATCACCAAGGCTCAGGCCGTAGATTTCCACGGCGATCTTGCGATCCTTGTACCAGCTGATGATAAAAATCGGCGTATCCTTGTTGTTGCGGAACCGGAAATCCAGGTCCGGCCAGTTGACGGTGGCATCCTGGCCGATGGTCACATAGGTGCTGGGCCAGGCATGGGGGCTGCGGTACACGACTTCCAGGTCGGCCCTGGCAATCGCGTTGAACAGCGTGCCGGAGGTCTGGCAAACGCCGCCGCCGATATCCGGGACCGTCTGCCCACCGGAGATGGCGATGGCCTCCTTGTAACCCTTGGCCTCCGTGCGCTGGCCTGTAGTCTGGTTGAAGGAGAAAACCTCCCCCGGCATAACCGTGCGGCCGTTGATGGCCTGGGCGGAAAGGTTCACATTGGTGTTGCGGTTGGAATTGCTGGTGGTTTCCGTAACGTAATAGGAAACCCGCTTGAAGTTGTTCATCAGATAAACCTTGGTGGTCTTGGGTGCGATCACTTCCGGCGTAAAACTCAGGGTTTGACCGTATTCCTTCGCGTCCAGCTTGGCGATGACCTGCTGGTACAGCGCTTCGCCATCCACGTAATAGCCGTTGGTCTCGTCCGTGAAGGTGAAGGATTTGCTGGTAAAATCAAAGGATTTCACCGTCGCGTCGACCGGGTCCCGGTTCACATACTCCACCAGGCCGTCGGTAAGCTGCCGCACCGCCGCCTTATCGTATGAGGAAGAGGAGGTGAGATTAACATTGTTGTTGTACAGCTGCTCGGTGGAAATAAGGCGCTGCTCAAAGGGCGTAACCCTGGTATTGGCGATATCGGACGTATTCTGCCGGCCATAGGTATACGCCTTTTCCAGCACCTGGTCCACATTGCGGGTAAGCGGCACCGACTGGCTGTTGATCGCAAGGTTCCTGTTGCCGATGCGCACCGTCAGGGAAAAGCCCCCATCCCCCTGCGCCTGCCCGGAGCCCAGCGCTGCCCTGGCCTGATCCACTGTCATGTTGCCCACATGCACATTGTCTATGTACACGCCGGGGAATATGGTGTCCCTGGCCATAAAGCTGCGGCGGTTTTTGTACTCCTCCACCCTGGAGGTATCCCACTTGAGAAGCTGGCCGTTGACGAAAGCGTAGTTGGGCATGTCCTTCCAATGTATACCAAAAAGCTGCGGCGCCATGAAGATGCCGATGCCGGCAAGTCCCAGCGTGCAGAGCATGATCACCGTGGCACACAAAAAGGGATGGGCGTTTTTGCGCCGCTTGGCAGAACTTTTATAGCCGTCGCCGTCATATCCGCCGCCGTATCCGTCGTCTGCTTCCCGCTGACGCATGGACCTTGTACCCTGGCGGTGAGCGCCGCCGGCGGCGCTGCGCCCATAGGGACTTTGCACCGGGGCACGGCCCGGATTGGGTGCATAGCCGGAAGCGTAGGATGCATCAAAAGAGCGCTCCATAGGATTCCGGGCCCGAACAACCCGGGGCCTTGGCACCTGCTCCTGGCCCTGAGGTATTCTCCTGGAAGGATTTTGCTCCATGGCGTACGCTCCTTATACTTGCTACTATACCCAAAAAACGATTGGGAAAGGCGGTTCCGTGCATATTGGACCGCTTAATATTCATCCTCCGCCTGATTCATTTTAAAGGAAAGAATTTGCAGGCTGTCGCTCAAATGCACATTGACCACGGTAATGCGGTCCGGGTGGTGAAGGTCGGTGGGCGCAAAGTTCCAGATACCGGTGATGCCCTTTATAATCAGCCGGTCCAGCACCTGCTGCGCGCCCTTTACGGGCAGGGCCAGCACGGCGATATCGATCTTGTTTTCATCCAGAAACGCTTCCAGCGTATCGATGCTGCGCACCGTCATGCCGGCCACCTCGGTACCAATCTTGCTGGGATCGGCGTCAAAGATGGCCTCGGTCGAAAAGCCCTCCCTGGCAAAGGATTGGTAGTAGGCCACCGCGCGGCCGATGTTCCCCGACCCAAGGATGATCATACTGTGTTTTTTGTCCAGCCCCAGAATCTCGCCAATATGCCCCTTCAGCTTGGAGACTTCGTATCCATAGCCCTGGCGGCCAAATCCGCCGAAGCAGTTAATGTCCTGCCTGATCTGCGACGCGGTCAGCTGCATCCTCTTCCCCAGTTCCTGGGACGAAATCTGGTGCACGCCGGCCGCTTCCAGCTCCCGCAAATGCCGATAGTAACCCGGCAGCCTGCGTATAACGGCATCCGACACATATCCTGCCACAAGCACTCCTCCTCCAGTATGCTTCCCCGTGCGGGAAAACCGTACAGGAAATAGTTCCCTTTTAGGTTTGATAAATGTTATTATAGCACCTTGTAATTTTACTGGCAAGGAAATCGGGTGTTTTTTCACATTTTCCGCCACACAAAAAAGCGGAACGGATGCATTTTCTCCGTTCCGCGAAAGGATATCACAAAATTATGAAAACATCCTCTCCAGCTCTTCGTACTTTTCATGGGTGATCAGCGCGTCATGCTGGGTCCCGTTCAGCTGCACCACATACGTCCACCGGCCGTAAGGCGTAATGGCCTTGATGTGGCTAAGATTGATAATATAGGATTTGTGGCAGCGGAAGAATACGCTCTTGTCCAGCCGCTCTTCGGTATCCCCCAGGGAATCGCTGGTCACAAAGCGGCCGTCCCCCACGGTATAGATCACCGTGGCCCGCTCCTCCCGCTGGACCAAAAGAATGTCCTGCATGCTCAGGAAGCTGACGCCCTCCCGGTGCCTGAGCATCAGCCGGCCGGCCGCTACCTGGTTGCGGGGCTTCAGTGGGGGCAAGGGCTTTTCCTCCCGGCGGGCAATGCGGTCCCGCGCCCGCTCCAGCGTTTGGATCACCCGCTCCACCTTGAAGGGCTTAATCAGGTAGTCAAAGGCGTATACCTCAAAAGCATCGCCCATGTACTGGTCATGGGCGGTGGCAAAAATCATGACGGTGGCGGGATCCATATCCTCAATAAGCCTGGCGCATTCCACACCGCTCATGCCGGGCATTTCCACATCCAGAAACACAACCTGCGGCTTGTGTTTTTCCACCAGTTCAATCAGCCTGAGGCCGTCTTCCGCCTCGCCCACAAGGGTGAAGCCTTCCACCTTGGAAATCATATGGCGCATGACCGTGCGCATGCCGCTGTCGTCATCGGCTATCACTACGCGGATGTCGCTCAATGGGTGCTCCACCGCCTTCTTCTGTCTTGTGGCCTGGTGAGAACTTCCTGCATCACCACGGCCTGAACCAGCGAGTCACGGTCAAAGCGCAGCTGCAGGTTGGGAACCGCCTCCTGTGCCGAGGATGTCACGGGGCTTGTATCGGCAAGCTTTGCGGTGAAGGCGGCAGCCCCTTCCGTGCCGGGCAGGCTCCCACGCCAGACCTCTCCCTCTTCCGACGGTTTGTGGTGGCTTCCGCCGGATAAGGAGTATGGGCTGGCCGCAGTCTCGCCGGCCGAAAACAACGTTCTTTGCGTGGGCGCGCCGGCGCCATACCCTTCGCCTCTGTATACCCCTTCCCCGCCAGGCACGACAGCCGGCGCAGGCTTTACGGGCGGCAGCGTAGGCTGCTGGGCCGGTTTGCCGGAAAGGGTGCTATCCAGCGTTTGGGCAATATCCCCCAGCATGCGCTTCCAGGATTGGTCCGGTGTTGATCCCCGGCTTTGCTGCCCGGAGGCCTGTTGCTTTTTGGCCCATTTGATTATGGCATTGACGATGCCAATCACGAAAAGGATCGGAAAAATGCCGTCCATACTGCTGACTCCTTTACACAATACCCGGCACGGAGTACCGGCCGGGTATTGTATCTGTCAACTTGCCGCGCTTACTTTTTGTGCAGCTCCTCGGCGGGCGCTGCGGGCGCGCTGGCCTTGGCGATGCCGTCACGCATGGTGGTGTCGGCGATCACGTTTTGCATCTGGTAATAATCCATTACGCCAAGCTTGCCGTCCCGAAGCGCGGAAGCCATGGCCTTGGGCACTTCTGCCTCAGCCTCTACCACCTTGGCGCGCATTTCCTGCACGGAGGCCTTCATTTCCTGCTCATGGGCAACGGCCATGGCCCGGCGCTCTTCGGCCTTGGCTTGGGCGATGCGGCGGTCAGCTTCCGCCTGGTCCATTTGCAGCTGCGCGCCGATGTTGCGGCCCACATCCACGTCGGCGATGTCAATGGAGAGGATTTCAAAAGCGGTGCCGGCGTCCAAGCCCTTGTTCAATACCGTGCGGCTGATCAGGTCGGGATTTTCCAGCACCGATTTATGCGTTTCGGCAGAGCCTACGGTAGTAACAATACCCTCGCCAACGCGGGCGATGACCGTTTCCTCGCCGGCGCCGCCCACCAGGCGCTCGATGTTGGTGCGCACGGTGACCCGGGCCTTGGCCCGGAGCTCGATGCCATCCTTGGCGATGGCGGCGACCACGGGGGTTTCGATGACCTTGGGGGTAACGCTCATCTGCACGGCGTGGAACACATCGCGGCCTGCCAGGTCGATGGTGCGGGCCTTTTCAAAATCCATCTGGATACCGGCGCCCTGCGCCGCGATCAGCGCGTTGATCACCCGGTCCACGTTGCCGCCGGCCAGATAGTGGGTCTCCAGCTTGCTGATGGGAATGTTCATGCCGGCCTTTGAGGCGCGGATCAAAGGCAGCACAACCCTGGGCGGCTGGATGCGGCGAAAGCGCATGCCCACTAGGGTGCCGATGGAGATACGCACGCCGGAAGCCAGGGCGCTGACCCACAGCCCCAGGGGCACAAAGCGCAGAAAGACCGTTAAAACCACCGTAACTACCACCGCGATGAGAAACCACCAGAAATATACATCCATGCCGCTGTCCCTCCCCATAAAAGTAAAAGTCCGTACGCCGCCCCCAGGCGGAAAAACCTACAACGGACGCACCAAAATGCGGGCGCCCTCCACCTTCGCGATGCGCACCTTGGCGCCGGCGGGAACGAATTCGCCATCCGAGACCACATTCAGGCGCACGCCGTCAAACTCCGCAATCCCCGCGGGGCGAAGCACCGTATCGGTCACGCCCTCCTTGCCCAAGAACACCTCAATATCCGCGGCGGCGCTGCCAGCCCCAACGTTTTCCTCCTGATTGAGGATCAGGCTGGACCTGGAAAGCCGCCCATGGGCCGCTGACTTCAGCGCGACCGATATGGCGATGGCGATCACCGCAAGGATAATGATGGTCATGCCCAGCGCTGCCACCGGGCCATGGTTCACCCAGGTCAGCCAGACGGTAACAAACTCCAATATAATGCCTGAAATTCCCGGAAGCCCAAAGCCGGGCAGAAACACCTCCGCCACCAAAAGGCCGATGCCTACCAGGAAGCAGACAATAATGGGGAGGTTTGCAAGAATAAATTCCAACACGCCAACTCCTCCTGTCCTGATGGTAACAGTATACCACCATTCCGGGCGTACAGATCAAAATGGGCACGAATTATACAGGAAACCGATTCAATTGTCCGTTTGCGTGTAAAACGCGCCGGCACCCTGTTTCAAAGCCTTGTCCAGCAAGGCCAAATCGTCGGCATACACCTGATGAAGCGCCCGGTTGTAGATGACAGAGGCCGGATGGTACAGCGCAAACAAGGGATAGCGTTTTTCCTTTCCGCCGGCCAGCGCAAATACCGCCTCATGAAAACAACCATGGGCTTCCCCGATATTCAGCTTGCCGAGCAATGCCTTCAAGGCCACGTTGCCAAGCGTTACGATCAATTCCGGCGCGATCAGCGCAATTTCTTCCCTCAGCCATGGCAGAAACAGGCCGATCTCCTCTTTGGATGGCGGGCGGTTGCTGACGCGGCCTTTTTCGCTCACCTTGGTAGGCCGGATTTTGACTACGTTGGAAATATAAATATCCTCACGCTTTAAATGAACCGACTCCAAAAAGGCGTCCAGATTTTTGCCGGCCTTGCCGACAAAGGGCTGGCCCTGCATCACTTCCTGCTCGCCCGGCGCTTCCCCGATCAGCATGAGCTGAGGCCTTTCCATTTTGCCCTCGCCAAAGACCAGCACCTTATCCTCCCCCGGCCACAGCGGCTGGAAAAAGGAGGCGCACCGGCTGCGGAACGCTTGCATGGCTTCGTTCATTCCTTGACGTCCTCCAAAAGATCTTCATATAAGTGCAATTCCAGAAGCTTTGCACGAAGGGATTTCAAATCCTGCCATGCTTCCTTTTTCTTGTCCGCGTCCCGCAAAAGCGCGGATGGATGGTAGGTGGGCATCATATAAACGCCCTTGCGCTCGAACCATTTGCCCCGGTCCCTTGTGATGCGTATGTCGTCTCCCAGGATATTGCGGGCGGCGGTGGAGCCCAGCAGCAAAATCACCTTCGGACGTATCAAAGCGGCCTGCATGCGTAAGTATGGCAGGCAGGCCTCGGCTTCCTTGGGCAGCGGAACGCGGTTTTGCGGCGGGCGGCACTTGACCACGTTGCAAATGTACACCCGCTCTCGGGGCAAGGAAATGGCCGCCAGCATCCTGGTCAAAAGCTGGCCTGCAGGGCCGACGAAGGCCAGGCCTTCCCGGTCTTCCACCTCGCCCGGCCCTTCGCCGATGAGCATCAGCGGCGCGCCGTGATCGCCCTGGCCGGGCACTTTTTGGGTGCAGCCCCTGGCAAGCTCGCAAGCTTCGCACGATACGATGCGGCTGTGAAGTTCGTCCCAGGAAATTGTGATCATGGTCTGCCTCCGCTTTAGTATGTCCCGGCATCAGGCCGCCAAACAAAGGATTGCCGGTAAAGGAAATTGTTACTTTAATCGCCGCTGCAAAAGCGTGAACATCTGCCCGACATCCGATACCAGCCAGTTGATCAAACTGACCAGCAGGGCAATCAATACCAGCACCACCACCATGCCGGCGATGACGCTCAAAAAGTCGGCCACGCCCGCGGCCACGCGAAGCCTGCCGGCATGCAGCATGTGCTGCATCTCGGGGTCGTCCTCCATGTAATCAATATCTTCCTCTAAATAGTCGCTATCGTAATCTTCGTATTCGTTGTAATCGTCCTTTTTCTTCATGCGCACCCTCCTTTGGGCTGTATCACCCATATAACGGATGAAAGGGCCATTGGCCTGCTTACACGTAATCCAGCCAAGGCGCCGGGTCCTCCTTACGGCCGGTGAGTTCGCCTGTTTGCAGCATGCCCGCAAAATCCTGCTGGCGCAGCGCCTCGTACAACACAACGGCCACGGAGTTGCTCAGGTTCAGCGACCTGGCCTCCGGCCGCATGGGGATGCGGATGCACCGGTCATACGCATTCTTTAAAAGCGTTTCCGGCAAACCCTTCGTCTCGCAGCCGAAAACCAGGTAATCCTCAGGCCCATAGGCAACCTCCGCATAAGAGCGGGGCGCCTTGGTGGTGGCAAAATGCATCCTCGCGCCCTGGTGCTCCTTCAAAAACCGCTCCAGATCCTCATAGATATGATATTCCATCATATTCCAATAATCCAGGCCCGCCCGCTTGAGATACCTGTCCGACAGGGAAAAGCCCAGGGGCTTGATCAGGTGGAGCGTGGCGCCGGTGGCGGCGCAGGTCCGCGCGATGTTGCCCGTATTTTGCGGTATTTCAGGCGATACCAAAACAATGTGCATGCGGTGCTGTCCTTTTATACATTTTTCATCTGCTATTGTACCGCTTATGCGCCTTTGCCGCAAGGTGGAGTTGATGGAACGGGGTTTTACGGGGGGGGGGGGTTTTTTAAAAAAAACCCCCCCCCCCCCCCC
>JAFADG010000052.1 GCA_023425025.1 Bacillota bacterium
CTTGACAGACCGTCTGGATTTTGCTACCGTTACAGCCAAGGCAGGGAAGCAGAACCCTGCTTCCCTGCCGACTCTAATCTTGTCGTTCTACGCAGTTTGGACTTTACACAATATTCGGGATAGACCCCAATAAAATCCGGTACGACGCCTTGCCAAGTGTGCCTGAACTCGTTCATACTGCCCTTGCCGGCACCCGTTAAAACAAGGATCGCTTTAGAACCTATATTTCTGGCAAGAACCATATCATTCATGCCCATGTCGCCTATTACATAAGAATTGCAGATATCGATATCGAAATTGGCTCTGGCTGCATCTATTAACCCGGTTTTAGGCTTTTTGCAGGAGCAAGAATCGCTTCTCCTGTGCGGACAGCAGTAAACGGCATCAAAATGAGCATTGTTCTGCAGCAGCTCCTCGTTTAGCTGCTGCAATCTGTTTTCATATTCTGCCATTGTCAATTCACCCTTGGCTATATGGCTTTGATTTGTTATGCCAATTGCCAGGATGCCCGAATCATTCAATTTCTTTATCGCTTCGGCAGTAAACGGGTAGATATCCAGCGTGCGGATGTCGTCCACCCCGCTGCCGCCGATCGTGCCTTGAAAGTCTATGAATGCCGCTATCTGAGCCATCCTCAGCACCGCCCAATCATTGAATATTCGGGTAACTTTCCTTGCTTTGTTCGCCGAAAAGGGCGTATTTTCCTTGTCCCGGGCAAGAACAGCATACCAATATAACGTACGCGTCATTTTACGGTGCCACTGAAAGCTTCTACATTTCATCTGCAGGCGCGTTTGCCAATCTGTTCAGCAACAAAAGCAGCTCCTTGGGCGTGTGCACCACATAATCCGGCGTCTCTTCCTGGTTTTTGGGCGTCATGTCATAGCGGGGGGACCAGGCGTAGAGGATGGAGGTAATGCCGAACCGGTTGGCCCCTACCACGTCCCGTATCAGATTGTTGCCGACCATTGCCACGCGGCCCTTGTCTTCGTCTGTCAGGCCTAGCTGATCCATGGCGGTTTGGAACATAATGGCGGCGGGCTTTCTTTCGGGCAGGGCTTCGGAAATGGCGCGGGCCAGAAAAACATCCTCCAGGCCGTGCTGGCGGTACATGTTTTCAAAGGAAGCCACTTCCCCGTCAGCCACCAGCGCCAGCAGGAACCCGCCACTTTGCAGCGCCAGCAGCAGCTCACGGGACCCTTCATGCAATTGCGCGCTGATGACGATCCCCTGTTCGTTCCGGATTTCGGTGGATTCGTCGATCAGCGTATCCCCGCTGTCAAAAAAGACGACAAATGGCTTTTTCATGCTTCCTCCTTGGTGGTTGATTGATCTTTGCCGGCTCGCCTGTTGTGCTGAATGCACGCGAACCTTTCTTATAGGTGAAGCGCCTGCCTCAAAAATTGAATATCCGCCCGGGCGTAACTTGGCACGGCCTCCTCCCGCAAAAGGGGCAGATGCGCAGCGTCCGTCCGGACCCAATCAAGCACCGGCGCAAGATTCACAACACCTTCTGACAGCGGCCCAGGCAGGTACGCGCCTTCTTCCCAGCAGCCGTTTTTGATGTGCATGGCAATCACCTGGCTGCCGAAGCAATCGATGCACCTTGACCAGAGCGCTTCCTGATGATGCAGCTCCGTGGGCGGCAAAAGGTTGACCGGGTCAAAAACGATGCCCAGGCGGCTGCTTTTTGCGTCTGTCAGCAGCCGCTTTGCAAGCTCGGGCGTGTGTATGGTATGCGTGAAGACAGGCTCGACGGCCACCAGCGTGTCGTATTCCTCCGCTTCCAAAACCGCCTCCCGTACGAAAGCCAAAACACGTAAGTAAGCCGCCTCCCGTGCTGCATCGGTTCCGGAAAAGCGCGTCGTCTCCGTGGCGATGCTTTTCGCGCCTAAAGCCTTCGCGATGCGGATATGGGCCTTGAAGCGGTTCAGGCTTTGCTGCCAGATGCTTTCGTCCATGCTGCCCGGCTCTACATAGCAGCCCAGGACTGAGATTTCCAATCCCGCGCTGAAAAAGGCCTGCCGTATCCTTTGGATTGTCTTAGGCTCCAGCATCTGATCGTCGGGGAGATCCAGCGCTTTGCAGGGCGCCAGCTGCACGGCGTCAAAGCCCGCTTTTTTGATTTCCATGGCCAGCGTTTCGGGCGATTGCCTGGGGTAGTCGTGGGCGCGCACGCCGATTTTCATTTTGGTCCCCTCTTTCTTACAATGCTGGAGAATAGAAAGCGCCGCTGTCCGGGGTGAAACTGCCATGCGTGGCCTTCGGCAGAAAGCAAAAAACGCAATGTTTTGAGTGGCAGAATTGAATAATCACGTTGTTTTTGCCAAACACCTTTGCTATAATGAGCATACACAGGGGAATCGTCTTACCCGATACCCTCAGGAGGCAATAACTGAATGAGTGAGATTCTTTCGTTGCCGGAAAAACGCGAGCTTCGTTATCAGCAGCCGACGGACCCCTTTTTTTATTACTTCGACTATGATGTCCGCAGCTACAGCGTGAACATGGACTTTCAGCACTTTCATTCCTTTTATGAAATGTTCATACTGCTGGGCGACGAGGCCTACCACATCATCGAGGGGCAGCTTTACCGCCTGCAGCAATATGACATCGTATGCCTGCGGCCGGCGCTTCTGCATAAATCCCATTATCCTGTCGGCACGCCCAAAAGAAGGCTTGTGATCAACTTTCACTTTCCGGAGCAATTGCTGCATTTGATGCCGGATCATGTAAAGCTGCTGGATGTCTTTAACGAGCCACTGCCCATCTTCCGGTTTGAAGCGAAAACCGCCCAGGCCCTATTGCAGGCCATGAGCGAAATCTTTGCCGAAGGTGTATCCACGGGGCCCATCGCGCCGCTGAACATGCATTACGGCTTTATCAAAATGCTGATGGCGCTGCACGAGCACCGCAGCCAGAACCTTTTTCACGCCGAGTCGGGGCAAAGCTCGCTGGCCGACAAGATATATGACATATGCGCCTATATCCACTCCAACTACCCCCGCCCGCTGTCCTTGGAAAGCCTTGCCCAGCACTTTTACATCAGCTCGTGCTACCTAAGCCACCAATTCAAGCTGGTGACCCATTTCAACGTGACCGAATACATACAGCGGACCCGGATACGCAACGCGCAGCAGCTTTTGATTTTTACCGACGACTCCGTTTCACAGATTGCCGATGCCTGCGGCTTCAACAGCTTTTCCCAGTTCAACCGCGTGTTTCACAAGCTGTCCGGCTGCTCGCCCTCCGCCTACAAAAAGACTAACCGGCCCTTTATGGCCAAAGCCAGGTAACAATGCCGGCCGGTTACCTTAAAGCATGCCCGGCGTCCCGCATCTTTTCCGTCAGCATCAAAAACGCAAGCCCCTGGCCATAGGCCGTCGGGCGGATGGGGATATCCCGGTAAAAATCCAGCGTGGCGCCCATGGGCGTGCCGTAGGATACGCCCTGCACGGTGCCGTCCCCGGCAATCTGACCTAAAACGCCCTGAAACGCCGATTCGGCGGCCCCGCGGCAAGCTTCACCCAGATACCCCAGGCGCACGCCCTTGAGCAGGCCGTAAGCGATTGCCGCGCTGGCGCTGGTCTCCAGGTAGCTGTCCGGCTGATCCAGCAGCGTATGCCAAAGCCCCGACGCGTCCTGCAGGCGCAAAAGGGCGCCGCACTGGATTTTGTAGGTTTCCAGAATCAGCTGCCTTACGCTGTCTTGAGGCATCATTTCCAGCAGGTCGGGCGCCGCCGCGGTAAACCAGCCGTTGCCCCTGGCCCAGAAGGCCCCGGCAAAATGATGCCTGCCCAAAAAGCTGAAGCCATGGTACCACAGGCCGTTTCTCGGGCAGTGCAGGTATTTGATGTGCAAAAGAAGCTGGTATTTGGCCTCCTCCACCCACGCCGCTTTTTGAAAGACAAGGCCCGCCTTGTACAGGAACAGCACGGTCATATACAGCGTATCATCCCAGATCTGCTGTTCGTTTTCATCATGGCTGGTAATATGCTGCAAGCCGTTTTCCAGGGTGCGCGGCATCTGTGTGACGATCCATTCCGCCCACTGGGTAACAGGCGCTTCATACTTTTGATTTTTCGTGATCTCATAGAGCGTGACCATGCCGATCATGGGCGCCGTGGTATTGACATTGCGGGCGGGCAGGCCCTTTTGCAGATGCCGGTCATACCACGCTTCCAATTGCGCAAGGATATGCGGGTCTTTGGACGCAAGATAGACCTTGCACATGGCATACAGCGCCACGCCCTGGGCCCATTCCCAGGTATCCAGGGACATGTGGTCCTCCGCGCTGCCGTTGCCCCTGACAGAAACCAGTTTGCTGAGAATCTTTTGTACCATGTCGTCATACCTGCTTGACATGCTGTCTATAACTCTCCTTATCGGTACAGCGGCGGCTGCCGCTTTGCCGGATTTTGGCGTACTCCCGAAAAATAGCGCGCTCACCCATCGGCCGGCAGCGCGGGCTTACCAAATTTACCGCTGTCCATGGATACGTTTTCGTTGGCGGGGATATACTGCTCCATTTCATCCGGACAGGTGATTCTCATGCGTGTCTCTCCTGCTGCAAGGTAAATACATTATACAGCAACTGCCCATTCTGTAAAGCCCATTCTGAATAATTATAGAGCAAGTTGTGATAAAGTCCTGGTTGCCCCTTTTGCCGCCGGACGAAAAAAAGCGAGGCAAAAGGCCATGCGGAAGCACTTTCCCTCATGCGCAATGTTTGCTTGAAATATCGGCCAATTTCGCTTAATACATTGCATTTGTTGCTTTTTTGGAGCGGAAAATCCGCTGTTTTGATGCCGGCTTGGGCGGCGCCGGCCCCGAAAGTGAAGCAATGACTGGCGTTGTCCCATGGAATGGGTGATGCATAATATTAGCAAAATATGCTCATTGTTTCTCCTTGCTTTTGCCTGTTATCCATGATACCATTTTTTTAAGCCGTTGAGAAGTTTGCACATATTTGTATGGATGAATGAGGCGATTTGTATATGCACCACCTGACGGAAATGATGGCAGCCTGTGACCGCGGAATCCCCGGGCTCCTGTCGGCGCAGATCAGCTTTCAGGAAGATTCGCGCTTGGGCGGCTTTATGCTGGACCAGTATCATGTGGATCCGCGCCACTGCGGTTTTGTATTGTCGCGGCTGATCATCGTGTACATCACGCCGGCTTCCGTCCATTACAAAAGCCAAGCTGTTTCGGCGGCGATCCGGGCCGCCTTTGTCTATATGCAAAATCACCAGCGCCCCGACGGCTGCTTTGATTTGACCAGCTGCAACTACGCTTCCGCCCCGGATACCGCCTTTATGGTCAACGGCCTGCTGAACGCCTGGTGGCTCCTGGAAAAAACAAGCGGGCCGGACTTTCAGTGGATACGGGAACCCTTTGCGCGGCTTATCGACACGGCCGCTACCGGCATCATGAACGGCGGGTTTCATACGCCCAACCACCGGTGGGCCATAGCCGCCTGCCTGCTCAGCTGCTATAAAATTTCCGGCCGCCGGGAGCTGCATGACAGGGCCCGGGAATACCTGCGGGAAGGGCTGGATATCAACGAGGACGGCGAATTTGCCGAGCGCAGCGCCGGCAATTACAACCAGGTGAACGACGATCAGATGATCCGCCTGTATCTGGCCACGGGCGACCGGCAGTTTTTGCTGGCAGCCAGGCAAAACCTTCAAATGATGTATTGCTACATCGATCCGGACGGCAGCGTATTCACCAACAATTCGACCCGGCAGGATCTTGGGGAAAAGATTTATACGGGCAGCTATTACAAACTGTACCTGCTTGTAGGTTTCCTGCTCAAGGACCCGCAGCTTTGCGCCATGGCCGAATGGATCTATCAGGACTGTAAAAAGCGCGGGCAGGAGACGGCTGCCGATTTTGACGCCCTGGCGTGGCTGCTGCTGTTCCCGGAAATGGACGGGTTCGGGGCGGAGGAGCCCTTTGATCCGCCCATGCGCAGCTACAGAAGGGTCTTCCCGGCCTCCGACATTGCCAGGGCCCGCAACGGTGCCTTTTCCTACACGCTTTTAAAAGGAAAGCCCAATTGCTTTTATTTTCAAAACGGCGCTTTTTGCGTGTACATGAACATTTATGCCAATGTCTGCGACAAGCGCCATTTTATCGCGGATACCCTTGCGCAGACGGCGTCCGGCTTCCGCATGACAAGCCGCAGCGCCAGCTGGTACTACCTGCCCTTTGAGGAAAAGCCGGCCACTTCCGATTGGTGGGCCATGGATAACAAGAACACCCGCAAGCGCATGCAGGGCCTGGCGCTGGACATGGCGCTGGAGGTCGTGGAGCAAGCAGACGGCGTGGACCTTTACCTGAACACCTCCGGCCTGGACCAGGTTCCCCTGCGCGTGGAGTTTTCCTTTTTGCCCGAATGCCGCCTGCGCACCGAACACTTTGTCATGAAGGGGCACGGCGGGCTGTATGTGAATGTGCTGGACGGCACGGTGGAAGCCGCGGCGCCGGCGGGGGAAGTGATCACCGTAGGCCCCGCGTTCGGGGCCCATGATGTGACCGGCCGGATGGGGGGCGCCTATCCCCTGAGCCCAAAGCACGCGACGGTGTACTTTACGGCCTATACGCCTGTCAGCCGTGTGATCAGCATCCGGACAAAGCCTATGGGGATGCTGCTGACCCCCGGGAAAACGGATTCGGAGGTGTAAGCCTTGGTATCGGCAAACCGTTCCAAAACGAGGGTATACAACAAGGTCCCGCTTTACAGGCAGTATTGGAATGCCAGGTATCTTGTGCTGCTGCTGCTGCCATCCCTGGCGGCGCTGATCCTGTTCAAGTATGTCCCGCTGTACGGCTTGCAGATCGCCTTCAGAAATTTCAAGATCACCAAGGGGATATGGGGCAGCGAGTGGGTGGGCTTTGACATCTACCGGCAGATTTTTGCCATGCCCCAGTTCATCAATTCCTTTTTGAACACGCTGATTCTGGGGATCATGAACCTGGTGATCGGCTTCCCGATGCCCATTCTCCTGGCGCTGCTGCTCAACGAAGTCGCCCATGTCAGATACAAGAAGGTGGTGCAGACCCTTTCGTACCTGCCGCACTTTATCTCCTGGGTCACCCTTTCGGGGCTGTTCGTGCAATTGCTGTCCCCTTCCAACGGCCCCATCGCGGCGCTGACCGGCGCGCTGGGCGGAACGCCGTATTATTTTATGGGCGAACAATCCACCTTCCGGTGGGTGCTGGTGGTAACAAACGTCTGGAAAAGCGTTGGCTGGGGGTCCATTATCTACCTGGCGGCCTTGTCCGGCGTCGATCAGGAAATGTATGAGGCGGCGGTCATCGACGGCGCCACCCGCTTTCAGCGGGTATGGTACATCACCCTTCCTTCCATCATACCCACCATTACGATCATGCTGATTTTGAGTTCCGGCAGCATACTCAATGACAACTTCGACCAGGTGTACAACATGATGAACGCCGCGGTCTACAAGGTATCCAATGTGCTGGGCGTATACACCTATGAGCTGGGCTTAAAATCGCTGAAATACTCGCAGTCTACCGCGGTGGGCCTGTTCAAGAACGTGATTGCCTTCGGTCTGGTGATCATCACCAATGCCGTTGCCAAAAAGATCAACGACACCGGCATTTGGTAAGGAGGCAATAAAGTGCGCATCAAAAAGACCGTTGGCGAAAAAAGCTTTGACCTCATGAACTATCTGTTCCTGGGCTTTCTGGTATTCTCCATGGCGTACCCCTTTTGGTATCTTTTCGCGCTGTCCCTGGCCAACCCGGGGGAGGTGGCGTTATCCAAGGTCTATTTCTGGCCCGGCGCCGTTACGCTGCAGGCGTATGAGCAGGTTTTCAAATCCGTCTATATTTTTTACGGCTTCTTTTGGTCCATTTCCCGTACCGTGCTGGGTACCGCCATCGCGCTTTTCCTGGGCTTTAATTTCGCCTATGTCTTATCGAAAAAGAATTTCCCCAACAAGGGCTTCTGGACCGGGCTGCTGGTGTTCACCATGTTCTTCAGCGGCGGGCTGATCCCGGAATACCTGAACATCCAGTCCCTCGGCCTGGTGGACAGGGTTTGGGCGCTGGTGCTGCCCGGGTGCATCAGCGCGTACAACATCGTCATCATGCGCAATTTCATACAGTCGCTGCCCGATTCGCTGGAGGAATCGGCCAGGATCGACGGCGCCAACGATATCCTGATCCTGTACAAAATCATCGTGCCGCTGTCGCTGCCCATCCTCGCGACCGTCGGCCTGTGGACGGCGGTGGGGCACTGGAACGCGTGGTTTGACGGCATGATCTACATCCGCACGCCGGAAAAGCAGATATTGCAGGTCACCCTCCGCCGCGTTGTGCTGGAAGGCTCGTCCCAATTGGTTTCCCTGGCGGGGGAGACGGAGCAGCAAAAGAATCTGCTGGCCAATGAAACCATCAAGGCCGCGATGGTGATCGTAACGACCTTTCCCATACTGTTGGTGTACCCCTTTATCCAGAAATACTTCGTCAAGGGGATCATGATCGGTTCTTTGAAGGGCTGAGCCCTTTAAGATATGAAAAGGAGGAGATACTCTATGCGCAAGACCCTGGTATGGCTGCTGGCTGCCGTGATGATTCTGGCAAGCCTCCCCGCTATGGCTACGGCAGAGGCCGGGAAGTATGAGACCCCTTACACCATTACCTGGACCACCTACCTTATCCATCCCTTTGCCGAGGATGCCGAAGTCATCAAAAAGGTAGAGGAAAAATTCAATGTGGACATACAGATGCTCAACATTGAAGACGCCACCTTCCTGGAGGTACTGAACACTTCCTACATTGCCGCTGGGAACACGCCCGACGTCATCCGCCTGAAGGATCCCTCCCAGCTGCTGACATACGTGGACCAGGGCGTCATTTCCCCCATTGATATGGAAGCGGTCAAGACCTACGCCCCCCTGACCTATCAGCGCACCAACGATTTTGACAACGGCAGCTACTGGAGCATGGGCGTTGTGGAAGGCGCGGCCTACGGCCTGCCCTCCATCAATGCCACCAACGCCTTCCACCTGCCCGTGGTCTACAACCAGAAATGGCTGGATAAGCTGGGCGTGACCGAGCTGCCGACCACCCTGGAGGATTTTGAAAAGCTGCTGTACCGCTTTGCCAAGGAAGACCCCGACGGCAACGGCAAGGACGACACCTACGGCCTTTCTTCCGACGGCCTGCGCGTGCTCTTTGGCGCCTTTGGCGTGAACCCCGGCGCGCCGGACGGCCGCACCGACCACAGCTACTTCCAGCTGGATGACCAGGGGAATGTGGTTTGGGCCGCCCAGACCGAAGCGTATAGGCAGGCCCTGGCCTATGCCCAGAAATGGTACAAGGACGGCGTGCTGGACCCCGAGTTCATCACGGGCGAGAACACCGGCGGCTACTGGGCCATTTCCCACTCCTTCATCAACGGCCGCATCGGCATGACCTGCCGCGGCAACTACTACCACTGGGAAGAGCCCAACTCCTACGAGGGGCAGCCTGAAGCGGAAGTCGGCGCAGTGTTTACCGAAGCGCTGGCCGTGGACCCCGAGGCTGACATCACCTTCGGCCGGCCCGTTACCGGCCCCGAGGGCAAGAGCGGCGTCAAAGCCTGGAACATGCTCATGAACTTCTATTGCTTCGGCCCCGGCGCGACCCAGGATCCCGGCAAGTTCCAGCGAATCCTGGAGATCATGGACTTCATGAACCAGCAGTACCTGCACAATCCTTCCCAGAAGGAATACATGGATTTCGTGTATGGCGACAACTATATCGTTCTGGACGAAGAAAACTTTGTCTTTGACACCACCGAGGAGTTCAAGGCCAAGTACCCGGCGGACGCGGCCATCGATCAGTTCGGCCCGCTCCAATGGGGCCCGAACCTGCCCTACCCGCTGACCACAAAGCAGCAGCAGTGGGCATACTCCCTGGGCTACGCCGAGCAGGGCATCGTCAACCTGGTGCAGTTCTCCCTGCCCAAGATGGCTGAATTCCAGACCAACATCACCAACCTGAAGGACCAGATGATGATCGAGTTCATCAAGGGCGAGCGCAACCTGGAAGACGGCTGGAACAGCTATATTGACGAGCTGAACGCCAACGGCCTGAAGGACATGGTGCAGGAAGTGGTGGACTGGTACGCCGGTTCCCATTGATGCGTCATCGCATGACAACAGCCCAATTGCATTAATAAGGTAATAAGGCAAGGAAAGCCGCTCTGCCCAAGGCAGAGCGGCTTTCTGCGTGAAAGCGGTTCTGAAAAAGGGAGGACGGTAAGCGGGAAGAGACTTTCCCGGTGAGTAAGCACTGAGCTAATCACGCGTCTGAACTGGCCAGGTATGGGCACGCGGGCGATTATCAATCGCCCGCCTTGCCGCATAAACGCACACCTCAATGGCACATTTTGCACACGGCCATTTATTCAACGCTTACTTCAGGAAGACTGTTACCCAAAGCGACTGACGATGCGGCTGAATTGCGGCGCGCCTACAGCCGCATCATTTTCTCAACGAGATGCCGCATATATCCATGCAACAAAACCCCTGCCCGGTTGGGCGGGGTCATGCTCACCGCTGGCAATCCGCGCAAAGGATGAATCCGCGCCAGGTAAGCTGGACTTGCATGCCAATTCATGCTACGATTTTTTTCAGAAAAAACGCGTGAACGCAACCATGGGTATCCCCCAAACATCCATATAGTGTAAGATCGATTTTACAGGCAGCCATCACACCGCAAGGAGGAACGATATGACGCAAGAGGAGTTTGCCGATCGCATTGTGGCGATGCAGGACACGCTTTACCGCGTATCCACCACCATTTTGCCGCAGCTGTGCGACCGGGAAGACGCTGTACAGGAGGCCATTGAAAAAGCGTGGGAAAAGCGAGGCAGACTGCGTGATGACCGTGCCATCCGCGCGTGGATCATCCGTATTTTGGTCAACGAGTGCTATGCCCTGCTTCGCCGCCGCAGGCGTGAAGAACCTTCTGATACGCTGCCCGAGCGGGAAACGGCGCCTGACGCGCTGCCGGATCTGTATCAAATGTTTACCTCCCTTGACGATAAGTATCGCCTGCCGCTGGTGCTGTATTACGTAGAGGGTTATTCCATGGAGGAAACCGCCCGCATACTGCGTATGCCGCAAGGAACGCTCAAATCGCGGCTGCATCGCGGAAGGCTGCTCCTCAAGGATACGCTGAATATGGAGGAGGCGTTCGTATGAAACAGGATCATCTCAAGCAAATGTACGGTACAATGCCCGAGGGCTTCAGGCATCGCGTCACCTTTGCCCTGAAGAAAACACAGGAGAGAACCATGAAGCGAAAAATCAAAGTCCGCGCGGCTTTCATTGCGTCTGCCATGCTGGTGCTGCTGACGGCGGCGGCCTACGCGGCATTCCCGTCGCAGGTGATGGCGTTCTTTGGAAAGGCGTACGGGAGGGATATGCAGGCATGGCTGGAAAAGGGCGATGCGGCTGCCGTACACCAGTCGTTTGTGCTGGACGGGGTGGAATTCACTTTGGACGAGGTGGTCTGTCGCAGCAACGGCCTGTATGGCGTTGGCACCATTCGCCCAAAGGAAGGAAGCGGCGTAGTGATCATCCCGGAGGATCACCTGCCTTCAGAGCCCTATGGTTACGACATTCATGGCGCGGGTGGCAAGCCGGAGCAAGCGCCGGCCGATGCGCCCACCATTGCGGACGCGGCAAGGAAAATGGGCGGCAAGCTGCTGATGGTCCGCGCGCTGCCCGACCGGGTTGGCGTAGACGGCGGAGCGATGCTGTCCCCGGATACCATCGGCTATTCGCAGGTGCCGCAGCGGGACGGCAGCATCCAGTATTCCTTTGAACTGTCCGATGCTTACGCAGTGGAAGAAGGACAGGTGTATACCGTCCAAATGTGGGCATCCGTATGGGAAATGACGCTGGATGGAAAAATGCTGGAGGATGCCCCGCACGGTGAAAACTGGACGGTGGAAATAAAGCCAGCGCCAATTCGCGAAGCTTCCGCAGCCACGGCCGGGCCGGTCAAGCCGGTTGAGCCCGTTGAACTGGCCGAGCCGGAAATCATTGTACCGGACGCTTATACGAAAAACGGCACGCTGCCCATCTACCGGGCAACGGAGCGGGACTTCGGCATTGGTTTGCAGCCCGAGCTGTTCAACCAATCGGGCATCGCCAGCCGCGACAAGGGACAAATCATTTTTACAGACGAAGCCCTGCTTCAATTCGGCCCGGAAGCGCTGTTCTACTGGGAAAACAGCGGTACGTTCAACGCCAGCGCCGGCACGGAATACGAGGCGGCTATTTGCCCGCTCCCTGCGCTGTCCAGCGAAATCGCCGGTCTTGCCTCCCGGGCAAGCATCGGGCGGCCGGGAGACGGCAAGGCGCATCAACTGGAAAAGACAGCCCTGACCGGCATAACGCTTGACGGGGCGAAGCAGACGCTGGAAACGCTGCTCAAGGAGCTGGGCGTCACAGGATACGCCTGCGATTACGCGCTGGATATGAGCGTGGAACGCATCAAAGCGCTGGGCGGTGACAAGAATGCGCTGATCGCGTCGGGCGAACTCTTCACGAACCTGCCGCCATACGATTACAGCCAGGTTACAGAAGCCGACGAAGGCTTCTACCTGAGCTATCACAAGCCGAGCGATGGAGGCGACCTGGGGAACGGCGACATTTTCAGCGTATATGCCTATGTGACCCGGCGGGGTGTAGTATATGCCGCCATCAGGGATGCGTACATCCCCGGCGATGTGTACGATACGCCTGATTCGCTGGTCGATCCCGCGCAGGTTTTGGCCAGTCTGCCCCAGGAAGCCGCCGCGTCCCGTTTCCCAGGGAAAGTGGTTTCCGTTTCCGGCATACGCTTGACCTACGCGCCGATGCGCGCCTCAAACAAGGCGGACGGCATGGTGCTTTCGCCCATCTGGCTGGTCATTTATCAGGATGAGGAAGGTGCGGCGCAAGGCTACAGCTGCTGGGCGGAGTTTAACGCGGTGGACGGCAAGCTGCTGAACGCTATGTTCAAGTGAGAATGCGCGGCGGGAAAACCTGAAATACGGATGGGCTCTGTCACGATATCGCGGCAGAGCCCATTTTCTGCGAATGGAAAACATGATTGCGCCCATATTCGGGCTGCCTTGACCCGGCAGAATGAAAAGTTGTCGTGGAGAATTTCACCTTTCTATATTATACTATTGAGAGATATTACCCGTGCCGGTTTGCCGGAACGGCGCAGAAACAGGATGACGCTTCACCCACTTGAGGGAATGGTGTGACTGTGCAAAAATTAACTAACCATGAAAGAAAGAGAGTGAACGCATGAAGAGGCATCAACGAGGTAACTGCTCAGTACGGTTGAGAAATCTGCCGCAGACTGTACTGAGCAAAACGCAATAAACTGCGGACAGGCTTGGCCCTACTTTTCATTATTCCCAACGATAATAATGAAAAGGAGTACGGTGATGAAACATTTGCAAAAGGCCGCGGAGAAGTATAAGTCACTGATCATGGTCTATTTCATGATGGGGCTGACGCAAACTTTTCTGCAAAGCTTCCAGGCGAACTATTTTCAAAAGGTCGTCGATCATTTTACGGCGGGCGCCCTGACAGCGGGAAACATCGCCATGTACGGCTCGGTGATGATGGCGCTGATCCTCGTGTCCTATCTTCTGCAATACCCCGAACGCAAGCTGGAAAACGGCATCAGGCTAAGCCTGAAAACCGCCGCTTTGCGCAAGGTGGCGGTCATTGACTATCTTTCCTACGTGAAGCTTGGCACAGGCGCGTTGATACAGCGAATCGAAAACGGCGCGTCCGCGGGCGGGAACATGCTTTTCGGTTTTTATTTGCGGCTTGCCTGCGAGCTGCTGCCTTCCATGCTGTTCAGCATCCTGTTTGTGTTTCTGATCAGCCGCACCGTGACGATGGCCATTCTGCTTGGCTACATTGCCGTGTTCATCATCACAAACCTTTTGCTCAAAGCCCTGTATAAAGTCAAGGAGAGCATTCTTGTCAACGAGGAAAAATTCAACCATTTTCTGGTACGGGGTTTCATGGAAATGGTGGTTTTTCGCGTGAACAGGCGTTTTGGCCATGAGCAGAAAAAGGTGGAAAAAGCCGCCGGCGAAATTGTTTCCTCAAAGGTTCGGATGAAGCTGATCCACGAAGCCTTTTTTACCATCTTCGCGGTACTGATAGGCTTGGTCAAAATCGGTATCGTCGTATATGGCTGGAAAACAAAGACGCTGACCATCGGCCAGATTGCCGCGCTGATCGCGCTTGCGGACAACGCGTATTTTCCCATAGCCATCTTCAATGTGATATACGTCGAGTTCAAATTGGACGAGGTGGCGTTTGCCCGGTATACGGACTTTCTGGAAGCGGACGAAGATACCCGCCTTGTTCAGGGAGAGGTTGTCCCGGAATTGGGCGGGAGCATATCCTTTGCAAAAACGGGCTTCCGTTATAACGGGCGCCAAATATTCGACGACTTTTCCCTGGATATTGAGCAGGGGAAAGCAACGGCCTTTGTCGGCGAAAGCGGCTCGGGTAAATCGACAGCCGCCAAAATGATCGCCGGGCTGCTGCGTCCGCACAGCGGACAGATCAAGGTGGGCGGCTTCGACTTAAACAAAATCAATCTCAACAGTTACTATGGGCATATCATGTATCTTCCGCAGGAACCGCCTGTATTTGATGGAACACTGCGCGAAAACCTTGTCTTTGACGACCTTGTCGACGATGCCGCGCTGCTTGAAGCCATTGGAAAAGTCGGGCTGGACGGCCTGTATGCCAAGCTGGAAAAAGGGTTGGATACACAACTGGGCGAACGGGGCGTAAGCTTATCCGGCGGGGAGCGTCAGCAGCTCGCGCTGGCCCGGCTTTGGTTTGCCAATGCAACGATTATCCTGCTTGATGAAGCGACATCGGCCATCGATAACCTGACGGAAGAAGCCGTGATGAAAAACGTGATGGCCCATCTTGCTGGAAAGACCGTTATCGCCATCGCCCATCGGCTGGATTCCATCAGGTCCTTTGATAGGATTATTGTTTTTCAGGATGGCCGTATAGCGGAACAAGGCCGGTTCGCCGAATTGATGGATAAGCGCCAATCGTTCTTTGAATTGTACAGCAGAACGATGGCATAAACCGGCTATCACAGAGCAGCCGTCAAACCCGGATCGTCAACGGCTACCTGCCGGCTTTCCTCAATCATATCCTGCTGGGAAAGCAGGAACCGCTGCCGGACGCATCCGATTTTGCATATCCCAAGGTATCGCTCTTTCGGCGTTGACGGGGAGCGCAGGGGACGGGCTATGTGCTGCCAGGGATCATCCACCGGTACCTTGACGCGCCTGCCGTCATCATCAGCCAAGCCCACGCATCCCCGGGAAATAATAAGAAAACCGTTACTGGAAACATATAGTATGAAGCGTTATAATACAAACGGCGTCTTTCCTTTTTCAAAATAGGATGGGATGGATGTGTGATGAAACTTTTAGACAAGCTAAGGAATGACAAAAAGGCAAGAAACGCCTATACGGTCGCCTTCGCTTTTGTGGCGCTTTATTGCTGGTATACCGCCTTTTGGGACAATGTCAATCTGGAGAATCATGCCGCATCATTGGGTATGGCATTCAACGATGTGCTGGGTTTGTTCCAGATCACGTGCGTGGCCGTGGTCATATTTGGCTTCTTCGTAATCAAGGGAGAGTTCCTTTCCTCTCCCCGGCCATTGTGGACTGCCGCTCATCTCCTGGCCTTTGCGTTCACGCAGGCGCTCATGCTCGCTCCTTCAAAGGAGATGATGGTCTTGTGCGCAATTGGAAGCGGAATTTGCATTGGGTTGGTGGGCTACCGGTTATTTTACGCCATGTTCTTCTATATCTCCAAACCCAATCCTGTCAAGGCGGTGGCCATCGCCTATATATTCATCCGAACATACATTTACACCTATGCGATTGTTCCAGAAGAACGGCTTCCGGCGCTGTTCTTCGCGGTGCAGGCCGTTACGCTGCTTGCCAGCCTGACGCTCAGCTTTCTGTTTCGGGGAAGCGACATAGAAATCCGGTATTCGCTGCGGGAAAACGACTTCGGGCTTCGGGATACATGGCCGACACTGTTGCACGTAGCGGCCTTCCAGCTATGTCTTTCACTGTATCAGGGCATCATCGCCCCGCAGATGCCTAAAAGCCCTTGGCTGAGCGCCTACCAGATCATTCCCAGCGCGATCACATTTTTCTGCATGCTCCGTTTCAGCCGCGTCTTCACCATTGCCAACACCGTCCGGCTGTTTCTCGTCATGATCGCGGGTGGATTCGTTTCATTTCTGGCATTGGGGCGGGACAGCCGAATTCTGGTGGATACTTTTGTCCAGCCGGCCTACCTGTTTGCCAACACGTTCTATATCTGGCTGATCTATAGTATTTTCTTTACTTACGGGAACAAGTATCTGAAGCTGCGCCTGTTTTTGTGCCTGAACGCCGCGGCACACTACCTATCGCTCATCCTCGTCAAATCGGGCGATATGTGGCTTATGTCCCACCCGAAGGCAGGGGTGTTCGCGCTGCCCTTTATCTTCGGGCTGTTTCTGGTCATTCCCGCTGTGGATACCTTCGTTAAAAAGATCAATATGCAGCGGGAGTATATCGAAAACCAAAAGGGAAAAGAGGTGCTGCTTCCTCCCGAGCATCCATCCGTACTGGCGATACGGGATCAGTTTCTGGACACACTTTGTACGCACGGCCTGACCACGCAAAGGGAGTTGGACGCGCTTTCCTATCTGATTGCGGATCACGGCGAAGAGATGATTGCCTACTATATGGGCATACCACAGCGCGAGGTGAAAGCGGCTGTCAAAAGCGTTTTATCCAAATGCGGCGCAGGCACAAAAGCGGAACTCATGATGCGTATCGGGCAGCTGTGCGCACCCGCAAGCCGGCCGGCGGATATCGATGCGGTTCTTTCCGGACACGGGCTGACCAAAAGGGAGCTGGAAGTGTGCAGGCTGTTGGTTGCCGGCAAAAGCGTCAAGCAGATCGCGGCGGAGTTGTATATCAGCTTCTCAACTGCCAACGCGCATTACAAATCCATCTACAGGAAACTAAGGGTGTCCACCCGCGCGGAGCTTATGCGGCTCTTTATCCCAAGCGCATAATCGGAATACAAGCGCTCATCTCACGCACCCGATCAGCCCCGCATGACGCAATGGGGCTGATTTTTTATTGTATTTGCAAGAAATACCACATTCGTGTAATAGGCGAAACCGCCCCGCGTCCTTTACTATGATGCCAAAGCCGTAAGAAACAGGTGGTTGCATGCTTAAGCCGGTAACAAAACGGATGAAGGACGAATCGGCCGGCGGCATCTTTCGGTTTACCTTTTATTGTGATCTCTGCGGCAAGCCATGGAGCAGTGTGCCGGTCGCGGGCCAATCGGAAAGGAGGCATGGAAGGGGGAAACAGGCATGCGACCATGCCGCGGCCTATGAGCGTGCCAATCTGGAAGCGATCCAGCATTTTAACCGGTGTCCCGTATGTAATCGATGAATTCCTGTCCGATTCGGATGTCGTGGCCAAAACAAAGTCCAACACCACCGGTACCATCAACGAATTTGTTATCCAGGTACAGCCCATGGACGCCGGCGCACTCTATCCCAATGCCGGCGATCCGCTTTTGAAAACCATACTGAAAATCAACTACACTGGCATGTCCATAGGGGAAATCGCGCTGGAAACGGTGGGCGGCGGCCAGGTCACGCTGACCGGCAAGGACGGTACCGTAACCGGTACGCACAAGCTGAGCCTGACCACCGCCCCTACAAGCTGCGGGTTGGCAAAAGCGGCCTTGTGACGCTGGCGTATGAAACAAAGGCCACGGAGAACGGCATCTTCACGTTCAAGGGCAAGCTATACAAAACACCCATCCGGCCTGAGTGATTTTTCGAGCAAAAGGCGGTGTCATTTTCTCGAATGCGTCTATGAGCATGAACTTTGAAGGCGAGCCCAAACTTGCAGGCTGTCATCAGAATTTGTTTTTGCTGATGGCAGCTTTTTTGTTTTAGGTCAATGAGAAAAGTGGACGCTTTGGGCTGCGGGCAGGCTTTTGAGGGATGTTTCGCGGTTTCCCGGCCGGGTTGCTGATCGTTGTTTCTGATCAAAATCGTGGGAGATTATGGGCGGAAAGGAATGGCAATCCCGGAAAATTCTGCGCAGGCCGCCGGGGCTTGAAATCGGTGGAATCGCTCAGTTCACAAGCCCGGCATGAGCGTCCGCTTCACGCCCGCGCCCACGGTACGGGGCGGATCATTGGGTATATTTGGAAGCGTCTTACCAAAATTCAACGATATGCTTACGGCACTGTGCTTGCAAGCGCATCTTCCAATATGGTGAAATATATCTGGAGGTGCAGCTATGAAACGAATTATGATTGTGGACGACTCTCTGATCATGCGCATCAATCTCAAGCGGGCATTTGAAAAGAATGGCTACCAGGTTGTCGCAGAGGCTGTCAACGGCCAGGAGGCGGTGGAAAAATACGGGCAGACGCAGCCGGATCTGGTGACCATGGACATTACCATGCCGGTGATGGACGGGATTGCGGCGCTTGAACGCATCCGCCAGCTCGATGGCGGAGCCCGCGTGATCATGATTTCCGCCTTGGGCCAGGAGCTTAAAATTATCGAGGCTTTGAACAAGGGCGCCGTCAACTATATTGTCAAGCCGTTCAATGAGCCGGATATGCTCCGGCGGGTCGGCGAGCAGCTGAACGACAGCATTCCGGAGGCGCTGCATGCTTAGCTCACCGGCCATACGGCGCGCGTCTGCCGGTGGGGAGGAGCGCCTTGAGCCGTTTGTCATTTCGGTACCCACCATCAGCCCCAGGATTCAGGGGCGGGAGGTCAAGCAGATCTTCGACGGCCAGCCCGAGCTGGAAGGGCTTGTGGTGCTGGAGGGCGATGTCCCCGTCGGAATCATCATGCGCATTCTGTTTTACCAAAAGCTCAGCTCCCTATACGGAAATTCGCTGTTCCTGGAGCGTGACATCAGCATCCTCATGGACGCGGACATGCTGGTGGTCGACATGGAGGACAGCGTATCCCACATCAGTATCAGCGCCATGAACCGCTCCCAGGGGCAGCTGTATGACTACATTGTCGTCACCCGCCAACAGCGCTACGCGGGCGTGATCAGCATCCGGCAGTTTCTGGTGGAGCTTTCTCGCCGCAACGAAGCACAAATACAGCTGCTGCACACGCAGCAGGAGCGCCTTTTGGAGCAGAACCGCCAGGAGCAGGCACTCAAATACAAGCTGATGGAGCAGTCCCAGACCATCAAAAACCTGCTGGATCACGCGGGGCAGGGTTTTATGCTCTTTGACCGGAGCCTGCTCATCGGTCAGGAGTACAGCGCCGAGTGCGTCCGGATCTTCGGCAAGAAAATTGGCGGGCTGCACTATATCCAGCTGATCGAAAACGCGCTGGGTTCCGGGCAAATCAGCGTCTTTGACGCGGCGCTGGCGGGATATTTTGCAAGCCCGTCGCCGGTTTTGGGCGGGGTGTATCTCTCGCTGCTGCCCAGCGAGGCTGCCATTGAGGGAAAGTCCATCCATTTTGAGTACAAGCCCATTGAAAACGGCGAGCAAAAGGCCGTGATGGTGATTTTGAACGACATCAGCGACCGCAAGGCGCTGGAGAAGGCCATGCAGGAGGAGCGCAACACCCAGCGCCTGCTGTTCAAGGCGCTGACCTGCCGCGAGCAGATCCGCGAGACGCTGCGGGATTTCAGGGAGCAGTTTGCCCAGGGCGGACCTTGCCGCCGGCCGGACAAGGCCGAGAGCATCAGGCAGTTTTATGCCCGCCTTTACCGCGCGGTGCACACGTACAAGGGAGACTTTTCGCAAAACGGATTTTTGCGAACCGCGCACCGGCTGCATACGCTGGAAAACAGCCTGACCCGGCTCGCCGGTGAACCGCAAGGCGCCACAACAGCGGGGCTGGAAGCGCTTCTGGAAGACTTCGACGCCCAGGCGGCCTGCCGCGAGGATGTGCGTCACATCACCTCCCTGCTGGGCGCGGGCTATTTTGAGGGCGAGGCGGTGCTCACCATTCCCGAGGAGCGCTTGCAGCTTCTTAAGCGGCAGCTTCTGGGCGGCCCTGAACAGCTTGACCGCGAACAGGTCGCCCGCATGCTGGCCGGCCTTCGTCACAAAAGCCTGCGGGAGTCGCTGCTTGCGTATCAGGACACGCTTGCTTATCTTGCCCAGCGGCTGAACAAGCCGGTTCCGGTCTATGTGGTGGAAGGCGAAGACGTCTACCTTGATCCAGGCGAATACGGCGAGCTGCTGCGCAGCCTGATCCACCTCTACCGCAACATGATGGATCACGGCCTCGAAGCCGAGGAGGAGCGGCTGGGCTGCTCAAAGCCCGCCCAGGGCGTGGTGCTGTGCCGTATCGCCCTTGCCGAAAACAACCGGTTTACGCTCTCGTTCTCAGACGACGGGCGGGGGATTGACCTTAAGCGGGTGTCGCAAAAGGCGCTTGACGCAAGGTTGTGCAGCGAGGATCAAATAAAGGCCATGTCCCGCCAGGAACTGCTTGATCTGGTGCTGTCCGACGGCTTTTCCACCAAGGAAAGCGCCGACGACCTCTCTGGGCGCGGCATGGGGCTTGCCGCCGTGCGCGCGGCCTGTGAGCGCTTGCGCGGCAGGCTTCTGGTTGCCTCCCAGGAAGGGCGGGGCACCACCTTCACAATGGAGCTTCCGCTTGGAATTCACTGAAAGAAAGAGAAGGAATCTCTCATATGGCGCAAAAATTGAATCCGATCTATATTACGGGCCTGGTCAACGCCATCGATTCGGTCTTCCAGTCGGTGTCATCCCATCCGGCCCAGTGTCAGGAGCCGGCACTGGTCGAACAGCCTGAACCGCCCCGGGACATCGCCGTTCTCATCGGGTTCGTGGGCGATATGGCCGGACAGGTCGAAATGTCCATGGACGATACCATGGGCCGGCACCTTGCCTCCGAGCTGCTGGGCGGAATGGAAATCGCCGAGGTCGACGAGCTGGTCGTCAGCGCCGTGGGCGAGCTGGGCAACATGATCATGGGCAGCGTCTGCACCCAGATGAGCCGCACCAAAATCGCCCTGGACATCACCCCGCCCATGGTGCTGCTGGGCGCGTGCCGCCTTGGGGGAAAGCTGAACCCGCCCTTTTACAAAATCCCGGTGGAATTGAAAAACCTGGGAACCATCGCGTTTTCAGTTCTGGTACAAGCCGTTTAAACCTTTTTCGCACAGAAAATCCGCAACAAGGCCGGGGTGCCAATTAACGGGCATGCCGGCTTTGTTGATGCGTCTGTTCCATGATGATGTTTTTCAGGAAGCATTCACAATTGTCATTTATTCAGTGTTTTTCCGGGACTCGGCCTTCAGCACACGCACCTGGTAAGGCGCGAGCGTGACCGCAGCGCAAAGCCGCTCGCCTGTTTCCGCGTCCGTATACGGTTCCTGAAGCGTCAGCGCTGCCGGCGCGTTTTGAAAATTTTGCACAAACACAATTTCCTGCTCCCCGTGCCGCGCCCCGGCCGTCACGCCATGGGGAAGCGCCGCGTTCAGGCAGGGTTTTATGCCGTGTTCATGCGCAAGGAAGCGGTAAAAATCGTCGTAAAACGCATCCTCCGCTTTCGCGGCAAGGTAATAAGCCGCTCCCTTTCCATAGGCGTTTTTGCACAATACAGGTTCGCCCGCGTAAAAATCGCGTCCGTATACCGCCAGCGCCTGCGCGCCCTCCAGCCTTACGCGTTCGCACAATTCCGTGACGGCATACTCCCTGCCATTCCAGCGCAGGGCATTTTCCTCGCCGTCCCACAGGGCGTCGATTTCCTCGCGCCAAAGGCCATAGGCCTCCGTCAGGCCAAAGGGCGTCTTGCCCAAATGGCACAGGTCGTTTTCGTTGGTGACCCCGCCCCAATAGGTGCCCACCAGCACCCCGCCGCCCCGTACATACGCGTCCAGCTTCTTCGCGCGGTCCTCCGGCATCAGGTACAGCATGGGCGCCACCACCATTTGATAATCCTCCAGGCCGCGGGCAGGATCAATGACATCCACCATGATGCCCAGCTTCCAAAACGCGCTATGATGGGCATAGATGGTTTCCAGATAATGCATCCCGGCATTGCGGGGCCCGCCCCGAAGGGTCAATGCCCACCGCGTCTCCTGGTCAAAAAGGATCGCCACCCTGGCCTTTGGCCGGGTTTGGCAGATTTCATCCATGGTTTTCAGCCGCTTGCCTACCGCCTCCACATCATGAAAAACCCGTGTATCTTCGCCGCCGTAGTGGTCCACCACCGCGCCGTGAAACTTTTCAATGCTGCCCCTGCTTTTGCGCCATTGGAAATACAGCACGGAGTTTGCGCCGTGGGCCACCGCCTGCAAGCTGGACAGCATGTGCATGCCCGGCTTCTTGAGCTTGGATACCTGGTTCCAGTTTACCGCGCCGGGCGTGCTTTCCATCAGCAGAAAGGGTTCGCTTTGGGGGTGGATACAACGCATCATGTCATGAGCGCAGGCTGTCATCGCCGCCGTCTTCTCATCCGGATATGCCGGGTCATGCCATTGCGGATAGCTGTCCCAGGAAACGATATCAAGGACATCGCCGAACTTTGCATAATGAAGGCCTTCATAAAAACCCATCAGGTTGGTGGTTACGGGCAAAGCGGAGCCCGCGTCGCGCACGGCTTTTTTCTCCCACGCGCAAAAATCCACCGTCTGACGGGTGACAAACCGCTTCCAATCCAATAGAAGGCCATGGCAGGACATTTCCCCGCTGGGCACAGGGGCTTCCACCTGGCTCCAGGCCGTATACGTATGGTTCCAAAAAGCGCTCCACCACTGGCTGTTCAGCGCTTCCAGGGTTTGATACTTTTCCTTCAGCCATTCCCGAAACGCGGCCTGGCACAACGGACAAAAGCATTCGCCCCGGTATTCGTTGGACAAATGCCATAGTATAACGCCGGGATGATTGCCCAAAGCCCCGGCAAGGGCTGCGGCAATTCCCCGAACCTTTTCCCGGTAAACGGGGGATGTATAGCAGTGGTTGTGCCTTAAGCCCATGCGGTTGCGGTGAAGGTTGCTTTCCACCCGCAGCACTTCCGGATACTTTTGCGCCATCCAGGCCGGCCGTGCCCCGCTGGGGGTGGCCAGTATGGTATAAATGCCATTGTCGTACAGATTCTGAACGCACTCTTCCAGCCAGGCAAGGGTATACTTCCCTTCCTCCCGCTCCAGGGCGGTCCAAGCGAAAATCCCCAGGGAGACGCAATTGACATGGGCTTTTTTCATCAGCCCGATATCCTTTTCAAGAATATCGGGCCGGTCCAGCCACTGGTCGGGGTTGTAATCGCCGCCGTGCAGCATGTGCTGATTGAGCATCATGTTCCTATGCCTCCGGCAGCGATTCATACAGCCGCACTTCGAATATTTTGAGGATGGGCGAGCCGTGGGTAACCATCCGGTCGATTACCAGGGCGTCGCAAAGAACGGGAGCATCCAAACGCACCTTCACATGCCGCTGGGACAGCCCTTGAAGCGTTTTCACGGCAACAGGCTTGCCATGCAGCAGGAAGGTCAATTGGCACTCCTTCATCAGTTCCGGTGGGGTGGAAGGAGCCTGACCTGCAAGCACCCTTTGATTGATGCTGATGTTGATTTCCTTGGACAGGTTGCTGTCGAAGGTCAAAAGCGCATGCCGCACCGTTTTGGGCTCCGCCAGCGTAAGGGTCAGCGCCGGTTCCCGAGCCACCTCGGCGGCCCAGCAATGACTTTCCTCGCCGACGGTCCTGGCCACGCCGCTTAGTACCTTTTCCGCCCCGCATCCCGGCAAATGGGCGGTGGCCGTCGCCGCGGCGCCGCGGGCGGCATCCAACGCGTCCTCATTGTGCAGGCCGGGAATATAGCAATCATCCCCAAGCAGCGTTTGCTGCAGCTCCTTGATATGCCGTCCCACCTCCCGGGGGAGGATGCCCCTGCGCGCCGCAATCGCCGCCGCCGTACCGGCCGCCTGCCCGCCCACGGCGCAGGTGCCCATGACCCGGGCGGAGGCAAAGGCCATGTGCGACGCGCTGATAATGCGGCCGCAAAGGAACAGGTTGTCAACGTTCCGCGAATAGAAGCTGCGGTAGGGGATGGTATACACATCCTTCAAGTGCAAAAATACCGTAGGCTCGTCGGAATCATTCAAAAAGCCCTCCACGGTATGCACATCCATGGGCCAGCCGCCATAGGCCACCGCATCCTCAAATATACGGCCGCTTTCGCAGTCCCGTTGATTCAGCACATAATCGCCCAGCAGCCTTCTGCTCTCCCGCTTGCCGGGTAGGATGCCCACCCACTCCAACTGCATATTTTGGGCGCCGTGGTCCCCGCCGTTTTTGATGTGGTCCCACACGCCGTACACCGCTTTGAGCAGCTCGTCCCGCAGGATCTCCGCGTCGGAAATGGTGTGATACTTTCCGCCCCCCAGCTCGATCCACCAATAGCCGGAGGTCACGTCGCTGTGAACGCGGTTGCGAAGGTCGCGCTCGGTGTAGGTGTTTGCCCAGTCGGGCTTGATGAATGCCACGGGATGGCCGGCATCCCGTGCCGCAAACATCAGCGAGTTGCCCATGGTGCTTAGGTCCGACGTTTCCGGCACATGGCTTTCCTGATAGGTATCCCGGGCTTCGCGGCCCAGGGCATACTCCGCGCCGGCCAAAGCGCCCAAGGTGCCATCCCCGGTGGCATCGGCAAACAGGGGCGCGTAAAAGGCAAAACGCTTTTCCGTCGTCTGCTGGTAAGCAAACGCCGCCTCAATGCGCCCATCCTTCATGGAAACGGCATCCACGCAGGTATTCAAAAACAAGGACAGATTTTCGCAATGGGCGGCCTTATCCCACAAAACCGTATCGAAAATGGCGTAGCTGTTTGTTGGATTCAGGCGCTTGTGCTCCAGCAGCAGCTCTTCCAAAATGCCTGTTTCCCTTGCGTTTGGCCGGGTTGCGTGATGGTCCGCGCCGCAGATGTGCATGCGGATTTCACTGCTGGCGTTGCCGCCCAGCATGGGCCTTGCGTGAACCAGCGCCGTTTTCGCGCCATGCCGGGCCGCCGCCAGGGCCGCGCACAGGCCGCTCATGCCCCCGCCCACCACCACAAAATCAAAAGAGAGCTTTTCGATAGAGAGCTTTTCCATGTTTTCCTCCCGCACCTGTTCATCCGCCGCAGATGGCTTTGAAAAATGTATTTTGGCTTACTTACGGCTCCACGCCATATGCCCGCAGCTTCTCCTGCAGCTTGCCCACATCCAGCTTGCGGGGAACAACGTCCTCCTTGACGCAAAGGCTGGCCGCTATACCCGCCGCCTGGCCCATGTTGGCGCAGATGGGCATCACGCGGTAATTGGAGTGGGCCATATGGGTGCCGCTGATATCCCGGCCGGCCAGGAGCAGCCCATCCACCTTTTGGGGAACCAGGCAGCCGTAAGGGATGGTATATCCCTTTTCCTGGCTGAACTTCTTCTGGACGCCCGTATCATCCAAGCCGCTGCCGCTTAAGTTGTGCACATCAAAATTGAAGTGGGCCTTTGTCACCGCCCAATCTTCAAAAACCCTGGCGGAAGCGATATCTTCGGCGGTAATGCTGCGCTCGCCCTGGAAGTGGCGGGTCTCCCGCACGCCCAGCAGGGAGGCGCTGCTGATCAGGTAACAGTTTTCAAAGCCGGGTACGAACGCCCGCAGGAAGGGAACAATTTTCTCCATCTGCCGGCGGCATTCCAGCGTCCCTTTTGTCAAATCGTCAGGGTCGGTGCCGTCGATGCCTGTGCAGTTGGTCATGTTGCAGGTAACCACCCCGGGCAGCGCGGTGCGGTACAAAAGCACATGGCCCGCGGGGAAGGGCAGGTGGGCCTTGCCCAGGTCCTGTATGGGGCCGGCGGGGGTTTCCAGGTTCTCCTCAAACGCGCCGGGGAATATGGCGCGGTCCGTATCCACGCCCGCCACCTTGAACATGATGGTCACCGGCTGCATTTTGCCGTCGCTTTCCCGGCCCAGGGCATACGGTGCGCCGGCCCGGGCCGCGATATCGCCGTCGCCCGTGGAATCAATGACGACCTTGGCCAGTAGGGCCTGCCGCCCGGCCTTGCTTTCCACGATGACGCCTTTTAGGGTATCCCCTTCCATCACCGGCGCGCAGGCGGCGGTATACAGTTTAAGGGTTACTCCCGCCTCCACCAGCAGTTCCAGGAGCTTGGTCTTGAGCCTTTCCGGATTGATCACGTGCCGCAGGCCGCCGTTGAAAAGGTGCGTGCCTTCCGCTTCCCTGAATTCCGCGGTGCGGTCCAACAGCTCTTCATAAAACCCGCCCTGGGTTTTGCCCGTCCAGTGGCTCATCAGCCCGATGGTGGCAATGCCGCCCACGTCTCCGCTTTGCTCCACAAGCATGGTCTTTGCGCCCTCCCGGGCGGCGCAGATGGCAGCGGACACGCCCGCAGGCCCCGCGCCCAATACCAGTACATCCGTTTGGGCCGCCACGGGGATCTCCCGCTGCGGTTCAAAAATCGTTTTCATATCCTTTATCCTTTCACGGCCCCTGCCATCAGGCCCTTGATGAAGAATTTCTGGCCCAGCAAAAACACGGCGAACACGGGCACCAGCGCGGAGGCCGATGCCGCCATTACCAGATTGTACTCCGTTACGCTTTCTTCAATGAAGTTGGTCAGCGCGATGGGAATGGTGTACAGCCGCCAGTTGGTCAAAAACACAAGGGCGTCCATGTAGTTGTTCCAGTTCCACAAAAACACGATCATGGCCAGGGAAGCCATGCCGGGCTTGGCGATGGGCACCATGATTTGCGCCCAGATGCGCAGCTCGCTGGCGCCGTCCACCCGCCCGCTTTCCCGCAGCTCGTCGGGCACCTGCATGAAAAACTGCCGCATCAAAAAGGTGCCCGTAACGGTGATCAGGCCGGGAAGGATCAGCGTGAGATGGCTGCCGCTGATACCGATCTCGTGGAACAAAATGAATTTGGGGATCAGCGTCACCTGGGAAGGGATCATCATCGTAGCCAGGTACAGGAAGAAGACCACCGTCGCACCCCGGAACTTGATCTTGGCAAAGGCGTACCCCGCCAGCGTGCTGGTCAGCACGGAGCCGGATAGGTTGATGACGGCAATTTTGAGGCTGTTCAGATACGCCAGGCCAAAGTGATAATTCCGCGCCGCCACGCTGCCCAGGTTCCACACGGCCATATAGTTCCTTGGATGCCAGTAGTCCGGTATCCATTGGATCGGCAGCTTCATCACATCCAGCGGCCGCTTCAGGCTGGCGGAGATCATCCACAGAAAAGGAACGACCATCGTCAGCGCAAAGGCGCCCACCAGGATGGTAAATACGGTTTTGATCAGCCGCCGCTTCAAGGCGTCCCGGCCAAGGCGCGGGCGGTATTGTTGTTTTACGATCAAGGGCTTTCCCTCCTTCCCGGCATGCCTAGTAGCTGACCCACTTTTTCTGCCCCGTCCACTGCACCACGGTAATACTGAACAGGATGAGGAACAAAATCCAGGATATGCTGGCCGCGTAGCCCATGCGGTAGAACGTGAAGGCGGTGGTGTAGATGTAGTATACCAGCACATGGGTGGCGGTGGCGGGGCCGCCCCGGGTCATGATCTGAATGGGGGCGAAGACCTGGAAGGAGGTGATGAAGGTGGTGATCACCAGAAAAAAGGTGGTGGGCGACAGGAACGGGATGGTAATCTTTACGAACTTTTGCACCTCGCCTGCGCCGTCGATATCCGCCGCCTCGTATACATCCTTGGGCAGGCTGGTGATGGAAGCGGTATAGATCATCACCGCGTATCCCACGCCGCTCCAGACCGTCATCAGCATGATGGCGGGCAGCGCCCAGAACCTGTCCCCCAGCCACTGGGGCGGACTTTGTACGCCCAGCAGCTTGACAAATTGGGTCAGCGGCCCCCAGGGCGAATACATCATGACCCATATGATAGCCACGGCTACCACATTGGAGATGTAGGGCATGAACATGGCCAGGCGGATGGGCAGCTTGGCAACACAGTATTTGTCAACGATCACCGCCAGCACCAGCGCCAGGAAGATGGTCGCGGGCACCACGCCCGCGGCAAAGAGGACCGTGTTGCCCAGGGAGCTCAAAAACCAGCTGTCGCTCCACATTTCAACATAGTTTGCGCCGCCGTTGAAGGTCCAGTTTCCAAAGCCCTTGGTATAATCCCAGTCAGTGAAGCTGATGACCAGGGAAACCAGCATGGGTATGAGGGTGAACAGCGCAAAGCCCAGCACGTTGGGGAGGATGAACGCATACCCTGTCAAATCTGTTTTCAACTGCTGGCTGATGATTCTGCGAGGCTGTTTGTCAGCTTGGTCCATGCGGTTTCTCCTCTCCTGCGCCCGATGGCGAAAAGAGGGGAGGAGAAGACTCTCCTCCCCCTAGCGTATCGACAAAGTGGCTTCGCCACTTTGTCGAGATTTTCCCTCGCTGCACTGCAAAAACCTGCGGTTTTTGCGGCCGTTTGCTTGGGCAAGGTAGGAATTTCTTCGAAATTCCTGCGAAAATCACCGCACATGTCGCTGATTTTCGATTTTTGATTGGAGGGCTTCGGCCCTCCAATACCTCCCGGGTTTTTTTGATGGTCTGAGGGGAGGAGAAGAATCCCCCCCGAATGCGTTGATCCTGTTTACTTTGCCAGCAGTTCCACGGCGCGGGCCTGGGCGTCGTCCATACCCTGCTGCACCGTCTTGGCGCCGGTATAGATGTTTTCCAGCTCTTCCCGCAGCACCTTGCTGATCTCGGGCAGCTTGTTGGTAATGCTGGGCACGGCGTAGCTGGCAGCGGGGGTGATGAGTATGCGCTTGGCGGACTCGGAATCGATGTGGTCCTCGGCGCCCTTCAGGAAGGTTTCGGTGACCACCTGGGGATCATAGGTGTTGGCGGCGGGTACACGGCCGCCGGCGACTACGGGCAGCATGCCCTCGGTGGCGTACCACTTGAGGTATTCCCAGGCCGCGTCGATGTTCTTGGATTTGGGATTGATGCACAGATGGTCGCCATAGCCGCCCTGGGTAAAGTTGCGCTCGCCCTGATAGGCGGGATAGGGGGCAAAGGCCGTTTCAAAATCATGGGGATAGTTTTCCAGGTCCTTGATGGAGCGGACCATCCAGGGGCCTACGGTCATGGCGGATTTGCCGGTCAGGAACATCCCCTCCTGGGACAGCTTCTGCGTTACGCTGTCGGTATGGGTGGGGGAGCTGCCGTCTACGTACATCATATCGTAGAGCAGCTGGACCGCGGCCACGTTCACAGGGCTGTTCACGTTGGCTGTTCCGTCCGGATTGTAGAGGGGGTCGCCGCCGATGGTCTGCACGGAAATGTAGGAGAAGGGGTAGGTCAAATCCTGCTGGCTGTTCCAGAACATGCCGTACACCTTGTCCGCGCCCTCGCCGTGGGTAAGCTTCCTGGCGATTTCCCTGAACTCCTCAACGGTCCACTCGGTGGGAACCTCGATGCCGGCCTGCTCAAACATGGTCTTGTTGACCACGATGCCGTACTGGTCCAGCTTGGTGGGAATGGAATAGGGCTTGCCGTCGATGTAATAGGCCTTGGCCATTTCGCCAAAGATGCCGGTGACATCAAAACTGTCCCTGGCAATCAGCTCGCTCAGGTCCAGCGCCATGTTGCCGGAGGCGCGCTTTTGCAGCGTGGAAGCGCTGTAGGTCATGTACAGGTCCACATCGCTGCCGGCCAGCAGGCTGGTTTCCAGCTTCAGGTTGCCTGTCTCATCATTGACGAAGCGTTCGTATTCCGCCTGGATGCCCTTGTCCTTGAAGGCCGCATTGAAAGCGTCAACGCTGGCCTGGGGGCCGGCCTCCGGGGGCACGCCGCCCCAGATGCGCAGGGTGACCACATCCGCCGCCGACGCGGACACGGTCAGGCCAGCCATGAGGCCTGCAACCAGCATGAGCGCCAGTACCATGGAAAGCAGTTTTTTCATGGATCGATCCTCCTATGTGATTCTTTTGGGCGGCAATCCGCCCGCTGACCACATTGTAATGCAAAGCGCCGCCCGGAGGAATCAACCAGACTGCGCTTTTCTATATCATTTCTGTCAAAATGCAGATGAAATTTTGCCCTGCGGGAAAAGAATATCACAATCCTGCTACGGCGTATCATAATGCTGTCCACGGCCCCGCTGGCGCATGTCCATGGGCGCCATGCCGGTGATCTTTTTGAACAGGATGCTGAAATAGTTGGGGTTTTCGATGCCCACCTTTGCGGCAATCCCGCCGATTTTTTCATCAGTGGTGGTCAGCAGCCTGGCGGCCTCCTGGATGCGGGCCCTGTTCAGCCAGTCCACAAAGCTTACCTGCGTCTCCTTTTTGAACACATGGGAAAAGTAGCTCTCGCTCATATTCACCAAACGCGCCGCAGACGCTACGCTCAAATCCTCCTGCAAGTGGGAAAGGGCGTAGCTTTTGATGGTGACAATCTCCCTGCGGCAGCGATGGCCCATCCCTTTCTGCCAATATTCCTTCAGGCATGCTTCCATGGCCGCCTGGACGTCGCTGAGCCTGTCGCACAGCTCAATGGCCTGGTACAGCGTGAGCCCCCGCTCGTTTTTCCACTCCGTCAGTTCCGGGCACTCCTCCTCAATACGCCTGCGGAGCATGGAGTACAGCGTCATCAGGTGGGCGCGTATTTTGATGAGCGTAAAGGCGCGCCGCTTGCTCAGGTAGGCGAAGAATGTCTCCAGGTAATCGGCGGCGTCCTGCTCCTCCTTGCATTTGAGCGCGCTTTCGAACCGGGACGGTGCCAGGTAATCCGGCAGCCCGCCGTCTTCCGCAGGGACAGCCTCATGGTATCCGTGGATGCGGCCGCTTTGCAAAAGATACCGGGAAGACAGGGTTTCCTCGTTCCGGCGATAGGCGTCAGGGAGGCTTTCGATGCCGTTTGCCGGGCCGCAGATCACGGCGGTCACCGTCAGCTCCAGATACCGCTTCACATAATCGTACAGCGTCGCGTACTGCTTTTGCAAAAGCGCCATGTGCTGCGCATAGTCCTCTTGCTTTATGGGCAGCACCGCTATCAGGCAGGACGGATCAAAGGGGTACAGCTCCATGCCCGGCAGTCCCTCCATCACCTGGACCGCCATGTTCTCCACCCCCTGGATGGCGCTGCCCGTATCCACGCCCGTGCCGCCGCGCCTGAGGGCGTCAAAATTGTCTATGCTTACCGTCATCAGGCAATAAGGCTTGCACCAGTCCGTTTTCAGCCCCAGGGCAGCAAATTCCTTGGGGAACGCGGCAGCATCGCCATACTCCCGAAAAACGGCCCGGCGGATCAGACCGGTTTTCAGCGCGCGCAGGTTATTGCTCAAAACCTGCGCGGGAGCCTCCTCCCAGGTGATCTCCTCCAGCAGCCTTACCAGCTGCGTGTCCTTTACCTCCAGCTTGAATACGTAATCGATTGCCCCCAGCTTCATGGCCCGGCGGACGTTCTCGGCATCGTTGTAGCTGGAGAGCACCACCAGCTTGATTTCGGGATACTGCCTTGCGCAGCTCTTGATCAGCTCCAGGCCGTCCATGCCGTCCATCTTCAGATCGGTAAATACCAAGTCCGGGCTGAAGCGCTTGATCTTTTCCAGGGCCTCGGCCCCATCCGCCGCATCCCCCACCACCGTATATCCGTGGGCCTCCCAATCAATGAGGGAGCGCAGCCCCATGCGGACCAGGATTTCATCATCCACGATCAGTATTTTCTTCACGCGCTTCCTCCTCACAGTGTTCAATCATGGGCAGGGTGTAGCTGACTACCGACCCTATCCCCGGCGTGCTGCTGATATGCAGGCCGTACTGCTTGCCAAAGGTCATGCGGATCATGTCGTTTACGTGGGACAGGCCGATGCCAGTAAACTTGTTGGCGTCCCGATGGGTTTGCTCTGCCGGGCGGTTGATTTGCTCGGCGATCTGTGCCGGCATGCCGGAGCCGTTATCCTCCACGAAAAGGTGCAGCTCCCTTTCCTCCACATGCCCGTACAGGCGGATGACGCTTGGCTTCCCCTGGGCCTTGTTTTCCTTGAGCCCATGGATCACCGCGTTCTCCACAATGGGCTGCAGCAGGAAACGGAGGGTGTACAGCTGCAGCACCTCCTCCTCAAAGTCGGTTTCCACTGTCAGCTGCTCGCCGTAGCGCAGGTTCTGAATATAAATGTAGCTTTTTACATTGCTGATCTCGTCGCTCAGCCTCACGAGCTCGCCGCCGCGCCCCATGCTGTAATTGAGCATGATGGTCAGCGAATCGATACTGCCTGCAATATTGTCCGCGTGGCGCATCAGCGCCATCAGGCGGATGGTATTCAGGGTATTGAACAGAAAATGGGGATTAAGCTGTGCCCGCAGGGATTCGTACCGGTATTTTTCCTTGACGGCGTATTCCTCCTCCAGGCGGAGGAACATTTCCTGCAGGTTGCCTGTCAGATTGCGGAAGGAACGGTTCAGATGGCCGATCTCATCCCTGCGTTCCATGTTTACCCCGTGCAGCGCCGTTCCCAGGGTATAGCCCTGCATATGCCGGGCCAGGGTCTGCACGGGGCTGACGATCGCGTGGGCGATAAAGGCCACCACCATGATCACCGCGAGCACGGACAAAAGCAGAATCAGGTTCATGCGGCCGGCCAGCGCGCTCATTCTGTCCAGCACTGGCTGATAATCCGTAAAGTGCAGCACCTGCAATTTTTGATCCCCAAACGTCCAAGGGGAGGAGAGGGTATAGAAGCTCACCAGCTTCGCTCCGGCGGCAATCTGTTCCACCGTGCTGCCGGATGTCTTTGAACCGATCCTGGCAAACACATCCCGGACGGATGGCTCGCCCACATCGCCCGGCCCGTGGCGCAGGAGAATGTTCCCATCCTCCGTGCAAACGAATACGCTGTCATTTTCATTAAAGCTGTATTGGGTCAGCAGCCGGCTCAAATCCGCCTGGGGGATGCTGATGATGACAACGCCCAGGGACCGTTGGGTATCCAGGTCGTCCATGATGGCGCGGGAGAGGGAAATATATCTGTCTTCACTTTGCGTTTGCGCCATGATAAAGGCGGGGGTGAACATGCTCCAGGTGATATGCCCTTTCATCGCGACGCTTTCCTTGATCCAGCTTTCCTCCAATATAAAGCTGTAATCGTGAAAGTTGATGCCCCAGTTGGCGTAGATCCGCTTTGACGCATCAAAGAGCGTAATGAACATGTCCTCTACGCCATAGAGGTTGTTGATCCTGGTATAGTTTACGCAATCGTCAAAGCGCCGGTAAATATCATAGTAGCTGAGCGTATTGCTTCGCAGCCCCTCCAGCAGCCGGGTATTGGTGACAATGGAGCTGGAGGTTCCCGCCATGTTGCGGAAAATGCCGTACACACCCTCCTCGGATTTGGCGATGCTGCTGATGATCTGCTGGCTGATCTGCTGCTGTATGTACTGCTCATACCCGCTCTTCACCAGAAAAAAGACGAGAAAAACGGGCAGCACCACGCAGGCCAGAATGAGAATGAACACCTTATAGGACAGCTTTTGCATCTTCCCGGTGATACGCTTCACCCACATCGCGTCCTACTCCTTGTGCTGCTTGTCAAATTTTTTTCGCATTTTTCATTCATTTATCCTATCATAATTTTACGCAACAAACAATAGCGGCAGCATGCTGACAGGAGGGATTTGGATTCGCTTTCCGGCCAGGACAAGATGCGCCTGCATTTTTATGTCATGGCATGCCCAAGTTTTTGTTTCATTGCAAAACCTCCTGCCGCAGTTCTTGTTCCGCGGCAGGAGGTTTCTTTTCATTATCTGTTTTTAAGGTGGTGTCCAAAGGAAACGGGGTCTTGCTGCTTTTATTATGCAATAATACCTCATGGGATCAGCAGTTGAGAAAATGATCAAACATTTCTTGAAGCGTACGCAAGAGGGAATGCTTGGGCTGCCATGCCAGTTTTTCTGTAATCAAGCTGTGATCACAGCAAATGATGGGGTTGTCGGCGGGGCGAAAAAGGTCTGGATCGGCCTGAACCTCTATGGGCTGTTTGGAAAGGGAAGTGATGTACCCAAGCAGTTCCCGCAGACTGTATGCCGTTCCGCTGCCTACGTTATAAACCGTCTCACAGTCATCAGACTCAATAATCAAGCGGTAAGCTTTTACAATATCGCGTACATCGGAAAAGTCTCGCCATACATCCAAGTTGCCTGCTTTGATCATGCCCGGTTTTCCATTCCTTGAAATTTCGGCGGCCTGATTGCACCAGCTGGGCAGCGCGAAAGAAGGAGATTGACCTACGCCGGTGTGATTAAAGGCGCGGACATGATAAACCTTCATGCTATACCGACAGCGATACATCTCCAAAAACCGCTCCTGCATAACTTTGGACAAGCCATAAGGGTTATTGGCGTTCAGCGGAAAATCCTCACGAACGGGCTGATCGGTTATCGCATATTCTTCGGATGATCCAATCATCAGCACTTTGGGGGGCGCCGCGCTGTGCCGTGCTCCCTCCAGAATGTTCAGCGCACCTTCAACGTTGACAGCGATTGTCTTTTGCGGAGCTTTCCATGAAACCGCTACGCTGCTGACGGCGGCCAAGTTGATTACGTGCGTCGGCCCAAGCGCCGCAAACAGTTCATTTACCGCATCGCTATTCAAAAGATCACAGGGCTGAAAGTTCACATAATCAGGAATGGAAGCTGTTTTCACGATATCGCTTCCATATATCTCATAGCCTGAGGCATGGAACTCGGCCGAAAGATAGCTCCCAACAAACCCTCCTACCCCAAAGATCAGAAGTCGTTTCATTCGGTCATATTCGCTTCCTTCTTCGCCAGTTTGAGGTCATGTTCGGCCATGATGGCACATAATTCTTCGTAACTGGTTCTTTGCGGATCCCAACCCAGCACGGTTTTTGCCTTGGTTGGGTTTCCCCACAGATTCACAACATCCGTCGGGCGGAACCACTGGGGATTTACACAGACGACCATTTTACCGGTCTTCTTATCGTACCCTTTCTCCTCAAGGCCATTCCCACGCCACTCAATCTCAATGCCATCGTGGGCAAAGGCCAGCGTTGTGAATTCCCGAACGGTATGCTGCACCCCGGTAGCAATCACAAAATCGTCCGGAGTATCCTGTTGGAGAATCAGCCACATACATTCCACGTAGTCCTTGGCATAGCCCCAATCGCGCAGGGAATCCAGATTGCCCAATTCAAGATGATCCTGCAAACCGCAGGCGATCCGGCCGGCAGCCAGCGTAATTTTGCGTGTAACGAAAGTCTCGCCGCGCCGTTCGGATTCGTGATTAAACAAAATGCCGTTGCATGCGAACATGCCATAAGCCTCGCGATACTGCTTGATCATCCAGTACCCATACTGTTTTGCCACGGCATAGGGGCTATATGGATGGAAGGGGGTTGTTTCGCTTTGCGGACATTCTTCGACCTTTCCATAGAGCTCCGATGTGGACGCCTGGTAAATGCGGCATGTTTTCCCCATACCCAGCATGCGGACAGCTTCCAGAACGCGCAAAACGCCCAGCGCATCGACATCCCCTGTATATTCCGCAGCATCAAAGGAAACACCAACATGGCTCTGTGCAGCCAAATTGTATATTTCATTCGGCTTGACTTCATGCGCAATTCGTATAATGCTGGAAGAGTCGGATAAATCACCATCGTGTAACCTAATGGCGTTCTGGGCAATCAGATGGTCTATTCGCGCCGTCGTCGAAACAGAGGAACGCCGAATAATGCCATGAACCTCATAGCCCTTTTCCAGAAGCAATTCAGCCAAAAAAGAACCGTCCTGCCCGGTGATGCCTGTAATCAAAGCCCTTTTCATTTACAAAACCTCTTCTTTCCCTTTGGATGTTTCCCTTTCGCTCATAAGGATAGACAGTCTTATCCGTCAGGCATATGCGAAGTGCATACAATCAGCAAAAAATTCATAAGTAATATAACATGCGGCACATGCTCTGTCAATAGTTGTAATATACGCTGCCATCCTATTTTGTTAAATTCTGGGCAGAAATTTCTATATTGAATGGACTGTTCTGCGGGGCAACTTGCACTCACCCTGATGGTAGGCTTTTCTGATATTTGGGAAACCTCAATTGTAAACAACTCAAGGCGTAGTGTTAAAATATTGCATTTTCTGGTTTTTCGTGGTATACTCCCACCGTATTTTATTATGTCGTACGGTGATGTGTCATACGATGTTCACTTTTGTGCATAATGGTCTTTGAAGGAAGCTTTCCTCCCATTGCAATGTATTTGCAATATCTCGGATTTGCTTCAACGCGCTGGCGATTGGGGGGCGCGCTTCCGAAAGGATAATGGTGCAAAGGGTTGAATAAATATTACAGCGGTGAACTGTAATGGCAGGAATCAATTGGAGATTTGATTGATGGACAAACTGTATATTCAATGGTGTCAGCATTTGGCCGGAACACCTGATGGTCAGAATTTGGCTGCAATGCCGGAATCCGAGCGATCACAAGCATTTGACGGAGAACTGAAATTTGGCACCGGTGGACTTCGCGGTATTATGGGGCTGGGAACGAACCGTCTTAACCGCTATACTGTCGAACGCGTTACGAGTGGGCTGGCAAAAACGATTATGTCGCAGCCTTTTCCGCATAAAATTGCCATTGCATATGATACGCGTCACCATTCAGCTGCTTTTGCGGATATTGCGGCGCGCCTGCTTGCCGCATATGGTATGGATGTTTTGTTCTTTGACAAACCTATGCCGACTCCGGTTCTGAGTTTTGCTGTGCGGCATTGCGGCTGCGGCTGGGGCATTGTCCTTACAGCCAGTCACAACCCTCAGGAATATAATGGGTACAAGGTTTATGACCATCGTGGCGTCCAGTTGACCAACCGCATGGCAGATACGGTTGCCCAAGCGATTGAGGGTGTTGCCTATTTTTCGCCGCATCCCCAGGAAAACGGCAAGATTTCTATTGTAGATTCTGCGGTGGTTGACGCATATACCGCCCATGTCCTTGAGATTGTCGGGAAACGCAAGGGAGACGCAATTCCACTGGTATATTCGGCGCTGCATGGTACAGGCGCCAACGTTGTTCCCTATGTCCTGCAAAGGCTTGGCTTCGATCCTGTTTGCATCCAGCAAAACCCCGATGGTGCATTTGGCGGTTTAAAAACACCTAACCCCGAAGAGCCGGTCGTATACGCTCTGGCCATGGAGCAGGCGCAGCGCTCAGGTGCAAACCTGTTATGTGCAACAGATCCCGATGCTGACCGCGTTGGCGTCATGGTACGGCAGCAGGATGGATTTCTGCCGCTGGACGGCAACCAGATCGGAGCCTTAATCATTGACTATCTTGCAAAGACGCGCGGCGTATCTCCAGGAGACATCGTCATCACTACGATTGTTTCAGGCGGTTTAGGCGAGCGTGTGGCAGCGGCGCACGGACTTGGTTTTGAGCGGCTCCTGACAGGCTTCAAATATATTGGGGAACGTGCCGAGGAGCTGCTCCTTGAGAAAAAGAAATTTTTCTTCGGTTATGAGGAGAGCTACGGTTATTTGACTGGCGACAGGGTACGCGACAAGGATGCCGTGATTGCATCAGCGCTTATCGCAAACATGGCGGCATACTATCGCGAACAAGGCCGGACGCTTCTTGACATGTGGCACGTGTTAAGCGCGCAGCACGGCTACTTTCTGGAGGCATTGGACAGCGTGCATTTGCCGCCGGCGAATCAAAAAGAAATCATGACACGTCTGCGCAGCGGATACGCTGTCCAAGGGCTTACAAGGCTTGAGGATTATGCCGGCGGCTTATACAATCTGCCGCCGAGCGATGTTATCAAGCTTTATTTTGAAGATGGCTGGGCGGCACTGCGTCCCAGCGGTACCGAGCCCAAAATCAAGCTGTATACAGGAATACGCAGCGCTGCTTATCCGCAGGCACAACAGCGTTTGAAAGCGCTGCGCAAACAGTTGTTATCCTTGTTGGAGGGTTGAACGATGAAAATGATCATCATGGCAGGCGGCTCCGGCACCAGGCTTTGGCCGCTGAGCCGCACGCATTACCCAAAGCAGTTTCTGAAGCTGAATGGCATGGAAAAATCCATTTTTCAATTAACCATTGACCGCTGCCTGTTGATGGGGCACATGGAGGATATCTATATCGTCAGCAGCAGGGAGTATCTTCATCTCATTCAGGGGCAAATCGAGGAGATGGGGAAAACGATTGGCCGGGACCACATCCTTTTGGAACCGGAACCAAAAAACACATTGCCTGCAATCATGTTTGCCGTACAGGCGATTCGCAAGGAGAGCGAAGACATCTGTGCCGTGTTTGCGTCTGACCACGTTATGGAGCACCCTGAGATCCTTGCAAAAACGGTATTGGATGCGCAGAACCTGGCGCATCAGGGTTTTGTTACCTTTGGCATTACGCCTACAGGCCCAGAAACAGGCTATGGCTACATAAAGCCCGGCAACGCGATCCTCGGCGGCATGGAGGTTGCGGCATTCAGGGAAAAACCAGACCTTGAGCATGCAAAGGCGTATTGTGCCGAAGGCTATTTGTGGAACAGCGGCATTTTTATGTTCCATTCAAAACAATTTGCCGAAGCGGTATCTATATTTAATCCTGCTGTTTTTAATGCCTTTGAGCTTGCGACCGCTGAAGAAACCTTTGTGGCCACGCCCTCAATTTCGGTCGATTACGGTCTGATTGAAAAGCTGGATCGCGTTTTGTGCGTACCGCTTATGATGGACTGGAATGATTTGGGTAATTTCACCACGTTTTATGATAAGTATCACACACATCAGGATAAGCAGGGGAATGTTTACTTTAATAAGGAAATCATGTTGGACTGCAGCAACAATATGGTTTATTCCGAAGGCGATAAAGCCATCGCGGTGGTTGGCGTGTCCGATGTTGTTGTGGTCGACCAAAAGGACGCCCTGCTGATATGTCATCGCGAACGTACCCAGGATGTCAAGGAGGTTGTCGCTGCCCTCAAAAAAAACAACGATCCCCGTGCTGACAACCATTTGACAGAGTATCGTTCATGGGGTTCTTTTACTACCCTTGAGGAAAGCAATATTTACAAAGTCAGGCGGCTGTCTGTGCTGCCTCAAAAACGGATGAGCTACCAAATGCACTTCCATCGCAATGAGCACTGGATCGTCGTCAAAGGGACAGCATCTGTGGTAATTGATGGCGAAGAAAAGCTTGTACGCAGCGGAGAAAGCATTTATGTGCACGCCGGTCAAAAATACAGGCTTGTCAATCCAGGAAAGCTGCTGCTGGAAGTTATTGAAGTACAATCCGGACAATACCTCGGTGACGATGATATCATCATATATGAGGAAGATTCCCAGTGATAATCAAAAAGCCCACCTTTTGGTGCAATGTCATTAAGATAACAAAGACACCAGCGAGTGTAATGCGGCGAAGAGCGAAGAAAGAAAAGCTCTTCACCGCATGTCGTATAAGTGCAGATACAAAATGGGCAACCCGAATAGACAGACGGAAAGCCTGGCAAGAAGGAGAGGGAGCCGAAAGAAGAATTAAGGCATCCTGTATAAGAAACTGACCGCTTGCCTGTAACGGACGTTTCTTGAGAAGCGACGGCCCGGTCTGACCGGAAGGACATATTTTGCGATCAATGCTTCTACATTGGGTGGATGGAGGTTATCGAGGGATCGGAAGAAATGCCTGCAAATGTGCACAGCGATCGTGAAGTTTATCTGGGAAGCCCGGTATTCTTCAGATTGTCGGATGATTACAAAGGTGGCAATTCGTTCGGAGAAGTTATACATAATGGGACGGGCAAATACCTCTTGGGCGATGTGCGTCATTTTTTTCGAGTGGAATGCAGACAATCCGATGGCATATTTCAATTCCCTGAAGGAGGTTTCGATTCCCCAGCGCATGGCGTAAAGACTCTTGATCTCATCTGGCTGGAACAGATTTTTATCCAGGTTTGTGACAACGGTTTCATACGCGTTGTCCGAGATTCTAAATCGCACGACGCGCAAGGTGATGGGATAGAACTTGCTTTCATGTAAATCAAGGAAATCAAAATTGGCGTTGTTTGGGAGAAAACGAAATAGATCGGGCTGGGATTTTACTTGATTGGTTTGCTTTCTCGTAAGAATCCGTTGGATGCTGACATCGAATTCTGATGTTTGTGGAAGTTGCATTCCGGAAAGAATGCCGTTACTTTCATATCCTTGGTGCGAATCAGATAATTCCAGCCCTTCCGTTCGATGTGAGCTAGATTGTTGTAGCTTTCGTATCCCCGGTCGGCGATGACGATAACATGTCCGGTGATTCGGGAACGGTCGATCATGGATGTCAGCGCCCGATTCTCATTCGCCTCACGCCTGTTGTGAATCAGGGCGTCCGTATAGGTTCTGTTGCACAGATCGTATAGGGCGTTGAGATAAAAGAGATTGTAACCCTTCTCGCCAGGATGATTTTGAAAGAAGTTGTCCGGTTCTCTGGCGTTGGTTGGCGTGTGAAAATCGCTGCCATCTATGGCAAGCAACCTATATCCCTTGTAGTGCCGCATGTCCCCAAATGACGAGGTGAATTCGTGCAGCATAAACTTCAGTGCAAAAGGAAGCAGCTTATCCCGCTGCTGGATGAATGCCGAGGAAGTCGCAGTGTCAAGGGCATATCCGCTATGCTCCAATAACTCCCTTTGCAGGCTACCCCCGCCCATCCCCAACAAAATGCGCAGCATTGTTCCAAAGGACAGTTTGCGTTTTCGTGTGAAATCCCGCTTTGGATCCTTCACAAACAGCCAAGGCGAAGAAGCCATCTCCTTGATGATTGACAAAAGTTTTCCCTTAATCTTCCCACATGATGTTCCCATCCGGCATGCCTCCTGAAAATCGTTGTTTCAAGAGGCTCCGCCGCATTTGTTGCCCGTTTTGTCAACCCCTCCCCGCAAAAAATCTCGCACAAAAAAAGAGCAACGCACCTTCTCAGATACGCTGCTCTTCTCTTACTCCGCTATCTTAATGACATTCCCCTTTCGGTGAGCTTTTTGATTTCCGCCTCAAAACCTAAAGCAAATGAGCGGACTGATGGAGCCGGTGATGACCTTCAAAGCGGACACAACGAATACAGTTGGAGCACCCGCATAACATAGGCTTCGAGGGCGTAAATTTTTCCGTGCAAATGGGAACGATATCCAAGAGAGGGGATGTTTCCATGCACGAGAAGGAACAGGCGCTGGTAGAAATGCTGGCGGGGCAATGCAAAAGCATCGAGGACGTACGGGAATTGCTCAAGAAGATCTTCAAAGGCACACTGGAAGGCATGCTTGAGGCGGAGATGAGCGAACACCTGGGGTATGAAAAGAACAGTGCGGAGGGAGACGGCAGCGGGAACAGCCGGAACGGGTACAACACAAAGACGCTGCAAAGCGACCTTGGAGAAACGGTTCTGCGGGTTCCGCGCGACAGGAACGGGGACTTCGAGCCCAAGGTGGTCGGGAAATACCAGACAAAGACCGACAACCTGGCGCAGCAGATCATCGCCATGTATTCCAAGGGGATGTCGAACCGGGATATTGAGGAACACCTGCGTGACATCTACGGGGTGGAAGCCTCGGCCACGCTGGTGAGCCGGATCACGGACAAGATCCTGCCGCAG
>JAFADG010000030.1 GCA_023425025.1 Bacillota bacterium
GCAGATCATCGCCATGTATTCCAAGGGGATGTCGAACCGGGATATTGAGGAACACCTGCGTGACATCTACGGGGTGGAAGCCTCGGCCACGCTGGTGAGCCGGATCACGGACAAGATCCTGCCGCAGATCATGGAATGGCAGTCCAGGCCGCTGGATGAGGTATATCCCATCGTGTACCTGGACGGGATCATGTTCAAGGTGCGCAAGGATAACCGCGTGATCAACAAATGCGTGTACACCGTGCTTGGCATCAGCCTGGAGGGACGAAAGGATATATTGGGCATCTGGGTATCGGAAAATGAGAGCGCGTCGTTCTGGGCGGGCGTGTGCAACGATCTGAAGAACCGTGGTGTGAAGGATATCCTGATTGTGTGCCGGGACAACCTAAGCGGATTCAGCACAGCGGTTTCAGCCGCATTCCCCGCGGCTGAGCAGCAGCTTTGCGTGATCCATCAGATACGGAACTCTACCAAGTATGTCTCCTACAAAGACGTCAAGAAGATGATGGCGGACATGAAAAGGGTGTACACGGCACCCTCCGAGGAGGATGCGGAATACCGCCTGGAAGAGTTCCGGGACAAATGGGAAAAGTACCCCAAAATCTACCGCTCATGGAAAGCGAACTGGCCGGAACTGTCCACCTATTTCAAGTATCCGCCTGAGGTCCGGCGATTGATCTATACGACCAATGCCGTGGAAGGCTTCCATCAGATGCTTCGGAAATACACGAAAACCAAGACCAACTACCCAAGTGACGAGGCTCTCCGCAAATCTGTATACCTGTCTATCCAGGAAATCACCAGGAAGTGGAATATGCCTGTCGCTAATTGGGGTACCATAATGGGACAGTTGATGATCTTCTTCGAGGATCGGCTGCCACTGGATGCGGTCGGCTGAAGCCCGTACCGCCGGGGGCTCTGCCCCCGGACCCCCGGGGTTTACCGCTTTGGTTTTCCAAGGGAGCAGTCTGTCTGTTCTTGATAGAGAAAAGCAGCAGCGTATTCGTCGCTGCTCCCTTGAGTAGCGCGTAAAATTTTGTGTAAAGCCCAAATGTCAGGACAAGAGCGAGTGCGAAATTACAGAGTAATCTTGACCCTATCACCAAAGAAAATCATGAGGTTATCCAGGATGGAGCCCCAATCTTTAATAGGCATCGTCCACTTGTCCACAATGTTCATGGTCGTCAAGTACAGGATTTTCATGAGAGCGTCGTCGGAAACGAAGGCGCTCTTTGTTTTGGTGACCTTCCGAAGCTGCCGGTTGAAATTTTCGATGGCATTGGTCGTATAGATGAGCTTACGGATTTCCGGCGGATATTTGAACATGGTGGAAAGCTCATTCCAGTTGACCCGCCAGGACTTTACGGACAGCGGGTATTTCCCGCCCCATTTGGCCTCGAACTCGTCCATTGCTGAAAGAGCCGTCTCCTCGGTCGGGGCCTTATAGACCGGCTTCAAATCCGCCGTGAACTGCTTGACATCCTTGTAGGATACGTACCGTGTGGAGGAACGGACCTGGTGGATGATGCAGCGCTGAACCTCCGTTTGGGGATAGGCTGTGTTGATGGCCTCGACAAAGCCGGACAGTCCGTCGACGGATGCAATCAGTATATCCTGCACGCCGCGGTTCTTCAAGCCGTTGAGCACCGAAAGCCAGTATTTTGCGGATTCACTTGCGCCCAGCCAGATGCCCAGCACATCTTTTTTGCCGTCCAGATCAGTGCCGATGGCGACATAAGCCGCCTTCTTGGTGACGATCCCGTTATCCCGGACGTTGTAGTGCACAGCGTCTAAAATCATCATGGCATAGACGCTCTGAAGCGGTCTCTCTTGCCATTCCTTGATTAACGGCAGGATTTTATCCGTTATTTTGGAGACGCGGCTGTCATCCACGTCGATGCCGTACATCTCCTGCATCGTTTTCTGGATGTCTCGGGTAGAAATGCCCTGAGAGTACAGAAAGATGACCTTATCTTCGATGGACGAAACATCGGTCTGGTGCTTTTTCACCAGCTGCGGTTCATATTCGCCCTGGCGGTCACGCGGCACTTTGATCTCTATTTCGCCGGTACTGCTTTGTACGGTCTTCTTGGAGTATCCATTCCGACTGTTGTCCGTCTGCTTGTTTTTGTAGTCGTATTTCGAGTATCCCAGATCATTTTCAAGTTCGGCATCCAGCGCCGCCTGAATCGTTTCGGCAGTCAGCATCTTTACAAACTCGTGGACGTCGTTCATGTCCTTGATTCCGTATTCCTCGATCATCTGCCGCAGCTTGCCTTTTTCTTTCCCTGCCATAACAAAACCTCCATTGCCTTTTTTATCTTACCTGACAATGGAGGTTTACACAATCTTCTCTGCACTACCAGATTACGCTACCGAGAGGGCTTGTTGTCTGTGAGGAGCAGGCGGCAAGCCCTTTAATTTTGCCTTGCTGCGTCTGTTGTTGTAATAATCGAGATAGTCGAGCAATTCAGATTTGAAATGCTCCATGGATACAAAATCCTGCAGATACAGTAGTTCGCTCTTGAGCAGTCCGAAGAAATTTTCAATCACAGCATTGTCCAGACAGTTACCTTTACGGCTCATGCTCTGACATATGCCCTTGTCTTTCAGCATCTGCTGGTAGTGTTTGTGCTGATACTGCCAGCCTTGGTCAGAGTGGAGAATCAGATTTATCTTGTTCGGTAGCTTCTCGAACGCCTTGCTCAACATCTCCGTCACCATGGACAGTACGGGCTTGTCCGAGATGGTATAGCTCACAATGTCCCTGCTGCACAAATCAAGGATTGGCGACAAGTAGAGCTTTTGCCCAAACAGACTAAACTCTGTGACATCGGTTACCCACTTCTGGTTTGGCTTTGCAGCTTCGAAGTTCCGTTCCAGTAGGTTGCGAGCAATTTTACCCACCTCACCCTTGTAAGACTTGTACTTCTTCATTCGTACTTGGCAGATGAGGCTAAGTTCCTTCATCAGCCGCTGCACAGTCTTGTGATTGATGATATATCCTCGTTTATGTAGCGTGGTAGTAATACGGCGGTAACCATAGCGACCTTTGTTTTCATAATATATCGCTGCAATTTCTTCTTTTGCTCTGCTATATTTATCCGGTTCCGCTTGATGCTTTGCATTATAGTAATATGTGGCACGAGGTATTTGAGCGATAACAAGCAATAATGCCAATGGAAAGGTTCGCCTCAGCTTTCGAATCACCAACGTTTTTTGAGCTGGTGTCGCTCGTCTTCCAAAACCAAGGCTTGCAAGTTTTTTAGGTACGCATTCTCAGCCCGAAGCCGCTGATTTTCAGCAATCAAGTCTTCTTCCACGTGTTTATCCAGCTTTGGCTTGCGCCCTTTCTGTGTGCCACTGGCGGCGCTGCCTCGACCGCGACGCTCGACTTGCAGCCCTTCAGCACCTTCTTCCAGATAAATGCGCTCCCATCGTTTGATTATGTGGTCGTCACCAATTTCGAATTGACGCATCGCTTCTGTGTAGCTTAGCCGTTCTCTTTGCAGGGTTTCTACTACCATCTGCTTGAATTCGCTTGTGTATCTTTTGTTTGGTACCCCTTTTGCCATAGAAAAACACCCCAATCGTTTTCAGTATATCATACTGTCCAACAATCGGGGTGCAGTTCATTCTGCTGCGGGTTTTTTGATGGGCGAAGGCCCTGCATATCAGGTGTTCAGCGCTTTCAAACGCCGGGGTTGGCGGTTAGGAATTCCGGGGTGGAGTATTCTTTCCAGATACGGTCTGTCAGGGAAACATGCCATTCCACGCCGGTGGAGGTGGTATAGTCCGTAATGGCGACGCGTACCCGCTCGATGCCCGTGTAGTTACCGGGGGCAGCATAGCGGAAGCCGACGGACTCGGTCTGCCAGCCCGGCGCCAGTTCCTGCAGATACTCGCCATACACGTAGGCGTGGTTGCTGCCCATGTACAGCAGGCTGTTGTAGATGTCAAAGCCCTGTATGACAAAGTTGATGCTTGTGATCTCCATATTGCTCCAGTTCTTCAACTGGATAAAGGGCGTATATCCGCCGCCGTTCATGGGGATCAGAGACAGCATGGCTACATCCAGCGCTTTGTTGTAATCGCCGACATGGACGACCGCGGTATCGGTAAATTCGCCTTCGTCGGTCACCGCGCTGATTTCCGCGTCACCCCACGCAATGCCGGTGACCGTTGCCTTGATGCTGCTGCCGGCTACCTGGGCAACGTTGGGATTGCTGGAATACCAGCGGACCTTGCTGTTGGAGGCGTCCAGCGGATTCAACACCGCGGTCAGCGATCCGGTTTCACCAAGCCCGACGCGGAATTCTTCCTTGTCCAGCGCCATGCCGTACAAGGGCTGAATCACATTGACGGTGGCTTTGGCAGTCTTGCCGCTGCCATCCTGGCAGGCAACCGTAATGGTGGCTGTGCCTCGCTTATAAGCGGTCACAAGGCCGTTTTGATCGACGGAGGCTACTTCCGGTTTGCTGCTGCTCCACAAAACGGTCTTGTTGGTGGTGTAGTCGGGCGTGATCACATACGTCAGCTGGGCGGTATTCGCAACGAGGATGTTCAGCTTCGTCTCGCTCAGCTCGATTTTCTTCGCGGGCTGGACAACGGTAATGTTTGCGCTGGCGTAAATGTCCGGAAAATCTTTCGAAGCGGCGGTAATCGTGACTTCGCCGGGATACAGCGGGGTGACGACGCCGTTTTTGCTGACAGTCGCTATGGCCTCGTTGCTGGAAGTCCACACAAGTGCCTTGTCGCTGGTATTGCTGGGGGAGACGACGGCCGTTATTTTCTTGTCGGCGCCTACGCTCAGCTTTGCCGGCGGCTCCTTGAAGGAGATTGTCTGCGGCTGCTGCAGCACATTGATCTGCTTTGTGGCTTTTGCACCACTGCCGTCCTTGGCGGTGGCGGTAATCGTCACTTTGCCTTTGGCAATGCCTGTTACGACGCCGTTTTCATCCACAGTCGCAAACTTCCCGGCGCTGCTTTTGAAGGTGACGGCCTGCATGGAGGCATCGGCAGGCAAATAGCCGACGGAAAGAGGCAGCGTCTGGCCGACGTACAGCTTCATGCCGCCGTCGTCCAGCGTGACCTTGGCCACGGGTATGACGACTGTGACATTGACGGCCGCGGTGATTTCAGGATTGCTTGCGCTGGCAGCCGTAATAACGCAGGAACCGGCGGCGATGCCTTTGATGTTCCCTTTTTTATCCACCGTGGCGACGGATTCATTGCTGGAGGAAAACAAAACGCTTTTGTCGCTGGCGGAACTCGGGGTCACGCTGATTTTTACGGAGTCCCGCTTGCCCACGGCAAGCAGTACATCCGTCTTGCTGGGCACAAGCTGGGTTACCGGCCGGTTGACCTGTATGGTGACGGTCGCCTTCAGCTTTTTGCCGTCCGCGGTTACGCCGCTGGCGGTAATGGTTGCTTTGCCCTTGGCGATGCCGGTGACTACGCCTTTTTCATTGACGGTTGCGATCTTTTCCTTGCTGCTTGTGTAGGTGAGGTAAGCCTTGCCTGAACTGAGCGGTTCGATCATCATGGGCAGGTCCAGCGTCTGGCCTTCAAAGACAGTCTCAGTCTTGTTGACAAAGGCAATGCTGTCGGGCGCGGTGGGCATGACGCCCGGCGCCGCTGTCACCGGCACGATCTCGGATAAAACGGTCGATTCGCCGAAGATGGCCTTGAGCTGCAGAATGTAGATGCCGCCGGCAGGCAATGGAAGGCCGCTGACAACAACGGCGTTATTCGCCGGCAGCGGCAGAACGATGCTGACTTCCTGCCTTGTTTGAACCTGCGCGGTATCCGTATCCTGCTGACCATATAAAACGGAAAGACTGTCCGGCATCGCTTCCGGTGTGATTCCGGCAACAGCCAGCACAAACCCATCCTCAAACGCGGCTGCGGAGGAGATAACAGGAACATTTTGATCAGCCGCGAAAGCCGGAAGGCAGAATGCGGCAAGGAGCAAGAGCAGTACAAAAAATCCGGATAACCGTTTCATCATAAATTGCATACCTCCTTGTTTTCTAGCTTGACATTTCGCGCGATCCATTTCCATTCAGCCATTCAAAGGAAAAAACGTACCAGAAACAGGATTCCCTGCATGAGCGGAGCATTTGGCGGCAAATCAGCGGCTTATGGAGCCCAGTATGCGCGTGATGGAGGCCAGGCTCTTGTTCAACTCTTTCAGGTCGGCGGTCGACAGGTTGTCGGCCCAGGTGGTGACCAGGTCCAGCATGGTGGAGCGGATGAGTGTCAGTTTGTCAATACCCTCGGGGCGGATAACAATATTGACCACACGGCGGTCCTCGGCGTCGCGCTCCCGGTCCACCAGGTGAGCTTCCGTCAGTCTGTCCACCAGGGGCGTGATATTGGGCTTGGCAATTCCCAGACGCCTGGAGATCTCGCTGACGGACATGGAGCCGTTGTCGTTGAGCATGGCCAGCACCTGAACGTGTGAAAGGGGAATGCTGTATTCCCTCTGAATCACATCCATATGCAAAAGGCGTTTGCGGAATATGGGCAGGGCCGCAAAAAGGTTGTGGGCGATACTGTGCGTAAGTTCCGTGTTGGCAGAGTATGATTTGGGCATAACATGTCCTCCCCGGTATGCAGTGCATATAAGTTTTCACAGAGCCATATTGCGCATACTTTTTCGTTATGCGATAAACATAATTATATACGCTTCCATAATGGAAAGCAATGGGGGTTTCGTTCGCGAACGCATATATATGTAAATAGATTGCAGATTTTTTCATACAATATTTGTCGAATTATATCTATCCGTCCCGAATGCAAGAAAACTGCCAATCGTTTCGTTTTATGATCAAGACCAAATGTATGCAGCCCGTTTGCATCTTTCTGCCAAATAGGGTAAAATACAAGGGACAAAAGAAAGTGGCGGTGAATTGGCAAAGTGTTTGAAGAGTTGTGGAATCAAATTTTACCCAATCTGTTGAATGCGCTTGTATACGTGTTCATCGCCGGTGTAACGCTGACAGGCGTATTCAAGTGCCTGCTGCCTGTCGTAAAAAGCAAGCGCGCGCTGAACCGCGCCATCCATCGCCTGGAAAAAGGGAACGGGGACAAGCAGCCTGTGTGGCAGGACGAGCGCTTTATGGGTAAATCGCTGGAGCCATCCTGGCAGCGTTTTTTGCTGAATGCCGAGCAATTGGACGCGCGGGGCCTTCCCTGCAACGTGGAAGACTATATTAATGATGAAACTGCCATACACAGGCCCGGTCATGCGCAATTGGCGGAGCTGATACCAAGCTTATTGACCTCGTTGGGTATATTGGGCACCTTTATGGGATTGATGCAGGGCCTTTCCGGCCTGGACATGACAAGCGCCGCAAAAATCATGGATGGCATCCCCAACCTGATCAACGGCATGCACTATGCCTTTGAAACCTCTGTCGCCGGCATCACCTGCTCTCTGGCATTCAATATGCTGCACCGCATGGCGATCGGCGGCGCCTTCAAGGCGCTGGATGATTTTGCGGAAACCTTTGCGCTGCTGGCGATGCAGCGCCCGGTGGACAGTGATGTGCAGCTGATTCTGCAAGGTCAGGACAGGAACGTGCTGCTGCACAGAACCGCGGACGAAATGGGCGGCAAGCTTGCCGGGAGCATGGAACTGGCCATTGGCCGCGCCATGCTGCCTGTAACCAAGGCGATGGACAACTTTATTATGGGCGCCACCCAGGAGCAGATCGATGGCGTCCGTCAGATCGTGGGCGCTTTCATCGAACAGATGAACGAATCGCTGGGCGGCCATTTCCTCAAGCTCGGCCAGACGATCGCGGCCATCAACCAATCCCAGACAATATCCCAGGACCATTTGGAGCGTTCCATGACCTCCGCCCAGGCAATCGTTGAGGAAGTAACGCGCCTGGCCGGGGTATCGCAGGAAGTGATGGTGCGCTTTGAGGAATATGTGAACACTATGCAAAAGGCCCGCCAGGAGGACGCGGAGTTCTCCAGGAAGGCCGAAAGTCTGCTCAGCAACATGCATAAGGCTTCGGAGCATCAGGCAACGTATCTTGGAAAACTGCAGGAGTACCAGGCGGTGCTGCAGGGCAGCCTGCAGGAATATGTGTCCTGGAGCGACCGCATTTTGGGCGGCGTGAGCGAGCAGGCCAAGGGGCTGACCGATGGCATGCAGTCTGCCACCCAGGAAATGCAGGAGGGCAGCCGCATGCTCGCCGAAAGCTATTCCTCCTTTGTGGAGAATATTTCGGAGGGTTTGGCCCGCGCGCTGGGCATGTTTGATGAAAATATGCACAGCCTGATACAGACCTTGAACGGCACGCTGGAGGATATCGGCACTACCGTTTCCAAGATGCCCGACCATATGCGCAAGAATACCGACCGCTACACGCAGCAGGTGGAGCTGTATGTCAGTTCCTTGTCCCAGTTGCAGCAGGCTGTCACCGATATCGCCCGCACCATGGACAAAAAGCCGGCGGAAAAAGGGCATTCGGGGAATGCGGATAAGCCGGCGGCATTGGCAGAGGGGGCGTGAGCATGACGTCGACCCGCTTGCGCAGAGTCTCACGGGGGCCAGGCCGGCATGACAAGGGCGCCGCATGGATCTCTTATTCCGATATGATGGCCGCCCTGTTGTTGATGTTCGTGCTGGTGCTTTCCTATAGTATATACCAGTATTTCGTTATGCTGCAGACAAAAACGGCAGAGATTGATGAAAAGGGTTCGATGCTTACTGTACAGCAGATTACATTGAATGAGCAGGCCGCTCAGTTGGTTTTGCAGCAGCAGACCTTAAAGGAACAGGAAGATGCATTGGCTTCCGCCCAGGCATCCTTGTCCAGCCAGCAGCTGACGCTGGAGGAACAGCAGCAGTTGTTGGCCGCGGCCCAATTATTGCTTGCCGAAAAAGCCGAAGAGCTGGAAAATGCCCAGTTGCTGCTGGGAGATCAGCAGAACAGGTTGGATGCAGCCAGTATCCTGCTCGACAACCAGAAAGCAGCGCTGGCTACGCAGCAGTTGAAAATTGATGACCTGATCGGCGTTCGCACCCAGATTATTCAGGACTTGAGCGCAACATTGAGCAGCGCCAACTTACGGTCCACCGTGGACAGGAATACGGGTGATATTGTTTTGGACAGCGCTGTATTTTTCGATACCGGTAAGTTTTCCATCAAGGAAACTGGTAAATCATTGCTGAATCAGTTTATTCCCTTGTACTTAAGCGTGCTGTTGCGCCCGGAGAACACTGATTACCTGGGCGAGATTATCATTGAGGGCCATACGGATACCCAGGGCGATTATTTGATGAATCTGGAGCTTTCCCAGCAGCGTGCGCTGGCTGTTGCGAAATATTGTCTGGAGATGAATGGGCTTTCCAGCGAGCAACGGGAGTATCTGCGAAAAATTCTGACAGCCAAGGGCAAGAGCTACTCTGACCCCATACTTAATGCTGACGGCAGCATCAATATGGACCAGTCCCGCCGCGTGGAATTCCAGTTCCGTTTGAAGGATGCTGAAATGATTGAGGAGATGAGCCGGATACTTTCCGGGCAATAGGCAAAAAGCGCAGTGCTGTGCATAAGAAAGGGTTTTCACCGTGAAATACGTTGCTTGGTTTATGGCCATACTGCTGATTCTTGCACTGGCAGGCGTAGGCTATCTGTACGCTTCCGCCCATGTGATCGTGGAGGCGTTTGGCGCGCAAGCCTTCGAGGCGCAAAGCCAGCAGGCGACGTTTGACGATTTGAAGCGCAGGCTCGATAACGGGACGGTGCTTGGCACGGTGTTCAAAAGCGATCCGCTGGGAGAGTCGTCGGAATATGCTTTCATTACCTATACAGTGCGCCTGCTCAACGAAAGCCTGCTTTCGGCTGATATGGTGGAGGTGCAGGTAGTGCCTACGGAATCGGATATCCTTCAAATAGGCGGGAGCGGCGTCAAGTCCCTGGCGCCCAAAAGCCGGGGAGACATTGGCGCAACGATTTTGACACAAAGAAACAGCGACTCCATGCGGGAGATCATTGTTACCTACTATATCTGGAGCCAGTCCTTCAGTATAAAGGAAACGTACAAAAGCAAATAACCAAAAAGGCATAGGTCAGGCGTGTTCCATAGCGAAGCATCAGGCCCATTAATATAGGAATGTATCTAATCATTTGAAAGCCACAGCAGTCCGCTGTGGTTTTTGATTGCATACGATATGCGCGGAAGAATGCCCGCGCGTTTTTCTTTGCTGTCAGCCGCACCAACCACACCGTCATACATACCATGAGGAGTGTAAGGCTCCCATCAACCGGGAGCCAACATATAAGGAGGCATGCCTATGTCATTCTACTCCTACAAGAATGCAAACCCCAGCTGCTGCCCCGGGACGATTTCCGGCAACGCGCTGGACGGCTTGCAGGAGAAGGTCTGCGTTCAGGTGAAGCGTGTCTATGACAGCTGCCTACAACAGGAGCAGCTGGATGATGAAGAAGTAACCATCACCAGTTTTGCTCAAGTGGCCGGCAGCACCTGCCAAGTCAACCCTGCCTTCTGCCGCGAGAACCCTGAGACGATCCCGGCAACGTCGCCCCCCGTAGCCCCCATTACTTTTGAGAGCTGCCGCTCCAACACCACTGTGGGACGCATTTGCAATCTGACCATCGACCGTTTGTGCGACCGTCCCTGCTTTGCCCGCGTACGCGCCACCATCGAGGTTCCCCTGGATATCCTCTTTGTGGACAGCCGCTGCGTTGAGTATATCGGCAAAGGCATCGTGTGCGTAGACAAGGACGTATTGCTCTCCCTGCCAGATGAGTCCATCGTTCCCTTTGAACTGGAAAGCATGGTCAGCGCCATCTGCGTATCAGGTACTTATGAAGGAAATAACGTATTTGAGCTCACCATCTGCGTCACCATCGTATTGAAGGTGCTGGCCAAGGTGGAAATCCTGATCCCGTCCTACGGCTTCTGCCCCATCCCGCCCTGCGAAGAGTTTGCCGAGAATGTCTGCGACGAATTCTTCAGTCTGCCGCTGTTCCCGCCTATGTCCCTGTGCAACGATGGGACCACAAGCCCCCTCAATGCCAATCTCCATGGCGGGATCTGCAACTGCCGCACTACACGGCAAAGCTGATCTATCCACGGCGGTCCTGGCATGTACAGCGATTCAGGGAAACAAGGGAGCTTCGGCTCCCTTGTTTCCGCATATGAAAACACGCCTTTTCTCAGAAGGATCACAATTGCGGCTCGCAAGTGCTTGTTGGTTCATCATATACTATATACAGTAAGGATAGATATCATATATTGTCAGATACCTGCGACGAGTTCTTCAACCCGAACTGACCATTGGACGACTGTGGCTGGATACCGGCCCGCTGCCCCTGATCTTCAAGGCAGAACCAGCAGGTGTTTTACTGTCTGATCAGAAGGAAAAACGGGCATCGAAAAGTCATGATTTTTTGTGCTGAAAAAGCGAAAAAAAGTGTTGACAAGAGATATGCCGTGTGTTAAACTAACAAACGTCGCCGTAAGCGGCGCCGGACCTTGAAAACGATACAGAGTCGGAAGACTCAAGGAAGAAGCGAAAAACGACAGTTGATTCTAGGAATGAGTTTTCACCTTGTCGAGGGAAACCGAGATAAGGAGAGAAGATAGGATT
>JAFADG010000060.1 GCA_023425025.1 Bacillota bacterium
GCGGTCTCATTTAAAAAAGGCAGGGAAGATGTACATAACGGCAGAAAAGTGACCTAAAAGCCAAAAGGAGGGAAAGAGAGCAGAAGCGAATAAGAACCAAGAGGTGAAGAGAGATGAAAAAGAGAGAGCTACTGACAATATCGGAACTGGTACGCATCTGTGAAGAAGAGGTAAAGGATCCAAGACGGTCAAGCGGGAACCTGCGCCACAAGCTAGTGGACATACTCGTAATAGCATTATTGGGGGTAATATGCGGCTGTGAGGAATGGATAGAGATTGAGGACTACGGCATCGCAAAAGAAGAATGGCTCCGGCAATACCTGGAGTTGCCCAATGGCGTTCCCAGCAATGATACGTATCGCAGGGTGTTTGAACGAATTGAACCTGCGCAATTGGAAGCGGCCTATCGTAAATGGGTGCTTCCTTATGTGGGAGGATGTTATAACAAGCAAATCGCCATCGATGGCAAAACGATCTGCGGGGCGAGCAACCAGCGAGAAGAAGGAAAGCTGCATATTGTAAGCGCGTGGGTCAAAGAAGATAAAATAACGCTGGGACAGCTCAAAACGAGCGAGAAGAGCAACGAAATCACCACTATTCCGGAATTGCTGGATATGCTGGATGTGAAGGGCGCTGCAATCACCATAGATGCTATGGGTTGCCAAACAGCCATTGCAGAAAAGATTATCAGCAAAGAGGCTCAATACGTATTGGCGGTAAAGCAAAACCAAGGCAACCTGTATGAGGCAATGGTGGAATACTTTCAATGGGCGCAGGATGAGCCGTCCGAACGAGCCCAATTGTCCAGATATGTTTATGAAGAGCATGAGCATGGCAGACATTGCAAACGAATTGTTGAGGTGACAAACGATACGGGTTGGTACACATCGAAAAAAGAATGGAAACAGCTTACTTCCATGATCCGAGTGATTCGTAAAAGTGAACGAGATGGAGTTCCCTCTGTGGAACACGCTTATTATATCAGCAGTGCGGCTTGGGACGCAAACCGCTTTGCCCAACTGATCCAAGGCCATTGGAGCATAGAAAACAGCCTGCATTGGTCGTTGGATGTTACTTATCATGAGGATGACAGCCAAATTCATACAGGGCATGCACCTGAAAACTTGTCCCTTGTGAGAAAAATCGCCAAATTCCTCCTGCAAGCTGAGAATTCTTTCAAAGGCAGTGCAAATCGCAAGTCCAAACGTGCTTCTTATATGAACGATTATGCCGCTAAAGTCATCGGTCTTGATAAATCTCTTAAATGAGACTGCCCTGGCTGCGCCCGCCCTCCCGCTTGGCACGCTCCGCTTTTCGTGTTATGATGGTCAAAACGCGAAACAGGAGGGCTTTTATGGACGTTTTGCAGGCCATCGCCCGGCGCCACAGCTACCGGGGCGCTTTCAAGCATATCAAGGTTCCCAGGGAGGACCTGAACAAAATCGTATCCGCCGGCATACAGGCCCCTTCCGGCTGCAACCGGCAGACCACCAGCTTTGCCATCGTGGACGACCCGGCGCTTTTGCAGGGCCTGGCCGCGCTGGTGCCCAAAACCTGCGTGAAAACCGCCTCCGCAGTCATCGCGGTCATCAGCAAAAAAGACCCCTGCTACCGGGAGATGGCCTTTGACGTGCAGGACTATTCCGCCGCGGTCCAGAACATGCTGCTGGCCATCACCGCCATGGGCTACGCCTCCGTCTGGCTGGACGGCGTATTGCACCATAACGGGATAGATGAAAAAATTGCCCAGCTTTTGCGCCTGCCAAAAGACCAGCACATGGCCGTGTCGGCAATCCTGCCCATCGGCGTGCCGGAAGAGGCGGGGGAGCAAAACGAAAGGCTGCCCTTTGAGGAAAGGGCCTGGTATAACGTGCGTTCATAACGGACATCAAAAACGGCTCCCGGCGCGCAACCATTGCCGGTAGCCGTTTTAATGCTTATGCAAGGCTTGGCCAATCGCGTATCACGTATCCTTGGCCGCATGCGAGCGGTAGAATAGGAGGCGCGCAGCGCCGGATATGAGGTGCTTAGTTACGCTTATCGAGCCCCGGCTTGGCACCTCATCAGTCGCCTTCGGCGACAGCTTCCCCTCAAGGGGAAGCCTCTGCATGCTTGATGCAATCCTATTCTCAGAGCAGTATCACAGTTCTTTTCATTATGATTATTTATACAAGTATACCATTTCTTCAATTTCCGTACAGCCCTGACAGCGTTCCGTACTGCAGAATGTGCCCTTCCATGGCTTTCAGAAGCTCCCTTTTTCCCGCGCTGCTTTCAAGGGTCAAAAGGCAGTCCAGCACATAGACCCTGAACACGTATTCATGCATGCCAAAGGGCGGCTTCGGCCCGCGGTAATAGTGCTTCCCGCCGTAATCGCTGCGGCCCTGCACCGCGCCAGGCAGGGAGGATACGGCTTCGCCCTTTTCCACGCCTTCGGGAATGGTGGTAACGGCCGCCGGCACGTTCCACAGGACCCAATGGTTGTACGCGCCGATGGGGTGATCCAGGTCATCCATCACCACGGCGATGGAAACGGCCTTTTCATCAAGCGCTGTGAAACTCAACTCCGGCGAAAGGTCTTCCCCCCGGCCGGTATATCGATCAGGTATCATTTCCCCGTTTTGAAAGGCCGTGCTGGTGATAGTGAGGTTTTTTTCAGGGTATTCGATACCGGCCCGGAGGCCGCGCTGCCAGAGTACAAATATCCCCAGCAAAACGACTGCGATGCCCAAAATGTTCAGTGCGGTTCTCATTGCTTATCCTTCCTTATCCGCTTGCTCCTTGCCGTCCTTCAGCTCCCGCATGCATTCCTGCGCCCAGCTTAATAAAAGCCTGTTGGTCTTGTTGACGCGTTTTACAATAAACCATAGATACTGTTCCTGCTCTATACCCATTTCCCCGTTTAGAAAGCGGCCCTTCAGCTCCTGGAAGGCGGATACTTCCCTGTCCATGGCCTCCATGGCCCTTTGCCGGTCCTCCATAAACAGTTGCAGCTGTTCCCTGACATGACCCGCGCCCATATCCGCCGCGAAAAACAGCCGCAGCATAAACGCGTCGCGCTTTGGGGAAACAAACGCACCCGGCGTCTTCAAAAGCCAGGATGAAAACGCCTGCCGTCCGCTGCCGGTGATGGCGTATTCCCTTTTGTCCGGTCTGTCGTCCTGCAGGAGCACCCGCGACGACACCAGGCCGTCTTTTTCCAGGGCGTTCAGCTCCCGGTAGATCTGGCTCAGGCTCGCGGTCCACACATTGTTCAGCGTCCTGTCGAACAGCTTTTTCAAATGATAGCCGGTCAGCGGCGCGTTCTTTAACAGCCCCAGGATTCCATGGCGCAGGGACATGGCGTTTCCCTCCGTGGAAGAGTTATATTCAACATGTTATATATTATTCCACATGTTGAGTAATGTCAAGCGGTTTTTCCCAGCCCAGCCGCTGATGGCAGCGTTTTTGGTTTGCGCCGTGTGCGCCGGCGCAGGGGAAAATCTCAAGCATTTCTGCATATCCGCTAACACAGAATATATATAATAACAATGCGTGCAGGATTTTGACCGGGCTTACATGGCACGCACAAAAATATAACAGAATTCTTACATTCAGCGCTTCTTACCGCTATCCATTGACAGATTTGTTCACCGTCACTATAATGGATGATGAAAGGAACCGTTCATTGTGCAAGGTGAATAAACAAGGACTGGTGGCATGCTGTCGGCACTGACCGAAAGCAGGCTGGTTTTGTATGCCTTCCATGTCGAGGAGAGGAAACATTATGGATTTACCCCGTTCCCTGAAAAGCGTTGCGCGCGCCCCGCGCAAAAAACCCGGAAGCCTGTTTTCCTATATAGAACCCTACCTTTTCCTTGTGCCGGCCCTGGTCGTATTTATTTGCTTTTTGTATTTTCCTTTTATCAAAACCATCTATTTAAGCCTGTTCCTGACCAACAAATACGGCCAGGCCAAGGTTTTTGTGGACTTCAAAAATTATCTGGACATATTCAAAGCCGATTCGCCTTTCTGGCAAAGCCTTGTGGTCACCTTTGAATTCGTGTTCCTGGTGGCCCTGGGCGGCCTGATCGTCGGCCTGATCACCAGTTTGCTCACCGAAAAAAAATATCCCGGCAACACCTTTGCCTGCGCCGTATACGCCATGCCGGTAGCCATCGCCTCCGCCGCGGCCTCCATGGCCTTTAAAATGATACTGCACCCCACCAACGGCTTGCTGAACATACTGCTGGGCACGCAGATCAACTGGACGGGAGACGCCCGGTTTGCGCTGTTCACCGTGGCGGCCATGACGGTGTGGCTCACCTCTGGTATCAACTTCATCTTTTTAAGCTCGGGGCTGCGCAACATACCGGGGGAATTGTACGAAAGCGCCTCCCTGGACGGGGCGGGGTACTTTAAAAGGCTGCGGCACGTTACGCTGCCCTGCCTGTCGCCCACGCTGTTTTTCCAGATCATTATCAACATCATCGGCGCGTTCCAGTCCTTCAGCCAGATCAAGCTGCTGACCCAGGGCGGGCCGGGGGAGGCCACCAACGTCATCGTGCACGCCATCTACCGGGACGCGTTCTTCAACTTCCGCTTTGGCACCGCGGCCGCCAGGTCCGTGATCCTGTTTGCCATCGTGCTGTGCATCACGCTCGTCCAATTCAGCATGGAGAAAAGGAGCGTGCATTACTGATGCAACACCGGGCTTTGAAAAAAACGGCCAGGAATATGGGCTCCTTTCTTCTGAACGTTCCACTGCTGGCGGTGATTCTGGTGCCGCTTTTGTACACGCTGCTCATCAGCATCATGCCGGCCAGCGAAATCTACAAAAACCGCCTGATCCCCTCGGCCATCCAGCTATCCAACTATGTGAAGGCGTTCACCAATCCCTCCTATCCGTTTGTGCGGTTCATTTTCAACTCCCTGATTGTTTCCACCACCGTCATGCTGGGGCAGATGGTCACCTGCTCCATGGCCGCCTTCGCCTTCGCCTTTCTGGATTTCAAGGGCAAGAAGGTGCTGTTCATACTGATCCTGGCCACCATGATGGTACCGGCCGAGGCCACGATCATTGCCAACTACCTGTCCATCAGCTCCCTGGGCTGGCTGGACACCTACCAGGCGCTGATCCTGCCTTATTTGACCAGCGCCATGGGCATTTTCCTGCTGCGGCAGAACTACCTGACCTTTGCCAAGGAACTGCACGAGGCCGCCCGGCTGGATGGCTGCAGCAACGCCCGGTTCCTTGTTTCCGTGGTGGCGCCCCTTTCGCGCCCGGCCCTGGGCGCCCTTGGCGCCTACGTGTTTTTGAACACCTGGAACCAGTACATGTGGCCCTTGCTGGTCACCAACACCGCAGCGCGCCGCACGGTTCAGATCGGCATCAGCATGCTCTACGACATCGACGCCGAAGCGCTGGGGCTGATGATGGCCGGCGTGGTCATCGTCATCGTGCCTTCGCTGTCCATTTTCATCTTCATGCAAAAGCAGCTCATCAACGGCCTGATGGCAGGCGCGGTGAAAGGCTGACAAACGATGATGACGCGCACCCGCGCGTATCAAATAATCATAGGACAAGGAGTACACCAAATGAAGAAGCTTCTTTCCCTTATCATGGCCCTGCTGATGGTTCTGTCCCTCGTCCCTGCGGCGCTGGCGGAAGCGCCGGTGGAAATCGTGTTCTGGCATTCCATGGGTGGCGTCAACGGCGAAGCCATCACTGCCCTGGTAGACGGCTTCAACACGGCCAACGCAGGCAAGATCAAGGTCAATGTGGAATACCAGGGCACCTATGACGACGCTATCAACAAGATCAAGGCCGCCGGCATGAGCGCGCTGCCCTGCGACGTGGTGCAGGTGTACGACATCGGCAGCCGTTTCATGATCGACAGCGGCTGGGCCAAGCCCATGCAGGAGTTCATCGACGCCTCCGGCTATGACATCTCCCAGATCGAGCCCAACATCGCCGCCTACTACACCATCGAGGGCAAGCTCTACTCCATGCCCTTCAACAGCTCCACGCCCCTTTTGTACTACAACAAGACCGCCTTTGAAAAAGCCGGCCTGGACCCCAACACAGCCCCCAAAAACTTTGACGAGATCGTGGAATTCGCCCAGAAGCTGACCATTAAGGACGATGCCGGCAACATCACCCAGCGCGGTTTCGGCATGGGCAACTACGGCTGGTTCTTTGAACAGTGGATCGGCAAAATGGGCAAGCAGTATGTGGACAACAACAATGGCCGCGGCGAAGCTGCCGCCACCAAGGTTGTGTTCGACGAGAACGGCGCTGCCAAAGACATACTGAACACCTGGAAAAAACTGATCGACGACGGCACCATCACCTACCTGAACAAGGGCAACAACGACGCCAAGGCAGCCTTCATCAGCGGCCAGATTGCCATGACCATGGAATCCACCGCGGCCTTGAAGTCCCTGCTTACCAACGTGGGCGATTCCTTTGAAATCGGCACCGGCTTCTTCCCCAACATCAACGCGGACGATGTGGGCGGCGTTTCCATCGGCGGCGGCTCCCTGTGGGCGCTTGCCAGCGGCAACGATGCCAAGCAGAACGCGGCCTGGGAATTCATCCAGTACATGATCGCCCCCGAACAGCAGGCCGTCTGGAACGCCACCACCGGCTACTTCCCCATCACCGTGGCCACCCATGACCTGGATGCCTTCAAGGCGAACCTGGCCCAGTATCCCCAGTTCGGCACGGCCATCGAACAGCTCCACTCCACCGCTCCCCAGTATGCCGGCTCTCTGCTGAGCGTGTTCCCCGAAGCCCGCGCCCTGGTGGAAAGCTATACCGAAAAGGTAGTCGGCGGCGAGCTTTCTGTGGACGAAGCGGTTGCGAAGCTGGCGGCGGACATCAACAGCGCCATCGAAATCTACAACCTGACCAACGAATAAACCGCTTCCGCGGTTTCGAAGAAGTGGCTATGCCACTTCTTCGATTTTTTCCCTCGCTCACCGCAAAAAGGCTTTGCCTTTTTGCAGCCGTTTGCTCGGGCAAGGAAAGCTTGCTGCGCAAGCGCCCCGCCCGGTCGGCAAAGCCATCCGATACGATTGCAAACGAGGGGCTTCGGCCCCTCGTTGCTCCCCAAGGTCCTGAACGAATCGTCCATCGGCACAGTACCGGTGGATCTTTTTATTTTTTGTTGTTTCGTATATACTATTGAAGATATTTGAATCCCGGAGGATACTATGGAAACCGCAGCACAAAAGTATCTTGACAAAGACAGGCTTTTGCATATCGATATGCTGGAGGCCATACGGCTCAAGGAAGCCAATATCTTATACGCGGGCGAAGACGGCGTGCTTATTTATCAAATTCCCGGCGGCATGTATATGCTCAGCGCCGCTTGCGAACAAAGCGCCCGGCGGATATCGGGGTTGATGAAAGACGCGTCCCTCATCGTTTTGCACCAGCCGTTTTTAAAGGACGAGCTGCTGGAGCGCTTTTCGCTGACCCGGACCATGTTCTGCCACCAGGCCGCCTATTTGAAGGAAGCACCGGTCCCGGAGCCCGCGGAGCAGGCGGACATACGGCCCCTCTCCATGGACGATTTCCCCGTGATCCTTGCGCATTATACCAGCCTGCCTGACCCGGAGTATATCAAAAGCCGGCTTGCCGCCGGCATGCTGGGCATTTATGCGGACAATGAGCTGGCGGGCTTTATCGGCACCCATCCGGAGGGCACCATCGGCATGCTGGAAATTTTGCCGAAATACCGCAGGCGGGGCCTTGCCTTTTTGCTGGAAAGCGCCATGGTAAAAAGGCAGCTGGCGCGTTCGCGGCTGCCCTTCGCGCAGATCATAGAGGGAAACGAGGCCTCCATCGCTCTGCACAAAAAGCTGAGCATGGAAATCACAAAGGACGCTCCCGTTTGGTGGCTGTATTGATTATTCAGGCAGCCGGCCATCAATATTGAACCTTGTACTTTTCATTAAACTGCCTGATGATTGTTTTCATTCCGGCATCCAGCCTGAACATGGTATCATGAAGCATTTGCGCAGGTATTTTTTTGTAGTAGGCTTGCGCTATTGCGCCGGTCATACACGCAATTGTATCGCTGTCTCCGCCCAATGATACTGCTTTCCTGATCGCATCCTCAAAGTGTTCTGATTCCAGAAAGGCGATGATTGCTTCGGGAACAGATCCCTGACAGGAAGCGTCGAACATATACCCAGGCCTTATTTCCTCCAGCTTTCTGCTCAAATTGTATTGAAACATGCCTTCGAGCCTGTGTTTTATGCCTTCCTTGCCTTCTCCCTTTTTTGCGAGAAACACTGCCGCCGCAACCGCCTGTGCGCCCTTTATGCCTTCGCGATGGTTATGCGTGACTTTTGCGCTTCGCTTGGCTTCCTTCAGCACATCTTCAAGGGTATCGAACGCAAAGCCAATCGGGCTCACCCGCATGGCAGAACCATTGCCGTAACTCCTATACGGTTTGGGGCTGCTTGTTTTCAGCCAATCATTGAACATGCTTCCATACCCGGCATCAGGATACCTGTGGCCGTATTGCTTCAGCTTTGCCGTATACGTGATTCTGCTTTCAAGCATATCCTTGATCGCATTTTTATACGTCTGTTTGCTCAAAAGCGCGTCAGCCACGGCAATGGTCATTACAGTGTCATCAGTAAATCCGGATTCTCCCGAAAACAGTTGAAATTCTGTTGTCTTTACATTATGCCATTCAAATACCGAACCGATTACATCCCCTATAACCGCCCCTATCATGCGTAATCCGCCTCCTGTCAGAAACCAGCTATGAAATATAATCATCCATGAATACTATCCTGTAATGCCTGCCGAAACAATTAAAGCATATGGGATGATATTTCACAATGGGAGAATGCAGCGCAATATGATTACAAGCATTGCAAATAAAAGATGAACCGGATCATCCATGCATTCTTATGTTGACACCGTCCCTTTCCTCTGCTATAATGGCCAAAAAGTTTGAGGTGCTTGCCATGCCGCATTCCGTTTTTGCCGCCACTACTACCGGTCCGGGCACCTTTTGACATCAGCCGCTTTTGCAGCCAATGTCAAAGGGAGGCCCTTTGACCGTGTGGCTGCAAGGATGATATAAAAATCAAAACCTTGCATCAACAGCCGTTGTGCAAGGTTTTTTTATTATGAAAGGGGGTGTTTGCTCCGATGACAAATGGAATGCGGATCCGGTATTCCAAGGAGCGGCTTACCGCGGCCTCTTTGTTTCAAATTCAAATATGAAATGAGGAGGCATCCCGTATGGAAAATTTCAAGAGGCTTTTGGCCGACAGGTTGTTTGACGCTGTTCAGCTGCATTTTGGCCAGGCGGCCTGCGTTTTGTTTAAGGTATGCGACGAGGGTTTTTTCTGCGATTACGATATTCCGCCGCTGACGCCGCAAAGCTTTGCGCAAATCGCAGGCAGCATCAAGGCGGACGGCATCGGCTGCGCGTATGAGCTGCACCGCTTTTCGGGCGTCTATGAGGACGGAAACGCCGAAAACCGCATGCTGCAGCGAATATACGTTACCGCCTTTGAGACGGCGGATGCGCTGTCGCAGCATCAAGCCTTCGTTGCGGAGGCGGCAAAGCATGACCATAAAGCGCTTGGCAGCGAGATGAGGCTGTTTTCCAGCTCAGGGGACATCGGCCAGGGGCTGATATTATGGCATCCAAAGGGCGCCATGATACGCTACCTTACGGAAAGCTTTGGGCAAAAGGCCCACATCCTCAACGGGTATGAATGGGTGTATACGCCGCATATCGGCCGGGCGGAGCTCTGGAAAACATCCGGGCATCTTGATTTTTACAAGGACGCCATGTACAACCCGATGACCATCGATGGGGAAGAATATTACCTGAAGCCCATGAACTGCCCGTTTCACATAAACATTTACAACAGTGAAATACACTCCTACCGGGATTTGCCCGTAAAGTACGCGGAGTACGGAACCGTATACAGGTACGAGCTTTCGGGGGCCCTAAACGGCCTGACAAGGGTTCGCGGCTTTACGCAGGACGACGCGCACATCATCTGCACGCCCGGCCAGGTAGAAAAAGAGGTTACGGACGCGCTGGCATTTTCCCTGTACATGCTGCGTTCCTTCGGGCTAACAAAATTCCAGGCGTACATCTCCACAAAACCAAAACGCAAGTTTGTCGGTTCGGAAAAAGACTGGGAGACGGCGACGGAGGTGCTGAAAGCCGCCGTCGCAAACGCGGGGCTTGCCTATGAAATTGACGAGGGCGGCGGGGCGTTCTATGGCCCGAAAATCGATTTGAAGCTGTTCGATTCGCTGAACAGGGAATGGCAATGCAGCACGATCCAATTCGATTTCAACCTGCCGGAGCGCTTTCACATGTTTTATGTGGGCGCCGACGGGCAGCACCATACCCCGTACATGGTGCACCGCGCCCTGTTCGGCAGCCTGGAGCGCTTTATGGCGCTATTGATCGAGCATTACAAGGGCGACTTCCCCTTCTGGCTCGCTCCCAGGCAGTTGGGCATTGTGCCCGTACAGGAAGCCCATGTGCCCTACGCAAAAAAATTATCCAGGGAGCTTACGGCCCTGGGCTTGCGCGCGGGCGTAAGCAGCGGCGAGGGCAATATGAGAAACAAGATCAAACGATTCGCACTTGAAAAGGTTCCCTATGTGCTTGTTGTCGGCGACAAGGAACTGGCCGGCGGTACCTTTTCTGTCCGCGGCCGGAAGGAAGGCGATTTGGGCGTGATGGACACTCCGCTTTTGCAAAAATTCCTGATACCGCAAATTGAGCAAGGGATACCCCAATGCATTTTTGAGGAGGACTGATACTGCCATGAAAACGGGCAGCGGGGCCCAAAAAGAGGCGTCACTGAAGGTGACTGATGAGGTACCACGCCTGGTCCTGATAAGCGCAGCTAAGAACCTCATCCGGCGCTGCGCGCCACCTTCCCATGGAAGGGGAAGGCTCTGGAACGCGTTTTCATCCCTTGGGGTGATGCCTGCATCCTAGGGATCTATTCCAAAACATAAATGCGCCGATGAGCACAAGCGCACAGCGTACAACAATCAAGCCCCGCACCTGTGTCATCCTGAGGAACGTAGTGATGAAGGATCTTTACGCAGCATGGAAAGCAAGCTCCTTCACGCAGTGAGGGATGACATTCTGCGGGGATTAGATTCGCCTTCACAGCATGCCGCCATCGACGCATCTTTGTTTTAAATCAGCATAGCTCCCGGTTTTGCTTCGCGGGCAGCCTGCCCCGGCTGCCGTACAAGAAGCGGCGATGCCACTATACAAAACCGGGCCCGGCAGTTTTTGCCGGGCCCGGTTGATCTATTATCTCGCGAACAGCCTTCTTCGGCCGCTATCCAAGAGATGGCGCAGGGACCTTGGGTCCTCCAGCATCCTGCCGCAGCCCATGACCACGCAGTTTTGCGGGTCGTCAGCGGCCGCGCAGGTCACCTTCAAAGCGGTGGAAACGGCTTCGCACAAGCCCATCAATTCCGACCCGCCGCCGGTAAAGAGGATGCCGGCCTCAAAGATATCAGCGGCCAGCTCCGCCGGGGTCCGCTCCAAAACGGCATGAATGCTCTCGATAAAGGCCTGCAGCGGCTCATCCAGCGCCTCGGTGATCTCATCCGAGTTGACGCGAATCGTCTTGGGCAGCCCCGTTAGAAGGTTGCGGCCCGTCACTTCCATATAGAGCTGCTCGGTGCGGGGCACGGCGGAGCCGATGGTGATCTTCAGCTCCTCCGCGGTGCGCTCGCCGATGAGCAGGTTGTGCTTGCGCCGCAGATACCGTATGATGGCGTCGTCAAACCGGTCGCCGCCGGTCTTGCTCAAATCGCTGACCACCACCTGGCCCATGGACAAAACGGCGATATCCGTCACGCCCGCGGACACATCCACGATCATGGAGCCGTAGGCCTCGTTCAAGTCCAGCCCGGCGCCGATGGCCGCGGCCAGCGGCCTGTCTAAAAGCTGCGTGCGGCGCATGCCGGCGTCGAACATGGTGGAAATGATGGACCGCTTCTCCACCTCATTGACGCCGCTGGGCAGCGAAACCACGGCCAGGGGCCGGGAAAAATACCGCCGGCCGATGACCTTTGTCACAAAGTAACGAAGCATTTCGCTGGTCAGCTCGAAATCGGAAATTACACCCTCCCGAAGGGGGCGTATGGCCAAAATCGTGCTGGGTGTGCGGCCAAGCATGCGCCGAGCCTCCTCGCCGATGGCAAGCACCTGCCGGCTGTCCCGGTCGATGGCTACCACGGCAGGCTCGCTGAGTACGATGCCCTTGCCCTTCATATACACCAGCACGTTGGATGTACCCAAATCGATGCCGATATCGCTGTATGCCGCCATAGATGTAAAAGCGCCCTTTCCCGCGATGGATTTGCGTAAAATATGGCCTCTTTACGCAATGCTAACGGGTTATATTCTGCGGCATGGCGTAAAATTCCTTCTTTTCCATCACTTTGGGTAGCGGGTCAAACCAAAGGTTTGCTCTTTTACTCCTCCGGCTCGCCGTCTTTGAGGCTTTTGTACTTTTCCCTGGTGGCCGCGCCGCCCCGCAGATGGCGCACCGCCTTGTTGTACGCCAGGACCTGGGCCACCTCCTTGGCCAGAGCGTCATGCACATGGGGCAGCCGCTCCCCCATGTCCTTGTGCACCGAAGACTTTGATACGCCGAACTTTTGCGCCGCCTGCCGCACCGTGGCCTTTGTCTCGATGATGTACTCCGCAATGCAAATGCACCGCTGGGCAATGTACTCCTGCATAACGCACCCTCCCCACTGTTTGTACAGGGCATACTATGTCCAAGCAGTGGAAAAGATGACAGAATGCATGAGAATAGAGTAATAATACTAATGGAAAACATTATTGCGTCCAAAGCCGTGAGAGATTTTTGCGTAATACAAGGAGGCGAAGTGAGGCGTAGCAGCGCTACGCGCAGCGGCAGACGACGCGGTAGTACGCGAAAAGATCCACGGAAACGACGCAATAATGTTTGGAAGCAGTATAAATAGCGGGAGGAGCCTCTTTTGAAAAAGAAGCTCCTCCCAGCCATTGATTAATGTATTAATGATTATGGCCGTCAGGCCAGAACCGCTCTTAATTCCCGCAGGACCCCGACAACCTCGGCGGAATTCTGCTCGATTTGTGTTAGCATGTGCTCCGCCGTTTTGGTGTTTCCCTTTTGATATTCCACAATGGATTTCTTGGCGATTTCATGCACATTGGCGTGGGGCTGGTAAACCCTGGAAAGGATGGACGTGATCCTGGGATTGCCCTTGTCCAGGGTGGCAATCCATTTGCCCAGCCGGCAGCCGTTATGGTCGCCCACGGCGGAAACCTCCAGGCGGATATTGCCCAGGATCATGTTGTACACGCGCCACTTCCACATTAGGTGGTCGGTGACGGTCAGCTCGATCATGGTCTCGTTATCGGTGTTTTCGGCGCACTTGAGTGTCCTGAGCCGAATCTCATCCAGCTTCTGCGAGATGTCAAAGAACGCCTTGCCGGTGTGGTCCGCCTCTTCCCGAAGATGGATGGCCTTTTCATGAATGGCCTGGATGTTGGACGAAATTTCCTGCGTGGCGGCCGACTGCTCCTCAATATTGGAGCCGATGGCCTGGAACCGGCCCTCGACGCTGCCCATGGCGTCGGTAATGATCCTGACCCCGCCGGTAGCTTCGTCGATATCCGTCTTGGAGCTTGCAAACGAGCTCAAAACCCGGTCGATTTCCGAAGAAGCGCGGGTGATTTTGCTGCCCAGGCCGCTGACGACATCCCGGATGGTGCCCACCTGCTGCCTGGTGTTTTCCGCAAGCTGCTTGATCTGGCCGGCCACCACGGCGAACCCTTTGCCCTGCTCCCCGGCCCTTGCCGCCTCGATGGAGGCGTTGAGCGACAAAAGGTTGGTTTGATCGGCCACGGATTTGATCACGTTCACCAGGTCGTTGATCTTCGCCGCCTCCGCCATGACCTCATGCATGATATCCTTGACGGCGGCCGTCTCGTTGATATGTTGTTCCACCTTTGAAAAGGTGGCGCCGATCTTGTTCAGGCTCGCGGACGAGCTGCTTATGGCTGAACTCATGGTATTGTTGGAGTTTTGCACAAATTCCGCGATGCCCTCGGTGGCGGAAGCCATTTCCTCGCTGCTGGCCGCGATGGCGTTAACCATGGACGCCTGCAGGTTGGCGTCCCTGATCATGCCCTTGACATAATCCAGGTTGGTCATGAACTGAAGCAGCTCATTGGCACCAAGCAGCGTCTCCCGGTTGCAGGCAGTAAATTTTTCGGTCATGGCCCGCGTTTGTTCCTCAGTCGCGCCGCCGGCCCCATTGCCGCCGGTTTTCTTTTGAAAAAACATATGCTTCCTCCTTGGTTTCTTTCGACGTAGCGGTCTGGGCGGAATAGCGGTGCTGAAATCTGCATATTTTCGACGGAATTCCCTATAAAAAGACAAACTGTAATTAATTATATAATTATTCTTGTTTTTCCGCAATAGTTTTTGGTTGATTACAAATAAAAAGCCCGCAGCCCATTATCTCAAGGATGCGGCGCGCCGGGATCGTTTTGATATGTTTCCCTTACCCAATAAAGTTTTCCGGGATGGGTACGGGAAGGGGCTCTTTTTCAAAAGAGCCCCTTCCCGCTATTCCTTTATATATCGTACTCCACCCTCGTCAGCTCCAGCCCCTGGGGCGGCGCGGTGGGACCCAGCGCCAGCCGGTCGCCGGTTGCAAGGGCCTGGGTCAGTGCTTCGGGGGCAAGGCTGCCCTGGCCGATCTCGATCAGGGTGCCGGCCAGGATGCGGACCATGTTGTACAAAAAGGCGTTGCCCGATACCATCAGCGTCACCTGCTCGCCCTGGCGGGTGACGCCCGCTTTTGTGATCGTTCGCACTGTCGTCTTGGCGCTGCCGCCGGCCGCGGCGAAGGCCTTGAAATCATGGGTGCCGATCACCTGCTTGGCGGCTGCGTCCATCACCGCCTCATTCAAATGCACCGGCACATGGCAGGTGATATTGCGGAAGATGGCGGAGGCGTGGGCGGCGTTGTGCATGCGGTAGGTATAGGTTTTGCCCCGGCAGGAAAACCGGGCGTGAAAATCATCGGGCACAGGCCTGGCCGCTGTGACGCGGATGTCATAGGGCAAAAGGTTGTTGAGCACGAAAGGGAATTTGCCGTCGGGGATGGTGCTGTCCGTATCGAAATGCGCCATCTGGCAAAGGGCGTGAACGCCCGCGTCGGTGCGGCTGGCGCCGGTCACAGCGGTCTTTTTTCGAAGCGCCTTTTGCAGCGCTTCTTCCAAACGCTGCTGCACGCTCATGGCGTTCTCCTGCCGCTGCCAGCCGGAATAGCCCGTGCCGTCATAGGATACGGTCAGCAGCACCCGGCGGATGGGGCGGGCAGTGGGCGTCATAAGAGCATGCCCTCCAGCACCACCGCCGCGATCAACCCGGCGGTCACCAGGCCGGCGTACCCGTCCAGCTTCGTCATTTTCAGCACCCGAAGCCTCGTCCGGCCCTCGCCGCCGTGATAGCAGCGGGCCTCCATGGCCATGGCCAGGTCCGACGCGCGGCGGAAGGCGCTGACGAACAGCGGCACCAGCAGCGGCACCATGGCCTTGGCGCGGTTTAACAGGTTGCCGGATTCAAAATCCGCGCCCCTGGCCATTTGCGCCTTCATGATCTTGTCGGCCTCCTCCATCAAGGTGGGGATAAACCGGAGCGCGATGGTCATCATCATGGCCAGCTCGTGGGCGGGAAAGCGGATCACCTTCAAGGGTGTCAGCAAAAGCTCCAGCCCGTCGGACAGGGCCACGGGCGATGTGGTGAGTGTGAGCAGGCTGGTGCCCAGCACCAGAAAGATCAGGCGCAGCGAAAAATGCACCGCCAATAATATGCCTTCCCAGGTGACGGTAATGATCCAAACCTTTACGATGACCGACTCGCCTGCCGAAAAGAACAGGTTCAGCAAAAAGGTCAATATCAATATGACTTTTAACGGCTTGATGCCCCGCCACAGCATTTTGAAAGGCACAGTCGAAAGGCGCACGGAAAGCAGGATGTACAAAAACGCAAAGGCATAGCCCAGCAAACTTTGCACCAGGAATACCGCCACGATAAAGGCGATGGAAAGCAGTATCTTGATCCGGGGGTCCAGGCGGTGGATCACGCTGTCGCCGGGGTAATACTGGCCAAGGGTGATATTGCTCAGCATGGCGCCGCCTCCTTAAAAATTTTCAGGATGTGCTCCTTCACTTCCGCCAGCGTGTACAGGTCAGGGGGCATATTGAGGCCTTCCTTGCGCAAAAGATGGCTCAGCCTGGCCGCCTGGGGCACGCCCAGGCCATAGGCTTCCATTTCCGTAACGCGGGAGAAAACCTCCCTGGGGGTGCCGGAAAGCTTCAGTTCGCCTTTGGCCAGCACCACCAGCCGCGTGGCCAGGCGGGAGATATCGTCCATGCTGTGGGTGACCATGATCACGGTCAGGCCGCCGGCTGCGTGCAGGTCACGGACCATGGAAAGTATGCTTTCCCGGCCGGCGGGGTCCAGCCCGGCGGTGGGCTCGTCCAACACCAGCACCTTGGGCTTCATGGCCAATACGCCGGCGATGGCGACACGGCGCATTTGCCCGCCGGAGAGCTCAAAGGGCGAACGCTGGGCGTATTCCTCATAGGAAATGCCGACCTGAACAAGCGCTTCCTTCACCCGTTTTGCGATCTCCTCCGAAGAAAGCCCCAGGTTCTTGGGGCCGAAGGCCACGTCTTTTTCAATAGTTTCCTCAAACAACTGATGCTCGGGATACTGGAACACCAACCCCACCTGCTGGCGGATTTTTTTGCGGTTCGTATCCTTGGCAAACACATCGACCCCGTCGATCAACACCCGGCCGGCGGTGGGGGTCAAAAGGCCGTTGAAGTGCTGCACCAGGGTGGATTTGCCCGAGCCCGTATGGCCGATGACGCCAAGGAACTCCCCGTCCTCGATGGTGAGGGTGACATCCTTTATGGCGGTGGCCGCAAAGGGGCTGCCGGGCATGTAGGTGTGGCTCAGGTTTTCTATTTGGATGGGCATAGTATCTTCCTCAACTCCCGGACCATTTCTTCTACGGTAAGTATGCCGCCATCGATGGGCATGCCGGCGGCTTTCAGCTCCTGGTTCAGCTCCGCCATGGGCGGCACGTCCAATTGCAGCTTGCGCAGGGTTTGCACGTTTTGGAACACATTGCGCGGCGTATCCGACAGCACCACCTGCCCGTCGGACATGACCACCACCCGGTCGGCCACGGCGGCCTCCTCCATGAAGTGGGTGATCCAAATCACGGTGATATCGTGCTCGCGGTTCAATTTGCGAACCGTCTCCAACACATCCTGCCGGCCCGTGGGGTCCAGCATGGCGGTGGCTTCGTCCAGCACCAGCACATCCGGCTGCATGGCCAGGATGCCGGCGATGGCCACCCGCTGCTTTTGCCCGCCGGAGAGCATATGGGGCGCGGTGGCCGCAAACTCCGTCATGCGCACGGCAGCCAAAGCGTTGTCGATGCGGGGGGTCATTTCCGCCTGGGGCACACCCAGGTTCTCCAGGCCGAAAGCCACATCCTCCCTCACGACAGTGGCCACGATCTGGTTATCGGGGTTTTGAAAGACCATGCCGGCGTGGCGGCGGATGACCCAGGCTTCTTTTTCTTGGGCGGTATCCATGCCGCAGACCACCACCCTGCCCTTTGTGGGCAGGTACAGGGCGTTGATCAGTTTGGCCAGCGTGCTTTTGCCGGAGCCGTTATGGCCCAGCACCGCCACAAACTCGCCCTTTTTCACTTGAAAGTCGATATCGGTTAGGGCGCTTTGTTCCGCATCCTCATAGGCGTAGGATACGTTTTCAACATCCACCCTGATTTGATGCTCCATAGGCTCTCCTTCAATATTATCAATGGGTGCAGGTTCAACGCTCATTATAACATTGATATTGTTTCGCTTCAATGTTGGATTTGGGGGCCGAAGGTTTCCAAAGGTTCCGAAACCCTGCCGCCGCCTGTGGCGGAGGAAGGCAGGGTGCAGGAAGCCAGCGAAAAAGAACAATGCAAGCGACAGCGCGGCATTGTGACTATTGAGATGGCCGGACCGATCGGAAATCCCTTTGGTCGCATCCGGAGATGCGAAACCCCTCATTGTAAATAACAATATACAAAATGCTATACTGGCACGGCAACCCCATATTGACGACACATTGGTCATGAACCAAAGGGGATGCACGCAAAGCGCTACTCTTTTTTCAAAAAAACAAAGCTGTCTTCCGGATTCCATACAAAATCCATGCTTGCGCGGTATCCGCGCAGCCAAAGAACCCCCGCCATTTTTCTCAGGTAAAACCCCTTTGGAAAGTCATCCTCCTCCGACAGTATTGGGGAGGCAATGGTCAGCGAGCCGTATGGCGCCCGGTTTTGCGTGACGGGCTTGCCCAAAAAGCCTTCGGGCTGATCGGGGTATTGCAGTCTCATATACGGCCCAAGCTCTGCGGGACACAGATCCAACCCCATCATGCCTGCCTTCTCAAAGATCTCCGCCAGGGTTGCGCCATGGGCAAAGCCCAGTTCCCCGACCGTTATTTCCACGGTGAGAAGCCGCTTTTCCCCGGCGGAGACGGTAAACAATTCGCTGGACAAAAGACGCCCGGCCGATTGGTTCAAATGAATGGATTGCCGTTCAAGCGCCTGAACAAGCTGATCTTTGGTCATACCGCCAATGATCACTTTGCGCATATTGGCCGGCTGTATTTCGTTCCTGTTGTTATCCTCAGGCAGCATAAGCCTCTCCCTTCTTCCCGGAACCGGCAATACATAACAGAAAAGCCCCTCGCCTTGCGGCAAGGGGGCTGATGACAAATCTTTGCTTAGTACCTGGGGTTCTGCCTGTTGAAGCAGTCACGGCAGTAGACGGGCTTGTCGCCGCGGGGCTGGAAGGGAACCTGGGTGGGCTGGCCGCAAGCGTCGCACACGGCGCTGTACATCTGGCGGGGGGCGTTGCCCCTGTCATTGCGTCCGCCGCCGGCGTTGCGCTTGTTGGCGCGGCAGGCGGGGCAGCGGCCGGGTTCGTTGGTGAAGCCCTTTTCCGCGAAGAAAGCCTGTTCAGAGGCGGTGAAGGGGAATTCCGCGCCGCAGTCACGGCATACCAGGGTCTTGTCGGTGTACATGGATGATACCTCCTGTTTTTTGTCCAGTGATTTTCATTTCCGTCGTTACAAATGACCCTGCATTCCGTTGCTGGACATAGCGCAAACCAGGAGGTGCACTTGAAACAACCGATACGTGAATGAAGCAATTATACCATATATTTTCAATTGTACAGACCTTTTAAAAAATAATTATTGTAAAAGCGAGGCTCTCTCACGAGCGGCATCTCCACGCATCCTCCGGATTTTTCCGGCCGTGCTTCTGTTCAGCCAATCCCGATGATGTGTTCAAAAGGGCAGGTATACTTGCGGTCCATCTGCATGATAGTGGCCAAAGAACCATTGATCAACCTCTCTACTCCAACCCGGTGCTTTTGCTCCTTAGAAAGCATGGAATATACGGCGTCATTGTTTGCCGACAGGCTCGCAAGCTGCTCAGGCGTCATCACTGAAGCAAGCATATCACCAATGCTCAGTTCATTGAATGT
>JAFADG010000036.1 GCA_023425025.1 Bacillota bacterium
GTGTCTGACGACAATTCCGTGACCTCTTCCGTCAATGCCCCAATGCTGTACCAGGCCTTTAATGTCATGCACGGCGAAGGCAAGGATTTGGCTTTGCCCGCATTCCATGTCGTTGTCAACGATGAGCAGCCGGCTGCGGAAGCCAACGGCGTCGCCGTATTCAAAGGCAATACAATGATCGGTTTTTTGTCGCCCGAGGAGACCAAATACCTTCTGTTTGCCACCGGCAAAGTACAGGGCGGCATCCTGACGCTGTCCACCAAAGGCGGTATGGAGCATGATGTGTCCCTGGAGATATCCAACAGCAGCACGAAGAGGTCGTATTTCATTGAAAATGGGCAGCTGAATGTGGAAGTGAACATTGAAGTCGGCGTATTCCTGGCTGAGGCAGCCATGAAGATCGACGCGCTGAACGAAGAGGAGATCGCCTCCCTGGAAGCCATGGCGGGCGCCGTCGTCACGGAGCGGACAGAGGCCGTCATTCAAAAAATGCAGACGGAATTTCATTCCGATGTTTTTGGCTTTGGGACCATGATCCATCAAAAAAATCCCGCATTGTGGAAGCAGGTGTCCGACAACTGGAATGACGGCTATTTCCCCAACCTGAACGTTTCCGTTCACACAAAAGTGAACATTATCAACTCGGCTTACATGAAACAGAGTACGAAGGAAGGGGAATAGCATGCTGACAGCCATTGTTCTGCTGGTGTTTGCCGTCGTGTTTATGATAGATTTCCTGCCGCTGAACAGAATTATTTCCCCCAAGGAAAAATGGGTCTACGGGGCATTTATGTTGCTGAGCATGGGCGTTTTGATGATGTACTCCATGGATATAACAGTGCCCTCCCCATCCAAACTGATCATAAACGCGTTGGATGCCATTATCCCCTCGCTCAAACAATAAGCTGTACATCACGCGGAAAGGAGCGTCGCATGAACAAGGAAACCATTTCGCTTCGTCAGGCAATTTACAGCATCATGCTGTTCATTTTCGGAAGCAGCATCGTCGTGGGTGTCAGCGGAGAAGCAAAACAGGATGCTTGGATATCCCTCTTGCTGGCCATGGCTGCCGCCTTCCCTTTGCTCATGATGTACGCCAGAATCATCCGCCTGTACCCCGAAACAGACTTTTTCGATATCATTATCACCGTATTTGGCAAGATCATTGGAAGGGTGATCATCGCCCTGTTCACCTGGTATGCCATTCACTTGGCCGCCCTGGTCATCAAAAATTTTTCAGAATTCCTGCAGATTGTATCCATGCCGGAAACGCCCGAACTGCCCATGATGGCCGCTCTTGCCTTTGTGACGGCCTATCTGGCCAAAAGCAGCACATCGGTTCTTGGCAAGTGGTCTGTCGTCATGTTTCCCATTGTAACCATCGTGATCCTGCTGACAGTCGTACTATCTGTCAAGGATATGGATCTGACCAATCTGCTGCCCATTCTGGAAAAGGGATGGACGCCGATTGTGGCGGGAGCTTATCAAATCGTCACTTTCCCCTTTGCGGAGACCGTGGTTTTCTTATGTATGGCAGGCTCCATCAAAAAACAGGATAGCCCCTATAAAATCTATGGCTATTCTCTCTTGGCCAGCGGTCTTTTTCTGGCGCTGGTCATGGTGCGAAACATTTCCATCCTGGGCCCGACAATGGTCGGCGCGTCCTACTTCCCTTCCTATACAACCGCAAGAATCCTGACTTTGGGTGATTTTTTGTCGCGCATCGAAGGCACGATCACAATGAACTTTCTGCTGTCCGGGATCGTAAAAATTGCCGTATGCCTTCACGCCGGCGCCAAGGGCATTGCCAAACTGTTTAACATCGACGTATACAAAAATATGCTGATGCCGGCCAGCATGCTGGCGCTGGCATTGTGCGCCATCGTTTACAAAAGCGCCATGGAGATGTTTGGATTTTTGAAGTACTACCAGTTTTATGCCATACCGTTTCAGATTCTGATTCCGCTTCTCGTTTGGATTGCCGCCGAAATCAAAGTAAGAAGGGAACCAAAAAAGGCATAAAAGGATCGTTCCCCATCCATTGACATTTACGAACAAACGTTCTACAATATCAACGAGAGGGGGAGTGCCTTTGGAAACGGTGCAGGCGAAGCAGCTTTTGTCTCCCCTGAAGCCTTCGGACGAATTTTTTCATAGCGATTACAATTTGAATTTGTACCGTGGCTGCAGCCACGGCTGCGTTTACTGCGATTCCAGATCGGTCTGTTATCAGCTGGATAGATTCGAGCAGGTCCGGGTCAAGGAAAACGCGCTGCCGATGCTGCGTGAGGAGCTCCAGCGCAAGCGCAAAGCAGGGCTTGTTTCCACCGGCGCCATGAGCGACCCGTACAATACCTTTGAAAAGGAAACGCTGGTTACCCGCGGCGCCCTCCTGCTGCTTCGGCAGTTTGGCTTTGGCGCGGGCTTTACCACAAAGTCTGACCTTGCGGCAAGAGATGCGGACGTGCTTGCGGATATTCAACGTTTTGCGCCTGTGCGTGCCTGCCTTTCCATCACCTGTATGGATGACGCGCTGTGCAGGAAGCTGGAGCCTTATGCGGCGGTGACTACCCAGCGCTTCCAAGCGCTTGCGGCGCTGTCAGGCGCGGGTATATTCGCCGGCGTGTGGCTCAACCCCGTGCTCCCCTTCCTTACGGACAGTGAGCGGAACATTCTTGGCATTGTACGAAGGACGAAGGAGTGCGGCGGACAGTTTATTGTCTGCCACTTTGGCATGACGCTGCGCACGGGCAACCGGGAATACTTTTACCAGGCGCTGGACAGGGATTTCCCCGGCGTCAAGGCAAAGTATGCAAAGGCCTTCGGCCTTGATTATATGTGTCCGAGCCCAAGGGCCGGCGAACTGAAGGCCGCTTTCGTAAACGAATGCGACCGCCTGAAAATCCCATACAGGTTTCCCGATATCAACCGAGCCATGTTCTTAAGGCAAGCAAAGCAGGTGAGCATGTTTGCCTGATCATACAAAATACCCCCGGCGGAAGAAACCTTCCGCCGGGGGTCATGCTTGATACGTTCACAGGTTCGTTTTTACGGTGTGGGTGCCGGTGTAGCCAGCAGATAGGGGTCTGCCGTCGGGCTTGGGGTCGATGAGGGTGCCGGGGTTGCCAGAACATCAGCATAAATGACATTCAGCGTTTTGGTGCCGGCCACGCCGTCGGCCTTCAGGCCCTGATCCTTCTGGTACGCTTTCACCGCGTTCACCGTGCCGCCATAGTAGCCGCCCGTTACCGTGCCGGTATAATAGCCCAGCTCCGTAAGCTTCCTCTGCAGCCAGTAGACGTCCTCGCCCTTGGAACCGTTTTTCAGCGTTCTAAAAGGCATGGGCGGCTGCGCATCGCTCACATAGGTGGGCGGCGCCGTCGGCGCGGGGGTCGCTTTGGGCAGCATACGGCTCTTGTCCAGGGCCGCGGGCTTTAGCGATTGTGTCAGCTCCGGGTCGGAGGGCAGTTTGTCGGTGACTGTAACGACCACGCCCTTGCCAAGGTTTTCATACACCCACTTGGCATCGCTTACCTGAAGGCGGATACAGCCGTGGGAGGCCCTGGAGCCAAGGTCATAGTAGGAGCCTGTCGCCAGATCCATCACATTGGTGGAGTTGTAAATCACCGAATGGAAGGCGATGGAGCTGTTGATCCGGGTCCAATACTGTGCCCAGCCGCCGCCCCACTTGGGGAAGGTGGCCCAGCGGGCCGTCCTGCCGTTCAGCGTCCAGTCGCCAAGATCGCTGGGGAAGGCTTTGGTGCCGGTGGAACAGATCATCTGCCGGACAATGTCGGTATACCCGCCGTTTTCATCCCGTCCATATACGGTAACGACCTGGTTTTTGACATCTACCGTAACGGCATAGGGAATGGGGGTGGGTACGGGCGTAGGTTTGGGGGTGGCGGAGGCATCGGAAACATCCTGGTTGTTGAAGACCATGTTCCAGGTTTCCTCGCCTGTAATGCCGTCCACCGTCAGCGCGTTGTGCTGTTGGAAAGCGCTCACGGCATCCCTGGTCTGGTTCATATAATTGCCCGATACGGGTCCGGTATAAAAACCAAGTTCCGTCAACCGCGTTTGCAGCTGCTTCACCTTCGCGCCGGTAGAACCGCGCTGCAGCTTTTTGGTAAATTCCACATTCCCAAGCGTGGGAGCGGGCGTTGCCTGAACGGATGTGTTTTGCTCAGGCGCGGGAGTCGGCGCAGGAGCCAATGCCGGCGTTGCGTCCTTTTTGGACAAAGCCTTCTGCGTGTCATATAAAAGCTCCAACGTCTGTACATCGGCTTTGCCGGTTACCGGCAGCCCATTTTTATTCTGGAAGGAATGTACGGCATAATAGGTGCCTTCCAGATAATTGCCGCTGATTTTTCCGTTGTAATAGGAAAGCTCCGTCAGGCGGGTCTGCAATTGCTTTACACTGTCGCCGGAATCGCCCTTTTTCAAGGGACGGAAACGGGCGGCATAAAGCATTTCCTGCGTGGCCGCGTCGGCGGTACCCGTTGCTTCCAGCCCAAAATCCTTCTGGAATGCACGGATAGCCGCCTGGGTGCCCTCGCGGTACAATCCGCTGATCTTTCCGCTGTAGTAGTTCAAATCGGTGAGCCTCGTCTGCAGCCGCGCCACCGCATCCCCACTGTCGCCGTACTTAAGCGTTTCCCCCTGGGTGGATACCGCTTCCTGGGTAAGCTGTGCTCCGCCTTCAGCCAACGCAGACATGCCTGACATCAGGATTGCGCACACCATAACCCAAACAACAAGTTTCTTCATTGGACACCTCAGTTGCTATGAGAACTAGAAATGTACATTTCCATACCATATGACGAATCACCTGCCGATTTGGTTGCATATTTTCATATAGTATTCTTTAGTATTGTAACAAAAAACGCATAATCAGCAAAATGCTGTATGAATATGGCCTCCGCCGGCAGCAAAGGGGGGATGCCTTTGCTGCCGGCGGCAGGCGTGAAAAAGCGGCGCCCCGCTTTCGGAGCGCCGCCTGCAAAGAAGTTTATTTCATCCTGTCGTTATAGATCTTAACACCGGATTCCGCAACCCATGCGGCAATTTGCGTATCGTAGGCCTCATCCTGCTTGCTCGTGAGCAACTCGCCCGATATGCTTTCCTTTACCTTATCCAGCGCCACAGGGCCCTCGGCGATATTGGAAGCATACTTGATGATGTGGATGCCGCTCTGGCCGCGGACCGCGCCACTTACATCGCCGACTGCCGTGAGCGCCATGGCGCCGGCTGTAAAAGCCGGATCAAAGGGCGTAAAGCCTTCGCACAAGGCATAGCCCGTTTCCTTTTGCGGGGAGGTCTGCATGCCTGGATCCTCGCCGTAGGTGGCCATCAAAGCATCGAAATTTTCGCCGGCCGCGATCTTGTCCAGCACCTCGTCCACGGTGGGCTGCAGGGTGGCATACGCGTCTTCCAGGGCCTTGTCGTACTGGGCCTGCAGGTCAGCCTTTTCCTTTTCCAAAGCGGCCTTCTGCTCAGTCAGCTGTACACGCGTGGGATCGTCCTGGGCGGCGCTTTCCCCAAGACCTGCGAGGGAGGTATCCACATTGGTGATTTCCGTCGTCTTGGCGGTAATCTTCGAATTTAAGTCCGTCAGGTTCGCCTGAACATCGTCAGGGAACTTGCGCAGGATATGCTTCACATAACGGTATCCCGCCGGCGCATAATACACCGTGCCGTTGCCGTTGACCGTGGAACCGTAGGAGGAAAGGCTGCTGGCATAGCTGGTTTTCGCCGCTTCCACCCGGGTGTCATATTCCGTTTTGATTTCATCATCGGTGACGGCGATGTCCTTGATGATGTAATTGCGCAGCTTTTCCGCGATGGCGCTGGCCTTTTCGTTTGCGTAGAAATAATCTTCAAACGTATAGCCCAGTTCTTCCATTTTCTCGCTGATGGCGGTGTCAAGGGCTTCCCCTTCCAGAGTGGTGTCGGCAAAATACTGGGTCTTCACGGATTCCTTTTGTGAATCCATGCTGGTCTGCGCCTTTTCACGGACCGCGGCATCCTCTTCCTCGGTCAGCGTAGCCAAGCCAAGCTCTTCCTGCTTCTGCTGCTTGACCAATTCCTCGGCATAGCTGTTGAGGAGGGAATCAAGGGCTTGCGCGCGGGTCAGAGAATCTGTCGGATCATAGCTCATGCCATACAGGCTGTACATATAGGCCATGTATTGAAGCTGGTATTCCAGTTCATAGCTTACCTGTATCTTTGTAACTGTTTTGTCGCCCAGCTCCACGATAACGGTGGCATTGTCAACCGCCATATCTTTTTCAATCAGGGCACAACTGGACAGCAGCATTGCCGAAACCAGCACCAAGGCCAAAATCGCCTTTTTGCGCATGAACTTCTCTCCTATTCTCTGTGCGAATTCAAGTCGCTTTTGCTATTATACAAGACTCACCGAAAAACAGCAAGCAACGTTTGATAATTTATTGTGAATTTTTAAGAATCCATCCAGAATACCACACATATGTATGCTGCTTGACGGCGATCAATTGCGCTTATCCCACAAGGGATTGGAGCTCCTCCCCGGTGATTTCCTGGCCCGGCGCGAAGCTTTCCGACGCCATATAGGCAAGGATGCTGTCCAGCAGCGCCTGGGCTTCCGGGTATTGCAGCTGCTCAAGAAGGCCCATGCTGCTGACCATCACCCGGCCGCGGCCAAGCCGCGCCTCAAAAAGCAGCGCCATTTTTGCAAGCCGGCAGTAGCTGTCGATCCCTTCCACGATGGGCTTTAGCCTTTTCAGCCCGTCGCTCAAAACCATGGGCCGGCCGTTGCTCATCAGCCACCATTGCCAGTTGGAATAGGTTTGCGTCGGAAAGCCGCCAAGCGCGGGATGGCCCGCTTCAATCAAAAGACCCATGCCGCCGTCCTGATACGGGAAGGTGCCCATGGACCAAAAATCGGTGCTGAACTGGCCCTGTATGGAACGCGGGAACAATTCCTTTGTGGCCGGCGGCGTCAAAAGAACCGTGCCGCCCGCAGCCGTTTCCTCCAACACGGCCCGGTCAAGCCCTGTGCAAATCCTGACAGATGCCGGACAGCGCGCTTCACTGTCCGTATACACCCATATGGGGTAAGTGCTGCGGTATTCCCCCACCCACACATGAAGTTCAAGCTGCGCCGGGGCTTTGGCATCCTTGAGCGGCAGGCGGAAGCTGCCCGCCGTATACACGCCGCCGCAGGGTACGGTGCAAAGGCCAAACGCCTGCCGTGCGATCATGTGCCCGTGTTCATAAAGCGCACAGCCCCATTCCCCTTCCACCGGCTTGGCTGCGTAATTGGCCACGCGAAGCTCGCCCGCAACGCATTCGCAAGCGCGGTAGGTATACCGCTCCATAACCGCCAGCGGCACGCAGTCGGCAAAGAAGGCGGAAAACGCGTCCGGGCTTGCGAAGCCATAGGGCTTGGGGCGAAGATGGCTGTCCATCATCCCCACCAGCGCCGTTCCCTGGCCGGGGAAATCCTGCAGGCCAAGCAGCGATATCCCGCCCATGCCTTTGGTGCGCAGCGCGGCCTCGATTTCCTCCCGGTAGCAGATCTTCGCAAGTTCTCCCGTCGCCTGCACATACTCCTTCCAGCGCGGCAAAAGCCCGTTCTCCTTCGCCCGGTCCCGAACCGCTTCGATGTTAAAGGCCCGCGTCACGCCCCGGAACGTATCAAGCTCCCCAAAATCGGGCAGCACCTGGAACTGGCCCACCTCAAAGCTGAACACCGGCTGATGGAACTCCCGGTGCACACGGCTTACAACGGCATCATAATTCTGCCGTGTGGAGGGATAGCAGGCGTTGATGTGCCCCGGCAGCTTGGCGCCCTCTTTTTGATTGGCGGTCACGATGCCGCGCAAAAGCCCGCTGCTTAAGGCCTGGGCAGCATAAAAATCGCTGCTCGGATCAGGCCCCAGCGCGCCGTAATGGGCGTTGGAGGCGCAGGCATACAACCGTGTCGGATCATATGCCCGCGCTTTTGCCAACAGCTCGCTCATCCTTTTATGCCCCCATTCCCCCGCCTGCAATTCGTTGCCGAAGGTAAGCATCACAAAGGAAGGATGATTCAAAAGCCAGCGCAGCGTTTCCAGCAATTCCGTTTGATAATATGCAAAGTCTACATCGTTCTCAAAAGCATTTTTCGGATTCCAGTGGGAAAGCTCCGGCTGCATCAGCATGCCCATTTGGTCCGCCGCGGTGAAGGCCGCCTCCGGCGGACACCAGCTGTGAAAACGCATGCAGTTGACGCCATAAGCGCGGTAAGCATTCAAAACAGCTTCCCATTCCGGAACCGTCATGGGCGGGTGGCCGGTCTCGGGAAATACGGCGCAGTTGGCCTCGCTCCGCAAAAACACGGCCTGTCCGTTCAAAGAAAATTGACAGTTCCCGTTCACCTGAAAGTCACGTATGCCAAATTCCGTTTCAAAGGGGGCCATGCCGGTAAGGCACGCTGTTACGCGGTGCAGTATGCCTTCCCCGATATGCCATCGCCCCGCCTCTTTTTTCAAGGCTGCTGTGCCCAGATATACGCGGCTGGCCATGCCCGCCGGCATGCTAAGATGCCTTTTTATCGGCGCTTCAAAAGCGTCGCAGGTGATGGCGGCATCTCCCTCGTATTCTTTGGCGCAGTCCGCCTCCAGCCAGACTTCCGCCAAGCCTCCCCGGGGCAGGACCTGCACGGCAGAGATAAAAGCGATGCCCTTTTCTTCCAGCGTCAGCTTCCCCAGCAGCCCGTTCCAATTGGTTTGGGTTTCATCTGTGGCCGTGGTGGAATACACGATGGCTTCATACGGGAGTCCGGGATAGCTGTTGTCGCAAACCACCTGCAACTGGTTGGTTTGTCCGAACAGAAGAAACGGGGTAACGTCGAATATTGTAGGCGTGTTCAGTGAAAAAGGACGTATGGGCGCCGCAGCCTGCCCGTTCACCTTCACTTGGAGCGGCCGGGCCCGCTCGATGGACAAAAGAACGCGGCCGCCGGTGGAAGCGTCGCCCGCAAACACCTGCTTTTCAAAGGTGACAGGGCCTTCATAGGTGCAAAGCCGCGTCAGCTTCCCCATGTATTTTTCCGAATAGGGCTTTCCCAGCCCGTTTGTATCCAGCGTTCCGGGGAGCCGCACATTCGCCTCAACTCCGTTTGGGAATACCGCTTTCCACGGCCCGTCCAAATGCATGTTCATATCTTTCTCCCGCGCAATAGCAATATGTGTACCATTATAATGGTTTGGCATGGCAAAGTCTATCGATACGCTTGCATCCCCGGCGTTTTGCCGATACAATACATAGAGAACAGTCTAAATCGATTTCGAACAGAACCTGCCGAAAGGATGATTCCATGTCCTTCATCCCCTATGTCTACCGCCACGCACCCGTGCCCGGCGGCGGCTTTGTCACCGGCTTCGTTTTCCATGAAAAGACGCCGGGCATCGCCTATGCCAGAACCGATATCGGCGGCGTGTACCGCTATGCGCCCGAAAGCCGCTCCTGGAAAAGCCTGTGCGACCATGTCACCCATCCTAACAGGTGGGAGACCTATCCCCTATCCATCGCGGTCAGCTCCCTGGACGGCAGGCGGCTGTACGTGGTAACCGGCGACGGCAGGGAAAACAACAAGCTGTGCGTCTCCCATGACCTGGGCGAAAGCTTTGCCTACCGCGATGTGCCCACCGGCATCCACGGTAACGCGCCTGGCCGGGGAACCGGAGAGCGGCTGATCTGCTCCCGCGCCGATGCCGATACGCTGTACTTTGCCAGCCAGACCGGCGGCCTGTTTGTGACACATGATCTAGGCGAAAGCTGGGAGCATGTTCCCGTTTGCGCGCCGGGCGGCCGGGAGGAAACCAATCTTACCTTTATACATGTACATCCCGAAAACGAGGATTTTCTGATTGTCGGCACCAACGGCGAGAAGAATCGCCCGGACGGCATCATTCGCGGCCCGTCGCTTTACTATTCTACAAACGGCGGCAGAAGCTTTGCGGTATTGCCGGGTCAGCCCGAACCGCTGATGCACGCCAACTCCACCTATCCCGGCTATGTGGCCCAGCGGTATGCCTTTGACGGGCAGCATTTGTATATCACCTTCTCCCAGCCGGGCTATTGCTGGGCGGGCTTCAACAGCTACGCCTGCGATACGGGCAGTTGTGTGGACGGCATGCTGCTTCGGTACAAGATCACAGCCAGCGGAGAGATACATGAAATCACAGATTTGACGCCGCCGGGGTACAACGATCCCGATTACCCCAAAAGGCGGCTGGGCTGTGGCCTTGGCGGTATCGCCATCGATCCGAATCATCCCGGCGTGGTGGTAATGAGCACCATCGGCCACCCGGAGGCGGATACCATTTACCATTCCGCCGATAACGGACAACATTTCACGCCCATTTTGCAGGGTCTTTCCACCGGAAAGATTGATTTCACGGTGGATTACATGAAGCCCGAATATAACGGCGGCCACTCCATCATTCACTGGATGGGCGACCTGAAAATCAACCCCTTTGACGGGAACCACGCTTTCTTTACCACGGGCACGGGCATATTCGCCACCTTTGACCTTCAAAACGCGCTGCAAAACAAAACCGTCACCTGGCAGCCCTTGTGCAGCGGGCTGGAGGAAACGGTGCATTTGAACGTGTACAGCCCGGCCAAGGGCCCGGTTCAACTCATTGACATCATCGGCGACCTGGGGGGCTTTGCCTTCCGGGATTTGACACAGCCTTGCGAAAACAGCTTTGCAGATCAGGCGGGCAACCGGTATATTACCTGCATGAACGCCGATTACCCCGAATCCACCGCCCGGCCCGTGGTTGTCACCGCCCGGGGAAACTGGAAGGGCAAGACCACAGGCGGCCTGATCCTCTCCCGCGACGACTGCGAGACCTGGACGCGGCTTGACGACCCCAGGGAAATTTCGCCGCTGGCGGATGAACTGGTGGCCTCCATTCGCCGGCCGAACGTTAACGCCGGCTGGACCGCCATTTCTTCCGATGGCAAAACAATTGTGTGGGGCCTGGCGAGAGGGAACGAGCTGCCTATTACGGCGCTTTTGTATACGGAAAACGAAGGTCAAGCCTGGCATCAAGGCAAGGTATATGACTTAAGCGGTCAGCAGATCATAGACGAAAAGGCAACCATCAAGGTCTTCAGCGACCGCGTATGGCCTGATGTTTTCTATGGCTTTGCAGAAAACAGCCGCATATATGCAAGCCTTGACAAGGGCAGGACCTTCCGGGAAATGAAGCTGCCGGACGTCTTCCCCAGGTGCTACCTGTCCGGCATCGACAGCAAGCAGCATTATGAGATCCGCGTCCAGCGGGAAGCGCCGGGCGTGATCTGGCTTTCCCTGGCGGAAAATGGGCTGTGGCGGCTGGCGTTTGATAAGGAAAACAGCAAAGTGGCGGCTGAGCGCGTCAGCCGGGAAGGCGACACGGTGTACCGTGTGGGCTTGGGTAAGGCGGAAAAAGAAGATGGTCCCCAAGCCATCTACATCAACGGTATAATAGACGGCGAATACGGCTTCTACCGCTCCCTGGACGGCGGCGCATCCTTTGATCGCATCAACACAAAGGAGCAGATGTTCGGCGACATCCGCTCCATTTGCGGCGATCCCCGGACCTTTGGCCGGTTTTACATCGCCACGGGCACCAGGGGCGTATTGTGGGGCGAGCCGACAATTACACCAGATTGATCTCCGCCCGCACGCAGCGGCCCAGGCAGATCACTTCATTGAGAGCGTAGGTTTCGGCGCCGTACTCCCGGTCATAGCTTTGCAACAGAATATGAAAGTTTTCCAGCTTCCTTACCTTGCGCAGCAGGCGGCGGCCCTTGACCTCCACCAGCATGACGGCCCCGTCGATGGGGCTGGCGGCCGGCACGACCAAAACCAGGTCGCCCTGGCAGACGCGGAAGCCCCGCAGGGCGTCGTCCGGCACCAGGTAATAATACACCCTATCCGGCGAGGTGTTCTCAATCTGGCCATTGAGCACCGGCAACAATTTGTGGTCGATTTCTTTCATGACGGCGTTGTACACCGGCACGCGCTTTAACACGCTGGTCAGCGCGTCCAGCCAGATGGAGCCCCCAACGCCATCGTCGCTGCTGGCCACAGGCGCGGCATCTTTCTTTTCCTTGCTCTCCTGGGCGGCCTTTTGAAGGGCCGGCTGCACGGTCTGCAAATCGACGGTAGCTGCGATATCATCCAGGGTAAAATCCGCTTCCGTCTGCTGCTTTAAACCGATGGTCTTCAAAATACGCCGCGCCTGATCGTCGGCAATGATGCGGGTGCCGGCTTCCACATCCACCAAATAGCTTTCGGCCACGCCGCACTTTTTCGCTACCTGCTTATGGGTAAGCCCCTGGCGCAGCCGCTCGGTCTTGATCAAATCCCCCAGCCTGCTCATATCGTAAATCCTCCTGTGGTATTGTCTTTTTCTTTTGCTGCAGCCCCGCCAGTATACCATAATCCGGCATCGGAGAAAAGGCCGGACCCTTTCACAATCCTGTTAAAAAATCTGCATGCCCTGTGGGAAAAGCCTTTTCGCACCAGCGAAATTGTGCTATACTACGCAGTGTGTGTGTTTTTTGCCAGAACATTTTCCGGTAAGGAGGAAACAATTCGATGCAATACTCCAGAGAAGTGGAAGAAATGGTATGCGTCAAAAAGGGCCCGAACCATGGCCCCGCCCCAATCCCCGAAGAGGGCAAATGGGTACAAGCCCGTGAGATCAAGGATATATCCGGCCTGACCCACGGCGTGGGCTGGTGCGCACCCCAGCAGGGCGCCTGCAAGCTGACCCTGAACGTGAAGGACGGCGTGATTCAGGAAGCGCTGGTGGAAACCATCGGCTGCTCCGGCATGACCCACTCCGCCGCCATGGCCGCCGAATTCCTCCCCGGCAAGACGGTGCTGGAAGCCCTGAATACCGACCTTGTCTGCGACGCCATCAACACCGCCATGCGGGAACTCTTCCTGCAAATCGCCTATGGCCGCACCCAGTCCGCCTTCTCCGAGAACGGCCTGCCCATCGGCGCCGGTCTGGAAGACCTGGGCAAGGGCCTGCGCAGCCAGATCGGCACCATGTACGGCACCTTGGAAAAAGGCGTCCGCTACCTGGAAATGGCCGAAGGCTATGTTTTGAAGATCGCTCTGGATGAAAATAAGGAAGTCATCGGCTATCAGTTTGTGCACCTGGGCAAGATGCTGGAAGCCATCAAAAAAGGCGTGGATCCCAAGGAAGCCTATGAAAAGAACATCGGCACCTACGGCCGTTTCGCCGAAGCGAAGGAATACATCGATCCCCGCCACAAGTAGACTTTGCAAGGATGAGGTGAGAAAGCAATGGCAACATTTGAAGGTTACGAAAGACGAATTGCCAAAATCGAAAAAGTGCTGGCCGAATACGGCTTTTCTTCCCTGGACGAAGTCAACGAAATGCTTTTGCAAAAGGGCATCGACGTAGGCGCTGTCGTCCGGGGCATTCAGCCCATCGCCTTTGAAAACGCAGTTTGGGCCTATACCCTGGGCGCCGGCATCGCGGTCAAAAAGGGCATTACCACCGCCGCCCCCGCCGCCGAAGCCATCGGCCTTGGCCTGCAGGCTTTCTGCATTCCCGGCTCTGTGGCTGATCAGCGCGTTGTCGGCATCGGCCACGGCAACCTGGCCGCCATGCTCCTGCGTGAAGAGACCAAGTGCTTCTGCTTCCTGGCCGGCCACGAGAGCTTTGCCGCCGCCGAAGGCGCCATCGGCATCGCCCGCACCGCCAACAAGGTCCGCAAGGAGCCCCTGCGCGTGATTTTGAATGGCCTGGGCAAGGACGCCGCCTATGTCATCAGCCGTGTCAACGGCTTCACCTATGTAAAGACCCAGTACGATTACCACACCGGCGATCTGAAGATTGAAAAGGAAACCGCCTTCTCCAGCGGCGAAAAGTCCAAGGTCCGCGTGTACGGCGCCGATGATGTCAGCGAAGGCGTGGCCATCATGATCAAAGAGGGCGTGGACGTTTCCATTACCGGCAACTCCACCAACCCCACCCGCTTCCAGCATCCCGTGGCCGGCACCTACAAGAAGTGGTCCGTGGAAAACAAAAAGGCCTACTTCTCCGTGGCTTCCGGCGGCGGCACCGGCCGCACCCTGCACCCCGACAACATGGCCGCCGGCCCCGCCAGCTACGGCATGACCGACACCATGGGCCGCATGCACTCCGACGCCCAGTTTGCCGGCTCCTCCTCCGTGCCTGCCCACGTGGAAATGATGGGCCTGATCGGCATGGGCAACAACCCCATGGTCGGTGCCACCGTGGCCGTGGCCGTGGCCATTGAGGAGCACAGCAAGTAATACATCTGTAGATATCGGGGCTTCCGAGTGATTGGAAGCCCTTTATTTTGCGCCTTTTTACAAATCCGTCAAAGCATGTCTTCCGGTTTCATGTATCCGCCGCCGCCCTCTTCGTCGGTCAGGCTGAAGCCCTCCGCATTTAATACAAGCCCTTTGACATTGGCGGTGCCATCATCCCTGATCAGATACAGCTCGTACTCCGGATCGTTCCAGTACAGGTTCCAGTCCGGGTTGTTTTTAGTCACATACCAGATGCCATGGGTTTCCCCGGAAATCTCTCCTGTATTCAGATCAATATACCGTCCGGTATAGGTGCCCTCGGCGTTCAGGACAAGCACGTCTTCCGCCATGTTTCCGCCTGCATAGAAAGCCCACTCACCAACCATTGTCTTCATGACGCCGGTCTGCCTTTCGGTGCGAAAGCTGTCCGATTCATCCAGCGCCAGCGCTTTGAGGGGCACGAAGCCCCACACGATTTCACCGCCGTCCGCAAACTGGCCGCTGCGAACCTGCGCGGCAACATAGGCGTAATCGTTGCCATACATGCCAAGGCAGGCAAACTGCGTTCCCTTGGGCACCTGGAGCTGCGGATACTGGGATACATCCGGGTCATCTGTCAGATAGGTGGCCTGCAGCGCCTGTACAGCTACATTCAGGAAATTATCCTCCGGCGTCCAAAGCGTGTCGGCCTGTTTGTCCAATACCGTGCCGCGAATATAGCCAATGCGCTGGGTGCGCGTGCTGATATCGTAGCGGATACAGGCGTAGGCTTCGCCATCCGCATTCTTGAAAATGCGCAGCTGCCAGAATTCCCCTTCTAGCCCCAAGGCTGCTTTGCCATCGGATGCGCGCCACGATGATTCTCCAAACGGAGCGGCGTACACAGGCTCTGTTTCTTTTCCGATGCCGCTGTACCGGCTGCCTGGCTCTTGGGGGTATTCCCACCAGCCAAGACAGTTCCTGCCGCTGCCCAGGGCAGCCCGCATCAGGTTCAAATGCCTGATTTCATCGACCGAGTGCGGAAACAGATCAATATTGAAATCGCTCAAGGAGATGCGCCCGTTCCAGATGGCCGTTGACACACCGTCCGTCCCTTCGTAATAAGTAAAATAACTGCCTGCGCCGTCTTCCTTCATGACAGAGGTCATGATGAAATTGCCGATCGCCGCTTCTTTAAGCGTATAGGTTCCGGCATCCTCGAAGAAGGCATACCGCTCCGCTTCGCCGTACGACAATACAAATCCATCTTCTGTTTCTATCAGCTTCACAGCACTGTCGCGCTTGTCTTCCGGCTGATATACAGCTTTGGTGTACACATGAAGCAAATTGTCCGCGATCATCAATGCGTTATGGTAGCGGTTATGCATTACCGCGGCATCGCCCGCCTGCTTCCCCAAAGATGAATAATCATCCCATGCGTGGACGGAGGACACCGCTTTGAGCAAAGCGCCCGTCAATCCCCAGCTGTTTGCCATTGCACAGGGTGCGGCTGCAAGCAAAATAAGCAAGACGCAAGCCATTCCAACCGAAAAACGTTTCATACGTACCACCTCCTGATATAATAACGAATAACTTGGAAAAATATTGCATTCATTTGCAGGTTTGCAGAAAATCAGTACCACGTCAGTTATCCTGGAACAGTATCGGAATATGATTGAAAAGATTGGGCTGTCATTAACAAATACATGCTGGCTTCAATGATCTCTTCACATGCCGCTGGTTACCATTTCATAGAACGCCCGCTCTTGCGGTTGCACACCCTTTATGTTAAGATAGTAAAAACAGGATGGAAACGCCATATTTTTTTACAGATGCTCGAAACCGTTTTCGAAAAAAGGAGGAGCTTTCATGCAGTACGGGTATTTTGACGAGAAGGCCCGCGAGTATGTGATCACCAACCCGGATATTCCCGCTCCGTGGGCCAACTATCTGGGCTCGCCGGAATACGGGGCCATCATTACCGTCAACGCGGGCGGCTACAGCTTTGTGAAATCCGGCGCGGCCGGGCGCATACTGCGCTATACCTTCAATCAGTTTGACGAGCCGGGCCGCTACCTGTATTTGCGGGATGACGCAACGGGCGATTTCTGGTCGGCCACCTGGAAGCCGGTGAAAAAGCCGCTGACCGAGTATAAGACGGTCTGCCGCCATGGCACCGCCTATACGGAATTTGAAAGCGAATATGCCGGCATCCGCACCGCCGCGCTGTATTACGTGCCCCTGGGCGCAACATATGAGGTATGGCAGCTTACGATCGAAAACACCGGCGATCATCCCCGCGCCATCTCCGCTTTCAGCTATTGCGAATTCACCAATGACAACAATTACGAGCAGGACATGGTCAACCTGCAGTATACGCAGTTCATCAGCCGCACGGAATTCAGGGGCGACCACCTCCTCCAGCGCATCAACGAATTCTGGGATGCCGGCGAAGACGGCTCCAACGGCAGGGAACGCTTTATCGGCCTTGTCGGGGCCGAAGTGACAAGCTGCACCGGCCGCCGGGACGCATTCCTGGGCCGCCATCGCTTCGACGCCCCGCAAGCGCTGCTGGACGGCCGCTGCGACAACAGCCAGTGCTACAACGGCAATCCCTGCGGCGCGCTGCATGCTACGCTTACTCTGGCCTCCCATGAAAAGCGCACGCTTGTCTTCCTGCTGGGCCAGAAAAACGAGACGGAAGCCCGGGCGCTGCTTGACCGGTATGCCGCTTCTCCCGCACAAACATCAAATGCGGAGCTTGCCGCCTTGAGAACCTACTGGCATACCGAGCTTAACAGCCTTCATGTGGAAACGCCGGACGAGCGCTTCAACGCAATGGTCAACACCTGGAACGCGTTCCAATGCTTCACTACCGTGGTGTGGAGCCGCGCGGCCTCGCTGATGTACTGCGGCCAGCGCAACGGCTACGGCTACCGGGATACCGTGCAGGATATCCAGGGCATCATCCACCTGGATCCCATACTGGCCAAACAGCGGCTGACCTTTATGCTGTCTGCCCAGGTGCACCACGGCGCCGGCCTGCCCCTGGTCAAGTACAGCCACACTCCCGGCCAGGAAGACACCCCCGAGCAGGAAAGCTATGTCCGGGAAACCGGCCACCCCCATTACCGGGCGGATGACGCGCTGTGGCTGTTCCCCACAGTGTACAAGTATGTGGCGGAAACAGGCGACCTGGCGTACCTAGACGAAGTAATCCCCTTTGCCGACAAAGAGGAAGGCACGGTGCTCGAGCACCTGCGGCGCGCCATACAGTTCAGCATGACGCACCTGGGCCCCCACGGCATGCCGGCGGGGCTGCACGCGGACTGGAACGACTGCCTGCGCCTGGGTGAAAAGGGCGAAAGCACCTTTGTGGCATTCCAGTTGTACTATGCCATGCGCCTGATGCTGGAGCTGGAGAAAACCGATCCCGACTATTCCGCCTATCTGGAAGCCGAAAGCGCAAAGCTGCTGGCTATTCTCAATGAAAAGTGCTTCGAGGGAGACAGGTTCATCCGCGGCTTTACGGAAGCGGGCGCCGTCATCGGCAGCAAAACACACAACGAGACCGCCATGTGGCTCAACCCCCAAAGCTGGGCGGTGATCAGCCGAGCTGTAAACGGCACACAGGCCGAGGCTATCATGCAAACCGCATATGAAAAGCTCAACACGCCTTATGGGATGCAGCTCATGGCACCCTCCTACCGGCATGAGGCGTTTGATGGCGCGCGAATGCTGCTTTTCAACCCGGGCACCAAGGAAAACGGCGGCGTGTTCTGCCAGCCCCAGGGCTGGGCGATTCTGGCGGAGGCGCTGCTGGGCCACGGCAACCGGGCCTTTGAGCTTTTCGCCGAATCCTCCCCCGCCAGCTTTAACGGCAACGCTGACCTTCGGGTGATTGAGCCGTATGTGCATGGTCAGTTTATTGAAGGCGCGGAAAGCCCCTTTGCCGGCCGGGGCCATGTACATTGGCTCACCGGTACCGCCTCCACCGTCATGGTGGGCTGTGTGGAAGGCATTTTGGGCCTGCGCCCGACGCCGGAAGGCCTGCTCCTTTCGCCCGCCATCCCCGCCCAGTGGCCGGGCTTTGCCATGCGCAAGGTCTTCCGGGGAAAGACGCTGCGCATTACCGTGGACAACACGGCCCACCGTGAAAGCGGCGTTATCCGCCTGGTTTTGAACGGGCAGGAACGGTCGCCCGGCCTGATCCGGGCGGAGGAGCTTGCCGAGGAAAATGACCTGCTTGTGGTGATGTAATACTGCCTTGTCGTATTTGGTTCCATCGTATCCATACAGCAAAAAAAAGAAAATCCGTGCAAGCCGTGAATAGGCATTCCATTTATTGAGATACGATGTTATCATATTCTGAATAAACAAACAGAGCGTTGCAAATACAAAGGAGCCGCCATGAAGCGTACCGTCTACAATAAGCTTGTCCGGGACCTGATCCCCGGCATCATTGAGGCGTCAGGCCGGGAGGCCGTCACAGCGCAGATCGATTCCGGGGACAGGCTGCTTCACCTTCGTGAAAAGCTCAAGGAAGAGATGGCGGAATACCTTCAAAGCGGCTCTATGGAGGAACTGGCCGACCTGCTGGAGGTCATCCACAGCCTGGCGGACTGTTCCGGTCAAACCTGGGATGCTTTGGAGGCCATGCGCCTTAAAAAAAAGCGGCAGCGCGGCGGTTTTGACAAGGGCATACTGCTGCTTGAGGTGATCGAGCCATAGCACTGTTGCATTTTTCCAAATCACAAGGGAGGACGCGAAATGGCGACAAATTTCTGGCGGAAACTTTCTCAGGAGACGGGGCTGCACTTCGAGGACAAGCGCATTTTCGGCTGGGTGGACGGTTATCATGTCACATTTACCATGGTGCTTGGCATGATGTTCCGTTTTCAGGTGTATTTGCCGGCGAATCAGGCTTTGGGTCAGGAAGCGGACCAGGAGGCCTTGCAAAAATCCGCACTTTTGCGCGCGGAGGCCGTGCGGGTGCTGGAAGCCGCCGCAAAGGAGTACAAGCTGAACCGGACTGCTTCCTTAACCGGGGAACAGTTTGCCGCCATTGAATTCCGTACAACAAACAAGGCCATCAAGCAGATGGGTCAGTTTATCCGCCGTGCCGTAGCCGGTATTGCCGGGCTGGGCATACCCTCCGTCAAGGCGTGCAGCCATTGCGGCCAGATCATGGAATCCGGCGAAGTGCCTGTGCGGATCAAGGATGATGTTTTCCCCATGCATGACAACTGTGCCGAAGAAGCAATAAGGCAGCAGGCATGGCTTGGCGAACCGAAAAAGGGCAGTTTGCCGCTTGGCATATTGGGAGCGGCAGCCGCCGCCATCCTGGGCGCCATTCCCTGGGCGGTGGTTTTCGCGATGGGATACATGGCCAGCCTTGTAGGCATACTGATCGGCTTTATGGTGAGCAGAGGTTACGACCTTACGCATGGGCGTCAGGGGCGGGTCAAGATCGTCATTGTGCTCCTTTTTGTGCTGCTGTCCGTAGCCTTGGGGCAGGTGGCCGGCGGAAGTTATCAGCTTTCCGAATACTATGATGAGGTTCAGTCTGAACTGAAGTCGTACGAGGAAATGATGTATACCAAGACGGAAGCGTTGGTATTCTACTGGACGGAGGATTTGTGGGCAAGCCCCCAAGCCATGCAGGAGGAGCTCGGCAATTTCGGAACGGGCGTGTTCTTCGCCTTGCTTGGCTGCTCCGGCATGTTCATGCAAATGGCCAGGGACACGGCGGCAAAAAAGCCAAAGCGACTGTACGTTTCAATGTAGCAGGAAGCGGCAGGACAGAAAACTGTCCCGCCGCTTTTTAATCCGCCTTGGAGGCCGGAGCCGCTATCTCCAGGTATCCAGTATCTTGATGAATCCCTCCAGGAAGCCCGGCAGCCGTACGTCCTGGGCCGCCACGCAATTGAGCCTGGCAATCACTTTACCGTCTAGCAGAATACGCACGGTGCCCAGCGTATCGCCCTTCAGGACAGGCGCCTGCACGGATTCGGGCAGTTCCACCTCCATGGCCAGCTGCTTTTCCTGGCCGGACCGCAGCAGCATGGAAAGCCCGCTGCCCAGCGCTGTATCCACCACGTCCCTGGACCCCCTGGTGACCGGCACCTGCTGGCCCAACAGGTCGCCTTCCCTGGCGATGATGATCCGGCGATAGGTGGCAAAGCCGTAATCCAGCATGGCCCTGGCTTCATCAAACCTGGTTTGGCTCTTGGGGTTGCCCAGCACCACGGCCACCAGGCGCATGCCGTTCTTTTCCGCCGTCGCGCTGACGCAGAACTTGGCCTCATCCGTGGAGCCTGTCTTAAAGCCGTCGCACCCTTCATAAAAGCGCACCAGGCGGTTGGTATTGGTAAGGTCCGTAACCCGGCCGCTGGGGTGCTTGAGGGTATCGATCCACACGCTGGCGTATTTGTGGTAAGCCGGATGCTTGCCTACCTCGCAGGAGATGGTCATCACATCCCTGGCGGTGGTGTACTGGCCATCCTGCGGAAGGCCGGTGCAGTTGACGTAACGGGTGTTGGTCATGCCCAGCTCGGCCGCCCGGGCGTTCATGCGGTCCACAAAAGCGGCCTCCGTACCGGAAACATGCTCCGCCAGGGCAACGGCCGCGTCATTGGCGCTGGCCATGACAGTGGCCTGCAAAAGCGTTTCCAAAGGATAGGCTGCCCCCGCGTCCAGCAAAGCCTGGCTGCCCTTGGCAGCGGCGGCATTTTGGGATACCGCCACCTGATCACTGAGCGATATCGCGCCATTGTTGATATCTTCCATCAGCAGCAGCGCCGTCATCAGCTTGGTGATGGAGGCCACCTGCCGCTTTTCATCGGCATTCTTCTCAAATATGATGGTGCCGGTGGACACTTCCGCCAGCACGGCAGCCGGAGACGATAAGGAAACGGGCTCCCCCGACTCCAGCGGTGCGGCGCCCGCCGCGGGTATGATCATCAAAACAGCCAACAGTGCCGCAAAAAAGCGCAACCCTTTTCCCATGTTGTATCCCCTTCCAAGTCCAGCGGTATGCGTTCTTATCATACCCAGGACAGGCAGGGAAAAGGCATGGGATTTTTTGGATGCGCTTTTTTCGGATATTAGCTATCGCGGATCACGGCATCCACCAGGGAGCGGAAGGTGTCCTTCACGCGCTCACCGGTGGCCATGACCTCCTGGTGGTCAAGGGGCGTATCCAGGATGCCCGCCGCCATGTTGGTGATACAGCTTAGGCCCAGCACCTTCATGCCGCAATGCCGGGCCACAATGGTTTCCGGCACGGTGGACATGCCCACGGCATCCGCCCCCAGGACCCTGGCCATGCGGATTTCCGCCGGCGTTTCAAAGCAGGGGCCGTTGAACCAGCAGTACACGCCCTTTTGAAGCTTGATACCCAGTTCTTCGGCTTTTTGGTGGGCCAGCGTCGCCAGCTCCCGGTCATAGGCATAGGTCATATCGGGAAACCGGGGCCCAAATTCGTCCAGATTTTCCCCGCGAAGGGGATTGCGGCCGGAAAAGTTGATGTAATCGGTAATCTGCATCAGGTCGCCGGCCTGAAAGTCAAGGTTCACGCCGCCGGCGGCGTTGGTGACGATCAGCGTCTTTACGCCCAGCAGCGACATGACGCGAACCGGCATGGTCACTTCATCCAGACCATAGCCCTCATAGGCATGAAAGCGGCCCTGCATCATGCATACGCCCTTGCCGTGCAGCGTGCCCGTATGCCACACGCCGGCGTGGCCCGGAACGGTGGATTTGGGAAAGCCGGGGATATCGGCGTAAGGCAGGGATTCGGCATTTTGCAGCGCCTTTGCGTATTCCCCCAGGCCGCTGCCCAGGATGACGCCGATTTCCGCACGGCCGCACGCTTCCTCAATCACCCGCGCCGCTTTGTGAAGCTTCTTGAGCATGGTTGCATCCTCCGTTTTCTTACAGTATGTCCTTCAGGAAGGAAGTGGCCGAAAACCGCTGGGGCAGGCCCAGATACTCCGCGATGGTGGCGGCGATATCGGCATAGGTTTCGCGCACGCCAAGGTTCACCAGCTTTTTCATACCCCTGTACCAGCACAGGATGGGCACATGCTCCCTGGTGTGGTCGGTGCCGGGGAAAGTGGGGTCCACGCCGTGATCGGCGGTGATGATCATCAGGTCCTCCTCACCCATGAGCGAAAGCATGTCCGGCAGCTTCGCGTCAAAATAGGAAAGCGCCTGGGCGTAGCCCACCGGGTCGTTGCGGTGGCCGTAAACCATGTCGGTATCCACCAGGTTGGTGAACAAGAGCCCAGTAAAATCTTCCTTTAGATAGGAAATCAGCGCGTCGATACAGGCCGGGTTGCCGGCCGCGTGGTTGCTCTTTGTCAGCCCCCGGCCATTGAAGATATCCTCGATCTTGCCCACGCCCAGCACCTGCATCCCGGCGGCTTTTACGGCGTCCAGCAGCGTTTCGCCGGTGGGGTCAATGGAAAAATCCCGCCTTCTGGGCGTTCTTGCAAAGTTCCCCGGCTCCCCCGCAAAGGGCCTGGCGATCACCCGGCCCACGGCATGCCTGCCGGTCAGGATGCGCCGGGCGGTTCCGCACATTTCATACAGCTTCTGCGGCGGATAGACCGACTCATGGCAGGCGATCTGAAAAACGCTGTCCGCGGAGGTATAGACGATGGGATAACCGGTTTTGATGTGTTCTTCCCCAATCTCCACCAATATCTCCGTGCCGGAGGCCGCCTTGTTGCCCAGGGTCTTTGTACCGATGGCGCTTTCAAAGGCGTCCATCACATCCCTGGGGAAGCCATCGGGATAGGTGGGAAAGGGCTGCGCAAGCGTAAGCCCCGTCATCTCCCAATGGCCGGTGGTGGTATCCTTGCCCGGCGAGCGCTCCATTGCCTTGCCGAACGCGCCCACCGCACGGTCATCCGCCGGATATCCGGCGCTGTCGATGTGCCCAAGGCCTATTTTTGCCATATTGGGCAGAGCCGGCCTGGCAGCAGCCACCACATGAGCCAGTGTATTGGCGCCAACGTCCCCATACTGCGCGGCGTCAGGCAGCGCGCCTACGCCCACGCCGTCCAGGACGGTTAAAATCACGCGTTTCATATGATCCTCCTTTGGTATTTGTCCTACCTGTATTTTACACAGGGAAGCGCCCAATGAAAAGACTTTTACGGAATTTTCAGGAAACCGGCCAGGCCGGCAGCATGCATAAGCCGCCGTGTTCGCGGAATGCTATCATTATGATCAACAGCAAGGAGGCAACTTATGAAGCATAATCCCGACGACCGCAGGGACAATGTGGACCATATTCAAAAGAACATTGACGCCACCATCAAAAACACCCGTCTGGCTAATGATCTGATCGAAAAAACCTCCGACCCCAATACCAAGGAGGCACTCAAGGATAAAAATGTGCGCCGGAGCCACGCGCTGGACGATATGCGCCGTGAAATCAAGGACGAGGCAAAGCATCAGACAAAGAAAACGTAAGTTCGTTCATTGAACCACACAACCTTGAGCGCTGACATTGCCGGCGCTCTTTTTTCGTTGACAACAGGTCAAAGACATATGATAATGAGGTGAAAAAATATCAATCGGAGGCATGTATGACGGACAGCGTTGTGGCGAAGAAGCCCGGCCGGCCCAAACGCGGAAAAGCAATATTGATCCTTTTCATCATTTTGGTTGTATTCATACTGGGAACGCTGACCGCCATCCCCTATGGTGTCATGCCCATGTTCCTTAATCAGCGCTATGAGCAAAAGCAGCATGACGCGGCCGAATTCGGCATCAGTGCGGAGCGCATCACGCTCACAACCGATGACGGTTTAGAGCTTGCCGCCTGGCGAACCCATGCCGTGCAGCCAAAGGGGACAATCATCATTTTGTCCGGCATGCAAAACCCCTCCGTAACCGCTTTTTTCGGCTATGCCAAGCTGTTTGCGAAGAACGGATGGGATTCGCTGCTCATTGAAATGCGCGCCCGCAGCCTAAGCGAAGGCAGCGAAATCGGCTTTGGCATGACGGAATGGCGTGATGTAAAGGCCGGCGCGGACTTTTTAACATCCGACGCAGCCGCCAAGGATTTGCCGGTCGTTGCCATGGGCACCTCCATGGGCGCGGGCACCGTGCTCATCGCCGCCGGCGAGGTACCGGCAATAGACGCCGTCATTTCGGCTTCCGCCTTCTCCTCCTGGCCGGACCTGTTTGCGGACAACATGGGGATGATGGGCATCCCCAAGCTCATCGGCATCATGGATATTCCCTTTTTGCAAATGTACATGGGGTTTCACTTCGGCTTTGACGCGCTTGCCTATTCGCCGCTTAATGGGATCGCCAAGCTGAAAGACAGGCCCGTATTATTGATGCACTCCACCGGCGATACGCAGGTGCCTTATAGAGAATACGAAATGCTCCTTGCCCAGGCAAAAAAGCATAATATTGATGTAACCACCTTTATCCGCGAAGGCGATGAGCACTTTATCTGCTATGACAAGTTTTTTCAAACGCCCGCCGAGGATACCGAATTCAGCCAAGCGGTATTGTCGTTCCTGAACGTCAAATTCCCGTAACCGATATTTGATGGCGGGTTATCAGCAAAGCCCGGGCCGGATGCAGCTTTTATCCGGCCCGGGCTTTTTGCAGGTATTGATTACAGTTGAAGGTGCTGTTCGTCCATTTCCACATCCAGCAGCTTGAAGCGGCCCACTTCCTTTTGCAGCGTCGCGGCCAGGGAGGAAAGCTCTTCGCTGGACGCCGAGCTTTCTTCCGCGGTGGAAGCGTTGATCTGCACCACGGCGGAAACCTGGGTCACGCCGCTCTTGATCTGCGCAATCGCCGCCGCCTGCTCCTCCGCTGTGGATTCCACCAAATCGATATTGCCTGTCACCTGCTGCGCGTTTTCCGCCACATCGGCCAGCATCTTCGATATCCGGTCCGCAATACCGGAGCCTTGCGCCACCGCGGCCGTAGATTCCCCGATCAATTCGGCCGTCTGCCGCGCCGCTTCCGCCGATTTTGCCGCAAGGTTCCGCACCTCATCGGCCACCACCGCAAAGCCCTTGCCGGCGCTCCCGGCCCGGGCGGCCTCGATGGACGCGTTCAGCGCCAGGATATTGGTCTGGAAGGCAATCTCCTCGATCACTTTGGTAATGTTGCCGATCTGCTCGGAAGAGGCGGAGATTTTGCCCATTGCCTCAGACAATAGCTGCATATGGCTGGCGCTTTCCTGAATCTCTGTGTTGGCCTTTTGCACGTTTTGGGCCGCAACCCGGATATGCTGCATGTTCTTCGCGTCCCGGTCCGCCACCTTCAGGATGCTGGCGGACAGCTGCTCCACCGCGGAGGCCTGCTCTGTCGCCCCTGCCGCGAGGCTTTGCGCGCCGGTGGAGATCTGCATGGCGCCGGAATTCACCTGGTCGGTGGAAGCGCTGATCACCGACAGCGCATGGTTCAGCGATACGGATATGCTTTGCAGCGCCTGGGCAATGGGCATGAATTCGCCCTTGTACTCCACGGCCTTTACAGCCGTAAAATCGTTGCCCGCCATGGCGGACAGCACCCGCGTCAGATCGCCGATATAGCTGCGCAGTTCCGATACGGTATTGCCCAAGGCAATGGAAAGACGCGTCACCTCGTCGCGCCCCTTGGCCGCGGGAACAGGGCTGCTCAAATTGCCCTCGGCCAGCAGCTCAATGCGCTGGGTAGCCGCAACGATCGGCCGGGTAATGGAGCGGGAGAAAACCAGCGCCAAAAGGATGCTGGCGCCTATCAGAATGAAGCCGACAACAAGGCATAGGAGCATCGCCTGGTATACATTGTTCATCACCTGGCTGACGGGCACAGAGACCGCCAGGGACCACTGCTCCGGCCCCAGAAGGGGCGAATAGCTGTACATACGCTCCTGCCCGTCATAGACGGCCTTGACCGAGCCTGTCTCGCCAGCCACCATGCTGCCAACGACGCCCGCAATCGGTTCGTACGTCTTATCCTGCTTGGCCAGTTCCATAAAATTGGCCATCTGCGCTACCAGCTCACTGTCGGGGTGCGCCACCATGACCCCTGTTCTGTCTACAATAAAGGCGTATCCGCCTTCGCCGATCTTGATGTTGCGGATCACTTCGCCAAACGTATCATAGAGCAGGCCGCCGTACAAAACGCCCTTGAAGCCGGTGCCGTTGGCAATGGGCGCTGCCACCATGATCGTTACCTTGCCGTCCACCTTGTTGACCAGGGGGCTGGAAACATAGGTGTCGCCGGCCAGCGCCTTTATAAAGTACTCGCGTTCGGCAATGTTGCTGCTGCGCGTTGTCTGGCCGGTGGCATCCGCCAGCGCCAGGTACTCAAAGCCGGTTGTTTTGGCAAGCTGGTTCAGCAGCGCGTCCCGCTGCTCCGGGTAGGACTGGGTCACCGCGCCCAGGGATGCCGCAAGCTCCAGTTCCCCCTTGTATTTGGCGATCTGGTTGCTGACCGCGTGGTTATAGGACGTGGCAAGGGCGGATACGTCTTCATCCAGCTGCCTGTTCATGCTCTGGTAAAAAATCAGCAAAATGAACCCCGCCACAATCACTGTTGTGGAAAGTATTAACGCAGTGATAAACAAACTCAGTTTCTTTTGCAACGATTTCATGGCTGTCATCCTTTCGGTATGATAATAATCCGGCATGTTTCATGCAACATACCGCAATTCATTAACAGGTAAACCATATAAACCCACGGCACAAATCATGCGCGGGGATATTATCATACACATTCCGACAAGGATACGGCGCGAAACCGTGCATCCGCGGGAACGAAAACTACCGGATCAGCTCTTTGAGCTTTTCCACCAGCAAGTGGATCTGCGGCTTGGACAGTTGGGCGTCCGCCCCAACCTCCCGGCCCTTTACAACCATTTCATCCGATATGAGCGAGGAGAAAATGATGACCGGTATTTTGGCCAGCAGCTTGCTGTCCTTGATCCGCTTGGTCAAATGATGCCCGTCCATCTTGGGCATTTCAATGTCCGTGATCACACAGCAGATCTGCCTTTCGATGGGGCCGTCCGTTTCCTTCAGCGTCTGCAGGTAATCCCAGGCATCCAGGCCGTCCTCTTTCAGGATAACATTCATGTAGCCCGCCTTGTTCAGGGCGTCCAGAATCATCTTGCGCAGCATCATAGAGTCTTCCACGACCAGAATGCGGTGGGTGTTGTCGGAAAGCAGCGCGCTGGGGATCTTTGCCGCGTCGGCGGCGACGCTGATGTCGGGCTTCACGTCACCCAGTATTTTTTCAAAGTCCAGAATGGAAATCAAATGATTGTTTTGCAGCTTGGCCACGCCGGTCACCACACCGTCGCTGCCGCCGAAAATGGCGGAATTCGGCTTTTCGATGGCTTCCCAGGAGATCCAGTGAATGCCCACCACCTGATGCACATGGAAGGCAATGTTGGTCTGGTTAAACTCCGTGATGATAAAAATATCCTGCTCCAGGCGGCCGGATGGCGGATGGCTCAAATAGGACGCAAGGTCAATGACCGTCAAAAGCTCCGACCGGGGGCAAATAATGCCTTCCACACAATCCTGCGCGTGCGGCATGGTTTGAACCGGGCGGTACTGAAGCAGCTCGCGGACCTTCGCCACATTAATGCCGTAACTGTTTCCGCCGACGCAAAACTCCAGCAACCCCAGCTTGTTTGTACCGGACTCCAGCAAAATCTTGCTCTCCAAAGGGTTCATCTTTTGCACCTCATACTTTTTACAACATTAAGTATCTTCATTTTAACAATGCATTGTCGGTTTTTCATACCATGTTTTGTAGTATTTTTTGTTTTTTTATCGATTGTTGGCCCCTGCGGGCCGCATGCGCGCCGGTGTGCTCAAAGCGGCAGGCATACGCCGCCTGCCGCCCAGCTGTCCTTTCAGAAGGATATGCCTTGCCGCGCATTCCCACGGCCATTGTCTGCCAGCTTGAATTTGCCCACCTCGTCCCGCAGCGTTGCCGCCTGGGCCGACATTTCCTCGCTGGTGGCGGAGTTTTCTTCAGCGGTGGCAGCGTTTGTCTGCACCACGTTGGACACCTGGTTCAGGCCCTGCCTGATCTGCTCGATGGCCCCCGCCTGATCGGCGGATGCCTGCTCGATCCTGACGATGCTGGCATTGGCAAAGCCCGCTTTTTCCTCGACATCGTTGAGGATTGTGGCAGTCTGCTCCGCAAGCTGTGTGCCCTGCGTTACTGTCGCTACGGAGTTCTGAATCAATTCCGCCGTCTTCTTGGCTGCTTCCGCGGACTTGGCGGCCAGGTTGCGGACCTCATCGGCCACCACGGCAAAGCCCTTGCCGGCGTTGCCGGCCCGTGCCGCCTCTATGGCCGCGTTCAGGGCCAGTATATTCGTCTGGAACGCGATGTCCTCAATGACTTTGGTGATGTTGGCGATCTGGCTGGAGGCCGAGCCGATATTCGACATGGCTTCGGTCAGCTGCTTCATATGCTTGTTGCCGGCGTTGACGCCGACGGCGGCCTGCTGAACATATTGGGTGGCCGTTTTCACATTGGCGGAGTTTTCGCCGGCCTGGGCGGCAACCTTGGTGATGGAAGCGCTCAGCTGCTCCAGCGCGGAGGCCTGCTCGGTGGAACCCGCCGCCAGCGCCTGTGCCCCGCCGGCCACCTGGCTGGAGCCTGTGCTCACCTGCTCGGCAGCCGTGGCAATGATCGACAGCGTTTGATTGAGTGATTGCGATATGCCCTGCAACGCGTTCTTGATGGAGGCAAACTCACCCTCATAGGCATGGGTCAAATGTATGCGCATATCGCCTTGCTTCATGCCCTCCAGCACCTTTGTGACTTCCGTTATATACTTCTTGTACTCGCCGAGCCTTTCCAGTATCTGCCCCATGGCGCCGGTCAGCTGGCCGATTTCATCCCTGGTGACATTCCGTTTGTCAATTTCCAGGGTCAGTTCGCCTTGGGCAATCCGCTTGCTGATGGAGGTGATGTACAGAATACTCTTTTTCATGTACCGGATGACCAGCACGCAAAGCAGCGTCAGCAAAAGGGTGGCGGCCGCAACAATGGTCAGGGAGGATGCCGTAAGGCCATCAATCCTCTCCTGCATATGCACAGTGTTGTGGTTGGCGTATTCATCCAGCAATTCCGTCATCAGGTTGATGCATTCCCTGGCCGCGTCAAAAGCCGCCTGATGGGCATTTAAGTCCGCGGCTTCATGATCGATGGGATTGGAATCGTACCACTGCTTGAACCCGTTGGCAAAATCCGTATGAAGCTGCTTGAGCGTTATGCTTCCGGTGGAGTGCTTGTAGGTTTCGTATAGCTCCCTGTTCTTCTGGATAATGGCAAACGCGTCGTTCAAGCGGGATTCCACCTGCTGGGCGTTTTCCACAAAATCAGCCTTCAGGCCGTCGAGCGTCTCGGCCGACACGGCTCCGCCGTTGACTGTGCGCAAAAGGGCAATCGCGCTCTCCGCTTTTTTGGAAAAATCGGCAACCAGGCTGGACAGCGCGTCGGCCTTGCCCGTATCCGCCTGCTGGCTTTTGAGATTCGTAATTTCCTGCTCCGCATTCTTGGAAAAAGCCAACACCAAATCCTCCAGCTTTTTGGATTGCCGGACAGTTAATGTCTCGCCCTGCAAAGCGATGATCTCCTGCTGGGCGCTTTGTGTGAATGCCTGAACAAGCCCCTCCAGGGGTTCAGAGGCCCTGGGCGCTCTGCCCTGGTCCTTCAGCGAAGCCAATTCTTGATTCGCCTTTTGCGAAAAATCCTTTAAAAGGCTTTCCAGCGCTGTGATCCCGTCGGCGCTGGCGCCTTGCTTTTTCAAATACTGCAGGTCATTTTCGGCGACGAGCGCCTGATAAAAATCCCTGTCGGCGTTAAGCAGCAAAGACGCGGGCATGTACAGCTCATTGTACAGGGATGCCTGCGCCTCACTGTTCATGGCGCCCATGTTGAAAATGAATATCAGCGAAAGCGCGATCAAAACCAGCAGGGCAGGCACGCTGATGAGCAGAAGTTTTTGGGTAATGGACATGTGTTTCATATGAATCCTCCTTATCCCGCATTAAACAAACGTTTCAAGTCCCTTGGCAGACGCCCTTGTCTTGCCGCAAGAAAAGATGGGGCCCGGGATGCTATCCGAGTGCTGCCATCCTATTTACTCCTTTTATATACATCGTCCTCAATTTGTATTGTAAACATAAATTTCTTTTTTACATACCATGTTTTGTAGTATTTTTTACATTTGTCATTTTTCAGACAGGTTTTTGTATAAACACGGAGGGGCATTGGGTTCCCTTGGCAGAAAAACAGATAAAAACCCCGGCAGTTGCGCTTGGCGCTTTGCCGGGGTGCCTGGATTCTGGCCGATCAATACTTCCCAAAGGAAGGCCCTTCCTGCAAGGTAATCTTGCCGGCCTTGGGCTTGTCCTTATACGGCGGGAAGGCTGTCCGTCCTTCCCTTTCATAGGCGGCATCCAGCTTGAATCTGCCCACCTCTTCCCGCAGGGTTGCCGCCTGCGCCGACATCTCCTCGCTGGTTGCCGAGTTTTCTTCTGCGGTGGCGGCATTGGTCTGGATCACCGCGGAAACCTGCGTAAGGCCCTGCCGGATCTGCTCGATGGCGATGGCCTGCTCGGCGGAGGCCTGGTCGATCTTGATGATGCTTTCGTTGACCAGGTTGGCTTTCTCCTCCACACTTTTGAGGATCATGGATGCTTTTTCCGCTGCCTGCGTGCCTTCTGCAACCGTTGCCACGGAGCGCTGTATAAGTTCCGCGGTCTTCTTGGCCGCCTCGGCGGACTTCGCGGCCAGATTGCGGACCTCATCGGCCACCACCGCAAAGCCCTTTCCGGCATTTCCGGCCCTGGCGGCTTCAATTGCGGCGTTCAGCGCAAGAATGTTGGTTTGGAACGCGATATCCTCTATCACCTTGGTGATGTTTGTGATCTGATCGGACGCGGCGCCGATGTTTGTCATCGCTTCATTCAGCTGCCCCATGTGCACGCTGCTGTCCTTGACGTTTTCCACCGCCTGCTCCACATAGCGTGTTGCGGTTTTCACGTTCACAGAATTTTCACCGGCCTGACCGGCGATGGCCGCGATGGACGCGCTCAGCTCTTCCACGGAAGACGCCTGTTCAGAGGAGCCGGCCGCAAGCGCCTGCGCGCCGCCGGCCACCTGCGCGGCGCCTGTGCTTACCTGCTCCGCCGCGGTGTTGATCGTACGCAGCGTATGGTTCAGCGAGGATGCCGTTTTTTCCATGGCGCTTTTGATGGTCTCAAAATCGCCAATATAGTCAAGGTCCACCTGAATGCGCATATCGCCGGCGGACATCAGGCTGAGTTTTTCGGAAATGTCTTTTATGTAGGAAGCAAGAAGCGCGTTTGTCTTTTTGATGTTCCTGGCCATGCTGCCCAGTTCATCCTTGCTTTCATACGTGATTTCCGCCTGCATGTTCCCTTTGGAAATCTCAGCATACACGTGCTCGATCTCCTTGACCGGCTGCATGATGGATTTACGGATGGTCAAAACCACGATGACGGTCAGGAATATGGATATGGCCGCAGCGGTGATCAGCAGCACCCATGCAAAGCTTTCAGCGTTCTTCCCGGCAATCTGCTGCGCCTGCGCGTCCTTATCCTCCTTTGCGGCGAAGCCCACCAATGTCGTGGCAATTTCATCAAACAGCGGCGCGTACTGGCTGTCAAACAGTTCCTTGGACTTTGCGATATTATCTTCTGTACGGCCGATCAAAAGCTCCGATATCTGCCGCCTGATCGCGCCGGCCTTCTCCACCTTCGTCCGTATATCCTTCATTTGGCTGATAATGGTCGCATCCGTTATGTTCGCCAGATACTCGTCATGGCATGCCAGAAGCTCTTTCCCGTCGTTTTCCGCCTGAGCCAGATAGTCATTGAGCTTCTGCGCGTCATCTTCCACAAAACCGCGCAGCAGGTTCCTCTGCGCGGAAACCAGGTTTCTTCTCATGGACCACAGGTTGTCAATATTGGGAACAGTATGGCCACTGTATAAATCAATCTGCGTGGACAGGGTATTGGTACTGTACATCGAGAGTCCCAGGGAGACTAGCATCAGAACAAGAATAATGCCAAAGCCAACGATCAGCTTCATATTGATGGATAGGTTTTTCATATGTCATCCTCCTTATCATTTGCCAAATGTGCCTTCCAGTAAAATTCCAGCGCAATATGCGGACAGCAACAATGGGCGGGTTACCACAGCATCACCTTTCTCCACATGTACTTTTTCGCGCCAAAAGAGCATGGTGCAGCTGTGGCAAAAACTTTGCCGCATTGGCGCAGCTGAACAACCATATTAATGAGAATGATATTAAAGTATTAACAAATGAGCAGGCAAAATGTTCCCGGGCTACCGCACTACCTCTTTTCGTTTGATTTTCCATAGATCTGCATTCATATTGGATTTTAAACGATAACAATTTCTTTGCACATACTTCATTCTGTGGTATTTTTACCTTTTTTGACACTTTTCGACTTTATTCCGGTTATTTTTACAAAGATGAGCCGTCTTATTCCCGTGTTAGAAGCGTTTTCACGCCAAAGCAAAAAGCGGCGCGCCATATAAGGTACGCCGCCGCACAAGCTCATTTGTGCAGGTGATGCTGATTCTCACTTATAAAAGATGCCGATCCTGTGCATCAGCTCATCCATGGTCAAAACCGTACTGGGGATAGGCGTTCCCAGCTGGTTCAGAACCGATATCACCAGGGCCAGCGCGAAAATCAGGCCAAAGGCAGCCAAATCCCGCCAGTTTTTTTCTTTGACCAGCGGCCTGGCGTATACGAACCCCAGCAGGCCGAAGATAACAATCACCATCAGCATGTCATGCCTGCACTTCCTTCCTGATTTTCTTTTTGACGGCGCCAAGGATCAGCGCAAAAAACGGAATCACCGTTTCAAACAGCTGCCATAAAATCGTTGACGTCTCCCGGCCGGAATTGGCATGCTGCACGTTGGACGGATACAGCGTAAAGCTGTACCCTATGATCAAAATGCCGGTTACAAGAATGATCGGCCGGTAGGATTTCATGTTGAATATCTGCGCGATGGCCAGCACCGCAGCGTAGTAAAGCACAGAGACTTTAAAGAACAGCAGCGCGATGAGCACAGTCGCGAACAAAATCTCCATGCGGCTGATCGCCCCCAGCAGTGAGACCAGGCGGAGCGTTTCAAAGGCAGGCAGCGCAAAGAGTCCTATGGTATTGCCCAGCACCGCCGTATCGCGGAAGACCACCAGTAAAAACAGGATGCCGCCCAGCAGGAACCCGCCGATAAAGTACCGCCCGAATTTCCGTTTTTTTTCGTGAACGTACGGCGCGATCATCAGAAATACAAACAATTCGCCAAAGGGAATGCTCAGCGCAATATTCGCGCCCTGCACGTATTTGATGGGCGGCATTTGAAGCATCGGCAAAAAGTTGTTGAAGTCCATCTGGTTGGCGGCCAGCAGCAGTGATATCAGCAGCACAAAGCCGGATAGCAGTATGAACATGAAGCCGTAGCGCAAAACCACCTCAATCCCGTAATGAATCGCCAGGGCGGATACGAGTATACAGCAGAGCATCAGTACAATATCCGGCGTCTTGTCCATGATGGTCTGCTTGACGAACACATCCAAATCCCGCAGATTCAGCGAGGCCAGCGTCAATATGAACACTATTTGCAGCAGCGACGCCACCGGGCCTATGATCTTTCCATACGCCAGCCGGTTGATCTCCACCAGGTTTTTGCCCGGGAACAGCTTGAGCAGGCCGATATAGATCATCAGCAGCGGAACGCAGCAAAGGATGCCAAGGATCACGGCAAACCAGGAATCGGCAGCCGTGACGCCCACCAAAAAGGCGGACAGCAGAGAGGATGCCTGTATGAAGCATGCCGCGGCAAACATCAACTGTGCCGGGGTGATTTTTCCTGACTCCAGCTTCATTCCAGATTCTCCTCCATTTCCAGGCTCAAGCCCGTTTTCCCGGTGCCGGTAAGCTTGACCGTCACGTTTAAAACCAGCTGCATTTGGGAATACAATATATCCCACTGCCGCTCAATATTGCTCCAAAGCTTGGGATACTTTATATGGAAGGCGCCGCCCAGGCCATATATGTCCGTATTCAGCTGCTTCGTTTTTTCAAATGTCGTCGTTACGCGCCGCTCAATTGCCTTTTTGGCCTCATTGATCAGCAGTGCATATACATCCTCCAGTTTCAATTTCCCAAACCCGTTCAGTTCCTCAATATCGACCACCGCGTCAATGTTCAAAATCACGCCAATCCGGCCGTCCGACTGTATCACCGGCTCCAAAGCGCTTTGGGCCTGCAGTATATTGAGCGAGGCGTTGCCTTGCTCCAAGGGCAGATCCAAAATGCCCTCGTTGATATCCCCTTTTGTCCATAAAAAGCCGGTAATCTCTCCCCAGTTCAATTCGCCGACCATTTTGTCTTCCTTGAATACCGCCATTTTGGAGATTTCAAGCTTCGTTTGATTTTCCTCTTTTTTCACCTCAATCATCGGTATCAAAGGCGCGGTCGTCTTTTGCAAGAGGGCGGAAACCAGTTTGAGCATATTCACATTCAGGTAGGAAGAAATCGTTCCGTACTGCTGCATGATGCGCGCCGCCGCCGTGCCGGACATTTTATCCTGGGTAAGGTTCGCGGCAAGCACTTCCTTTGCTTCTCCTCCCGCCACAAACACCAGGGTTTCCATGCGCGTTTCTTCATCGCGCAGGAACATATCGATATGCCGCTGGATGCCTCTTTGGGCCTGTTCCTTGCCAAAGATGATCATTTGATTATGATGCAGGAACAGGGTGCGCGTGCTTTCGTGGCGCAGTGTGGAAAGCGCGGCCAGCACGCTCTTTCCCCTGGCCTCCAGCAAAATGATGTTGCTGTTTCCCTCGCTCGCGCCCCCGCCGCCGCCCCCCGGCCGGCCGCCGGCGCGG
>JAFADG010000007.1 GCA_023425025.1 Bacillota bacterium
CCCCCCCCCCCCCCCAAAACTCCCCCGTAAAATTACTGCATATTGTGCTTGACCCTGTCGTGCTCCTCTTCGCGCTTGGCATTGTTAAAACGGTTGAGGGTGCCCACCAGGTAGCCGGTAATGCGGCGGATGCGCTCGAAGGGGCGTCCGTTTTCCTCGCGGCCGCAATGGGGGCAGCTGTCGCCGATGATGCCGTTGTAGCCGCACAGCGGGTCGCGGTCGATGGGATGGTTGATGGAGCCATACCCCACGCCCTTGTCGTGCATGAACCTAACCACCTTTTCAAAGGCATCCAGGTTCTGCAGCGGATCGCCATCCATTTCCACATAGCTGATATGGCCGGCGTTGGTCAATTCATGATACGGCGCCTCGATGCCGATCTTGTCAAAGGCGTTGATGGGGAAATACACCGGCACATGGAAGCTGTTGGTATAGTAGTTGCGGTCAGTCACGCCGGGTATCGCGCCGAATCTTTCCCTGTCCATGCGCACAAACCGGCCGGATAATCCTTCGGCAGGCGTGGCCAGCAGCGTGTAGTTCAGCTTCCGCTCCCGGCTCAGTTTATCCAGATAGGCGCGCATGGAGCCGATGATCTCCAGGCCCAAATTCTGGCTTTCCTCGCTCTCGCCGTGATGCGCGCCGCGCAGGGCCTTTAATGTTTCCGCCAGGCCGATAAAGCCCATGGAAAGGGTGCCGTGCTTTAGGACCTCGCGGACCTCATCGTTCCAGTCCAGCTTTTCCGAATCCAGCCATACGCCTTCCCCCATCAGGAAGGGGAAATTGCGCACCTTTTTGCGGGCAATGATCTCAAACCGTTCGTCCATCTGCTCGACAGCCAGGGCCATTTTCCGCTCCAGTTCCTCAAAGAACCATTGCACATCACCATTGGCCTTGATGGCGATGCGGGGCAGGTTGATGGAGGTAAAGGAAAGGTTGCCGCGGCGGGGGGCGGTCTCCCGCTCCGGATCATACACGTTGCCCATCACTCGGGTACGGCAGCCCATGTACGCGATTTCCGTTTCGGGGTGCCCTTCCTTATAATACTTCTTGTTAAATGGCGCATCCAGGAAGGAAAAGTTGGGAAACAGCCTTTTCGCACTGGTGCGGATGGCCAGGCGGTACAGATCATAGTTGGGGTCGCCGGGGTTGAAGGAGACGCCTTCCTTGACCCGGAAAATCTGAATGGGGAAAATGGGCGTCTCCCCGTTGCCAAGGCCGGCTTCGGTAGCCAGCAGCAGGTTGCGCACCACCATGCGGCCTTCGGGAGAAACATCCATGCCATAGTTGATGGAGGAAAAAGGCACCTGGGCACCGGCCCGGCTGTTCATGGTGTTCAGGTTGTGGATCAGCGCCTCCATGGCTTGATAGGTGGCCTTGTCCGTTTCCTTCTCCGCCTTGTGCCTGGCAAACTCCAGTATCTGTTCCTGCAAGGCATCCCCAGCAACGGCCGCGAGCTTTTCCTTTAAAGCGGCGCGGAAGGCGGGATTCTCCTCCAATTTGGGGGTGAGCCCCTTTTCCTTCAGTTCCTCAATCCACTCCCGCGCCTTTTGGTCAGGCTCCTCAAGGCCGCAAAGCAGCTCCAGCGCACGGGAAAGGTTGTCCCGGTAGCGCTTGATGAACGTCTTCTTCACGCCGGGGGCCATGCCGTAGTCGAAGTTGACCACACTCTGTCCGCCGTGCTGGTCGTTTTGATTGGCCTGAATGGCGATGCAGGCCAAGGCGGAATAGCTGTATATATCATTGGGCTCCCGCAGCACGCCGTGGCCGGTGCTGAAGCCGTTGCGGAAAAGCGCAATCAGGTCGATCTGGCAGCAGGTAGTCGTCAGGGTATAAAAATCCATGTCATGGATATGGATATCGCCTTCCCGGTGCGCCTGGGCGTGCCGGGGATTGATGACATACATATCGTAAAACTGCTTGGCGCCTTCAGAGCCAAACTTAAGCATGGAGCCCATGGCGGTATCTCCGTTGATGTTGGCGTTTTCCCGCTTGATATCGGAATCGGCGGCATCCTTATAAGCGATATCCTCGAATATTTTCATCAGGCGGGTGTTCATTTCCCGCACGCGGCTGCGCTCGGCGCGGTACAGAATGTAGGCCTTGGCGGAGCGCACAAAGCCCTTCTCAATCAGCACCCGCTCCACCACGTCCTGCACGTCTTCCACCGTGGGGGTACCGGCAATCGTTTCGCTGCCCTCTACCTCTTCCACCACCTGCTGCGAAAGCAGCTTGGCCGTTTCAATGCCCTTGGCGCTGCCGCTGGCCGCAAAGGCCTTCAATATGGCCTGCTCGATCTTGGTGATGTCAAAGGGCATCGTCCGCCCGTCCCGTTTCTTGATGGAAGTAATCATGCATCCATGCCTCCTGACTCAAATTCTTTCGTGCATCCTGCTTTTTCCGGTGCAAAAACCAATCCCATAGCGACATCGCCGGGACAGCGGCTGTATTAATCGATGCTCACGGGCCATGGGATTTGTGTATTCCAGAAAAACCGACAAGCTTCTTACATGAAGAGCGCTTGCCTGTCGAAAGAGCATTGTCATTATATTGCGTCCTTCCCCCACTGTCAATACCATATATGGTCACATTTTGTGCATGGAAATCTATATCTTGTGTGCATTGGTTGATATATCTGGGGTTGCGGTCTTGGAATGGCCAAAAATATTTTTTCCGGTCATGCGTTGACAGATACCACGTCAGGGATTATGATATGGAAGCGGAAGTGTTCAGCAAAAACTGAACCGCCGTAAGAAAGGAGAGGACCGCCGTGGAAGGCGACCCGTACAGTCCCATAACGGCACGTATCCACACGCTAGCGCGGCCTGCTCCCATGGCTCTTTGAAGCACTGGTGAACTTCCGCCTGCTTTTTGCGTGTGCGTGCCACACAGAAAGGCAGGTTTTTTGATGCGGCGGATTTTTAAAACCGTGGACGACCATCTGGTGGAGTGCACCACCCTGGAAAAGGGTTGCTGGGTGCACCTGCAAAACCCCACCAAAGAGGAAATCGATGGTCTGAACACCCGGTTTGCCATTGACCCCACATATTTAAACGCCGCCCTGGACGAAGAGGAAAGCGCCCGCATCGAGCATGACGAGGGCCAAACGCTGATCATCGTCGACATTCCCTTTGTGGATGTGGAAGGCACCGGCTATATTTACAGCACCATTCCCATGGGCATTATTCTGGTGGATGAGGTCATTATCACCGTCGCCACCAGGGAAACGCCCATCATCGCGGATTTTACGGAGGAAAGGGTCAGAGGGTTCTGGACCCACAAGCGCACCCGCTTCATCCTGCAGCTCTTGCACCGCAACGCTTCCCGCTTTCTGGCATACCTGAAGCAAATTGACAAGGCCAGCATCCACGTGCAGGATAAGCTGGAGAAGTCCCTGAAAAACCGTGAGCTTTTGCAGATGATGAAGCTGGAAAAATCCCTGGTGTTTTTCAGCACATCACTCAAGGGCAACGAACTGGTCATGGAAAAGATGCTCCGCCTGGACGCCCTGAAAAAGTTTCCCGATGATACCGACCTTCTGGAAGACGTCATCATCGAAAACAAACAGGCCATCGAGATGTGCGCCATCTACCGCGATATTATGTCCGGCACAATGGATGCTTTCGCCTCCATCATCAGCAACAACCTGAATATCGTCATGAAGGTGCTGACCAGCGTGACGCTGGTCATGGCCATTCCTTCGCTGATTGCCTCCTTCTGGGGCATGAACGTGCCTGTCCCCTTTGAGAACACCCCCTTCGCGTTCTTGATCGTGATCGGCATCTCCCTGCTTAGCGCTATCGCCGCCGCCCTCGTGCTCTGGCGCAAAAAGATGTTTTAGCAGGAGGCTCTGCCTCCTGCACCTCCGCCAAAGGGACACAGTCCCTTTGGAATCCCCATATTTGGGTCATGGAATATGAAAAGCCTGCCTCCTCCATTCAGATAACATGGAAGGAACAGGCTTTTGTTATGATGCTCCTTATAAGCAAGAAAACGGGATGCCAAAGAGGTATGTTCCATCTGGCTCAATCGTCGCATTGCTCACTGCCGTTCGCACTGCTCGTTTCGCCAGCCTCCTTCGGCAGGGGTTCCGGGGGCAGCGCCCCCGCAAGCGCATATCCCTGCTTCTCGCTCTTTCCCTGCTGGCGGCGAAAGTTTTCGCTGTTCTTTTCCTTATAAATAGTATACATCTCTTCTGGCGTCATGCCGGCCTGCAGGCACATGCTGACGAAGAAATGCAGGATATCCACCAGTTCTTCCTTCACGGCCCGCTCATTCACAGGCTTTTGGTTCTTCCACCACTTGAAGTTCACTTCATCAATGAGCTCCGACAGCTCGGAGATCATGGCCAGCGTCTGCTTTTGAATCCATTCCTCCGGCGTGATGCTTTCCAGATGGCGTGAAGTCACCAGCGATTCATGAAACGCCTTTTGCAAGGCAAAAATTTCATCCAGCCTGTCGGCCATTGATTTGGCCCCCTTACTTTTGTATAAACTGCCCGTACTTTTCGGCGTGCTTGCCCACCACGGCCACGCTGGGCCGGCTGGAAAGAATTTCGCCGGCCACGCGCAAAACATCGTCCTTGGTCACGCGCTCGATCTTGGCAATGGTCTCCTCCGGCGTGGCGGGATGGCGCAGCAAAAGCTCTCCCCGCCCGATGGACTGCATGCGGCTGGAGGCGCTCTCCAAACCCAGGATATATGAGCCCTTCAATTGCGCCTTGGACTGGGAAAATTCCTTGTCGGTTATGCCGCTTTGCAGCAGCTTCTTCGCCTCAATCTCCATCTGGGTCAGCACTGTGCCCGCGTTCTCCGGCGAGGTGCCGGCATACAGGTTCAATACGCCGCAGTTGGGATAGGTGGCGGGATAGCTGTAAATGGAATAGGCCATGCCCAATTCCTCACGCACCCGCTGGAACAGCCTGGAGGACATGCCCCCGCCCAGGATATTGTTGAATACCGCGATGGGATAGATGTCATCATGGCCCAGCGGCTTGCCGGGATAGCCCATGCAAATGTGCACCTGCTCGGTATCCTTGTCCCGAAAGAGGACCTGCTGGGTCCGCACCGTGGTATCCGGTGCTTTATCGGCCGTGCCGGTGCCCTTCCAGGCGCCAAACGCGTCGTTTAGAAGCTTTTCCAGCTGCGCCCGGTCATAATTGCCGGCGATGGAAACGACCACGTTTTCGGGCCGGTAATGGGTATTGCGGAAGGCAAACAGATCCTCCCGGCTGTAGGCGCGGATGCGCTCCGCAGGCCCCAAAATGGGCATGCCCAGAGGCTGGCCGCTGAACTGGGCCTCGCTCAAAAGCTCATGGACCAAGTCTTCCGGCGTATCCTCCACCATGGAGATTTCCTCCAGAATAACGCCGCGCTCCTTGTTCAGCTCCCGGTCATCCAGGGTAGCGTTAAGCGTAAGGTCGCTCAATATATCCACCGCCAGGGGCAGATCCTCGTCGATCACCTTGGCGTAAAAGCAGGTGCATTCCTTGGCGGTAAAAGCGTTCAGCTGCCCGCCCACCGCGTCCATTTCCTCGGCGATATCACGGGCGCTGCGCTTTTTCGTGCCCTTGAACACCATGTGCTCAATAAAATGGGAGAGGCCGTTTTCCGTGGGCGCTTCCATCATGGAGCCCACCTTGATCCACACGCCGATGGAGGCGGAACGAACGTGGCTTAAGTATTCCCCCACTACCCTCAAACCGTTTGGCATCGTCCATTGATCGTACATATTCCATTCCTTTCAGGAGTGTTTTCCAAAAATGTCTTTTCTATCTTCTGCCGAAGGGGCATAAAGCATTCAAAAATCACAAGCGCCCTTCCCCGCCCCTTGGGGCTCGAGGAAGGGCGATGTTTTACAATTCATGCATCGGCGGCGGCAACACTTGGCTGTTACCGCTCGTTCGGCCGTCCGTCACGGCGCGGCGGGCGGGGCCTGTCGCCCACGGGACGGGGCTCGGCAGGCTTGTTCTCATAGACGATGTCGTTGCGGATCAGGCTGATCTTGCCCTGGGGGCTGACCTCGTTGACCTTCACTTCCAGCTCATCGCCGATCTTCAAAACGTCTTCCACCTTCTCCACGCGGTGATTGGCCAGCTTGGAGATGTGGATCATGCCGTCCTTGCCGGGAGCCAGCTCCACAAAGGCGCCGAAGGCCTGGATGCCCACAACCTTGCCTGTGAACACATCGCCTACCTCGATATCCTTGGCGATGCCCTCAATGATCTTGCGGGCCTTGGCGGCGGCAGCCTCGTCGGGGGTGGAGATGAATACGCGGCCGTCGTCCTCGATGTCGATCTTGACGCCGGTTTCGGCAATGATCTTGTTGATCATCTTGCCGCCCGGGCCGATGACCTCGCGGATCTTTTCAGGATTGATGGTGAAGCGGACGATCTTGGGCGCGTAGGCGCTCAGGTTCGCCCTGGGCTGGCCCAGGCATTCCAGCATGATTTTGAGAATGTGCAGGCGGCCCTGCAGCGCTTGGGCCAACGCCTGCTTCAAAATGGGCCTGTCGATGCCCTTGATCTTGATATCCATCTGGATCGCGGTGATGCCGTTCATGGTGCCGGCCACCTTGAAGTCCATATCGCCCAGGAAATCTTCCAGGCCCTGGATATCGGTCAGCACCGCCACCTTGCCGCTTTCGGCATCCTTGATCAGGCCCATGGCCACGCCGGCCACAGGGGCATGGATCGGCACGCCGGCATCCATCAGGGACAGGGTAGAGCCGCAAACGGAAGCCATCGATGAGGAACCGTTGCTGCCCAGCACTTCGCTGACCAGGCGCAGGGCGTAGGGGAATTCCTGCTCGCTGGGGATTACGGGTTCCAATGCCCGCTCCGCCAAAGCGCCGTGACCGATTTCGCGGCGGCCGGGAGACTTTAAACGGCCCGCTTCGCCGGTGGCGTAGGGGGGCATGTTATAGTGGTGCATGTAGCGCTTGAAATCTTCGTTGGAGAGCCCGTCCAGCATTTGCGCTTCGCTGGTGGAGCCCAGGGTGGTCACGGTAAGGGCCTGGGTCTGGCCGCGGGTGAAGATGGCGCTGCCGTGGGTGCGGGGCAGTATGCCCACTTCACACCAGATGGACCGGACCTCGGTGACACTGCGGCCATCGGGGCGAATCCCCTCTTCGATGATCTTTTTGCGCATGATTTCCTTGTTCAGGGAATAGACGGCGTCGTCCACTTCTTTTTCACGCCCGGGGAAAATAGCCGCAAAATGGGCCAGAACATCTTCCTTGGCGGCCTTTTCCCGCGCCTGACGCTCTTCCCTGACATAGGTCTCAAAGGTGTATACGCATTTGTCGTAGGCGTATTCGCGTACGGCGTCCTTGATATCCTGAGCGGTAACGAACAGCTTAACGATTGCCTTGGGTTTGCCGATTTCGGCGATGATGGTCTCCTGGAAGGCGATCAGCTTTTTGATTTCCTCGTGGGCGTACATGATGCCTTCCAGCATCACTTCTTCGGAAACCTCCTTGGCGCCGGCTTCCACCATCAAAATGGCTTCCTTGGTGCCGGAAACCGTAAGGTGCAAATCGCTCTGGGCGCGCTGCGCCTCGTCGGGGCACAGCACAAATTCGCCGTCCACGCGGCCCACCACCACGGAGCCCGTGGGGCCGCCGAAGGGAATTTCGCTGATGCAAAGGGCGGCGGAGGAACCGATCATGGCCGGAATCTCCGGGGGCAGGTCGGTATCCACAGACAGCACCGTGGCCACGACCTGCACGTCGTTGCGCATGCCCTTGGGGAACAGGGGGCGAAGGGGCCTGTCGATCAGACGGCAGGTAAGTGTCGCCTTTTCGGTGGGGCGGCCTTCACGCTTGATGAAACCGCCGGGGATCTTGCCCACGGCATAATGCTTTTCTTCAAAGTCCACGCTCAGCGGGAAGAAATCCACGCCCTCGCGCACGTTTTCGGACATCGTGGCGTTCACGATGACCACGGTATCGCCATAGCGGACAAAGGCTGAGCCGGCGGCCTGCTGCGCATATTTGCCAAATTCCAGTGTCAGCGGCCGGCCCGCCAGATCCATTGTATACGATTTGTACTCCATGCCAATCTCCTTCACATCGTCTCGGGGCCAAATTAAAGCCCCTTTCTCTTGGACACACCAGCCTTAACCCTTTGTGAAGCAAGACTGGCACCTCTTTTTGAACCCCAGGTATTTATCCTGTGAAAAAGCCGCGCAGGGGTGCCCATGCGTTGATGAGCGCCGCTGGCGGCTTCCACAAACAGTTTCACCCGGCGGCATGCCGCCCAGGCATCAACCAATCGCTCCGGCAAAGCCGGCCTTGCGCTTTAGCCGCGGAAGGCGGAATTACTTGCGCAGGTTCAACTGGTCAATCAGCGTACGGTACCGCTCGATGTCGGTCTTCTTCAGGTAATCCAGAAGGCCCCTGCGCTTACCGACCATGAGCAGCAGGCCACGGCGGCTGTGATGATCCTTCTTGTTGGTCTTGAGATGATCGTCATTCAGATGGTTGATACGCTCGGTGAGCAGCGCAATCTGCACTTCGGGAGAGCCGGTGTCGCCCTCGTGGCGGGCATAGGTCTGGATGATTTCAGTCTTGTTCATTGTTTCTTTCTCCTTTCAATCAATCGCCATGAACGAAGCGATACGTTGGAGCTTCGCAAAACTGCGTCCATGGTTCAAAACAGCGTCTTTCATTGTAGCACTACATGGCGCTTTTGTAAACGTATATGGGGAATTTTTTTCCGGCAAGCCGTATTATTCCCCGGAACACTGGAGTTTAGGAGCGGTTTTCATGGAAATAGTTCCTTGCGGCCTGCTCATCCCTGGCCATTTGCTCCTTGAGCGCTTCCACATTTTCAAACTTGATTTCAGGCCGTATATACTTGAGGAATTTCACCTGCACCCTTTGATCGTACAGGTCGCCGGACCACCCCAAAAGATAAGCCTCCAGCGTGATATCCCCTTCCGGCACCGTGGGATGGCACCCTAAGCTTGCCACGGCGGGGTATATGCCGGTTTTCGTTTTGACCTTGACCACGTAGATGCCAAAGTCCGGCAGCGCCTTGCCCTTGGGTACGGCCACATTGGCCGTGGGAAAGCCCAGCTTTCTGCCCAGCTCCTTGCCATGCACTACAGGACCCGCAACGGAATACGGCCTTTCCAGCAGCTTGGCGGCCTGCTCCACATCGCCTTGTTCCAGCAGCTGCCTGACGCGTGTGGAAGACACCGTCTGGCCGTCCACTTGCACGGGCGATACCACATGCACCTCAAAGCCCAGCTTTTTACCCATTTCTTTGAGCAGCTTCGCGTCGCCCTTGCCACCCTGGCCAAAGGAATAATTGAAGCCGACGACCACATGACGCGGCTTGTACCGGCTTACAAGCAGCTGCACAAACTTTTCAGGCGGCATTTTCATTAATTTCCTGTCAAAGGGCAGCACCGTCATCCGGTCCACCTTCAGCCGCGCCATGCGCGCGGCACGCTCGGCCACGGTGGACAGCATGGGCGGGGCGGCTTCGGGCCTTAGTACCGTCATGGGATGCCTCAAAAACGTGCAAACCACCACGGGCAGATTTTCCAACGCCCCCCACTCCCTGGCCGTGCGCAAAAGCCAGGCATGCCCCGTATGAACGCCATCAAACATGCCCAGCGCCAGCACGCTGAAGGTATCAATGGGATCAAACGAAAATGTCAGGCGCATAGGGTCCCTCCAAAGCATCACGCGTATTATGGGTCATCCATTCTTCAGCCAACCATCGCCCGAAATGCAACGGTATCTCCCCGCCGCTGGGCAATGCCCATGAAGGCATCGAAAAGGTACAGGCGGAGCGGCACGTTTTCAGCCGCATTCATCAAAGCGGGAAAAGCGGATAGGGGCATTTGCCCGCCGTTTTTGCAGATGCCGGCAAGGCCCCGCGGCACATCGCCGCGGGGAAGATGGGAAAGCGGCAGGTCCATGGGCAGAAGGCACTCGCTCAAGCGCCCTTCCTCCCGTGCCGACTGCAATTCTTCCAGCGTATAGGCGTTGTCCAGCGTAAAGACACCGCTTTGGCTGCGCAGCAGAAACCGCATATGGGCGGGACAGGAAAGCGCCTGGCCGATATCGTGGCACAGAGTGCGCACATACGTACCCTTGCCGCAACGGATATGCAGCATCATGCCGTGGTTATCTGTTTCTTCTCCGAGCCGGATATCATCCACCTGAATCGCCCGGGGCGGCGCTTCCACCATTTCCCCCTTGCGGGCCAGGTCGTACAGCCGCTGCCCGTTTTGCTTGATGGCGGAATAGCTTGGCGGCGCCTGCAGGATCTGCCCGATGAACTTTTGCAAAACGGCCTGCACCTGCGCCGCGGTGGGATAGTTTTCCCCCCGCTCCGTCACCTTACCCTGGGCATCCTGGGTGTCCGTGGCCGTGCCAAAGGCGATTTCCGCCACATAGGCCTTTTGCTTGTCCACCAGATAATCAAACAGCCTGGCGGCCTTGCCGGCCATCACCGGCAAAATGCCGGCCGCCTGGGGGTCCAGCGTTCCCGCGTGGCCGGCCTTCTCGCCGTCCATCAGCCTGCGGACAAAGCCCACCACCTGGCTGGAGGTCATGCCCGGAGGCTTCAATACATTCAAAAAGCCATTCATGCCTTTTTATCCGAAAAGCTTTTTTCCATGGCTGCGATCATGATATCCGCCGCCGCCGGAAGCTCGCTGTTCATGGTGCAGCCGGCTGCCAGCGCATGCCCGCCGCCGCCAAATTCCGCGGCCAGGCGCGCCACGTTGCAGCCTTCCACGGCGCGCAGGCTGAACTTGGTCCCGTTTGCCACTTCCCTGGCCAGAAAAGCCATTTTCACGCCGGCGATGTCAATGCCAAAATTGACGATGGCCTCGGCGTGCTCCGGCTTTGCGCCGCAAGCGTCCAAGTCCACTTGGCTCAAAAGCATGCCCGTGATCTGCCCGTCATGATAAAACGTAAGGGTAGACAGGGCCTTGGCCAGCACTTTCACCTGTTCCACACTGCGCTCCCGAAACAGGGATCGGTTCAGCCTGGCGATGGGCAGGCCGTAGGCCATCAGCTCGCTCATCACCTGGAACGCGTCGGAGGTGGTATTGTCGAAACTGAAATTGCCCGTATCCGTCGCGATGGCGGTATACAGGCAGGTGGCGATATCCGTATTCAGGCGCACACCCAGGCTGTGGATCAGTTCATAGACAAGCACGCCGGTGGCGCTGGCGTGGGGCGATATCACATTGAAATCGGCATAGCCGGGATTGGTACCGTGATGATCGACCTGAACCGTTTGCCGCGTGGCAAAAAACAAGGGCGCGCAATCGCCCAGGCGGTGGCGGTCGGATACATCGACGGCGATGGCCAGGTCAAAGCCCTTGCCTTTTAATTCGGCGGGCTTGCGGATTTCACCGGCGCCGGAAAGAAACATCAGCATTTGGGGAACGTCGTCTGCACAAACAACCTCCACCTGCTTGCCCAACAGAACAAGAGCTCCCCGCAAAGCCAGGGAGCTGCCGACGGTATCCCCGTCGGGGGACACATGGGCGCACAAAAGGATGCGTTCAGCGCTGCTGATCAACGCCAGCAGGTTTTCCGGAAAACTATTCATCTGCGCCGGGTGTTTCTTCCGCATCTGCCTTATTTCCTTCCGCATCCTGTGTGTGCACCTGGTTGAGGATATCGGCGATATGTACGCCGTAAGCGATATTCTGATCCAGCTGGAAAAGGATCTCCGGCGTGTAGCGGATGACCATACTCCGGCCCAGTTCCCGGCGCACATAGCCGGCGGCGCTCTTGAGCGCCGCCATCATGCCGGCGGCCTTGTCCTCTTCCAGGATGCTGACGAAAATTTTGGCATACCGCAGGTCCCGGGTCACTTCCGCCCTGGTAATGCTGAAGGTGCCTGATATTCTGGGGTCATTGAGCTGATTGCGTATGATCTTGTCCACTTCCCAGCGGACCTGATCGGATATGCGGTCACTGCGATGAAAACTCACTTGGATTCCTTGCCTTTCTGGGTCATGCCTTGGATATCTGCAAACTTAGGCAGCGCACAGGCTGCAGGCATAAGCGAAGAATCGGAAAAAGGACGAGTCCTTTTTCCGAAAGAGCGGGTCAGCGCTCGATTTCTTCCCTGGTGTAGCACTCGATGATGTCGCCTTCCTTGATATCGTTGTAACCTTCCAGGCCGATACCGCACTCATAGCCGGAAGCGACTTCCTTTGCGTCATCCTTAAAGCGTTTCAGGGAGGAGAGCTTGCCTTCAAATATGACCACGTGGTCACGCAGCAAACGTACGGAAGCGTTGCGCTGCATTTTGCCATCCTGCACATAACAGCCGGCAATGGTGCCCGCGCCAGTAATCTTGAAGACGTTGCGCACCTCGGCGTGGCCCAGTACAACTTCCTTGAACTGGGGCGCCAGCAAGCCCTTCATGGCCTTTTCGATATCCTCGATGGCCTGGTAGATGATGCGGTAGAGGCGGATGTCGATCTCCTCACGCTCGGCCTGCTCGCGGGCGCTGTTGTCCGGCCGGATGTTGAAGCCGATGATGATGGCGCCGAAGGCGGAAGCCAGGTTCACGTCATCCTTGTTGATGGCACCTACGCCGCTGTGCAGCACACGCACCTTGACTTCGTCGTTGGAGAGCTTCTCCAGCGCCTGCTTCACGGCTTCCACGGAGCCCTGAACGTCGGCCTTGATGATGATGTTCAGGTTGGTGACCTTGCCGGCGTCGATCTTGGAGAAGAGATTATCCAGCGTTACCTTGGCGCTGTTGCTCACGCGGGCAGCCTTGATCTTCTCCCGGCGTTCCTCAGCCACCTGGCGGCTCAGATGGTCGTCATCCACCGCCATCATATCGTCGCCTGCCAAAGGCACCTCATTGAAGCCCGAAACCTCCACAGGCATGGAGGGGCCGGCTTCGTCCACCCGCTCGCCGCGGTCGTTGAGCATGGCGCGGACACGGCCGGAGGCTGTGCCTGCCACGATGTTGTCGCCAACGCGCAGGGTACCGTTCTGCACAAGCACAGTGGCCAGGGGGCCCCGGGCTTTGTCCAGCTTGGCCTCGATGATGACGCCGCGGGCCAGGCGGTCGGGGTTGGCGCGCAGTTGCTGCACATCCGCCACCAGCAGGATCATTTCCAGCAGCTGATCCACGCCCTGGCCGGTGAGCGCGCTGACCGGCGCCATAATGGTGTCGCCGCCCCACTCTTCCGCCACCAGTTCGTACTTGGTCAGGTCCTGCTTGATTCTGTCAGGATCGGCAGCCGGCTTATCCATCTTGTTGATGGCCACGATGATGGGCACATTCGCCGCCTTGGCGTGGTTGATGGCTTCAATCGTTTGGGGCATAACGCCGTCGTCCGCCGCCACCACCAGCACGGCGATGTCGGTGGCCTGTGCGCCTCTGGCCCGCATGGCGGTGAACGCCTCATGGCCGGGGGTATCCAGGAAGGTGATCTTTCTCTCATCCAACTCGACGGTGTACGCGCCGATGTGCTGGGTGATGCCGCCCGCTTCGCCCGCGGTCACGCGGGTTTTGCGGATATAGTCCAGCAGCGAGGTCTTGCCGTGGTCCACGTGCCCCATGATGGTGATGACCGGGGGACGGGGAATGAGGTCGCCTTCGGCGTCTTCAAAGTCCTCGTCGGAGAGGTAATCTTCCGCCGTCTTATCCAGTTTTTTCTCCAGCTCCACGCCGAATTCGGTGCAGACCAGGGAAGCGGTGTCAAAATCCAGCTCGCTGTTGATGTTGGCCATCATGCCAAGCAGCAAAAGCTTTTTCAGGATGTCGCCGGCAGGCTTGCCAATGCGCTCCGTCAGGTCCTTGACCGTAATGGACTCGGCGGTCATGAAAGCCTTTTCGATCTTGATGGGGGCCATCAGCTGCTGGGCGGAAAGCTTTTTGTTACGGGAGCGCTTGCCGCCGCGCACCACATCATCATCATAACCGGAAAAGTTCTCTTTCACCATCTGCTTGCGCGTTTTGGCAATGCGCTCCGGATCGTGCTGGCGAACATAATTCTTTTTGTTGGGATCGTAGTTGGATACCTTTTCCTTTTCTACGCTCGGCGTCAGCTCAGGCGCCTTGGGGCGGCCAAACCCGCCGCCGCCGGGACGGGGGCCCATACCGGGCCGTGGTGCGCCAAAACCGGCGCCCTGGGGACGGGGTGCGCCAAAGCCGCCTTGGGGGCGGGGGCCGCCGGGGCCCATGGGGCGAGGGGCAAAAGGAGCGCCGCCGGCAGGCCGGCCGTAGGGGCCCTGGCCCGCACCCGCAGGATTGGCGGGACGGCCATAAGGACCCTGGCCCGCAGGCATGGGATTGGCAGGACGCCCATAGGGGCCCTGACCGGCAGGCATGGGATTGGCGGGACGGCCATAGGGGCCCTGGCCCGCGGGAGCGGGATTGGCAGGACGCCCATAGGGGCCTTGACCCGCAGGCATGGGATTGGCGGGACGGCCATATGGCGGCCGCGGCGCGCCGCCCATAGGCGCTTGGGGTGCGTTCGCCTGGCTGCCTACGGGAGCCGGCTGGCCCATGGGCCGGACAGGCTGCGCGGCAGGCCGCATGGGCGGCCTGTTTGCGGGCTGCATGGGCGGACGCTGTGCCGCAGGCGCGGGCGCAGCTGCGGGTCTTGCCGCAGCGGGAGCGGTCTGAGCGGCCGCCGCTGTCGGCACGGGTGCCGGCGCTTGCGCAGCCTCAGGCGCTTTTGCAGCCGGCGCCTCTTTCGTGTAAGAAGCGGCTGCTTCTTCCTGCGCCGCCTTCACAGGCACGGCTTCAGGCGCTTTTTCAGCGGCAGGCACAGCCGGAGCAGCCTGCAGCTTTTCGGCAACCTGCGGTTTTTCGGGAGGATGTGCCTTTTGCACAGCAGGCGCTTCCGCCGCCGGGGGTGCTGCCGGCGTTTGCTCTTTGATCACCTGTTCGGGAGCGGGCGGCGCTGCTTCTTCCTTCGCGTGAACGATGGCAGCCTCGTCCTCATCCAGCATGGTCCATGCCTTGGTATGCTGTTCCGCCAGCTTTTGCTGCTCTTCCAGCTTTTCCTGGGCACGGCGCTGCTCTTCATCCCGGATAAACTGATTCTCCAGCTTGCGCAGCGACTGCAAGAGGCCTTCCGCCGAACGCTTGACGCGCGTGGCTTCCTCCAACACGCCGCCCGCGTCCCTGGAAAGCTCCTTGGTGGCATCCTTGAGTTTGACTTTGGTCATGAAACGCTTGCACCCCCGCATTTAATCCATACAAGAAAGAAAATAAGAAACGGTAAACCTGAATGTATCAACGGTTGTCCGTAGGTTTGCCCACGCACTCCAGCACCTTTGAAGCAAGGCCGCCGGGCGGTATCGCCATGGCCATTCTTCCGGGCTTGCCCGCCGCCTTTTCCAACAGCTCCGGCGGCAGAATAATCAAGGGAACCTTATGATGGCCGCATGTATCCCCAAATCGCTTGCGCGCGTTTTCGGAAGCGGAATCATCCAGCAGAACCACCGCGGCCTTGCCCGACCGGATCGCGGTGACGCAAGCGCCTTCGCCGGTCACGGCCTGCCCGGCCCTTACCGCCAGGCCCATGTACCCGGAAATCTTCCCGTAATCAGGCATTGTTACCGTCATTGTTCCTCCTGGGCATCGGTTTCAGGCTCCTGCGGCGATGGCGGCAGCGTCTCCAGCATCTTTCGCAGCTGGGCGATGACATCATCCTCCAGCTTGTGCTCCAGCGCCCGGTCCAGCTGCTTTTGCTTGATCGCCTTTGCAAGGCACGCCTGGTTGCGGCATACATACGCGCCACGGCCGGAAAGTTTGCCCGTATGATCCAAAACGATCTCCCCTGTGGGGCGCTTGACCGCCCGGATCAACTCCTTCTTGGGCTTCATCTCGCGGCAGCCCACGCACATGCGCATGGGGATTTTCCGTGGCTTCATGGTACCGCTCCTTTGTTACAGGGTATCGTCGTCGATAAGGGGCAGAAGGGGATCTTCCTCGTAGACCGGTTCTTCCTCCACGGGGAGATTCATCAACTCCGCCGCCTGGGACTGGGACTTGATATCGATCTTCCAGCCGGTCAGCTTGGCCGCCAGGCGGGCGTTTTGACCCTCCTTGCCGATGGCCAGGGAAAGCTGGTTGTCGGGCACCACCACGCGGCAGGCCTTTTCCCGCTCGGCCACGAACACGCTTAAAACATGGGCTGGATTCAGCGCGTTGGCCACAAACTCGGCGGGGTCCGGCGACCACTTGATGATGTCGATCTTCTCGTTCTTCAGTTCCTCCACCACTTTGTCCACACGGCTGCCCCGCTGGCCCACGCAGGCGCCTACGGGATCGATGACGGCGTCGGAGGAGGATACGGCCATCTTGGTGCGGCTGCCGGCTTCCCTGGCGATGGAGCGGATTTGCACCACACCGGCGGCGATTTCGGGCACTTCCATTTCAAACAGGCGCTTGACAAGGCCCGGATGAATGCGGCTGACCCGCACCTGCGGCCCGCGAATGCCCTCGTGCCCGCTGCGCTGCACCTGCAGCACGTATACCTTGATGTGGTCGTTAATGTGGTATTCCTCGCCGGGCATAAAGTCGCTGGCTTCCAGCACGCCTTCGGTGCGGCCCAATTCCACATAGACGGCCTTGTTTTCCACCCGCTGCACGATGGCGGTAAGAATCTCGTTTTCCTTTTCAATAAACTCTTCGTAGACCTTGCCGCGCTCGGCTTCCCGAATGCGCTGCACAATCACCTGTTTGGCAGCCTGGGCGGCCACCCGCAAAAAGCCCTGGGGCGTCACATCCACCTCGGCGATATCGCCCAATTGGTAATCCGGGCGGATACGGTGGGCTTCCGCCAAAGAAATCTGGTTGTTGGGCTCCTCCACCTGCTCCACAACGATCTTGCGGGCCAGCACCTGCTCCTGCCCCGTGCTGCGGTTGATGTGGACGCTCAGGTTGGCCGGCACCGGCGTATTCTTGGGCATGTTCTTTTTGTAGGCCGTTTTCATGGCCTCTTCAATGGTGGAAAAGAGCATTTCTTCATCAATGCCTTTTTCTCTGGCCAACGCCCTTGCTGCTTCAACGATCTCGGATTTCATGGGATGGATACCGCCTTCCATTGGTAATATGTGGCTTTTTATTCACCCAGGTCCACTTCCTCCATCCCCTCCAGGGAGACGAGCCTTTTCACCAGGGCGACTGTTTTCTGCGAAAATTCCTTGCGGCCTTCCAAAGTATCCAGCAGGATTTGACCGTTTTCCAAACCGGCCAAGGTGCCTTCGAATATCTTTTTCCCATCAATAGGCTTGAACAGGCGGACCTCCACCTCTTCGCCCTCGCTGCGCGCAAAATCCTCAGGGGTTTTGATGGGCCGGTCCAGGCCGGGCGAGCAGACCTCCAGGAAGTCATACTCCAGATGCTCCATCAGCGGCTGCACGCGCCGGTGGAAGGCTTCGCAGTCGGTCAGCGTGATCCCATTGGGCGTATCCAGATAGATGCGCAGATACTTCCCAGCGGGCTCTTTTTCCAGGGCTACCTCAATCAATTCATAACCCAGCTCTTTTGCAAGCTTCTGGCAGATGGGCAGCGCGGCCGCGGCGATATCACCTTTGCTCATGGCTTCTCCTTCGGTTTTTTGACGAAACGGCGCATGGGCGCCGGGTTCATTTGGGCAACAGAAAAGAGTGGCCTCTTATTGCTTATCGTCCTACTCTCGAATAACGGGACTGCACCTGCATCAAACGCTCGGGGTATTTTGCCCCTGGAACGTTCAAACAACAAGCAACGGCCACAGCTATTGAGAATAGAATCAAGCAATACCCACTCTTTCGCTTACACCCTTCTTTCAAACAGGTCATGACGGTAATTTTGTCTGCCTGCGTTTTAGTATACCATGGCTGGAAGGAGAATACAAGAGCAAAAACAAAGGAATTATGCGGTTTTCGGGTCGAAGCACACGTAAATTTGGGCATCATCCGCCAATAGCCGCGATCAGGCGGATACAACGCGATGGTGCGGTTGATCCCCTTATATTGTAAATGCGAAGGATTTTTCATATAATAGCAAGCAACAGGAATCGATTGGGTAGTTTTGAACTGCGGATTTTTTATATTAGATACGAAAGGATGAGAGTATCGTCATGAAAAAGGATTTTTCCGCAAGGCCTGAAAAAATGACCGAGCCATGGTGTACATGGCAGGGTTTTCTGACAGCCATGCCATCATTGGTATTTGTCGTTACAGGCTGGAAATCGAATGGGAAAGAAAACGCCTGTCTGCAATCCTGGTCGACCTTTGCGGGCGGCGGAAAAGATGAATTTGTCTGTATTATGGGCGCAGTCTCAAAAAGCGGACATATGTATCAATCACTCAAAGAAACCGGCGTTTGCGTGCTGAACTTCCCTTCGTATGACATATATGACCGCTGTATAAAGACGATTGGTAACAATGAGTTTGAAACAGATGAGATTACCGCCGCCGGCTTAACGGCGGAAAGCGCCGCGAGGGTCAACGCGCCGCGGATCAAAGAGTGTTTTCTCAACATCGAATGTGAGTTTCTATGGGAACATGCGCTTTTAGAGAACACCGGTTTCTTTGGGAACCAGGAAGTGACGGTCGCACTGAAAGCTGTCAACATCTGCATGGACAGTGACCGCTACGACCAAAGCAAGCTTGGCAGATACGGAAAAACCGGATATCTGTATCAGATAGATAACCCTACCAATCCGGAAACGGGCGAGAGAACGCCAAGTATTATGTCTGGAACAGTGGAGCTAAACGATCCCCTTCCATGGGCTACAAAATAAACATGCTCTGTTGGCCCCGCTTTCACTTGATAAGCATAATGCGGGGCCGACAAATTCCCATTTTGTCAGGACGGATGAATTGCCGCTTTTCATGCCGAAGGGAGATCACCATGGAAAATCCATATGTTTTGCAATTGGCGGCGCCTGAAGACGTTGAGCCTTGGATGGACCTGGTTCATGCCGTAAAAGACAATTTCCCCGGGCTTATTCTGGATGAATACAGGAAAATACTTGAGCAGAATATTGGCCGTCAGACGGCATTGTGCGTAAAATGCCATGATCAAATTGTGGGCGTCCTGCTTTTCTCCATTCACAGCAAATGCCTGTCATGCATGGCTGTTCATCCTCTGCACAGAAAAAAGGGGATTGGGTCGGCACTTGTGGAAAAGATGATTTCCATGTTTCCAAACGGCATGGATATATGGGTATCTACCTTTCGAGAAGATGACAAGTGGGGGGCTGCCCCAAGGGCGCTGTATAAAAAGTTTGGCTTTGCAGCGGATGAACTGACGATTGAGCATGGATATCCAAACCAGAAATTTGTACTGCGAAGGTGATGCGGGAAGCGGACAGAACGCCGTATTTTAAGACATGACTTTCCCGGCATTGCTGCTGTATGATACTCCCTGAAGGAGGTCCGCTTGTGAACTGGATACAAAGCTTGTCCAAAGCCATTCATTACATCGAAAATAACCTGACCAACGATATCAGCGTAGACGAGATATCGGGCCAGGCGTATACGTCAAGCTCCCATTTTCAGCTGATTTTTCATGTGGTGATGGGCATGACCGTCGGTGAGTATATCCGCAACAGGCGGATGAGTCTGGCCGCGCAGGATTTGCTGCAGCCGGCGAGCAAAATAATCGATGTGGCGATGCGCTATCAATACGATACGCAGGAGAGCTTTTCCAAGGCGTTCACGCGATTTCACGGTATGCCGCCATCGAAAGTGCAGCGGGGACGGGTCAGGCTGTTCCATCCGCTGACCATTCACGTCAACATTCAAGGAGGATTTGATATGTCGCGTCAACTGTTCAACGATTTTTATCTGGTCGATTGGAACGATATCGACGGTGAAAAGGGCGATACACTGACCAGTGCCGAGAAATACAACAGAATCGTCAGCTGGGCAGGCAAGGCAAGAGGGCAAAATCCGGGCGTCTTTGATGCGCTGACCGAATGGATACTTGACGATTCCCAATGGAGTGACGAAAAACTCGCCGAAAACGAGCAAATTTTGATGCAGGGCGTGCTTGCGCGGTTCAAAGAGCAAAATGCCCAGCTTCGCGCTTGCTTAAAAGAACTGGAGCCATCCGGTGTGGTCAACGCGGCGGTTTTCAAGGCGCTGGACAGGTTTGATGACGAATTGTCGGGGATATCACATGACGAGCGGCTGCGTGAAACGGTTGCCGGTGTGTTTGCCGACTTTTCGGTAATGCGGGAGCGCAGCGTTCGGGAAAAAATTGCGGGAAACAAAACAGGCCCTACAGGCACGGACAGCGTAGATCTATTCGGATATATCAATTATCTGAAAGATTGCGATGCCGGGGTGCAGTGGGCGCTGTTTATGCCGGACATGGTCAAGCGGCAGCAAAAAGGCTTCAAGGTGGACAGCTTTGAATACAGAAAAATGGCCGCCATGCGCTTTATCGGGCGGGAAGGCGATGACCTGGATGATATGGAGGTCCGCAAAAAGCTTTTCCGCACGCTGGATGCCATGGATGACCATAAATCAGACTTTGACCATGATGTTTTATTTATGCACCATTACGGGCTGGGCGTGGATGTGGGCCAGTGGCACGGTGTTTGGGGACGGTTTATGAAGGCGGATACCCCCGTGCCGGAAGGATTTCTCCATTTCGACTTCGTGCCGCAAAGCAATGGCAAAGCGGGCCCTCCGTTCCTCTCCCAGTTTGCGTATGCCGCCTTCTCCGGCGACAACGACGCGATGCACAAGCGCGAGGGCTATGACAGCGACGCCATGTACGATGTCACAAGAAACATCATTCTGGGTCAAGGCGTGAATATTCCCTACCCGGATAAATATTGGACTGCGGAAGTATTTCTTGATGGCTGCGACAAATACAGTACGGCCTATTTGTTTAGCGTGGAGCTGTAGGGATTGCGTGGCGCATTGCGTATACATCATAAGCATGATGCTGAATAGCCAATTTCCAACTTGCCTCTTGCATAGAAAGCACACGCCGCTGCCGTTTGTCTTGCAGCGGTGTGTGCTTTTGTGTACAATGGGAGCAGCGCAAGCAGGAATTTGTCGGGTAATATGAACGGCAGGTTATTCATTTCTGTGAATTGGAGGATTCGTAATGAGTGAACACTTTAAGTCATTATCGGCAATATTTCCGATTGTTTTGAAAAAGGAAGAAACTTGCACCAAAATATTACTGCATCGCCGGCAAAATACGGGCTATCAGGACGGCAAATGGGACATAGCGGGAAGCGGCCATGTTGACAAGGATGAAACGGCGCGGGAGGCTGTCGTTCGGGAATGCAAAGAAGAAATTGGAATCAGTGTTATGCCTGACGACTTGTCATTTGTGCATTTGTCTCACCGTCTGTCCAAAGACAGAACCTATTATGATATCTATTTTGTTGTTAATACATATAGCGGAACGCCCGGCGTTATGGAACCGGATAAATGTTCCGAATTAGAATGGTTTGCCATTGACCAGCTTCCCTGCGATATGATTGAGTGCAGAAAGCAGGATATTCAACATTACCTGAGCAAAAAAACATATAGCGAAAAGATAGACCGCTGAACACTATAACCAGAATGCGAAGCTTCCAAATTCCATTTTGACGGAGGGAAATACGTGAGCGATTTCGGACTGAACGAAATGCAGGAAATACAAAAGCAATTGCAGGAAAAATACAAGGAAAAATGGGGCGGCCTGTCGCCCGAAATCGCCCGTGAGCAATTGCTGTGGATGCTCATCGAGGTGGGCGAGGTTGCGGATATCATCAAAAAATCGGGCGACGGCCAGATCATGGACAATGAAGCCGTAAGGCATCATTTTGTAGAAGAGATGTGCGATGTTTTGATGTATTTCAACGATATCATGCTATGTTACGCCATTTCGCCCGAAGAATTGAAGAAAATTTACCTGGAAAAGCACCGCAGGAATATGGAGCGCTGGTAAATCACCGGAGGGGATATGTTTCAGATCATCGATGTTGCCGGCGGCTGGTTTGTAATTATGATCAGCTCGGAGACAGACGCATTTTCCATTGAATGTACAAAATACGCCGGTATCGATATCGGCGCTCAGCTTCTTGGTATCGCAAACAGCCTCATCGAGAATCAGCCGGTGCGGCACTATATCTGTCTGAACAGCGAGCAATATGTATATAGAATGGAGCTGCAGCAAAACGGCAAATCTGTCAAAGTGCTCCTATGTGAAATAACCGGAAGCAAGGATTCTTCTGTCACGGCGTTCCGTTTTTATGACCCATCCCCCTCCGCGCTGGATTTTTCATCCGCTAAGCCGCCGGTATTTGCTGCCGAATATGACGCATTTGAAGTAGCAAAGAGCATCTACGTGGCATTCCGGGATATCGACAAGGCCAAGTATCAGCAGAACTGGTTTCCTTTCCCCCGGGCTGAATATGACCGCCTTCACCAATTTATGAAGTATAGAATCTGAACGGCGCTTGGCCTTATCCCCCAATATCCGACCCGCCGGCCAAAATGAGGAGAAGTTTTAAATGTCCCTTTGCTCTATTTGCCCCCGAAGCTGCGCCGTGGAAAGAACACCGGAATCCGGCAGCGGCTTTTGCCGCATGGGCACGGACCCCGTCATCGCCAGGGCCGCCCGCCACGACTGGGAGGAGCCCTGTTTAAGCGGCACCCGGGGCAGCGGCACGGTGTTCTTTACCGGCTGTGTGCTACGCTGCGCCTATTGCCAAAATGGGGAGATCAGCCACCGTCTTTTAGGCAAGCGCATTTCCGTTGCGGAGCTGGCAGGCACCTTCAAACGCTTGGAAGAGGAGGGCGTGCACAACATCAACCTGGTCACGCCGACCCATTTTACCCTGGCCATATTGGAAGCGCTGGAAATTTATAAGCCAAGCATCCCCATCGTATGGAACTGCGGCGGGTATGAAAAGGCGGAAACCTTACAACTGCTGGGAGGCATTGTGGACATCTATCTGCCCGATTTGAAGCACTTCTCCCCCGCCATGGGCAAGCTGTGCGCTGGCGCGCCGGATTATTTCGAATATGCTTCCCAAGCCATTGCAAAAATGTGCCGCCAGACCGGCCCCGCTGTCTATGATGCCGAAGGCATGATGCAAAAGGGTACGCTGGTGCGCCATCTGATCCTGCCCGGCCTGACGGGCGAAAGCATCCGCATCCTGGATTGGATCAAGGAAAACCTGCCGGAAAGCACCCCGGTGAGCCTCATGCGCCAATACGTGCCCATGAACGGCGTGAGCATCCCCGGCCTTGACCGCAGGATCACCGAAAAAGAGTACAAGCGCGTGCATGACCACATGGTCATGCTGGGCTTGTCCGGCTATGAGCAGGACGCCTTGTCGGCGGATACGGTCTTTGTGCCGCCCTTCAGCGGAGAATAGCACATATGCGGCCGCAACACCAGGACCCATTTGTTATTCAAAGCACTTGATCACTTCTATTTTCCCGATGATATGCTTGTTAAACGCATCAAGCTCCTCCGCGGGAATCCAAAACTCCTGATGATAGCCCGCCCCGACCGTCTGTATTTTGTAGCGCTTGATGAAATCGTCCGCGACCTCAAATTTTGTCACGTAACCTTTATACCCGGAGGATTTGTCCGCCGCGTTCCATTTCTCTGCAATTTCACAAGCATACTTTTCGTTCAAAACCGGATAAAAAATAGGCTGTTCCGGCAGCCGGGGCGGAAAAGAGCAACATCCGCTGCCGGCAATCAGATCAAGCTCCGCTTGCCCGACGGGCCTGAATAAAATCATCTTCTTCACCCCCTTTACTTTCCTACGCAAAAAGTGGAAAACACCTGATCGAGTATCCGTTCCTCCACCTCATCCCCGGTGATCTCGCCCAAGGCGGAAAGGGCATCCCGCAGGTCCACCGCGGCCAGATCCAGGGGTACGCTGGCAGCAAGGCTGTCCGCTGCCTGGCGAAGGCTGCCTGCTGCCCGCCTGGCAGCGGACAGATGGCGGGAAGTCGTGATGGCCAGTCGGGAAGGTTCCCCGGCCTTTTCTTGCAGGTATGCCTTCAAATCGTCCAGCCCCTCGCCTGTCAGGGCGGAAAGGGCAATCACCGGTACGCAAGGGCACACCGCTTGGATATCGTCCGCCGTCACACATGCTTCCAGGTCGCTTTTGTTCAGCACAACCGCAAAATCGCCCTCGGGCGGCGAAACCAAAAACGCTTTATCATCATCCGCCAGCGCATGCCCGGCGTCGATGACCAGGATCACCACATCCGCCATCAGAATGGCCTTTTGGGCCCGGTCAACGCCGATCTTCTCCACCGTATCATTCGTATCCCGAAGGCCTGCCGTGTCGCTCAGCCGCACCGGCAGGCCGTTCAATTCCATGCTGCCGGTCAGTATGTCCCTGGTGGTGCCGGGTACATCGGTGACGATGGCCCTGTCCTCCCCCAACAGCGCGTTGAGCAGGGAGCTTTTGCCGGCGTTGGGCCGGCCGCACAGCACAACATCCATGCCCCGCTCCAGCATTTTGACGCCCCGCTCGCTGCACGCGGCCTCCAGCTGCCGGGCAAGGGACAACACACCTTCCCGCAAGTGCTGTGTGGCTTCCGCCTCCTCCACCTCCTCGGGGTAGTCGATGGCGGCCTCCAGCCCGGCCATGAGCAGATACAGCCTGTCCAGCGCATCCCGTATAAAGCGGCTAGGCCCGCCGTCCAATTGCCGCATGGCGGCCTTGGCCGCCTGCCTGCCGCCGGCGGATATGAGGCCCATCACCGCCTCCGCCTGGCTCAAATCCAGCCGGCCATTGAGAAATGCCCTGCGGGTGAACTCCCCCGGCTCCGCCTGCCTGGCCCCGGCATCCAGCACCGCTTCCAGCGCCAACTGACCCATGATCCGCCCGCCGTGGGTGTGGATTTCGGCCACATCCTCCCGGGTATAGCTGCGGGTGGCGCGCATCAGCACGGCCATGGCCTCGTCGATAGGCCCGCCGTCCTTGACCACATGGCCGTATATCATCAAATGGGAAGGGAAGGTTTCCCTCTCCCCCTTTGCAGACAAAAAGACCCGGCGCAGTATAGGCTCGGCCTCCGGGCCGCTGATGCGCAGGATGGCGATGCCGCCCTGGCCGGCCGCCGTGGCGATGGCGGCAATGGTATCCTCAAATTGCATGGCTTCCTCCTAGATGGCGAGTGCTTGATTACGCGCGGCGCCAGAACGCTTCGCAGGAGATGTCCTCCGTCCAGGGAAAGCGCTCTGCCGCCAGGGCAAAGGCCTCCCGGCTGTGCCAGGGAAGGGTCGCCTGCGCGGCGGCGGCGTGGACGGCATGCATAAACACAAGCGTCAGCTCCTGGGCGCCTGTCAGCATCACCTGATACACTGCCCGGGCAAGCTCCGGCGCGGCCGCGGCCAGCCCGCTTTGCACGAAGACGGCCTTCAGCCCACCGGGATCATAGGGGATAGCGAACGTCTCCACCCCGTCCTCCCCCGCCAGCGCGAAAGCGGCCCTTGCGCCAACGTTATCCTCCAGCATTCCCAGGCTGCCCACGCAGACATATTCCTTGCCGTGCCGCGCATGCCGCCAGGGCGCATGGTTATGCCCGCACACCAGGCGGGTTTGGGGCAACGCTTCCAGAATGCCGTCCATTTCACCGGCATCACGTGATCGGATCAGGCGGTTCGTATTGCCAGGCACGGCATGGGTCAGCAGCATATCGCTGAAAACCGCCTCCTGCGGGTAGCCCAACGCTTCCCCGCCCACCTGACTGCTTGTCCACTGCAGCATGGACCAGTTGTAGTTTTCGTTAAGGTCCCTGTCGCCCGCCCGCATTCTTACCAGCCGTTCCTCATGGTTGCCCATCAGCAAACGCACCTTGGCATCGTGCAAAAGCGCCAGGGTTTCCCTGGGCATGGGGCCGTAGTTGAGATGATCCCCCAGGGAGATGATCCCATCCACCCGCCAGGAGGCGGTATGATTCAAAACAGCCCGTAACGCCTGTGCGTTGGCATGTATATCGGCCAGTATCAAAAGACGCAACGTCTTCCCCCATTTCTTTCCCCTTCCATGATACCCCATTTTACGGCATTTTGAAAGGCCGCATTTGACGCGGCCCCGTTCCCATGGCATAATGGGTTCGGAGGGGTGCGCATGGGAAAAGTCACCATACTGGGCGGCAGAATGCACAGGCTTCTGCCCCATATGATCAATGAAATCGGCAAGCTGTACAAGGCGGGCGAAACCTGCCTGATGCTTGTGCCGGAGCAGTATACCCTGCAGGCCGAGGTGGAGCTGATCCGCCGCCTTGAGCTACCGGGCTTTTTCCGCATACAGGTGCTGTCCCCTTCCCGGCTGACCCAGCGGATATTTGATGCCGCCGGCACCGACGGCCGGGTTCCCCTGGACAATAGGGGCAAGCAGATGGCGCTTTCCCGCGCCATACTGCTGGTGCAAAGGGAACTCACCTTTTACCGCCGCTCGGCGGCCCAGCTGGGCCTTGTGGAAAAGATGGGCAGCCTCATCGCGGATTTCAAGCGCGGGCGCTTGACCGCCCAGACGATGCTGTCCCACGCCCAGGCCCTGCCCGGCGGCGCGCTCCAGCACAAACTGACGGACATCGCTCTTTGCTGGGAGGCTTATGAAAACCAGCTGGCCGGCCGTTTTGTGGACGGGGAGGATGTGCAGGCGGAGGCCGCCAGGCGCCTTCACCAAAGCGGGCTTTTTGACGGAGCCTATGTATTTGTTTACGGTTTTGACATCCTAAGCCCTCAGCTTTGCGAATCCCTCTGCGCCGGCGCGGCATTGTGCTCCAAAATGACCGTGGCCCTTACCATGGACAGGCCTACGGCCAGGGATGGCGATCTGTTCACCCCCACCCGCAAAAGCGCCCAGCGGCTTTCCCGCATGCTGAAAAGCCAAAACACCGAATACGAATGGACGTATTTGAAGCTTGCACCGCTTGATTCCGTGCCGGAGATCGCCCATCTGGAAGCAAACCTGTTTGCCCGTGCCGCCCAGGCGTATCCCGAAAAGCCGGAGGCTGTCAGTCTCTATGCCGCCCCCAACCCCTACGCGGAAGCCCACGAGGCTGCCTCACAGATGGTAAAGCTCCACGAATCCGGCATCCCGTGGGGCGAAATCGCGGTGGCGGCGGGCAGCATTGCGGATTATGCTTCCATCCTGTCGGCGGTACTGCCGGGCTATGGCATCCCCATCTACCTGGAGGAAAAGACGCCGGTTTCCTCCCATGGGCTGATCCGTTTCCTATTGCATGCCTTGCGCGCCGTATCCAAGGGTTACCCAAAGGCCGATGTCATCGCCTGTCTGAAATCCGGCTACGCGCCCGTATCGCCGGAGGATTGTTACAGGCTGGAGAATTACGCCCTGGCCAACGGCATTTATGGAGAAAGGTGGCGCACGCCCTTTGTGCGGGGCAGCAAGGAAGAAGCCCAAAGGCTGGAGCCGGTGCGGCAGGCCCTGATCGCGCCGCTGGAAACGCTGCGTTCGTCCCTTTTGAAGGCAAAAGAAGCCACCGAATCCCTGCGGGCCATCTTTCACCTGTTGGAGCAGGCGGATGCTTACCACACCCTGCAAAAAGAGGAGGAACTCCTTCTCCAAATGAACCTGCCCGCCCAGGCCGCCAAGACGCGGCAGGTATGGCAGTTCTTGTTGGGCACGCTGGACCAGATGCATGAACTGCTTTCCGGCCTGCGGGCGCCCGCCACCCAGGTGGCGGCCTGGCTGGCGGCCGGCTTTTCCGCGGGAGAATTAAGCGCGCTGCCCCCTGTGCAGGACACCGTGGTCTGTGGCGACATCGGCCACATCATGCCCGGCAGCATCAAGGCGCTGTTTGTGCTGGGGCTTGGCGACGGCTTTTTGCAGTCGGACAGCCAAAGCCTGCTGATGGATGAGGAACGGGAGCAGCTGGAAAGCCTGGCGGATACCAGCCTCGGCCAAAGCGGCAAGGGCCGGGACCAATTGGCCCTGAACCATTTGAAGCAAACGCTGACCATACCTGCCCAAAGCTTGTTTCTAAGCTATGCCCAGGCTACCCAAAGCGGGCAGAGCCAGCGTCCGGCCGGCTTTTTGTCGCTGCTCAAAACGCGGCTGTTCCCCCTGATGGAGGAATCCGGCGGCGTCACCGGCCCCTCCGGCCCCCGGGAACCCCTGGCCCCCACCCCGGCCCTTGCCGGCCTGGCGCTGCGGCTTTCCAGGCTGTGGGACGACGCGTCCATCGAAGAGGCGCTGCCCAAAGAATGGCTCCTGGCCTGGGCAGCCCTATATCAAAACCCGGGGACGCAGCACAAGGCCATGCAAATTGTAAGCGCCCTGAACGACACGCTGGAAACAAACCTGCTGGAACGGGAAACGGCCCTGAAACTGTTTGGCCACGAAACCATGTCCGTCAGCCGGCTGGAAGAGTATGCCAAATGCCCCTACAAGCACTTTGTGCATTACGGCCTGCGCCCGGTTACAAGAAAAGAATGGACCCTGACCAGCGCCGACGTAGGCACCTATTTTCACAGCGCGCTGAAGGACTTTACGGAAAAGGCCGCACAGGATGAGACCTGGCCCGAAATCAGCCGGCAGGAATGCGACCGCATCATGGATAAAGTCCTTTCCCCCATCGAACAGGAATGGGCCCAGGGCCCGCTGGGGGAAAACGCCCAAACGGCGGCCCTTGGGAAAAGGTATACGCGCATCATCCGCCGGGCCGCCTGGATATTCACCCAGCATATGAAAAGCAGCAGCTTTCGGCCCCGCATGGCCGAGGTGGGCTTTGGCACGCCGGACAGCCTGCTGCCGCCCATCCGCCTGCAGATGAAGGACGGCGTGCAGGTGCTGCTCCGCGGCGTCATCGACAGGATCGATTTGTTCGAGGATGACAAAAGCATCTACCTGCGGGTGGTGGACTACAAGAGCGGCAACAGAGACCTGGAACCCGCCCAACTTTACTGGGGCCTGCAGCTGCAATTGATGCTGTACCTGATGGCCGCCCTGCAACTGATGCCCGGCGCGGAGCCGGCAGGCGCCTTTTATTTCCACATCGACGATCCCCTGGCGGAGCTGGATTCCGGTGTAAAGGAGCAGGCCGAGCAGCAGATCGCGCAGATGCTTAGATTAAAAGGCGTCGTGCTCTCCGACGCCACAGTGGTGGAACTGATGGACAGGGACGGCGTGAGCCTGAAGCAGGTATTCACTAAATCCGGCGCGCTGACCGCCCACGCCAGCGCCGCCTCTCTTGAGCAGATGCACGGGCTCATCAGCCACGCCGCGCAAACGGCGCAAAGCCTGGCCAATGCCATGCGGGAAGGCTCCATCTCCGTATCCCCCGCCAGGCTCGGAGCCTTCAGCGCCTGCACGTGGTGCGAATACGCGGGCGTTTGCCGCTGGGACGCGCGCCTTGCCGGCGCAAAGCCCCGGTTTTTGCAGCCCCTTTCCTTCCAGGAACTGATGGAGAAAATGAACCCCGGCACATCCAATTGATTTGTTTGCATAATAGGCAGTTATGCGTTATAATACCAATAAAGGAAAATCGACAAAAGGAGGCGCTGCTCCATGATTCAGGTAATTCACGGAAAAAAGGGATCAGGAAAAACCAAGCGCATCATAGACCTGGCCAATCATTCCATCAAGGAATCCAAAAGTGATGTCCTTTTTATAGATGATGACAACCGGTATATGTTTGATCTTCGCCATGAGGTTCGTTTCATCAACGCCGGAGAGTACGGCATTGTCAGCGCGGAAATGTTCCTTGGCTTCCTGTGCGGCCTGCTGGCCCAGAATTTTGATGTGGGCACCATATTTATCGACGCATTCCTGAAGCTTATCAAAATCGACCTGAAGGACGCCAAGTGGTTTTTCGAGCGGTTGGACGGGCTGTGCGAGCGTCACGGGGTGGAGTTCGTACTCTCCATCAGCGAAGATACGGAGAATCTGCCCGAATTTGTCGCAAAATACATAGCCTGACGTTCCTTATTTCGTCGCAAAGGGGCGGCGGCCCAGGCCGCCGTCCTTTTTTCTATATTCTGATTACCGGAGTGTGGATACTATGTCCTTTTTCAGCACCAGGGGCGGCGCCTGCGTCACCGCCTCCCAGGCCATACTGTACGGCCTGGCCAAGGATGGCGGCCTGTATGTGCCGGCCATGTTCCCGCGCCTTAGCCTGGAGGAAATCTCCGCCCTGGGGCGCATGCCTTACGCCAGGCGTGCCGCGCGCATTTTGAAGCTCTTTCTGGAGGATTACGCGCCTTCGGAAATCGACGAGGCCACGAATGCCGCCTACGGCACAGGCCGTTTCAGCCATAGCGATGTCGCTCCCGTGGTGGACCTGGACAGCCGCACCTTTATTTTGGAGCTGTTCCACGGCCCAACACTGGCTTTCAAGGACATGGCACTGCAGCTCCTGCCCCATTTGAGCACCATGGCCGCCAAGAAAAACGGCGAGAACCGGGAGATCAGCATACTGGTGGCCACCAGCGGCGATACGGGCAAGGCGGCGCTGGAAGGCTTCAAAGACGTGCCCGGAACAAGCTGCACCGTATTTTACCCGCGGGATGGCGTCAGCCCCGTGCAGGAAATGCAGATGACCACCACCGGCGGCGGCAACACCCTGGTCATCAGCGTGCAGGGGAATTTTGACGACGCTCAAACGGGCGTCAAAACCCTTTTTGCAAGCACCGCGTTCCAGGAGAGGATGAATGCCCTTCACAAGGTGCTTTCCTCCGCCAACAGCATCAACTTCGGCCGGCTGGCGCCGCAGATCGTATACTACTTTTCGTCGTACGCCGACCTGGTCCACAAAGGCGCCGTCGCCTTGGGGAGCCCGGTGAACTTCGTGGTGCCCACAGGCAACTTCGGCAACATACTGGCGGCTTATTACGCCCACCTGATGGGGCTGCCGGTGGGCCGGCTGATCTGCGCCAGCAACCGCAACAATGTATTGACCGACTTTTTGGACAAGGGGGTTTACTCCCTGCAGCGGTCGTTCCATAAGACCATGTCCCCCTCCATGGATATCCTGATCTCCTCCAACCTGGAAAGGCTGCTGTATGAGGTGGCGGACCGAGACGGCGAACTGGTCGCGGGGTGGATGAAGGAATTGAAGGAAAGCGGAAGCTATGATATCGGCGCGGACCGCCTGGACCGCATCAAAAGGCTGATCGAGGGCGATTATGCCGACGATATGGCCACCTCCCGGGAAATGCAGCGCATCTGGCAGCGGTACCAGTACCTCATGGACCCCCACACCGCCGTGGCCAGCCATGTGCTCAATACCTACAGGGTGCGCACCAGGGACAATACGCCGGCCGTGATCGTGGCCACCGCCCACCCCTTCAAGTTTACCGCCGACGTGGCGGACGCGGTTCTGGGCCAGGAAACCGCCATCGGCCTGGACGCCTTTGACTGCGCGCTGCACCTGGAGGCCGAAACAGGCGTGCCCATGCCAAAGCAGGTATCCTCCCTGCGCACGCTGCCGGTACGGCACACGCTGACCTGCAGCAAGGAAGATATGGCCAAAACGCTGTTGGAGGCGTTTGGTAAATAGGCAACGCCCGAGGCCTACGCGTCGCCGCTGTAATCCGCAAAATAAAAAACCAGCCGCAGCTTTTGTGCACAGATGCGGCTGTACTTTTTATTCAAGGGGAATCAGCCTTCCTACATACCAGAAAATCGGGATATAACCGAAGCAAACAACAAAAAGGCCGTGCGTGACGCGTACGGCCTTTTGTACTGTGTATCGTTCAGCTATTCCACACGTCCCCGCACATCATTTCCAGAAAGCCCCCGCAGGCTGGAAAGCTCCAGATAAAAACCGGCTACAGAGGAATTGATATACACCTGTAACGCCAGCGACGCAAACAGCCCCAGCGCAGTGCCGATGATGCCCAACGATGCATATAGGAAGGATACCAGTACCATGGAGCAGATCGCCCAGCCGATAAAGCTGAACTGCAAGGCAAACAGCCTGCCCTTGTGGCCGTCCATCATCTCTTTGCTCATGTTGATGGCATCCAGCGCCCCCAGCTCCGGATCGTCCGCCATCAAAAAAGGAGCCATGGCATACCTGTAGGCGGCGATGATCCCTGGCACAATGAGCAGCAGCGACCACAGAAAGATGAAGATGCCCATCAGCACATACAGGGCAAGGCAGCGGATAAGCGCGTGCAATCGCGAAAACAGCAGGGCAAAAGGCGGATTTTCACTCCTGTGCAGCGCCAGGAAATAGGTGTTCAACCCAACGCTCAGCACCGGCGAAAGGATGAATTGCAAAATCGCAAACAAGGTGATCATCCCACTGTAAGGCCCCATGATGATGCTGAAATTGCGCCAGTTGTCCGCCAGCGACCTGTTCGCCAGAGAACTGGCATCCAGCCGTATTTGCAGCGTGTTCTGCGCAAGGCCCAGCAGCCCGGCCACGAAGGTGACCATCAGCGCCGTCTGCCAGTTGTTTTTGAGCGCAGACAGGCCGCGCCTGCGCAAGGTAGAGCTATCCGAAATGTTCATGCCCCCACTCCCTTCCATACGCCCCCATTCTAGCATAGGGGTACAGGCAGCACAAGAGCGGGGGCATGAAAACCGCTTGGGATCGGCTCATCTGTCGGTTATGCTTTCAAAACAGCGCCTGGGCAAAATCCTTGGCATCAAAGGGCTGCAAATCGTCTATGCCCTCGCCCACGCCCACATACCACACGGGCACGTTCAGCTCCCGGCGGATGGCGATGGCGATGCCGCCCTTGGCGGTACCATCCAGCTTTGTCAGCACAATGCCGTTGATTTCGGCGAACTCCTTGAAGGTGCGGGCCTGCTGCAGGCCGTTTTGGCCGGTGGTGGCGTCGAGCACCAACATGCAGCGCACATCCGCCTCGGGATATTCCCGGTCAATGACCTTGCGCATTTTGTGCAGCTCATCCATCAGGTTTTTCTTGTTGTGCAGCCGGCCGGCGGTATCCACGATCAACAGGTCGGCCTTTCTTGCCTTGGCGGCCTGCACGGCATCGTACACCACGGCCGCCGGATCGGCGCCCTCCGCGTGGCGTACAAGGGGCACCCTGGCCCTGTCCGCCCAGACGGACAACTGATCCGCCGCCGCGGCGCGGAACGTATCGCCCGCCGCCAGCAGCACCGTGCGGCCGATGGCCTGAAAGCGCAGTGAGAGCTTTCCGATGGTCGTGGTCTTGCCTACGCCGTTGACACCGACCACCAGCATGACCATGGGCCACTTGAGCGGCGGGCGGGGAACGTTCATTTCCGCCGCGATGATCTCCTGGAGCATATCCCGCGCCTTTTGCGCGCTTTTCACGTTTTCCTTCTTCACCTGCTGGCGCAATTTGTCCATGATCTCCTGGGAGGCTGCCACCCCGGCGTCGGACATGATGAGGATATCCATCAATTCATCATAGAAATCCTCATCCACCACGCGGGTGTTTTCCACCAGCACATCCACCTTGTCGGTAAGGTTGGAGCGCGTTTTTGAAAGCCCTTCCCGCAGGCGGGCAAACAGTCCTTTCTTTTCTTTTTCTTCCATTGATGCTTCCCCCATTCATGCGATATTCTCAATGATAACTATCAGGATGAAAGCGCGTTCCAGAAGCCTTCCCCTAGACGGGGAAGGTGGCGCACAGCGCCGGATGAGGTGCGTGCCTGTTGGATGAGGCGCACTTCCGTTGCATCTGCGGCACCCGGCTATACCCTCATCAGTCACCTTCGGTGACAGCTTCCCCCAAAGGGGAAGCCTCTGGAGCTTACCCCGCATACTCGGTCAAATTCACCGACACCATTTTCGATATGCCCCGCTCCTCCATGGCCACACCGTACAGGGCGTTGCAGCGCTCCATGGTGCCCTTGCGGTGGGTGACCACCACAAACTGCGTCTTGCGGCCGTACTCGGCCAGGTAATCGGCAAAGTAGTTGATGTTTGCCTCGTCCAGTGCCGCCTCGATCTCATCCAGGATGCAAAAGGGCGTGGGCTTTAGTTTCAGCATGGCAAAGAGGATGGCGATAGCCGTCAGCGCGCGCTCGCCGCCGGATAAGAGCGAGAGCAGCTGCAATTTTTTGCCCGGAGGCTGGGCGGTGATTTCAATGCCGCAGTTCAGCGCGTCATTGGGGTCGGTCAGCCTAAGCTCCGCATGGCCGCCGCCAAAGAGCCGGACAAAGGTTTCGCTGAAATACCCCTTCATCAGATTGAACTGGGCCACAAACTGCTGTTCCATTTGAGAAAGGAGCCTGGTGATCAGCAATTGCAGGTCTTCCTCCGCCTTTTTCAGGTCCTGCCGCTGGGTGGTCAGGCTGTCAAAGCGCTCCTTTACGTTCACGTATTCCTCGATGGCGTTCACATTCACCGTGCCCAAGGCGCGTATCTGCTCCCGGAAGGAGGCCGCTTCCTTTTCCCCGGCGGAAAGGTCGAACTTCTCCGCCCGGTAGGCTTCCGCCCCGCCGTAGGTCAGTTCATATTCATTCCAGATGCGGTCCTGCATGGCGGAAAGGTCCGCCTCCACGCGGGTGCGATTGAGTTCCGTGCGATGCAGCTTTTCAGTATGCTCCGCCGCTTCCTTTTGCAGCCGCTCCGCCTCATCCCGAATGGTCCGCAGAGTGGCTTGCAGGGAAAGCCGCCGCCCTTCCTTTTCATCCACGGAATTTTGGGCCGCGGCAACTTCCTCCCGCCGGGCGTTCACGTCGGCCTCCAACTGAACAAGGGCCGCCTCGTCCCGGGCGATGGTTGCATAGAGGGCTTCGCTTTCCTTTTGAATGCGGGACAAATTCTCCCGCGCGTGGCGCACTTCGTCCGAAAGCCGCTGCCGGTCGCGTTTGAGGCTTGCAAGCTCATGCTCCCGGCCGGTGACGGACAGCATGTGGGAGGTGACGGCCTCCCGCTGCTTTTCTACCTGAAGCCGGGCTTCGGACAGGGCCTTTTGCAGCATTTGCGTCTTTTGCTGCATGGCCTCCTGGTCGGTTTCCACGTCCCCGGTGCGGCGGGAGATGGCCTCCAAATCCTCCTCGATCTGGGCGATGCCTTCCTCCAACTGCTGGCGGGCGTTTTGCGTCATCAAAAGGCGGGATTTCAGCGCGTCCCACTCCTGTTTGGCGCTCGTGACGCGCTCCTGGTCCCGGGCAACGGCGATCTCTTCCTGATGGACGCGGTTCATGGCGTCGGCCCGGAGCGCCTTCAATTGGTTGCGCTCCGCTTCCATCTCCTGGAGGGCCTGACGCTCGCTCCTGATATCTTCGCTCAGTTTTCGCGCGGACAGCTTGAGTTCCTCAATCTCCCGCTCGCGGCCTAAAAGGCTGGTGGCCCGGGCCTGCACGGAGCCGCCGGTCATGGAGCCGCCGCTGTGCATGACATCGCCGGTCAGCGTCACCAGGCGGAAGGCCTGCCGGCCCGCCCGCATGATGGCAATGCCGGCGTCCAGATTTTCGGCCACCACCGTGCGGCCCAGAAGATTCTCCATGATCTCCCGGTATTCGGGGTCAAAGGAAATCAGCTCGCTGGCCACGCCCAGGCAGCCGGGCATGGAAAGCAGCTGCCGCTCCTCGCGATTCAGCACCCGGCCGCGGATGGTGTTCATGGGCAGGAAGGTGGCCCGGCCCAACTGGTTCTGACGCAGATAATCGATGACCCGTTTGGCGGTGGGCTCGTCTTGCGTAATGATGTTTTGCAGCGCGCTGCCCAGCACCATATCGACCGCCGTTTCCAAATGCTTGGGCACGCGCATGAGCATGGCGACCACGCCGCGGACCTTGCTTTCTCCCTGGGTTTTGGCATAGGTCAGCGCCTTTTTGACCGCCTGGGCATAGCCCTCAAAGTCCCTGGCCATTTCCTCCAGCAGCTTCAAGCGGCTTTCCATGGCCTGCTGGCGGCCCGCGGATTGCTGCAGCGCGGCGGTTTTCGTACTGATGGCGCTGCCCAGGGCCTGCACCTGTTCGTCCAGCTTGGCCGCGTCCTGGCTGAGCGCTTTGAGGCTGTCCCGGGTGGCTTCGCCCTGCCGGATGGCGGCCTCATGGACGCTTTTCAGCGAGGTTTCCTTTTTTATGAGGTCGGCCTCGTTTTTATCGATTTCCGTCAGGCGCTCCCGCATTTGCGCCATGATGGCCTGCTGGCGCGTTTGGGCGGTGCGTTCGCTGCTCAAACGGTTCATGGCATCCAAAATGGCCGCCTTGTGGGTTTCCAGTTCCTGCTCCCGAACCGCTTCTTCCTGCTGATATTGCTTTAAGGCTTCCTGCTCCGCCGTCAGCTTTTCCCGCTCGTTTACAAGCGCCTGTTCCTGGGCTCTGACGCCCTCGCCGCCGGAAGCCTCCATTTGGGCAAGCTCGGCATACCTTGCATGCTGGCGCTCAGCCTCCTCCGCCAGGCGGCGGCTGTTTTCGCGACTGTTTTCCAGCCGCTGCTCCATCTTTTCCTTTTCAGCCTTGCGCTCATGCCAGGCGTTGGTCAAGCGCGTCAGCACCTCCCTGGCCGCAAGCAGATCATTCTCCATGCGTTCCAGGTCGTCTTCCATCTGCTGGCGAAGCTGTGATTTTTCCGCCAGCTGCTCCGCATTCTGGTCGAGCACCGCCTGCACCATGGCCGCGGCTTCGGAAAGGCTGTTCAGTTTCTCCTTCAGCTTGTCATGGCGCAAAAGGAAAATATTCAGCTCCAGCCCCTTCAGTTGCTCCGCCAGCATCAGGTACGCCCTGGCTGTTTCCGCCTGGCGGGACAGGGGCTCCAAATGGCGGGAAAGCTCATCGAGTATATCTTCCACACGGGTCAGGTTTTCCCGGGTCCGCTCCAGTTTCCGCTCGGCTTCCTCCTTGCGGACGCGGTATTTCATGATGCCGGCGGCATCCTCAAAGACCTGGCGCCGATCCTCCCCCTTTTGGGAAAGGATTTCGTCGATGCGGCCCTGGCCGATGATGGAGTAGCCCTCCCGGCCGATGCCCGTATCGCGGAACATATCCACGACATCCTTTAGCCGGCAGGCCGATTTGTTGAGGAAATACTCGCTTTCGCCGTTGCGGTACACGCGCCTTGTGACCATGATCTCCGAAAAATCCACCGGCAGGGACTTGTCCTCGTTGTCAAAAACAAGGGACACCTCGCAATAGGCCATGGCCTTGCGCTTTTCCGTGCCGCCGAAAATCACGTCTTCCATTTTGGCGCCGCGCAACAGCCTTGCGCTCTGCTCCCCCAGCACCCAGCGCACGGCGTCGGCAATATTGCTTTTTCCGCTGCCGTTGGGGCCCACAATCCCGGTAATGCCCTGGTTGAAGACGATTTCCGTCCGCTGGGCAAAGGATTTGAACCCGTATATCTCAAGCTTTTTCAGCTTCATGCCGATCCTCCCGAACCTTTGGCGTGGGCAAGCGCCTTTTCTGCCGCCTGCTGCTCCGCCTGCCGTTTGGTCTTTCCCTTGCCGCTAAAGGGCGGCAGCCCCTGAGCGTTCACCTGGGCGGTAAACACTCTGCTGTGGGGCGGCCCCTCCGTCTCCAGCAGAACATAAGAGGGGGCGCTCAGTCCTTTGGCCTGCAGCCATTCCTGCAGCGCGCTTTTGGCGTCCAGCGCCTGGGAGATGCTTTCTTCCGCCGGCCAGAGCCGTTTCACCAGGGACAAAGCCGCGTCCAGGCCGCCATCCAGGCAGACCGCCGCCAGGACAGCCTCCATGGCGTCGGCCAGGATGGAGGGATTTTCCCGCCCCCCATCCTGCTCCTGGGACCTGTTCATGATCAAATAATGCGCAAGGCCGGTATCCTCCGCAACCTTGGCGAGTGCCGCTTCGCACACCAGCAACGCCCGCCGGTGGGTCAAGCCGCCTTCGCTCATGGAAGAGTGCCTTTCATACAGGATGCGGGACATGCAATACTGCAGCACCGCGTCGCCCAAAAATTCCAGGCGCTGATTATCCTCCCCGCCGGCGGAGGGGTGCGTAAGCGCGCGGACGAGCAGCGCTTCGTTTTGGAAACGGTAGGAAAGGGTATCCATCAGTTTATTCAAGTCACATCCCCCGATTCATGAAAAAGCGCTGCCGAAAAATTTCGGCAACGCCGGGTATTTTGCCGCATTGCTTAGTTCTGATGAGCCTCGATGTATTCCACCACATCACCCACGGTTTTCAGGCGAACGATGACCTCATCCTCCACCATGATGCCGAATTTGTCTTCCAAATCCATGATCATGACCATAACGTTGGCGCTGTCGGCCTTTAAGTCTTCCACCAGTTTGGCGTCGCGGGTCACCTTGCTGACATCCACCCGCAGCTGCTTTGCGATCATGGGGGCCACTGTTTCAAATACCATGTTTCTTCCTCCTGCCTGTTTTTTGATAAAGTCCGGGGTCACGATGATGGCTGCATGATTATGCTTTGATGATGCCCGCCTGAATCTGCCTGTCGATCAGCCCCACCACATTGCCTTTTGCCATCAGCGCCGCCTGGCGAATGGCGCAGGCCATGGCATGGCCGTTGCTGGAGCCGTGGGCCTTGATCACTACGCCTTGCACACCCAGGAGCGGCGCTCCGCCGACTTCGGAGTAATCCATCAACTTTTTCACGCGCCTGAACGCGGGCTTGGCAATCAAACCGCCCACCTGGCCCCGAAGATCGGACTTGAGCTCTTTCCTGATGATGCGCATCAGGGTACCGGCCACGCCTTCCATGAATTTTAAGATCAGGTTGCCGGAGAAGCCGTCACACACGATAACATCCGCCTGGTCGTTGGTGATCTCCCGGGCTTCCACGTTGCCCACAAAGTTGTAATTGCCTTTTTCCATGATGGGATAGGTTGCCTTGACCAGCGCGTTGCCCTTTTCCGCCTCGGCGCCGATGTTCACAAGGCCGACCCCGGGATCGTCCACCTTCATGACCTGGTGCATGTACACGGAACCCATCAGGCCAAACTGGTCCAGCCATTCAGGCTGGCAGTCCACGTTGGCGCCGCAGTCGATGAGCAGAAAATACCCTTTGCCGTTGGGCAAAAGCGGCGCCAGGGCGGGCCGTTCAATGCCGGGAATGCGGCCCAGGCGGAACATGCCGCCTGCCAGAACCGCCCCGGTGGAGCCGGCGGAAACAAAGCCGTCGGCCTGGCCTTCCTTGACGGCCAGCATACCCATTACGATGCCGGACCCTTTTTTCTGGCGGATGGCCATCACGGGGGCGTCGTGGTTGGAGATCACTTCCGGCGTTTCGACGATTTTGTACCTGCCGGCCACGTTTTTCAGTTTCTCCATATACGGTTCCATGGCCGCGGGAACACCTGCCAGCGTCAGGCGGAGATCATCCATGTTGTGCAGCGCTTCCGCCGCACCCTCCACCGCCGCTCTGGGGGCATAGTCACCGCCCATAACATCTACAAAAATATGCATGCGCCTTCGCCTGCTTTCCACTTTTGAAAATTGAACAGCATGATTGTAGCACACAAGGCGCGCTCAATGCAAGAAAATCGACGACGCGCAGGCGGCAGGAGCGGCGCCCCGGCGTTTTGCCGGGCCGGATCAGCGCCGCAGGCTGGAAAAGCCCTGATGGCGGCGGGGGATCACGCTGCGGCTCACCATCGGACGGCGGCGGTTGTACAGGCCCGCGGCTGCCGGCAATTCGGCGGAGACGGACGGCGGCGCTGTAAGCCCCGGCTCCATCTCATGAGATACCCACTTGAGCCTTGGCTTTGCGCCATTTTGCCAGATCGCGGGGTGAAGCGCCGCCGCGCCCTTTAGCGCGATATACTGGTAAGGCGTGTACCTTTTGCCCGTGCCGCCGCGCAGGGTATGCGGGCAAAGCAGCATTTCGCTGAGCGCCTGGCCGAATTCCGCCGCGCCTGTTCCCTTCATCACCGCTTCAATTTCCGCCTGCAGCCCATCCAGCCTGCCCTGATCCAAGCCGTGGCCGGTGATGGTCACATACGCCTTTTCCACCCGGCGGCGGGCATAGCTCAGCATGGATTCCTGGCTGGTGCCGGTGACGGCCAGGATCTGCTTGAGCGGCAGTATGCGCAGCCGCATCACACTCATGGCGTTGACCATCTCCTGCACGGGCATTTGGGAAAGGGCCTGCAGATAGGCCATGCCGTATTCGATCAGGGCGGGCATGTCATTTACACTCCTGGTCAAAAAGCGCAGGGCGGCCCGGGCGCTTTGCGCCTTTTCCGTTTCCCGCCAGCCGTAGGCGGCTTTGCGCACCGCCTCCCCTGCCGGGTAGTACAGGCAGACGCCCAGATGCATCTGCGCGCCGGAGCGGGCGACATAATCGTCGCTGTTGAGCACATGGTACAGGGGGTAGGCCGCCGGGTCCACCTTGACGCCGCCCATGACCGTCATGGGGGACGCGAAACCGTAGCCCACCAAGTTCTCGGGCAGCACGCCGCTGTCGTTTATCAGCATATGGGTCAGCACCTGCATGACCGCCGCGCCTTGGCTGTGCCCCGACATCCATAAACGGAAACGGCTGTCGTGCCGCTTTGCTTCGGTAATAATGTACGAAAGCGTCAGCTTTTCCAGCCCCAGCGCTTTGGCCGTTTCGGGAAAAGCGATTCGCTCCAGGTTCTCGTCAAACTGCCGCGCCAATTGCAAAAAGCCTTGATGCAGCCCCTGCTCGGAGGAAAACCGGAAATTGGAAAACCAGTCGTAAAAGCGGGTGCCGGTGCCGCGAAAGCCGATGGCCACTACAAAGCGGCCAGCCTCCGCCGGCTTTATCATGACCACGGCCTTGCCGGTGTCGCTTTGCTCCCGCTGGCGCATGGCCGAGAGCACCTGGCTGACGGGATTCAACTGCCGGGCGCTGGCCCTGGCCCTGTACACCGCCCATTTGTTGTACAAAAACTGCTTTGTCTCCCGCAACGGTGCCTGGGATACGCCGCCCACCAGCTTGTTATCCACCTGAAAGTTGAAGTCTGTCCAGCCGGCCTGCATCCAATCGCCGATGCGCAGGTCATAGGCCGTATAGGCAAGCTCCAGGGAAAGCCGCATCATCTCCTGGGAAAAGGGAGGCCGAAGCCGGCCCCAGGGATCGCGCTCCCACGGCAGAAAAAAAGACTGCGTCCGCTTAAGGTCCGTATATGTCAAACGCCCGCGGACGGGCGCCTGCCCGGCATAGAGGCGCTTTTCCTGATCCATGCGCCGCCTCCTCTTTCCATGGGGCATATGGGAACCATCGCGCATATCATACCACGGCAAGGCGCGAGGCACAACCAAAGGCTATTGCCTTCTTATGACATGAATTGACAAAAATCCGTCTTCATAGCGGATCTCCGCCTCATCCACAACAGCCCCCAGCAGGTGATAGCCATGCTGCGCGGAATCATAACCCAGCAGCCCGTCATAATACTCGTCCATTTCCGGCTGCCGCGGCTCGTTCAGCGCCGCCCGCAGCGCCGCCAAATCGTGAGGCCTGTCCGGCATATGCCCGCTGACCGTAACCGCGATCCTTCCGTTTGAAACGTCAAAATCCACTTGCAGCCGCTGTGCGCGGTGCTCGACAAAATATCCCATCACTTCAGAGCATATGAGCATGGCTTTCCGCCGGTCCTTATCCACGCAAATCCCTCCTATACAAAAAGCTCAAGACTCAGGAAACGTCTTTTTCATCTGCTAGACGATTGCGGCGGCTTGTCCGGATTTGGCCGATGGCATCAAAAAGCGGGCTCAACGCCGCCGCGACAAAGCCGCCGGAAAAGCCGTTGTTGTACAAATTCATGCCGGCGTGCAGGTAGCTCAAGTTCCCAACCATGAACATATGCAGCGCGCCTGCCGTAATGCCCGCCAGTATGCCGTAGCGGCCCGCGATGGGAGCGAGGGTAGTGCCGAACAGAGCGCCCAGCAGCGATATGGTGGAACTGGGAACATTTACATCAACAATCTTTACCAGGAATACCCCGGCCAGAACGGGAACAACGTTTTTTACATGCTTGCCGAATGCGCCAAACCCTACCACAGTAAACACGCCGCCGATCACCGGGCCGTTGAGTTCCCCGCCCAGCAGCAGCACATACGTCGTGGCCAAAAAGCCCAGCAAGGCCATATTGATCAAGGTCACGCCCATACCGGACAGGGTGACAAAATCCGTGGCCAGGGTCCCGGGCAGCTTCATCAGATTTCCGAGCCCCTTGAAGCGCCAGCGGTTTGCCGCCAGCCCAAACAACAAAAGGTAGAGGAACAAGCCATACAGCATCACGGAAAATGCAGGGTTATTGCCTGATGACAGCACGGAAACCGTTTCGATCTGTATGCCAAACCCGCGAAGGACCGCAAGAAAGAACATACCGACAATGCCGGCCGTAAAGCCGATATTGTACAGGTTGAACCCCTGGTGGAACCTAAGAAAATGCATGGACAGCGGCGGCAGCAAAAAGCCGGCCAGAGCACCGGCGGATACCCCCAGCAAAAGGCTGGGCAGCACCGGAAGCGCCAAATTAAACGCAAATTCGCTGACCAGCGGGCTTAGCGCCGTGCCGAAGAGGGCCTGCAGCAAAAAACGGTTGTAGGCATGGCCGGACACCCTGGCGTACAGGTATACCCCCAGCATGATCGGTATGGAATTGAACAGGTTTTTGCCAAAGAACGAAAAGCCCGCCACGGTACAGACCGCCGCGATCACCGAGCCTGTTATTTTCACCTTGTTGAGGCGGACGACCGCCAGGCTTAAAAAAGTCATCACCCCAACGTTTGCAAGCGTCGCCCCGATATTCGCCAACTGAAAATAGTCCGTCAGCAGGTTTGCGGAGGACGTGAGTATGACAAGGCTTCCCGTCCATATTTCGTAGGGAGAATTGAAGAAAAACGCCAATACGATCATCAATACGCCAAAGCTGGCAAAGGCCCCGTACTTCCACCGCTCCGGAACATCCTCCGGAGCGGGCGGGCGGTCCTCCGGCGATCCGGCATTCAACGGCGCGCCAAGAAAACCAAAGACTTTTGTGAAAGGTGTGCGCCGATGATCGTCCCCTGCCTTCAAGCTCATCCCCTCCGAAAAAGCATACGCCTTACGATGGTTTTATCATACCATATCTCCTGCCTGTTTGCCTATGCGCCGGGCCGCCAAAGCTGCAAAGAAAAGCGCTGCCTGAAGCTTTTGCAGCGCTTTGATATCCATCCATTATAACGGCAGGTGCATGATGTAATCATCCCGGTAGGTTCCGTCTGCCAGCTTCCGCTCGCGGTATTTCCGGCCATCCACCATAAAGCCAAGGCTCATATACAGCTTCAGCGCGGGGAGATTGCCGCTGTCCACCTGCAGTTCCAGGTGGGAAAGGCCCCGCTCTTTGCCCCAGGCAATCAGCACGTTCATCATCCTGCGCCCGATGCCAAGGCCGCAAACCGCCTGTTTGAGGGCAATGCCTATTGCAGCCTTGTGGGTAAAGCGCCTGCGGCCCGCGCTGGAAGCCCGGCTGGTGCCCATCACCTTGCCGTCCACCAGGCAAACCAGGTACAGCGTATTTTCCGACGCCTTCTGTTCTGCAAGGAAAGCCTGCTCCATATCCTGCGTCATCTCGAACTCGCCGGGCTCGCGGGACAGGAATACCGTTTCCGAATCCAGGACATTCATCAGGTCGATGATCGCCTGGGCGTCCTCCGGCTCGGGGTTGCGCAATACCACCTGTTTGCCGCGCACCTCAAACGAATCAAAATAGGTTGCCATGCACTTCTCCCTCTCTTTTGTTTTCATGCCGCTATTGTACCCAGTAATGGAACTGCTTGCAAGTGCCTCCCATTTGTAAACCGGATGCTTTTTTGGATTCGCGGCCGGCATTTTTGTATACAATATACTTACTTCTATTATGGAGGTATGTATGCAAGAAAGCAAAGTAATTTTGTATATCGCCATGAGCCTGGATGGATACATTGCCAGAGACGACAATGATATCACCTGGCTGTCCATGGTGGACAGGCCTGGCGAGGATTACGGCTATGCCGCGTTTATCCAGGATGTGGGCACCATCATTATGGGGCGGAAGACATATGAAAAAGTCTTGTCTATCGGGAGCGAATATCTCCACAGGGACAAGACCGGCTATGTGCTTTCCAAATCAAGAACAGGCGCCGAGGAAAACATGACCTTCTATTCCGGCAATCTTTCCGAACTGATATCAAAGATCAAGCAGGAAGGCAAGGGGCACATATTCATCGATGGCGGCGCGGAAGTGGTGCACGCTATGCTTGCCCGGCATCTGATCGAGGAATGCGTCATTTCCATTATTCCGATAATTCTGGGCGGTGGAATCAGTTTGTTTCGTGACGGCTGCCCCGAAACCAAGCTGAAGCTGCTTTCATCGGAGGCATTTTCATCGGGCCTTGTCCAGCTTCGATACGAATGCATGA
>JAFADG010000010.1 GCA_023425025.1 Bacillota bacterium
ATACCGCATGGCCCAGGTTTCCGGCTGTGTGTACCGTAACACCCTGCATGGCCTTGGCGGTCGCGCCGGACAGCGCATTTTGAACAAGCGTGTTAGCGTCGGAAGCTTTGCCCGTCATTTCCTGCCGAAGCCGCATCAGCCGTGCGGCGGTCTGCGCCGTTTTGATGGATGGGGCATCCCCCAGCACCGAAGCCATTACCTGGCTCAGTGTTGTTTCGTTTATGGCGGAAAGGTCCGCTAGCAGCCCCACCGTGCCGGTTTGGATATCGCCGCTGCTTTCCGCCTTGGTTGCGGCTGTCACCTGCGCACTGATGAAGGCAACGGCTTCTTGGGAGATGCCCAGCACCTTATCCGCCAGCGCGCCATACTTTGAGACGCTTGCCTGAACCTCCGGCAAGGCAAGCTGTTCAGGGGTATACCCCTTAGCGGCGTCAATCACCATGGCAGCGGTCATGGTCACGGCGCTGCCGCTTGACGCCAAGCTCTCCTGGCCGCCTGATGCGGACGCGCGTTCCAGCGCCGCGTAGTAGCGTTCGGAAGCGCCGGTAAGGTCTCCCGCTTCCTCCGCTTCTCTGATGCCCTGCAATTCTTCCTGCGTAAATGTGCTTTGCCCGCCGGTGTTGCCGACGGCGGACGCGATCTCCGCGTCAATGGTAGCCACGGTGGAAAAAAAGCCGGCGGCGATCAGGCCGCTGCCCATGTTGCTCAGCGCGTCCCCGATGATTTGACGGGTCAGCATGCGGTTTGCCTCTTCCTCATTCCCCTGGGTGGTTTCGAGGAATTTGGCCTTCATTTGGGCGATTTCACTTTTGTCCAGCCGGGTCATATAATCCGCGAGCAGGTTTCCGCCGTATTCCAGCCCTTCTTCCAGGCCTTCCGGCACCCCTTCCTTGAAAAAGTTCATGCCCAGCGCTTTCATGAACTGCTTGAACCCTTCCTTGCCGGCGGGGGTGTTTGCCATTTCAAACAGACGGTCAAGCCGCGCACCTTCAATCATTATGGAAAGCCCGCCGGCCACAAGCCCCAAAAAGCTGGCTTCGCTTGCCGTGCCGCCCTGCTCCAATACTTCCATCTGCTTTGATCCGGCGGACATGCCGCCTTGAAAGAAGATGGATGCTTTTCCAAACCCGCGAGTCATCAGCATATCGGAAATACTCATCCCAATGCCATAGAACCAGGCGGTCGTTTCATCCATTCCTTCGGCGGTCTTTGCACGGACGGCCTGGCGCAGGCGCTCTGCATGAAAAAGCATATCATCCTCGGTCAGCTCCGCGCCAAACATGCCGGAGATAGTGCTGACCAGGCCGGAAAAGCCGGCGCCGACGGAGAGCACTGTCGATGATATGTTTGCCGCTACCGGAGCGAACTCGGTAAATTCCACCGCCTTGATCACCGCGTCCTGCGCCGTTCTCTCACGAAGTCCGTTATCCATCAGCAGGTTCAGATACTGCTTGCCGTATTCCTCGCCCAACGTATCATATATGTACTGATACCGCGCTTCCTCATCGGCGGTCAGCAAACGCCTGTTGGTGGGCTCCATATCGCCCCAGGAGCTGAAAGCATTGAATGGTTTAGTTGTCCAGCCAAGCAGGCCTTCACCAATGTAATCATGATATGTGTTCCCTTCAAAGGCGCGAGCAATATGCCATTTGTCATACATATCCGGGTCTTTGGTATAATATCCATCAGGGACCTGCAAGGCGTTATAAGCCTCCCACCGGGCAGCCTCCTTTGCCTTTTCCCTTCTTTTCATTTCCTCTTCGATCTGGGTATTGAGGCTGTGACGCTCCTCGATCAGGCTTTGAAGGTTCGCATCTATGGAGACTCGGACACCGCCGATGCCGGGGTAGTTGGCGATTTTGTTCTGTACCACTTGTAACTGGTATTGCAAGCTTTCCAGTTCATCCTGCGCGCCCACCCCGGCAGCGTAGGGCTGGTTTCCCGCAGGCTTCGCCTCGTCAAAGGCGCTCTGCCCTTTTTCAAAGAGGAGGGCATTTGCGCCTTGCAATTCCGACCAGGCACTGTTCAGCGCATTCTGCTCATCGGCGGTAAGGACATCCTTGTCCATAAGAGCGCTGACCGTCGCCTGCAATTGCTTCTGCCTGTTTGCGGCGATGCCTATGTTTGTTTCGTCCGGCGTAAGCTTTAGCCAAAACTCGCCCAGCTTCTGGTCTTTCTTTGTGATCGCTTGCTTTCCGGGATACTCAGGCGCTTTTCCAGGACCAAGCGCTTCACCAAGCATATGGAACATCCGCCCTACGTTTTCCCGGGAGAAATCCAATTCACCAGCCCAAAACCTATCCCACCCCTGTTTGGCAAGGTCGTTGAATGTGGGCTTTTTTCTCTCCGCCTGGATGCCGCCGCCTGTAATGGCGCCCTCCCAGATAGAGTCCGGCGCCGCGCCGTAGGATTTGGGCGCGGTATCATTTTGCAAGGCTGTGCCGTCGGCCTGGATAGCCGCATCCTTTTCCATACGGGCGGCTATATCAACATTCGCGGGATTGCCGATTACGCCGTTTGCCTTGTTCCACCTGTAGGCGGCATCATTGACCTGCGCTGCAACATCCTCCCAGCGGTAAGCAAGGGGACGGCTTATTTTAGCAAGACTGCCGGTCAGGCGGCCCTCATCCATTGCCCGAAGCGCGTCAAAGCCCGCCAGCGCATCTGTGAGGATTGCCTCCGGATCCATCTTGTCGCCGGGCTTCAGGTATTTCATTCTTTCATTGATCAGGTCAACCAACTGCGTATACTGCATTTCCGCCTGCCTGGTAAACTGTTCCGCCTCCTGCACCTGCCGGTAGAACCCGATAGCCGTTGCGTCCCCCGACTTTAAAATGGCCTTGTTGTCCTCCAGCCATTTTTGATCGAAGCCGTTGTACATAAAATACTGGGCAGCATCATCAATGGTGCTGCCCAGCGCGTAGGGGTTGTAGGTTTTGCTTTTAGGGTCGAGCATGGCGCGTTTTTGAGGATCGGCTTTGTATTGGCTCCCGTTTTGCAGCGCGTACTGCACGGCGTCCAGCGCATGACTTCCAGTGCTTGACCTGTTGCGCGCAGCCCAGAGCATGCCCAAAGCCGTATCCCCGTTAAAGTCAACGGCCTCATTGAGCATGGTGGGCACGCCCTTTTTCCAGTCCTCCTGCATCCGGCTTAAGGTGGGATACTTGGACCAATCGATTTTTTCAAGGACCTCGTCATCCGAATAATTCCGGTCCGCACGGTTGGCCCAGTAATAAATGCTCCGATTCAGCGCGTCTATTTCCTGGGCCGCCTTTTGCGTATCCGCCTGGGCGTTAAGCAGCATGCCGTAATAGTAGCCAGCCTTTTCTTCCCCAGAGCTTTGGGCAGAGGGCATCAGGGGAAGACCATTGCTGTCCGTACGGCCGTACCGGGCAAGGTGTGCATTCCTGGCAAAAAAATTCTGGTCGGTCACGCTTGCATCTATCCCCAGCTTGCCCAGCTCATCTACGGCCAGCCGGTTGGTGGGCTTGGCGTAGGGCAGATAATAGGGGCTGGATGGATCCTGGGCCGACAGCAGCAGGCCCTGATACAGCTGGTTGCCGATCTCCTTGTTGGCAGTGGAAATCTGTACAACCTTGGCCAGGTCTTGCGTAAACTTGGATGTTTGAGACGCAAATGCGATGGGGGAATCCTTATCCGCCTGGTTTTGCGGCATTGTGTGCTGCGCCGCCGCATTGGCAGCCGGTTGCACGATGAGGGGCGGCTTGGGCGCTTCGGGAACGGTTGGCGGGGGCTGCGTCCTGCCTTTGGTGCGCTGATCCCTTTTCAGGGGATTCACGGCAGCTTCCAGCGCCATCGGATCGGGCTGACCGGCCGCCACTGTGTTGAGAAGCTTCACCGCAACCGGATCGGAAGCTTTCAATCTATCCTTGCGCTTGATGGATTTTGGTATTTGATTGCCGATCATATCAGCACTCCTTATCTCAGGTATACTCGCTCAGTATCTTGGTTCGACAATCTTGGGATCGACCGTTTTGGGAGTTGTTTTTGAACCGTCGAAAAGCAAGCTCCAGAAATCGCTAATGGCTTGGCCCAGGTTTAGGTTGATCGAAGAATAAACGGGCGGTGGAGGGGGAGGAGGAGGGTTCTTTTTACCCCCGCCGCTCTTCTTGGGATGCAGTATATCAAACTGCCGCATCTCCTCCTCCAGCTGCTTCTGCTGCTGGGCAAGGCTCAGCTCAAATTGGCGCTGGTTTTCACCGTATTGATTCTGCCTGTACTGCTCGTCCAGGGTGGCCTGGTTCTGTTGCTGTTGCAGCGATGCGTTGTACTGGCGGACCTGCTCGGCAAGGCTTTCGTTGTATTGCCGCAGGCTTTCGTCATACTCCTTCTGCCACTGGGCAGCCGCCGTGTCCTGGGCATCCTTTTGGGCGGCAAACTGATAAATCTGCATATTGAGGCTGTTCTGCCTGTCACCGGCCGCCGCTTGCCGGTCGTACTCCTGGGATTCCAGCTGGTCCAGGTAGCTTAGGGTATCCGCCGTCTGGGCCGCGCCCAACTGCGTCAGCTGCTGGGAAAGCTGCTGCGCAAGCAGCGTCTTTTGATCCTCCAGCCCGGTGCGAGTAAGGGCTTCGTTGTCGGCGATCTCCTGCTGGGCCTTGTTGCCGGCGACGGCAATGCCCGAAAGGTTCGCGTTGTTAAAGCTTGACCGCTGCATCCCGCGGGAGGTGGCCTGGCGGTTGGCCTGGGAATAGGCCTGGGCATAGCTTTGGGCGGCGGCTTCCTTTTGCCTGGCGTAGGCCGTGCCCAGGGAAGAAAGCTGCTTGTCCAGGGCCAGCTGGTTCATATCCGCCGCCTGCTGGGCCTCCAGCCGCTTCTGGTCATAGGCCGCCTGGTACCGCCTGTTGGCGGCTTCCGTAAGCTCCGCCTGCGTCTTGGGCACATAGGCGCTGTTTTTCAGGTCCGCCAGCAGCGTATCCAGCGTATAGTTGCTTGCCATATGCGCCGCCTCCTAAAAATGATTCGGATCGGTGGGATTGTTGAGAACCCCAAAGGCGACAAGCGCCTGCAAAAGCGCGGTGATCACGCCGTTGACGGCCTCGGACTGGGTGGGATTGATGGTGCCCACCAGCGTCAATATGGACAGGATCTGCGCGAAAATGGATGCCCAGAATACCCAGGAGGTAAAACGGTTTTGCATAATCATGCTCCTTCCTCAGTGCCTTGACAGCACGTACTGCTGCATGGTTTCGTGTGTTTTTGAGACCGCGCCGTTGCAGTGCAACTGCTTCAGCCCGTCCAGGGTAGCAAACTGCGCCTGCAAAAGCATGGCGATGTCCTCCCGCTCCTTTGCCTGCCGGGCTTCCACCATGGAAAGCCTGCGCAAAAGGTCATGGGCCTTTACGGCGGCGGAAACAATCAGGCCCGCCGCCGTAAGCAGAGCTGTCGCCAGCCACCAGTAGTCCTTTAATGCTGACATATGTAAACCTCACAAGTAGTTTTTGATGGCCTCATAAACGGCCCGGGCCAGGGCCTTCGCATCCTGCTTGGGGGTTTGGACGGCCGCCGCAAGCGCTGCCTGGGCCGCCCCGTCCGCGATGCCGGTGACGGGCAGCGAGTAAGTCTCCTGCAGCCGTTTGACAGCCGCTTCCGTTTTCGGGCCGAAGATGCCGTCCGCCGCGCCGCAGTCGTATCCCGCCGCGTTCAGCAGCTTTTGAAGATTTTCCACCATGGCGCCCCTTGCGCCGACAGACAATGCTTCCACCGCAGTCACTCCTTCCCCGGTTGTGCCTTTCAAAATGGCGTAATGGTCCCACGCATAGCCTGACAGGGGGGAACGCAGTACGCCCGCCGCGTGGCCGCGGGCGTCCACAACAGTGCCATCGCCCAGATAGATGCCCACATGCCCCATCGGGTCCGCCGTGTCTGTTTCGTTGAACACGAAACAGAGCCTGTCCCTCGGCATCTGATCCAGCGTGCCTTTTGCGTCCCAATAGGCCCCCTTCCATTGGCTGGAAGCGCCGTGAGGCAGGGCAATGCCCACCAACTTAGCCGCTTCCTTGGTCAGACCGGAGCAATCGTAAGCGGGCTTGCCTTGATACTTGCACCCATCACATGTCTTTTGCCTGCCGGACAGCACGGGGCAGTATTTTTTGATATTGGCGGCATAGGCCGGCTTGCTTGACATCTGATGTTGCCGCCATGCCACTGTGCATTTCTCGCCATGAGAAGCAAAAACATATGGGCACCCAATTTTGCTGAGTGCCCATTCCTGGATGGTTTGTGATTTTGTCAACTCTCGTCCTCCCCTTTTGCCTCGGCAGGGGAGGCGGGAGGCTTGACATCACCTGCGACAATCGCCTGTAACATATCATCCACCTGAATGATCTGTTGCCGTGCAACGCTTATAGGTGCATTGATTTGCACCATTTGTAAGATGCCAAAGAGCGTTTCCTTCTGCTGCTGGCTGTCAAAGATTATTGGCATGAATTTTTCCCCTTTCTTTTTCTTGGAAGCTTCTGCCATCAAAGTTGCTTTTCCACCGCAAGGCGGCTGACCTCCGCAACGGCATCCGCCTTTTCAGCCTCGACCTGGGCAAGCTGTTTGCGAAGGCGCGAAAGCTCAACCTCCAGGGGATCGGCCGATATGAATACGATGCTGCATTCCTGGCAGAAGTTATACCCGGCCTGCACCGAAAGAAGCCTTGCATCGTTTTCGTCCTCTGGCTCCCATTCGCGTTCCCTAAACGCATGAATTTCTTCATCGGGTACATCATCATCGAAGATATGCCAGTCGTTCGCCGTCAAGGCTTCGATGTCTTCCGGCAGTACGCCGTTCCTGATTCCAGAAAGCCGCAGGCTCGGCCTGGACGCTCCCTCGTAATAGACCCGTTCTCCAAAGATGTTGTCAACCTTGACAAGCCTGTCACCGACACCAATTTTCATATGTATCCTTCCTTTCTTATTAGCCCCAACCACCGACGCCAAATTGCCATATGCCGCCTATGCGCATGTATGCAGCCATTTCATTCCTCCAGATACCACCTACCCGTCCGTTTGATACGCTGATTCTCCAGGTGCCGCCTTGCTTTGCAAGGAACGGGATTGGGATTTCTTCATAGTTCACGATGATGTATCCCGCCGTATTCTCGCGAACGTTGAATGAGTTACCAGAGCCGCTTGTCCTCCGCACGTAGTAGGTTATCACAGCGCCGCCGCCGACGTTCAATAGCAAGTTCCCGGCAAGCTGCGAGATTCCCACCGTCTGCGTGTGTGTAGCATCGTTCAGCGCGAAGGTGTTTGTCAAAATCTGCGCTCCGTACCCTTCGACGTACATTTCTAGGTAGCATGTAGCGACATATGTTCGGATGTTTTGCAGCGTCAGCGTGGCACTGGTGGGCCTCCCATATAGAATGGTAGGCCCAGAACCCCATGAAGTGAATGAAGCGCCGGTGGCCTTGTCTCCAGTAGGGCCGAACCCAGAAAGTGTTATGGTTATCTGGCCCACATCCGCGCCCCCATTCTTGAATCAATACTTGAAATATAGGTCACCGTCCACGCCGCCCGAAGGATTGCCGGTGCCGAATGTGATGTTGCCGGCATGGTAGACACGTTTGTCATAAGCTGGACCTGCGTATATTTCTCCTGCGCACTTTATAGACGCGTTGAAGTAATGCCCATTTGGACCGTTGGTAATGTAATGCGTATAACCATACCCACCAGATCCAAGCTGTACATAATAACCATTTGTGTCGATTGTTAATATTCCCGTCATTGTGTCGCCGGATTTTTTATACGCCCCTATGTTTGCGCATGCATTTGCACCAGTGGTTGCGCCAGTTCCGCCATTGGCAACAGGAACAGCACTTCCGGAAGAATTGAATACACGTGCTGGTGTAATCGTATTGCTAAGTGTTACACCAGATGACGGCATTGCGACATGTGTTATATTGGCAATCCTATTCTCAGTAGTATTCCATGTCCTGAGATATGTCCATATGGTCATGTAATCACTTGGTGGTTTAAACCAAAAATATACTTTACCGTTGTATTTGAACACACGCACATCAATAACTAAATCCTCGGCAACAGCTTTCAGATTGATAAAAGCATCTGAAGCCAGATAGTAATAGCCTTGCAATCTGATGTTTATTATGGCGGTCTGGCCATAGCCATTCCCTTTTATCTCAAGAAGGAACATATGGCTATCTGTCACAGGAAAATCAGTTTCTATCAGGCATCCTGTAGTGAAATTGTACACTGTTTTCCAATCAACCTTCAAATTTGCAGGTGTGATCCCAAGGGCGCTACGTGCATCTGCCGCTGTTGTTGCACCTGTACCGCCACCTGCGATATTTAAGGGTTTGGTAAGAGTAGTGTAGTTTTCAGATATATACAAACTATTCATTACAACATTATCTTTTTTATACTCAATTACGGCTGAACCACCTTGGCCAGAAGTTACACCCCAATTCGATTCCGCAAGATATCCGGTAAAATTGCGTCTTGAAGTATATGGAACCCAGTTGGTGCCATTATGCAAAATGGGGGAGCCAGTTAATGTCCCGCCCGTCAACGGCAACACACCAGACAAATCACCTACACCATGGGAATGCCCTACACCAGAAGCTCCGATATCAGCAAGCACCTGCGCGGGCGTCCTGGGTACAAGCGCACCTGCGCCATTACCTTTTAAGTAGCTATTGACTGCAACTTCACCAAGGCCCGTGCCCCCGGATGTGACTGGCCATATGCTGGGAATGTCAATACCGCCAAACCGCTGATCGAGCGTCATCCCTTTGTAGTAAATTTCCCAGGATGGGCTTACTTCAAACGCATCCTGCACGGATGACACCTGTCCCACCGCCACACCGCGCCCGCCTACTCTGTAATGGAGCAGCCACCTTTGGGTTGGTATCGTTACCGTGGATGGACTGGTAGATGTCATGCCATCCTGCAAGGTGACGCGCACCACATAGCTGGTATTGGCATCAAACGTACCATTGCCTACCACAAGAGATTGGCCTGATGCTTTGATTTCTGCGCTCAGAATAGGCGTGATGTAAGTATTGGGATCGCCTGTATACAGTCGGTAATCCGTGACCATCCCGACGATGGAATTCTTCCCATTCACAGAACTGTACGTATAGGTTGGAACCAGTTTGACAGATGTGCCGCTGGGATTGTCTGATCCATTGGGATTGCACCGAACCGCTGTCAGCGACAGGAACTGCGGCTTGCTGTAGGGGAAGAATTGGAGATGGTCATCTGTGATAGTAGTGATCCGCTGCCTGCTGTCCTTGACCGTGCAAGTAAACGGAACATACCCAGTCGCGTTGACAGCGCCCGTTTCAAAAACCAGCGAAGCGGGAGTCAACCCTACGCTGGCATAGTCGCCGCCGCTCATTGTCACTTCGATGATCGTGCTTCCACGGATGCCAGTCACGCTGGTGGCCGACATGCGCACCTTGGTGTATCCCTGCACGCACACGCCCCATGCGGCGGGTTCCGTGCCGCGCACCCGCAATGCGCCAAAGCCTGTAACGATGGGCTTCAGATCGGGATGCGCCCTGATGGTCACTTGCTTGGTGTCTGTCCCAGCCACTACACCGTTGATATAGGTGTCCAGATACACAAACATAATGCCGGATTCCGTGTTTGGGATGGCATCCAGCCAAGTATACGGAATCGGGAAAGTCTTTACAAAAGGGGCTGTGCGCGCTGTGGTGTCGTAATCGTTCAATTCGTAGGTCTTGACAGGCGTTTGAAACCGCACGGTCAGATAATGAAACGCACTGGAATGCGCGGGCGTGACCGTCACGTTCAAATTCACGGATGCGTCCTTCAGCGTGATGTCCGATGTACTCAAAGTGCAGGTACTGACCGGAACGAAATAATCCAGTTCCAGCGTGCCGGAAACGCTGGAACGCAAACTCAGCATGTTCGCTCCGCTGCCAGCGCTGGCACGGATCGTAAAGGTAACTGTGCCGCTCCCGGCTTGAGCCAAACCATTCGTAAAGGCTGTCAGGCTGACCGTCTGACTGTGCGTGACATTCGGGTTCTGCGCGAAAACTGCTGTAGTGCCTGTCCCTGTACCTTTGCTGATGTCCAAGTATAGCTGGGAGGAATAAACCCTGATGCCGTTGAGCGTCAGCCGACCGCCTGTCACAAACGCATTCGCCACACCTGTACCTGTTGCGTATGCCGTGAAGGTGGTCCCCGGATTCATCCCTTCCACCTCTATGCGGGTGAAGTTTGCCAGCGAAAATGAAAGTGTCGGCATGGTTTACGCTCCAATCCACTTGTCACCGCAGCTTCCATCAGCAAGTTTCACCCTTGTGACAAAGCCCACGGTAAGCTGTGTTCGTATCGATGCGTTCTCGATGTCCATGTTGTTGTCGGTGATTTTGGTTACTTCATTGCCATGCTGATCGCGGATGGCAACCCGGTTACTGGCAACCAGCACCGATGTATTGCCTGTGCTGGAACCAACGGTGACGCCCTCCGATCCCAAGCGAATCAGCGTGGCTTGGGATGCCTTGTATGCATTCAGCGCCTGCGCCTGGTTGCTTTCGGATGTGGTGATCTGTACATTAAGCCCCTGGGCAGTAAGCTGCAAAGTGGCCAACTGTTCAGTGACATCTGTAATTTTCGATGCATTGGCAGTGAGTGCTTGGGATGTGATCGTCAAGTCTGTCTGATAATTCGCTTCGCTCACCTTGGCCGCGATTTGATCGGCCTGCACCTCAAGGGTCGCTTCCGTATCCGACAGCCGCTTTTGCAGCTTCGTGCCCAGGTCCTCAAACCGCAAGCGGTTGAAGCGGCTGTACAGGTCATCAAAGCGGTCGGTCAACTGCTGGACAAGCTTCCGTTCCTCCGCGCTCCATGTGGAAGGGGGCCGAAACGGTTCATACTGCTGTACGGTGGTTTGTGCTGCTGCCATATTCCCGCCTCCTTAATCCGCATCAATTTCTGCCCGAAGCTGGATGCCGCCAATCATGCGCCAGGCTGCTGGCGCCGTACCTTCAGGCGTATTGCTGGCAATGATCAGCCGGAAGCGCCTGCCGGTGCCGCCGAAGCGCACCGCCCGCTGCCGTGCCGTTCCGGCCGTGGCTTTAAAAGCCACCGCCTTGTCCTTGCGCCTTTTTTCCGTTTCAATGCCGAAGGTGATGGTGCAGTCAGCCTTGGCTTCGACAGTCAGGTATAATTCAAAACCACCCTTGCGGATGGTCTTTTGATTGAAGTCCTGCCAGGCGCCGGTCCACACAGCGCCGGGGACAGCCTTGCCGCTTGTCCATGCGTCCGCGCCCCATTTGTATATTTTGCCGGGAGCGGCGCTGCTGGTAAAGAATAGATCATCATTGGTTGGCAGGAAGGATTCCACGCTGACATCGTTGCGTACCAGCCAGGTCTGTTCCTTTGTGTTGTACATCAGCACGATGGAATTGGCCGTGTCCGTGCCTGTGGGAAAAGCGCAGTAATAGGTGCCGCGCCACATGCAGGCGCAGGCCTGGTCCAGCGCCGTCTTGTTCATGCCGGCAAAGATATCCCGGCAAGCTTCCTTCTGGAAGTAAGCCGCCTGCAGGCCGTCATAGATCATGATGCCCTCGTCGCCCAGCATGAAGATGTGCTCGCCGTCCACCGCGATGGTGTTGAAGTACTGCGTGCCGCCGCCATACTGCTCCTTGAAAACAAACTCAGCCGGATCGGTATTCATCACCCGCCAGATGCGGTTGCGCTTGAAGGCGATCAGTTGGGAGCCAAGCTGCCGCAGGGCATGGAAGCTGTCGCCGTCCCAGCTTGGCTGCATCACATCGCCTGCGCCGTCAGCCGGGATGTCTTGATTCGCCGTCCAATCGGTTGGGTCAAAAGGCGCGCTGTACACCAGCATGTCGGGATCATCGGGAATGCTGCCGCCCCAAATGCGTTCGCCGTATCTGGCAATCACGCCGAACTTTTTGGGCGTGCTGATGGCATGCACGCTCAGATCATCGCCGCGCACATAGATCATGCCGTCCTGGGCATTGCTCAAAAACAAGGCGTCCACAGGGTTTTCCGCTTCCTCATCATTGATTTCGTAGGTCACCCAAGACCAGGAACTGCTGGCATAAGAATCGCCCGCCCAGTCCTCCGGCAGCTCAAGCATTGCCCATGCCTCGCCTGCCAAAGTCTTGCAGTAAAGCTGGCCAGCGGCAGCCGCGATCAGCAGATCCCTGTCCCCGCCGGGATACCAGCGGCGATGCAAAAATGCCAAAGTCTCCATTGGGCCGGCAGCGATCTCGGGGACAAGCTGCTCATGCGCGCCGGCAGGCTGCAATACGCCGCCGGTGGTATCTACGTTGACCGCGTCACAGGCCGTGCGCGGGTCGGCATTGATGCCGTCGCCAAATTGCAAAAGGCCCCCGAACCCGGGTATGCGCAGATCGGCGTCATGGGCGTTTAAGGTAACCAGTGACACGGGCGTCCCTCCTTATCTTGGCGCATTCACAAAATGGGCGGCCGCCCCGCCCAGGATCCGTGCCGCGGTTTCCTCCGCGGCGGCGCGGTACGCAAGGCCCCGGTTCTGCCTGCCCGGGCTGCCGTTGCGAAACACGCACCAGGCGGCCCAGTTGGCAATGGCCGTATGGGTCCAGGCGGGCAAATTGGGTTCGTCATCCCCGGATTGGAGCGGGAGATATTCTCCGCCCGCTTCCACGTGCTTTTTCGCGTAGGCGAAGGCCAGACGGTCATAGCCCTCATTGATGTAATCCAACAGAAAAGGTTCAAACTCGGCCGCGTCCTCCTGATCGTTGCCCGTCTCAAACAGGACGAAGGCCTTGATTTCCGATACGTTCATGCAAGCACCTCACAGTATTGTCGCCTCCTTTTGAAGGAGGTGTCAGGCGCAGCCTGACGGAGGAGGATTGCCGTCCCCTTTGGGGGAGCTGCCGCCCGCAGGCAGCGGAGGAATAGGCTCCTTTTGATTCTTCGCACCGTCTCCCCTTGGGGTGCGGTGTTTCGCTCCATCAGGGCAAGCCCTTCCGTCGCTCAGGTTCGCTTCGCTCACCCTCCGAAAGGAGCTGTCAGCGAAGCTGACTGAGGATTGGCCTCCTGCAGACCCCAAGCTCACAAATTCGGATACTTCACCTTCAGCGCCAGGAACACAGGAACCTTGACGCTCACATATTCGCCGCGCTTGATGATGGTGGTCTCGCCGTTGATGGTCACATGCTCCGTTTGGTCCACCCTGGCGCCGGTTTCGTCCACTTCCAAAAGCGGCAGCGTGATGTGTACCATGGGTTCGGGGACAGATGTGGAAACATTTGCTGTTACGGGGGATGTATCTACCATTTTGGTTGTCATGTGTTTTCCTCCTTAAAATTGATGTTCCATTGCTGTGCGGATTGCGCCCAAATGGAGTACAAGGCTTCTCCCACATCAAAGGGAGATTTGTCGAATCAAAAGCCTTCCGGGCTTGCTCTTATCCGCTTAAAATGGTATTATTTGGGTGTAGATAGGAGATGAGCGTAACAATTGCTTTGGCATATAGGCCTATCATACTTCATTGCCTCCGATTTTCAGGAATGTCATTCTTATTGTTTCAGCAATCACTTGCCACGCACAAGGGTGGCGTCCGAAGGTTTCCAAAGGCTCCGGAATCCCGACCCCGCCTGTGGCGGAAATGGGAGGGGTGAAGGAGGCCGATGAAAGAAAGCAGTGCAAGCGGTAGCGAAGCAATGCGGCCATTGAATCGGCCGGACCGACCGGAAAGCCCTTTGGTCGCTCCCGCAGGAGCGAAATCCTTTTATTTTCATGCTTTTCTGTCATCTGAATCACCAATTTTTTTGGGGGTCGGAGGGGCGAACCCCTCCGACTGTAATCGTGTTACCCGGCTCTGCCGGGTGCGCGGGGCGCTTGCGGAGCAAGCATTCCTTACGCTTTTCGCCGGCCATGCGTGAAAAGCATAGGCGAAAAGTGCAGACTCGTGAAAAGCGCGCCAGCACTTTTCACGGCTTACGCCGTCGCTCCGTGCTCGATCCTCACAATAAAATCATCCTGCAAAATCGCTGTGGCAAACCCTTTCACCTTCCAGGCGATGGTACCGCGCTGGGCCTCGGGATCCGCCGCGCCGGAAGAACCGGGCGGGTTGATGATGATTTGCACGTTCTTGCCGCCGCCCTCCAGGCTGATGTCGCCAAAGGCGTCCTTGCCGTAGACGATGGTGGAATACACATCGGTGTTGTTGCCGCCGCTGGTGGGGGTGATCTTGGCGGTATTGCCCACGGTCCAGTTGTCGGTGATCGCGGCGGCCGGCATCCAGCGGAAGTACACCTTCTTTGCCGCAGCGTCAATGCGCTCGATGCACATGGGCGTATGGTTTACGGCGGAATAGGTCACGTTGACCAGCTTGCCGGTCAGCTCCCGGGCCTCGCCCTCTGTGAGGGTCTCAGCCACGGTCATGCACTTTTGCGCCGTATCCAGGGCGGAAAGGGTCAAAAACGCGGTGGATCCGAAAAGGGAATCCTGGGCGCCGAAGACCTTGGCGTTGGTGGATTCAAAGAACTTCACCTTGTAGATCACGCCCAGCTCGTATTTGTCCATTTTGTCACCGCGCTGGTACTTGGCCACATCCACCCACATGGCGTCGCTGGTCAAATCATGCACGGTATCCGGGTGCACGATGGCATGGTAGAAGCCGTCGTCAAAGGGCTTGCAGTTGTTGCGCTTCAAGGTGCGCACCGCCTTTTTGACGTCGGTGTAGGTCAGCTTGTCCGCGGCCGCAATACTGCCGCGGGCGGTGTTGGCGCCCACGTACTGCACATTCAGGCCGGCGTGCAGGGCATCCCGGCTGATGGTGTCCAGCGACAGCGCGGCCTGGTCGGCCAGCAGCTGGGCGGTCTCCTTGTGAATGTTGTCCAGCAGGTAATACTGCATTTCCTCGGTGGTCTCCACGTGGGCGCCGTAGGGCTTGGCCGTCACGGTGAAGGCCGTCTGAATAAGGGTCTGGCCGTCGGGGGTCACGCCTTCGGTCAGCGGCTTTGTCACCGCGGCAAAAGGCGTAAAACGCCGAAACTGCACGCGCTTGCCGTTGTGCATGGGCAGCGTGCGCTTTTGCGCGTCGCGGCTGTGCACCATTTCGGGCTTGGCGTTTTCCAGCAGCGTGCGCTCGTAATACTGCACCAGGCCGGGCGCCACGCCGGAAGAAGAGGTATAATTGAGGTTGTCGAAAACTGCCATGGATGTTCCTCCTTATTTCTGTCTCATGTCAATGACTCCGCCCCGCTCCAGATACTTTTGCATCCTGCTAAACTGCTCTCCGGTCAGGTCATTCACCGACCGGGCCGCGGGGCCTTGGCCGTTGGGCCGTCTTGTGGGGGTGGGCAGGCCGGCGGGCGTTTGCCCGGTCATGTGCTTCAAAACATCGGCAAAGTCCCATTCCCGGCTCAAAATCCTGCGTTTGACCTCGGGATCGGCGTTGTAGGCGTCCATCACATTCAGCCCGGTGGCGGCCTCGATGGCCTTCACCTGGGCGATCAGCATGCCGCCGTAGCGCTCCGCTTCCTGGGCCTGCCCCTGTTCCTGGGTAACAAACTGCCCCCGTTCGTTGCGCGGGGACTGCTGGGGCTGGGAAGCTTGCGGCGCAAGGCCGTTTTTCAGCCGCAGGTATTCCAGGGCGATGTCCTTGGACGCAACCTTGCCGGTCCGCACCAGGTCCTCCGCTTCCCTTTGCAGCATCGCTTCCTTCAGCGGCGCCAGCTTCGCGTCGTATTCCGCCGCGATCCTTGCCCGCTCCTTAACCAGCGCCTGCTGCAGCTGTTTTTGCACGCCCTCCTGGATGCGCCGCTGGATCCATCCCGCCTGCTTTTCCTCCCTGGGCTGCTCGGCCGGCTGGTCATCCTCCGCCGCATTGTCCCCGTCCACGAAGGCGTCCAGCGTGGTTTCCTCCCGCTGGTTAAGTTCCGCCGCCTCAAGGGCCGCGTCGTCCGGCCCGGCGCCCGGCAGGTTGCTTTCGACCATTTGATTTTCCTGCATAGGACTCCCTTTCTTTCCGCGCCCCCGGCGAAAACGCCGGCAGCGGATTTATGAAAACAGCAGCCCTTTGGCTGCCGCTTCATACCTTTTTTCTTCAGTTGTCATTGGCCCCAATGTTCGTCTTGATCTTTATATTGCTACAGCCTTCCGTATATATCCCGGCGCTCAGGTTATCGGCCATCACATTCCCCAGCACGGTAACATCCGAGCTGTAATACAGTGCAATGCCATACCCTTGGGTGGGGGAGAAGTGCGTGCAGGAAATATGGTTACCGGATACGATGCCCTTGCCGTTGTATCCGATCAGCACGCCGGCGGAATAGGGATACAGCCGGCCGTTCAAATGAATATTGTTGTTGGCAATCAGGTACTGGGTGCCGCCGACATACCGCAGGCCCACGCCGCCGTTATTGCGGATGTGATTTTGCGATATGACGGTTCTGGCGGTATCATCCATGCATTCGATGCCGATCAGATCGTTGGAGAGTATCTGATTGTTGGTAATATTCATATTGCCGGAAGGAACGCCGCTTGTGCACCGGACAAGCATCCCGTTTCCGCCGTTGAACTCAATGTTGTTGTTGTCAATGTTTGTGTCGGCTATGCTGTCCACCAGTACCCCATGCCGCCCGTTGGATTGTATAAAGCAGCCCGCCACATGCAGCTCGTCCCCGCCCATGAACGTGCCGTTTTCCGTATAGGTCAGCACCTGCAGGCCATCCCGCTTGGCGTTTACAATGCGGCAGTTGTTGATAATGGAGAAGTACACATGCATCAGCACCAGCGCGTCCAGCTCCGCTGTCTGCGCCGCTTTATTCCCATCCAGGGTCAGCCCTTCCATGTGCAGCCGCGGACAGTTTTTAATGCGCATCAGCGGTTTTGCGGCATTCTCGGCCAGCTTTATGACAGCGCCGGCGCCAAGCATGCGCAGCGAGTCCTTGTCGCTGACCTCAATGCCCGTGGTTCTGTAGGTGCCGGGCGGAAAGAACACAACGCCCTGATTGCCAATGGTGGCCATGCAGCTGTTGATGGCCGCCGTGTCATCCGCCACCCCGTCGCCTTTGGCGCCGAACGCCCGCACGTTGGGAAGGTTGGCCGCCAATAAAAGGTCAGCCACGCTTTGCCCGCCGCTTATGTCCATATACACCGCCGATGCCAGCGTTTCCGGCACCATCTGTTCCTGACCGCTTGAGCCTGTTACCCATACTTTCCCTTGTCTCAACCCTGATCACTCCCTTTTTATGTTCTGTATTTCAAGCTGTCCCAGGCTTTCTCCGGCGGACAGGAGCAGCTTCCTGCCCGCCTGCGGGTCCCTTTCCAAGGCACGGCTCCGGGATGCCTCCATAGGCCTTTACGCTTGCGCCGCCCGGATGGCCGGCGCGGTAAAGAAGGCATACAAAAAAGACCGCCCATCGGGCAGCCTTTCATGCTATCATTCTATCATATGCAAAACCGGAAATTCAAGGAAAAGGCAATCGTGTTTCCATGCAAGCCGGCTGCGTTTTGATTTTGGGGCATAGCCTGCGCACCCTGGAATATCTGCCGTTGTTCGTTCCCACGCAGCATCACATGATATACGTTTGTCCTCGTTAGGCAATAATCACCTTGCCCTTATTGATTTCCGGCACAGCAAGCTTTTATCTGTTTTGCCCATGCTTCATTTGCCTTCTTTGCTTCCTTTTATCCTTTTCAAAACGCACCATATCCTCTACTGATATATGCTTGCCACATTTGGGGCATTGGAACTCATCCCAAGTAAATTGCACATCACCGTACAAAGGTACATCTGCCACATTAAAGTCAAAATGGCGGGCTTCAATAGAGTTTGAATTAACCTTTTTTGAAACTACAATCCGTTCAAGCAGTGCATTGCACCGGGGGCAATGATGTTTCTTTAGAAATACGAAAATAGGATATTTATACATTCTTTGCATTTTCGAATCCGCCTTCCTATTTAGGTTGAACCCTGATAACAAAGCCTAATCCTACCACAGCGGATAAATTTGCGCCATAAGTATATGCTCCATTGATGAAACCAAATGAAGCTTCCCCTCTAATCGCACCAAGATCAAGAGTACCTCCTATTTCTACTGTCCATCCAAGGATTTCAAGCATCACTGTTGATCGCCCCGTATAAAGTGATGCCTTAAGCTTTGCTGTCGCACCAAGTCCGCCTTTTGTATTTAATCCGAGTTGGGCAAAGGTTGTAAATGAACACATTCGTTGTGATGATTAAATACAACCAGCACTTCCAATTCTCCTGCTCTCAGAGGATATAGGCATACTGGAAGCAAAAAAAGGCTGCCGCGCGCGAGAATATTCCCCGGCGCGGCAGCCCTTTACTAATTTTCTCGGTGCTCTTCTACACAAGGAGCCGTCCCCTGTGTTCGGGAATCACGTGAAAAATAGTACTCACCATATTCTTTAATGATCTTATTTGCACATCTTGTTGCCTGTCTTTCAGTCCCTTTTTCATTGCATTGTGAACCATTGATCCACTGAAAGTAATGCGTTAATTCATGCGCAATGTTAAAAAATATATCAAACAATAACGAATCCCTATCTTCTCCTTCGCAAAAGTAACCTGAGGCTACTCTAATATAAGATTCTTCTTGCCTTGAAAAAGGCATGAAGAATACTCCCATAACAACATCGCCATCTCTTGTACGCAATCCGATATGTTTCTTTATGTAGATAGGGATTCTAATTGGGAATCTGTATCTGCGTCGAAGCCAATGACAAAAATCCTTGCAAGCTACCTTAACCACATCGTTTACTTCTTTATCAAACCGTAACCGTAACCCACTTCTCGGATGCAAATCTAGTTCTGAATATACCATCTTCCACTTTTCCAATGCCCAGATATTCATAGCCATAGCCCTATGCTTTCTCAGAGTTATCCCAACAATTATTCTTCTTCATCTTCATTCCATAGTAATACAATACTTTTGAATTTTTTTAGATGAACTCGACCGGGAGTATGGTGCTTGGGCTTCTTAGGCCTTCTACGATTATTTCGCGATTCAAAGTCATCACTTTTTCGAGAATGTACCTCTGTTGTCCGTGGGCATAACCGGGTTACTGGTCACAGTATGCGAATGGATTCTTATCCGTCAGCGTCGTCGGGATTGAAATCAGAATATCAGTAGTATCAGCATTCTGAATCGGAATTTTTCAGAAGAGTAATAGCATCTGGATACATTATACACACCTGTCTCCTTATCGAAGACAATCCCTCTGTAAACTATGCACAGATCCGTACTTCACACCGTTCCATTCTACCACCGCTGGCCTGCCCTCAGCATCGTAGAAGAAATGGAGGTTGTCTCTGCTCTTCTTCAAATGCACCACCTGCTTGCCGTGCAGAGTATAGTCGGTCACTGCACCATTTACCGATTTGCGCACACGCAGCCCATCCGAGTTATACGCAAAGAGTGCCGTCTTGCCCGTTTTCATCATGGACGCAAGCTGCCTACCCGCCTGCCAGACATATCGCCTGGTGCCTCTTGCTTAAGAATTGCCAATAGGATCGATGAACACAGGGGACGGTTTGCGTGAAAACAAAAAACCAAGAAAGAGCAAAAAGTGATCGGCAAGCAAACCGTCCCCTGCGTTTCCTGTTTCCTATTCTATAAGACTATAGCTTTCATAAATATTTCACTAAAGTCCTCACTCATCCCAGCACATTTTGGATAAATGATGATGTTCTGTTTTTTAGCGATATTAGCCCAACGCACATCCGATATAGACACAGAAGAAAAAATCACATATGTAACCCCATGAAACCTCTTCAAATATATATACGTATTATTTTTCAGCAATACTCTGGCTTCATATCCCAAAACCACCTTTCTTATGTGTGTTTCACTAATACGAAGACCTGTAAACAGTGGAAAGAATCGCAATGATGTAAACGCCTTCAAATATATTGTTATACCTACTGTAATGGCAACAGCCCAAATTCCTATTTCCAAAACTTCATAAAGCGTACTACTGACAATTTCACCGATGAGTATTGATAGAAAGCTAGTTCCGGTATAAAAGATATATAGCTTTGACTTGTTAATCATTATACCAATTCCTCAACGCCCCTGGTGGGAGACCTTCTCTTGTTACTTATCTTCGCTTGCGTCGCAACCATGAACACAGGGGACGGTTCCTCGTGTCTTATGCCTTCCGAATAATCCCTATGCTTTCTCCGGTCAATTTGCTGATCTGCCGGTAAGATGCATTGCGTTTTTTCAATAAATCCAACGCCTCCCTTTTTTGTATCTTCTTCAGGCATTGAAACTCTTCCACAGTATTGCATCCCACTCCCTTCGCAATCAGGCGCTTCGCCTGCTCATCGCTTGGTTTCGGACGAATCGGCTGGATATCCAGATACTCCATATCGTCTGTCTTTTCATGGAATGCAATAAATGCTTCACGATCCATGATTCTATGGAGGAACGCCGTTCCGTCACTTGATCCGGCTTTGGTTCCAGATATTCCCGATAACTGCTGTAGGGGTATTCCGGCATGCCATGTGCTATCCCTGCTTTTGATCTGGTAGCGGTTTAGCGGACAACAGGCAAGGGTAGGGATCAGAATTTATTTGCTTCTTAACTTTGCTAATTTCCCCAAATATTCTTCTCCCACGCTAAGCCCTGAGTATTTACCAGCAACTTTGTCTGCTAAAAATTCATCCAGTTTTTGATAAAATATATCAAAAGCGTTCTGATCTGAAGTGGAAAAGAATTGAATAATACTTGACCAATCGTGATCAGTGCTAAGATCATAACACTTCTGAATGTACGGGGTAAAACCATCCAGACAATTCGGTTGAAGCATTCCCTGGCTTTCCAATTCCTGATGATGATATCCATCTACATACGCCCGTAGACGTTCCAAGGAAGTTTTGCCCAAGTAAAGTCCAGGTCGTTCCTTAATTTTCTGTAATAGCTCATAGGTTTTGTCCAAGTCTCTCACCTCTCCATTAGAATGGCATTTCATATACGGTTCTGATTCCTGTACCGTGGAAATCATCTAACCACTCATTTCTTGGTAAACCATAAGGATGCGCATTACAATAAACAATGCCCTGATATGAAACCCCAACATGAAAACCATTATAACTTATAGATTCGTTTCTTATGTCACTCCAAATAAAGCCCTTCCCGTAAAAGGCGATTATCGCCTGTCACTCGAAAAATTCTGATCCATATTTACACTTTGCTTCAGTCAGGTGAACTGTATAAAACGTCGGACTTCGCTGTAATCACCGCGCCCTCCTAAATATAGCTGTTCCTTGTCTTTTGATATCACTTTGGGGGACGGTTTGTCTGTTGATCCCTCTTTACTATCTCTTGGCTATTTGTTTCCACGCAAACCGTCCCCTATGATCCTAAGTTTCTCATTCAAAACTATAGCCAAAAATCTTCTTTGCAAGCATACAATCTCTCATATAAATGCTTATCAATAAAATCTTCTTGCTTAACATTTGCTTTATCTTCCCGTATAAACCCAGAGAGGTACCCTAACCATTCATAATCATCATCCATGATTGCTTTGCTTACAGCTTTTTCATAATAAGGCATGAATGCTGCTTTGGGCATTTTTTCAATCGTTTGCATAATTATATAAGCTCCAGGGCAATTTAAATCCTGTAACCATTCAAACAAACCATCCATTATTGGCAATAATCTCTCATGCTTCATTCTTGACAATACAAGGGCAGCATTCTCCCAATATATCCCACCACAAGGACGAATAAGCAGTGATAAATCAAAGTTCTCTCGCTGCAAAATCTCTTCAATTGCTTGTTTTTGTTCTTGCTCTGGGCAATAGTAGTGTAATTTTTCAACCAATTCCATATCATTTTGCATAGTTCGTTTTCCTCCCGAATGGATCAATTACTAATTTTGAGAGTAAGACTGTATACTCATGTGGTTTTTCATCAGCATTTGCCCTTGTAGCTGCCCATTCCGCCAAGGTACCATTAGTAGGATACACACAAACATGTTTACCATGATCATTGTAAGCCCTTAGGACACCTGTATCGTTAATCCACTCCATTGTTGTCCACACATATTTTACACCAGCTGGCGGCGGAATCAAAGTAAATGACACACCATCCGTTTGCCCTGGTTTGGGTGTAAGGCTTGTATATGTTGCGCTTCCTGTGTGATATATTACTGTTAAATCATCTTGAGGTCCTGTCCCTGTATGAGGAATCGATTTAGCCTTATGCAATTCTTGTATGAGTTTGAAAAGGGCAACTCCAATAGAGCCCAGCCCTATTAGCCCATCCCCTCCGCGGCTAAATCCACCTTCTCCTGCGCTCCCCCAAAGACCTTGCGGTCGAGGTAATACTGCTCCTCCAAATCCACTTGCTCCGCCAAACTCATTGTCAAAATTCTGTCCAGACGGATCGGCGTATCTGACAACATTGTTGGCACAGTAAGCGAATATATTATGGCTTAACAAGCCCCCTCTTTTCCCAAGTAATGTATCCGCATTCAAAAACCTTCCCCACACCGGGTTATAATACCTGCTCCTCAGGTAATACAGCCCCGTCTCCTCATCGAAGACATAGCCCCTGTACCTAAAAGGATTCAACATACCCAATGTAGCTGCCAAGGTGCCGATCTTTGTCAGCGGTTTGCCCCACGCGTCGTAGGTATATTCTACTACAGCATTTCCGCCACCGTCAATGAGGGCGACAATATCCCCCTGCAAATTATGTACATACCCGAACTTCACGCCATTCCATTCCACCACCGCCGGCCTGCCCTGGGCGTCATAGAAGAAGTGCAAGTTCTCCCCGCCCTTTGTCATATGCACCACCTGCTTGCCATGCAGGGTGTAGTCGGTCACCGTGCCATTCGCCGTCTTGCGAATCCGCAGCCCATCCGGGTTGTAGGCGAAGGTAACTGCTGCACCGGATTTTACCATGGACATAAGCTGCCTGCCCGCCTGCCATTGGTACGTCCAAGTACCGTCCGCCAGGGGATTGCCAATCAAGTCGTAGGTGATGCCATAGGGGATAGCGTCAATTTTATAGGATATCAGCTTATCCTTCCAGGTGGCATCATACGTGTAGGTGAAGGTGTGCAGCGGCGTGCCCAGCGCGCCGGTGGTGTAAAAATACATGGCCTTGCCTGTAATGTTCCCTCCCCGGTCATAGCTGTACACCCAGGTGGTAGCGCCTGCCCCCGCGGATTTGTCATACGGGTCGTTTACACGCACAAGCTGCCCCAGCTTGTCATACTGATAAGTGATTTTCCATTCCTCATGGGCGGTACCGGCCACTTGACCAAACACAGGCTGCGTCAAGGCCGCGTCGCCAAAGACCTGGCTCCCCTGACCGTCATATACCATATAGGTTTGATACTGAAGGGGAATGCCTGGATCGCGGTGCAGATTCACGCTGGCAATGTTGCCCACGTTGTCATACGTATAAGTAAAATTCTGCCCGGGCTGGGTAATGCTGCTCACCAGCGCCGTGGTGCTGCCCGCGCCATGGCCGCCCGCCTCAAAGCCATAGGTGGTGGTGTAATGTAAGCCGCCCACCGTCAGCGTCCGCGTGGAAAGCCTGCCCAGCGCGTCATACCCATAGCCCACCTTGTTGCCTGCATCCCCAAACTGTACCGTGGTCGGGCGGCTGCCGTTGTCGTAGGCATAGGTGGTCGTATACGGCGTGGAACCGCTGCCCGCTTTTTCCTTGAAGGCGCTCAGGTTATTGTAGGTATCGTAAGCCAATTCCCCGGTATGCACATGCCCGCCTTCGCCGCGGGTGGTCACGCGCATCAGCCGGCCCGCCGCGTCATATTCCATCGCGTGGGTGCGGTTCAGGTGTTGATCGCTGACATGGCCGACGCCGCCCTCCGCGTTGTAACTGTAGCTGTATCGGTCTGTGCCCTCCCCATCGTAGCGGATGCCGGTAACGCGGTCAAAATCATCCCGGATATAGGCCACGCTGCCGCCGTTGCCATAGGTCACCGAGCCCAGGGTGCCCCGTACAGCATCATATGCGTTGCTGGACAATATTTGGTACCCGACAAATGTGTTCACCGGCTTTCCGAAAGCATCATAGGTAAAGCTGTAGCGCACATCGCAATCATTGCCGGTGGTGTTGTGCCTGACCTCCGCAAGCCTGTCCTGGTTGTAAGAATACTGGTTCTTGTACGTCGTGCCGTCCGCTATGGCGGTGGTTTCGGTGATGCGCTTTAAGGCATCGTAGGTATAGCTCACCGTCTGGCCGTTGGGATCAGTGACAGATTTCAGCGTGCCTTTGTCCCAATCGGTATCGCTGGTAACCGTTTTACCCCTGGCGTCCGTTTGACTCAGCACATAATTGGGGTTTTCGGTGTAGGCGGTCGTGCCCTGGATGAAACTGGCCCCGCCGCTGTTCTGCGTTTTGCTCAGCGTCGGGTTGCCTTTTACGTCGTACGCAAAGGCCTGTATAACGCCCATGGGATCGGTGGACTGCTTGAGCAAATGCTTTTTCTTGTCATCCTCCGTCGCGCCATAATCCAGCACCGTCTTGACCGTTTTAGGCCTTCCGGGCTGCACGTAGCTTGTCAGGTTGTTGAAAGCGTCGTATTCCGCGTTGCCCTGCGTGCCGGAAAGCGTCTTGACGTCGGTGATGTTCCCGGCCGCGTCATACGTATAGCTGCTCCCGAACTCCTCCTTGTACAAAAACAGGTTGGTAAAGTCGGCATAGTTCATCTGCTGGTAGAAATGAATCTCAAACCAGATGTATGTATAGTCCCGCGGGGCTTTTACCGCTCCGCAGGCAAACTGCCAGCTTCCCTCTTCCTGATTGAAATGGATCGTGCCGCCGGGAGAGCCATGATCGGTTCCGCTGCCGAAGAACACCTTGATATAGTTGCGTACCGTATCAATGCCATTCGCGTTTGTCGCGAATTCCTTGCCAAAGCCCCGGGTCCAGCCCCCCGCCACATATACGTCGCCCGTGCTGCCATAGGCCCGCAGCTTCTGCCAGAAGCCCACGGAACGGTTATGCCTGCCCGTCAGCCGGACCGAGCGCCCTGTGAGAAAGGCGGGCTGATCGTCCGGCCGATGGGGCTGGTACCAGTTATTGCTGCTTGTGTCGCTTTTTTCCCAGCATTCGGGCAGCGCATCCGCTCCCCCCAGGGCAAAGTCGCTGTTTTGCAGCAGGTTGTACCGGTTGAGGACCAGCCCTTTTTCCAGCTGCATGCAGTCAAACCAGGCTGTGCCGGCATAGGTATTGCACACAAGGTAGCAGGTCACCGTGCCGGAGGCGGCGTAAGGCAAGGTAAAGGACAGGCTGATGCGTGTAAAATCCGCCAGATTGTAGTAGGGTTCGCTGTCGAAGGTCTTTGTCACGCCGCCTTCCGTATATTGCGCCCGTAAATAAGCCCGCACATCCCCCGCGGTCTTGACGTAGGCGGAGAAGGTGTACCCGCTCCCGGGCGTCAGCGCAACGGTCTGCCCGCAGTACGCCTCATTGCCCGCGGCAACGGTAATTTTCCTGGATACAAGCCCGATATAAAACACTGTCTGATCCCGCAGGAAATCGCCCGTGCCCCCGGTGGTCCAGTAAACGGTGCCATCCTCAATGCTGGGGTTCATCAGCAGGTTGGTAACCACCCTTTGCATGCGGGAGACGGCGTCCGGATGGTTGGGCAGCCCGCCCTGGGAAAAAGCGGTAAAGGATGCCTGGCCCAGCTCGTCGTGAACGCTTACCAGGTTGCCATAATCATTGAAGTGGTAGGTCAGCGCTTTTCCGCCGGCATACGTCAAATTGCGGGATACGGTCAGGCGGCTGCCATACTCGTATCCGCGCCGCTCATCGGTCAATGCGCCGTTTGTCAGCCGCATTTCCACCACCCTGTAGGGCAGCCCGGCGCCGGGTGCCGCCTCCGCGTTGGAATAGGTATAGGCGATCACCCTGCCGTCCGCGTTGGCGGCCGTCAGCAGCAGGTGGTTTGCGTTGTACGTATAGCCGGATGCAACCTCGTCCTCGTGGGTGATGGTTGTCAAATTGCCGCCCGCGTCATACATAAAGCGGACGCAATTGCCGGCGCTCTGCCCCGGCGCCTGTATAGATGCGCAGCGCCCGTTTTCGTTGTACGCAAAGGCGGTCGTGCGCCCCGCGCCGTCCTGCACGCCAAGAATCCTCAAGCCGTCGGCAGATACCAGGACCGTGCTGCCCTGGGCGTTTGAAATTTGCCTGACCATTTGGGTGGCTTGCGCATAGTTCTGATTGGTGCGGTCCACCGCAGGCAATCCAAAGACGGTGCGGTTATCACCCTTGTCGGTGATGGTGGCCGTACCGGCGCCCGTATCGATGGTCAGCTTCAGCGACAGGCCGTCCATGTCCTTATAGGTTCCCGATCCGTCGTCTTTCAAATGATGCAGCGTTCCGTCGCCGTCGGTATACACATAATAGGTGGTATTCGCTCCCGCCTGGTCGGGAATCGTCTCCCGGTGCAGCGTCAGGTGCATGGACGTGCGCCAGCCATGACCCATATGCCAGTAATCCTCCTGCGCGTCGCAGGAGTTGTACACATGGCCGATAGATACGGGCATCAGGCTCCCGCTTGTCGCCGTATCGCCGTGGGTAAAAATCAGGTTGCCATTGTACAGGCTTACGTGACTTGTGCCTGCCCGGCCCAGGCCGCGCTCATCGTATGTCAGGTAGCCTTCCAGGCCTGCCAGGCTGTTGTAGTTCACCACCAGATAGGGTGGGCGGGTTCCCTGCATGGAGTGGAAGCGGACGGGTCCGGACCCCTCTGGCTGCGGCGTCAGGACAACGCCGTTGTTTTCCCCCAAATACCACTTGCGCACGAGGCTGGTCACATCAAAGGGATAATAGTAAGTCATGGGCGCCGAAGATAGGGTGGTAATGTAATCCTGATACAAACTATTGTTTGTTGGCCGGTTGGCGTAGGTAAGGCCGGTGGTCGTGTAGGGGGCAGTCACTTCGCTTAAAAAAACCGCGGTGTCTTCCGACGGTTTTGAATACAGCGATAAGCAAAGATAGGCTTTTGTAATATAGTTGGCTGCCTCAATCGGCGGGAGGCTGGTCACCTTCAGGTAAGCATGGCGGATGTTTGAGGAGCCCTGGTCCTCTACCAGCAGATACGCGGAATCGCTATACGTGTTGTTTACCGCGCCGCTGCTGACGTACGTATCTTCAATGGATGCGGATTGGTTCTGGGTATATATGGCCGGGTCCAGCGCGACAGGGAACGCGGCGTTTTCCGCAAACGCGGCATCCGGCACGCAGCGCATGCGCCACAAGCCCGATTCCGCCTCTTGCGCAAGCGATACCTTCACTTCGCCCTTCTCCCCTGCCGCGTCCATCAAAAAAGGCACAGGTATGGAAAAAAGCCTTTGATCCTCCGCACCGGAAACGAAGATCATGCCCTTATCCTGATCAAGCGCCATCTGCGCGCCGTATGCGTCGAAGCAAAATATGACCTCCCGCACAGACGCGGGTGTGCGAAAGAGAACGGCATCCTTCACGCCGCCGGAAACCGCGCTGCACACCATGTCCGCATCCGGGAAGATATTGGCGTAGCGAATGGTCCCCTCCAGCCTGTCCAGCGCCTGCGCCCGCAAAAGGCCGGCTTTGCCGCCGGCCTTATTTGCACGCATGCCGCCCTCCGCCGCCGGAAATACATTGGCCGCGCCCCAAACGCCATAGGCGATGCTGTTGCCGGCAGCGTCCTGAAGGTAGATAAAGGGCTCCTGGCCGGATGCCATGCAGCGCACCTGCATTTCCCCGGCCCGGTTGCGCAGGCACTTCCTGCCCTTATACCGGCCGGCAGTAAAGGTATTGTCAATCTCCTCCCATTCCCCTGTTCTGGCATTGCGAAAGTGGATGGGTTTTGCGTAGGTCACCGCCTGGCAGCCGCTGCCCTCCAGGGAAAAGACCTTCGTAAAGCGCCCGCGCCTTTCCTGCACTTCCCTGGCGGGCATGTCATCCAGCGCCTGTGCCGTCAGCGCGGGAATGGCTTTACAGGTATTGTCCGGTTCCGATCGTCTGATTGCCTGTGTCATGTGTTTCTCTCCTTCATTTCTCCGTTTGACTGGGTGTTCCGATCCATTCCCCGCGGGATTCCCCCAATATTGCAGACTGCGGCAATGGTACAGGTTACAAAGAGCGTATAAAAAAAGACCGCCCATCGGGCAGCCTTTCAGGCTATCATCTTATCATGTGCAAAACCGGAAAAACAAGGAAAACTGAAAACCTGTTTTGGCCATAAAGAATGAATGAAGAAGGGTTTAACACAATATTCCAACCAGTTCTGTTACATCCTGTATCCGGTAATCCTCCCGATACGGACCCATCTCACTCACTTGACCCCAATCCCCGGCAATCCATGCGCAGTCCATCCCCGCCTTCTTTGAACATACAACATCCAGGGGATGATCGCCCACATACAGGCACCTCTCCGGCGGAAGTTCAAGCTCCTTCAGGGCGATCTCCATAATGCGGACATCAGGCTTTTCTACGCCGACCGCTTCAGAAATAACCACCGGCGCAAAGTATTCATACAATCCCAGTTCTCTCAGCCGGTCCGCAAGCCACACATGATGATTGGAAACAATGGCCAAACGGTATTTTTCCTTTAAAACATCCAATGTTTCAAATACGCCTGAAATGACGTGCATTTCCTGTTTGACCTTGGGCATACGCGCCATCCTTTGCAGATAGTCCGCTTCCATCTCCCTTGGAAAATCGACGCAGGACAATGCCGCCCGGTCCTTGATCATGGCGGTTTCTTCAGGCGCCAAACAAGGAGCGCCCTTTTGTTCTTTCAGGGTTTGCTCGCCAATGGCCCAATTTACGGCCTTGTTCATCTCTCTGGCGGCTTTTTCCGTCACTTCCATGCCCAGCGAGCGTATTTTATCTCCATACATCTTCGCCCAATTGGGATGATATTCAACCAATGTATTGCTCACATCAAAAATAACCGCTGTATACTTCATGGTGCCCCCTGTTTTTTCTTTCGTTTTCGGATGGATCGGTTTTTCCCGCGCTCCCTCCAGCATAGGGGTACACCCCTCTCTTGTCAAGGGGATGAACCATGTTCTCCTTCTGCCGGCCGGCACAAAGGCCTGCCCCCTGTGTTCAGTTGTGACAAGGGCTTATTATTCCAATCCATTTCTGGCTTTTTTCTAATCCTGCATTAAGCCGTTTCACAAGAACCTTTGCCCATTGCGTGGTATCCTTGTCATGTTCAAAGCAATCAACTTTTTCAAGGAGGATCCACCGCCATGACTGACGATATGCTGCAAAAAGCCGTTACCCTGCGCGAAAGAGCCGATATTACCTATGAGGAAGCGGCGCAATTGCTGGAAAAAAACGGCGGCGACGTTGTCGCATGCCTGGTCGAGCTGGAAAAACAAGGACGAGTATATGGAGGGGAGCACGCCAAAATGCAGCACAACAATTACAGTACACAGGAAACCAAGGAAAAAGTCACTTCCTTCTTTAAGGAAGCATGCAGAACCCGCATCGTTATCGAAAAACGCAAAGAGAATGGCGATAGGGAAACAATCGCCAATCTCAGCGCTCCGGTAGCGGCCGGCATCACCATTGTAGCCCCCTACCTTTCTCTTGCCGCGGGCGTCATCGCCCTGGCCACCGGACATCAGGTAAAGGTAAAGAAGGAAAACGGCTGATTGAAGCAGGAATAGGGCCGCAGATTTGCGGCAAACACAAAGAATCCGCCACTTTGGGGTGACGGATTCTTTTTATTGCGCAACGAAAACGCCAGAAGCGGCGTTGTCTCTTTTTCAAACCCCATCACAACACCCTGCTCAAAAACTCCCTCGTCCTCACCTGCTTGGGATTACTAAAAATCTCCTCCGGCGAGCTGTCTTCCACAATCATGCCGTCATCCATGAAAATGACACGGCTGCATACATCCCGGGCAAAGCTCATTTCGTGGGTCACCACCAGCATGGTCAGGCCCGTTTGCGCCAAATTGCGGATTACGGTGAGCACCTCGCCCACCATTTCCGGGTCCAGGGCGCTGGTAGGTTCGTCAAAGAGCAGCACTTCGGGGTCCATGGCAAGGGCCCGGGCAATGGCCACCCGCTGCTTCTGCCCGCCGGATAATTGGGCGGGGCGGGCGTCCTGGTAAGGGAGCATACCCACCTTTTCCAGGTACAACAGCGCGTTTTCCCTGGCCTTTTGCCGGCCGCGCCCCAGCACATGGGTTTGCCCTGTCATGCAGTTTTCCAGTGCGGTCATGTTGTTGAACAGGTTGAAGGATTGAAACACCATCCCCACCTTGGCATGAAACATGGCCCGGGTCCACCCGGTTTCCGCGTTTTTGCCGTGGAAGCGGATCGTGCCGGCCGTCGGCTGCTCCAGGTAGTTGATGCAGCGCAAAAGCGTGCTTTTCCCGGAACCGGATGCGCCGATGATGCAGGTAACATCCCCCTGCGCAACAGAGAAGGATATGTCCCTTAGCACCTCATTGTTTCCATAGCGCTTGTTCAGGTGCGCTATTTCCAACACAGGGCCCTCGGCCTTTTGCTTATTTTCCATGCTTCCCGCCTCCCTTGGGCAGCGTGATCGCGGCGCGGCTGCTTGTTTGGGAGCCGTGGATGGTGTAGCTGCTTTTGCCATCCATCTTTTTCTCAATAAAGCGCAAAATGCGCGTTACGGTAAAGGTGAGAATAAAGTAAATGACAGCCGTGATGAAGAACACCTCAAAGTAGCGCATATAGCTGCCCGCGGCGGACTTGCTCATGAAGTACAGCTCGGTCACGGAGATCACGTTCAGCACGCTGGAATCCTTGATGTTCACCACGAATTCATTGCCGATGGAGGGCATGATGTTGCGGACCGCCTGGGGCAGCACCACATAGATCATGCTCTGGAAATGCGTCATGCCGATGGCGTATGCCGCTTCCTTTTGCCCTTTGTCCACGCTGATGATGCCACCGCGTATGATTTCCGCCATATAGGCGCCGGTGTTGATGGAAACGATAAAGATGGCGGCTGTGAGCACATCCATGCGGATGTGCAGAAATTGCAGCGCGCCATAGAAAATAACCATGGCCTGCACAATCATCGGCGTGCCACGGAAAACTTCAATGTAAATGCCCAGCAAAAAGGACAGGCCCATTACGGGAGCCTTCTTATACCAGGCATCCTTGGGTTTTACGGGTATGGTACGCAAAATGGCTACCAAAAGACCAATCACAAAGCCAATAATGGTTCCGCTGAGCGCGACCAACAGCGTATTTTTGGTTCCTGCCCAGAACAGGGGGCCGTATTTTTGCAAAATAAACAGCACCCAGTCAAAGAAATTATCGGTAGCGGGCATCAGGTTCACTCCTTGTGAGCTTTAGGAAAACGGCAAACAGGCGGAAAGGGAACGGCAGCAGGCGATTGGCCAAACTGTCCGTTCCCTGTGCTCAGCCGTAAAGGATTATTCCTGCGCGAGGGGCTGGCGCATGGTGGCATCCAGCATCATTTGCAGGCGGGCGGCATCGTCCAGGCCGGCCAAAATCTTGTTGATTTCGGCGGTCAGAGCGCTGCCCTTCTTAAGTCCCACCGCGATGGCCACATCATCCGGAGAGGTTACAAAGCCATTGCCCTCTTCAAAGAGGATGTAGGTAAGGTCGGGGTTGGCCATCACATCCGCTTCCGCGCCGGGGCGCTCCGCAATATAGCCATCCACAAAGCCGCTGCGCAACGCCACGGTCATGACGGGGAAGTTTTCCATGGCGGTGGCCTTCTGGACACCCGGAATCTGGTCGATGACCGTGTAGTGGAAGGTGCCCAGCTGCCCGGTGATGTTGGCGCCCGCCAAATCCGCAAGCGCCTTTGCGCCGGCAAACTTGCTGTCCTTTTTGACCACCACCACCAGTTCGCTGATATAGTAGAGTTCGGAAAAGTCCAGCTTGGTCTTGCGCTCCGCCGTGGGGCTCATGCCGGCGATAATAGCGTCAAACATGCCGCTGTCCACGCCCATGGGCAGGCCGTCCCAATCGGTCTTCACAATGACCAGCTCCTTGCCAAGACCTTCCGCAATCATCTTGGCGATCTGCACATCGTAGCCGTCCGCATAGCCTACGCCGCCTTCGATGGGCGCGGTAAATGCTGTCGCTTCGGCCTGGGTCCAGTTGAAGGGAGCATAGTTGCATTCCATGCCGACGCGCAAGGTGCCCTCTGCCACGGCAGAGCCCAGGGTGAGGAGCATCATTAGGGCAAGAAACAAGGAAACTGTTTTTTTCATAGTCAATTCCTCCCTGTCCATAGTACAGAAAAAAGCAGCGGCTGCGGCAAGGCGCAATCGCTGCTTCCATCTTACGATAAAAGCGGTCGAATAGCGCTCCACGGAAAACCGTGACAGACGGCGGAATATTCTTCCGTCGTCCAACGAAAGGACTTCAACGGGCCCTTTCATTTCGGCGGCAATCCCTTTCTTCCTGCCGTCAGCGCCTGTTGATGGCTCTGGCAGGGATACTCTTGATTGACCGCTCCTCTATTCTATCGGAGCCATGGATTCCCATCGCCCGATTTCAATTCTTATTGTACAAGGTTTATAGCCAGTGTCAAGGGAAAAAAGCAAAAGAATTTTGGGAGTTTCTTCTAGTGATGAAAGTATACATCAGCGCATTGGTATCGCCACCCAAGCTCTTTATAGTCGCAAGGGGCTTGCTTGCGTTACGTTTCAAGCTTGACTATCGGTTTGCCCGGGAAAAGGCCGGACAGGCTCCGTATTTTGATGGAAGAATCCGTTTCCATTTTACGTTAATTCTGCAACAGTATATCGATCATGCGTTCTGCTGGACATTCCAGCTTGCGGCAGCACCCCATTAGGAACACAGAAAGGAAGATTTCCATGCAGAAAAACCATTTTCGTCTTTATGATTCATCAAGTGCTGTCACAAAAAGGACGCTATTGCTTACTCTCTTCCTTTGCATGATGTTATCGGGTATCGCAATAGCGCACGCAGGCGGCGAAGTACAAAGCCGGGTGCAAAATTCCGACACACCGCAGCGCATTGTTGTCTTTCCGCTGTTTGCGGAAGAGATGCTTCTGGAAATGATAGGGCCCGACCGCATCGTCTATGTTGGGCATGAATACTGGGAAACCGGTGAAGCATACTCGCCGACGATGGCGCTGACGGAGCATATCCAGGGCAGATATTGGAACATGTGCAACGAGGAAGAGATTCTCGATCTTCAACCGGATTTGGTGGTAGTATGGGGAGATTTTACCAGGGACTATGAAGAGATTTTCCCCGAACTGGTACAGGCGAATATCCCCTTTTTGTTTCTGGATACGCCGGAAACCATCGAAGACATTGTGAGTACGCTGATAACATTAGGCGAAGCGGTTGGCGCGAAGGATATGGCTGCCCGGATGGTTCAGGATATGGAAGCCGCACTCGCGCAAATCACGCAAATCGTTTCAAGCGTTCCGCAGGAAAAGCGCGTACGTGTGACGCATTTCGATTACAGCGAGCCTGAATGCTTTAGGCCAAATAACTTTTATGTCATAGCGCGTGCCGCCGGCGTAATCAATGCAAGCGGAAGTGATACGGACTATATGGAGATGAACGATGAGCTGTTGGCGGAATGGAACCCTGATTTGGTAACCGTTAATCCTTTTTACTTGGATACCGATGGATCCCTATACGAAATTGGCGACGATTATGTGGAAAGCTCCATTGCTTATCTGCTGAATAATCCAAGTCTTTCGAACGTCACGGCGATCAAAAACCGCAACGTACATCCATTAGGCCTACACGAATCTCAGTTCATTGTTCAAAGCGTAATGGAATTGGCGCGGCTTGCATACCCTGATCTGTTTGCAGGGCGAGACGACTGAATGTATGTTCCTTGACCTTGGTTTGCGTGCTATAGGCAAGCGCTGCTGTGATCCCGATCGGTCATGGATGCCATCTGCCTGCCAAGTGTAAGTCTGGGTGCCGTCCGATTTGGGATTGCCGATGGGGGCATTTGTGTGAGACGGGGGACTGTGACACAGAACCGTCCCCTGTGTTCCCCGGGAGTGTATCCTATCCCTTCATGCCAGCAACGCAGAGTACCGTTCCCTGTATCTGATCCCCTGGGTTTGATGGTTTACCCTTGGCTATTATTTGATTTTATTGCGAGATTCTTATTTCTCAAATAAATCAGCTTCTTAGTTGTATAATGGATGCGCACATCACGGATAATCTTTTTTTCTGCATCAGCATAATATATAATGCTAATAAACTTATATGGGCCTGTCTTATAGGCAAGCACATGACTTACAGAATCCCAGGGGATGCGCGATACAGTCCCCTTGTTAGCAAAAACAATATTGTCATCCTGAAATAGAATATAGTTATTTTTGTCTTCAAAATAGCTCCAAATCAAACACAGGATGGCAGCGAGCAAAATCAAGCCAGAGAATAATCTACCAATCCAATGATAGCTTTCTATAAAAGTGATACACATAACCGGAGTGAGAAAACTGCATGAAACTACCGCAAAAATGAAATTATACCGGCGTTGGCCAATCATATACCCTCCACAGAGCACGGGGGGACGAACGCAGGGGACGGCTCCTTTTGTTCTACGCTTTTCGGATGATCCTCATGCTTTCTCCGGTCAGTCTGCTGATCTACCAGCAAGATTCATTTGATCTTCGAGCAAATCCAAAACCTCTATCTTACGCACCTTATCCAGGCGCTGAAATTCATCCATCCCGTGTTGTATCCAACATTCTCCGCAATCAGTCACTTCACCTGCTAATCGCTCACTTTGGGGATGGATCGGCTGAACATTCAGGTACTTAAGTTCGTTTGTCTTCTTACTGGAATGCAATGAATATCTCACAATCCATGATGGATGCCCGGTGTTCTGCCTGTGCCAGCTGCGCCTCTACAGGCTCCAGACTCGCTATGCTCGCACCCTCCAAGCCTCCGCACCGTGCCGCACTACGCAAGCTTAATCAAGCTATATTTCTTCCATCATCGGCCTGCGCATAGGTTGTCCCTGGGGCATCCCCTGCCCGCCCTCCATCATGGCAGCCATCATTTCCTCCGGCATCTCACCTTGCTCCGTCATCCCGCCCGGCCCCGCCTGCGGCGCGCCTTCCATCATGGATTCCGGCGCCATACCCTCCGGTACCTCGCCCTCCTGCGCCTGCCCTTCCTCCATCCCCCCGCCGTCAGGCCCAAATGCCCCGCCGGCCAAGGCCTTGCCATACCTTTCATTCGCCTGTTGCAGGCTCCCGACCGCCTTCATCAGCTGCTCGTTCTGCGCCGCCAATTCCGCCAGCTTCTTGGTAATCATATCGCTTTCCCGCAGCACAGGCATAATCTTGTCCTTGCCGTCCACGTTTAAAATCTCAAACAGCTTCGACAGCGGGAAGGCCATCCCCGCCTGGGCCGCCATGCTGAAGGCCTGCATGTACAGCTCATTCTGAGCCTGCACCCGGATGGGGTTGCGGCGCTGCACCTGCACCTGCACGGTGTACGGCGGCGGTGGCAGCAGCCCGGATTTTCTGCCGTTTTGAAACAGCCGCTCGGAGCTCATTTCCACCTCGCGCTGCTCCCCGCGGCTGCCCACGATCAGCGCCTTCCGCCTTTTGTCGTAGAACTGGGCCATCAGCCACATCACCTGCTGCACCATCTGGCGGAAGCCCTGGTTCAGCGTGGCGGTGCGCATGCGGTTTTGCTTGTTTCCGGCCTCCTGCAGGGCGCTGATGGCCGAAGCGGCCGTCACGCCGCCGGCGGTTTCGCCCCTGGTGAACTGGTTCTGGCCGGAATCCATTTTCAGGTCGGTCTGCAACTGCATCATCTGCTGGGCGGCCATGCCGTTAAAGGGCGCGTGCTGCAGCCATTGCAGGTTGGAAGGATCTATGTTGTCGCCCTCGATGATGTCACAGGACCAGTCGGCAAGTGCCTCCTTGTCGATGCCGCAGGCCCTGCGTATCAGCAGCCGGCCCTTGCTGGAATAGCGCAGATTGGTGTCGATGTATCTGGCGTACCGGTTGATGTAGCGCATCATGGGCGCCAGCTCCTGCACCAGGCCGTCGCCAACGGGAATCCCCTCAATGGGGGTGAACACATCCAGCACGAAGGGATACAGGCCGTGCTTGTAAATATCCTCATGGATGGAAAGCAGCGCGCCGCCGGCGGCATACGCCACGTTGATGGTATAGCGTCTGGCCTTTGCGTCATACAGCCGGTACCAGTACTCCATCAGCATGGCCCTGGGCTCCTCGGCGCTGGGGCTGTCCTCCTGCGCCATCAAAACGCCCACGCCGCCATGCAGCCCGTCCTCGGCCTGCACGTAAGCAGCCACGCCGGGATAGTGGGCCGCAAAATAGCTTAGCGGATGCCACGAAACCTTGATCAGCGCCCGGGCGTCCTGAATGTCCTCAGCCAGCGGGTCCCACAAAAAGGATTCAATGGGATAGCGGATGACGGCGATATTGCCCCGGCCATAGTCCATATCCGGGTCCCAGGCGATCTGCGTCACCGCCGTGCCGGTGCAAAGAAAATCCTCCACCCGGCGCTTGTGAAAGGCCTCAAAGTCGTTCTGGTTCAAAACAAAGCGCACCACGTCGTTCATGTCCTCGGCCACCGGTTGCAGCTCCGGCCGCTCCGGCATGAGTATGGCCTCGGGCATGTTGTCAATCTGGTCCGCCACGCAGTTGTTATAGGTGGATTTGAGCGTTTGCAGCTGCAAGGTCGGTTCCTTCCGGATAACCTCCTGACCGTTTTCCAGGTCGGTATACGTATGTACGTCCTGCCTGGGATCCTGGCCGAGGATGATCTTTCGGGCTTCCTTGGCCCGGTCGTGAATCTCCCGGCAGCCATCGGTGAAGGTCAAAAGCCGCGCGTACATTTCACTGAGCAGCCGCCGCTGGGCGTCGTTGAGTTTCTGTTCGCCGACCACAACCTCCATGGCCTTTTGTGCGCCGTATTCCTGGGGCATTCGTATCACTCCTTTTTAATAAACCTTGATGGATGATGGATTACTGTCCGTTCCGCCTAAACGAAGCGCTGCGCAGGGCGAAGGCTTGAACAGCGAGCACAGCCCCCTGCCCCCCCAAGGCTCCTTAGCCTCCTTTTGATTCTTCGCACCGCCCCCTTGGGGCGCGGTGTTTCGCTTCGTCAGGGCAAGCCCTTCCGTCGCTCAGGTTCGCTTTGCTCACCCTCCGAACGGAGGTGGCAGGCGAAGCCTGACGGAGGATTGGCCAGCGCAGCGGTTGCTCCAGATGGGGATTAACATCCCCCCCGCGCCAACGCAAAACCCGCAGGCTTCTTCAAAAAGCCTGCGGGCTTTGCGTATATTCCTGCCCTAATAATAAAGGAAATGCGGTCCCTCTGGCATCCTCAAAAGAACACCGGATCAACCGCATCCCATTCCCCTAAAACAATATCTCAAACTCGAACTCATGCGCTATGGGAATGCCATCATTCCCCCGCCCCGGCACCTCGGCTTTGAGCCTGCGCACCGCCTCAAACCCGCCGATGTGCACGGCCTTCAGCGAAAACCCGTACTTCTGATAGAACCGTATGGCCTGGGTGTCGTCGTTCGTCGTCACCAGCCACAGCCGCTTTGCCCCCTGCGCCCTGGCGGTTTCCGCCACCGTATCCAGCAGTGACCTCCCGACGCCGATGCCCTGCACCAGGGAGAACAGCGCGGAAACCTCGCATGCCTCCCCATCCATGCGGTACAGAACCGCGCCCAGCAGCGCCCCGTCACCCTCCGCCACAAAGCCCGGCAGATCGCTTGTGTCATACAGCTTCCCGCGGGTGACGATCATTGGCCCGCCCCATAAATACTTGATGTAGGCGTTCACGTTTTTCCGGTACGTATCATCCAAAGGCTGAATATGCATCTCTTACTCCTCCAGGCACGCAATTCCCGCCTCGTACCACTTTGCCGCCTCGGCGATCAGCGGGGCGACCGCGCGGTTGCGCTCAGGGTCCACCCCCCAGGGCGAATGCCAGGAAAGATATGGCCTTGCCCGCTCCAGCGCGTCCACCTCCCGGGCGAAGCAGTCCGCGGCTCTCATCATCGCATCTTCCCGGTCAGGGTGCTTAGGCGCGATCTCCCGCAAGAACTGTACGCCGGCGCTCCGCGCGGAGGTGTATACATCGTGGCAGTAGGCGTCCGCCGCGTCGCGCTCCTTTTCATCCGACCGGTACGCCTGCGCCCACCAGCCATAAAACTGCACGCCCTCGCGCTCGTGGGGCAGGGGCGAATCGGTCACCTTGCGCGCAAACTTCACCGCGTCCGCGAGCGCATCCGTTTCCAACTTTTCAAAGCTTGGGGTAAACTTCTTCTCCCCGATCAGTATGGCGCCAAGGGCAATCTCGGCGGTGCCCGGCCTGTTAAAGCTCTCGCGCTCGTACTCACTCAAGCCCTTATAGCTGCCGCGGCCAATAAACTGCCGTTGCTCCTCATCATAGCCGCACACCACGTCCCACTCCATGCTGGTAAAGGCATGCCACACCAGCGCCGGCCGTCCCTTGTCGATCTGCGCTTTCACAGCGTCGATCATGGCGGCGGAAAGATCGTTCCCATCCGGGCTTTTGCAAGGCGCCTCGGTGACCTCATAGCCCAGATAGCGCAAAAAGTCGCTGGTCCAGCGGGTGAAAAAGCAGGTGGGCCGGCTGGGGCACCCGCCGCTGATGCGAAACGCCGCGCCGGACACGCCCTGGATGTACGCGGGGGTGTACCCTTCCCCCAGATGGGTAAGGAGGATGCGCGCGCCCTCAAACAAAGGCTCCGTCACCCGGTAGCGGTCCACGTTCTGAATGACCATTTCCTCATCTCCTTTGATATAGGTGGCGGATAGCGTAAAGTGCAGCCGGTAGTGCCCGCGCAGCTTTATTTGCTCCCGGCGCGCCCTTTGGGGCGTCACCCCGTAAAGCCGCTTGAACGCCACGCAAAACGCGTCGGAGGTATCGTATCCGTACCGCATGGCGATGTCCACAATCCGCTCCCTCGTATTCACAAGCGCCGCGGCCGCGCAGCTTAAACGGCGCCGGCGGATGTACTCCGTCAGCGTCAGGTCCGCCGCCAGCATGAAGATGCGCTGGAACACGGCGCCGGGACAGGCCGCGATGCGTCCGACCTCGTCCATATCAATGGTCCCGGTCAGGTTCCGCTCGATGTAGCCCATCACTTCGTTCATCTGATCCACCCAGTTCATGCGCCATCCACCCCTTGCGCTCAGTATATAAAATGGAGATGAGTTTGTCCCGTTATTTTCCATACGGGATTTGCGGGGATTTTGCATTGGCCCGCCAGAATCATCCATGATTCCAGTGTAGAGCAAGTCCCTGATTCTGTCAATTTGTCAGGGAATAAAGGACAAATTCCCAAGGCTCCCAAGGCTCCTTTTGATTCTTCGCACCGCCCCCCTTGGGGTGCGGTGTTCCGCTCCATCAGGGCAAGCCCTTCCGTCGCTCAGGTTCGCTTCGCTCACCCTTCGAACGGAGCTGTCAGCAAAGCTGACTGAGGATTGTCCGCTGGGCCCTCTCCCATCTGACTCAATCGGCGCGCCAGACAATCCCCTGCAAACCCTTTCCTGCCCTCATCCCCCCTTATACTGCACAAACGGATTCCCCGCCTTCCCCGCCGCCCTCTCATACTGCCTCACCGGCATGGGCCGCGACATCAAAAAATACCGCGTATCATCATAGGCGTGATCCTCGGCCTCCGTATCCACATCCTCCACCCGCCGATTATCATACGGCAGCGCCGGCACAGTGCGTATCCAATCCCTGCAGGTGTTAAACACATACACCGCCGGCTTTCCCTCCTTGTCAAAGCGCAGCCGCTCATGCAGGGCCGCTTTTCCCGCCAGCCTTGTATTGTCGCTGGGCCGGAAGAACACACCCTTCAGCCTTTCCGACGGCTCCATCTGCTGGGCCACCGAATCGCCCCTGGACCTGTCAAAAATGCTGGGATCGGCGATCCTGTCCACCCGTACATTCTCCCGCGATTCCATTTCCTCCCGGGCAACGATCCCTTCGGCGATCTGCCTGGGCGTCAGCTTCAGCCCCGTGTTGGGGCGGCCCGGCTCGCAGCCGTACCATTCCCGGTACCGGTAGACCGTGCCGTCCGGGGCGATGGCCCACCAGCCAACCGAAAAGGGCTTGCTGTACCCAAAGTCAAAGGATAGGGCCCGCTGCCAGCCGGCCGGAATCTCAAACGGCTCGATGATGTGGGTATGCAGCCGGCTTTGATACCCCGCCGGATCGTTGATGATATCCGGAAACGCCTGGCCCTCGAACGCGTCCCAGTCGCCGTAAAGCAGCGCCCGGCGCAGGTTCGGATCCTTGCGCTCCAATTCAAAAATATACTCCCGGCTGATGTGGGGGTTGTCCGTCGCAAAGGCCGGTATGTACTGGGTGGTGAACCGGCGGCTGGCCTTGAGCACCTCGGACGTGATCTCATGCTCAACCAGCGAGAAATATTCCCCCGCGTCCACAAACATTGCTTTCACCCAGCTGTGCCCAATGTTGCCCGGATTGCTTGACGACCTCACCACCGGCACAATGCCCAGGCTCTTTTTCGCCCGCAGCCTGGTCTTTAAAAACTCGTAAATCTCCCGCTCAAAGCTGGTCAGCTCGTCAAAGTACAGCCAGTGGATCTCCGCGCCGGCGTAGTCGTACATGTCCGCGGCGCTGGCGCAATGCCGGAAAAAGATTTTGCTGCCGTTCATCAAGGCCATCTCGTGCCGGCCCACGTTGTAGCCGGCCACCGGCTTTGGGTAGGAGGCCAGCGCCTCGGCGATGATGGTATCCTCCAGCTCCCTGTACGTGCGCCGGAAGATATACGCCTTCGATAAGGGATAGCGCATGCACCGCGCGAAGGCATCCATCACGATGGCCTTGCTTTTTCCGCCTCCCGCCGCCCCGCCGTACAGCACCTCATTGGCGGCCGATTCATGAAACATCCGCTGCTTTCCCGTCGGCTCGTAACCGATATCAATATGCTGTGGCATAATGTCCTTTCTGCCCATCCAAGGGCTCCGCCCTTGGAAATCTCGCCACCCAAGGGCCCTGCCCTTGGGAATCCCGCCAAAGGGATATATCCCTTTGGAATCCCCTATTGGGGGAAGCATATCCGATAATGTCTTTGCATGCCCTGGGAACAGTAATCTATCTCCTGTCGCGCCCCGGAAGCAGCAAGCAAATTCAATGAATATGGCGTCCGAAGGTTTCCAAAGGGCGACCGGAAAGCCCTTTGGTCGCTCCCGCAGGAGCGAAATCTTCTAAACCACTCATACAAGATGCGTCCATCTGTCTTCTGTCCCGCTCCGAAAGCAGCAACCAAATTTATCGAATGTGACGTCCGAAGGCTCCCAAAGGGCGATCGGAAAGCCCTTTGGTCGCCCCCGCGGGAGCGAATCTTTCTACACCACTCATACAAGATACGTCATCTGTCTTCTGTCCCGCCCCGGAAGCAGCAGCCAAATTTAACGAATGTGGCGTCCGAAGGTTTCCAAAGGGCGACCGGAAAGCCCTTTGGTCACTCCCGCAGGAGCGAAACTTTCTACACCACTCATACAAGATGCGTCCGAAGGTTCCCAAAGCGCTCCGTAGCCGAAGCGCCGCCTGTGGCGAAAAAAGCGCCCGAAACAGAGCGATGCAATCGTAGCCTCCTTTTGAAAGGAGCTCTCAGGCGAAGCCTGACCGAGGATTGGCAGGCTCCTTTTGAAAGGAGCTGTCAGCGAAGCTGACTGAGGATTGGCCAGCGCCGCAATGCGACTATAGAGCTGGCCGGGCCAACCGAAAGGCCCTTTTGTCGTGTCCGAAGGCACGAAACCTTGAAAATTGGAATGAATCGCAGACTTAACCCTCAAGCAAAGGTCTCCGTCATCTCATTCTTCCCCCAACCCCTCACCGTCCCCCGGCATCCTGGGCTCCGGCATGCCCCCGGTGAAATTCACCACCACCTGGCTCGATCCCATGGCCTCCATGTGCAGCGCGTACCTCAACAGATAATTGGCTGCGCTGACGCCCAGCTTCCTGTCCTCCGCCTCCATCTGCGTCTTTAAAAACAAAAGCGCCTGAGGCTTCAAACCTGCCAGCCACTTGTTGCACTCCTCCCGGCACAGCGCCTGAAAATCCGGCCTGCGCTTCCAGCCGCCCACCGTGTTCTCATGCCGGCCTACGGCCTCCGCCGTTTCCTTCACCGTGTACCCCTGGCCCAGCAGCATGGCCGCCCTGAGCATCTTCGCATCCATCGCAGCCTTTTTTGCAGGCACCCTGCCACCTCCAGTGTTTGAAAAAATGAAACATCCCCCCGCCCTGCCTGTTGACCAGCCCGGATGCCGCGCCAGCCGAGCCGCCCCTCATCGCGCCCTCACCCGCGAGACCCTTCCCTACAAACAGCAGCTGTATTTTTTTATCACCGCGCCCCGGCCCCACCACGCCTACCTTTGGAGCGCTCCCGCCGCCCGGTACATAAGCTCCGCGCGGCCCACCAAATCTTTCACCCAAACAAAAAAGCCACCCACATAAGGCAGCCCTGCACGCTATGATCGTACCATACGCAAAACCGGAAAAACAAGGAAACCACTATGCCAGCCGACCACCCCAAAATATCCGGTAAAGCGCAACAGAAAGCAAGATAACAACAACTATGACCCGTACAACATTTGCACCAGCAGAAGGACCAAAAAAGAAAAGAGATGCCGTTCCAGATGCTTCCCCTTGAAGGGGAAGCTCAGACCACTGACAAAGCCCTGCTATTTTTTAAGCAGCAGGGGTTTAGACGTTTATGAGGAAAGAATAAGCAAAAAAGGGGCGAAGGAAGAGGGCGATCCTCTTCATATTTTGGACAG
>JAFADG010000031.1 GCA_023425025.1 Bacillota bacterium
TGACTGCGGCTGTCCAAAATATGAAGAGGATCGCCCTCTTCCTTCGCCCCTTTTTTGCTTATTCTTTCCTCATAAACGTCTAAACCCCTGCTGCTTAAAAAATAGCAGGGCTTTGTCAGTGGTCTGAGGCTTCCCCTTGAGGGGAAGGCTCGTATTGGCGCCATGCTTCATTCTTGGGGTGCCCCCACATTTTTTAGCGGCTGATCATGTATAGTGCCGCGGCATGGGGGTTCAGCACTGCAGTGATTTTTCCAACCGGCATCAGAACATCCTGATGAAGCCAAAGGTCACGTACACGCGTATCGCCTTCCCCGCACAGGCTGGCATCGCAGGATACCTCCCTCCGCTCGTCCGACAGATTGAATAACGCGACATACGTACTGCCATCCTCATCCCGGCTCGTCCATACGGCGTGGTTCTCGTCCCGCATGACCTGCCGTGCGCCGTGGGAATGGCGGATCAAGCGCAGTACCTCGCCGTTGGTCAAGAGCGAGCGCGTCCACTCGTCGTTCTCCCGCATTTCACCGCCCATCATCAACGGGGAGCGGAAGATGCACCAGAGCGTCATCATGGTGACCTGCTCGTCCTTGGTAAAGTTCGTCTGCCGGCCCCGCCGCCAGCCCATGCCAATGCGACCCAGGGGCAGCATGTCGCAATCCGGCCAGCAGCCGGGGGCCACATGCTTCTGCCACAGCTCGCAGCGCTCGAACATATTCTTGAGCAAGTCCCACCTGTCCCAAAAATCATCGGTGATGCGCCACATGTTGGCATACGTGCTCAAATGCCAGGCCTTTTCGATAACTGCCGGGCCGGGGGACAGGCTTAAAACCATTTGCCGGCCGCAGCGGGCGATGGCCCCGGCGATCATTTCAATTTCTTTCTCCGCCGAATAGGGGGCATGGGGGTACATGTTGGTGTTGCAGATATCATCGACCTTCACATAATCCACGCCCCAGGCGGCGTACATCTCAAATAGGGAATCATAATAGCTTTGGCCCGCCGGATGTCCGGGGTTCACGCCGTACATGTCGCTGTTCCACTTGCAAATGGAGTGGGGCAGCGCAATTTTATCCGCCGTTGTATCCGTACCCTTGACAGGCAGGCGGGTATGCACCGCCTGGCGGGGGATGCCCCGCATGATGTGTATGCCAAATTTCAACCCCAGGCCGTGGATTGTATCGGCGATAGGCCCAAAGCCTTTTCCGCCCACCGAAGAGGGGAAGCGGTTTGGGGCCGGCAGCTGGCGGCCGTATTCATCCAGGGTCAGGGGCGCGAAGTTGATATACTCGCTTTCCGTGGTGCCGGCGCTGGGCTCGGACCATTGGATATCGCAGACCACGTATTCCCAGCCGTATTCCTTCAAATGATCCGCCATATACCGCGCGTTGCCCAGCAGCTGCTCCTCATTTACCGTTGCCGCGTAGCAGTCCCAGCTGTTCCAGCCCATGGGCGGCGTGGCAGCCGTCAAATTTTTGTTCATAACGCACCTCCCGCAAGAAATATTACCGTTTCTTATTCGCCTCTGCCCACAAACAGGCAGGGCTTGTCCCGGTCGCAGCACAGCCGCCCATCCCGCACATACAGTTCCGCCGCCTGTATCACTGTCCTGACCTCTTTGGACGTCATGACAAAGCCTTTTGTCCTGCGCTTTTCCATGGAGAATTCAGGGTGTGTAAAGTAATAAATATATGCTTTATCGCCCAGAACCAGCACATCGGCATGGTTGGCGATGGTTCCATCCTCCGGCCGCGTGCCGGGCGTTTGCAAAAGGTTCCCCTCCTGCCTGCGCCATTTACAAAAATCCGCCGATTCATACACCGCCAAGCCATCCCAGCAGTCGGTGATCATCCACTTTTTCCCGCCCAGCTCAAACACGTTGGGCCCTTCATGGGCGCAGTCGCTGATTTCCGGCCCGCCATGCGTCCAGTGATACAGATCATCGCTTATTGCGGTATAGGAATGGCTATGGCGGTCCTCATCCTTGTACCACATTTTAAACTTCCCCGGCGCGATCTCATACACGCAGGCGTCGATGACCCGGCCAGAGGAAAGGGTCAAAACGCTTTCAAAGCGCCAGTGCCACAAGTTATCCGCGCTGTAATGCACAATGCGCCTGGGCCAGTTCCAATCCTCCGGCACGCCGGCGATGTAGGACACATACATGTGGTATTTGCCGTTGGCGTATATAACCTCCGGCGCCCAGAAGGTATTGTGCCCCGGCTCAAAATCAAGCTCGGGCAGCGTGCCCCGGTACAGCCACCGCGCGCCATCCGCGCTGGAAGCGGCCCCGATTTTCGTACCGTGCACGCTGGATACGCCAAAGTTGGTCCCCTGGGAACGGCGCTGGGTGTACAGCATCCACCAGCAGTCTTCTTCCCTGTTCCAGATTACAGCCGGATCGGTTGGCCCGTCATAGATTGGATCACGGTACAATGGCGAAGGCAGCGGAATGACGTTGTTCATAAAATACTTCTCCCATCATGAATGCGCTCGTCGATGCGCCTTGTCAGGCTGTAGGTAAAAGGCGTAAAGTGCTTCTGCCAGAACCGGCTGCCCTCAATATTGAAGGATTCAAAGTCCACGCCCAGCCGTTCGTATCCGTTTTCCCGCAGCCATCGCACAATCGTCTGCAATATCGCTGTGCCATATCCCGCCTTGCGCTGCCCTGATCTTACATACGCGCCGCAGATGTTCATGGATTTTTTATCGTCCGAGGCAAACGTCTCGCCGCCGTGCCGAAGCTGCATGTAAGCCACAGGCCCATCCTTTTCAAAGGCCGCCCACAGATGGTGATCCTTCTCCTTCAGCCAGTCTGTGAGTCCACTCAGGCTGCAATCCTCATGCACATGCATGAACATGGGCGCGCCGCGGTAATACCGCCAGTGCTCCCGGTGCAGTTCAAGCATAACCGTGGCGTCTGCCGGCGCTACCCGGCGGATGTCATAGCCAGTTGCGCGCTCCGGCAACAGTACGTCCGTCAGCGGGCGCACCGAATCGACGCAGCGCAGGCCAAAATCCTGCCAGAACCAGGCCTCCAGCGCCTCTTTATCATGGGCGTGCATGGTGATCACATGGGACAGATGCCCTTTTTTCACCCAGATGTCCGACGCGGCGGCATACAGGCGCTGATACAAATGCCCTCTGTCCGCGCCTTTCGCGCCGTGGGCATACAGCGGAATATAGATGCCGCGGCTTGACCCAAACAATTCCCCCACCGCCATGCCGGTCAAAAAGCCAATGAACTCGCCGCCTTGCAGGGCCGCGACGCCCAGGCCGTTGCCCGCAAGCCCTGCGACCATGCCGGCATAAGCATCCAAATCGCCGCCGGCCGGCAGGCAAGGGACGCTCGCCCGCTCATTTTGATAAGCCTGCCATACCAGCTCCCCCGCCGCAGGCACATGCTGTTTTTCAAAAGGTATGATCTCCATGCTTCCTCCACCCGTTTGTTTCTCATTTGCTGTATCGTACCATAACTTCCCACCCGGAACAAGGTCAGGGCGTGCTTCATAAACCACCGGGAAACATATTCTTGCCGTCATCAGCCGTATACATATGCCGCAAACAGTGAAGCCGTGGTATAATGGCAGAAACAACCAACGGAAATGTAGCTCCAATATATTCCAAAGAAAGAATCAGGTGATACGATTGCAGGTAAAGGAATCCGCCGCGTTTGCAAAACGTGTTCAGGAAAACATTTCGAAGGTATTGATCGGCAAGGGGGATGTCACAAAGCTCCTGCTGGCGTCGCTGATTGCGGGCGGCCATGTTTTGCTGGAGGATGTGCCGGGCACCGGCAAGACCGTGCTGGCCAGAAGCCTGGCCAAGTCCATCGACTGCCGTTTTGCAAGGGTACAGTTCACCCCCGACCTGATGCCCGCGGACATCACCGGCATCAGCGTTTATCAGCCGGCCACGGGGGATTTTTCCTTCAAGCCGGGTCCCGTGTTCACCAACATCCTGCTGGCGGACGAGATCAACCGGGCCACGCCCAGAACACAGGCGGCGCTGCTGGAATGCATGCAGGAGAGGCAGGTAACGGAAGGCGGCGTCACCCGCAGGCTGGACGCGCCTTTTTTGGTGATCGCCACACAAAACCCGGTGGAGATACAGGGCACCTTCCCCCTGCCGGAAGCGCAGCTGGACCGGTTTCTCATGCGGCTTACCATGGGCTATCCCACGAAAGAGGAAGCCTCTATGCTGCTTCACCGCTTCCACGCGGGCGATCCATTGCAGGAGCTTGCTCCGGTGGCGGCAAAGGAGGATTTGCTTGCCGCCCAATCCTCGCTGAAACACATTGCCGTATCCCAGCCGGTGATGGAATACATTGCTGCCATCTGCGAGCAGACCAGAAAATTTGAACAGGTGCAACTGGGCGTCAGCCCCAGGGGCATGCTGGCGCTGATGCGGGCCGCCCAGGCGGTGGCGCTGCTGAATGGCCGTGAGTATGTGATCCCCGATGATGTAAAAACCCTGGCCGTGCCGGTGCTGGCCCACCGGGTCATCGTCAGGGGCATGTACGGCAAAACGGGCGTGGCACAGGCCCTGATACAGGATACCTTAAAGGCCGTGCCCGTGCCCACGGAGGAAAGGCTGTAATGGACGCCCTGATGCTGCTTCTGGCCCTTTTGGTATTGGCGCTTGTGCAAAGCTTTCTGGTAAAGCACTTTGCCTTAAAAAGGCTGACTTACCAAAGGCGGTTTTCCCGTACCAGCGCCTATGAGGGCGAAACGGTGGAACTGGTGGAGGTCATCAAAAGCTTAAAGCTCCTGCCTGTTCCATGGCTCAGAGCCGAATCCCGCCTTTCCCCGCATTTGAGATTCCAGTCGGACACCGAGAACCACATTACGGAAAACCGCTATCACAAAAGCGTTTTTTCCTTAAGGCCCTATTGCCAGATCACCAGGCGGCATGCGGTGCTTTTGCAAAAGCGCGGGTTTTATGAAGCCGGCAAGGTAGCCGTTACCGCGGGCGATTTGCTGGGCGCATCCTCCCCGGCGCTGACGGTGGATACGGGCGCGGCCATCGAGGTGTATCCCCGGCTGCTGGACCCTAACCAGCTCCCTTCCCCCGCCTCCAAGTGGTTTGGGGAGCTGCTGGTCAAAAGGTGGATTCTGCCCGACCCCATTTGGACCGGCGGCATCCGCCCCTACGCCGCGGGCGACCCCCTGCAGGATATCCACTGGCCGGCGACGGCGCGCACCGGCGCGCTGCAGGTAAAAGTGCATGACCCCACCTCCGACGCAAGGCTGATGGTGATCGTCAACGCCCAGATGTCGGAACACCAGTGGGCGGACTTGATGGAGTATGAGCAGCAGACCGTGGAGCATATGATCTCCATGGCCGCCACCCTGTGTGCGGACGCGCTGGCAAAGGGCCTGGAAGCCGGCTTCGCCATGAACATCCCCCTGGACAAGGGCGCCGAGCCGGCCATCTCCCTTCCGGCCCGGCATGCCGGCCGGGAGGAGGAGCTGCTGTCCGTCATGGCCCACCTGACGGTGCTCAAAACCCATACCTTTGTATCGCTGCTGGAAAAGCTGGCTGCCTATACGGGCATGGATATGCTGATCCTGTCCGTGTACGACAGCGAACTGATACAGCTGCGGCTAAATGCGCTAAAGCTTCGGGGCAACAGCATTCAGTTTTGCCTGATTGACAAGCATGCGGCCGGCGGCCATCGCGGGAAGGAGGGTGATGCGCATGGGCAATAAGACGCGGCCTTCCCCCGCCGGCGCTTTGACGCTCCTCACCAGGAGGCGGCTGCGGTTAAAAGCACTGGCGGCGCTCATTTTGTACCTTGGCCTGTCGCCCCTCCTTTTGCTGCCGGGCGCGTACCTTGCGCCTGATGCGCTTTTTCTGGCGCTGCTGCTGCCGGCGGTGGCGCTTGCGCTCACCTTCCTTGCCGGGCTTTGGACGGAGAAAAAGCGGAAGCGGGCTTTTTTACTGGTTCTTCTGTTGCAGACGGCGCTCGCTGCGGCGCTGCTTCTTCCCCGCTCGCCCCTTATGCTGGTACTGCTCCTCCCCTGCCTTGCGGCCATGCTGCTTTTTATGCCCGTCCTGGCAAGGCCATCGGGCCTGGAATGGTCCGGGCAGCAGCTGGCCTTGGGCGCGGCCGTCCACGTCATCGGACAAATCCTAAAGGGCAGGCCGGAGTTTGCGCCCGCCCAAAGCCTTGTGACCCTGTTCTTTTGCGTGTACATGATCCTGTGCCTGTTTATACTCAACCGCTACGCCCTGCTGGAAGGCACCGGGGAAAAGCAATCTCCGCCCGCCAAAATACTATCCCAAAACCGCATTTTGATATCGCTGCTCGCTGTGGCCGCGCTGCTTTTGTCCGGCTGGCGGATGCTCAAGGACGCGGCGTTTTTCCTATGGGATATATTACTGAAGGCCATCGCCGCGCTGATTGCGTTCTTCATGCAGCTCTTTCCCGAGATGACGCCCATCGAAGGCAGCGGCGGCGAGCAAGGGTTCGATTTTGGCGGGTTGGGTGAGCAGGCGCCGCCCAGCCTGCTTTCCATGATTTTGGAAAAATTGATGATCGTCATCGGGATTCTGCTGAGCCTGGCGATTTTGGGCTTTGCGCTGTACCACCTGGGCAAGCTCATAAAACGGGCCTTGAAATCCCTGCTGGAAAGGTTTCGTGCCTATACGAAATCCATTGGGGAAGGGTATGTGGACAAAACGGAGAATCTATTTGACATGGGTCAAATCAGCAGGGCGGCATTGGAGAAATGGAGCGCCGTGGCCAAGCGGCTAAAGCGCCTGCCGCCCATTGACAGGCTCCCGCCCAAAGAAAAGGTGCGCCGTGTGTATGCGGTATTGCGCAAACGCATGCCGGAGCAGCCCGACAGCCTGACGGCCAGGGAGGCGCTGAGCAGTTCCTCCCTGAAGCTTGATTCCGATCAAAAAACAGTCCTGGCCGCCCTCTATGAGCAGGCGCGTTACAGCGATCAGCCCATTACCCCCGACCAGGCGGACACCATGCGGAAAAACGCCGGACTTTAACACAGGAACGGAGGATATGCATGCAGGAAATGAGCATCACGTATCTTGGCCAATGCGGCTTCTTGCTGGACTTTGGCGGAACAAAAATCGTTACCGACCCGTACCTGAGCGATTATGTGGACAAAACCTGCTCCAGTGAAGAGGTAAAGTGGCAGCGCCTGTATCCCGCGCCTGCCTCCCTGCAGGTGTTAAAGCCGGAGGGCATATTGATCTCCCACGCCCATGAGGACCATATGGACCCCTGGACGCTAAAGCCCTATTTGAATCAAAACGACGGGTGCCTGGCGGCCGCGCCGGCGCCGGAATGCAAACGGCTGGAAAGCATCGGCGCATCCCGCGTCATATATGCCAAGGCGGAAGAAAGCTTCTTCGTAGGCAGCGTGAAGGTGACCCCCATCCCCTGCGCCCATACGCAATTGCATCTGGACGCGTGCGGCCGGTTTTACGAGTTGAGTTATCTTATCGAGCACGAGGGCGTGCGCATCTTCTTCGGCGGGGACATGAGCCTGTACGACGGATTGCAAAAGCGCCTGCGGGAAGCAGATTGCAGCCTCCTCCTGCTGCCGGTCAACGGCCGGGATGAAAAGCGCACGGAAAAGGGCATCATCGGCAACATCGACCACATGGAGGCCGCCCGGCTCTCCGCCGCGCTGAACGTGCCTTACATCCCCATGCACCACGACCTGTACGCCATCAACGGCTGCGGCGAGGATACGATTCTGTCCGCCGCCAAGGCAGAGGGAGCAAAGGCCTGCCTGCTCAAACCCATGGAAACCCTGCGGCTTACAAGCGAGGGCAATATCCTGCAAGCGTAGCACATAGCGTCCAAAACCATTGAAGGAGGGATCGTGATGAACAAACAAAAGCGTCTGCGCCTATTTTGCCTGCTGACTGCCATACTGCTTCTGTCCGTCTCCTCCAGCTCGCTGGCGGCGGAAGCGCCGGTCCAGCCCAAGCCCACCCTGACCCTCATCGGCCATGCGTCGGTGAAGATCAAAACGGCTGACGGCGTCGTCATCTATATTGACCCGTACTATCCCGGTGACTACAGCGAAGAGGCGGACATCATACTCGTCAGCCACGAACACAGCGACCACAACAAAGTGAACCTGTGCAAGCAGAAGGCCGATTGCGTTGTGCTTCGGGTCAGCGACACCATCAACAAAAAGGACGTGACCTACAACACCTTTGATGTAAAGGGCGTTGCCATACAGCCCGTGCCCGCCGCCAACAAGAATCATAAAATCGACAGCAGCACCGGCTTTGTACTGACGTTTGACGGCATCAAGGTATACCATGCCGGCGACACGTCCAAGCTTACCCAGATGGCGGATCTGCAAGCCTTAAGCATCGATTACGCGCTGTTCCCCATCGACGGCAAGTACAACATGAACGCGGCGGAGGCCATGGCGTGCGCGGTGTTGGCAGGCGCAAGGCACAATACGCCCATGCACTACTTTGAAGCGGACCCCGCCGGCTTTACCCCGGAGAATCTTTTGCTGATCCCCTATGGGGATACGGTGGAACTGGAAAAGGCCGCGGAATGACAGGCGTCAAATGGAATACAAAAAGGCCAATTCAGAGAAGGTGCAGGGTCGTTAGAAGGAGGCTTCCCCTTGAGGGGAAGCTGTCGCCGAAGGCGACTGACGAGGTGATGGCGGCAGGAAAAAACGCATGTTATCAGGATGAGACCTCATCCGGCGCTGCGCGCCACCTTCCCCTGGAAGGGGAAGACTCTGGCCTATAGCGCGCGACATCATCCTTCAGGCAAGAATTGCAATGCAAAAAGACTGTCCGAACAGCGACGTCGCCGTTCAGACAGTCTTTTTATATTGCTTTACCTGTTCGCCATCCGGTAGATGCTCTCAATGTCCGCTTGATTCAACTGCCGGAACACCCCTACCAGGCGCTTGCCAAAGAAGGTGCAGGCATATGCCATCTCACTGATCACAGCTTCGCTTTGTACACCAATGCCAAGCTCCGAAAAGCAGGTGGGCATATGAAGAGAGCGGAAATAATCCACAGACTTTTCGATGCCGGCAAGGGACGCCGCCTCGTCATCCGCCTCCTGTACGCCCCACACATTGCGGGCATAGCGGGCAAAGCGCTGCACATCCGTCTTGCGGCAATAGGCCGCCCAGGAGCCCCACATGGTGGAAAGGCTGGCGCCGTGGGCCACGTCAAACCGGCCGCTGAGCTCGTGCCCCAACTGGTGAACGCCAAAATCCAGCAGTCTTCCAAGGCCCGTCAGGCCGTTGTGGGACAGGCTGCCGCACCACATGAGCTCGCTGGCCGGGCCATAGGCTTTGGGGTCCTGCATGATAAGCGTGCCGTTGCGGATGGCCACCCGCAAAAGCGCCTCGGCCAGCTCGTCGGTCAATTCATTCCCCGGGGTAGGCGAAAAATACCGGTCCAGGGTATGCATCAAAATGTCCACAACCCCGCAGGCAATTTGGTATGGCGGCAGAGTGTAGGTAAGCCCCGGATTCATGATGGCAAAACGGGGCCGGTTGAAATCCGTGGACAAGCCGCGCTTTTCGCCCGTTTCCCCATTGGTCAGCACCGCGCTGTTGCTCAGTTCGCTGCCGGCGGCGGATATGGTAAGCACCGCGCCCACCGGCAGCGTTTTTGTAAGCTCCGCTTCCCTCTTCCAAAAGCGCCAGATGTCCGTATCCGGGTTTGCCGCGCCATGGGCGATGGCTTTGGCGGTGTCGATGGCGCTGCCGCCGCCGATGGCCAAAATAAAATCCGCCTGGAAATGAAGGGCGGCCTGCACACCGGCTCTTGCGTGGTTAAGCAGCGGATTCGGCTTCGCGCCGCCAAAGGGCAGGCAGGCGATCCCTTCTTCCTTCAGTTGGCCCAAAACAGCATCCAGCAGGCCGGATTTTTGCACGCTGCCGCCGCCGAACACCACCAGTGCCCGCGTGCCGCCGTGCCTTTTGATCAGCGCGCCGGCCTTCTTTTCCGTTTCACGGCCGAAATGTATCTCCGTAGGCGAATAATATACAAACTCTTCCATTTCGTAACACTCCCTTTTTCCAGCGGCTGGAAGGCAAAAAATGTCTCCTTTCCGGCCGTTTTTTGCCATTGTAGCACAGTTTCGCAAAAAGGGACAGCCATTTTTGACACAAATACGGCCGCTTTTTGGCACAGAATTCCCTTGACGAAATCAGGCCATCGTGATACCCTTCGCACAGTACGGAATTTTCGGAGGGAATGTCACATGGAAAAGAAATACAGGCTTGGCTTTATCGGGTACGGCGGAATGGCCGGCTGGCATCATCAAAACCTGACCCGCGCGCCGCAAGTGATCCCCTACGGCGTTTATGATATCAACCCGGCCAGGATCAAGGTGGGCGAGGAAAAGGGCCTCAAGGGCTATGAGAGCAGCCAGGCGCTTTTGGGCGACCCCGCCATCGATATCGTGCTGGTGGCCACGCCCAACAACTTTCACGCGGAGTATTCCATCGCCGCCATGCGGGCCGGCAAAAACGTAATCAGCGAAAAGCCGGTGACCATGAACTCCGATGAGCTTTTGCGGGTGATGGCTGTCGCCCGTGAAACCGGCAAGCAGTTTTCCGTGCATCAAAACCGCCGCTGGGACAAGGATTACCTGACTGTGCGCAAAGCCATCGAGGACGATCTGATTGGCGCGCCGTACCTGATCAAGTCCTACGTGCTGGGCTCCAGGGGCATTCCCGAAGGCTGGCGCACCCACAAGGTGGCCGGCGGCGGCATGATGCTGGACTGGGGCGTGCACCTCATTGACCAGCTGCTGCAGATGATTGCAAAGCCCGTCGTCAAGGTCCATGCCAGGATGCAGCACGTGACCTTCACCGAAGTGGACGAAGGCTTTACCGTAGCCCTTCACTTTGAAAACGGCCCCGTGGCCATGGTGGAAGTGGATACCTCCTGCTTTGTCAGTCAGGGCCGGTGGCATGTGCGCGGCGGCAAGGGCACTTTGGTTGTGGATAACTGGGACGCCGAAGGCAAAATTGTCCGCGCCAAGGATATGAAGACCCAGTGGGAGGAAGAAATCGTTTATACCTCCGCCGGGCCCACCAAGACCATGGCGCCCCGCTCCAGCTTTACCAGCGAGGAATTGCCCCTGCCCGTCGTCAGCGCCGACTGGATGCAGTATTATCACAACTATGTGGCTGCCCTGGAAGGGAAAGAGCCCCTCTTTGTGAAGCCTGAGGAAGCCCTGCGCGTGATGCGGGTCATGGAAGCCACCTTTGAAAGCGAACGGACCGGGCAGGCTGTGGAAGTCAGGATCTGACGCTGTTCTTACAGGCCCAAAATCAAGCAGAGGCAGGTTTCTTCCCGCCTCTGCTTTTTCGTTATATTTTCACGGCCCTGCCATGATGCTGCGCCGTGATCACAGCTTTCAACGGTTCAAACTTTTCGTAGAACACGGCGATAAAATCTCCCGGCTGAGCCTGCGCAATCGCTTTGCCCAGGGCGTCTTCTTCCTTCAGGCAGACCTCCAATTCCAATTGGGGGTTTTTGCTTTTCCTTGCCGCCTTCTGCAAAATTGCCGCGACCTCGCCAGGCGCCCTGCCCCGAAGGTCGGCATCCTCCTTGATGATCAGCTTTTGAAAGTGCTGGCCGCATAGCGCGCCGACCTTTTTCACAGATTCGTCCTGCCTGTCGCCTGGCACGCCGATGACGCCCACCAGCCGCTTGGCGTTCTGCTTTTTCAGAAAATCGATCACCTGGCTGTAGCCGGCGATGTTGTGGCCGTAATCCAGCATCACCTTGACGCTGCCGATTTCAAAGATATTGAAGCGCCCTGGGTTATCCTCCCCATTGGGCCGGAAGGAGGCAAGCCCCTGGCGTATTTGGCTTTCCGGTATGCCAAGGCCCAGCAGCGCGGCGGCCGCCGCCAGGGCGTTTTCCACATTGCAGGCGGCGGTGCCCCTTAGGGTGATGGGTATATCCTCCACCCGGCACAGGATGGTTGTCTTGCCCAGGTATTGGGCATATAGCCCGCCCTGATGGGACCAGACCGCGTTGCCGCCCTGTTTTAAATGCTCTTTTAGAAGAACGCTGTCCTGATCCCTGGAGAACATGAGCACATTGCAGCGCACGCGCTTTAAAAAGTAGGGCGTCATTTTGTCATCGGCGTTGAGTACCGCGCTGCCCCATGGCTTGACCGCCTCCACCACCAGGGATTTCACGTGCGCCAAATCCTCCAGCGTTTCAATGCCGTCCTGGCCCAGATGATCCTCGCTGATATTGGTGATCACGCCTACATCCGCCAGGTCGTAGCCCAGCCCCCGGCGCACGATGCCGCCCCGGGCCGTTTCCAGCACAGCGGCCTCGGTATCCGGATGGGAAAGCACAATGCTGGCGCTCACCGCCCCGGTATTGTCGCCGGGCAGCAGGCACTCCTCCCCCAGATATACGCCGCTGGTGGTGGTTATGCCAACCTTGATGCCGGACAGCGCAATGGTGTGGGCGATCAGCCTGGTTACCGTGGTTTTGCCGTTGGTGCCCGTCACGGCGCAGAGGGGCACGGTATAGGGCATGCCCGGCGGGTAGAGCATATCCATGATATCCTTGGCCACAGGCGCCGGCGTGCCTTCAGAAGGCATCAAATGCATCCGAAGCCCCGGCCCGGCATTGACTTCCAACACGGCCCCGCCGTTTTCGCAAAGCGGCACGGAAAGGTCCGGGGAGCAGATGTCCACCCCCGCGATATCCAGCCCCAAGGCCTTGGCGGCCCTGACCGCAAGCCTCGCGTTCTCCGGGTGTATTTGGTCCTGGCAGGACGCGGCGGTACCGCCGGTGCTGAGGTTCGCGTTTTTGCGCAGATATACGGCAGCGCCGCTTTCAGGTACAGAATCGGGGTTCAGCCCAGCCTCCGCCAGCACGGCCAGCGCCGCATCGTCCAGCTCAATTTTTGTAAGGGGCTTGGTGTGATCCTCCCCCCGCAGCGGGTTCTCGTTTTCCCGGTCCACCAATTGGCGTACAGTGCTTTGGCCGTCGCCCACCACCCTCGGCGGCAGCCTGCGGGCCGCGGCGGATACCTTGTCCCCCACTACCAGCACTCTAAAATCCTGGCCGGTGATATGCTTTTCCACCACAGCGGCGGAGCTGAAGGATACGGCCAGTTTAAAGGCCTCCGGCACGCCCTCCCGGCCTTGTATGTTCAGTGTCACGCCGTTGCCATGGTTGCTGTCGTAGGGCTTAATGACCACCGGATAGCCGATTTCCCCGGCATAGCGCAGCGCGCTGCCTATCGAATAGGCGATTTCCCCCGCGGGAACGGGTACGCCGTGGCGGCGCAGAAGCTCCTTGGTCAAATGCTTGTCGCCGGCGATGTTTACCGCGATGCAGCTTGGCTTGTCGGTGAGGGCCGCTTCCATGCGGCGTACAAACTTGCCGTACCCAAACTGCAAAAGGCTGTCGTTGCCCAGCCGCGTTACGGGGATGCCCCGCTTTTGCGCCTCGTCATACAGCGCTTTGGTGCTGGGGCCAAGATCCGTGCGGGAGGCCAGCAGGGCCAGCTCCTTGATCACCGGCTGCAGGCTGGGCGTCTTCCCCTCAAACAGCGCGTTGAAAAGATTGACGACCGCCTTGCCGCAGGCCACGGCCACCTGCTCGTTTACGTACCTGTATACGATATAGTAGCAGGGTTCGTCGCCCTCCTGGCGGGTGATGCCAAAGCCCACATTGTAGCCCAGCATATTTTGCAGTTCCAGTATGGCGTGCTCCGCCACATGGCAGGGATATGTCCCCTCGCAGAGGCGCTTGACAAATCCGCCCTCCTCGCCGATACCGCAGCGGTGGGTTTTCAAACCAGGAAATAATGAAAGCAGTTTATCGTTGAACCCCTCTGCAGCACTGGTCGGGGCATGCTGCTCCTCCTTCAACTCCACCGTCAGCTTGATAACGGGCCGCATGCAGTATACATTGCGGCCCCTGAAGATGCGGATATCCTTGATCTCCATGCTTTGGCGCCTCCCGGCTGATCATGCATTCATATTTGGCGGTATGATGGCGCGGTTTTTCATATCAAAGCCATAGCCCCGCGGCAGAATGTGCAGCGTCACGCCGGCAATGGCCAGTATCTCATCGGGCTTTAGTTCGGATACATTGGCATGGCTGATGCTCCTGCCGTCGATGACGGTGACGGCGTTGGTGCCCAGCACCTGAAAATGGCTGTCGGGGTAGACGTGGATGGCCGTGTCCTCATCAATACCCACGCCCAGGGTATGGGGGTTCTCGGCCACGCCGATGAGCAGCCTTCCCAGCCGGCCCCGCTGGGCAAAGTGCTGATCCACGATCACCTGCTCCAGCAGCCCCAGGCCCGGCGCCATCTTCAACGTGCACTTGCGGGCCGGGTCGTTGTTCAGCCCGTCCGTGATCATGGTGCTGCAAACCACCGATGCTCCGGCGCTGGTGCCGGCCACCACCGCGCCGTTTCTAAAGGCCTGCTGCAGCGCTTCCTCCGCTTGGGTGCCGCCCAGGATGCTGGTAATGCGAAGCTGGTCGCCCCCCGTAAAAAAGATGCCCGTCGCCTCCCGGATCATTTGGGCGAAGGCCGGATCACCCGCCTCCTGCCTGGTCTGGATGTCGGCCACCTGTACGGATGGTATGCCAAGGCCGGTGAACAGCGTGCGGTAGGTCTCTCCCAGCTCCTTGGGCGATTGGCTGGCGGTGGCAATGATCACCATCCGGCCCTTTTCGCCCCCGCAGGCGTTTGCCGCGGCATGAAGGATTTCCTTGGCCCCCTGCTTGTCCTCCGCGCCGCCGATAATGATCAGGTTCCCGTTTGTTTTGCCGTCCACCGCACCGCCTCCTGATCCGCTTTGATATTCTCTCCCGGCATCTTACTATCATACCGGCGGTCACGCTTCATATTTTCCCTTTATCAGGCATTCGCCGCCGCGTATGAAAAGCTTTCCCTTCAAAATCAAATGAACAACAGACAGGTCGTCTTTTTTCAGCATCAGCACATCCGCGTCGCTGCCAGGCGCCAAAGCGCCCTTCCGGGGATGCAGCTTCAGCCTATCGGCCGGGTTTTTCGTGACCATCGCAAGCGCCGTCTCCAAGGGGATGGCTTTTTCGCGAACACAGGAAACAACATCCTTGAACAGGCTGTCCGCATGGCCCCGGCCATCCGGGCTTTGGGGATTGCTGCCGCCGGCGTCGGAGGAAAGGGTGATCTGTCCGGGCTTGATGCCTGCGGCCAGCAGCAGCCTTGCCGCCTCCGGCAGGGTGTGGCCCGTTTGATCCGTTTCCCCGGCGGTCAAATCCAGATACCCGCCCTTTTGGCCATAGCGAAGGGCGTCTTCGAAAAGCGGCTTGTTGCGGTTTAGGTGAGTGGGCACAAACATGGAAATGGGAAAATTGCTTTCCTCCACCAGGTCGACAAGCGGCGCAAGTCCTTTTTTTCCGTCGCCCACATGCAGGTGCAGGATACCGGCCTTGCCGCCGATCATGCCGCCCAGCTTCACCTCCCAGGCCAGTTCCCGAAGCCTTTCCAGGCTGGGATGGGAGGAACGGTAATCGGAGATGGCCACCTCCCCCGCACCTATCACCTTGTCAATAAAGGCGATATCATTAAGTACTTTGCCGGTCAGCGTATCGGTGGGCAGGCCGTAGCTGCCGGTATAAATGACGGTGCTTAAGCCCTCCGCCTCCAGCGCCCGCGCCTTGGCCAGCAGGGAAGCCACGCTCCGCGTAACGCCGTCGGCGCCGAGCAGCCCCGCCGCCGTTCCCACGCCGGCTTTTGTCAGCTGCGTCAGCGTCATCTCCGGTACCCGGCTTTGCGGGCCTTCCTCCCCGCCGCCGCCGGTGATGTGCACGTGCTGGTCCACAAAAGCTGGGCAGACTATCAGCCCGGCGCAATCGAGCACCTGCACTTCATACTCGGACAAGGCGGGGATATGCTGCCGCATAAACAGAATTTTTTCCGGCGACAGCAAAAGATCCATTTGCCCCATAGGTTCCGGCGCGTACACTTCCCCGCCCGTCAAAAGCAGCATGGTTTCCCTCCCCGTATGAAGCTTTGCTTCCTTGCTAGAATGGCCGGAAAAGAAACGCTTCATCATGGAATCTGGCGGACAAATTGGCAGCACTTCCTGTCTTATTCAGGTGAAAAACGGACAATCTAGGAAGGAAAGCAATTAAAGGAGCAGCATCATGGAACGATCTTCCTATTGGCATCTGACACAGAGGCCCGTTGAATACCCCAAGCTGGAAAAAGATCTGGAAACGGATGTCCTGATTGTGGGCGGGGGCATCAGCGGCGTCACCGCGGCATATTGCCTGACGCAGCGGGGAATCAAGCCCGTATTGATCGAGGCGCAGACGCTGTGCTCCGGTACCACGGGCAACACCACCGGCAAGATGACCATACAACACGGCATCATCTACAGCAACCTCATGCAGAAGTTCAGCATCGATGTGGCAAAGGAGTTCGCCCGCTCCCAGGCAGCAGCGCTGAAATTTGCCGCGGAAACAGTGGTAAAACACGACATCCGCTGCCAAATGGCCGACAGCACCGCCTATATGTTTGCCATGACGCCGGAGGAAAAGGATCTGCTGCTTGCGGAATACGAGGCGGCCAAGCGCATGGACATCCTGGCCGAATGGGCCACCAAGCCAACCTTCCCGCCCAAAAGCAAGGCGCTGCTGGGTTATACAGGCCAATCGGTCCTGCACCCTGTGCGCTATGTACAGGGGCTGGCCGGCGCAGCCGCAGACGGCGGGGCGAAAATCTATACCCACACCAAGGCCGCAAGGGTGGAAGCGGGCGAGCGGATCACCGTGACGCTGGACAACGGGGCAACCGTCCGCTGCCGGCACCTGATCCAAGCTACTCAATACCCCATCTTTGACGGGCCGAACGTGTTCTATACCCGGCTGTACGCCAAGCGCGACCATGCCGTGGCACTGGAAGTCAAGGGCGAATGGCCGGAAGGCAGCTTTATCAATATCGGCGAACCGGTGCGCTCCATCCGCACCCATGTGGAAAACGGCAAGAAGATCATGATCCTGGTAGGCGAGGCCCACGCCACCGGCCGGCAGGAGGAAACGGAAGGCCTGCCCCATGAACGGCTGATCGCCTTTGGCAGCCAGCTTGTAGGTGTGGAAAAGGTGCTGGCCAAATGGTCCGCCCAGGATTACGAGACGCCGGACCAGATTCCCTACATTGGCCGAATTTCGGACGGCGCAAACATTTACGTTGCCACAGGCTATTGCAAATGGGGGTTGTCCAGCGGTACGCTATCGGGCATGATGCTGGCGGAACTGATCGACAAGGGCCGCTGCAAATATGAGGCGCTGTATGCCAGAAACCGGCCGGATATCTCAAGCTCCCTGGGGAAGGCGGCCAGCGAGGTGCTGGCCTCGGTGGGCGAACTGGTCAAATCAAAGTTCGAAAGGACCCACGACGCGGATGATCTGCAAAAAGGCGAGGGCCGGTCCATACGCTTCCGCGGCCAGCGGGCCGGCGTGTACCGGGATGAAAAGAATCATGTGACCGTTGTGGACAATACCTGCACCCACATGGGCACGGAGCTGAATTTCAACGCCGCGGAAAAGACATGGGACTGCCCGGCCCACGGCGGCAGGTTCAAGGCGGATGGCCGGCTGATCGAAGGGCCGCCCAAGGATAACCTGAAGGTGCTCTTTCAGGGCAGCTACGGAGAGTTTCTGGACGCGCAGGAGGGTGTGCGGGAGAAAGACGGCGAAGCGGACGTTCCCACGGACAGCGGCGTTTTGCCGCCGGATGCAAGCGATATGTCCGCGTTCAATGACATGCTGGTCGGCCCGGGGTTATATCCATACTCCATGCCGCCGGGCCGGGAAGCAGAGAGAAAGCATCCGACCTGATACCCCATCCGCGCGAAAAAGCACCGCTTCAAACGAGGCGGTGCTTTGCTTTGTTTTTTACCTTATCGCAGGGCAATCTTTCTCACCGGCCGGGCTTCAATATACCCGCGGTAGCCCTGGGGCTCCAGCTGGAACCGGGGGCCGTCGTCATCCGCCCAGGAAAATCCGTACAGTTCGGGCTTGTAATTTTCCATGGCCTTCCCGAGCGCACCGATGGCCTCATAGAAAACCTCATCGTTATATGGCGGGCCCTGGAACACCATCATCTGGCAGGGAGGCAGGTCCATCAGCTCAAAGCCTTCGGGCACTTCGCCGCTGTAATCGGCGGGCACCTCCACGCCCTGGACGTACTCCGACGTGCCTTCCGGACGGAAGGGCCTCGGCAGCCACATGCCGATGGGCTCATACAGCGCTTCCTTCACGCTGCACAAAATGCCCCAAACATCGCAGCCCACTTCCTCGCAGTAAGCAAAATACTCACCGGCCTGCTTGCCCCGTTTGACAATCACCTTGCGGGCAGGCCGGTCGATGACCTGCACAAACACAAAACCGGAATTCTGCTGGTTTTCCATTTCTCTTTCCCCTCTTTTCAAATAATTGTGGTACTCGCGCACGGAGGATGGCAAAAACAAGCGGATGGGCTTGGGGCTTTGCTGGTAGCGCCGCGGCGTGATGCCGAACTCTTTGGAAAAGGCGCGGGTAAAGCCTTCATGGCTGTCGAACACAAAATCCAACGCCACATCCAGCACCCGTGTCCGCTCATCCCGAAGCATGAGCGCCGCCTGGGTAAGCCGCAGCAGCCGCATATACTCAAAAGGGCTCCGGCCGGTGAGCTCCTTGAACATGCGCGCGCTGTGAAAGGGCGAATACCCCGCCTGGCGGGAAAGCTGCTTCAAAGTGATAGCCTGCGTCAGATGGGATTTGATATAATCCTGCATCCGCTGCACCGCGTCCACCTGCTGCCTGTTTTCCATGTGCTTGCCACCTCCTTTCGCATTGTACTTTTTGGGGGAAAGAAACTCTTGACCTGCGTTGCGGATTACTGGGTCTGTCGTGCTAAGATTACATTTTGCATAATGTTACTCAAGAAGAAGAATATCGCGTCTTCGGACGCGACCAAAGGGCTTTCCGATCGCCCTTTGGAAACCTTCGGACGCCATCTTCTTGGATGTTCATACAATTACGCGCTAAGCACGACATCCCCGTTTATCAAAAGCCTTCTTACTTCCTGCCCGCCTTGCAAATACACCCGTTTTCATGATCATCCACCACGCCCACCGCTTGCAGGTAGGAATAAATGATGGTGCTGCCCACAAAGGAGAAGCCCCGTTTTTGCAGGTCTCGGCTGATACGGTCGGAAAGCTCCGTACGGCAGGGCGCCTGGGTGTATTCCGCCCAATCGCCGACCACAGGCTTAAAATCCACGTAGGACCAAAGGTACCTGTCAAAGCTGCCAAACTCTTTTTGAATCTGCAAAAAAAGGTTGGCATTTTTGATGGAGGCGGCAACCTTGAGCCGGTTGCGCACGATGCCGGGGTTGTTGAGCAGCTCCGCCACCTTGTCGTCTCCATAGGCAGCCACCTTTTCCGGATCAAAGCCGTCGTACGCCTTGCGGTAATTCTCCCGCTTACGCAGCACCGTGATCCAGGAAAGGCCCGCCTGAGCGCCTTCCAGAATCAAAAATTCAAACAGCGTCCTGTCGTCGTGGACAGGCTTGCCCCATTCTTCGTCGTGATACCGCACGTACAATTCATCCGTGCCTGCCCAACCGCAGCGGTGCATAATTTTCTCCCCTTTCAAACGCCGATGGCGCTCAGCTCCGACAGCGCATACGCCTTGTCCTGCTCGTCCGCAATCGCTTCGCAGGCCTCTTTGCCGCGGGCCACATGCTCCCGCGCGCTTTCCTGATTGCCCAGCACATGGTACGCCCTGGCCACGGCCTCATAACCAAAGGGCAGGTCAAAGCCGCCCAGGCCGTTTTCGATGCAAATGTCCAGCGAGCGCTGCCCGTGCAAAAGCGCCGGCCGCCCCATGTCAAGCAAGGCATACGCCCTGGATACCTGCCACTCGCCCCGGGCCTGATTGACCATTTCCCCGCACAGGCTCCACAGATAGCAGGAGGCATGGGCCTTGTGCAGCATCAGCGCCTGCTGCGAAGGCGTCCGCTCCTTCAAATCCATCAGGTCCCAGGTTTCGTTGAACAGCTTGATCGCTTCCTGTTTGATATCCACAAACAACCCTCCTCAGCCAAAAATCATTGGCAGCACAATGGAATATCCCACCACCAGCACATTGCTGGCGCCATGGATTACCATAGAATAGACCACGCTTCCGGTTTTGACATAAACCCAGCCCTGCAATATTCCCAAAGCCAGCGCGTACAAAAGCTGCAGCCAATTCAGGTGGATTGAAAAAGGGTTCAGCGTCCAGTTGATGTGGGCCACGGAAAAAAGCACTGCCGAAATCAGCACAGTCAGCGGAAGTACAATCCGGCCTTTTAGCAGAACGAAGACCCTGCCCGTCACAAGGGACAGAAGCACAATAGGGAACGCGCGGAACAGCAGCTCTTCGCTGGTGCCGGAAAGAAGCAGCTGAAACCCAAGCGATCCCAGCACATTCCTTGTATCCAGCGGATGGGGAAAAGGCTTGTATATACCCGCTGCAATGTATATAAAAGCCATAAGGAGCTGATATGCCGCAAGGCCTGCCGTGACGATGAGCACGATGCGCGTTCCCATACGCCTGTCGCCCATCCCCAGCCGAAAGTCAAGGCCAAACAAAAGATACAGCGCCGCGATCACCAAAAGGGTGAGCAGTCCTTGCGCGATATGATGAACGGAAATCCAGGCAAACACGCCGAAGGGATCGATGCTCCGGTAATTGAACAAATCGGCGATTCTCACAGCCAGCTGGGCAAGAGCCGTCTGCAGGGTGAACAGCAGAAGCGTTGCCGGCACCACCAGCAGTGCCTGCACAGGGGGCGTTATCCGCTTGTTGCCCAAGGACGCGATCATATTTCTGCCTCCCCGCTTTATCCTTTGACAAGGTCTTTCAGCCAGTCGGCCGTCAACGACGGCACACCGTTTCTCAGCATCGCGGCAAGCAAATCACGGTTGCATAAAACGCTGCCCTTCAAATGCGCTTTGATCAAATCCGCCTTATGCGCTTTGCCAGGCATCAAATGATACAAAACGCACCATTCCTCCGGCGCGCAGAAGGGCAGCATTTGGCCCCATACGGGCCAAAGATCGGCAAAGGAGCCTTCCGTCAGCTGATGGCTGTATATCTGTTCCCCGCAACGTATCTTCAGCCCGGCCATCATATCCACGCCCACGCCGTCCACCGTGAAACAGCGGAACACATCCGTAGCAAAAGGCGGTGAGGATTTTGCTTCTTCCCTTTGGCCAAGGCCCTGCAAAACAGCCTCCGCTTTGTCCGAATCCTCCGGCTCCACCAGCAGATCGATGTCATTGAACTGCTCCGTAAGGCCGTTTCGATAGAGCATGGCGGAACCGCCGATACAAAAGCGCACGCCGGATGCCTTCAGTGCTCTGCCTACCTTTTGAAGCGTTTTGAGCTTGACCTCCTCCACCGGCACGGGGCCTTTTTCCGCCTTGCAAAAGCAGCCGTTCACATGATCGTCCACAATGCCGGCGGCCTGCAGGTGGGCATACACCACCGTGGCCCCCATAAACGAAAAGCCCCGCGCCTTCATATCGGCGCTGATGGCCTTCGAACCCTCCGTGGCCGCCGGTACCAGGCGGTCGTCCGCCACATCATGAACCTGCGTCCGGCCGCCAAAGAAGGACAAAAGATACGCGTCGAAGCTTCCAAATTCCCGCTGCATGGCGACAAACGCCCTTGCGTTTTTTACGGCGGCGTTCAGCTTTTGCCGGTTGCGTATGAGCCCGGGGTTTTGAAGCAGCGCCTCCAGCTCACTTTCCCCGAACCCCTGCACAGCCGCGGCGTCAAAGCCCGCGAAGGCTTCCCGGTAGGCTTCGCGGCGCTTGAGTACCCTCATCCAGGACAGCCCGGCCTGGGCGGACTCCAGCATGAGAAATTCAAAATGCTTTTGCTCTGAGCAAGGCCTTTTTCCCCATTCCTCATCATGGTAGGCCTGTAAAAGGGGATCGGATTCGCACCAGGGGCAGCGGTACATGGCCTTCGTCACATCCTTTGTTCACAGCCGTTTGGCCAGCAGAAAATAATGCTTGCTGTTGGTGGCCTTCCCGTCAAAAAAGCAGTCGTCCGCATGGCGCACTTTCATGATTTCGAAACCGTCAAACAGAGCAAATACATCATCCAGATTCACATAAAAGTGCGGCACATCAACCTCCGCGCCGTCTGTTTTCAAAACGGAGTTTTGATCGATGACAGGAAATCCCGCATCCTTATAGGACCATGTATCCTTGGAGCAAAGCGTCAAAAATATCTCGCCGCCAGGCGCAAGCACCCTGCGGATTTCGCTGATGATCCTTTTCGCGCCGGGGGTATCGGTATGGGAAATGACATGATAGGAAAACAGGCAGTCAAAGGCTTCATCCGGATAGGGCAGGGATAGCATGTCCCCCATTTGCACATCCGCCGAAACCCCTTCTTCCTTCAGCCATGCCTGTGTGCTCCGCACGGCCTCCGGCGATAAATCCATGGCGGAAACATGAAAACCCTGCCTGGCAAAAAAGACGGTATGGCGGCCCAGCCCGCACCCCAGGTCCAGCAGATGTTTATAGCCCTTCTCTTCCCACCGGCTGGCGAAGTAATAGCTTTCCTCACAGGGAATACGCCAGACGGGGTTTTTCACCGCTTCCCAATCCCAGGCCTTTGAACGGGTCATGCTACTCCTCCTTTTCGTTGTAGGCGTACCAGTCCGACTCCTCCAGGTCAAGGCTCCGTAATATGCCGTTGAGGTAGCCGACGTTGTACATCACATGGCGGACCTGTGCAAACACCACATCAGCATAGGTGTAGTTAGGCACGCCCGTCACGATATCGTCGCCAAGCTTAACATCGTCCAAATGATCGAAAAAGCGCCCTGTCTTTTGCGCGATCCTGTCCATGAAAAGCAGCATGTCTTCCCTGGAAACCATCAGGCTTGCGTCGACTTCGCGCTCAAACTCCGGAGGGAGCTTTTCATCGAAGGTCATGCAGCGGTATTCACTGCCGTCATAAGCCTCGCGGAACCAATAATCAATAAAATAGGCGGCGTGAAAGACTTGATACCATACCGGGTAAGAAAAGCCGAAATAGCAGCGTTCCCAAACGGGCTGCGGGCAGACTTCGATAAAGGTTTTCAGCATGCGGAGCGTGGAGTTGAACTGGCCCCGGGCGGCCTCTGCAGCCCTGCGGGACGGTGCGGAATCACGGCCCTCCATATCGTTCCTCCCGTTTCCCTGATTATAGCATGTGCGCCATACATTGACAACGACACCGGCGGGCCAGCCGCTTCAAAAAAATCCCCCGGCCTGTGCGATCTGGTCACAGGAAGGGGGATTTTCTGCATCATATAAACATATCAGGCGGCTTTCGCTTTCCGGCGCGGCAAAATGCACACAACCACGCTGCCCGCAAGCGCCGCCGCCGCGGCGATCAAAAATACCAGCCGGTAGCGGATGAGGAAATTCAGCAGCGCGCTGTTGCCAAGAAGCACATCCGTTTGACCCGTCGCGGCCAGCATATCGTACATGGCGTCAAAGCCGACAGGGGCCGAAGCGCCTTCCTCCGCCTGGGCGGCCAGCGCAGCCGGCAGCGCGTTCGCGTTGTTCACGCTCACATACCCGTAAATGGCGATGCCGGCAAGGACGACGACAATCCCCGCCAATATAAGAAGCAACCCCTTGTTCCTCACAGGCAACCCTTCCTTCCCGATAGCCGGCAGCAAATTTCGACCTTTTCTTGGTTTATGATAATATGTATGGTTCTGGAAGTCAAGAAAAACAAAACAAGTTCCATTTCTCCTCAGTGAAATTGGGGGCGTTTTGGCATTTTCTTTCCTGTCTCATGCGTTATATGTGCAGCCGAGAAATTTTCCCCTAAAAGGCAGGGGAAAAATGCCGGGATACGGAAATACTTCATATTGCACACATCAAAAGGAGGAGCCTTATGCGCCCCATTTTATATGTGGTGGTTCCCTGCTACAACGAGCAGGAGGTTTTGCCCGAAACCTCCAAACGGCTGAAGGCCAAGATGACGGACCTCATTTCCTCCGGCCGCATTGATGAAAGAAGCCGCGTGATGCTGGTGAACGACGGCTCCCGCGACCGCACCTGGGCGATGATCGAGGAACTGCATGAAAGCGACCCGCTTTTTGCCGGGGTAAAGCTTTCCCGCAACAGGGGGCATCAAAACGCCCTGCTGGCCGGGCTGATGACCGCCAAAGAAGAGGCGGACGTCACCATATCCATGGACGCCGACCTGCAGGACGATATCAACGCCATAGACAGGTTTCTGGATGAATTTGATCAGGGCAGCGACGTGGCGTACGGCGTGCGCAGCCAGCGCACCGCCGATACCGCCTTCAAGCGCGTTACCGCCGAGGGCTTTTACAAGCTGATGAAGGCCCTGGGCGTGGACATTGTGTTCAACCATGCCGACTACAGGCTCCTAAGCCGCAGGGCATTGGAAGGCTTGGCGGAATACAGGGAAGTCAACCTGTTCTTGCGGGGCATGGTGCCGCTTGTAGGGTTTAAGAGCAGCACAGTGACGTATGAGCGGGCAGAGCGCTTTGCCGGCGAAAGCAAATATCCCTTGAAAAAAATGCTGGCCTTTGCCTTTGACGGCATCACGTCGCTGAGCATCAAACCCATCCGGCTGATACTGGGGCTTGGGGTCATCATCTTTTTCTTCAGCGTGATCATGCTTTTGTATGCACTGATTTCCAAGTGGACGGGGCACGCGGATACGGGCTGGACAAGCATCCTGGCCTCCATTTGGATGATCGGCGGCATACAGCTTTTGTGCCTGGGCGTCATCGGCGAATACATCGGCAAAATCTACAGCGAAACGAAACAGCGGCCAAGGTATATCATTGAAAAAATCCTGAACAAATAGTGGGCCACAAACCTTTGCATAACAAGCGGCAATCAAAGAGCCTGTACCGTGAATGGTGCAGGCTCTCAGATTATCGAAAAAATCCGGGAGGTATTGGAGGGCTGCTTTCCATCTGGCTCAATCGCCGCATTACTCGCTACCGCTCGTACTGCTTGTTTCGCCCGCCTTCTCCGCCACAGGCGGCGCTTCGGCTACGAAGCCCTCCAATGGAAAATCGAAAATCAGCGGCATGTGCGGTGAGCGAGGTGAGCGCTGCCAGTGGCAGCAATGAGCGAACCGAACGAATCAACCAAAACAAGCGGCTGTAAGCCGCGCCGATTGAGGTTGCGGAGATGCGCGCAGGAATTTCGAAGAAATTCCTTCCTTGCCCGAGCAAACGGCCGCAAAAAGGCATCGCCTTTTTGCGGTGCAGCGAGGGAAAATCTCAACAAAGTGGCGATCGCCACTTTGTTGACAACGTTACATCGTCTTTCCCCCATTGACATGCAGCACCTGCCCGGTCACATAGGCGCTGTCGTCGCAGGCCAAATACACATAGGTCGGCGCAAGCTCAAAGGGCTGGGCGGCGCGGCCCATGGGCGTATCCTTGCCGAACTGTGCCACCTCCTCCGGCGAAAAGCTGGCGGGGATCAGGGGCGTCCACACAGGCCCCGGGGCCACAGCGTTGACCCTGATCCCCCGCTGGGCCAGGGAAAGCGCCAGGGATTTGGTAAAGGAAGAAACGGCGCCCTTGGTGGCGGAATAGTCGATCAGCGTTTTGTTGCCGGCATAGGCGGTGATGGATGTAGTGTTGATGATCTGGCTGCCGGGCTTCATGTGCTTTAAGCATGCCTTGGCCATAAAAAAGTAGCTCATGACGTTGGTGTTGAATGTGATGCCCAGCTGCTCGGTGGTAATATCCTCAATGCTGTTTTGGGGATACTGAACCGCGGCGTTGTTCACCAGCACATCCACCCGGTGAAAGGCCCGCATCACCTTGTCCACCGCGTCGAAAGCGGCCTGCTCGCTTTTTAAGTCACAAGGCACCAGCAGGCAATGGCAACCCAAACCCTCCACCATTTTCTGCGTTTCCTTGGCATCCTGGTTTTCGTTCAGATACAGCGCCGCCACATCCGCGCCTTCCTTGGCGAAGGCGATGGCTACCGCCTGGCCGATGCCGCTGTCGCCGCCGGTAATGATGGCCGTCCGGCCCGCCATTTTTCCGGCGCCTTTGTACTGGGGATTATCCACAATGGGCTTGGGGTCCATGCTTGTCTGGCTGCCCGGTTGTATGGGCTGGTGCTGGGCGGGAAAGCCCTGCGGCGTTTGCGGCGCCTTGCCGCTGTAAGTGTTGGTATTTGGCATAACACACCTCCGATGATGTTTCCGTTATTTTTTCCGCCCCGGGGAGGTTTATGCAAGGCAGGAATCCCGCGTCCATTGTCGAAGCGGGAAAAACAGTGCCGTTTTCCATTTGCGAAAAACGGCAGCTTCATGTTCATGAAAGGATATTGCACATGGAAAAAGGCCTGTCGTTTTACTGGAAACTGTTTTTATCCACTTTCACCATCAGCGCCTTTACCGTTGGCGGCGGATATGTGATCGTGCCGCTGATGCGCAAAAAGTTTGTGGAAAAGCTGCATTGGATCGAGGATACGGAGATGCTTGATCTTGTTGCCATCGCCCAGGCCGCGCCGGGCGTCATGGCCGTCAACGCCTCGATCCTGGTTGGGTACAAAATCTCCGGCATCAAAGGCGCTTTTGTCACAATCCTGGGCACGGTGCTGCCGCCGCTGATCACCATCACGCTGATTGCCTACGGATACGAAGCTTTCAGCGCCAATAAGGTGATCCGCATGCTGCTGATGGGCATGCAGGCCGGCGCGGCCGCCGTGATCGCCAATGTGGTCATCAACATGACCCGGGACATTCTCAGGAAAAAGCATTGGAAGCCCATCGGCATGATGGTTCTGGCGTTCATTGCAACTGCCTTCTTCGGCACGACGCTTCACGAAATCGTCTGGCAAAACGCGGACATCACCGCCATCATCCTTTTCGCCGTGAGCCTTGCGGCCATGCGGATTTTCAAAAAGGCCGACCCGATGCTGGTTATCTTCGGCGCGGGCGTGCTGGGGCTGGGTTTGTACAGCCTGACCGGAGTCTTGTAAATCATCCGCCTTCTTCCCCGCCCCGGCGGGTTTTTTTATTTACCTCAGAACATAAAACGGCCAAGTGCGGGAAACATGAAACCAAGCCTGCAAACAGGAAGGGAAGCTTATGAAACGAAAAATGTGCATTGCGCTTTGCCTGCTGGCCGGGCTGCTGCTTTATGGCTGTGCGGCAGGCCCGCAAAACAGCTCGCTTGTAACCCCGCCCGCCACCACCATGCCTGTGCCCGTGACCGCCCCGCCCAATTCCGCCGGCGTGGTCGCATCCCAAGAGCGGGTGGAGGATTATTTCCCCGCGCGTGAGAATGTCCGCTTCACCTTTGAGGGCATCGGCAACGAATACGCCACCTACGTATCCCAGCCGGAGTTTACCGCCGGCAACAAGCTGCAAACGCGGGTGGATAACGGCGGCACCATCATATCCAAGGTCTACAAGTGGGAAAACGGAAAGCTGACAAGGGTGCTGACCACCGAGGAAGCCTATGTCAGGGAAAACCTGCTGAACGCCCCGGAAAAGGAATCGGAGGTCCTGCTTGCGGAACCGCTGGTTGTAGGCACCGCGTGGGAGGCCCAGGGCGGGCAGCGGAGCATTACGGGCGTTTCGGTATCGGTCACAACGCTCACGGGCACCTACCAGGCGCTGGAGGTCACGACCAAAGGCGCGCAGGCCAATACCATGGATTATTACGTAAAGGGCATCGGCCTTGTAAAATCCGTGTTCCAGCCAGGTGAAAACGAAATCTCCTCCAGCCTGGCGGAAGTCAAGACCGACACCCCCTATTTGCAGGTGGTGCGCCTATACTATCCCGGCACGGATGGTTCGGGCCGGTATTACCGCGAGGTCCAGCTTTCCCTGCCCACCAATCAAACGCTGGCCGCCGCCATGGAGGAGGCCTACAAAGTGCCGCCGGGCAAGCAGGCCGGCAGCGTATTTCCCCCGGATGCCAGGATATTGTCCCTTGGCAAAAACGATCAAAACATACTGCAGCTGGATATGAACCAGGCGTTTGCCTTGGCGGCGAACGCAAACCCCACCTATGAAAAAGCCGTATTAAGCTGCATTGCCGGCACCTTCGGTGAATTGTATCAAACAGACAAGCTCCTTCTGACTGTGGAGGGAAAGCCCTACCAATCCGCCCATGTAACCCTTGCCCAGGGCGAAACGCTGCCCGTGGAGCAAACGCAGGCGCAGATCATCCTCGATCAGGTATGAGATCAGACCTTTTTGTGCTTTTCCCGCATCATAATGGCATACATGGCGAAACCGGATAAGCGCTCCGCCTATCCGGTTTTTATATTCAAGTATGCAAAAGCCGGCTGCATTGCCGGCTTTGCTTGTGTTTTGTCAGTTGCTTGTGGGGTAGCAGCGGCGGTATTCAATATTGCTATACTCTGCCCAGCTGCTTTCCAAAGCCATCTGACGGTGATGGTCATCAACCAGCAAAAGTACAAACATCAAAACCAGAAATACGAAGAGCGCCATAGGATTTTCCTCCTCCTGAACGACCTGGCCCGTTCCTGCAAACATCATTGTTTGCATGTAGATTATACCACAAAACAGTCTGAAACAGAAGGATTTTTGCAGGTTTCCCTGCATAATATTTCGAAAAATGCAACTTGCAATTCCCCTTTGTCCTTGTTAAGAAAACATCAAAAAAACATGATATAATGCAGGATGACAGGAGGGAAATGCAAATGATGAAAAAACACTTGTCCGCGGCAATTTTAACGCTCCTTTTGCTCCTGCATCTGCCTTTTGCATACGCCGCCTCCATGCCGTTTGAAACGATGGCGAGGCCGCCGGAGGATACGCCCTGGCAAGCCCTGGGCGATACAAGCGACGTATATCTTCTGCACAAGGGCGATGCAGCCGTTTCCGTCCGAGCCCAAAAAAAGACCGGCGCCAAAGTGCTCTATTCCTGGAAGCGCTTCGCCCTGCGGGCGGTAGATTACAATCCCGATCAGAGCTGGCTCAAGGTAGCGCTGCCGGGCGCCGACGGCTTTGTGCAGGCCAAACTGACCGCGCCGGCAACTTTGGAAGACAGGCCCCGCCTGCGGGCGTATACCGCCACCGCGGCTTTGGGCTATGTGTATCTTGCGGCGGCGGGGAATGTGCCCCTGGTGGCGGACTTGCAAAACGGCGAAAAGCACCACAAGCTGCTTTTGCCAAACGACGGGCAATGGCAGCCGCTGCTTTTATCCCTGGGTTCCGGGGAATATACGCTGTCGGTATACGAGGCCGGGTTGTATGACTGGCCCGTCCGCCTGCTGTTTGAAACCGCCTTTGAGGTGGACCAGGTTCCTGACGACACGCAATTGGCCCTTTTCTCCGCGCTGCACACAAACATGGCGGCCAACGCCGTGACGGCGGCGCTGGCGCGGGAGCTGTGCGAAAATGCGGCCACCGATTTTCAAAAGATCACACTTTTGTGGGATTGGCTGATGGACCACGCCGCCTATGACAAAGCGCTGGCCAAGGGCATACAGTTCAGCGAGATTCCCGACGGCGACGCGTTCATACGCGGCGAGCGGGGCATCTGCAGTGATTATGCCGCTTTCATGGCCGTGGGGCTTCGGGCCGTGGGCGTGCCTGCAAAGCACGTCTATGGCAAGAACCTGCGCACAGGCAACCAGCATGCATGGAACGAAGTCTGCCTGGACGGGAAATGGCAGATCATCGACGCCACCATGGCCCAGTCCCGCGGGCCAAAAAAATTCCACACCGAAAATGCAAAGCATTACGGTGCGGAAAAGGGCACATGGGACGGGTATCACTAAAAATCGAAAAAGTGGCGCTGCCACTTTTTCGAGTCTGCGCCCTTTCCCTGTAAGCTGCGCTTACGGCCGGGAAAGGGCGCAAGGAAAGCTTGCTTCGCAAGCGCCCCGCGCACCCGGCAAAGCCGGGCGACACGATTACAATGGAAGGGGTGGAACCCCTTCCAGCATCCATCCCTGGAAATATGTCAACTTTACTGATTAACCAAAACGTGCCTAATCCCTTCTCCTGGCCAAGGCCAGCAGACGCAGCAGCTGCAGCACGGCAGTCACGGCGGCGGCCACATACGTCAACGCGGCGGCATCCAGCACGGCTTTCACCTTGGGCGCTTCCTCCCGGGTCACGTAGCCGCCGGTTTCCAGCATGGTCATGGCCCGGCGGGAGGCGTTGAATTCCACGGGCAATGTAATCAGGGAAAAGAGCACCGACAAGGCGAACACGACGATACCGATGAACATCAGCGGCTTCCAGCTGAAAATGAGGCCGGCGATAAACAGCGGAAAGTAGAGCTGGCTGGAGAGGGAAACGACGGGCACCACGGCGGTGCGCAGCTTCATGGGGCCGTATTCCTCCAGCTGCTGCATGGCGTGGCCCGCTTCATGGGCGGCGATGCCCAGCGCGGCCAGGCTGCCCGAATGGTATACGCCCTCCGACAAACGCAGCACCCCGGTGCGGGGGTCATAATGGTCGGAAAGGGTGCCTTCCGTCCTCTCCACACGCACACCGCCGTTGTTGTTTTCGATCAATATATTCCTGGCTACCTCGCTGGCCGGCCGGCCGGCGGAGGAGGCCACCCTCGAATACCTGGCGTAAGCGCTCCTGACCTTGTACTGCGCCCACAGGCCCAAGAGCAGGCCGGGCAGGATATACAGCCAGTCATACACGGAAAAATAAAAGGGAAGATACATGTTAAAACCTCCTTACGGCCAATGGCCGAATGTGGCGGCAAAAATTTCGATCCGCAGTAAGCATAGCGCAGGTCCCCTTCAAGCGCAATAGGCCTCGCGCAAATTGTCTGATCGCGGGCATGTTTCCCGCAATTTACGGTTTCAATCCGCAGCGGGGCGCAATGCGGCCGACAAGTATAAATGATTTGCCGAAATGATGAAACGCGGGAACAAAAAACCACGCATAAACGTCGTATGAGTGAGCAATTGGACAAGCCATATGGGAAATGCATCAATCCGACAGCTTTCCCCTGAAAAAGTGCTTGCCAAGGCATTTGTTACTCTATACAATGTTGTAAAGGGAGCGAGGGGCAGAAAACCGCTGCCCCGAGCAAGGAGGGAAGTCTGCCATGACAAACGGAAACAAACGCAAGGCGGCGCTGGTCGCGCTGCTTTTGTCCACAGCGCTGCTGGTATCCAGCTGCTACATGTCCCCGGCCGATATCGCGGACGGGTCGGATGCGCTGGATGTGGGCAGCGACAACGTACCTTTTGCAACCATTGGAACCACGCCAACGGCTACCCCCTCCCCAACGCCTGCGCCGACCGTGGTGGGCGGCCTGCCGCAGCCCACAAACGGGGATCCCTTTTTCCCGGACCCGGTGACCCAGACGCAGCCGCCAGTGCAAAACACAAATCCGACAAACGCGCCCAATAATGCCACGAATCCGCCCAGCACCCGCACGCCGACCCCTACACCCAAGCCCACGCAAAACAGCAAGGTGCTCAAAAGCGGGGCCACCGGCGACGCCGTTTGGCAGCTGCAGACGAAGCTGAAGGAATTGGGCTATTACAAAGGCACGGTGGACGGTGAGTACGGTTCCGGCACCACCAACGCGGTCATAGCGTTTCAGGATGTGAACGGCCTGAAGGCCGACGGCGTTGCCGGCGAGCAGACGCAGGACAAGCTGTACAGCTACTATGCCATTCCCAAGCCCGACAGCTATGCCACCAAGGCGCCGGGCAGCACCAATGCCCCCCGCGCCACCAATACGCCCAAGCCTACCGCTACCCCCAATTTGTCCAACGCCAGGTATTTGAAGGTCGGCATGTCCGGCAGCGATGTGCGGCAGGTGCAAAACCGCCTGATCGCGCTGGGTTACCTGCGCGGCACGGCCGACGGCAACTACGAGGGCGCGACGGAATACGCGGTCATCGCCTTCCAGAAAAAGGCCAAGATCTGGGATGACGGCATTGCCGGCAAGGATACGCAAACGGCGCTGTTCGCATCCAACGCGCCCAAGGCCAGCAGCGTTGCCTCCTCCGTCGGCCTTTCCCTGAAGGAGGGCATGGACGGCGACGAAGTGCGCGCTTTGCAAAAGCGGCTGAAGGACCTGGGCTTCTTAAGCGGCACCATCGATGGTGATTTTGGCACAGGTACCAAGAACGCGGTCATCGCCTTCCAACAAAAAGCCGGCATAAAAGCCGACGGTATCGCCGGCACGGCGACCCAAAACAAGCTCTTTGCCAGCGACGCGCCCACCTCCAGCGGTACCCCCGGCACGCCTGGCAGCGGCGGCGGCAGCGCCACGCCTACGCCCCCGCCCGGCAACTCGAAATATACTACCCTGCGCGAGGGCGACACGGGCGAAAGTGTAAAGCGGCTGCAACAGCGGCTGAAGGATTTGCAGTACTATAACGGCGTTGTGGATGGAAAATACGGCTCCGGCACTGTTACGGCCGTCCAGTCCTTTCAATCCATGAACGGCCTGACGGTCGACGGCATCGCAGGGCCTGCCACCCAGCAGCGGCTGTATGGTGACAGTTCCAGCGCGAACAAAGTGCCGGGGTCCCTGAAACAGTATGACGAAAGCGCCGATGTGCGGGACATGCAGTATGCCCTGTATGAACTGGGCTATTTTCAGGGCGCCATCAACGGCATCTATGGCGACAGTACCCTTAATTCAGTCAAGGAATTTCAAATGATCAACGGACTGGTGGTGGACGGGGTGGCAGGCAATGCCACCCTGAACCTCCTGTTCTCCATTCATGCAAAGCCCGCATCAGCCTCCAGCGGCGAATATGAAACGCTGCAAAAAGGCAGCGAGGGTGACAGCGTCGTGACGATGCAGGCCACCCTGTACGACCTGGGCTACATGCTCAGCGCGCCCACCGGCGTTTTTGACGATGAGACATTCGAGGCATTGAAGACCTTTCAGCAATATAACGGCCTGACCGTTGACGGCATCGCCGGCGCGACCACGCAGGAAAGGCTGTACAGCGACCAGGCGGTGCAGAATCCGCTGCGCCCGTGATTTGATGCGGCAATTGTTCCTCCTTGAGCGGATGGTTCAGGGGGGCTTTTTTTAGGCAATTGTGAAAAGCGAAACGCCGGGCTTGAAGGCCCGGCGTTTTGCTTGCAATCAGATCAGGATACGGCCGTGGTTTCCACATTGCCGGGTTTTGGCCGGCGCCGCAAAAAGGGAATCAGCGACTGCAGCGTAATGGCGGTGATCACCATCAAAAATCCTATCAGCGCGCGTATGCCCGGCGCTTCGCCAAGCGCCGCGAATACCCATACCGGGCTCATGATCGGCTCCATGGTCAGTATGATGGAGGCGGCCGTCGGCTCGGTTTTTTTGATGCCCTTGGCAAACAAAAGGTTGGCCGTGCTGTACTGAAAAATGCCAAGGAGCAGCATGACGCCGACGGATTCAGGCGTCAGCACAAGCTTTGCGTCCGTCAGCATAAAAGGCAAGCACAACAGAAAGCTCAGGCCGCAGCCGATGATCTGCCCATCCTCCGGCCGCGTCTTTTCCATGCGGTTGATCAATATCAGCGCCGCGAAGGCAAAGCCCGACAGCAGCGCGATGATGTTGCCAAGCATGCCGTCGCTGGTCAGTTGATCGGAAAACGCCAGCACACAGCCGGCGAAAACGATGCTTGTCAACAGGAATTCCAGCGCGGTGGGCCGCCGCTTTTCCGATATAGCCGTATAAATGAGGACCAGTATCGGCGCTATGTACTGCAGCACGATGGCGTTGGCGGCCGTGGTCCGCTTGTTGGCTTCCAGAAAAAGCAGCGATGTCAGGAACATGGCCACGCCGGAAGCAATATTGTGCCTGGTCATTCGAAAAGGGATATAGCCCTTTCCGGTAATGCGCTGGGCAAAACGCAGCAGGGTCAGAAATATCACGCCGATCAGCCCGCGTATGCAGGCGATGGAAACGCTCTCCCATGGCAGCAGCTTGATTAAAATGCCCGCCGTGCTCCACAAAAGCGCGGCGGAGAGTATCAATAGATGACCCGACAGGGAGGTTTGCTTCTTCATCGCCCGTAACCCCGATTCTTTTATACAAACGTATCGCAGAACATCATACCAGAAGCGAAATGGCCGCGCAAGAGAATCCCCTGTCGGGCACAGGAAAGCACCCTCCATTATTTTTCCCAGCCTGTTGACAGGTGGCAAATCATTGACTATAATTTCAATGAACGTTTGTTCAATGACAATTTGTTCAGTAATTTGGAATCGAAGGTGGCAGTCATGTCTATGAAGGTGAACATTATCGGCGCCGGCTTGGCCGGGTTGAGCACAGGCATCTTTCTGCAGCAGAAGGGCATCACGACCGAGATCTTTGAACTGGCCCCCTGGGCGGGCGGCATGTGCACGGCCTGGACAAGAGGCGGCTACAGGTTTGACGGCTGCATCCACTGGATGGTGGGCACCCGCAAGGGTGATCCCATCTATGACCTGTATTTGCAATCCGGCGCGCTGGAAGCCTCCACAAAAATCTACAACGCTCCCACCGTGAAGATCGAGCTGAACGGAACGATGCATGACATTCCGCTGGAAGCGGCGTCCTTCAAAAGCTTTTTGCTCCGGCTTGGCAAAGACGACGAGGCCGCCATCGAAGGGCTCATGAAAGACATCAAAGCCATGATGAAGGCCGAAGTGATGCTGGGGCCGCCCGCAAGCCTTGGGCAGGCTGTGCGCTTTTTGGTAAAGGGCCGGGGGTTTTTGACGGTAGCGAGAAAGCACGGCCGCAAGACCGTGGAGCAGTACCTGAGCAATATGCAAAGCGAAGCCGTGAAGCAGCTTCTGTACAGGCTGATGCCGCCCCGCTTTTCCGCCATGGCGCTGATCATGATGCTGGGCACCCGCATGAGCGGCAACGCCGGCTATCCCATGGGCGGCGCGCAGGAAGTGACGCGCCGCATGGAGGAAAAATACAAAGCGCTGGGCGGAAAAATTCACTTCAATACCAGGGTCGATGAAATCACCGTGGAGAACGGCAAGGCCAAGGGGGTCCGCGCCAAGGATACGGTCTATCCCGCCGACTATGTGGTGGCCGCCTGCGACGCCTATGACACGCTGAAGAACATGCTGGGGGGCAAATATCCCCATCCGCAGCTGGACACCATGCTCAAGGACGCGCCGCTGTTTGAGCCGCTGGCCCTCGTCTGCTTCGGCCTTGACAAGCGGTTCGATATCCCCTTCTCCATTACCTACGAATGCAGGGAAGGGATTGCAGTAGCGCCGGATCAAAAGACCGACTCCCTGCACCTGCGCTCCTTCGACTTTGATCATCAGGCGGCCCCCACGGGCGGCAGCAGCATCATGGTCATGCTCGGCGCGCCCCATGACTATTGGGTCAATCTTCGCTCCGGCGATCCCTCGGAGTACAAGCGGCAAAAGCAGGCTTTGGCCGATGAAGTGGCGAATTTTCTGGAAAAGCGCATCCCGGGCATCAAGGCCGCCATCCGGGTGACGGATGTTTCCACACCCGCCACCTATGCGCGCTTGACGAATGTGTACAAAGCTTCCTATGAAGGCTTTGAGCCTGTGCCCAAATACCTGATGGGCGCCATTCAAAAGACGATCCCAGGCATAGCCAACCTGTACCTGTGCGGCCAGTGGACCACCGCCGGCGGCGGTATCTGCACAGCCATAGGCGACGGCAAGACCATCGCCGAAAAAATCGCGAAGGATATACGCTGAGCATGGAAAGACTGAACAAGCGGGAAAAGCAGCGGGCGGAGCGGAGACAGCAGATTCTGGAATGCGCGCTGGACTTGATCATCAGCCGCGGCTTTGACGCCATGAAGATCCGCGACATCGCCGATGCGCTGAACATCAGCACCGGGCTGTTCTTCAATTACTTTGAAAGCAAGGAGCAGGTGTATGAAGAGCTGGTCAAGATCGGGCTTTCCGGTCCGGCCCGCGCGCTTGAGCTGAACGTGGAGGGTATTGCGCCCATTGCGCTGTTTGAGCAAATCACCGAATATATTCTTTACGCTCTGAAGAACGACAGCATCACCGGCAAGATGTTCCTGCTCATGACCCAAGCCATGCGGGCAGAGGCGGCGCCGGAAAGCGTGAAGAAGCTGCTTTCGGGCTTTGACGCGGTCACGCCGCTGATCAAAACCGTATCCCTGGGCCAGGCGCTTGGGCAGATCAAGCAAGGCGACCCGGTGGCGCTGCTCATCACCTACTGGGGCGCCGTGCAGGGCATTGCCGAGTACTGGACCCTGAACCCTGCTTTTCCGCTGCCCGAAAGCAGCTGGGTGGTCGATATCCTGAGGGCATAAAAACTTCCTTTTCAAAACACCGGACCGCATGGCGCCGCCAGCGGGCCGGTGTTTTGATTTTAAAAATACATCCGGCGCAGGGCTTCTGTGTTATAATAAAGAAAAAGGCTTAACAAAGCCACTTGGAACCGTAATGGAGCGCGATCGGCATGAAAACATTCCGCGAGCTGTACAGGCAGGCTGTCACCCTGACGCTTAACAACGATTTGGATCATCTGCCCCAGAATGGAGAGTTTGATCCCCATCAGCTGGACTGCCTGCTGAATCCCCAAAAGCACCCGCTGGTGCTGCATACCGGCGCGTGCCATTGCACGGGGGACAAGCAGATGGAATGCGTCCGCCGCTGCCCCTTTGACGCCATCCGGCCCAACAAGGATGGCGGCATCATCATCGATCCGGACCTTTGCGTGGGCTGCGCCGACTGCATCGACGGCTGCGCCGAGGAAAAGCTGGCCGCCAGCACCGACATACTGCCGGTTTTGAAAATGATACGCGCCTCCAAGGGCCTCGCCTACGCCCTGATCGCCCCCGCCTTTTTGGGCCAGTTCAGCAGGGAGGTCACGCCGGGCAAGCTGCGCACCGCCCTCAAGGCGGCAGGCTTTGACGGCATGCTGGAGGTGGCCCTGTTTGCGGACATCCTGACGCTGAAGGAAGCGCTGGAGTTTGACAAAAACATACAAACCGAAGCCGACTACCAGCTGACCAGCTGCTGCTGCCCCATGTGGATCGGCATGATCCGAAAGGTTTATCATGAATTGATGCCCCATGTGCCGGGCTCCGTTTCCCCCATGGTGGCCTGCGCCCGGGCGGTGAAGCTCCTGCACCCCGACGCCGTCACGGTATTCATCGGCCCTTGCCTGGCCAAAAAAGCGGAAGCCAGGGAAAAGGACCTCATGGGCGCCGTGGATTACGTGCTCACCTTCCAGGAAGCCCAAAATATTTTTGATCTGCTGGGCATCAAGCCTTCGGAAATGGAGGAAAGCGACAAGGACCACTCCTCCAAATCCGGGCGGATTTATGCCCGCACCGGCGGCGTCAGCGAGGCTGTAAAGGAAACGGTGAAACGGCTGAACCCCCATCGCACCATTACGGTACATACGCGTCAGGCCGACGGCGTACCGGCCTGCAAGGCCATGATGAATGATATCCTTTCAGGCCGCGGCGGCGGAAATTTTTATGAGGGCATGGGCTGCCGACAAGGTTGCGTGGGCGGCCCCCGGGCCGTCACCCCGGCGGAGGAAGGCCGGCAGGCCGTCAACGCCTACGGCGAGGCCGCCCGCTATGTAACGCCCGCCGAAAACCCTTATGTCATGGAGCTTTTGCACAGGCTGGGCTTTGATACCATTGAAAGCCTTTTGGAGAAGGACGAAGTTTTTACACGGCATTTCTGATGGCACGCGGTATGCCGCCGGCCGGCGGGCGTTTCCGGCACGCCAAACATATCAATTTATTTTGTGCCGGATGGCGGCGGACAATAATCCGGGTGAAAAAGGCCGATATATACATGGGTCAGGCAGCATGGAAAGCCTCAGGAAAGGAGCTCCGTCGATGAACACGTACCTGCGCATCGATGTCAGCCTTGTCTCCACGGCGCTGCTTGGCGTGGTCACGTATCTTGCATACATCCGTTTGGATCATGAGGATGCCTTCAACAAGCTCTTTTTTAAAGGCTGCCTGCTGATTTTGATGCTGACGGTCTTTGAAGCCGTTACCTGCGTTGTGAACGGAAACCCTTCGCCTTGGCTGCGCGCCCTGTCCACCTTCATGCACGTCTGCCTCTTCGCCTCTCCCCCGCTGCTGGCCTACTACTGGCATCTTTTGGCCAACACCCTGACCTTGGGCAAAAATGTGCGTGAAATGCGGGCGAATATCTATTACCTGATTCCTGTGGCGGCAAACACCATCATGGTGCTTTTGTCCTCCGCCTTTCATCTGGCCTTTTTCATCGACGAGACCGGCGTCTACCACCGCGGCCCGCTTTTCTGGTTCACATCGGTCATTGCCATGACCTATATGATTTGGGGATTGGTTCTGCTGATTGTAAGAAGAAAGACGCTGCTCCGCCAGGAGTTTTTCTTCCTGGCCCTGTTTTGCCTGCTGCCAATGGCCGGCGGCGTCATACAGGGGCTCTTTTATGGGCTGCTGCTCATGTGGCCCTTAAGCGCCCTGGCGCTTATTATCATGTACCTGTACCTGCAGGAGCGCATGGTGCAGACCGACAACCTGACCGGCGCGTGGACCCGTATCTCCTTTGAGCACTACATCGCCCAAAACCTCAAGAGCAACAACGGGAAAGCCTTTGGCATTATTTATGCCGACGTTGACAACCTGAAGCCCATCAATGACCAGTACGGCCATCCGGAAGGGGATATTGCCCTGCGCGGCGCCGTCCGGGCCATAAAAAGCGTTTTGAGAAAGGGCGATGCCATCGCCCGCCTGGGCGGGGATGAATTCGCCATCCATTTGCATGTTTCCACTCATGACGAACTGCAATCCGTGCTTTGCCGCATGGAGGAAGCCATCGCGCAATACAACCGCCAGTCGGGCAAGGATTACGCGCTTTCCTTAAGCTTTGGCGCCGACCTGTTCTATGAAACAGCCGACAACAACATGGATGCCATCATCCGCCAGGTGGATCTTTTGATGTACCGCAACAAGCGGAGTAAACAGGCCGCGGCCGCCGGGGATGCCTGATAAAAGCAAAAGACCGCGGAGCTCTTGCGCAAGCTGCTCCGTGGCTTTTTTTGTTTATTTTGCGGTAACGGGTATGCTGATTTCCACCCTGCACGCATCCGCCGCCTCATCCCACAGCAGATACTTTTCAATGGTGGGCAGACCGGACTTTTGGTACCTGCTCTGGGGCAGAAACTCCTGGTTGATGCGCTGCCAGGTATGGTACAGCGCCTGGCCGGTGATGGCGCCCGAGGCCTCGAACACAAGCCACGTGGCCTTGGGGTAGGTATAGCTGTCAAAGCCCTCCACGTTCTCCCCATCCCATTGGACGGCGCACATATAGTCGTTGCTGCCATCCTGCAAAAAGCCAAAGCACAGGCCCAGGTCGTAAAAATGCCCGCTGAGTTTGGTAACCGCTTCCCCGCTGCCGTCGCTTTTGACAATGGCCCAGGTGCCGCCGCCATAGGGCGTTGTGCGCCGCTTTCCGATCACCTTGAATGCTTCCTTTTCCACAGCCGTGTAATCCAATTTGTTGACCCCCTTCATCGTCAGTTCGAAGGAAAGGCGGCAGTAAAACGCGAGCTTCGCGCCCTTTTCCCGGGCCGCGGCCGGATTCACGCCATGCATCCGCTTGAATGCCGCGGTAAACGCGTCCGGCGATCCGTAGCCGTACCTCATGGCGATGTCGATGACCTTCTCCCCGGTATTCTGCAGCTCATACGCGGCGCAGGTAAGTCGCCTCCGCCTGATATACTCCGACACCGGGATACCCGTGATCTGTATAAACGAACGCTGGAATTGGGAAAACGGGCAGGCCATGATCCTGGCAATTTCCTCGGGGCACATTTCATCCCCCAGGCATTCCTCGATATATTCCACGGCGCGGTTCATGCGTTCTACAAAGTCCATTTCCTCACCTCCCTGATGGCATTATAAAGGGGATTTTTCCTCGCCGCCCGTGAATGGGACAACGGATATTCACGGGTTACCCACAACACAATTGTAAATATCATACCATAGCGGACAAAGCCTGTCATCCGGCGCAAGCCTGAAAAGGAAAATAGTGGCGCGCCGACGAAACAGTCATTCATACTATGCTCTTTGGAGGGTTCCATGCGCATAAAGCATTTTGCCGTACTGCTAACCGCATGCTTGCTTCTCTTTCAGCCTGCCGCGCTGGCCTCGGATAACCTGCTGAACAACGGCGGGTTTGATGCGCTGGAAAATGGGCTGCCCGCCGGCTGGAATACAGACATGTGGCTGTATGACCCCGGCGTCTCGCTGTTTTCCGTCATCGATGAAGGGGCAACTGGCGCTTGCGCCTTGATTGAGAATGCCGCTTCCAATGACGCAAGGTTTACACAGACCGTTGCCGCGGTGCCGAACACCACCTACCTGCTGAGCGGGCTTGTAAAGGCGGCCGGGCTGGATGAAACAAAAGGCGGCGCGGGCTTTTCGGTGCTGGGCACCTACGGCGCATTTCCCGCCGTATTCGATACCGGCGGCGAATGGGTCAGGCTGCAATGCTATATCACCACCAGGGAAAACCAAAACGAGATCACCGTGGCCGCAAGGCTGGGTTTTTACGGCAAGGATACGACGGGCACCGCTTTCTTTGACGATGTATCACTGACGCCCTCCGGTACGGTGCCGGATGGGGTGGTGCCTATTTTGCTCCAGGATGATCTTTCAGGCCTTGTGCAATCGGAGCCTGTGAAAGCGTCGGAGGCGGAAGAGGCTTCCTCTGCCCTGTTCCCGCTGCTTGCCGCCGCGCTTATCGCCTGCTTTCTCCTTCGCAAAGTACAGCTATGGCGCAAGATACCTATCAAAACACGCCGGACCGCTTTTTACGAAAGCCGAAAACAGGCCCTTGGAGGGAAAACGCCGGCCTTCCGCCTTGGAAAAGCGGATTGGCTGCTATTGCTGGCCCTGACGGCGGTATCTGCCGCTCTTGCCTTTACGGGCCTTGGGTCAACAAAAGCGCCGCAAACCGTTTATGCCACCACCGGTGAGGCGGAGGCCATCACCTTTGACCTGGGTGCATCCCAGGATTTTCAGGTGCTGTATTACCCCGGCGTCAACCGCCAGGATTATACCTTCACCATCACCGCCTCCGACGACGGGCAAACCTGGACGCTTCCCTATGAAATATCGCTGGAAGACGGCGACTGCTTTCAATGGAAATATATCAAAGGCACGCGTTCGGACGATGGCGCCGGCCCTGTCAAACCTTCCAGCTCTCCCCTTTTATTGCGCGGACGGTATCTGCGCCTGCAGGCGGACACGGCCGGCATGGCGCTAATGGAGGTCGCGTTGCGGGATTTGACCGGGCAAGTGCTGCCGGTCGCGTCTGTTGAAAGAACGGGAGCCGGGATAGGCTTGATTAGCGGCCTGGACCATCTTGTGGACGAGCCCGATACCGTTCCCCTTACGCCAAGCTACGACAACAGCATGTACTTTGACGAAATCTATCACGGGCGCACCGCCTATGAGCATACCCATGGAATGCCCACCTTTGAATGGACCCATCCGCCCCTTGGCAAGGTGCTGATGATGCTGGCCATCAAGCTATTTGGCATGACGCCCTTCGGCTGGCGCTTTGCGGGCGCGCTGGCCGGGGTGTTGATGGTGCCCGTCATGTATTTATTGGGGAAGCTGCTGTTTACAAAAACGCGCTACGCAGCGCTGGCCGCGTTCTTGATGGCCTCTGATATGCTGCATCTTGCCCAGACCCGCATTGCCACCATTGACAGCTTCGCGGTGCTGTTGATACTGGTTTCGTATTTCTTTATGTTCCGCTACCTGCAAATGAGCTTTTTCAGGGATGGGTGGCGCACCCTATATCCCCTTGGCCTTTCAGGGCTCTTTATGGGCTTTGCCTGCGCCGTAAAATGGATCGGCATGTACGCGGGCGCCGGCCTTGCTTTGCTGTTTTTCTGGAGCATGGTCCGCCGGTACCTGGATTACAAAGCAGGGCAAAAGCTTGGCGGCGAAAAACAAAAGCAGGCGAGCGGATACCTTACGTATCTATTCGGCACACTGTCCGCCTGCGTTCTGTTCTTTTTGATCATTCCCTTTGGTATTTACTATTTCAGCTATATTCCCCAATTTGCCTATGAGGGCGGCCTTACCTTCCAGCGGTTTTGGGACATGCAGAAGATGATGTACAGCTACCACGCGCGCCTGACCGAAACACACCCGTATCAATCGCCATGGTTTGAGTGGCCGCTGATGCTGCGGCCCATGTGGTATTACACCGGTGAAAGCGAACAGGCCGGCATGGTCTCCACCATCATGGGCATGGGAAACCCGCTTGTCTGGTGGGCCGGGGCGGCAGCCTTTGTGTATGTCTTCTTCCGCTGGCTCATCCCGCACCTGAAAGGGGATACCATCACCGACCACCGGCCGGCCATGCTTCTTATATCCGCGGCCGCGCAGCTTGCGCCCTGGGTTTTCATCACAAGGGCCACCTTTATCTATCACTATTTTGCCTGTCTCGTGTTTGTTATGCTGTGCGCCGTATATGCGCTGGAGCAGCTTGGCAGCCGCCGGCCCAGGGCCGGGCGGTGGGTCCAGGCGGTCTACATGGCCGCCGTATTGCTCGCCTTCATTGGCTTTTATCCCTTTGCGACCGGCATTCCCATGAGCAGGAACTGGGCGGATGCCATGAACTGGTTCAAAGGCCTTATGCTCCCCTGGTGGCAAATGGGCGGCTGGCTGAGGTATTAATGCTGCACGCGAAAAGTCGGACGCTATGCATCTGCATGTGATATCCTTCCCTCAGGAAAGGATGGATGGTATGGATTGGGTTGCCCGCATGAACAGCGCCCTGGATTATATCGAAGCGCACCTGACAGAAGAAATGGCGTACGCGGAAATTGCCAAAGCCGCTGCTGCTTCCGCCTATCACTTCCCCCGCATGTTTGCCGCCCTGGCCGATATTCCCCTGTCGGAATACATCCGCCGCCGCAGGTTAAGCCGTGCGGCGCAGGATTTGTCCATGGGCAGCGAACGGGTGATCGACGTGGCGGTCAAGTACGGGTATGAATCGGCGGATGCCTTTGCGCGGGCCTTTTACCGGCAGCATCAGGTGCTTCCCAACCGGGCCCGGGAAAACGGTGCGCAGTTCACCTGCTATCCCAAGCTCTCCTTTCACTTGACGCTAAAAGGAGATGTCCCCATGAACTACCGTCTGGAGGAGATGACTGCCCTGCGCATTGCCGGCCGCGCGTTTGAGGTGAACACCAAAGAGGCCTTTTCCATCGTCCCCGGCATCTGGCACAGGGAAATGGAAGGCGGATTTGTGCCCAAGCTCATCGATATGTCGTGGGAAAATCCCAAATGCAAGCTGGAAAGCCTGCTTGGCATCATCGGCGACAAGCCGCGGATCAATGACGAAACCTTTGATTACTTTATCGGCGTGCGGTATGACGGCGAAATCCCCGAAGGCATGGCCGAACTGACCCTGCCGGCGGCCACCTGGGCTGTTTTCCCGGATGTGTTTGACGCCTGGAAAAGGCTCTACACCCAATGGCTGCCCGGCTCCGGCTATGAACTGGCCGACGCGCCCATCGTGGAGTGCCACTACGCGCCGGGTCATGAGCCGGCCACGGAAATGTGGGCGCCGGTCAAGGCGCAGGAATAAAAAACAACAATCAAGAGGTCATTAAAATGGAATTGCCCAAAGTATTGACGCACATCAGCGGCGAGTATCAGCAAATCCTGGACAGCAACCTTTGCGGGATCTATGTGCACGGTTCCCTGGCCTTCGGCTGCTTCCACCCCGGCACAAGCGACATCGACTTTTTGGTTGTCGTCTATGAGGACATCCCGCAGCGGCAAAAGGAATCACTGATCCAAACTCTTTGTGCCCTAAGGAAGGATGCCCCGCCCAAGGGCTTTGAGATGAGCGTTGTCCTGCTGAAGGATTGCAGGGACTTTTCCTATCCCACGCCGTTCCTGCTTCACTTTTCCAATGCGCATATTGATAAAATGGAGAGTGATCTGCCGGAATACTGCCGGACCATGCATGGCGTTGACGCCGATCTGGCGGCCCATTTTACAGTCGTTAGGCACGTCGGCATCACACTGTGCGGCAAGCCTATCGAAGAAGTCTTTGGGGAAGTGCCAAGGAACAGCTATCTTGACAGCATCAAAGCGGATATTGAAAATGCCCAGGCGGATATCGCCGGCAACCCTGTGTATGTAGTATTGAACCTTTGCCGTGTGCTTGCCTATAAAGAGGCCGGCCTTGTATTGTCAAAAGCGGGGGGCGGTAAGTGGGCCGCGGCCCATCTCCCGCAGGAATACAGGGGGCTTGTCAGGCAGGCGCTGGACGCATACGCCTTTGGCCGGGAAATGGCATACGATCCGCTCACCGGACAGCCGTTTGCAAAGCACATGATATCGCTGATCTTTGGCGCGGAGGCCGGCCCCGGCGTATAGACAAACATAGTCCGGCACCCGCGAATTGTTGCTTTTCGCACGGGGATCCTGTTCCTGTACATTTTGAATGCGGATGGCTGTGGCCAGTTCTGTACGATTACAAAAATCAAAACCACCGGCTTAGCCGGTGGTATGCACCGCGCCTTCAAGGCGAATTTACTAGCCGCGTCTCAAGACGCATTGAACCATCTATCAACTGCATTTCATGCCCCACCGCTCGTAAACGAGC
>JAFADG010000044.1 GCA_023425025.1 Bacillota bacterium
TCCCAGTTTTCCCTGCAGCCCAGGGGCGAATATGTGATCGGCGTGTGCTTGGGTACGGCCTGCTATGTAAAAGGTTCCCAAAAAGTGTTGGATAAAGTGGCAGGCGAATTGAATGCGCGCGTTGGCAGAACAACGTCCGACGGAAAGTTCACGCTGCAGGCGACCAGGTGCCTGGGGGCTTGTGGCCTGGCCCCTGTCATGATGATCAATGACGAAGTCTACGGAAGGCTGACCCCGGATGAAATACCGGGCATTTTGGCCAAGTATAAGGCGTAACCATGCGCGACCTGTCGCTGCACCTTATGGATATTGTGCAAAACAGCATTCGGGCACAGGCGAAGCTCGTCACCATCCGCATGGCGCTTGAGGAGGGCAAAAGGCTTACCCTGACTGTCAGAGATGACGGCCTGGGCATGGCGCCGGAGCTTCTTGAAAAGGTGCAAAACCCTTTCACGACCACAAGGACCGAGCGGAAGATCGGTCTTGGGCTCCCGCTGCTTGCGGATAACGCAAGGCGGACAGGCGGCGATGTACGGATCGAAAGCGCTTTGGAGAAAGGCACGGTCGTAACAGCCTTATTCTATACGGATCATATCGATTGCATTCCGCTGGGAGACATTGCCGGAACCATGGCGGCACTGATCTCCGCCAACCCTGAATTGCCTGATTTTGACTTCTACCTGAGCGCCCATGGCATGGAGGCTTCACTGGACACCCGGGTGATACGCAAGACCCTTGCCGGGATTGCGCTGAATGAACCGGAAATCGTCACTTGGATGCAGTCGTCATTGCAAGAGGAAATCCAACAAGTCTTTGGAGGGACGGATTATGAAATCCATCGCTGAACTGGAAGCCATAAGGCAGCAGACGCTGGACAAGGTACTGCTGCGCAAGGAAGAGAAGGATGCCATACGCGTGGTCGTAGGCATGGCGACCTGCGGGATCGCCGCCGGCGCAAGGCCGGTAATGCTGTCTTTTGTGGAAGAGCTCAAGCGCCGAAATGTAAGCAATGTTACCGTATCCCAAACCGGCTGCATCGGCATGTGCCGCCTGGAGCCCATGGTGGATATTATCGCCCCCGGCCAGGAGAAGGTCACTTATGTAAAAGTAAAGCCTGAGATGGTGGGCCGCATCGTTGCGGAGCATATTGTCAACGGGCGTCCTGTGGGGGAATACACCATCGGCGCGTCGGAAAACGCCTGATAAGCGGCTTGAGGAGGAAATGAGATGGATCTGTATCGTGCTCATGTGCTTGTCTGCGGCGGAACCGGCTGCCATTCGTCCGGTTCCAGCGAGCTGTTCAAGCGCTTTGATGAAAAGCTGAAGGAACATGGTCTGGAAAAAGAAGTGAAAATGGTGCGCACCGGCTGCTTTGGCCTGTGCGAAGCCGGCCCCGTGGTGATCGTGTATCCCGAAGGCACCTTCTACAGCCGCGTCAAAGCGGATGACGTGGATGAAATCGTCACCGAGCATCTGCTCAAGGGCCGCAAGGTGCAGCACCTGGTGTATGTGGATCACGGCACCCAGGAAAGCAGCGCCTCCAAGTCTTTGGATGAGATCGGCTTTTACAAGAGCCAAATGCGCATCGCCCTGCGCAACTGCGGCGTGATCGACCCGGAAAACATTGACGAATATATCGCTTTTGACGGATACAAGGCCCTTGCCAAGGCGCTGACCTCCATGACCCGTGAGCAGGTCATTGATGAGGTTTTGAAGAGCGGCCTTCGCGGCCGCGGCGGCGCCGGCTTTTCTACGGGCATGAAATGGAAGTTTGCCTACCAAAGCCAGGCTGATCAAAAGTATGTCGCCTGCAACGCCGACGAGGGCGACCCCGGCGCGTTCATGGACCGCTCCGTGCTGGAGGGCGACCCCCACAGCGTGATTGAGGCCATGGCCATCGCCGGCTATGCCATCGGCGCCTCGGAAGGCTATATTTACGTCCGGGCGGAGTACCCCATCGCGGTAAAGCGCCTGGCCATCGCCATCGAACAGGCCAGGGAATACGGCCTGCTTGGCAAAAACATTTTTGATACGGACTTTTCCTTTGATCTTCATGTGCGCCTTGGCGCGGGCGCTTTCGTATGCGGTGAGGAAACCGCTTTGATGGCTTCTGTGGAAGGCAAGCGCGGCGAACCCCGCTCCCGTCCGCCCTTCCCGGCGGTAAAGGGCATCTTCGGCAAGCCCACCAATATCAACAACGTGGAAACCTACGCCAACATCCCTCAAATTATTCTCAATGGCGCGGATTGGTTTGCCGGCATCGGCACGGAAAAATCCAAGGGCACCAAGGTGTTTGCGCTGGGCGGCAAGATCAACAACACGGGCCTTGTGGAAGTGCCCATGGGCACGCCCCTTCGCGAGATCATCTATGATATCGGCGGCGGTATCCCCGGCGGCAAGCAGTACAAGGCCGTGCAGACAGGCGGCCCCTCCGGCGGCTGCATTCCCACCGAGCACCTGGACATCTCCATCGAGTATGACACGTTGGTATCCATCGGCTCCATGATGGGCTCCGGCGGTATGATCGTGCTGGATGAAGACGACTGCATGGTGGACATCGCCCGCTACTTCCTGGACTTTACCGTGGATGAAAGCTGCGGCAAGTGCACTCCCTGCCGTATCGGCACCAAGCGCATGCTGGAGATTCTGGAGCGCATTGTGGAAGGCAAGGGCGAAATGGAGGACATCGACAAGCTGGAGACGCTCGCCAAGAACATCAAGGCGACCGCGCTTTGCGGCCTTGGCCAGTCGGCGCCCAACCCCATTTTGTCCACTTTGAAGTATTTCCGCCCCGAATACGAGGCCCACATCAAGGAAAAACGCTGCCCCGCCCATCATTGCCAAGCGCTTTTGAGCTTTGCCATCACCGACAAGTGCCGTGGCTGCACCCTGTGCGCCAAGGTCTGCCCGGCGGACGCGATTACCGGCGAAGTGCGCAAGCAGCATACGATCGATACCCAAAAGTGCTTAAAGTGCGGCGCTTGCATGGAAAAATGCCGCTTTGGCGCCATCGTGAAAAACTGACGGCGAGGAGGAAATCAACATGGAACAACTGGTTACGCTGACCATAGACGGCGTCAAGGTGGAAGTCCCCGCCGGCACCACGGTGCTGGAAGCCGCCAAGCAGGCGCATATCAATATCCCCACGCTGTGTTATTTGAAAGGCCTCAACGAGATCGCGGCATGCAGGATCTGTGTGGTGGATACCGGCGCCCGTGCGCTGCAGGCTGCCTGCGTGTTGCCCGTGGCCCCCAACATGGTGGTCAAAACGAATACGCCCGCCGTACGCGAAGCGCGCAAGGTGAACCTTGAGCTCATCTTGAGCACCCACGACAAAAAGTGCCTTTCATGCACCCGCAGCCAAAACTGCGAATTGCAAAAGCTCTGCCTGGATATGGGCGTTGAGGACGGGGGCCGCTTTGAAGGCAAGAAAAACGCATACGATGTGGACGACGTATCGCCCTCTATCGTGCGCGACAACAACAAGTGCATTCTGTGCCGCCGCTGCGTGGCTGCCTGCACAAAGTACCAGAGCGTAGGCGTGATTGGTGCGGTCAACCGCGGCTTTACTACGGCCATTGAATCCCCGTGGGAAAGGAAGCTCAACGACATGGCCTGCATCAACTGCGGCCAGTGCATTGCCGTCTGTCCCGTTGGCGCGCTGCGCGAAAAGGATGAAACGGACCTCGTATGGCAATTGATCAGCAACCCCAAGAAGCATGTGGTCGTGCAGACGGCCCCTGCCGTCCGCGCCGCGCTGGGGGAGGAGTTCGGCATGGAAATCGGCACCCGCGTGACGGGGAAAATGGCCGCCGCCCTTCGCCGTATGGGCTTTGACAAGGTGTTTGACACCGACTTCGCCGCGGACCTGACCATTATGGAGGAAGCGACGGAGCTTTTGGGCCGTTTGCAGGACGGCGGCGTGCTGCCCATGATCACCTCCTGCTCGCCCGGCTGGATCAAATATTGCGAGCACTACTATCCCGATTTCATTCCCAACCTGTCTTCCTGCAAGTCGCCCCATGAAATGCTGGGCGCCATGATCAAGACTTACTACGCCGAGAAGGCCGGCATCAACGCGGGCGACATCGCTGTCGTATCCGTCATGCCCTGCACCGCCAAGAAGTTTGAGGCCGACAGGCCCGAGCTTGCCGGCGCCGGCTATCCGGACGTGGACGCGGTGATCACCACCCGCGAGCTGGCGAAGATGATCAAGGAAGCCGGCATTGATTTTGTTCATCTGCCCGACGAGGATTTTGACGATCTGCTGGGCGAAAGCACCGGCGCCGGCGTCATCTTTGGCGCGACCGGCGGCGTGATGGAAGCGGCCCTGCGCACCGCCTACGAGGTGGTGACGGGCAAGGAACTGCCCAAGGTGGAGTTTGATCAGGTCCGCGGCCTGGAAGGCGTGAAGGAAGCTACCATAAAGGTGGGGGACATCGCCCTGAACGTCGCGGTGGCCCACGGCACCGCCAATGCTTCCAAGGTATTGGAAAGCGTTCGCAGCGGCGAAAAATCCTATCACTTTATCGAGGTCATGGGCTGCCCGGGCGGCTGCGTCACCGGCGGCGGCCAGCCCATTGTTTCCGCCCAGAAGCGCATGGAGGTAAACCCCAGCAAGCTGCGCGCCGCGGCGCTGTACGGCGAGGATACCGACAAGCCCATGCGCAAGAGCCATCAAAACAAGGGCGTGAAAAAACTGTATGAGGAATTCCTCGAAAAGCCCAACAGCCACAAGGCCCATGAGCTGCTGCATACCCACTATACGGCAAGGCCGAAATACACGAAGTAAATCAATAAAGCAAGAGAGCAGCTTTCCTTTTGGATAGCTGCTTTTTTATATCGCCTGTCTTATTTTTTCAGGTACCCATCCTTGCCCAGCGCCCAGACGATCAGATCCCGGTTGACGCAGGCAAGGTGCCCATAGCGCGCCTCGCTGGCGCCGCTGTTCAAAAACACAAATCCGTTGCCGGTAGAGGGCTGATAAAAAACGCCTTCCGCCGCGCCATAGGCAAAGCCCTGGTGGCCATACAGCCGGCCTGTATGCAGGGCTGGATCCTCCACAGCCACCAGGCCTATGCAATGCAGGGCATGAGGGCCATGCTTTCCATAGGCGGCGGCAGGCGTCTGCATGTTTTGAATGCTGTTCTTTGAAAGAATACCGCCGCCGTCCTTGATCAGCTCACACGCGAGCTTTCCCAGCGAAGGGGCATCGGTAAACAGGTTTCCGGCGGCGGGGAGGTAATGGTATTCCGGCGCAGGCTGCAAAAGCGCGTCGGCAGCGTGCAGCCTGGCGGACGGATCAAAAAGCGGCTTTGCGCTGCGGCGCTTTGAGAGCACGCGGTAGATGCAGGCAATATTGCCGGCATGGTTAAAATGCTTCAAAGTATAGCTGGCCTGCATGTCAAGAGGCGTAAACACCGATTCCTGCATAAGCGCTTCCAGGCTTTTGTCCGCAATGATCTCCATAAGGCTGCCGATCATGCCTGCGGCCAGGTTGCTGTAGCGGAAGGCTTCGCCCGGAGCGGTTGAAAGATAATTCATGGGGTCATCCAGCAAAGCCTTCAGGGGAAGCGGTGAGCGCAGCGCCTTGTCATAGCCAGGCCCATCCCATATGCCGGAGGTGTGCGTGAACAGATGCCTTACAAGAACAGGCTGATCCGGAAAGCGCGGATTGCGGATGGGATAGGGGAAATAGCGTTCCACCGGCGCATCCAGATCAAGCAGGCCCTTTTCAACAAGCAGCATCGCGCCAACCGCCGTTACCATCTTGGTGATGGAAGCCGCCCTGAAAACAATATCCGGCGCGACATAAGTATCCGGCAGCCGGGCATAGCCATAGGTCACAAGCGGCCCCAGGCCGCCTTCCCGGATCAATTGCAAACAGCCGCCAATCACATGATGACGGCGGAAGATGCTGTTCAATAAATGTAACTGATCCTCGGCAAGAGACGGCCCGGACGATTCACAACTGTTTATCTGCAAACCAAGAAAGGGCAGCGCAAGCCGGTACAGCCTGTTTTTCCATGGGCCAACCGGCATATGCTATCCCCCCTCTTTTGCAATCAGACAGCCGTGCTGCCCTCGGCCAACAGCCGCTGCTTCAAGTCATACAGCGGCTGGCTCAGGTCCACTTTGTAGCGGTGGGGCGCCTGCAGCCGCTTGTATTCACCCCAAAGCGTATCCAGCTCTTTGGCGGCATAGGCCTTGATTTGTGTGAGCGCGGGGGATGTGTATACCAGTTCGCCCGACAAAAAGACGGGCACCAGCATGGGGCGGAGGATATAGTCCGTTACGGTCATGGATTTCCACGTGTTTTCCGGGTCAAACAGCCGCAAGGGCTGACTTTCGTCATATTGCTCCTCTTCCAGCGCAATCAGGTCCGCCAGCGCCTTCTCGGTTTTCCGGTCATACACGCGGTACAGCACCTTTAAGCCGGGGTTGGTGATCTTTTGGGGGTTTTCCGATATCTTGATCCTGGGATACAGCGTGCCGCCGATCTCTTCCGCCGCCAGCTTGTATACGCCGCCCAGGGCGGGATTGTCCTGGCTGGTGATCAGCCGGGTGCCTACGCCCCAAACGTCAATTTGCGCCCCCTGGGCCTTCAGGTTCCAGATAACGTCCTCATCCAGATCACCGCTGGCGAAAATTTTCGTATTCGGAAAGCCCGCGTCGTCCAGCATCTTTCTTGCGGTACGGCTCAAATACGTCATGTCTCCGCTGTCCAGGCGGATGCCGACGGGCTCGTATCCCTTTTCCCGCAGTTCCTCGAACACGGTGATGGCATTGGGGACGCCGCTGCGCAGGGTATCATACGTATCTACCAGCAGCATACAACTGTCGGGGAAGGTTTCAGCGTAAGCCCGAAAGGCTTCCAGCTCACTTTCAAAGGACATGACCCAGCTGTGGGCATGGGTGCCCTTGACGGGTATGCCAAACATTTGCCCGGTCAGTACGTTGCTGGTGGCGCTGCATCCGCCGATGATCGCGGCGCGGGCGCCGTAGATGCCTGCATCCGGCCCCTGAGCGCGGCGCAGGCCGAACTCCAGCACGCTGCCGCCCTGGGCGGCCTGGCAGACCCTTGCCGCCTTGGTGGCAATCAGCGTTTGATGGTTGACGATGTTCAAAAGCGCGGTTTCTATAAACTGAGCTTCCATAATCGGCGCATAGACGCGGATGATCGGCTCGTTCGGGAAAACCACCGTGCCTTCCGGCAGCGCGTGCAGATCGCCGGTGAAGCGAAGGCGGGATAATTCCTGCAAAAAAGATTCATCAAACAGCTTTAGGGAGCGGAGATAGCTCAAATCCTCCTCGTCGAAGGACAGGTTTTGAATATAGTGAATGGCTTGCTCCAGGCCGGCGGCGATGGCATGGGCGGTCACATCGCCCTGCTTGCGGTAATATAAATCAAACACAGCCCTGTTTTTCTGCATGCCGTGCTTCCAGTATCCGTACATCATGGTCAATTGGTACAGGTCCGTCATCATGGTAAGATTCCGCATAAAATAGCCTCCTGTGTATGAAAAGCATTACGTATCGGATGATGAAAAAGGATACAGGGCCAGGGCCCCCGCGGGGATGCAAAGGGAGATCAAAGCGACAAACGCCGTCTGTGCGGACAGCAAATTTTGCGAGCCGTTCCAGTATACCAGAAAAACGGCAAACACGGCAGACAAAACCCAAAAAGGAATGGATGTGATCCAGGAAACTTTGCCCTTGCCGGCCAATGGCCAGCAAAGGAACAGAGCGCACAGCGCGAGAATGGCAATGCTCGAATAGGGCCATACATACGCGATTTGGGTATGGCTGCGGCTCACATATAAAAGGTAGAAGGAGTGCACAAGAAACAGGAGGGCGGCTGCGAAGGAAAGCTGCCTTCCGCCTTTTTTCAGCATGCGAACGGCAAAGATGACAAATACGGCGGCCATGGCCAGAAGGCTCAGCCATTGGGAAACACGGACCGTGCCATTGAGCCACATCAGACTGTCCAGCCGCAAGCCTTCCACTACCGCCCGCCCTGCGCCATACAGCAAAAGGTACCACAGAAAAACGTCGCCCCGCCGGGTCATGCGCTTGCGGAAGGCCATCAGCAGCGCAAAGCATAAAAAGTCCCATGCCGATTCATAAAAAAAGGCGGCCAGGTGCCATTCTCCGCCCATTGCGTTGGGAATGTACACGGCAAAGGGGAAGAACTGCCACTTGGGGTTTAAAACCAGCTCCCCGTAGGCTTCCATGTTGAAAAAATTGCCCCAGCGGCCAAGGGCCTGCGCCAGTACCACCGAAGGAGCGAACATATCCAGCAAGGTGAGCAGATTGATTTTTTTCCGCGTCGCATTCAGCCACAGGCCCAGAAATCCGCCGATCAGGGCACCGTAAATGGCTACGCCGCCTTCCCATACATACAGGATGCGCACGAGGTCAGAGGCGAATTGATCCCAGGAAAAAACCACAAAATACAACCTGGCGCCGATGATGCCAAGCGGAATGGCCCACAGCGCGCAGTCGATGGCCGTATCCTTGGGCAGCCCAAGCCGTTTTTCCTCACGTCCGCAAAGAAATATCCCCAGCGCAATGCCGGTCACAATGATCAGACTGTACCAGGGCACGATTCCAAACGCCAAACGGTCAGGCTGCAGCAAAGCAAAAGACACCTCTTTTCCATGGTTTTCATCATTATAGTATTGCCCCCAGCCACTGTCAAGCATTCACAAGGCTGCCTGAAAACGGACATTGCCCGTTTGGATTGCCGAAAAACAGAAGCAACTTGCTATGGAAATTTGCGAAAATGGTTGTCATAGGAGGGATTGTACGCTATAATAGTCGGGAATTGAGCGTGAAGATATGAAACAGCTGCGGCGCTTTGCTATGCCGGGAAGGGTACCTGGCCAAAAAGGAAAGGGATGGATGCCTGCATTGGGAGGCAAGGTTTCTCATTCACTCCTTCTCCCGCATTTTTCCGCATTGTTCCAGGCCGCAAGCGCACAATTGATATTTTTATTTTGAACACGCAGCTCCAACGGGCCGCGTGTTTATTATGAGAAGGAGGAATCTCCCTTGAGCAAGGTCCATGTTTTCGATCATCCGCTGATCCAGCACAAGCTCAGCCTCATGCGGGACAAGAATACCGGCGTAAAGGAATTCCGCGAGCTCCTGGAAGAAATATCCATGCTGATGGTGTATGAAGTCACCAGGGATCTTCCCACGGAAGAAGTGGACGTCGAAACCCCCATTTGCTGGACAAAGACCCGCATCCTCAGTGGCAAAAAGCTGGGGATCATCCCGATCCTTCGGGCGGGACTTGGCATGGTGGATGGCGTGATCAGGCTGGTTCCGGCAGCGAAAATTGGCCACATCGGCCTGTACCGCGATCCTGAAACGCTCCAGCCGGTGGAGTATTATTGCAAGCTTCCCGCCGATTCCGAAAACAGGGAGCTGCTGCTGCTGGATCCCATGCTGGCGACCGGCGGCAGCGCCAGCGCGGCCATCAGCTTTATCAAAAAGCGCGGCTGCAACAACGTCCGCCTTGTATCCCTGATCGCGGCGCCGGAAGGAATCGCAAGGATCAATAAGGACCATCCCGATGTGGACATCTTTGTGGCCGGCCTGGACGAGAAGCTGAATGACCACGGCTATATTGTACCCGGCCTTGGCGACGCGGGCGACAGGCTGTTCGGCACGAAGTAACGGGCATGCGGCGCGCATAAACAAATGATTGGCTTTGGGCCTGATATCTGCGGACGCAGGTATCAGGCCTTTCCTATCAATATGCACCGTTTGTTTCTTGCCTTATTAAATACAGGCGTGGTATAGTGGGAACGCATGGATGGGAAGAGGTGATTGCTTGCCGCCGGATTTGATTGCGTTGGCCTGTGAGCACGGCTTTGCCGCTGCGTATATCCTTGACGCGAACCTTGCGGCAGATGCGCCACAGGGAATCTCGACCTTGCTCCTGATGGTATATCCTTATCCCTCCTGGGGGGAGGCCTCCGCAGGCTATGCCAGGATCAGTACCTATTATTACGCGGCGCATGCCGCCCATCAAAAAGCCAAGGAAATGGCGGACGCGCTGAACCACATGGGGGAAAGCGCGCAGCTTATAAATAATGTGCGCTTAAAGCCGCTGCTTTCAAGGCTTGATGATTTTACGCAGGGCAGGAACTCTCTTCATTACCATAAACGCTTTGGTTCCCGCTTTCATATACAAACCATCGGTCTTGTCAGGCATTATGCCATGGATGAAAGCATCTTCAAAAAGTTGGACTGTGATATGTGCGGCGCTTGCCCCAAATGCATGAATGCCTGCCCCACAAGCGCGATAACGCCGGATGGCTTTGAAAGGGACAAGTGCCTTCGCCAGTATATGATGGAAGGAAAGCCTGTCCCTGCTGAAATGCGTTCGAAAATGGGCAATCTCCTGTTGGGATGCGATATCTGCCAGCAGGTTTGCCCGTATAACGGCCATCTGTCCACGGAAGAGCCGGCAGAGGATCGATATGATATCGCGCTGCTGCTGAAAAAGGACCAGGCATTGCTTTCTCATTTGACAAGGCAGATTGGGAAAAACATGTCCATTCCCAACCGGGTTCTGGCGCAGGCATGCCTGATCGCCGGCAACAGCGGAAACCAGGCGTATCTTCCGCTTCTTGGGGAACTGTGCAGTCATCCGTCATCAACCGTAGCTGAACACGCAGCCTGGTCTGTTAGAAAATTGTCAATTGAGTCAATGCAAACGACAGTATAGAGGCATAAGGCTTGCCTTTTCAAGGGAAAGCGCTACAATATTTTTGGAGAAGGGGAGGCAACAGATATGTTTCAATTTGACCAGGTGACAAAGCAATATGCAAAAAGCAGCGTGAAGGCGCTGGATAATTTGACGCTGCATGTGAAAAAAGGCGAGATATTCGGTTTTATCGGCCCCAACGGCGCTGGCAAAACGACAACGATCCGGTTGCTGAACGGCATCCTTTCCGCTGATTCCGGAAGCATTCACATCGGCGGATATGACATGGCGAAAGATCCCCTGGAGGCCAAGCGGCAGATCGGCTTTGTGCCGGACAACCAGGAGATGTATGAGCGGCTGACCGGGCTGGAGTATCTGCACTTTTTGGCGGACATCTACCAGGTGGACGCCGTGCAGCGCAAACGCCACCTGGAAAAATACCTGCCCTTGTTTCAATTGGAAGGCGCGGCCAGGCAGCAGATCCGCAGCTACTCCAGGGGCATGAAGCAAAAGCTCACCATCATCGGCGCGCTGATTCACCAGCCGCCCCTTTGGCTGCTGGATGAGCCGATGACCGGCCTTGACCCCGTGGCCGTTCATTTGCTCAAGGAGGAAATGCGCGTCCATTGCGCGGCCGGCAATACGGTTTTCTTTTCGACCCATGTGCTGGATGTGGCGGAGAAGCTGTGCGACCGCATCGGCATCATCAGCAAGGGCAAATTGCACGCGGTCGGCACCCTGGACAGCCTGCGTTCAGGGGAGCATGGCGCGTCCCTGGAGGATCTTTTCCTGCAGATGACGCGAGAGACGGCGGAGGAGGAAAGGGAATGAGCGCTTTTTTTACGCTGCTGAAGCTGCAGCTGTATTTGAAGCTTTCTGCTTTGAAACCCAGCCATTGGCTGCCAAAGAACCCGGCCTCGTTCAAAGACTGGAAGCCGCTTCTCACGGGGCTTTTGATTTTTTTGCTGATCGCGTCTGCCGTTGGCATGGTCGTCTTTCTGGCCGGCGGCATCCTGTGGGTCTTCACGCAGATGAATATTCCGGAGCTTTTATTGTCCGCGGTAATCATGCTCATGATGGCCATGACGCTGGCAGTCGGCTTTTTCCATGTGATTAGCATATTATTCTTCAGCCGAGACAGCTCCTTCCTGGCCGGCCTGCCCGTTTCCTCCAGAACGGTCATGGCTGTTCGGATGGCGGTTGTGCTGCTGGGGGAGATCGCGCTGACAGCCCTGGTTTTTCTGCCGGTGTGCATCCTGTATGGCATCCGCACGGGGCAAGGCGTTTTCTTCTATATAAAAGCAGTCATCGCCACGCCTTTTATCCCTTGCCTGCCGCTGGCTTTGGCGACGATATTGTCCTTCCTGCTGATCCGCGTATCCAGCATCTTCCGCCACCGGGACCGCTGGGCGGTGATCGGCGGGTTTGTGCTGATGGCGCTGATTATTCCCTTTCAAATGCAATTGTACAGCCATATCCCGAACAATGCCGGAGCGGACTTTTTTCTGCGCATTTTGACCAACAACCGGGCTTTGCTGGAAGGGCTGGCCGGCGGTTTTCCGCCTGTGCTGTGGCTGACTACGGGCATCGCGGGGGATGGCGCGGTAAGTCTTATGCCGCTTGTTCTGTTTGCGTTTGTTTCCGGTATACTGCTTGTGCTTCCGGTGGCCATGGGCCGGCATTATCTGCAGCTGGCTATTTTGCAGAATGAAACCTTTCAGAATGTAAAACGCCGCAAGCTGTCTTCCGGCGACTTTGAGCGCAGCCGCTCGCCTATTGCCGCCATGTTCATTCGGGAATGGAAGGAAGTACTGCGGGTGCCTTCCTATGCGCTCAACGGCCTGGTGGGCATCATATTGATGCCCATCATGATGGTCGCCTTGTTTGTCAGCAAGGAAAGCAGCAGTGAACTCTCCGCCTTGCTGGGGGAACTCATGCGGGCGGCCGGCGGCATTCGTATTACCTTGTTCGCCGCGGTCGGCATGGCCTTTGTGAGCACCGTCAACATGGCGGGCTTTACAGCCGTTTCCCGGGAAGGAAAGCATCTGGCCTTTGCCAGGATGATTCCTCAACCGTACGGAGCGCAGCTTGTTGCCAAGCAGCTTTTTGGTTTCTCCATCAACTTTCTTACTTGCCTGACGACTGCCGTTGCGATGATCATCCTTGTGCCGGCGCAAACACCTTACATTATGGCCGCGCTTGTGCTGGGCCTTCTTTTCGGCTATGGCTGCAACGCGCTGGGGTTGTCGCTGGACGCCAGCCATCCCAGGCTGAACTGGCGCAATGAAACGGAGGCCATCAAGCAAAATCCCATGGCGATTTTGACCATGGTGCTGGGCTTGGCGGTTGCCGCCGCGTTGGGGGCAGGCGTATGGCTGCTGGGGCAGTCGGGCGTTTCTTTGACAGTTCTCACGTGGCTGCTGGGCGCTGTATTGACCTTGTTGGCGATGGCAGGTCATTTGCTGCTGCTGCGAAAAGCGGAGCATTGGTATAACAGAGTAGAATTGTAAAAATTAAATTTTTATTACAAAATCCGTGCATATTTTTCTAAAGTGTGCTATAATAGCGTCAGGTGTATGAAATATGGGCTTACACCTGCAAGGAGGCACACAAATGCTCTCAAAAGCGGAAAATCATGCCATGCTGCCCAAGCCGGCGGCGGCAGCGAAAGGGAAAATGACTCCCGCCATGCATGCGCTGGCCCAATGGGCGGCCATCGATGCGGGCGATAAAGTGCTGGATATGGCGTGCGGCAACGGCGCGCTGCTGAACATGATCAGCCAGCAGATAGAGTGCAACTTGTGCGGCATTGCCTCCTCCATGGAGCAATACCGCTTCTTACGCACAATGCTTCCCGGCGCAGATATCCTTTTTGCGCAGCCGGAGGATATTCCCTGGCGGGAAAACTCCTTCGATGTAGTCATGTGCAGCCTTTCTTTCCAAGCCATGGAGGATCCGGGGAGGGTGCTGAAGGAAGCGCTCAGGGTCTTGAAGCCGGGTGGACAGTTTGTACTGGCAACCGTATGGTATCCGACACCGCTTCGCCAGTTGTTCAACCGCTTCTCCAACAATCGGGAGGATTCGGAATCGCCCGTCATGTATGGCAAGCATGAAATGCTGGCCACGCTGGAGGCAGTCGGCTTTCAAAATGTAACCTGGCGGGCCGCCGATATACGGGTCGGCATCACCATCGGCTGGAAAAAGCCTGTCAAACGGAACGAGGAAGAACAGTAACTGATGCTCTTTGCCCTCCGCGAAACGGGGGGCTTTTTTTGTCTTTTTGGTATTAGCAGTTGACCGTGGGGCTGCTTCATGATATTGTTAAAGCTGGACTATTTCATAGGAGGAACCCTTTTGCGCAATCAGATAGAAGCACTTTTGGATAAGGTGCAAAAGCCTTCCCGCTATACGGGCGGCGAGGTGAACGCCATTGCAAAGCCTTGGACGGATGCGGATGTAACGTTTGCATTTTGTTTTCCCGATACATATGAGGTCGCCATGTCCCACCTGGGCATGAAGATATTGTACTCCCTGATCAACAGCCAGCCCCATGCCCTTTGCGAGCGGGTATGCATGCCCTGGGTGGATATGCTTTCCCTGATGAAGGAAAACAATGTCCCCCTGTTTTCCCTGGAAACAAGAACGGTTTTGAACCGGTTTGATATCGTCGGTTTTACGCTGCAGTATGAAATGAGTTATACCAATATACTGGAGATGCTGTCATTGGGGCGCATCCCCGTATTTTCCCGCGACCGGAAGGAAGGCGATCCCATCGTTATCGCCGGCGGTCCCTGCGCCTTCAATCCGGAGCCTTTGCATGCCTTCATCGACGCTTTTGTTTTGGGGGATGGGGAAGAAGCTACCCTGGAAGTAGTGGAAGCCGTGCGCCTTTGGAAGGAGAGCAAAGCCCCCCGTTTGGCCCTGCTGAAGAAGCTGGCCGGGTTAGAGGGCGTATACGTTCCCGCGCTGTACGACGCCGCATGGAATGAGGATGGCAGCATCGCTTCCTTCAAGCCCAATTGTGAGGAAGCGCCCGAAAAGGTGCAAAAGCGCGTCGTCCTCGATTTGGACAAAGCCTTCTATCCCCAAAGCATCCCCGTGCCCTATACGGAAATCGTACACGACAGGATCATGCTGGAAATCATGCGCGGCTGCACCCGGGGCTGCCGCTTTTGCCAGGCGGGAATGTTGTACCGGCCCGTGCGGGAGCGTAGCCTGGAGAAGCTTTTGACACTGGCGGAACAGTTGGAGAACAGCACAGGCTACGAAGAGATTTCCCTTTCCAGCCTGTCCAGCGGCGACTATTCCTGCCTGCCGGAGTTGGCCCGTGAGCTGATGCAAAAATTCCAGGACAGGAAGGTGTCGATTTCGCTGCCTTCCCTGCGCATTGACAGCGTTGTCAAGGAATCGCTGGCCGAAACCCAAAAGGTACGCAAATCCAGCCTGACCTTTGCGCCGGAGGCCGGCACCCAAAGATTGCGGGATGTAATCAACAAGGGCGTGACCCGCGAGGATCTCGTCCGCACGGTATCCGAAGCGTTTGAGGGCGGATGGAGTTCGGTCAAGCTATATTTCATGATTGGTCTGCCCACCGAAACCAATGAGGACCTAAACGGCATCGGAGAGTTGGCCCAAAGCGTTGTCGGCGCATACTTTGCCCTGCCCCGCGAAAAACGCGCCAAGGGGCTGAATGTGACGTGCAGCGCATCCTGCTTTGTGCCCAAGCCCTTTACGCCTTTCCAATGGTCCGCCCAGGATACACTTGCAACCTTCAAGGAAAAGCAGGCGTACCTGCGCAAGGTGCTGTCCATCCGCGGCGTTACCTTCAACTGGCATGACCCGGAGGTCAGCCTGCTGGAAGCCTGCTTTGCCAGGGGAGACAGGCGGCTGTCTGAGGTACTGTATGAAGCCTGGCGTTTGGGCTGCCTTCTGGATGGCTGGACGGAGCATTTCCACTATGAACGCTGGGTGAAAGCGTTTGAAAGCTGCGGCATCGATCCCGCCTTCTACGCCAACCGGGAACGGAGCCGCGACGAACTGCTGCCCTGGGATTTTATTGACGCCGGCGTCACAAAGGAATTTTTGTGGCGGGAAAATGAGAAATCACTAAAGGCGCAAACCACCTCCGACTGCCGCCATGGCTGCCACGGCTGCGGCCTGACCCGTTTTGAGGGGGTATGCACGCTATGAGGATGCTGGTGGTGTTTGAAAAAGGCGCCGCGCTGCGCCATATCGGCCATCTGGATTTGATGCGGGCCATGCAGCGCATCCTGCGCAGGACCGGCCTGCCGGTCAGTTACAGCCAGGGCTTCAATCCCCACATGATCGTGAATTTCGCGGCTCCGCTTTCCGTGGGCGCCGCCGGGCTCAGGGAAATCATGGATGTGTCGCTTGCACAGGATGTTTTGGAAGACGCTTTTCTTGAAAAGGTAAACAGCGCGTTTCCGTCGGCTTTGAAGGCTGTGAAAGCCCGTGCTGTGGCCGATGCCTATCCCGCGCCCATGTCCCGGCTGTACGCCGCTTCCTATGAGATATGCGTGTCAGGCGAGGCGGGGGAAGCGCTGGCTATCATCCTGCCCGCGTTTCTGCAAAGGACCAGTATCCCGGCCATGCGCAAAACAAAAAGCGGGGAAAAGCCCTGCGATATCAGGCCCATGATTTATCATCTTTCTGCTGAAAAAACAGCGGATGGCTGCGTGTTTTCCGCCACGCTGGCCGTGCGGGAGGAAGCCACCTGCAAGCCTGATCTATTGATGACTTCCTTGAGTGAAATGGCGGGGATTCCCGCCCCGGCCTATGCCCTGACCCGTACAGGCATGTTCGGCCTGGGGGCGGACGGGAGCATGAAGCCCCTGGAAGACATGTAAGAGGCATTTATGCGCGAAATCATACTGTATCAGGAAAATAATATAAGCCATGCCGCCCTGTTGGAAGACGGCGATGTCTGCGAATACCATGTATACGATGCGGGCAAGTCATCCTCGCTTGCCGGCGCGGTGTTCAAAGGCCGTGTGGAGAGGATCGTTCCCGGCATGGACGCGGCTTTTGTGCATCTGGGCCTGGAAAAGAACGGGTTTCTTCCCTTGAAGGAAGCGCCGGGCTTTGCAAAAGGCAACCCGGCAAGACCGCCCCTCCAGACCGGCCAGGAGGTTCTGGTGCAGGTGAAAAAGGACCCGGCGGGGGAAAAAGGGGCGTATCTGACCCGGGACATTACCTTTCCGGGCACTTATGTCGTGTTTTTGCCGCTGGATTCGTTTGTCGGCGTATCCCAGCGGGTACAAAAGGATGAGGATCGGAATGCTTTGCTGCAGCTCGGCGGCGAAGTGAAGCTTGACGGTACGGGATTGGTGATGCGTTCCGCTGCTATGCACGCACGGCCTGAGGAATTATGCCAGGAGATCGCGTCGCTGAATGACGCGTGGCGCAGGGTTAAGGAACTGTATCCCAAAAAGAATGCGCCTCAATGCTTGTTTAAAAGCCCGGACCCTTTTTCAGAACTGATCCGCGACTATTCCGCCGGCGGAATCGACCGGATTGTTACCAATCAAAGGAACATCAAGGCGGAAGGAATAGAAGCAGCCCTCGTTCCTGATTCTGATCTGTTGACGGTTTATGGCGTTCGCGCCCAGGTGGAAAAGGCATTAAGCCGCAAGGTCTGGCTGAAAAGCGGCGGATACCTGATCTTTGACATTTGCGAGGCCATGACCGTCATTGATGTCAACACCGGCAAGTTCACCGGCGGCAAGCTGCTGGAGGAAACGATATTCCGCCTGAATCATGAAGCCTGCGGGGAAATCGTCCGCCAAATCCGATTGCGGAACCTTGGCGGCATCATCCTGATCGACTTTATCGACATGCAAAATGAACTGCACCGGCAGGCGGTGCTTGACAGCTTGCAAAGCGAGCTGAAAAAAGACCGTGTGAAAACGGTGGTGCACGGCCTTACCTCCCTGGGACTCATGGAATGCACCCGCAAAAAAGCCAGGCAGCCGCTGTATCAAATCCTGACCGCTCCTTGCCCAAAATGCATGGGCAGCGGAAGAATACATACCCGATCTATCCCGGAAGGAGATACGTCCAATCATGGGTGAAAGAGCGCCGGTGACCGTCACGCCGGAAGAAATGGCACAGCAGGCACACTTTATGGATCTGGTCCGCATGCATACGGGCCGGCCCAAATCTTATCATATCATCACCTTTGGCTGCCAGATGAACATGCACGACAGCGAAAAGCTGGCCGGCATGCTCAAAAGCATGGGCATCCCCGAAGCGCCTACCAAGGAAGAGGCGGGCTTTGTCATTTACAATACCTGCTGCGTTCGCGACAACGCGGAGCGCAGGGCCCTGGGGAATGTGATCTGGCTCAAGGAGCTTCGCAAGAAAAACCCGGATCTTTTGATCGGCGTTTGCGGCTGCATGATCCAGCAGCAGGGCATGGCGGAGAAAATTTTGCACCAATACAAGTTTATCGACATCGCCTTCGGTACCCATAACCTGCACCGTTTTCCCGAAATACTGTATAAAGAATTGGAAAGCGCAAGGCCGGTGGTGGAGGTCTTGACCCAGGAAAACCTGATCGCGGAGGATGTGCCCATCCTGCGGCCGAATCCGCACCAGGCGTACATCACCATCATGTACGGCTGCAACAATTTCTGCTCCTTTTGCATCGTGCCTTATGTCCGCGGGCGGGAGCGTTCCAGGTCGCCGGAAAGCATTTTGGAAGAGGCGCGGAAGCTATACGATAGCGGTGTTCAGGAAATCATGCTGCTGGGACAAAATGTAAACTCCTACGGCGGCGGGCTGGATGCCGTCATGAGCTTTCCAAAGCTTTTAAAGGAGCTGGACGGCGTGGGCATTCCCCGCATCCGCTTTATGACCTCCCATCCCAAGGATTTGTCCGACGAACTGATCGAGGTGATGGCCGGCGGCCGGCATATCATGCCGCATTTCCACCTGCCGGTACAGTCGGGCAACGATGAAATTTTGCATGCCATGAACAGGCGCTATACCAAAGAGCAATACATGCGCCGGGTGGAAGCGCTGCGCCGGGCCGTACCGGGCATCGGCATTACCACTGACCTCATCGTCGGTTTTCCCGGCGAAACGGAAGCGCAGTTTTTGGACACCCTGTCCCTGGTCAGGGAAGTGCGCTACGACGCCGCATTCACCTTCATCTATTCCCCCCGGGAAGGCACCCGGGCCGCCAAAATGGAAGGCCGTATACCGGATGATGTGGCCACAGACAGGATACAAAGGCTGATTGCCGCGCAGGAAGCCATCACCGCCGATATCCATAATGGCTTGATCGGCCAAAGGGAATCTGTGCTGGTGGAAAGCCTCTCCAAGCGGGATCAAAAGCAGGTATCCGGCAAAGGCCTGCGGAATATTACCGTCAGTTTCCAAGGCACAAGCGACGACATCGGGAAAATCATTCCCGTCACCATTACCTCCTCCGGCGTCAGCACGCTTCGCGGAGAAAAAGCATAAAGGAGTTACCCCATGAAAAATGTTTTGGAACAGGCTGAAAAGCTTGCAAACGCTGTATTGGACAGCGATGAATTTATTACCATGCGCCTGGCGGAGGAGGCAGTTACCAGGGATGCGGAAGCCACCCGCCTGATTGCCGACTTTATCGAAAAGCGGAATACCGTGGAAAAGATGCTGTCGGAAAATAATCTGGATCAGGTCTCCTTGCTGACGGCAAGCGATGCAATGGACGCGGCCCAGAAGGTCATGAACGCTTATCCGCTGATTGAAAAGATGCAGTCGGCCAGGGCAACTTTCACCGACATGATGAACAAAGTCAACGCCCTGATCCGCTTTGTGGTGACGGGGGAGACAGAGCTGCCCAAAAGCGGGTGCTCCGGCTCCTGCGAGGGCTGCAGCGGCTGCAAGTAAAAATAGATAAGATACTACCAAAGTTTTTTCGTTACACAGGAGGGGCGGTATGGCCAGCGTTACCCCCATGATGCAGCAATATCTGCAAATCAAGGAGCAATACAAAGACTGTATCCTTTTTTTCCGGCTGGGCGATTTTTATGAAATGTTCTTTGACGATGCCCATACGGCTTCCCGGGAGCTGGAATTGACGCTGACGGGAAAGGATTGCGGCCTGGAGGAACGGGCGCCCATGTGCGGCGTTCCTTTTCACAGCGCCGATGTGTACATCACGCGGTTGATTGAAAAAGGGTACAAGGTTGCCATCTGCGAGCAGGTTTCAGACCCGGCGCTGAGCAAGGGCCTGGTGGAAAGGGAAGTCGTACGGATCGTGACCCCGGGCACCATTGTGGATTCCACGCTGCTGGATGAGCGGGAAAACCACTTTTTGCTTTGCGTGTTTGTAAGCGGCGTCACCGCGGGTCTTTCGTTTGTGGATGTTTCCACCGGCGAATTCTATGTGCATCAACTGCAGCCTTATCTGGATACGCTGGCCGATGAGGTGCTGCGCATCCGCCCCAACGAGATCATCACCAACGATCTGAACATTCTGCGCAAATATACCGGCGTGGATGTCTCCTGCACGGAGTACAGCCATGCCGCCTTCCTGCCCGCCCAGGCCAGCGCCGCCCTGTGCAGCCACTTTCATTTAACGGACCTTACGCCCCTGGGCCTTGCCGATGATTACAAGGCCGGCGCTACTTCCGCCGGCGCATTGATGCAGTATCTGAACGAAACGCAGAAAAATGCCCTGGAGCATATTTCCGGGCTGCGTATCTATCCCAGCAGCCAAATCATGCTCCTGGACAAAAGCGCCAGGCGCAACCTGGAATTGACCGAAAGCCTGCGCGGACGCACGAAGAAAGGCACGCTTTTGTGGCTGTTGGACCAGACCTCCACCGCCATGGGCGGCCGGCTGCTGCGCAGCTGGATCGAACAACCCCTGGTGGATAAGGAAAAGATCAACCTGCGCCTTGACGCCGTATCCGCCATCTTCAGCCAGCATGTGCTTTGCATGTCCCTGTCCGATGAGCTTCGCGGCGTGTATGATATTGAACGGCTCTTAAGCCGCGTTTCCTACAAAAGCATCAGCGCCAGAGACTGCCTGGCGCTGATGGGATCGCTGAAAAAGGTGCCTTCCATCAAGGAATTGATGGGCTCCTTGGACAGTCCGCTGCTACACGAACTGGAAGCGATGCTGGATCCCATGGAAGAGCTGACGGATTTGATCGGGCGGGCCATCCACCCGGATGCGCCCCTGGCCATCACCGAAGGCGGCATCATCAGGGAGGGCTACAGCCAGCGCCTGGACAGCCTGCGGGAAGCCGCCACCAGCGGAAAGCAGTGGATATTGGACCTGGAAGTGAAGGAACGCCAGGAAACCGGCATCAAAAACCTGCGCATTCAGTACAACCGCGTGTTCGGTTATTACATTGAGGTCACCAAGTCTTATTACGAGCTGGTACCGTTGCGCTATATGCGCAAGCAGACGCTGGCCAACTGCGAGCGGTATATTACGCCGGAGCTTCGGGAAATCGAACAGAAAATCGTGGGTGCCCAGGAGCAGTCCGTACGGCTGGAGATGGAACTGTTTGTTTCCATCCGCGAGCATATCGCCACCCTGATCGAGCCCATGCAAAAAACGGCGCTGGGGCTAAAAACGCTGGACGCCCTGGTTTCCCTGGCGAAGGTGGCCAGCCACAACCATTATGTCCGCCCGGAGATCACCGAGGATGGAAAGCTGAACATCCTGGACGGCCGGCATCCCGTGGTGGAGCAAACCTTGCGGGAAGGCGCTTTCGTGCCCAACGATACGCAAATGGATAACGACAGCCAGCGCATGCTGATTATCACCGGCCCCAACATGGCCGGCAAGAGCACCTACATGCGCCAGGTGGCGCTGATTGTGCTCATGGCCCATATCGGCAGCTTTGTGCCGGCCAGGGAAGCCGCGATTCCGATTGTGGACCGCATTTTCACCCGCGTCGGCGCATCCGACGATCTGGCCAGCGGCCAGTCCACCTTCATGGTGGAAATGTCCGAGGTGGCATACATCCTGCGCAACGCCACGCCCAAATCCCTGGTGATATTGGATGAGATCGGCCGCGGAACAAGCACCTTCGACGGTCTTTCCATCGCCTGGTCGGTGGTGGAATACTTGTGCGACAAGCGCAACGCCGGCGCGAAGACGCTGTTCGCCACCCACTATCATGAGCTATCCGAGCTGGAAGGCCGGCTGGAGGGCGTTCAAAACTATTGCATCTCTGTGAAGGAGCATGGGGAAGACGTGATCTTCCTTCGCAAAATCATTCGCGGCGGCGCGGACAAGAGCTTTGGCGTGCACGTGGCCCGGTTGGCCGGCGTGCCCCAGCCGGTGCTGATGCGCGCCCATGAAATACAGGCCCGTCTGGAAGTATCGGACATCAATCAGAATACCATCGGCCAAAACATTTTGGAGGACGGCAAAAAGACAGGCAGCCAGCAGGTTGGCCTGTTCAACTTTGCTCAAACCGAACTGGTGGAAGAGCTCAAAAGCATCGATGTCATGGCGTTAACGCCCATGGACGCCATCAACCACCTGTTCCGCCTGCGGGAAAAAGCCCGCAAACTGTAAGGAGGTTGCCATGCGGCCCATTGAAAAGCTGTCGCCGGAGGTCATTGGGAAGATCGCGGCTGGCGAAGTGGTGGAACGTCCCGCTGCCGCCATCAAGGAAATGGCGGAAAACAGCATGGATGCGGGCGCCAGCGCCATCACCATAGAAATCAGGGATGGGGGAATTGCCCACATCCGTGTCACCGATAACGGCACGGGCATTCCTCAGCCGCAAATCCGCATGGCCTTTGAACGCCATGCCACCAGCAAGATCATATCCTCTGAAGATTTGCACCACATCGAAACCCTGGGCTTCCGCGGAGAAGCGCTGGCTTCCATTGCCGCGGTGAGCCGCGTTACCTGCACCACGCGGGTGAGAGGAGAAGACAGCGGCATCACCGTCGTCAACGAAGGCGGCATCATCAAGGAAATCCGGGAAGCTGCCTGTCCAGAGGGGACAACCTTTGTTGTGAAGGACTTATTCTACAATACGCCTGTCCGGCTGAAATTTCTCAAGAAGCCGGCGACGGAAGCGGCCCTTGTATCTGATCTTGTCATGCGTTTGATCCTGTCGAACCCCGGCATTTCCTACCGCCTGATCAACCAGGGGAAGGTGATCTATCACAGTCCGGGCGACGGCAAGCTGGAATCGGCGGTATTCAGCATTTATGGCAAGGAAATGCTCAAATCCATGCGCTTTGTTTCCGGCGGTTCAAGAGGCGTATGGCTGGAAGGGTATGTGGGCATTGGCGACAGCGCACGGGGCAACCGCAGCCACCAATCCTTTTTCATCAATGGCCGGTATCTAAAGAGTTCTATCTTGGCCCAGGCCTTGGAGCAGGGCTGCAAGGAGCGGGTGACCATCGGCCATTTTCCAACCTGCGTGCTGCATTTGAAAATGGCGTTCGAAGCGGTCGATGTGAATGTTCACCCCAATAAGCTGGAGGTCCGTTTTCAAAACGAAACCGATGTTTTTGAGGCGGTCCGCGATTTGATCCAGGATGTTTTGCGCCGCGATGAAGCGCTGACAAACATACCCGAAATGGAATTGACGCCGGCGGAAGAAAACAGGCCGGTGTTTTCCAACAATATTACGGTCAGGAGCAAACCAAACGACGGCGGCGCCGCGGTAGAAAAGCTGCAAAACATACCGATTCCTGCATCAATTCAACCTCCCGCAGAAGAAACCGGACCAAAGTCGCAAAATGGAAGCGCTGAATTGGAGCCGAAGTCTGCCTTTGAGCCTGTTGTGACCCATCGTCCCATCGTTATCCCTGTTCCAGGTCAAAAGCAAAGCCCAGCCTTGCGGGAAACCTATATGCCTGCTTTTATCAAGCCGCCCGCCGCGCCTGCAATACCTGATACCTATTCATATATTGCGAAGGAGCCGGAGCCGCCTGCCGTCAAAACAGAGCCTGTTATGATAGAGCCCGAGGCAATATCCGCCCTGCCCGAAAAGGACACAAGGCCCGATCTGCGCATCATGGATGTTGTATTCAATACGTATATACTCATTGAATATGGGGAACAATTGTTGTTGATTGATCAGCACGCGGCCCATGAGCGGCTGCTCTTTGATCAAATGATGAAGGCGTATGACCAGCATGCGGCTGCCCAGCCGCTGCTTGTACCCCAGGTGGTGACGCTGACCCACAGAGAGCTTGATACCCTGGAGGAGAATAGGGAAGCCCTTGCCCAGACAGGGTTTGAGGTGGACAGCTTTGGCGATCACGCCATACAGATACGGGCCGTGCCGCTCATTTTGGGCCAGCCCCAGGCGAAAAGCTTTTTCATTGAATTGCTGGACCAGCTGGAGACGATGCGGGGCCTTACAAGCCTGGAAAAGCGCCGCACCGCCATATTGCAGATGGCCTGCAAGCGGGCCGTCAAGGGGGGCGAGCGCCTGCCCAGGGTGGAAATTGAGGACCTTGTGTATCGCGCCACGGAATCCGGCGTCACCCCGACCTGCCCCCATGGCCGTCCGCTGGTGGTCTCCATTACCCATCAGGAATTGGACAAGCGCTTCAAGCGCATTCAATAGCCGGAAGGAAGTTCTCACGTGCCGTACAAGCCTCCTCTGATTGTGATCGCGGGCCCCACCGCCAGCGGCAAAACCAGCCTCTCCATCGCCTTGTGCCACAAGCTGTCCGGTGAGGTGGTGGCCATGGATTCCATGCAGATCTACCGATGCATGGACATTGGCACCGCGAAGCCTACCCTTTTGGAGCAGGAGGGCATCGCGCATCACATGCTGGATGTGGCCGATCCCAGGGATGCGTACTCCGTGGCGGATTACGCGGCGCAGGCAAAGGCCTGCCTGGCAGAAATACATGCCCGCGGAAAGATTCCCGTACTGACCGGCGGAACCGGACTGTATTTAAAGGCGCTGACCACATCCATGGAGCTGGGAGGCACACAAGGCGACGCTGCCATCCGTGAACGGCTGACGGCCCTATCCCAAGAGGAAGACGGCGTGGATACGCTGATTGCCAGGCTTGAGAAGGCCGATCCGGTCACGGCCGGCCGCCTGCACAGGAATGATATTCGGCGCATCATACGGGCCTTGGAGGTGTATGAACTCACCGGCCGGCCTTTTTCCAGCCAGCGGCAAGGAGAAACGCCGGAATGCCCTTACAGCCTTTGCGTCCTTGGCATGGGGCTGGAGCGGGAGATGCTCTACCGGCGCATTGACAAAAGGGTGGATGAAATGATCCGGCTGGGGCTCGTCGCGGAAGTGGAGCGCCTGCTCGGCATGGGCGTTTCGCCGGAGGCCCAATCCATGCAGGGGCTGGGCTATAAGGAGCTGATCCCGGTTATCACGGGAAGCCAGCCTCTTCACCAAGCCATCGACACCATCAAGCTGGGTACACGTCATTATGCCAAGCGGCAGATGACCTGGTTTCAGCGGACGGATAATATCCGCTGGCTGGATGCGCTTTCGGATGATCTTTTGGACAAAGCGCTCCGCCAAATTCAAAATGATTTGAAAATTTGAAATGAAAACGTAAGAGGATATATGACATGCCGGATATCGAAAAGCTTGTGATACAGGCCCAGGCTGACTGCCAGGATGTTTTTTCAGCGCTGGAAGAAGTCGAACTGTACAATACAGTGCAAGTATTGAGTGCCATGCAAAAGCATCAGGTGGCAGTGCGCCATTTTGCGCCGACCACCGGGTATGGCTATGGGGATAACGGCCGGGATACGCTGGAAGCGATCTTTGCCGACGTATTTGGGACTGAGGCGGCCATCGTCCGCCCCCACATCGCCTCGGGGACCCATGCGCTTTCCTTATGCTTGTTCGGGCTTTTGCTGCCCGGGGATCATCTGCTGTCCGCCTCCGGCAAGCCATATGACACCTTGGACGGCGTCATTGGCATAGCCGGCGATGAGCCGGGCTCTTTGAAGGAAATGAATGTTTCCTACAGCCATGTGGAACTGGATGGTGACGGCAGGCTGGACCTTGCGGCCATAAAAAAAGCCATCAGCCCCAATACAAGGGTGGTAATGGTCCAGCGCAGCCGGGGATATGCCTGGCGCAATTCGCTGCATCCGCAAGATATCGCGCCTTTGGCCGATATGCTCCACAAGGAGCATCCCGGCGTTACATTGATGGTGGATAACTGCTATGGCGAGTTTGTCAAAAAGACTGAGCCAAGCCACCATGGGGCGGATGTTACCATCGGCAGCCTGATCAAAAATCCGGGCGGCGGGCTGGCGCCGACCGGGGGATACATCGCCGGCAAAGAAAGCTGCATCCGCCGCATCGAAGCCAGGCTTACCGCGCCGGGCGTCGGCCGGGAGGTGGGCTCCTATGCCGGCAGCTACCAGCCCTTTTACCAGGGGTTGTTTCTGGCCCCCCATGTGGTTGTGCAGGCATTGAAAACAGCCATCCTGGCCGCACGGATCTTTGAGCTGCTGGGCATGAAAACAACGCCTTCCGCTTTCGCGGACCGGTCCGACATCATCCAGGCCATTGAAATGAAGGACCCGGCGCGGCTGATCGCCTTCTGCCAGGGGATACAGGCCGCGTCTCCCGTGGACAGCATGGCCGTACCGGAGCCCTGGGATATGCCAGGCTATCAGAATCAGGTAATCATGGCTGCCGGCACGTTTGTCTCCGGCGCCTCCATTGAGCTCAGCGCCGATGCGCCCATGCGGGAGCCCTTCATCGCCTATCTGCAGGGCGGGCTGACGTATAGCCACGGCAGGATCGCTCTTTCAAAGGCCCTTGCCCATATGCAAAAAGCTGGCTGCCTGAAATAAACGATACCTTTCATGAATCTATCCACTCCCGTCATATAATTGGCAGAAAGGAGTGGATGTCATGTCAAATCATCCTTTGCCCAAAGCGCAAGTGAAGCGGCCCATGCATGTGGTGAAACGTAAACCGCAGGCGGATGGGCCTGTTTCTGTTGCTCCCAAGGAGCCGGAAAAGAAAAAAAGGCTGGAATGGGTCACGCCCCAAAAGAAAAGCTTCGTGGAAAGCCTGACGCGCAACGTAGCCGTGGCCGCCGCGCTGCTGCTGTTTGTGGTGGCGGTACGCAACGCGGCTGCCCCGCAAACCCAGGATGTATTTACCGCCATACAGGACAGCGTGAATATGAATCTGGATGAAACGCTGGGGAAGCTTTCCTTCGTCAGCAATTTGCTGCCGGAGTCGGCGCTGGTTTTCTGGAACAATGAAGATGCTGTGCAGGTGACGGCGCCCGTCCACGGGGATATTGTGCATACCTTCACCGAGGAGGAGCCGTATGTCGGACTGCTGGGCGTATCCAATGACGTGCGCGCCGCCGCCGACGGGGAAGTGATGAATATCGCCCACGGCGACGGAGAGGAGCGTGTGGTCCGCGTACGCCACGAGGATGGCCTGGAGACGATCTATGGAAACCTTTCCCAGTGCTATGTGGCGGAAGGCGACCAGGTGTATGAAGGGGATATCATCGGAGAAACCGCCGACAAGCAGCCCGTGTACTTTGAGGTGCGCAAAAGCGGACGGTCTGTCGATCCTGTTCCTTTGATGAAGGAAGTGGTGGCTGTGCCGTGAAAGCACTGGAAATCAACAATACCAGGGTCCGCATCCATCCGCTGGCCCTTGTGGGCGCTGTCGTTTTTATTGGCATGGGGCAGGGGAGCGGCGTGCTTGCCGCGCTGCTGGCGCTGACCCTGCATGAATTGGCTCACATATTCACGGCAAAGGCATTCCGCCTGCCTGTGCCGGAGGTGGAGATCACTCCGTTTGGCGGCGTGGCGCATATGGAGGACATCAGCCAGGCCACGCCTGGGCAGCAGTTCCTCGTGGCGGCCGCAGGCCCTTTGATGAGCTGGATTTGCTGCCTTGTATGCGCAGGGCTTTTACAGCTTCAATGGGTTTCCATACAACAGATAGAGGGATTCCTCCGCTGGAACCTCTTGCTGCTTTGCTTCAACCTGCTGCCGGTGCTGCCCCTGGATGGCGGCCGCATGCTGCAGGCGGCGTTAACGCCTTTTATTGGATGGCAAAAAGCCATGCGGATTCTGGCAGCCGCAGGCATTTGCCTGGGCCTTGCCATGAATTTGCTGGCCGTTTGGGGCGCCATACACGGAGCGGCAAATTTGACGCTGGTCATTACAGGCTGCTATTTGATGTATGCCGCCCACATCAGCCGCACCATGTCCTCGCTTCAGTGCATACATGGGGTCATATCCAAAAAAACAAAGCTGGAGCGGGAGAAAACGCTTGCGGTGGAATGGCTTGGTGCTTCAGGGAAGGTTTGCGTTCAGGACCTGTATCGCAGAATGTCCCCGGGAAAATACCACAAAATCATCGTGCTGGACGATGACGGGCTGAAAAGCATAGGCGAGCTGGATGACGGGGTACTCGTCAACGCGCTGCTGGATACGCCCCGGGATACGCTGGCGTCCGTTTTGGCGGCAAAAAAATAAAGACGCATTGTCCAATGCGTCTTTTGGCAGGGGCAGAAGGACTCGAACCCTCAACAAAGGTTTTGGAGACCCACGTGTTACCATTACACCATGCCCCTTTGTGCCGAACGAATTATATTATATCCTGCTTAAGACATGCTGTCAATACGGAATTTGGCTCTTGCATGGAAAAAAGGATTGGATAATGATTCGGCGCTATGGTATAATCAGGATCGTGGAAAGGGGAAATGCTGATGAAAATTGGTTTCCTCGGTGCCGGGAATATGGCCGGCGCCATCCTGCAGGGACTTATGAAAAGTGGTTTTGTACAAGGCACGGACGTTATCATCTCCAGGCGCGATCCTGTAAAGCGGGCGGAGCTTGCCAAAGGCTATGGTGTTCTGGCTGCACAGGACAATTTTCACCTGGTGAAAGCCTGCGACGTCGTCGTATTGGCGGTCAAGCCATACTTTCTCAAACAGGTGATTGATGAAATCAAGCCCCACATCGGGGACAAGCCTGTGATCTCCATTGCGGCCGGGTGGACGTTTGCCGCGCTTACAGAAGCCTTCGCGCCGTACATGCCGCCGGTTTTACGGGTATCGGTGAATACGCCGGTATTGGTAGGGGAAGGTTCCACCGTCTTCTGTGAAGAAACGACTTTTTCCGAAAATATGCTTTCCTGGGCCAGGGAAATGTTTGGGGCGCTGGGCACCGTGCGCACGCTGCCCGAGAGGCTCTTTGACGCGGTGGTGGCCGTCAGCGGCAGCGGTGTGGCCTATGTATACACATTTATTGAGGCGCTGGGGGATGGCGCGGTCCGGCTGGGTTTGCCCAGGGATGTGGCCTATGAGCTGGCGGCCCAGACCATGATCGGCGCCGGAAAGATGGTGCTTGAAACAAAAGCGCATCCGGGCGCGTTGAAGGATGCCGTTTGCTCGCCGGCCGGCAGCACCATCGAAGCCATTTATGCGTTTGAAAAAAACGGCTTCCGCGGTATTGTGATGGCCGCTATGGATGCCTGTGCGGAAAAGCTGAAGAAAATGGCGGCATCCAAATGACAAAAGGGGAGTTATATACGCATGCAAAATGCCTCCGCACCGCTTAAGCTGGTGCAAATCTATACCGACGGCGCCTGTTCCGGCAACCCCGGCCCCGGTGGCTGGGCCGCCATCCTGTGCTTTGGAGAGCATCGAAAAGAGGTATCCGGCTTTATGCCGGGCACGACCAACAACCGCATGGAATTGTTCGCGGCCATCAGCGGACTGGGAACGCTGAAAACGGCCTGCAAGGTGCAGTTGTATTCCGATTCTGCTTATCTTGTGAACGCCTTTGAAGAAAGGTGGATCGACCGCTGGCAGGCCAACGGCTGGAAGACAGCCGGGGGACAACCGGTGGAGAACCAGGACCTTTGGCGGCTTTTGCTGCATCAAACCAAAAAGCATCAGGTGACGTTTCACAAAGTAAAGGGTCATGCCGATCATCCGGAAAACAACCGGTGCGACGAGATGGCCAGAGGTCAAATACAGGAGTATCTGCGCATCAATGGCCAGGCTGTTGAATCCGCGCCCGCACCGGTTGCAGCTGAAAAGAAAGAAGCAAAGTGATGGCCGGGGGATGGGAACTTTCCTATCCCCAAGCAAATTGAAACTATTCGCGAAAGGATACTTTTACGAATAGTTTCATGCTAAAAACGGCTATGTTACTCATTCAAACGTGAATGCCTTCCTTTTGTGCTTCGCATGACATTCTTCTGTTTATCTGTAGCGCCCCGCATTCGTTTTCTTGCCAAACCTTTTTCACAGTATATTTTCTGATTCCTTATCGCGTTTGCTGATCGTATGCAATTTTCGAATAATTCGTGATCGCCATTGTGAGCGATTTTCTGCTGTCAGGACAAGCTTATCCCCTTACCGTGATCACAAAAAGCGCCTTGCTGACAAGGAGTTGTACCCATGCAATCGGATTATCAGAAGCATATCAACGAAAAGCGCATGGAGTTGATCCGTCAGGTTGCCAAGGAACTGCCCAGGGCCTGCGGTGATTTTTTGCGCGCCATCAGCACGACGACCAGCACGCTGACCAGGCTGGCGTACGCGTATGACCTGCGCATCTTCTTTACTTTTTTGACGACGGAGCTTCCGGAATACAATCATACGGATATACGTAATTTTCAGGACAATGATATGAATCATATCACCCAACGGGATCTGGAACAATATGTTGAATATTTAACAATGTATTATCGGAATATGGATGCGGAAAATGACGAAAAATGGATTTCCAAGCCGATTTATAATCATGAGCTTGGGATCATGCGAAAGCTGTCCACCCTTCGCTCCTTCTTCGAATACATGTTTTCCAGCAGCCGCATTTCCTCCAATGTGACCACGTTGGTTCCCCTGCCCAAGCTGCACGCCAAGCCGATTTTGCGTTTGGAGGAAAAAGAAATCGATAAAATGCTGTCCATCGTGCAAAGCGGTGAAAAACTCTCCGACCGGCAGCAAAAGTTTCAGGCGCTGACCCGGGCCCGGGATTATGCCATGCTGTGCCTGTTTCTGGGTACCGGCATCCGTGTCAGCGAATGCATTGGGATCGATTTGGAGGATATCGATTTTGCCCAAAATGCCTTCCTGGTCACGCGAAAAGGCGGAAATCAGGTGATGCTGTATTTCCCCCAGGAAGTGGCTGACGCGCTGAGCGCTTACCTTGGGGAAAGGAAAGCCATGACTCCCCTTCCGGGCCATGAGCAAGCGCTGTTCCTGTCCTTGCAAAAGCGCCGGATCACCCAGCGGGCGGTACAAAATCTGGTCAAGAAATATGCCCTTCTTGCCGCGCCGCTGAAGAAGCGAATCAGCCCCCACAAGCTGCGCAGCACCTTTGGCACCAATTTGTATCATGAAACAGGCGATATTTATCTTGTAGCGGATGTGTTGGGCCATGCGGATGTGAATACCACCAGGAAGCACTATGCCGCCATGACGGAGCTGAGGCGCAAGGAGGCGGCGCAATACGTGCGGCTGCCTGAGAAAAAAAAGACGCCGGAACCGGAAGATGAAGAGAAGTAAGCTTTTTTGATGCGGTCCGTCCATATAGCGAACAAATGTTTGATTTTTGTTGCAATCGTATTCTTCCTATGATATACTTACAATAAATTAACATAATGTAAGGCGGTGTCGCCATGAAAAAACCCCGGGGCGATAATCAGCAAAAGATATTGGAATTCATCAAATCCGAGGTGCAGACCAAGGGCTATCCCCCATCCGTCCGCGAAATCGGTGACGCGGTAGGGCTGAAATCCACTTCCACCGTTCACGGTCATTTGACTAGGCTGGAGAAAAAGGGCTTACTGCACAGGGACTCTATGAAGCCCCGTGCCATGGAGGTATTGGGAGAGGAATTGTTTCCCCGCGTTTCCGCCATTACTGTGCCTTTGGTTGGCCGGGTCACAGCCGGGCTGCCTATATTGGCGGAAGAAAACATTGAAGAGAACATCGCATTGCCGGAAAGCCTTGTTGGCGAAGGCACGTTTTTTGTATTGCACGTAAAGGGCGAAAGCATGATTACCGCCGGTATCATGGATGGCGACTATGTGGTGGTCCGCCAGCAGCCTGACGCGCGCAACGGTGAAATCGTCGTTGCCATGATCGAAGACGAAGCCACCGTAAAGCGTTTTTACAAAGAAAACGGCATTTTCCGCCTGCAGCCGGAAAACCCGACAATGAAGCCGATCCTTGTGCCGGAAGTGACCATTTTGGGCAAGGTGGTGTCCCTTTTCCGCCGTTTGTAACAGCCTAAATTCGAGCTTGTCATAATATTATCACCGGGGCTTTGCGGCTCCGGTTTTTTGTTTATGAAACCAATAGCTATGAAATGTGTCAACTGGGCAAATGTCTGGTATATAAACCAAAACCATAAAAATATCAGGAAAGGGGTGCAACCATGAACCATCAGGAAGCAATGGAAGCCCGCGTATCCCGACGAAGTTACTTGCCGGCGCAGATTCCGCCCAAGCAGCTGCAGGCCTTGGAAGAAGTCATTCAAACATATAACCGGCAGTCCGGCCTCACGATGCAGCTGCTGAAGGATGGCCAAGATTTATTCTACGGGCTTCACAAGAGCTACGGCCTTTTTACAGGGGTCAAAACCATCATACTGCTCAAGGGGAAAACGGCTGACCCCCACTTGAAGGAAAGGGCCGGCCTGTATGGAGAGCAGGTCGTATTGGAGGCCACGAAGCTGGGGCTTGGCACCTGCTGGGTAGGCGGCATCTACGACAAGCGCGGCATCCCTGTTCCGCTTCACAAAGGCGAATCCCCTATCTGCATCATCACTGCCGGCGTTTCGCCCAGGGAGAAAACGGTGCACGAAAAAATGGCGTATACCCTTGCCGGCAAAAACGGCAAGCCGCTGGAAAGCCTGTATCGGGCGGACATGGAACCGCCGGAATGGTTTTTAAGCGGCGTGATGGCCGCGTCACTCGCACCCTCCGACGCCAATGCACAGCCTGTAAGGTTCCAATACAAGTCCGGCGTTGTTACCGCGTCTGTGACCAGCGAAAGCGGCCTGCGCATGGTCGATTTGGGCATAGCAAAAGCCCACTTCGCATTGGCGGCAGCGGGCTATTTTGCATTTGGGAATAGGAGCGCTTTCACGAAAAAAGAATAAACTACCGACTGTAGCGGTTTACACGAAGCTGCGGCGCATTGACGGCGGCCGAAAGGCTTCGGTTCTTGACCACATTCAGCACAAGACCCACGCCCGCCATGTTGGTGACCATGTTGGAGCCGCCATAGCTGAGCATGGGCAGCGGAATGCCTGTGATGGGCATCAGTCCCAAGGTCATGGCAATATTCTGGAAAACATGGAACAGGAACATGGACATCACGCCGATGATGACCATTTGTCCAAACTTGTCCTGGGTGAACCTGGCCAGGTATAACATCCGCAGGATGATCAGCAGATAAATGAACAGGATCACGCTGCAGCCGATAAAACCAAAGGCCTCCCCGATGGTGGAAAAGATGAAATCCGTCCAGTCGGCAGGCACATAATCCAGTTGGCTCATGGAGCCGTCGACAAACATGCCGATGCCGCCAAGTCCCCCGGAACCAATGGCAATTTTTGATTGCGTCATCTGGTACGCGTCACCGGAGGAGTACATTTCAGGATTGAAAAACGATAGTATCCGCTGCAGCCGATAGCTGTCGCTGCCGCTGGCAACCGCTATGCCGTACACGAGCAATATGCCCAAAGCGCCGGCTGCCGCCATGCCAGCCAGTATCTTTATTTTGACACCGCCGAAATAAAGCAGGACGGCGAAAATAAAGACCATAACGATCAAGGATCCCCATTCCCCTTGCAGTAGGATAATGATGGCCGGAAGCCCGAGGATCGACATGATACGGACAAAGTCCTTCCAGGTGGACATAGGCTCATTGTCCCTGGACATGATCCTGGCCATTACCAGAATCATGCCCAGCTTTACAAATTCTGAAGGCTGTATGGTATAACCCCAAATGATATCCATCCATGCCTTGACACCACTGACCTGCGATGTGACCAGCACCAGGAACAAAAGAAACACGCTGATGTAATAAAAGAGCCTTGAAAGGAGCCGAAGGTTCTCATACCGGAAGGCAACGATGACTCCAAGGATAATCGGCGATATCAGCAAAAAGATGGCTTGCCGGGAACCGTAGGTAGATTCAACAATATGGTTCAGCAGCGTCATCTCCGGCGCCGAGTTGACCTGATAGTTGGCAATCGTCACAGCCAGCACGCCAAAGATGGCAAGAATATATGTCAGTATGATCAGTGACAAGTCCAGGTGAGCCTTGGCCCGCCTGTTTTCAGTGATCATCATGTTCATGCCCATTCACATCCTTTTTTCTCCCGGCCAAACAGGCGCGCAAGCGCTGTTCGGGGGTCCTTTTCGATAACAGGGAAAGGAACGGCCTCCCCTGTAAGCCGCCGGATGATTCTTTGCAGGGAGGACTGCACATCTCCTTTTCCCTCTATAGCCGTTTCATGCCGCAGAAGCTGGCGGTACACCTGGTCTGATTTTGGCAATATGCCAAGCAGCTGCATATCCAGCACCTGGGCGATGGCCGCCGGAGAAAGCATTTCCCCCGACTGCACCATTTGTGCCGCCACCTGATTGATGATCAGCATCGGTCTTGGCAGCCCATATTCCGTGACAAGGCCGCAGACCCGCTCCACATCCCGCATGGCCACGTCGTCAGGCGTCGTTACAAGTATGGTATCATCCGCGGCGCCCAATACGTTTTGAAAGCCCCTTCCGATTCCCGCCGGACAGTCTACCAGCACATAGGCAAAGTCCCTTTTCAGGCGGACGATCAGCCGCTGCATGTCCTGCGCTGTGACCCCGGAGGAATCGCACATCTGGGCTGCCGGCAAAAGGGACAAGGTGGGATACCGCCAGTGGCTGACCAGCGCATGCTTCAGTTTGCATGTGCCATGCACCACGTCCACCAAATCATAGGCGATGTGGTTTTCAAGGCCCAGCATGACATCCAGGCTTCGCAAGCCAATGTCGGCATCCACGATGGCAACATGCTGCTTGAGCATGGCCAAGCCGACAGCCAGGGCTGCCGCGATCGTTGATTTCCCTACTCCGCCTTTTCCGGAGGCGATCATCCATGCCTGGCTCATAGCGCAATCCTTTCCGGATTATGGCGAAAGCTGATTTCCGCCAGGTAAGTTGGATTCTTCCGTCCGCAATGTCTTCTGGTCCATATACCACTTGATAAAGTCCCGGACAGACGTTGCGGCGTCCGCGCCGGAATAGCCGTTGGGTATGAAGGCGACAATGGCGATTTCCGGCTTGTCATAAGGAACAAAGGACACAAACCAGGAGTTGTTTTCAACGTCGATTCTGGAGTTTTCAGCTGTTCCGGTTTTTGCGGCCATCTGGTTAAGATACGCAAAGCCCCTGAACTTGCCGGCCGCCGTACCGCCGTCGTCCACAACGCCTTTCATCCCCTGCCGAAGATAGGGCAGGTACTGCTCGGCGCCTTCGATGGTGTTGACCAATGTCGGCGTGCGCTGGCTGATGACTTCCCCTTCCGGGGAGATAATGGAGTCCACCAGCATCAGGTTATACACATTTCCGCCATTGGCAATCGCGGCCACGTAGCGGGCAACGGCCGCCGGCGTCAAAACGGTAATACCTTGCCCGATTGAGGTTTGTATGGCGTAGCTGCCGCCCCACTTGATTTCGTTCAGGGCGCTGTACGCGTCGCCGATGACAGCCTGCAAATAGACCATTTCCTGCGTCATGTTCAGCTCTTCCATCAGGATAACGCGCATATTCGCGATCCAGGTTTGCCCGTCAGGACCCTGTTGCGTATTGACGGCCATATCCATCAGGCGCTTGACGCAGCGGTTCAGACGCTCTTCATCATAGACGATCTTCCGGCTCGCGCCAAAGTTGCGGAAGTGCTTTTTCAGGCTGTTGAATACGATGATCGGCTTGGATGTATCCTGGCTCGATTCTCCCATCGGCCGGTCAGGGTCATACAAGGTAGTTTGCGTACCCACGACGCTGCGCAGCTCGCCCGGCAGATCGATGCCGGTTTTTGAGGTGAGCCCAAGCCACGAGGAATATTTGTACAACAGGTCGTCGCCTGTTTCAAACAAGCGGCTTCCCAGCTCGAAGAAGAAATAGTTGCAGGAATGCTCCAATCCTTCCACAATCGTCTGATTTTGATGCTGATAGCGAAGGTTTGGCGCAATCCAGCATTTAGGCGCCTTGGAGGGGTCTTTTTCATATTTTCTGAAATAGCCCTCATCATCGATCTCTGTCGTAACATCAAACGGATCCTTAAGCCTGTTCCCTTCCATCAACGCTGCCAGCCCCGTGGCCATCTTAAAAATGGAACCGGGAGCGCCGCGGGTGTGGATGGCATAGTTCATCAAAAGATTGCGGGAATCCGTCTGTATCTGTCGTGCCATTTCGCCGCCGGCGACCAGCGCGTTCAGGTCATAGGTGGGATAATTGGCCATGGCCAGGACACGGCCTTCCATGTTCACCACCATCAGCACGCCGTGCTCTGCCAGTTTGATGGGATACTTATCCCAGGCACGGTCGGCAATTTCTTCTTTGTTGTTTTCTTTCCAGGACTGCTTGACCATTTCTTTTTCCTGCCGGTCGCGGGTCGCGTTCACGTTGGCGGCAATGACCCGCTCCGCCTGCTGCTGGAAGCTGGTGATCAAGGTGAGCTTGACGTTGTTGCCGTCCTCCGGCTCCACCGTCTTGATGGTGCGGGTCACTTTACCCAGCCGGTCACGCTCCAGTTCCTTGTATCCCTGGCGCAGGTCCGAGTTTTGCGTCAGCCAGTCCTCCATGGAGGATTCAATGCCGTCACGCCCAATGAAGTCGTTATAGGAATAGCCCTTGGCTTTCAGCTCCTCATATTTTTCGTTGGAATAGATGGCGCCCGTATAGCCGATGATCTGCGAGGCAAGGTTGGACCGCGGATACACCCGTTTTGTTCCGACAGATATCTCCATGCCCGGCAGCAGTATGGACCGGGTCTCCACCTCAGTCACGGTTTCAAAGGCCACATCTTTTGCGATGACGATGGGCTGCGAGTTGAAGAGGTTCATCTGCATTTCCGAATAAACGGCAATGAGCTTGAGCATCATCGCCTCATCCGTACCGTCCGGGATCTGATACCTTGCAATCAAACCCTTGCGGGTGGCCGTGCCATTCAGGCAATCCGCGGCCGTTGGGTATGATGTCGCGGGAAGGTAATGGTTGCTTCTCCATTGGGTTTCGCGCCTGGCCAAAACAGCTTCCGACACGCCGCTGCCAAAGTTGAAACGCCATTCGTCCGTCTGTGGATCGCGTGCAAAAACAGGCGTCACAGAAACGCTGCCGCCGTTTTTTTCGATGATGTCGATTGTCTGCAAAATGGATTGGGTAAACGCCTTGTAATCCTCTCCCGAATTCTGCGATCCGTCCCGGTAGAAGGTGACGTTGTAGATGTCTTCATCCTGAGCCCAAATGATGGAATTGGCATCTGTGATCATGCCCCGGCTGCCGCGCAGAGTAACCTTGGTAGTACGCTTTTGTTCGGCCTGGGAAACATACACATCCGCACCCAAAACCTGCAGGCCAAGCAAACCGTTCAGAAGATACGCAAAAATACCGAAGATAAAAACGATAAAAAAGACGTATCTCCCATTGGCTTGAAAAAAGGACCTGTCCCTTGATGAACGGTTGGTCAACTCGTTCCCTCCTTTCAACCTGCGGCCTGCGCCCTTGCCCTTCTTGCGTACATGCCCAGAAGCCAGCGCACAGGCACCATGATCAAAGCGGTGATTGCAGCGGTATAGGTAATGGAGCCGAGAGCGCGCCCATACTGAATCCATCCCAGACTGACGCCATTGAGATATATGAACAGCAAATGGACCGCCTCGAACCAGGTGATGTTAAAAAGGGCACACAATATGGTGCGCAAATAAGGGTTTGTATTTGTTCCCGGTTTCCCTTGGCTGCGCTCCTGCTCCAGCTTTCTTTCCGACTTGTCGGCAAAAATCAGGCTTCCCAACTGGCCAATGGCCGGATACGCGATGACATTCAGACTGGGAACGCCGCCGGTCATGACTTCCATCAAAATGCCGGCCACGCACGCGATGCCGAAGGTATAGAAACGTCCATATGCCACCGTCGAGACGGCAATCAATGCAAACAACAGGTTCGGCGTGATGCCGCCCACCGCCATGTACGGCATGATGCAGACCTGGCACAAATAGCCGACAAACACCAACAAAAATGCACGAATGACCCTGCGCATGATTAGTCCCCCTCCACAGTGAACTGATCCAGGGAGAAGGTCGGCGTGGGCGACGGCGTGGGCGGAAGGGTGGAAGGCGGCACAGTCGTCGGCTGATTCAGGCTGTCAGGCACGTGATATTCAAGGCTGTTGCCGGCTGGCGGCAAGGTGATCGTCGGCCTTAAGGTAGGCGACGGCGTCGGCGGCGGCGTGGGGGTTGCGTTTGGATCAGGCGTTGGCGTGGGCGTACCCATTTGAATGATTACATCGCCTATCTGCAAAGACGGAATGGGCCTTGCCGTAGGCAGCGGAACATAATCTCCGACAACGCTTGTTTTTTCGCGCTTTTCGATTGCCGCCGCGTCAGGCCGGTAGCGCAGCACGATCACATACTCCACATGCGCAAAGTCCACAATCGGTTCCACCACAATATACTGCTTGTTGGCATCCATGCCCCGTGTACTTTCCCGTACATGGCCAATGGGTATGCCCTTGGGAAACGCGAGGTTGGTGCCGGCGAAACCAACGCCGGAGGTGACGACCAGGTCACCGGGCCTGGGCAGGCTGTCCTGAAGATAGTACATGCGGCACATGGGCTCGGCGGTTTCGCCCAGCGTCCCACCGATCGTGCCCTGGTCCCGGGAGCTTTGAATCAGCCCAGGGATTCTGGCCTGGCTGTCGATTACCGACCGGACCTTCGCGCTGTTCGCGGTCACGCTGTAAGTAAAGCCGACCATGGCGCCGGACATGGTGACTGCCATGTAATCCTCAATACCGTCATTGGAGCCTTTGTTGATCGTGAACTCGGAAAAATAGTTGTTGGTATTGTTGCCAATGACCGTGCACGGGATAGGATTCATGGCAGCGTTCGAAGACATTTCGTCAAACAGGTTCTCATATGTTGACAGCTTGTCCTGCAAATAATCCGCAAGCATGGCCTGATACTCCAACTCCTTGTTTTCCGCCACGACACGGTTGTATTCATACTCCAGATTGCCGCGGTACTTCAGCGTACGCAGATAACCTGCCACCGCGTTGGTAACGCCTGAAAATATGCTCTGCACAGGCGTTACCGCGTCGGCCACCATAGCCCCCGGCACCTGAAGCAGATTGTTGGTGGGGAATATGCTGGCAAAAATCATGATGCCGATGATCACAAGCAAAAAGGCAGAGACCACCCAGGCGGCTATTTTTCTAAGCCTGGGATGCTCCTTCTTTTCCGGTTGGACCTGTATCGGGTTGTCTGCAACTTTTCTTTTCCTGAATTTCATGGTTACAGAGTGCCTCTCCTTATCATCATTGGCGCAGGAATCCGCTCTTGCCTATCCTGTGCAAAATCTCGACGTTTTCGGCCAGATAGCCAATGCCCATGGCGGCGCAATCCATCGGCTCCTTGGCCAGCAGCACGGGGATGCCAAGCTCCGAAGCAATGTACTGGTCCATGCCAAAGAGCATCGATCCGCCGCCGGTCAGGTGGATGCCGCTGCGCATCACGTCGGAGGCAAGCTCCGGCGGTGTGCGCTCCAGCACCCATTTGATGGCGGACAGTATCGCAAGGCAGGGCTCGCTCAAAGCGTCATACACCTGGGCGGAGGTAATTTCCGTCGTTTGGGGCAAACTCGTGATCAAATCGCGGCCGCGCACCAGCGCCCGCCTTGTTTCCTCAATCGGCAGCGCCGCGCCAAGGTCCATTTTCACTTCTTCAGCGGTGCGGTCGCCAATGAGCATATTAAACTCCCGCTTGATGAAGTTGATGATTGCCTCGTCCATCTTCACGCCACCGACGCGTATGGAATGGGAGATCACAATGCCGCCCAGCGAAATGACGGCCACGTCCGTCGTACCGCCGCCGATATCCACAACCATGCTGCCCACCGGCTCATATACGGGCAGACCGGAACCGATCGCCGCGGCAAAGGGCTTTTCAATGATGTGCACCTGCCTGGCGCCGGCTACCTTGGTAGCCTCGGTGACGGCATGGCGCTCAATGGGCGATATGCTGCACGGCACGGTGATCAGCACACGGGGCTTGATCAGGTGGGAAACGCCGACGGCTTCGCGGATGAAGTATTGGATCATCAACTTCGTCATGTCGAAATCGGAAATCACGCCCTCCCGAAGCGGGTGAATATCCATGATACCGCCGGTGGTACGCCCCTTCATGATCCGGGCTTCTTCTCCGATGGCCTTTACAACGCGCTTGTTGTCACTTTCCACAACAACGATGGTTGGCTCGCTGACGACGATCCCTTTACCGCGAACATACACCAATGTGTTTGCGGTTCCCAAATCTATGCCAATGTCCGGCGCTACAATGGCCATGTCCACACATCCATTCTTAAAATACGCTGATATCAAAATCCTGAAGCATTTTTCGAACCAAAGCCATCGGCAGGCCGATCACGTTGGAGGCGCTTCCCCGTATTTCCTCCACAAACATGCCGCCGCGCCCCTGTATTGCATAGGCGCCGGCCTTGTCCATAGGCTCGCCTGTTTTTACATAAGCCGCTGCCGCCTGCTTGTCCAAATAAGAAAAGCGAACCTGCGTCCTATCGCAGGCAATACTTATTCTTCCGCTTGAGCCATTCTTTATACAGACACCTGTGTATACTTCATGCCAGCCGCCGCTGAGCAAAAGCAGCATGTTGACCGCTTCGTCAAAGGAGGCCGGCTTGCCCAGCACCTCACCATTTCGGGCGACCAAAGTATCTGCCGCAAGAATCAGGCGGTCGCCATACAGCTTTTGCGCTTCCTCCGCCTTGCGCTGCGCCAGCAGGCAAACACGCTCGCCGGGCACGCCCTCACAGCGCTCATCGGTATCCAGGCTGACGGCCTCAAACGGTACGCCCATAAGCGCCAAAAGCTCCCGGCGGCGGGGCGAGCCTGATGCCAGAATAATCGGCGCCATGGCCGGTGGAAAATGCAAGCAGACTCCTCCCCAATCGTTTGCGGCGTTCCTGTTATTATAGCACAATGCTGCATGATTCGTACAGGCTTAAGGCCAAAAAGGCAGCGATATCCACCGCAACAAAAAACCCCAATGACGGAAAAAACATTGCCGCCATTGGGGTTTTGCCGCTTGTAAAAAATGTATGAAGTTCTTGTCGTATGCTTTACGACGGAGGCATGGCATGCACATTTGGGGTAGTGCCTACCTTGGCATACTCATCGCGCACATGCTCGCGAACCTGCATTGTGATGCATTTTTTCGGGCATTTCGCAACGCATTCGCTGCAGCCGGTGCAGGCTTCTGTGATCTCATGGGGCTGCTTGCGTTCACCGCTGATCGCCTCGAACCGGCAGGTCTTTTTGCAAATCGTGCAGCCGATGCACTCCGCTTTATCGATCTTGGCGATCAGCCGGTTGTCAAAATCTCCCCATATGGCGGAGGTCGGGCAGCTTTCCGCGCACATCATGCAGCCGACGCATTTTTCGTTATCGATCTGCGGCAGATGATTTTTCATCGTGATGGCTTCAAATTTGCATTCGTTAAAGCAAATTTCGCAGCCAATGCAGCCGGCTTTGCAATTGTCGGCCACCAGCTTTCCTTTTTCAGCCGCGCGGCACAAAAGCCGGACGGGCAGATTTTCCGGCTGCATCGCGATCACCTTCTTGGGACAAGCCGTTACACACGCGCCGCAGCTGGTGCACTTTTCCGTATCAATGACGGCAATCATGCGCCGCTCGTCGATATGGATGGCGTCAAACTTGCAGGCGCGCACACATGTGCCCAGCCCAAGGCAGGCATAGTGACATGCCTTGTTGCCGTCAGCGACAAGGGAAGCGGCGACGCAATCCTGTATGCCCGTATACTTGAACTTTGTCTTGCATCTGTCCAAGCCGCCCTGGCATATGACCTGCGCCACCGTGCGGTTTTTGTCTGCCAGGTTGCTTTCGATGCCCATGATGGCGGCAATTTTCTTTGCCAGCTCAGGCCCGCCCACAGGGCAGGCGTCGATGGGCGCTACCCCGGAGGCCAGCGCTTCCGCCAGACCATCACAGCCGGGATAGCCGCAGCCGCCGCAGTTGGCGCCAGGCAGCGCTTCCCGCAGCGCATCGCGAAGCGGGTTGCCCGGCACCGCGAAAACCTTTGAGGTGATGGTCAGTATGATTCCAAACAGCAATCCCAACCCGCCAAGTATCAGCGTGGCGATCAAAATGCCATTCAAGTGATCATTCCCCTTTGCTTTTATTTGATCAGGCCGTTGAAGCCCAGGAACGAAATCGCCATCAGGCCGGCGGTAATCAGCGCGCCGGGGAAACCATCCATCCATTTTGGCATTTTCGATATGGCCAGCCGCTCACGTATGGCTGAGAACAATACGATGGCCAATGTGAAACCAAGGGCGGAGCCCGTGCCGTTGATCACGGACTGCAGCAGGTTGTAGCCTTTTGACATGTTTAATACGGTAACGCCAAGCACCGCGCAGTTGGTGGTAATCAAGGGCAGGTAAACGCCCAGCGCTTGGTACAGGGAAAAGCTGAATTTCTTCAGCGCCATTTCGACTACCTGCACCAGCACGCCGATGACCAGTATAAACGCGATGGTGTACAGGTACTCCAAATTCAGCGGAATCAGCAGGAAGGTGTAAATCAGATAGCAAAGCAGCGAAGCCAGAGCCATAACGAACGTTACAGCCATGCCCATGCCCAGCGCCGTCTCCAGCTTTTTCGATACGCCCAGGAAGGGGCAGATACCAAGAAACTGGGACATAATAAAGTTGTTGACCAATATGGAGCCGATCAAAATCAAAAGATACTCCATTATGCCTCCTCCTCGCCGGCCGCTTTCAACGCCTTTTTCTTTTCAAAAACCTTGACCAGAAGATTGACAAGGGCAAGCAGAAGACCCAGCATCATGAAGCCGCCAGGCGCTTGCCCGGCAATGGTCATGGGAGGGACATCCGCCGGCAGAAGCTGCATGCCAAAGAACGTTCCTTTGCCGAGAATCTCACGGAGGGAAGCCAATATCGTTATGGCGATGGTAAAGCCCGCGCCCATGCCCAAGCCATCCATAATGGAAGCTATGGGCGGATTGCTGAAGGCAAAGGATTCAGCCCGGGCAAAGATAATGCAGTTGACGACGATCAGGGGAATGTAGATGCCCAGCGTCTGATCCAGCGCCGGCAGGTATGCTTTGATCAGCAGCTGCACGATGGTGGTGAAGGACGCAATGACCACAATGAAGGCTGGAATGCGGACATTGCCCGGTATGATATTGCGAAGGCAGGAAATCATGAAGTTGGAAAATACCAGAACCGCCGCCGTCGCAAGTCCCATGCTGATTCCGTTGGCCGCCATAGTGGTCACGGCCAGCGTGGGACACATGCCAAGCACCAGGCGGAAAGTGGGATTTTCCTTGACGATGCCGTTGGAAAAAATGTTCTTCAGCCGTACAAAGCCGTTTTCAGCCATGCTGCTTCACCTCCCCAAAGGATCTGGGCATTGTCAGCCTGTCGATCAATGGCGTTGCCACGTTCATGAACAGTATCGCAAAGGAGCAGCCCTCCGGATACGCGGAAAACGTGCGGATCACGAACAGCATGATGCCGCAGCCAAGACCCATGATGATCTTGCCGATGTTGGTTATGGGCGATGTGCTGTAATCGGTGGCCATGAAAATTGCGCCCAGGAATACGCTGCCTGACAGCACCTGATACAGAGCGTTGCTGAACACAAGCCCCCATGCCGCCGCCGCATCGCCGTTCACCGCCGGCGTATAAACCGGCAGCCGCGAGATTTCCATGACAAGATAGCAGACAAAAACGGAACCGATAAACATGACCGGTATGCGCCAGCCGATTACACGCCGCAAAAGCAGGTAGGCAAAACCAATCAGCAGGGCAAGCTTGCTTGTTTCCCCCATCACGCCGGGCACCTGGCCGATAAACAGCTGCCAGATCGTGATGCCGGTGGAGGATGCCAGCGAGGCGGCCCCGGACGCGGCTGCTTTGGCCGTCATCAACGGGGTAGCTTTGGAGACGGCATCCACGGCGTCAGGCACAAGGCCGGTCAGCAGCTGCCCGGGCGCGGGAAACGGATAGCTGGCCATCAGGGCCATCCAGGAGATGAACAGGATGGCCCTGGCTGCCAAGGCAGGATTCATGAAGTTTTGCCCCAAGCCGCCGAAAATCTGCTTGACCAGTACGATGGCCAGAATGGAACCGATAGCCGCCAGCCACCAGGGCGCGCTGGCCGGAAGATTGAACGCCAGCAAAAGCCCGGTCACAACGGCGCTCAAATCGGACACGGTGACCGCCTGCTTTGCCTTCTTTTGATAATACGCTTCGGCGACAACGGCGCTTAACACGGAAACCACCATCAATATCAGCGAGCGCAGGCCGAAGAACCATACGGCGGCGATGGCCGCCGGCATCATGGCGATAATGACATCCCCCATGATCCTCTGGGTGCTGATAGAATCGCGCAGATGCGGAGAGGACGAAACGGATAAATTCTTGAGCATATGCTTCATTCCCCTTTCTTCGCAGCCCGCGAACGCTTTTCGCCAATCATTTTTTTGCTGACACGGAAGCTTTGGACCAGGCGGATTTTGGCGGGACAGACATAGGAACAGCAGCCGCACTCGATGCAGTTCATCACGCTAGCCTTTTCGGCGTCGTCATGCCTGTCTGTTCTGGAATACTGGTTCAGCAAAAACGGCTGAAGCAGCATCGGGCAGGCCCTGGTGCAACGGCCGCAGCGTATGCAGTTGCTTTCCTCGGGTTCCGTGGCTTCCGCGCCCAGAGCCAGAATGCCGGAGCAGCTTTTGGTCAGAGGAATGTCCAGCCTGCTGATCGCCTGCCCCATCATCGGCCCGCCGTAAATAAACTTTTTGACTCCCTTGGTAAAACCGCCGGCGGCCTCAATCAGCGCTTCCACAGGCGTACCGATGCGCACGGAAAAGTTGCCCGGCGTTTGCACCAGGCCGCCCACCGTTGTGATGCGGTCCACCACCGGCCGCCCTTCCCGGACAGCCCGCGATACGGCAGCCAATGTGCCCACGTTCATGCAAATGACGCCCACATCCATCGGGAGCCCGCCAAAGGGAACGACCCTCTTGGTCAGTGCATGGATCAGTTGCTTTTCTCCGCCCTGCGGATAGCGCAAAGGCAGCGGCTTTACGGTAACATCCTTGAAGTCACGCGCTTTTTCCCGGATAGCGGCGACTGCGTCCATTTTGTTGTTTTCAATGCCGATCAATACCCTGGAAAGCCCCAGGGCCTTTTTGACGATCATAATGCCGTCCATGACCACGGAGGCATGCTCCAGCATCAGCCTGTGATCGGCGGACAGGTAGGGCTCGCATTCCGCGCCGTTGACGATCAGCGTATCCAGCTTCTTGGCGGGCGGCGGCGAAAGCTTGACGGCCGTGGGAAAGGTCGCACCGCCCAGGCCTACGATACCGGCGTTGCGGACGATTTCGGCAAGCTCGCTGCCCGTCAGGCCGTCCGGATTTTCCGCCGGGACCAATGGCGCCCACTGGTCGCGAAAATCGTTGTCAATGATCACGGCCTGCGCGTTGAGACCATTGGCCATCATGCACGGCGCCACACCGACGACAGTGCCGGATACGGTCGCATGAACAGGCGCGGAAACAAAGCCCGGAGCTTCACCAATGATCTGGCCGATTCTGACATAGTCCCCCTGCTTGACAACGCAGCGGCAAGGTATGCCGATGTGCTGCTGCAACGGAATAATGACGCGGGCGGGCGGGGGCACTACCTGGATAGCCTGAATGCCTGTAACCTTTTTTCCGTTAACGCCTTCGCTTGGATGGATACCGCCGGGGAACAGATGAGCGTCTGGCACGGACAAGAGTCCTCCCTTCACCAGCAAAAAAAAAGCCGATTTTTGGGTCATTTTAGCCCTTTGTGGTTGAATTTTTCCCACATCCTATATTATATCATACTTTGTATTACAAATAAATTCGTTACACTAGTTTATTTTCTGTCATTTTCGCCTTTGTTTCCAGGGCAGCCTTGAGCATATTCCGCGCATGCAAAAGGCCCGAATCATTCTCTGTGCCCGACCCGCCTACCATGCGCGCAAGCTCCTGCTCGCGCATGCCGCTGTCCATCTGCGTTACATTCGTATAGGTCCTGTCATCCTGTACGCCTTTTTCCACAAGGAAATGATAATCCGCCATAGCGGCAATCTGCGGCAGGTGCGTGACGCACAATACCTGCCGGTATGCGGATATTCCGGCCATCTTTTCGGCCACCACCTGGGCGATCCGGCCGCTGATGCCCGTATCGATCTCATCAAAAATCATGGTGGATACGAGGCCTTTTTGAGCGGCGATGGATTTGATGGCCAGCATCAACCTGGACAATTCGCCGCCGGAGGCGATTTTGGAAAGCGGCTTCAAGGGCTCGCCGGGATTTGGCGAGATCAGGAAGGCCACCTGATCTTCCGGCACATTCCCGGTTGAGGCGGCGGACTGGAATTGTACGGCGAACTGTGTCTTGCCCATGCCCAATTCCGAAAGCTGCGCCACCATCTCCTTTTCAAACCAGGCTGCCAGTGCCTGGCGGGATGCGGTCAGCAAGCCCGCTTCCCGGATATACGCCTGCAAAAGCTTCTTTTGCTTGTCACGAAGCGCATCCAGCGATTCGTCCATATGCTGGAAGGCATTATACTCCTGTGTGATTTTCTCCAGGTAGGCGATCATATCTTCCACGGTTGGCCCATACTTGCGCTCAAGGCGGCGTATCAAATCCAGCCGTGCTTCCATCTGCTCGTTTTTCTCGGGGTCGAACTCGGCGCTTTCGGACAGCGCCCTCAGCTGCAGGCCGCTATCCTCCAGCTCAAAATACAAATCCTTCAGCTTGTCCCGCAGCGATTCGTATTCCATATCCAGGGCGCTGATGCCATCCAGTGAGGAGACGGCCTCTTTTACAAGCGCCGTGGCGCTTAGCTGCTTGTTCGCGCCGGCATATACGTTTTCATAGGCCCGGTGCAGGGCTGCGGAAATTTTAACGCTGTGGCGCAGGCGCTCCAGCTCGCGCTTTAGGGTTTCCTCTTCCCCCGCCTTCAGCTTTGCGGACTTCAATTCCTGCAATTGAAAGCGCAGCATATCCATCCGCTGCTCCCGCTGGCTGTTTTCCCGCGTCAGACGGCCAAGTTCCCGCTCCGCCGCCCGGTAGGCGCTCAGCGCATTAGACGCCGATTCCATGCACCGCCGGTGGTTTTCATCGCCGAAGCTGTCCAGGAACAGCAGATGCTTCTGGTCGTCCATCAGGAACTGGTGCTCGTGCTGGCCGTGGACATCCACCAGCGTGGCAGTGATATCCCGCAGCGCATTCAGGGGCATGATGACGCCCATCACACGGCAAATGTTCCTGCCGGAAACAGATATTTCCCGGGAAATAGAAAGGATGCCGCCTTCCACCTCCATTTCCTGGCGGGCAAGCAGGTCGAGCACTTTTTGATTTTCAGCGATGTCAAAAAGCGCCTCCACATAGGCCTTGTCGCAGCCGGTGCGGATCAGCTCCCGGTCGGCGCGGCCGCCCAGCACCAGGTTGACGGCATCCACAACAATGGATTTTCCGGCCCCCGTTTCACCGGTCAGCACGTGAAATCCTTCATGTAAAGATATGGTCAGTTCTTCAATCAAGGCAACATTTCGAATGGTCAATGAAAGAAGCATTCGGCTCTCCTCCGGGGAACAACAAAAAATGCGCGGATGATTCCGCGCATGTATTTCTGCTTTCAGCGCATCATTTCCTGCATGCGCTTTAAAACTGTCTCAACTTCTTCATGGTTTCTGATCACAACAAAGATGGTATTATCGCCGGCCAGCGTGCCCAGAATCTCCTGCCAGTGCAGGTTGTCGACCGCCTCGGCCGCCACATTGGCGCTGCCGGACAACGTTTTGATCACGATCATGTTACCGGAATGGGCCATGCTCAACACAGATTCCGCGAACATGCGGATGAACCTGTCGGAAAGCCCATGCTCCGCCTTGTCGGCAGTGGCATACTTGTATGCGCCGTTGGTGGACAGGACCTTTAAAAGCCGAAGCTCCTTGATATCCCGGGAAACAGTGGCCTGTGTTACCACAATGCCCTGCTTTTTCAGTTCCTCCGCCAGTTCCTCCTGGGTCTCAATGTCCTTTTTCCCGATGATATCCAAAATGGCTACCTGTCGCACGGTCTTCATGACGCTTCCTCCTTGGCATTTACGCGCTTTTCTATCGGCTCCATTCGGTGAGCTTTTCCCTGACGAGGGTAAAAAAGTGAGGCTTTTTCAGCCGGATCAGCTTTCCGGTCTGTTTGGCGCAGGCCACATATACCGTATCGCCGCCGGAAAGCGGCACCGTGGTTTGGCCGTCGATGGAAAGATAAATGCCCGGTATGTCCTCGCTGTCCAACTCCAGCCGCACGGTTTCTTCTGTTGAAACAACGACCGGCCTGTGGTGAAGCGTGTGCGGGCAGATGGGCGATACCACCATGCATTTCACATCCGGGCTGATGACAGGCCCGCCAGCCGAAAGCGAATAGCCCGTGGACCCGGTTGGGCTGGCCACGATCACGCCGTCGGCCACATAACGGCCGATCAGGTCGTTGGAAATAAAGGCGTTGATGGCAATCAGCCGGGAACCTCGGTTCACCACCGCGTCATTCAAGCACAGCATGCCCGGCCCCTGATTGACATGGACGGACAGAAGCATCCTTTCTTCTATAAAGAAAGCGCCGTCGAACAGCCTTTGCACGGATTCTTCCAATTGCGCGGGCTCGATTTCGGTAAGAAACCCTACCCTGCCCATATTGACGCCCAGAATCGGCACATCCGCCTTCATGGCATACTGCATCGCCCGAAGCAGCGTGCCATCGCCGCCCAGCGACACCACCGCATCGCAATCCTGCATATCCGCGGCAGGATCAATCGTCGGAAGCTGCATATGCAGGGCAGTATTCATGCAGGTTTCTACGCATACAGATATGCCGGCGTTCTGAAAAACGCCTACAGTCCGCTCCACAACGCCGGAATCAAGCGGTTTGGATGGATGCATTGCCAGGAGGACCTTTTTCAATCGCATGCATATCCCCTATCCTTGGATAGCTCAGTATAGCATAATGTGCATAATCATGCAATGCATAATTTCATTTTTTCAGCACAAAATGCGCTTCTTCCACGACCGTCTTGATAAACTCCTTGCTTATTGCTGCAGAATCAACTGAAATGGGCACGATATATGCCAAAAACTCAATATTCCCTTCCGGGCCGGTAATCGGCGAAAAGGTCAAATCCTTCACCTGATACGAAAAACCGGGGCAGAAATCCACGATTTCTTCCAGCACGGCCTGATGGGTAAGCGGATCCCGCACCACACCTTTTTTGCCGACCCGTTCCCGGCCCGCCTCAAACTGCGGCTTGATCAGCGTATAAAAGCGGCCGTTTTCCCCCATGAGCGAAGCCGCCACAGGCAGAATCAGGCGGATGGAGATAAAGGAAACATCCATTACCGTCAAAGAGGGCCGTTGTGCAAAATGCTCCGGGGTCAGATACCGGGCGTTGGTGCGCTCCATCACGGTGACCTGCGGGTGGTTCCGCAGTTCCCAATCCAGTTGGCCGTAGCCCACATCGATTGCGTATACATGCGCCGCGCCGCGCTTTAGCAGCACGTCTGTAAAACCGCCGGTGGCCGCGCCGATATCCATGGCGACGGCGTTTTTTACATCGGCGCCGAAAGCATCCAGGGCCTTTTCCAGCTTCAAGCCGCCGCGGCTGACAAAAGGCTGGGCGCTGCCGCGCACGGACAAATCCTCCCCCTCGGCTACTGTATCGGAGGGCTTCATGATTTTTTTCAGGCCCGCAAACACAAGGCCGGCCATGATCTGCGCCTGCGCCTTTTCACGGCTATCGGCCAGGCCGCGCTTTACCAGCGCGACATCCGCACGTTCCTTTGTACTCATAGCGCCGCCTTTGTGCGCACTGCCTGCGAAGCTTTGATTTGGGCCGCAATCTGTGACGGTGTAAGGCCGATGGATGCCAGCAGATCCTCCCGGCTCCCATGGTGAATGATTTGGTCCGGAATCCCGAACATGAAAGCCGGCGGCGGCATGTGCGAAGTGATGCAGTATTCCGCCACGGCACTGCCAAAGCCGCAGGACAGCGCGTGCTCTTCCAGCGTGATCATCGGTACGGCCTGCAGGGATTTGAGCATACCTTCATCCAGCGGCTTGATGGACGACGCGTTGATTATCATAGCGCCGATGCCGGCTGCGGAAAGCAGCTTTGCCGTCTCCAATGCCACAGGCACCATGGAGCCGACAGCCAGCAGAGCGCAATCCCCGCCTTGCCGCAAGACTTCCCAACGGCCCGGAACAAAGCCATTCACAGGGAAATCGGCCATCAAAACGGATTTGCGGGGATACCGGATGGCGCAGGGGCCGGCTGCCGAGTGTGTCCACACCATCATGCTGCGCAACTCCTGCTCATCCCTTGGGGCAAGCACCGTCATATTGGGCATATGCCGCAAATAGGCGATATCATAAATGCCGTGGTGGGTCGCGCCGTCATCCCCCGCCAGGCCTGCGCGGTCCAAAAGAAAGCAGACGGGCAGATTCTGCAGGCAAACATCATGCAGCACTTGGTCGTACCCGCGCTGCAAAAAGGTGGCGTACACCGCAAAATAAGGCCGCAGGCCGCCGGAAGCAAGCCCGGCCGCCAACGTCACGGCATGCTGTTCGGCAATGCCCACATCCAGCATTCTGCCGGGAAACGCGCCGGCAAACAAATGCAATCCGGTGCCGCCCGGCATGGCGGCGGTGATGGCGATGGTTTTTTCCTCCTGCGAGGCAAACCTGATCAGCTCCTGGGCGGCAATCTCCCCGTTGGAAGGCCGGGAGGGCTGCTTGCGCACATCGCCGCTGTCCAGGAAAAAAGGCGGCGTGCCGTGAAATGCTTCGGGCTTCTGTTCCGCCTGATGATAGCCGTGGCCCTTGCGGGTGATGCAATGAATCAACACGGGCTCATCAAACTCTTTCGCCCTGGCGATGGTGTACTCCAGGCTTTGCAGGTTATGGCCGTCGATGGGGCCCAGGTAATGGAAGCCCAACGCGGCAAAGAATCCTTCATCCACCACCAGGCCCTTTAAGGAATTTTTCAAGATGGTAAGAAAGCGGTGAATCTTGGGGCCCGCGACAGGCAGCCGCTTCAGGCCTCTTTCCACGGCCCTTTTCGCCTTGTTCCAGCCGCGGCTGGCACGCAGGTTCGTCAAATGCGTGGCCAAAGCGCCGACGTTCCGGGCGATGGACATTTCGTTGTCGTTCAAAATAACGATAAGCTTCGTTTTGCTGTTGCCGGCGTCATTCATCGCCTCGTAGCACAGCCCGCCGGTCAGCGCGCCGTCGCCTACGATGGCCACCACATGATGCTTTTGGCCCTGCATATCCCTGGCTCTGGCGTACCCCAGGGCCGCGGAGATGGCGGTGGAGGCGTGGCCTGTCTCGAAGCAGTCGTATACGCTTTCCTCCCGTTTGGGAAAGCCGCTCAGACCCCCAAACTGGCGCAGGGTGGAAAACGCGCTGTAACGGCCGGTGAGCAGCTTGTGCACGTAGCACTGATGGCCAACGTCAAAAAGAATCTTATCCTGCGGGGCGTTGAACATTCTGTGCACCGCCAGGGTCAATTCCACCACGCCAAGGTTTGAGGCCAGGTGGCCCCCGTTTCTGGCCACCGTCAATACAATTTCCCGGCGAATCTCTTCCGCAAGCTGATGCAGCTCTTCATGGCCGCACAGCTTGATATCGGCCGGCGTCTTTATTTGCGAAAGATGTACCATAGTACTCCTTGTTTTACTTTTACCTGAATCACAAATTCAGTATAGCATATTCTCCCAGCAGGCGCAAACGCGCAAAAAAGCCGGCCAGGCAATGTCCAGCCGGCGTAATCGCCGCTTATTCGAACCGGCGGACGTAGTCGCCGATGAGCGGCAGCTGGTAGGAAAAACCCCTGTAGGCATGTAGCATCATTTGAACCTTCAGGTAGGCTGTTGCCAGCAGAGCCGCGGCAAACAGCAGCCAGAAGATGATGGCAAAAATGATGCCCAGGATCGGAATGATGCCAAACAGCGTGCCAAGGATCCAAAGCACGATGGTTACACACAGGAAAATTCCGGTCAGCGCCACAGACTGCACCGATATGCGGCGCACTGCCTCGCTGCGCCGGTCGGCCACATACAGGAAAAAGGCAAAGATGCCGCTGAGCGCCGCCAGCGTGCAGGTCAGGTTGATGGCCTGGCTGGTGGAAACCAGTTCGGGCTCATGCCCGGCCTCCTCATACATGGGCTCTTCCTCGTAGGGCTGATCCTCCTCATAAGGGTAGGCTGGCTCTTCGCTGTACCCCGACTGCTCGTCCTCCTCGTAGGGCGGTTCCTGCCGCCCATACGTTTGATACGTCACCTGTGAGGAATACATGTTCCGTTCCGTGCGCCGCATATATGTCTCACTTTCTGCCGGCAAAGGCGGGAAGCTTTCCGCCCTTTCCGGCGCCTGCTTTTCCGCCCAGCTGAACATTTTTCAGTATGTCGGAGGTGTAGGCGTAATTGTTGTCGTTCTTTTCCTGATAGGCCCGCATGGCGCTTTCAGCCATTTCATCAATCAGCTTTGTATAGGAAACGCCGCTCTTTTCCCACAGGTAGTAGGCCATGGAACCGGGAATGGTATTGACTTCCGTGATATACAGCTTTTCCGTTTCCACATCGAACATGTAGTCGATGCGCACGACGCCCTTCAAATCCAGCTCGCGGAAGATGTCCTTGGAAAGGTTTTGGATTCTTTCCTTCAGGCTGTCCTCAACCGGCGCGGGCACCACGCGGGACAGGGAAGCCATGCCCTTGCTTCCGCCCCCGCCCTGCAGATACTTGTTGGCGAAGGATAAAAGCGCGCCGGAGGTCACGGGCATTTCCAGCACAGACGCCTTGATTTCCGTGTCAAAGCCCACTACCGAACAGTTTAGCTCAATGGGATTGGTCAGCCCCTCTTCCAGCAGCACGCGCCTGTCGTATATGAAGGCCAGCTCCAGCGCTTCCGTAAGCTGTTCCCGGTTTTCCGCCCGGCTGACGCCAATGGAGGAACCCAGGTTGGCAGGCTTTGTATATACAGGGTAGCCGATCTTTTCTTCGATCTGGTTAAGCACCGCATCCTGCCCGGTTTTCCATTCCTGCCTGGAAAACCAAATGCCGGGCAGCACGGGAAAGCCCGCGCCGGTAAAGTGCCGCTTCATGATGATTTTGTCCATGCCCACGGCGGAACCGGCCACCCCGGGCGACGCGTAAGGCAGGTTGGCGATTTCCAGCAGTCCCTGCAGCGTACCGTCCTCGCCGTGCATGCCGTGGAACACGGGGATCACGCATTCCAGCCTGGCAACCACCCGCTGCTTTACCCCGCCCAGCAGGCCCTTCCCCTGCTCCATGGTAAGCAATGCGCCGGAACCCGGCGTCATATCCAGGGAAACGCGCACAAGCCCTTTGTGATCGTCGCTGAACGGGGTATATGTCTTCATATTCCGAAGCGCTTCGCCCGTGTACCATATCCCCTGCATGCTGATGTAAACCGGGATCACGTCGTACTTTGCGGTATCCACCGCCTGCATCAGTTGCAGCGCGCTGATAATGGATACCTCATGCTCGCAGCTGCGGCTTCCGTACATTACGCCCAGTTGTATTTTTCCCATACATCCGCCTCCCTTCACACCTCGCTATAGTTGTCCGGAAGATCGTTTTCAAACAGCACCACGTCGCCGGCCTTGGCCAGGGAATGCAAAAGCTTGGTCGCATCCGCCAGGCTGGCTACGGGATGGATGGCGTTTTGGGCAAAACCCGCTTCCTTTAACCCGGCCTGGATGGGCAGCGTATGCTTTTTGCCCACCAGAATGGCGATATCCACGCAGTCAGCCATGGTCTTGCCAAGCTGCCGGTTGAACGCTTCTTCCTGATCGCCCAACTCCACCATGCCGGGGGTGATGACGATACGCCGGCCCTGGAACTCTTTCAAAACTTCCAACGCGGCCACAGCGCCCCTGGGATTGCTGTTGAACGCGTCGTCAATAATGGTCAGGCCGCCGCTTTGTATCAGCTGCAGCCGATGCTCCACAGGCGCAAGCTTTGCGATGCCCCTTGCAATCTGCGTCATGGAAAGGCCCAGGTGCAAACAAACGGACGCCGCCAGCAGGATGTTTTGAATGTTGTGCTTGCCCAGCAGCTTTGCCGTGCAGGCAATGCTTTCCCCGTCTTTTTTATGCAGGGTAAAGGTGCTTCCTTCCGGCGTGGAGCTGATACCGGAAGCCCAGACATCGCAGTCCTCCCGGTGAAGGCTCACCATGGTCTTTGGCTTTTCGGTCTTTTGGTACAGCTTCAGGCAGATATCGCCGTCATCGGCAAAGAAGCCGTGGCCGTCCCTGGGCAGCGCCTCGATCAGTTCATACTTTGTTTTGATAACGGTTTCCAGGGTTTTAAAGGTGTCCAGGTGCTGGGGACCCACCGAGACCAAAACGCCCAGGGTTGGATGGACCAGCCGGCACATTTCCCTGATATCGCCGCGATGGCGGGCGCCCATTTCCGCCACAAACACCTGATGGCCGGGCGACAGCTTTTCCCGGATCACCTTTGTAACGCCCATGGGCGTATTGAAGCTGGAAGGAGTGACGAGCACGTTGTACTTTTCTGCCAGCATAGTGCCCAGAAAGAATTTGACTGACGTTTTGCCATAGCTGCCGGTGATGCCGATGCGGATCAGTCCCGGAAGGCTGGTAAGCTTTTTCTGCGCGTCACGGAAGTACATTTCGCTGATGATTTTTTCCACCGGCCAGGCGAGCAGCCCGGCCAGCGCCAGTATGTACGGCAGGAACAGCGGCACGGCCGCCAGCAGGACCACAACGAATAACGTACGCCATAAAACCAGCGCAAATGCCACCAGCACGATGATGTAAACAAGGTACAGCCGCTTTACACGGGGCGTGAAAACCAGCGGCTTTTTGGCCGTTTTATCCTGAAAAAGCTTGCCGATCCACAGCCCGCCGACCCCTGATAAAAGCAGCACGGCGCAGGCGATGAACAGCTCCACCGTTTGGCTGGCCGATTGAGCAAGCCGGCTATGCATGGCCAGCAGCGCAAAAATCAATACGGCGACGCCGGCCCCCGGCAGGAAGGACCGCTTCCAGTTCCGGCGAAGGGTCTGAAAATAGCCCGGAAACTGATAGCTTTCCAGCTGAAAATAATGGATCAGCCCCCGGGAGGCGAACAGGCATCCCGCCATGGGCGCCAGGGCCAATATGATTTTGATGATGCTTAAGATCATCCGTTCACTCCTCCGAAAAAAAATGAAGGGCAATGCGCACAAAGCGCTGCCACTGCTCCAGATACGCAAAGTGAGTGCCGCCCTCTAAAAGAACCAACCCCGCATCCGGGATTTCCCTGGCCATCGTCTGCCCCATCCACAGCGGCGTTTCCGTATCCTGATCTCCCCATACCAGCAGGGTGGGCACGCTGACGATGGGCAAAAGGGGCTGCAGATCCTGGGCAACGATTTTTACAAAGGTCTTGCGCATCTGATCATCCAGCGCGTTGTAATCCTTGGAGCCATAGCGCTTGCGCAGCGTATCGGCCAGCCGGTCGGGAAGATTGCCGAAAATTTTAAGGCTTTTCAATATCGCCGCGCCTTTTTTCAGCGTTTGATACTGCTGGGCGCGCTTTTTCTGCGCTTCCGTTTGGGGCTTTTTCAGGCCAGCGCCGCCGGTAATGATCATCCGTTTGATATATCTTGGCCAGTGGCTGCCCAGATACAGCGAAATCCTTCCGCCAAAGGAGTGGCCGATGACGTAGCTTGGGCCGATGTGCAGCGCGTCCATCAGTTCCCTGGTCATCTCGCCGTAATCCGGCACGCCCCAAGGCTCCGGCGGCCGGCTGCTTTTGCCGTGTCCCGGGAAATCGATCACGGTCACGCGCATGGTTTCCGCCAGGGTCTTTGTGATCGGCGCAAAAAATGTGGTGTCGCAGCCCCAGCCATGCAAAAGAAGAACGTGTTCACCGGTGGTACCGTGCTGCTCATAATAAACAGATGCGCCGTTTATTTGAATATGCACCGAACGCCTCCCTTTGCCCATGGTTTTCCAACCGTCAACGGGATTATTCTACCCTATTTCAACAAAAAAGAAAAGCCTGACGGCAAAAATGCCTGTTCAGGCATACTGTATGCGCGAAAAAAGGAAACATGCGCGGTGGGCTTAAGCGCGGGGAATCCGGAAGATATAGCGGCACTTGTGGGCGCTTAGCTGATACTGGCGCCGGTATTCCTGGGGCACGGGCACGATGCTTTCCAATTCGCAGCCCAGCTTTTCGCAGGTGCGCCGGCTGGCAATATTGTCGGTGTCGGTGGTGATCACCAGGGAATGGATTTTCAGCACCCGGCACAAGGGGATCAATAACCTGCAGGCGCGCAGCGCATATCCATGGCCGCGGAACTTTTCGTTCACATGGTAGCCAATGTGCCCGAAATAGTACAACCCGGCGCTTTCGCCGCACCGAAGGCTGATGCGCCCGGCATCCTTTTTCGTGCCGCAGGGGACGATGCGGAACAAAAAGGTTTGCGTGATGCCCAGATCCGCATCCTCCTGCGCCAGGTCGGAGGCCACCAGGCTGATGACGCCATCGGAAAAGGGATCCGGTTTTTTTGAAAAAAATTTCATAAAGGCCATGCGGCAGTTACACTTCCTGTACCACTACCTTGTTCAAAAGCGACTGGTAGTCTTCATAACAAATGGGCTGCGTCCCTTCCGTCATCACGCTGGCCGCGCCGGCCGCCATTCCACACCGGAAAGCATCCGCCAAAGGCTCGCCTTTTTCCAGCCCGTGCAAAACGCCGCCCACCATGGCGTCCCCCGCCCCTACGGTGGACAGGGCTTTCACGCTTAATGCAGGGGAATACAAGGTGCGTTTTCCGTCGGTAAACAAGGCGCCCATCTTTCCCATGGATACGATGACGGATTGCGCGCCCTTTTTCATCAGCACATAGGCCGCGTCCCGGATGGCCCGCAGCGTGCGCAGTGATGTGCCGATGGTGGATTCCAGCTCGCTCAGGTTGGGCTTGACCAGATAAGGCTTTGCGGCAAGGCCAAGCAGCAGGTTGTTGCCCTGGGCATCCAGAATGCAGGGCGTTCCGTCAAGCTGCAAAATGATTTTTTGATACGTATCTTCGGGGCATCCGGGCGGCAGGCTGCCGGTCAGCACAACAAAGCTGCCGGCTGACTTCCCCATCACCAGCGTCATAAAATGCTCCAGCTGTTCCTCTGTCATGGGGCAGCCGGGCTCGTTGAACTCCGTAACAGCCTGCTCTTTGGCGGATACAATTTTCATATTGGTGCGGATAGCGCCCGGGATGGTCATGAATTCAAAGGGAATGCCTTCTTCGACCATTTTTTCCCGAAGCTTGCCGGAGCCTGTTTCTCCCATGCAGCCCAGGCATTGCACCTGCAGCTTAAGGCGGCGCGCCACGGCCGCCACATTGATACCCTTGCCGCCCAGGTCTTCCCGGACATGCAGGATCCGGTTCACTTCCCCCAGGCGCAATTCTTCAACCTTTACCGTTTTGTCAAAGGCGGGGTTCAGACAAATGGTGGTTATCATGCGTACCTCCGGGCGTAATTTCCATTTTTATTCTAACATACGGCCCAAAGGCTATGCAAGGTATATTGCAGCATATTGAAAAAGCCGGCCAAACGTATGCTTGACCGGCTTTTGTGCATGTGCTTATTCTTCTTCCTCGTCTTCGCGCTTGGCGGATTCGATGATCTTCTGGGCTACGATGGCGGGCACTTCCTCATACCGTTCGAACTTCATGGTAAAGGAACCGCGGGCCTGGGTCATGGAGCGAAGATCCGTGGCGTACTTGAACATTTCGGCCAAAGGCGCTTCCGCCACCACCTGCTGCTGCCCATCCACCTGGTGCATACCGGCGATGCGGCCGCGGCGCTTGTTCATATCACCCATGATATCGCCCATGTACTCGTCGGGCACCAGCACTTCCACGTGCATGATGGGCTCCAGGAGCACGGGGCCGGCTTCCATACAGCCCTTCTTGTAGGCCAGGCGGGCAGCGGTCTTGAACGCCATTTCAGAGGAATCTACCGCGTGGTAGGAACCGTCATACAGCTTGGCGCGCAGGCCAACCATGGGATACCCGGCCAGAACGCCCCTGGGCAGATTTTCGCGCAGGCCCTTTTCCACGGCAGGGATGAAGTTGCGCGGTACCACGCCGCCGACTACGGCATCCACGAAATCAAACTCGGTAATGCCATCGCCAATGGGAGAGAACTCAATCCACACATCGCCAAACTGGCCATGGCCGCCGCTCTGCTTCTTGTGGCGGCCCTGGGCCTTGACCGTCTTGCGGATGGTCTCACGATAAGGAATCTTGGGGTCCTGCAGCACGGCGTTAGCGCCGAACTTGCTGGCCAATTTGCTGCGGATCACGTCCAGGTGCAGTTCGCCCTGGCCGGATAGCAGCGTTTCGGTGGTTTCCACGTTCTTTTCGATGTTGATGGTGGGGTCTTCTTCCTGCAGTCTGGCAAGACCGCCGAAGACCTTGTCTTCCTCACCCTGCTTGGCGGCATACACGGCCTTGCTGATGCAGGGAATGGGGAACGTCAAAGGAGCAAAGCGGATGGGCTTTAACTGATCGCACAGCGTGTCACCGGTGGCGGTGAACTGCAGCTTGGCCAGCGCGCCCAGGTCGCCGGCGTGAAGCACGGTTTTGCTCAGCTGCTTCTTGCCGCGCATGGCGTAGATGCCGGCGGACTTTTCGGCCTTTTCCGAATTGACGTTGTACAATGCGGTGCTGGCGGTCAAGCTGCCGGAGCAGACACGGAACAGGGACAGCTTGCCGACAAACGGGTCGGCAATGGTCTTGTACACCAGCGCGGAAAAGGGGTCGCTGTCCTGGCAGGTGCGGATTTCTTCAGCATCCGTCTTGGGACTGATACCCTTGACAACCACGCCTTCGGGAGAGGGCAGATATTTTGCCATCACATTCATGATCGGGACTATGCCGACGCCCGTAACGGCGGAGCAGGCGCACACGGGAACGATGCTTCCGCTCTTCATGCCGGCCCGAAAGCCTGTTAGAAGCTCTTCGTGGGACAGCTCGCCCTCATCCAGGTACTTCATCATCAACTCATCGTCCGCGGAAGCGGCAGCCTCGGTCAATTCTTCCAAAGCGGTCTTGATCTGCGCGCTCATATGGGCGGGCACGGGCACCTCCTTGAAGGTCTTGCCTGCGCCTTCATAAGCCTTGTTTTCCAGCACGTTGACAACGCCCTTGAAGCTCAGGCCCTCGCCGATGGGCAGCAAAACCGGCACGACACTGGAGCCGTACACGCTGCGCAGCTGTTCGGAAACCTTTGTGAAATTGGCGTTCTCCCGATCCATTTGGTTGACCACGAACATGCGGCCGACATTGTTTTTATTGGCATAATACCATGCCTTTTCGGTGCCGACGGCCATGCCGTTGACGCCGCCGATAACGATGACGGCGGTTTCCACCACGCGCAGAGGCCCCATCATCTCACCGATAAAGTCGAAATACCCGGGAACGTCGATCACATTGAGGTTTTTCCCATCCCAATCAATAGGGGCTGCGGCGGCGCTGATGGAGATTTTACGCTTAACCTCTTCCGGTTCAAAATCTGTGGTGGCGGCGCCATCCTCCACACGCCCTTGCCTGTCCACGATGCCTGCAGCGAAAAGCATAGCCTCCGTCAAGGTGGTTTTGCCCTCGCTGCCATGACCCAGGAGGGCCATGTTCCGGATGTCGGCTGTTTGATAATCTGCCATGTGCTTTCCCCCTATGTTTTTGCTATTTTCTTCCGTGGGTATGACGCTGCCATAAAGCGTCTATGCAATTGGAACGCAACGGGAAACCTGCGTAAACGCACGTTTTTGCCCGTCCTTTTGAACACTCAAGCATTAGTTTATCATATAATCCCAAAAAAGAAAAGACATGATTTTTGCTGCGAAGCCCAAATATATGGAAAAAAACATTGCATTCCCTTACATGGGCTTGAGGTTTTTTTGCAGCCTGTCCACGATTTTTTCAAATATTTTGCGCCTTGTTTCCTCCGATTTGCCTTCATGGAAAAGCGCGGCGTAGGTACGTTTGACGGAGGGAGACATGGCCAGAAAGTGGGTATGGGCCGGTTCCAGCCCCGCCAGCTTTTCGGTCAGCGCGTCAATCATTTCCTGGGTGATGGGCGGCCTGTCCTTGGGTTTGTACGTGCCCTCCCGCTTGGCCTCCTCTACCCTTTCCCTGCCGTAATCCGTCATCCGGCCCTGCTTTTCCAGCACCTCGATCATGGCCTTGTTCTTTTCCGACCATTCACTGCCACGGCGCCTGGGAGAAAAGTATTTGATATACGTCTTTTCATCCAGGCTCTTTAGCTGGCTGTCGATCCAGCCGAAGCAAAGCGCTTCCTCCAGCGCCTCATTCGGGCCGACGGTCTTGGGCCCGCCCGGCTTTCCGAACAAAAGCCATATACCTTTGCTCAAAAGGCAGTTGGCTTGCAGCCATTGCCGGAATTCTTCCCCCGAAGCAAACGTATGCGGTTCCATGGCCCTTTCGCTTCCTTTCGTATCAAGCGGCATTTTTATGTTTGCCCGGCCGTCGGCGCGTCAAACTTGTCCAGCGGCAGATGCAGCAGTATGTTCATTCTGGGGATCATCTCATTGGGGTCGCCGGAGGTTTGCAGCACCACGCCTCCGCCGCCCAACCGCACGCGCAGAAGGCTCAAATCCGCAAGGCGGTGGCGCAGCTGGCGCACGGTACCGATATTGCCGTCCAGCACGGCTGTTTTGGGCGGAAACATGCTTTGTATCAGCTGCCGCAGGAATATGTAATGGGTGCAGCCCAGGACTACCGCGTCCACCGACTCATCCTTGTACGGCGCCAGCAGCCCCTTTAAGTGCGCGCGCAGCTCCTCCCCTTCCCATTCCCCCCGCTCCACAAACTCCATCAGCCCGGGGCACGGCACAGGATAGGCGCCCTCGCCGTACTGCTCCATCAGCCTTTGAAACTTTGGCAGCCGAAGTGTTACCGGTGTTGCCATCACCAGTATTTTTCCGCCGTGGCGAAGCAAAGCCGCCGGCTTTAGCGCCGGCTCCATGCCGATGACGGGTATGGAAACGGAGGCCCGCAGCGTTTGGGCCGCGACGCTGGTGGCCGTGTTGCAGGCGATAAGTATGGCCTTGGCGCCCTGCTTCATCAGGTGCTCCGCCACTTTCAAAACGTAGCCCTTCACTTCCTCCGGCGGTTTGGTGCCGTAGGGCGCGTGGGCGGTATCGCCATAATAGATAAAGTCTTCTCCGGGCAATAAAACGCGGGCGGTGCGAAGTACGCTGATGCCGCCCACGCCGCTGTCAAATACCCCTACAGGCCCCAGGGCTGAAACCATACCAATCGTCCTCCGTATAAGGCTCCTTTCCCGATAGTATATCCCCGAATCTCCGGCGGCGCAAGTCCGGCAGCGCGGCACTTCAAATCACATGCTGAAATCATTGGCCTTCGGGGGCTTGGGTGGCCTCCGGGGCATTTAAAACGGCTCTGATGGCATCGGATAAATAGGGGACGCTTGCCAAGGCTTCCTCCAGGGTATTCATGTTGCTCCCCGCCTCTATCAAAACGCAGCGAGGGGCAATGTGCTGGTTGTAACGGCTTGTGCTCAGCTTAACCGGACGGCATAAATCCGGCACCTGTGTGTTCAGCTCATTGGTGATGGCTTGGGCGATGGCCAGGTTCTTTTCCCAGTCAGGCTTTTCATCAAATCCGGCGCTTGTCAGCCCCGTACCTTTGCCCACGAGAAACATGATCCGGGCTATGCGCTGATCCCCCACCTGCACGGTGTTGCTCCCATTTCCGCCGTCCCGGTGCAGATCGATGTACAGGTCATAATTTTCTCCGCGTCCCAGAGATTCTTCCAGCATTTTCAAAGAACGGGTATAGGATGTGGAAAGAACGGGCGGTTCGTAAGCGGCGGTGTCGTGCACTACCTCAAACCCCGCCGCGGTCAAAAGCTGCGCAAGCTCTTCCCCAACCCGGACCACGTTGCACTGGTTATTCTTGGTGCGCCATTTCTCTGTGGGCTCATAGGTGTATTCCGGTGTCTGTGTATATGCCTCATAGGTATGGGTGTGGTAGATCAAGATACGCTTACGGCCCGCAGATCCGCTGACATTCGGCCCCCTGACCACCTCAATGCGGAATCCGCCCGGTTCCAGGGTGGGCGTGACAGCCGGTTCGGGCGTCATCGTCAGCGCCGCCGCAGGCGTAATCACCGGCAGATTTGACGGGGACGAAGGCGTGGCAAACGAAAACAAATTCGTCAGCTCAGGCCCTGCCGTTTGCGCCGGAGGGCCCAAGGGCAGAGGCGTTGACTCGCCTTCCCAATCCGGCGTCTGCCCCGCGGGCGCAAAGGCTTCCACCGCGCCTCCCGGCTGTCCATTGCCTTTGAACAGCATCCAGCCGGCGCCCAGGCCCAAGGCAAAAACACCCAAAAACAGGGAAAGCACCAGGCAGATTGCCTGAATGCGCGTTATGATACGTATGCGCATGCATGATCACCTCATCTGTTGTAGGATACTCATGCATATGCAAAGACAAGCCCCTTAATGCATCAAAATCGGAATCTCGTCCCCGGACAGTTTGGGATGCAGCGCCATGTTGATCCCCAGCGCCAGCACCTCGGCCAGGTTTCCGACCAGTTCGTCCACTTCCCGGGGCGTGACCACCATCTCGCCCAGCGAATGGGCGTAAATCTTATCCGTCAGCGCGTCCACGGCATCCATATGGTCCGAGGAGGGCATTTGCATATCGTGCAAAAGAATCGACAGCGCATCCTTGGCGATGGTGGCGGCGTAGACCACCATGGGCACGCCGATGGCGATCACCGGCACGCCAAGGGTTTGGGCCGTCAGGCCAAGGCGGTGATTGCCCACGCCGCTGCCCGGACTGATGCCGGTATCGGTCACCTGCACGGTGGTGCAGATGCGCGTCGTCTCCATGGCCGCCAACGCGTCGATGGCGATGACCGCGGCCGGCTTTACATGCTCCACGATGCCGCGCACCATCTCCGCCGTTTCCATGCCGGTAATGCCCAATACGCCCGGCGTAACGGCGCAAACGCTGCGCAGCCGGCCTTTTAGATCTTCCGGAAGCGTCTGGCGAAGATGCCGCGTCACCAGCGTGGATTCCACCACCCGGGCGCCCAGGGCATCGGCCGTCACCTTGCGGTTGCCAAGGCCGATGACCAGAATCTCGCCGTTTTCCGGCAGCATTTCGTTCAGCGCCTCGCTTAAAAGCTGCGCCACCCGCTTTCTTATATCCGCGCCGCATTTGGGCAACTTATCACTGCAGATTGTTACAAACATGCCCTGCTGCTTTCCCAGGCGGCAGGCAGCCTCCTCTGTTTCAATGGTAACGGTGGTGCGGGAGATGTCCCCTTCCTCCCAATTTTCCACGCGGATGCCGCTTTTGTCGCCGCAATATGTTCCGGCGCTTTCCATGGCCAAATCCGTACGAACGCCGCGCATGCCGATCCCTCCGTTCCTGTCCAAATCAGCATGCGCGGCGTCATGAACCATTATTCATGGTTTGGGAAAAACTCATCCCTCGTAGCGTAAAGCATCAATGGGTCTTAGCTTGGATGCCTTGTTGGCCGGGTACAGACCGAAGACCACGCCGATGAAAACGGAAAATCCGATGGCGACCGCCGAAACCATGGGCGAAATGGTCAGCGTCATGCTGAGCACGGGACCCAGAAAGTAACAGGCTGCCGTCGCGATGCCAAGACCTAAGAGGCCGCCCATCAGGCTTACGACCAGGGCTTCGATCAGGAATTGCATCAGTATGTTGCCCCTGGCCGCGCCGATGGCCTTGCGGATGCCGATCTCCCGGGTGCGCTCCGACACGGATACCAGCATGATGTTCATGATGCCGATGCCGCCGACCAAAAGCGAGATGGCCGCGATGCCGCCCAGCATCAGGGTTAGCGTCGCCGTGGTTTCACTCAGGGTGGAAAGCATTTCCGTCTGGTTGTAGACGCTGTACTGGGAGCTTGTGCTGAATACCGTTTTTAAGTAGGCCGTCACCGCTTCCTGGGCGGAGGTGACCTCCTGGGCGGACGCGGCGGATACATAGAAGCTGGAAATGCCCCGCTGGGAGAACAGCCTTTCCGCCAGCGTGAAGGGGATCAGGATCAGGTTGTCGCCCGATCCTGCAATGGTGGAACCCATTTCGCCCAGCACGCCGACGACGGTAAAGGTATAGCCGTTGAGGGTAAAGGTTTCGCCCACCACACGCACCGTGCCGAACATTTCCGTGGCCGCTTCTGTGCCGATGACCGCCACAAAGCTGCGGTTGTCGATATCCGGGTCCTTTAAAAAACGGCCCAGCTGCACGGTATAGTTGCGAATTTGGTCATAGCCTGGCGTTGTGCCCAGTATGCTGCCGTCGTCATAGGTGGTGACGCCGGCCTTCACCGTGCCGGATACGTTGACGATGGGCGCGACATTTTCAATGCCTTGCGTGCCGGACAGGTTTTTGAGTTCCGCCAGGGTAATGGGGTTTTGCCAGCGGGCCCTAATGTTGACGCTGATCAGATTGGTGCCCATGCTCTCGATTCGGCTGACCACGGAGGCGTTTGTCCCCTGAGCGATAGAGACCAGCACCACGATGGCAACCACGCCGATGACAACGCCAAGAATCGTCAGGAAGGAGCGCATCTTGTTGCCGCCAATGGACTTCAACGCCATTTTAAGCGACTGGTAAATCATTGGCCGTTCCCTCCTCCCATATGCGCCCATCCTCAATATGGATCACGCGCTGTGCCTGGGCCGCAACATTTGGATCATGGGTGATCACCACGATGGTGTTCCCCTCTGCGTTCAGATGGCGAAAAAGCTCCAGTATTTCAAGACCTGTTTTTTTATCCAGGTTGCCTGTGGGTTCGTCCGCCAGGATCAGGGCAGGATTCGCCGCCAGGGCCCTGGCAATGGCGGCCCGCTGCTGCTGTCCGCCGGACAACTGGCTGGGCCTGTGCTTCATTCTTTCCTTCAGGCCGACCTGTTCCAGCGCCATGACCGCTCTTTCCTTCCGTTCCGAGGCGCGCAGGTTTTGGTAGACCAGGGGCAGCTCCACATTTTCCAGCGCCGTGAGGCGGTTCAACAGATTGAAGCCCTGGAAAATAAAGCCGATATGCGTGTTGCGCAGCCTGGCCAGCTGGCGCTGGTTGTACTTTTCTATGGGCTTGCCGTTGAGCGAATAGGAGCCGGAGTCCGCAGCGTCCAGGCAGCCGATGATGTTCATCAGCGTGGATTTCCCGCTGCCGGAGGGGCCGATGATCGCCACATACTCGCCTTTTTCAATCGTCAGCGATACGTCCGCCAGCGCATAGATCTCTTCGCCGCCCATTTGATATTTTTTTACGATGTGCTCCATCTGGATCATGGATATTCCCCCCTTTGGTTAATTGCCGCCCTGTCCGCCGCCGCTCGGGAAGCTGCGGTTTCCGTTATTCTGGCTGCCGCCGCCGGGGAAAGTGCGGGTGCCGCCCCCCTCACCGCCGCCGCTGGGAGGCGTAAAGCCTTCGCTGCCGCCGGGAATCTGCATCATTTCCATGCCGCCAAACCCTTGAAAGCCGTTTTGGCTGGAATCGGCGGATCGCGTGACCATGACATAATCCCCCGCACTCAGGCCGGACTTCACTTCCGCGTACGTATCGTTGGAAAGGCCTGTGGTAACATATGTTCTGACGCCCGGCTCCTGGGCATCGGCGCCAATGGATTCATCGTACAGCCACACGTATTGCCCATTCTTGGAGGTGTTCAGGGCAGCGATCGGTACCAGCACCACGCCCTCGGCGTCGCCGACGTGGATGGTGGCCGTGCCGTTCATGCCGATTTTCAACTGCTCATCGCCTTGCACATTCAGCGTCACGCTGTAGGTGGTAACGCCGCTGGAGCTACTGCCGATTTGGGATATGTAGGCGACGGCGGCGGTGTAGGTCTTGTCGGTGATGGCATCCATCTCGATGGTGACTTCCTGGCCGACCCGAACGTTGATGATGTCCAGTTCATCCACGCTGACGATCATCTGCTTGGCGTCGCCCGCGTACAGCGTGGCCAGCGCCGTTCCCGCCGCCGCTTCCACATCGGAGGCGGATACGGCCGCAGATACAATGCCGTCAATGGGCGAGGTGACGCTGCCGGAGGCCAGGATGGCCTTGGCTTCCTTCAGCTTCGCCAGTATTTCGTCTTGCTGCTTTTGCAGTGTGTCATACTCCTTGGAAACAGGAACATAGGAAAGGGAGAACAGGGCGCTGCCCCGGGCGGTTTTGGCGTTGATTTTCTGATAGACATCCGTGATCAAACCTTTTGAAGAAGAAGTGTACCTGTAAGGCAGGTTGATCTGCGCCGTACCGCTGCCGATGATGACGCTGTTGCTTACGACCTGGATGCTGGCGCCATCCAGCGTTTTTGCATCGCTGAAGGTAATGGTGGCTGTGCCGCTATCCAGACCTTCGACGACCCCGGCGTATTTGGTGACGCCGTCATATACGTCTACTTCCTGCCCAAGGGCAAGCTCACCGGCCGGAATGGAAACCTTCATTTTTCCATCCATGGACAAAAGCATAAGCGCGCCGTATTCATCCATGACATCCTGGGCCAGGTCCCCTTTCGCGCCATAGATGGCCTTTACGCGGCCGGCAACGGAAATGGTCAATTTCGTTTCATCTTTGTGCGAACGCGCCAGCTGCACCAGGGAATCGCTGTTGGTGGAAAGCTCCGTTTCCAAATTGGTGATGGCGGTCTTCAACGCATCCGTATCCACGTCCGCCAATACATCGCCTGCCGCTACCTGTGAGCCGGCCAAAACGCGCACATTGGTAACAACCACGGGGTAATCCAATTTCACATCCTGGGTTTTGGAAATGCTCAGCGTGCCGGTGCCCGTGACCGATTTTTCCAGATTGCCGGTACCGATCTGCACCTTGACATACGAAACATCGCCGGTGGCCGACGCTGTGGCTGCCTGCCTGCTTTGGTAAATGCGGTAGCCGCCATAACCAAGCCCGCCGATAAGGACGCATGGGATGAGTATTTTCGCAATGGTCTTCAAGGCTTTCTTCATGGGAACCTCCTTGCAAGCGGAAGATTTATCATCGTTTGCAGTATAGGGGCCGGATGTTGTGGGAAAATGAAGGTAATGTGAATGTTATGTGTATTTATCCTTGCATACCTATTCCCCTTGCTTGACAATTCCAAATAAATGGCCGATAATGTAACCTGCATTTATATGCCTTAAGCCGGACAAAGGAGGATTGGGGCTTGCCGCATACCATCACAGCCGTCAAAAGCGGCAGCGCCGCCTGCCGAAGCGGCATCCATGAAGGAGATAAACTGAGGCGGATCAACGGCGAAGAAGTCATCGATCAGATCGATTACCAGGCGCTTTCCACCAACAGTCTTGTGATACTCGATATTGAAAGACAAAACGGCGAAGAAGCCATAATCACCATCCGCAAGGATGAATATGAACCGCTGGGCATTCAATTGGAAGAAACGCTGATCAGCCGCCCCCGCAGCTGCCGCAACCATTGCGTATTCTGCTTTATCGACCAAATGCCTCCAAGCCTTCGCAAGACCCTGTATGTCAAGGATGACGACTGGCGCCTGTCCCTGATGATGGGCAACTATATCACGCTCACCAATCTTTCCGAAAGTGAAATCGACAGGATCATCCGCCGGCACGCCAGCCCGCTGTTCATTTCCGTGCACGCCACCGATGGTTTGGTTCGACGGCAGATGATGAAAAATCCCGGCGCCGACAGGATCATGGAACACCTGGACCGCTTTTCTAAAGCCGGCATCCAGTTCCATTGCCAGATCGTTTTGTGCCCCGGCATCAACGACGGCCCGGTGCTGGAAAAGACACTCTGCGACCTTCTTTCCTTTTATCCCGCCGCCCGCTCCGCGGCGCTGGTGCCGGTCGGGCTTACGGCCCACCGGGATGGCCTGGAGAAGCTGATGCCCTTTGACCGCGAAACCGCCGCCGCGCTGATACAAAGCATACTGCCGCTGCAGCAAAAAAACCTTGAAAAGTACGGCACCCGGTTTGTTTTCCCGGCGGACGAGCTGTATTGCCTGAGCGGTCTTCCCCTGCCGGAGGAACCGTATTACGAAGACTTTCCGCAGATCGAAAACGGCGTCGGGCTGTTGCGGCTGTTTATCAGCGATGTGGAACAATCCGTGGAAGACGGGATCAAACCTCTTGACGGCATCCGCCGCATTATCATCGCCTGCGGCGTATCCGTTGCGCCATTTCTAACGGAATTGGCCACAAGGTTTGCCCCGCCGGAAATCAAGGTGGAGATTCGCCCGATTATCAACGATTTCTTTGGCCACACCATTACCGTTACCGGCCTGATCACGGGCCAGGACCTGGTCAGGCAGCTGCAGGGCACAAGAACAGACCACATTCTGATTTGCGCCAACATGCTTCGTGCCGAGGGCGATCTTTTCCTGGACAACATGTCCCTTTCGGAAGCGGCGCAAGCCTTGCCGGCCCCCTTGCATGTGATTCCAAACAGCGGGAGAGCCTTTTACCGTGCCTTATACGGCATATTCGATTCGGAGGATCAAGACGATGCCTAAACCCCTGGTAGCCATCGTGGGCCGGCCCAATGTAGGCAAGTCCACCTTTTTCAACAAAATCTCCGGCAAGCGCATCTCCATCGTGGAGGATATGCCCGGCGTCACAAGGGACCGCATCTATGCCGACGTGGAGTGGATGGGCCGGAAGTTCACCATGATCGATACCGGCGGCATTGATCCTTACAGCGAGGATGTGCTGCTTTCCCAAATGCGGCATCAGGCACAAATTGCCATGGATATGGCGGATGTGATCTGCTTTTTCGTGGACGCCCGGGTAGGCCTTACCCCGGACGACGAGGAAGTGGCCAAACTGCTGCGCAAAACCAGAAAGCCGCTGCTGCTGGTGGTGAACAAGCTGGACTTTGCCGGCATGAACGATGTTTTGTATGAGTACTATAACCTGGGCCTGGGCGACCCCATCGGCATATCCAGCGTCAACATGCTTGGCCTTGGCGACTTGCTGGAGCAGGTCGTAAAGCAGCTGCCGCCGCCGGATGATGACGAGCTGGAGGAAGGCAGCCATGTGCTGCAGCTGGCCGTGGTCGGCCGGCCCAACGTGGGCAAAAGCTCGCTGGTGAACAAGCTCCTCAACCAAGAGCGTACCATGGTATCTAACATCCCCGGCACGACGCGGGATGCCATCGATACCCGCTTTACCGGCAAGGACGGCACGGAATACAACATCATCGACACCGCGGGCATGCGCCGCAAGCGGGCCATCGAGGATGACACGCTGGAACGCTACAGCGTTTTGCGCAGCATTGCAGCCATCCGCCGCTGCGATGTAGCCCTGATCGTGATCGATGCCCAGGATGGCGTGACGGAGCAGGATACCAAGATCGCCGGCATGGTTCACGAAGAAGGCAAGGGTGCCGTCATCGTCGTCAACAAGTGGGACGCCGTGGAAAAGGATACGGGAACGCTGGAGGCCTACCGCAAGGAAGTGCTGGAAGCGCTGAAGTTCATGGACTATGCGCCTGTCCTGTTCCTGTCCGCCATGACCGGCCAGCGGGTGCACACGGTGCTGGAATGGGTGGATAAAGTGTGGGCACAATGTTCCAAGCGAGTACCCACCGGACTTCTGAACGATGTGCTGGCGGACGCCCAGGGCTCTTTGCAGCCGCCTGCCACCGGCGGCCGGCGCTTGAAGATTTACTATGCCACCCAGCAGTCTGTCTGCCCGCCTACCTTCGTGCTGTTTGTCAATGATGAAAAGCTGATGCATTTTGCCTATGAACGCTATCTCGAGAACCATTTCCGCAAATCCTTTGGGTTTGAAGGCACGCCCCTGCGCTTCATACTGCGCGAAAAGCAAAAGGAGAATTAATCATGAATCAGGTACTGACTTTTGCGGTATCCGCCATAGCCGGCTATCTGTTGGGCTCCATCTCCACCGGTTTGATTGTAGCCGGTACAAGCAGCGATGTGGACCTGCGCAAGGAAGGCAGCAAAAGCACCGGGGCTACCAACGTGCTCCGGGTGCTGGGCAAAAAGCCCGCCGCCATTACGTTTGTCGGCGACTTTTTGAAGGGCTTTTTGGCTTGCGCCATCGGCAGCCTAATTGCCGGACATGAAGGCGCGATGGTGGCCGGCCTGGCCGGCATCATCGGTCATAACTGGCCTGTATACTATCAATTCAAAGGCGGAAAAGGCGTCGCCAGCTCTGTGGCGGTCATGTTGTATCTGTTCCCCATCCCCGGCCTGATCGCAATCGCGTCCTTTTTTCTGATTCTGGCGCTTACAAAGTATGTATCCCTGGGCAGCATGGTCATGGTGACACTGTTTGCGGCCATTGTGATCTTTACCAACCTGAGCAGCTTGTTTGTCTGCCTATGGGCGGTCATCGTGGCAGGCCTTTGCATCTACCGGCACCGTGCCAATATTGGGCGGCTTTTGAAGGGTACGGAGAACAGGATTTCCTCGAAAAGCAAAAAGTGATTACCTCTGAAAAAGGGGTATAGTGCCGGCTATAAAGCATGGAACCTGGGCAATTGCGCAGGTTCTTTTTATATGGTGCGGCTGAATGACAATTGTACAGAATATGCCATTCAGGTGTGTTTACAAGGTAAGGCGGGCGATTGAATCAGTGGCTCCATCGTCGCGCTGATTCATTAATCCATTCATCCTCCATCGGTCATGCTTGACTCCTCCCCTTCACCAATCCTCCGCCGCCTGTGGGCGGCACCTCCTTTCCAAAGGAGGCTAAAAGGAAGCTTTGCTTTAAGCCCATTTTCCAGTACAACAAAAGAGGATGGTTTCCCATCCCCTTTTAGCTATAAGGTGTTATATGCTTCTTAGTTCGCGGCAGCGGCGGTTTCAACGGCTTCCCAGGTGCGCAGTTCGCCGGTGAAGATCGCGGTGATCTGTTCGCTGGTGAGGTCGGTCACGGGGTTGGCGACGTTCACGACTACGGCGATGCCGTCATGGGCGAACACGGTGGGGGCAAGCACTTCGAGTTCTTCGGCCTTGAGCTCGCGGCTGGACATGCCCACATCAACTTTGCCTTCGGTGACATCCTTGATGCCGGCGGAGGAGCCGTTGTAGGTGATCTCGATGGCCACGTTGGGGTTCAGGGCAACATAGGCTTCCTTCAGCTTTTCCATAACCTTTTCCACGGAGGTGGAGCCGGAGAAGGTCAGCTTGCCGGTGAGGGCGGAGGCGGTATATTCGGGAGCTTCGTCAACAGAGGTAATGTAGCCTCCGGCGACAATGATTTCCTGGCCCTGCTTGGAGGTTGTGAAGGCGAGGAAGTCCTTGGCCAAAGCGTTTTCGCTGGTCAGGGGCAGGGCAAGCACGAAGGGGCGGGAAATCTTGTAGGCGCCGGCCTTCACGTTTTCAACAGTGGCTTCGATGCCATCCACAACCAAAGCCTTGACCTTATCGGTGACGGAGCCCAGGGAGGTGTAGCCGATGGCGAAAGCATCTACTTCCACTTTGGCGCTGACTTCGTCGGTGGAGCTGACCATAACGGCTTCGGGGAACAGGAGGTCTTCGGTGCCGGCATCGGTCTTGACAACGATCTTCATCAGCTCATCAAAGGCCCCACGGGTGCCGGAGCTGGCTTCACGGGACACAACGGTGATTTCCTCGGACTTGTCAAACTCCGCGCCCATTGCGGATACGGTCAGGGTCAGCGCCATCGCAAGGCATACGACCAGGGCAACGATTTTCTTCATGATTTTCTCTCCTTGCATTTCGTTTCTTGATGCAAGGTAAGTGTAGTATACCGGTGTATGTGCAGTATCAGCTTTTTGTTAGCGCCATGAAAGAAAAAACAAGAAACAGGCAAGACGCGCACGTTCATACCCGTATGCCCTGGAAAGCAAAATCCGCAAGAAGCGCCTGTACATCGCCGGTGAAAACATGGCCGTCCATGTGAAGACGCCGCCCGCCTTCCACGTTATCAGGATTGTCATCAATAAAAAAGCATTCCTTCGGATCAAGCTGATACGTATCAAAGAGGATGCGGTATATCTTTTCCTCAGGCTTGAGCACGTGATAAAACGCGGAAACGACAGCGCCGTCAAAATATTTGAGCGCTTCAAAGGTATCCCTGTATACGGCAAAGCGAACGCTGGCGTTTGACAGAAGATACAGCTTGTAGCCGCTGGCCTTCAGCCTTTTGACCAATTCCAGCATCCTTTCATCTCCAGGCATATATTCGTGCCAATGGGCAATGATTTCATCCAGCACGGCGTGCAGCCTTTGGGGCAGCCGCCGCTTTACGCTGGCAACCGCCTCGTCATAGGTAAGATCGCCCCGGTCCAGCAAACGCCATTCCTCTTTGCCAAACATCTCGTCCCGAAGCAATGCAGCGTCGCTTTCTTCCTTAACATATGGCGAGATGCAGCGCATGGGCGCAAAGTCCCGCAATACGTTCCCCATGTCGAAAATGATGTTCTTGATCATGCTTACCTCCATAAATCGTATGTCTTCATTGTACAGCAAGGGAGCGTGATTGACAATTGCGTCCGTTTGGTTATACTCTCTTTGGACAACCTGATATCAGGAGGCACAAAATGCATCTGTTTGATGTGATCGGGCCGGTGATGATCGGCCCTTCCAGTTCCCACACCGCGGGCGCGGCCAGGATCGGCCGCGTGGTCAGAAGGCTGCTGGGCGTACAGCCCATTACGGCGGATATCGGCTTTCATGGGTCCTTTGCCAAAACCTATGAAGGCCACGGAACAGACCGGGCCGTCGCCGGCGGTTTGATGGACTTTGACGTGGACGACCCCCGCCTGCGGGATAGTCTTGCCTTGGCCAGGGAGGCCGGGCTTGTCCTGCGTTTTTCCAGCGTGCATATACGAAACGCGCATCCCAATACCATCATCATCGACGCCAGGGCGGCGGACGGCCGCAGCATCAGCGTGCAGGCCGCCTCTATCGGCGGCGGAAGCATACGCATACAATCGATGAACGGGCTGGAGGTCGGCTTTTCCGGCACAGAAAATACCATTGTGATACAGCACCACGACGCGCCCGGTGTCATCGCCCGCGTCAGCGGCCTGATCGCGGAAAAGGGCATGAACATTGCCACCATGCGCGTATTCCGCAAAAAAGCAGGCGCGGAAGCGGTGATGGTTCTGGAAGTGGACAGCCGCCCGGAGGAAGACCTGGTCAAGCGGCTGCGCGCCTTGCCCGGCATCGACTCCATCGCCTTTCTGGAAAAGAGGGATTAAATTATGGACTACAATTCCATGGCCGAGCTTTTGGAAGCCGCCCGGGGGAAATCCATTGCTGAAATTGCAAAAGCCGCCCAGGCCGCGGAAGACGGCGTGGAAACGCAAGTGCTGTCCCGGCGCATGCTCAAAAACCTTCAAACCATGCGGGAATCAGTGCAGGAGGGTTTGAACCCCGGTCTGCGCTCCGTATCCGGCATGGCCGGCGGGCAGGCGGCAAAAATACATGCGCGGCTGACCGCGGGGAAAAGCCTGTGCGGCAGCGTGGTCGGCAAGGCGGTGGCATACGCGCTGGCCGTCGCGGAGTGCAACGCCTGCATGGGCAAAATTGTGGCGGCGCCCACCGCCGGCGCCTGCGGCATACTGCCTGCGGCGCTATTGGCGGTGCAGGAAGAAAGGCAGCTTTCCGACGAGGCCATTGCCGACGCACTGTTCACCGCGGCCGCCGTGGGCGGCGTCATCGCCACCATGGCAACCATCTCCGGCGCCGAGGGCGGCTGCCAGGCCGAAAGCGGCAGCGCCGCCGCCATGACGGCAGCGGCGCTGGTGGAACTGATGGGCGGCACGCCAGCCATGGCCGCCGACGCCTGCTCCTTTGCGCTGATGAACAGCATGGGCCTTGTGTGCGACCCCGTGGGCGGCCTGGTGGAGGTCCCCTGCGTGTACCGTAACGTGGGCGGCGTTGGCAACGCCTTTACCGCGGCGGAAATGGCATTGGCCGGCGTCTCCTGCCCCATCCCGCCGGACGAGGTGATCCTGGCCATGAAGGAAGTGGGCGACGCTCTCCCCTCCTCCCTTAGGGAAACCGGCGAGGGCGGCTGCGCATCCTGCCCCTCCATGCGGGCAAGATTTACGAAATAAATACGCCCGGGGGTTCTGCCCCTGGGAACCCCGCTCAAGGGATGCATCCCTTGAGAATCCCTGTATTATATAAAGAATAGGCTTCTTCGTTGAAGAGCCTCACATATTCCAGGGGAGCAAACGAGGGGGACCAAATGGTCCCCCTCGTTTGCAATCGCTCCGGTTGGCAAAGCCAGCCTGATTTGCGCGAAATCAGTAGTTCTCCGCCCTCACCATAAAGAAAGCCTGGGGATGGGCGCAAACGGGGCACATCTGGGGCGCCTTTTTGCCGATGACCAGATGGCCGCAATTGGCGCACTGCCAAATGGCGTCGCCTTCCTTGGAGAAGACAAGGCCGCCTTCCACATTGGCCAGCAGCTTCAGGTACCGCTCTTCGTGGGTCTTTTCGATCTTGGCAACCTGCTCAAACAGGAAAGCGATCTTGTCAAACCCTTCCTCCTTCGCCTCCTTGGCGAAATTGGCGTACATGTCGGTCCACTCGTAGTGCTCGCCGGCGGCGGCATCCTTCAGGTTGACAGTCGTCTCGGGAACGCCTTCGCCATGCAAAAGCTTGAACCAGATCTTGGCATGTTCCTTTTCGTTGTCGGCCGTCTCCTGGAAAAGGCTCGCAATCTGCTCATACCCTTCCTTCTTCGCCTGGGAAGCGTAGTAGGTATACTTATTGCGGGCTTGGGATTCTCCGGCGAAGGCCGCCATCAGGTTCGCTTCCGTCCTGGTTCCTTTCAGCTCTTTCATAACCGTGTCTCCTCCTCAAGAAAAATATATTTCAATGGGTTCCCCCATGAAATGCCCTTTAGTTGCTTTCGCGCCGGTTTTCCTGCTCCCTGCACGTCAGGCACAGGCCTCTTACCAAAACCTCCCGGTCCTCAACGGTGAAGCCCAGCCGCGAAAGAGTATCCCCTTGTCCGGTCAGGCTGATTTCCTCCATCACGTCGAGCACCTGGCCGCACTTGCGGCATTGGGCATGGTAGTGCCTGGCAAGCTGGCCGTCAAAGCGCACGGCGGCATCCAAAAGCTGCACGCGCCGAATCTTCCCGGTATCCGCCAGCAGATTCAGGTTCCGGTATACGGTAGCCTTGCTCACGTTGGGATGGTCTTTCACAATCATCCCGTACACGTCTTCCGCCGTAGGATGATGCAGCTTGTATACCGTCTCCAGGACAAGCTGGCGCTGGACAGTGCTCCGTGTGTTCATCGAGATCATCCTTATCGAGAATTATTCTCGAATGATATTTTATTTTGTTAGTTAGGATTTGTCAATAAGATTGACAAGATTTCTCACAACGGATGTTTTTCCAGCCATTCGCGCAGGCTGCCCTTTCTTGTTCCCGCATATCCCTGAACGCTGTCCGCGCAAAGCAGCGCATTCACAATAGCCTCCTCGCAACCTTCGGCGGCAGCCCGGAAGGGGATATCCAGCAGGTCCTCCCGCAATATCTTTTGATCCAGAACCGAATTCCCTTCTAAATGATGGACACGATTTGCGCTGGTGAAACCAAAAATAATTTCTCCGCTGCCATGGCCCATGACCGATCCCAGACGGGCCATGCCAAGCCCCGCCCGTTTGAGTACCCGGCCCAATTGGCGAAAGTCCAGCGGCAGGTCCGTCGCCAGAACGACGATGATGGAACCCAGGTCCTCCTTCGCGCCCCATCCGGGCGGAACATCTCTGCCAATGTTCTTGCCGGCAAGGGTCAAATCGGCCGTCCGGCCATAATTGGCCTGCACCAGTACGCCGATGGTGTACCTGTTGCCGTCTATGGGCACGATCCTGGAGGCGGACCCGATGCCGCCCTTGAAGCCATAACAGACCATGCCTTTGCCGCCGCCGATATCGCCTTCCTCAAAGTCGGCGCCGGCATTGCGTATCGCGGCGTATACATGCTCCGCGTTCACGGCGCGGTTTTGTATATCATTGAGTGTCGCGTCATTGCACTCGCAAACCACCGGATTGACGGACCGGACCCCAAACCCATCCGCGCGGCAGGTATCAATGGCATACTGCACCAGCGCGTCGTGGACAAGGCCCACATTCAGCGTGTTCGTCAAGGCGATGGGCGTTTCCAGCATACCCAGTTCCTGAACCTGCACAAGCCCCAGCGTCTTGCCAAAGCCGTTGAGCACGTGGGCGTTGGCGGTAACCTTATGAAGAAAAATGTTGTCTTGCGCCGGCAAAACCACCGTGACGCCGGTTTTGTGTCTTTCCGTATCAATGGTCAGGTGCCCCACCGTAACGCCGGGAACATCGGTGATCTTGTTCCGCGCTCCGGGCGCCATTTCCCCTATGCATATGCCCATATCCCGCGCTTTTATCTGCGATGCCATGTTTTGCCTTCCTTTGCCGCTTTTCCTTTTCCAATTCGTGAGAGGGAGGCAAAATCCTGTTCCCCGGCTGTTTTTCTTCATATAGCCGGTATGTGTTGCAGGAATGGCGGTATAATTGTCGAAAAATTCAAAATTCCATCACAGACGGCGGAGGTTTTATGAACGCCAGACCAAAGATCGGTATCACGGGTCATATGAATAAAGACAGCAACAGCACCGGCATCACCACCAATTATATGGAAGCGATTTATGCCTGCGGCGGTTTCCCGTTGCTATTGCCCATCTTAAGCGATGATCAGCTATGGCGTGAAGCCGCGCAGGAACTGGATGGATTCCTGTTTTCCGGCGGCGCGGACGTGAACCCGCGCCTGTACGGCGAGGAGATTTATCCTTTCTGCGCGGAGATTCTGCCGGCGCGGGATGAAATGGAGCTTGAGCTGCTCAAGGCCGTGCTGCCATCGGAAAAACCCATCCTCGGCATTTGCCGGGGCATACAGCTTTTGAATGTCGGTATGGGCGGTACGCTGTATCAGGATATCTATGCGCAGCCGGCCCAAACCTTTTCCCAGCAGCACTATCAAAAGCTGCCCCACCACCTGCCGGTCCATGATGTTTCAATCGACAGGGACAGCCTTCTGTATCAAATCGTACAGACAGAAAAGCTGCCGGTCAATTCGCTGCACCATCAGTCCGTCAAGGTCTGCGCGCCCTCCCTCACGGTGACCGCAAGAACGGCCTCCGGCGTCATCGAGGCGGTGGAGAAAAAGGATCATCCCTTCTTTCTGGGGCTGCAGTGGCACCCCGAGCGCATGTGGCACGCAGACACTAACGCCAAGGTTGTATTTGATGCATTTGTGCGCGCCTGCCGCGGCAATTAGCTGCCCGCATGCGCTTTGTCAGTCGCCCAAACCGAATACGTTTGCAAGTTAAATACAATAAAAATGCATTTTTTACTTGACATCACATTATCTTGGGTTGTATCCTAACTTATGGCTATACATAATGGGTAGTGATCATCCATATGTTTTGTCGGTCTAAAATCACATGAGGAGGGCTTTCCATGAAAAGGGTTCTCGCGTTTGCCCTGTGCCTGGTGATGTTGTGTTCCATGGCCGTTTTTGCCCAAGCCGAGGAGCCGGCCGTATACCGCCTGCTGTATGCCTCCGAGGTTTCCACGCTGAACTACCTCATTGCCGGTGCCCAGTGGGAACAGACCGTTGGCGCCAACGTCATCGACTCTCTGGTGGAATATGACCGCTATGGCGACCTGCTGCCCGGCCTTGCCTTGAATTGGGAAACCTCTCTGGACAGCCTTACCTGGACCTTCCACCTGCGCCAGGGTGTGAAATGGTACGACTATCAGGGCGCTGAAGTTGCTGAGCTTACCGCCAATGACTTTGTGGCTGCCGCCAAGTACGTGATGACCCCCGCCAATGCCAGTTCAACCTTCGGGCAGATGGAAGTCATCAAAAACGCTTCCGAATATTTTGCCGGCACCGTTACCGATTTCGCGGAAGTCGGCGTAAAGGCGCTGGACGATTATACCCTGCAGTACACGCTTTCCAGGCCCGTGCCCTACTTCCTGAGCATGCTGACCTACACATGCTATCTGCCCGCCTATGGCCCGCAGCTTGAAGAGCTCGGTCTGGACTTTGGTACCTCCAACGACAAAATGTACTACTGCGGCGCTTTCATTCTCTCCGAGTTTGAGCCCCAGGCCAAGCATACCTATGTAAAGAACGTAAACAACTGGGATGCCGCCAACATCTTCATCGATCGCCTGGAGCGCATCTACAACGCCGAATCCGCCACCCTGTCGCCCACCATGGCATTGCGCAACGAAGTGGACTTCGCGCTTTTGAGCAGCGACATCATCGACGACTGGAAGGCCAATAATCCCCAGTACATCAGCCTGAATCGCTCCGTGCCGGATTATTCCTACTTCTACACTTTCAACTTTGATCCCAAATACGACGCGGAATACGGCCCGGAAAACTGGCTGCTGGCCGTCAACAACGCCAACTTCCGCCACTCCATCATGAGCGGCTTCGACAGGCTCTACGCCATGGCGGCCATCTCGCCCGACGAAGCCGCCAGCATCGTACAGGACAGTATTACGCCCAAGACCTTCACCAGCGCGGACGGCAAGGATTTCACCACCTTCCCCGCTTTTGACGCGACGAAGGATAAGTTCTTCAACGCGGAAAAGGCGCTGGAATACAAGGCCAAGGCTATCGAAGAACTCACCGCTGCCGGTGCTACCTTCCCGGTGAAGATGGTGCTTACCTACCGCAGCGACGACAAGGACTGGGAAAACGAGTACATTCTTCTCAAGCAGCAGCTGGAAGGCCTGCTGGGCGCCGATTATATCGAATGCGTTCTGTATGCCGGCCCCACGGAATCCTTCCTCGCCAGCACCCGCCGCGCCGGCGTCTACTCCTTTATGCGCTGCAACTGGGGCGCCGACTATCAGGATCCCGAGACCTGGTCCGATCCCTTTGTCATCAGCAGGGATGACGCCGGGGCAATCAAGGGCAACGGCTACAACAAGATGGACCTGATGCTGGACAGCAGCTTCACCGAGACCAAGACCGTTCTGGAAGCCTACTATGCCGCCGTGACCGAGGCGAAGGCGGAAGTCAGCAACATGACCACCCGCTATGAGAAGTTTGCCAAGGCGGAAGCTCTCCTCATCGACAACGCCATCGTTGTTCCCTACTTCATCTATCCGCCGGAATACCAGGTCACCAAGCTGAACCTGTACGAGGGCCAGTTTGCCTCCTTCGGCATCTCCTCCCTGCGCTACAAGGGGCAGAAGCTGTATGACCACTTCATCACCCCCGAGGAAGACGCCGCCAACCGTCAGGCCTGGCTGGATGCCATCAACAAGTAAGGTTCCTGCATCCCCCAAAGGATATACGAAGCGGGAGGAACTCCTCTTAAGGGGTTCCTCCCCGTCGTACGATTTGGAGAGGCAACCGCATCATCTTTGAAGGGATAGGAAAGCATGGCGATATACCTGGGAAAACGTCTTCTGCGTTCCCTGATTACCCTGTTTTTGATTTTGACGATTACCTTTATATTGGTTCGCTTCATGCCCATCGAAGGGTATTTTTCCAATTTTGACAAAATGTCAAAGGAGCAGATTGCAAACGGCCTGAAACAGCTTGGCCTGGATCAGCCGCTGCACATCCAGCTATACAGATTCTTTGAAAATCTAATCACAAAGTTTGATTTGGGTATCTCCAAGGTCTACCGCAACAATGTGTCCGTTGCTCAGATACTTGCCCCCAAAATTCCCATTTCCATCAAATTGGGCGGTTTGTCCATTCTGTTTTCCATGCTGGTCGGGCTGCCCATGGGTACCCTGATGGCCAAGTACAAGGGCAAACTCTTTGACCATATCGGGACAGGCTTTATCGTGCTGATTGAGGCGGTTCCGGCGGCTGTATACTACCTGTTTATCCAGCTGTACGGGACGGAGCTTTTTCACATTAGCTTGCTTTTCGACGCAAAAAAGGCGGTTTCCTGGGTGCTGCCGGTGCTTTCCATGTCCCTGGGCAACATTGCGTATTATGCCATGTGGCTCCGGCGTTACATGGTGGATGAGAGCCGCAAGGATTATGTGCTGCTGGCCCGCATCAAGGGCGTTTCGGGCAACAAGATCATGTTCCGGCATATCTTCCGCAACGCCTTTGTGCCCATGGCCCAGTACCTGCCCACCTCCTTTTTGAATACGGTCATCGGTTCCATTTATATCGAATCGCTGTATTCCATCCCTGGCATGGGCGGCCTGCTGGTCAACGTCATTAAAAGGCAGGACAATTCCATGGTGCAGGGAATCGTGCTCCTGTATGCCTGCGTCGGTATCATCGGCCTGATTCTGGGCGATATATTGATGGTCCTTTTGGATCCGCGAATCAGCTTTGCCAAGAAGGGGGGCAGCCGCTGATGGCGATACTCAAGCATCCCAAAATCAAAACGCTGGAGGAGCACATCGGCCAGCACCTTTCCGATGTGGTCAATGACCGGGAGCTTTTTACCTTTGCGCCTTTCAACCAGGAAGAGACGGAGCGCACCGGCGTCAGCCATTATTCCTACTGGCGGTCTACCGTTCAAGCCTTTAGCAAAAACAAGGTGGCCATGGGGCTTTTGATTGTGGTGGCGGCGATCCTGCTGTTTACCTTTATACAGCCCATTTTGCCCGGGCAGTTTGACCCCTTTTTGGTCAACAACAATCCCGACACCAAGCTGCCTTTTAAAAACGTCGCCCCCAACGATACCTTCTGGATGGGCACCAACGCCATCGGCCAGGACTTGTGGGCCAGGCTTTGGGCCGGTACGCGCACGTCGCTGTTCATCGGCATCAGCGTGGCTTTGATTGAGGCCCTGGTCGGCATCGTCATGGGTGTGCTGTGGGGCTATTTGCGCAAGCTGGATTTTTTGTTCACGGAAATCTACAACATACTTGACAATATACCAACGACCGTCGTGCTGATCCTTATGTCCCTGATTTTAAGGCCGGGCGTCTCCACCATCATCCTGGCGCTGTCGCTGCTGGGCTGGATCGGCATGGCCAGGTTTGTGCGCAACCAGATACTGATCATCAGGGACCGGGACTACAACGTGGCCTCCCGGTGCCTTGGCACCAGCACGCCGCGGATCATTCTTCGCAACCTGCTGCCCTACCTTGTTTCCGTTATCATGCTGCGCATGGCGCTGTCCATCCCCGGCGCTATCGGCAGCGAGGTGTTCATTACCTACATCGGCCTTGGCGTGCCGGCCACCATTCCCAGCCTGGGGAACCTGATCAACGTGGGCCGCTCGCTGATGATGAGCCCAAATCTCCGCTATCAATTGATCTACCCCACCATCATCCTGTCCATCGTTACCATTTCGTTCTATGTAATCGGCAACGCCTTTTCCGATGCCGCCGATCCCAAGAACCATTTGTAAGAAAGGAGGATACAGCCATGGAAAACGCAAAGCCCATCCTTTCTGTCCGCGACCTGAACATCAAATTCAGCCTGCGGGGCCGCATCCTCCATGCCATCCGGGGCGTATCCCTGGATGTGATGGAAGGCGAAAGCCTGGCCATCGTCGGCGAATCCGGCAGCGGCAAGTCTGTGCTGACGAAAAACTTTATCGGCCTTTTGGATCCCAATGGTCATATCTCCGGGGGCAGCATCCGCTATTATGGAATGAAGGATTCGCAAGGCCTCCATACCGATGATGACGGACGTCCTTATGCAGATCTTGCCTTATTCAAAAAAGAAAAGGACTGGCTGAAAATCCGGGGCCGGGAGGTCTGCATGATCCCCCAGGACCCGATGACCAGCCTGAATCCGCTCAAAAGCGTAGGCGCGCAGATTACGGAAGCATTGAAGCTGCACAGAAATCTTTCAGGCGCCGCCGCCCGGGAAGCCGCGATACACATCCTGTCGGATGTGCGGATCGACAACCCGGAACGCCGCTACAGCCAGTATCCCCACGAGTTGTCCGGCGGCATGCGCCAGCGTATTGTGATCGCCATCGCCATCGCCTGCCGGCCCAAGATACTCATTTGCGACGAGCCCACCACGGCGCTGGATGTGACCATACAGGCCCAGATACTGAGCCTGCTCAAGGAAATCAAGGAGAAGTATCACCTGACCGTGTTATTCATCACCCACGATCTTGGCGTGGTGGCCAACATTGCCGACCGGGTGGCCGTTATGTACGCCGGCGACGTGGTGGAGCTTGGTCTGGTCAACGAAATTTTTTACGACCCGCGCCACCCCTACACCTGGGCGCTTTTGTCGTCGCTGCCCCAGCTGGGCCAAAAGGGCGAGAAGCTGTATTCCATCCAAGGCACGCCGCCCAACCTGTTCAAGCAAATTCCCGGCGATGCCTTTGCCCAGCGCAATCCCATGGCGCTGAAGATCGATCATATCGAGCAGCCGCCGTACTTTCAGGTTTCCCCTACCCATGTCGCCCGCACCTGGCTGCTGGATGAGCGCGCCCCCAAGGTTGCGCCCCCTGAATCCATTGTGAAGCTGAAAACCCTGGGAGGTGTTTCTCGTAATGCAACCTGAACAACGGGAAAAACTCCTGGAGGTACGCGATCTGCATGTGGCCTTCGGCCATGGCAAAAAGCGGTTTGAAGCCGTGCGCGGCGTGTCCTTTCATATCTTTAAGGGCGAGACTTTTGGCCTGGTCGGGGAATCCGGGTCCGGCAAAACCACCATCGGCCGCGCCATCGTCCGCGTGCATCCCGCCACCGGCGGCGAAATCCTGTTCAAAAACCAGCGCATCAGCGGCAAGATCACAAAGACGGAAGACCTGGACGTTACCCGAAAGATTCAAATGATTTTCCAAGACCCTATGGCATCCCTGAACGAGCGGGCCAAAATAGACTATATCGTGTCCGAAGGCGTACAGGGCCGGCATATCCCCAAGGAAAAGCTGCGGAACATGGTGGTGGAAAGCCTGCGGGATGTGGGGCTTTTGCCTGAGTTTTCCAGCCGCTTCCCCCATGAGTTTTCCGGCGGCCAGCGCCAGCGCATCGGCATCGCCAGGGCGCTGATCATGAACCCCGAATTCATCATCGCGGATGAACCCATCTCCGCGTTGGACGTATCCATCCGCGCCCAGGTGTTGAACCTGATGAGCGAGTTGCAGAAAAAGCGGGGGCTGACGTATCTGTTCATCTCCCATGATCTTTCCGTTATGCGCTTTATCTGCGACCGCATTGCCGTCATACACAAGGGCATCCTGGTGGAAATGGCGGAAACCGAAGCGTTATTCAAAAATCCCCTGCATCCGTACACCCGTGCGCTTTTATCGGCCATCCCCCAGCCCAACCCGATTGCCGAAAAGCAAAAGGTGCTGGAGGTGTATGATCCGTCGGAGCACCAGTACAAGCAGGACCCGCCGGAGTTCAAGGAGATTGCGCCGGGCCATTTTGTCCACGCGAACAAGCGGGAATGGGAAACGTACAACAACCTGCTTTTGAATCTTGGATGAAGCTTTCGGACATGAGGAAGATACCTGCATAGCACAAGAGCCGGGCGAATGCCCGGCTCTTGACGTCTATTCCGCTTTAAAGCCAATCAGCCTTTTGGCCATATAGATATCCGGCTTCCCCATTCCGTTCACATCCGGCAGCACGCCGACGATCACATATCCCTGCTTTTGATAAAACTGGAAGGGGTGGTTGTTGATGTTCCGGATGGCAGCAACGCGCTCCCACAGCCTGTCATACAGGTCCGCGTTCGACAGCGAGGTCTTGCCGAATTCGTCATCCGTGCCCAGATACAGCGTGATTCCACCGCGGCTGCGCACTTCCCGCTCCAAGGCGGACACCAGCGCTTTGCCAACACCCCGGCGCTGATATTCCGGGAAAACGGCCAGGGGATGAAGCTCCCAGCCGGTGACGCCGTAATTGGGTATCGCGCCGACAAAGCCCGCCAATTGCCCGTCCACAAGGGCTGCCAGGGCCAATCTGTCAGCTTTGAGCAAATGTGCGGCTTCTTCCTCAGCGCTTGCTCCGTAGGCATCCGGAAAGCATGCCGCAAGCAGCGAGGCCAGCGTTGTGCGAAGAGCCGCGTTTTCGCGGTCAAAAGGCGTAATCTGCATATGGTACCTCTTTATAGCATTACAGGCAGAAATGGAAGAACCGCAAAACCTCCGTATAATCCGCCGTTTCAAAGCGGACCGTCCGCTCATCCACCTGCACGCAGCCGGGATACAGGCTGTTGCTCAGCGCCGCGGCATGATCCCTGTAGCAGATATCCACAGTGTAATGATCCGGCATGGGAAATTGGCATTTTGCGCTGCTTTGCGCCATGGCCTTCTTGGCTGTTTCGCGAATCCGCTCCACCGCCACGTCGGGATGGATGGAGATGGCCGCCCGGCCGATCCCCTCGTTTACCGGAACGGTCAGTATGTTGGGGTTGACAGAGGCGATCCACTTGCATAGCGCCTTGTCGCCGGTCACCATCAGGATCGGCACCTTCAGCAGGGCCGCGATCAGGCAGTTGATATGCAGCTCGGAGGCCAGTTCGCCATTGATCTTGACAAAATGGTTCCGTGTGTTCATGGTATGGGACAGCGGGTTGCCGTTGATCCCGGCCGCGGAGTGATAGCCGGTAAACATCACGCCGCCAAAATCCTTTGTAAGCCCGGCCATCATGCTGTACAGGCTCTGCGCCCAGCCCCTTAAGATGCTTGCCTGCCGCGGCAGCGCATCCGGCTGTATGTTCCTGGCCGAATCGTGGGCATCCTTGACCAGTATTTCATCCGCTCCGCCCAAAACGGCCCCGTCGCAGGCGGCGGAGACCTCCCTGGTCATCTGCCTGGCAAAGGGAGCATAATCCGGCTTTGTCTTTTCGGTTTCATCCCAGTGCACAATGCCGCAGGTGCCTTCCATATCCGCCGAGATAAAAATGCGTTTCATACTCCTCATCCTTTCAGCAAGGTGAGCGCCAAGGCCGTTTGCAGCGCGGCGCCGATTGGCAGACAGCTCTCCTCCACGGTAAAGTCGCACATGTGCAGCGCGGGGCCTACGCCGCAGCCCAAATCATAATACACGCCGGGCGTATTGGCAATAAAGTAACTGAAGCTTTCCACGCCCATGCTGGGATATTGCCGCAGGACGATGTTCTTTTCCCCCACCATCTCCCTGGCCAAGGCGAGAAATTGCCCGTGCAGCGCTTCATCGTTGATGACGGCGGGATACCCATCCAGCACTTCCACCTCGGCGCTGCCGCCCATGGCCTGCGCAACAGACTTTGGTATGGTATACAGCTTTTGCCTGAGCAGCGCCCTGGTTTCGGGCTTAAGTGTGCGCAGCGTGCCTTCCATGCGCACCTGGTCGCAGATCACGTTCCGGGCTGTGCCGCCGGTTATTTTGCCAAAGGTCACCACCGCGCTGTCCAGCGGGGATACGGTGCGGCTGACCAGCGTTTGCAGCGCGGTCAGTATCTGGGCGGAAATGATGGCCGCGTCCACGCCGCGCTCCGGATAGGCCCCATGGCACCCCTTGCCCGTTACGGTGATATTGATGGCGTTGCTGGACCCGCTGACACTGCCCGGCTTGGTAAACACAACGCCCGCGGGCTGGTCCGGCAGCATATGCAGGCCGAATACCGCGTCCACATGGGGGTTTTCCAGGCATCCGGCAGCCACCATGTCCCGGGCTCCGCCGGTGGTCTCCTCCGCCGGCTCGAAAAGCAGCTTCACATTGCCGTGCATCTGATCCCTGTATTCCATCAGCAGCTTTGCCGCGCCCAGGGCAATGGCCATATGGGCGTCGTGACCGCAGGCGTGCATTTTGCCGGGGTTCCGGGAAGCGAAGGGCAGGCCTGTTGTTTCCTGTACAGGCAGGCCATCCATATCTGCGCGCAGCGCAATGGTTTTCCCGGGAAATGTACCCCGGATCAGGCCGACCACGGCATACTGGTTGGGATAGGTAAGGGTTTCAATCCCCAGTTCCGCAAGCTGCTTCAACAAATATCGCTGGGTATTTTCTTCCTCCCCCCCAAGCTCCGGGTGCATGTGCAGCTCCCTGCGCCTTTGTATGATCCAGGGCGCTGCCTCCTGGGCCTTTGACCGGATTGCGTCAATCTCCATACGCCATTCCCCCTTCGTTCAGCAGATAATCCACAACATGTACCACCTTGCTGCCTTGCAGATAGACCCTTGGCGGCCGCCTGCTCATAAGGGTGATCGCCTCATTCCGGTTGGTATGGGCCCAAGTGGCGTATTGCAGATAGCTGATGCCCCCGCCCAGCAGCGCCGCCTCATCGCCTTCACACACGCCCGGTATATCAGTCACATCCACCATCATCTGGTCCATGCACACAAGACCAAGCACCGGCGCCAGCTGCCCCCGCAGCATGACGCTGGCCGCGCGGGACATGCACCTTGGATACCCGTCGCCATAACCCGCGCAAAGCGTGGCGACAACGCTGTCCCGCGTAAGCGGTGCCTGGTCGTCATAGCCTACCGTTTCCCCGGCCTTCACGTGCAGCACTTGGGCGACCCTTGTTTTCAAAGCCAGCGACTCCCGGGTGGTAAAGTCCATGTGCTGGCTGTGAAAGGGCCGCACGCCAAACAAAAACGCCCCGACCCGCACCCTTTGATACCGCCATTCGGGATATCTGACCAAGCCGATGGAGTCGCACAGGTGCATTTCCGGGATATGCATGCCCTGCTCCCGCAAGCTGTCGTACAGTCTCCAAAGAAGATCGTGCTGCATTTGGTCCCGCTCCCTGTTGGTCAGCGCCAGATGAGAATAGAGCCCCTGCACTTTTATGTTCTTCAGCCGGCCGATGGCTAGGATATCTTCCTCTGCCTTGGGGCCGGGTACAAAACCAAGCCTGTGCATGCCCGTATCCGCTTTGATGTGCAGGATTGCCGTCATTCCAAGCGCCGCCGCGGCGGAATCCGCCAGAGCCGCCTGGGCATAGGTCGCGGCGGTGAGCGCAATTCCCTGTTTGACGGCTTCCGGCAATACCTCTTCCTCCGCTACGGTCATGACAAGGATCTCGCATGTTATGCCTGCCCTTCGCAGTTCAAAGGCTTCCCGGGCACAGCTGACAGCAAAGCTTTCCGCCCCGGCCTTTGCAAGCGTGCGCGCGATCTGCACCGCCCCATGCCCGTACGCGTTGGATTTCAATACGCAGGTCAGCTTTGCGTCCCCGCCGCAAAGCTTGCATGCTTCGTTATAATTATGCACGATGGCGTCCAGGTCAATTTCCACCCAGGTTCTTTTGAGGAAAGCGGTTTGCATGTTTCTGCTCTTTGCTCCTTCATCCTTGGGAAATGTATTGGGAAACTCCTGCTTTTAACTCGCAATCCGCCCGCTAACCGCGCTTTGCGTTCACCTTTTCCATAAACCGGTCGGCTTTTACCGCCACCCGCTGGTGAAGGGCTTTGCCGATGATGCCGGCTTCGTCATAGGCCGTAATCTCAAATTCATAGCTTCGGCCTTCCTGGCTTATCAGCTTCGCCTCCGCCCACACCCGCATGTCAAGGGGCGTGGCGGCCTCATGGCTGACTTCAATCCTTACGCCGACTGTGGTTGCCCCGCTGTCCAGGCTGCCTTCCAGGGCATTGCAGGCCGCCTTTTCCATCAAAGCCACCAGCGCCGGGGTAGCAAACACCGGCAAAAAGCCGCTGCCCAAATGCTGCGCGGTCAATTCCTGCGTGACGATTGTTTCATACCTTCCGTTCATGCTGTCTCCTCCTCTTGCCATCCCTTGCAGACATCCACCCAGCCCGAGCTTTGGCTGGTCAGAAAAAGCTCGTCCATGGTCATTTCCACCGCGCTGCTGCTTGTGCCGCAAGCAGGATACACGGTTTGAAAGCGCTTGAGAGATGCATCCAGATATACCTTCACGCTGGGGTTTTCGACCGCGAAGGGACATACGCCGCCCACCGCGTGGCCAATGGATGCCGCCACCTCCTCATGGGCCAGCATGCGCGCCTTCAGGCCGAAGCTTGCCTTGAATTTGGCGTTGTCAATGCGCGCGTCGCCTGCCGCCACCAGCAAAATAGGCCCCTCCGGCCCCTGAAGGGACAATGTTTTGGCGATCCTGGCTTCCTTTGTGTTCAGCGCCAGCGCGGCCAGCGCTACCGTCGCGCTGGATACGTTAAGCTCCATCACGCGGCCGCCCATGCCATAACGGTCCAAATAAGCTTTCACCCGATCTATGGACATATCATCGCTTCCTTATTATAAGAATTTATAAACGGATTCATGATATTCCATCAGGAAATGCCTGTCAAGGCCGCAGCCGGGAAAGGCGCAAATTTCCTCATCTTTTGCAAGGCAGTTGACAAATGCTGCCGGCAATGGTAGCATGCAATCATGGTATTTCCATAGGAATATTAGCGTTGGTACTGGGAGGCACCCGTCCATGAAAATTTCCACAAAAGGCAGATATGGCATGCGCCTCATGTTGGACCTCGCCCTTCACAACAACGGCTCCTACATCCCCCTAAAGGAGGTAGCCAGCCGTCAGGAGCTGCCTGAGAAATATATGGAGCAGATCATTACTCCCCTAAGCCGTGCCGGTTTTTTGCGGGGGGTTCGCGGCGCGCAGGGCGGCTACCAATTGACCCGCGGCGCCGGTGAGTATACGGTGGGTATGATCCTGCGCACCATGGAGGGCGACCTTTCCGTTGTCAGCCCCGTGGATACCCAGCAGGAGACCGGCGACATCGCCGCCCATCTGGTCGTCAGCAGCGTTTGGACCCGCATCAACGAAGCCATCGAGCAGGTGGTGGACAACATTACCCTGGCGGAGCTGGTGGAGGATTACAACCGTCACGCATCCGACAATTATGTCATTTGACATCGCAGCGGCAAAGGAAAGGAAGGTCTTTCCATGATTGCTTTTCAACATGTATCCGTTGCCAGGACCACCCAAAGCGGAAGGCCCCTTTGGGTGGAGGACGCGCATTTCACCGTCGAAGCCGGGGAAATATTCGGTATCGCCGGCCATGAAGGGGCAGGCAAGTCTGCCCTCATGCGCACAGTCAACGGACTGGTCACGCCCGTTCGCGGCGAAGTGGTGGTAGACGGCCAGGCGGTATCCCGCTTGCATGGCCGGGAGCTTTTGGGCCTCCGCCAGAAAATAGGCATGGTTCTTTCCGCTCCCGCACTGATGGGCAATGTCACGCTGTTTGACAATATCGCGCTTCCGCTGGCTGCCGCCGGCGTCGGTACAGGTGAAATCGGCGACCGGGTTCGGGAGTTTCTCTCCTGTACGGATATGGAAGGCCTGGGCGGCGCCTATCCCAGCGCGCTGACCATCGAGCAGCAAAAGCGCGGCGCCATCGCCAGGGCGCTGGCTGGGAAACCCAAGATACTGCTTTGCATGGAACCCATTGCTGGTTTGTCCCCTTCCGCGGGCGAACAGCTGCTGAGCTTGCTTGCAAAGCTGCACAAGGAGCTTGGCTTGACCATCGTGGTTTCCACTTCCGACCTGCATGTTATCAAGCGCATATGCGGCCGCGCGGCCATATTCCAGGCTGGCAAGGTCGTTGAATTGAAGGACACCTTTTCTCTGTTTTCCACGCCGGAGCATCCGTTCACGCGAGAATTTCTGGCCCAGCAGCTGTCCTTTGAGCTGGCGCCGGATGTGAAGGAGCATGCCGTGGGCACCATTGTATCCATCGAATACAAGGGCGACCCGGCCAACGAACCGGTCCTGTACGAAACGGCCCAGCGGTTCGGCGTGGAGTTCAACATACTGCAGGGGCGCATCGAATACATCGGCGGGCAGCCGCTGGGCAAAATGTATGTCTCCTTCAACGCCGAGCCTGCGCTAATGGTGTCCGTGCTCGGTTATTTGAAATCGCATACCTACCGGGCGGAGGTGGCTCAGGATGTTTGACACGCCTTATTTTGCTGATATCCCGCTTTTGAACGCATTCCTTCAAACCCTTCTGCTGCTTGTGCTTCCGCTGGCGATTACGCTGCTTTTAGGCAGCGCGGCCGGAATTTGGGTATTTTTCTGGCGGAATCCTTTGTTCTCCCGCAGCGTAAAACCCCACCCCTTTGCGTCAAGGCCGCTTCGGTATTTCAGGTCGTATGGCTATCTGGCCTTTCTGCCCCTGCTGCTATTGCTTGCGCAGCGCATTCTTGGTTTGGAACAAGGCGCGGCATCTGTTTTTGTGATCTCCCTGGGCGCTTTGCCCTACTACATCTTTCATATCCATCGCGGGCTGAGCCGCCTGGATGTCTCCATCCTGGAAAGCGCCTTGTCATCCGGGCTGAACAAATGGTGGATCATCCTCCGGGTGCTGCTGCCGCTGGGCAAATTCAGGCTGATCCACGCGTTTTTTGAAACATCGCTCTTTGTCCTTTCCATGGGGGCTGTTTCCGGCCTGCTGACCGGCTATGGCCTTTCCGGCGCCGCGCTGACGTTTATAGACTATAATAGAGGAACCTTGGATTATCTGTGGGCATACTTGCTGCTCGCGCTGCTTTTTGTGCTGGCGGCGGACCTGTCCTCCCGCTTTGCCAAAAAAGCAAAGGAATAGCCGCCGTCTCCGGCATCATTTAAAATGGATTATCTACATAGGATTTTCATGGCCGCGCAAGCCCGACTTGCCGCCCATGTTTCTTTTTTTGCTCCATTCCGCTTTCTTTTTTACCTCTTTTCCCGCTGTCTGCATTTTTGTTGTTTTCTTTTTGTCATTCTGCAACCCATCTGCAGAAAAATTTCGTTTTTTCGCGTTATCAGCGCGCAAATAGGAACTTTACTTCACCCGCACATCATATCTATTGCAAATTGCAGATTTTACGATTATAATGATAACCAGCAACAAGTGAAGACATATGGAAAGGAAGTAGACTCAATGAAGAAGATCCTTGCCCTGGTTCTTGCCGTGCTTCTTTTGGTTCCCGCTCTGGCGCTTTCTGAAGTGGAGCCCATCAAAATCGGCATTTTCGAGCCTCTGACCGGTTCCAAGGCCGCCGGCGGCATGATGGAATATGAAGGCATTCAGGCCGCCCACTCCGTTGTCGGCGAAGTGCTGGGCAGGCCCATCGTGCTGGTGCCTGTGGACAACAAGTCTGACGACGTGGAAGCCGCCACTGCCGCCGCCCGCCTGGTGGATGCCGAAAAGGTGGATATCGTGCTCGGCTCCTGGGGTTCCAGCCTCTCCATCGCCGGCGGTCCCGCCTTTGAAGCCGCGCAGGTCCCGGCCATCGGCACTTCCTGCACCAACCCCAACGTTACCTTGGGCAACGAGTATTATTTCCGCGTTTGCTATCTGGATGACTTCCAGGGCACGCTGCTGGCCAACTACGCCAAGAACAACTTGGGCGCCAAGACAGCAGCCGTGATCTGCGACAAATCCAACGTGTACGCCATCGGCCTGCGCAAGTATTTTGTGGAAGCCTTCGGCGCGGAAAACATTGTGGCGGAAGCCTACTTCAACGTGGGCGACCAGGAATTCTCCTCCCAGATCACCACGGTGATGGCTGCAAAGCCGGACGTCGTCTTCATGCCCAGCGACTTCACCGAGCCCGGCCTTCTGATGAAGCAGGCCCGTGACATGGGCTACGAAGTTCCCTTCCTGGGTGCCGACACTTGGGAAACCCAAGCCATGATCGACATCGGCGGCGCCGCGGTGGAAGCTTGCCGTTTCACCACCTTCTTTGATGCCGATGCCGTGCCTACCCCGGAAATCACCGCTTTCCTGGATGCCTATGCCAAGCTGTTCAATGGCGAAAAGCCCAAGGGCTCCGTTACGGCCCTTGGCTATGACGCCTACATGGCGGCTGTAAAGGCCATTGAGCTGGCCGGCACCACCGATGGTCCCGCTCTGCGTGATGCGTTGTCCAAGCTGGAGATGACAGGCGTCACCGGTGCTTTGAAGTTTGATGCCAACGGCGATGCCATCAAGAACTCCGCTGTCATCAAGACCGTGAAGGATGGCAAGTTCGTATACCTGGACACCGTTGTTGTTGAGTAACTTGTAAGCTAACCCTTGCGGGCGGCGATTGGTCGCCGCCCGCATTTCTTTTTTCTTGTTTCCTGTATATGCGCAGGCTGGCACGCAATGTAAGCGCCGGAGGGCGACCGCCTGCGGTGAGGATGGTGCTTTTCCCATGACGTTTGCGCTTTTCCTGCAGCAGCTCATTACAGGCCTTACGGTAGGCAGCCTGTATGCGCTGATCGCTGTAGGCTATACCATGGTATACGGCATACTGCGCCTGATCAATTTTGCCCATGGCGACATCTTCATGATGTCCATGTATTTTCTTTTTTTTGGCGTTTCCGTGTTCTTCATCCCGTGGTGGGCATCCGTGCTGCTGGTGCTTTTGGTCACAGCCATTCTCGGCATGCTGATCGAAGGCGCGGCTTACCGCCCCTTGCGCAGCGCGCCCAGGATCTCGCTGCTCATTTCTTCCATCGGCGTTTCCTACCTGCTTGAAAACCTGGCTACCGTGCTGTTTACCGGCATTCCCCGCCAGTTTCCCGGCTTCCCTTACCTGGAAGGAATCATTATATTGGGAGATGTCCGCTTTTCGCGGCTTTCCATATTTGTGCCCCTGATCATGGCCCTGCTCATGTTTTTGCTGCAATTTTTGATCCATAAGACAAAGGTGGGCATGGGCATGCGCGCCGTCAGCAAGGATTTTGAAACGGCCCGGCTGATGGGCATCAAAATCAATCAGGTCATCGCGCTCACCTTCGGCATCGGGTCGCTGCTGGCCGCCGTTGGCGCTATCATGTGGGGCATCAAGTATCCCCGCATCGAGCCCTACGCCGGCGTCATGCCCGGGCTGAAATGCTTTATCGCCGCTGTTATCGGCGGCATCGGCAACGTGACCGGCGCGGTGATTGGCGGGCTGATCCTGGGCGTGATGGAGATATTGATCGTGTTCTTTGCCCCGGAGCTATCCGGGTACAAGGATGCTTTTGCTTTTATCGCCTTGATCATCATTCTCCTGGTCAGGCCCACCGGCCTGATGGGCGAAGCGGTCACCGACAAGGTGTAAGGAGGGAAAGCCATGAAGAAAAGCGTATCCCCCGCCTTTATGGGCATTGCCTCCCGCATGTCGAAGAAAAGCCGCGCGAGCGCGCTTATGACGGCGGTTTCTTTGTTGATTGTCATTGTGCTGATCTCCCTTTTCACCGGCAAGCAGATCGGCGACGCCTATCAGATGCGCATACTGAACATGTGCGCCATCTATGCCATCCTGGGCCTCTCCATGAATCTGGTCAATGGCTTTACGGGGCTTTTCTCCCTGGGCCAGGCGGGCTTCATGGCCATCGGCGCCTATGTGACGACGCTCTTGTTCATGTCGCCCCAGGCCAAGGAAAGCGTGTTCTATCTGGAGCCCATCGTTCCCTGGCTGGGCGCTATACAATTGCCCTTTCCCCTGGCGCTTTTGATCGGCGGGCTGGCCAGCGGCGCATTCGCGTTTGTCATCGGCTTCCCGGTCCTCCGGCTCCGGGGCGATTATCTTGCCATTGCCACCCTTGGTTTTTCCGAGATCGTACGGGTCATATTCACCAATTTGCAAACCATCACCAACGGCGCGGTGGGCATCAAGAATATTCCTCCCGTGGCCAACCTGTGGTGGACCTTTGGCCTCATGATCCTGGCCATCCTGCTGATGCTGCGCCTGATGCGCACCAGCTACGGCCGGGCGTTCAAAGCCGTCCGGGATGACGAGGTAGCCGCCGAGGGCATGGGCATTTCTCTTTTCAAGCACAAAATGTTTTCCTTCATTCTCTCCAGCATTCTGGCGGGCATCGGCGGCGGGCTTCTAGCCAGCGTAGTGGGCTCCATCAATCCCCTGTTGTTCCGCTTTGTGCTGGCGTATGACATTCTGCTGATTGTTGTGCTGGGGGGCATGGGCAGCATCTCCGGCACCATCGTCGGCGCGTTCATCATCACCATCGCCAAGGAATGGCTGCGCTGGCTGGACAACGGCTTTTCGCTTGGCATTGTTCAGGTTCCGGCCATCGCCGGGCTGCGCATGGTCATTTTCTCGTTGCTGCTCATGTGCGTGATCCTGTTTTACCGCAAAGGCCTGTTTGGCTCCAAGGAATTTTCCTGGGCCGCCTGCGGGCGCGCGCTGAAGGCCGCTGGGCAGTTCGCCGTGAAACCCTTTCGCTCCGCGGCGAAGAAGGGAGGCGGAAAGTAATGCGCATGCTCGAAACCTCCCATATCACCATGCGCTTTGGTGGCGTGGTGGCCGTGGATGATCTGAACCTGTATGTGGATCAGGGTGAGATTGTAGCCATCATCGGCCCCAACGGTGCCGGCAAGACCACCGCTTTCAATATGATCACCGGCGTATACACCCCTACCCAGGGCAATGTGCGCCTTGCCGATAAGGCGGGCAGCCTGCAGGACATTACCGGCAAGCGCCCCGACCGGATCACGGCTTTGGGCGCGGCAAGAACGTATCAAAACATACGCCTGTTCAAGAGCATGACGGTGCTGGAAAACGTATGCATCGCCCAGCATCTGCATCTGAAAAATGGGTTCGTGAACGCCATCACCGGCATTCCGGCGTTTAAGAACATGCGATTCGTCACCTATGGCAGCGAAGAACGCGCTCTGCGGGAAGAAGCAATGGCGATACTGGACCGCGTGGGCCTTGCCCATGCCGCCAATGAAACGGCCACCTCCCTGCCCTATGGCGAGCAGCGCCGCCTGGAGATCGCAAGGGCGCTGGCCACAAGGCCCAGGCTGCTTTTGTTGGATGAGCCCGCCGCCGGCATGAACCCCAAAGAGACAGAGGATTTGACGGCCTTCGTGAAGCAGCTTCGGGATGACCTGCATTTGACCATTATGCTGATCGAGCACCATATGCAGATCGTCATGGACATTTCCGACCGCATTTATGTGCTGGATTACGGCAAGCTGATCGCCCAGGGTCCGCCCCAGGCAATACAAAACAACCAGGCCGTTATCATGGCCTATCTGGGGGTGGATGAAGCATGAGCCTGCTTACTGTAAGCGGATTAAAGGTGCAATACGGTGGAATTCAGGCCTTGTCCGGCATCTCCTTTACCGTGGAAAAGGGGCAAATTGTATCTCTCATCGGCGCCAACGGCGCCGGGAAATCCACCACGCTCCGGGCCATCACCAGCCTGGTGCCCATGGCCGGCGGCCGCATTGCGTATGAGGGCGAGGACATCAGCACCCTGGACACCCAGCAAATGATTCAAAAGGGCATCGTACTGGTGCCGGAAGGCCGCCGGGTTTTTCCCAACCTCACCGTGCTGGAAAACCTGAAGGTGGGCGCGTACACCCGCAAGGATGCCGCCGGCATTGCCGATGATATCGAGAAGGTATACTCTCTCTTCCCCCGCCTGAAGGAGCGCCATTGGCAGCTGTCCGGCACATTGTCCGGCGGCGAGCAGCAGATGCTGGCGGTAGGCCGGGCGCTGATGGCCCGCCCCAAGCTTCTGATGATGGATGAACCCTCCCTGGGTCTTGCGCCGCTGGTGGTGCGGGATATCTTTCAAACGGTGCTGAAGCTTCACGGCGAAGGCATCACGATCCTGCTGGTGGAGCAAAACGCCAACGCGGCGCTGAAGATTGCCGATCAGGGCTATGTGCTGGAAACAGGCCGCATCACCATTGTGGGCTCAGGCAAAGAACTGCTGGAAAACCCGAAGGTGCGGGAAGCTTATCTGGGCAGAGCCAGCACAAAGTAATATTTCTCGGATTTTCCCCACAGCGGGCAGAACCAAAACAAAAAGCGCTGTCTATAGGCATTGCCTTTGGACAGCGCTTTTTGTTTGCCTGATTCATTTTCCTGCATCATCTTGACAACGGCTTATATACGCTGATGGCCTTTGCCGGGCACATCTCCTGGCAGCAATAGCACCTGATGCACTTCTTATAGTCATACCTTGGCACCTTGTCCTGCTTTATATCCAGGAATATGGCCTTCCCTTCCACAGGGCAGCTTTCCACGCACGCGCGGCACCGGATGCAAAGCTTCTCATCGGCCACAGGCCGCTCCCGCAAGGCGGGGATCAGCCGGCCCAATCTCTGGGCATACCCCTTGGCGCCCGAGCCGCGGTGCACCTGAAAATCCGCTTTGCCATATTTCTTTTCCGCCTGTTCAAAGGTCAGCGGGCCTTCAGGCGTAACAATTTGAATCACATCTTCCCGCCAGACGCCGACGCCTGCCTGCTCCCCTGCCACATTGGTTGGCAGCAGCGCGGGCGGAAGGTGCACCAGGCGGCAAAATACGCTGTCCAGCGCCACAGGGTCGGCCGATAACAGCAATACCTTCATTGGCACGGGCGTACCGGAGGCCGGTCCATTGCCTTCCATGGCCATGATGCCATCCATGATATGCAGCCTGGGCTTTAGCAGCACATTCAAATCCGCCACCATACGCGCAAAGCGGATAGCGTCCGGGTACTTGGCATGCCCCGCGCCCTTGTTCAGCCCCTGAACGCAGCCGTACAGGTTTTTGACAGCCCCGGTCAGCCGCTCCAGCGCATGGGTTTTCATTTTACATACGTTCACAATGGCATCGGCGTCAAGCACGCCATTGCTGATGACAAACTGCTTGCAGATCATGCCCTTTGGCGCCGGCACCTGCCTGCCATGGGAAAAATCGGCCAAGGGGATATTCAGCCTTTGCGCTGCCGGCGCGATGCCGCAGCCTTCCGCCACCTTCAAAACGCTGATGGACCCGGGCCCCGGCGAATCGCCATAGGATAAATGGGCATACCCTTTTTCCAGAAGCAGGCGGCCGACAGCGCCAAAGACTTCCGGGTGGGTGGTCATTGCCTTTTCAGGCTCCGCCCGGCCCAGCATGTTGGGCTTGAGCAGTATCTTCTGCTCCTTGGAAAGAAACGCTTCGAATCCCCCCAGCAGATCAATACCGGCTGATATTGCCGCATACACCCTGTCCCGCTGATAATCAGCGCAGGGCACCAGCGCAACGATACTTTTTGCCATACAGCTTCCTTTCCTATGGAGCTATTCCGTCCTATTCTCATCCATTGCCATACAATTTTGAATTGTAGCACAAATCCGGCTGGATTGCTATGCACATCCGGTGAATTGTGATACAATCCTTGTAGCACCGGCAAGTAAAATGCAAGGAGAAAGCCATGATACGTCAAGCAGCGTTTGCCCGGCAGCATCCGCTTCTCAAAGGCAATCTTCACACACATACGACGCGTTCGGATGGGTTGGGTACACCGGAGGAAGTCATTCACAAATACATCGCCCACGGGTATCATTTTTTGGCGCTCACCGACCACCGGCTATATAACTACCGCAATTATACTTCTGACAATGCTATTACCATTTTGCCAGGTATGGAGCTGGACCGCGGTATGGAAGACCCCGGCATCCACTGCTTCCATACCGTTTGCCTGGGGCCAGAAAAAGAAAACGGAAACGGCTTTTCGCAGGATCAGGTGTTTGAAGGCGGCACCGTAAAAGACCAATTTGAATTTCAGCCGCTGCTGGACAGTATCCATGAAAACGGCAATATCACTTTATACTGTCACCCCCAGTGGAGCAGTACGCCGGCCAGGGAATTTGACCGGCTTTCCGGCAATTTTGCCATGGAGATCTGGAACAGCGGCTGCGCCCTGGAAAACGATATGGATACCAACGCGGCCTATTGGGACGAGCTGTTGATGCAAGGCCAGAAAATATACGGCGCAGCCGTGGATGACGGCCATGCCATGGAGCATCATTGCCTGGGCTGGACCATGGTCCATTCGGAAAACACCATCGGCGGCATTTTGCACGCGCTCAAAAGCGGCGCGTTTTACTCCTCCTGCGGGCCTGAAATCCATGATTTTTATGTGGATAACGGTACCGCGGTTGTTAAGTGCTCCCCCTGCGACCGCATCCTTTTCATTTATGGACGTGCGCCCAACAAAATGGTGCGGAGTGAAAGCGGCCCAATATCCAAGGGAGAATTCGATGTGCCCGCCTATTATACGTATCTGCGCGCGGTGGTCATCGATTCCATGGGCAGGCATGCCTGGACGAATCCCATTTTTTTCAATGAATAAGTTTCCCCATTTACTTAATAAAGTGAAGATAAAAATGCAGCGCATATTTCGAAAACAGAACGTTGAGGATCCTTCCCAGCTGTTTACGGACGGAGACCTGCGCAGGCTGATGGTTCCCTTGCTCATGGAGCAGCTGCTGATCGTAGTCATGAGCATCATCAATACGCGGATGGTTGCTTTCGTAGGGGAAGCCGCCGTTTCCGCCATCTCCCTGGTTGACAGCATCAACATCCTGCTGATCAATGTATTTGCGGCCCTGGCCACCGGCGGCGCGGTGGTGGCCGCCCAGTATCTTGGCCGCCGGGATCACAACATGGCCGGCAAGGCCGCCAAGCAGCTGATTTATGTCATGCTTTTGGTCTCCCTGCTGATCAGCGCTGTATCGCTTATATTTTACAAAAGCTTACTGATGCTGGTGTTCCCAAACGTTTCTGCGGAAATCATGGATTATTGCATCACCTATTTTGTGATCATTGCCTTAAGCTTTCCCTTTTTGTCTGTGTTCAACGGGGGCTCGGCTTTGCTTCGCGCCTCCGGAAATTCGAAGGCATCCTTAAACACCACGCTGTTGATCAACATGATCAATGTGTCCGGCAACGCGCTGTTCATCTATGTTTTCCGTTTGGGTATCGAGGGTGCCGCGCTGGCGGCGCTTTTTGCCAGAATCACGGGCGCTGTGATTATGCTTGTGCTTTTGAAGGATCCCCATCAGGTCCTGCGTATACCGGCCCTGCTCAAATTTCAGTGGGATGGCGCGATGGTGAAAAGAATCCTGGGCATCGGCATCCCCAACGGCTTGGAAAACAGCATGTTCCAGTTGGGCAAAATCCTATTGCAGCGCTTGATCTCCTCCATTGGCAGCGTAGCCATCGCCGCCAACGCCATCGCCGGCACGCTGTCGGGCTTTCAAACGATTCCGGGCGCCGCGGCCGGCCTTGCCATGATCACGGTGATCGGGCGCTGCGCGGGCGCAAAGGAGTATGGCCAGGCCAGGCGGTACGTCAAAAAGCTGATGGGTTTTTCCTACCTGATCATGACGCTGCTGGTCGGCGTCATACTGCTCATCTGCCCCGGTATTATCCAAAGCTATGGCTTGAGAAAAGAAACGGCGGAGCTCGCCTGGCAGCTGATGATCGTCTATACCATTGTCTGCGCGGTGATCTGGCCTTCTTCCTTCTCGCTGCCCAACGCGCTGCGCGCCGCCGGCGACGTCCGATTCACGATGGTGGTTTCGGGCCTGTCGATGCTGATCTTCCGCATTGGTTTCAGTTATCTGCTGGTCCTGAAATTCGACATGGGCGTCATGGGTGTCTGGGTGGCCATGATGATCGATTGGCTGGCGCGTTCCACCGCCTTTTATTGGCGGTACAGGACCGGGGTTTGGGAAAAACGGACGGTGCTGTGATGCGGCAGAAGAAAAAGCGCCTTGAAATGTCAAAGCGCTTTTTCTTTTTATTTGCTGTTCTGCTTTTCCATTTCAAGCAGCTGTTCCTTGATCGGCAATCCCCCGCCGTAGCCGACCAGCTTGCCGTCCGCGCCGATGACGCGATGGCAGGGAATGATCAAAGGAATAGGATTGCGGTTGTTGGCCAGGCCCACCGCGCGGGCGGCGCCGGGACGGCCGATGCTGTTTGCCAGCTTGCCGTAGGATACGGTCTCCCCATAAGGGATTTTCGTCAGCGCTTCCCACACACTCTGCTGAAAACCGGTCCCCTTGGGGGCAAGGGGCACATCAAACACCTTACGGCTGCCGGAGAAATATTCCGCCAGCTGTTTGGCCGCCAGCACAAGCAGCTGCGTTTCTTCCTGTAGCGCATCTGCCGGCATCTCTTCCTTGGGAAAGTTGAGATTGGTAAGCTTCCCGTTTTCCTCCGCCAGAGTGATCCTTCCAATGGGCGTTTCATACTGCCATGCGTATTTCATATCGTTCTTCCTTTGCTGTAAGCTTGTATCCATTATACCGGAATTTCAGTTTTCTGAATACTGCGTTTTCCTGGGCTCCACAAACCACCGTGTCCCCGACCGGTACAGGCAGGTAACGCGGCTGCCGATCAGCACGGTGTAGCGCATGCCGGCGGTTCTGGTTACAAGGCTGACGCCGGGACGCATATCCAAAATGCTGTCCACGGGATAGCGCGTCCCGTCCCCCCAGATCACGCAGGTGGGACGCACATCGCCATTGACCCCGAACCTTGCCTCCACCTGAACAAATGTTTTCTCCGTTTCATTTTCCATAGGTCAAGCCCTCACCGCAGAAAACGAACTGATCGCATCCATGGCGCTATAGCAAATCCTGCATCTCGGTCATGTTTTCCCAATACCGCTTGGGCATATGGTTCATGCGGCATTTGGGATTGTAACGGTCTTCTATGGCAATGGTCTTGTAAAACTGCCGCCACAAGGCGCGGTACCGCTCCTCCGTTTCCCCCGCCTCGGGCATTTGGGCATCCTGAAGCTCTATCAATTCCGTTCTGCCGTTTTGACACAGCAGCGCAGTATGATGGGTTTTGTCATAGATCGCGAATGCTTCATTTCCAAAGCGGTCGGCAAAATGGCCGGCCAGAAAGGGCAGAACAAAATTCTTGGGGCTGATGACGGATACCAGCTTGCCGTCGCAGTCTGAAAAGCGCACAAACCCGGTCAGCAGATGCCGTTCCCGAAGCAAATGCTTTTCTGCCTCCAGCAGCGTCGCCACATCGGGGTGCGCCAGCATATTCAGCATCTTCGGCCCTTGCGCAAAGGCCAGCAGGGCAAAGCGCAAAAGGGCCATTTCCTTATCCGCAAGGCAGCTGCAAAACACCGTCTGCATCAATTCCAGCGCCCGCGGCGATATTTTTTCCGCCACCGCCGTGCGAACCTTCACCGCCTTGTGAAGGTCAGTCGCGATCCGCTTTCTGAAAAACAGCGCCATCTGCGCTTCACCCTCCGGCTGTATGGCAAAGGGCAGCTCCCGCGTGTACACGCTTTCATGCATGCAGCAAAAAAGGCCCGGCAGGCTGCCGTCGTAGAGATAGACGATATCGCAGGGCTCCGCTAATGGCTTCGCGCCAGGCATAACACCGCCTCCTCCACCGCGCTGTGAATACTCATCCGCCCGCCGCTGCCGGAAAACGCAACCCCCAGGTTATTAAGCGCCGGGAACAGGGATAACTGCTCCATGCCAAAGGCGTAGACATTGGGGTCGATCAGCGCCCGCACCGTCGATTCACGGCTGGCCGGAAGCCCGGCGGGAGCATCGCTTGTCCGTATAAAATACTTCGCCCTTTTGAGCACAACCCCCAGCCGCTTGAGGGCGATTTGATCCAGCCTGCCGCTTTTGCGGGCAGCGACGATCCGCCGGGCGCTGGTAGGCCCGATGCCCGGCACCCGCAAAAGATCCGCCATGGACGCCGTATTTACATCCACAGGGAAAAACTGCATGTTCTGCACCGCCCAGTTGCACTTGGGGTCCAGATACGGGTTAAAGTTTGGGTTCTTTTCGTTCAATATCTCATCAGCGGTAAACTGGTACTGCCTGAGCAGAAAATCCGCCTGATACAGCCTGTGTTCCCGCAATAGCTGGGGCTTTGTCTGCAGGGAGGGAAGCAGGCTGTCTTCCACCGCCGGTATATAGGCGGAGTAGAAAACGCGCTTCAACTGATACTTGTCATACAGCCCGGAGGCCAGCTTTAAAATATGGTAATCGCTCTCCGGGCTGGCGCCGATGATCATCTGTGTTGCCTGGCCGGCCGCGGCAAATCGCGGCGCGTTTTTGTATTTGATGAGCTCCTGCCTGTTTTCCTCAATCCCGCTGCGGATTTGCGCCATGGGCGAAAGGATGGCTTTCTTCGTTTTGTTGGGCGCCAGCTTGACAAGGCTTTCCTCGCTGGGCAGCTCAATATTGATGCTCAGCCGGTCCGCCAAAATGCCCAGGCGGTTTACCAGATCCTGGGACGCGCCGGGAATGGTTTTGCAATGGATATAGCCCCAGAACTGGTATTTGTATCGTAATATCTCCAGCGCCTTGATCATCTGCTCCATGGTATGGTCCGGATTTTTCAGAATGCCACTGGACAAAAAGAGCCCCTCGATGTAATTGCGCCGGTAAAACTGAATCGTCAGCTCCGCCAGCTCCGCCGGCGTAAAGGCTGTGCGGGGAATATCATTGCTGGCACGGTTCACACAGTACTTGCAGTCGTATATGCAGTGGTTGCTCAAAAGCACCTTGAGCAGGGACACGCACCTTCCATCCGCCGCAAAGGTATGGCAGCAGCCGCCGGCCACGGCGCTACCCACGCCCTTCCCACCGGGCCTGTCCACCCCGGAAGAAGTGCATGCCGCGTCATATTTGGCGCTGTCCGCCAGGATTGTCAGCTTCCCCATCAAATCCAATGCGATTCCCCCGCTTTTCACACACAGATATCCAACGGTATTCTATGGATTTTTAACCGTCATCAACCGTTTTCTTTGCTTAAAACCAACACGAGAACATCAGTTCTTGTTCATTATAGACAAGCGATGACTATTTGTAAAGGACCTTTAAGAAATTTCCAAAAAAGGATTGACAATGCACACAATGCCCACTATTATTAAACATGTTTAAAACAAATTTGCATATTGAAAGGAGGAGTTCCAAGTTCCACGCAATGATGACGCCAAGCGGGCGCTGCTCCTGGCTGCCATTGATCTGATGCAGGAAACGCAATCCGCCCAAAGCCTGACGGTCCGCCAAATCACAGAGCGGGCAAATGTGAACACGGCGATGATCAGCTATTACTACGGTTCCAAGGATGAATTGATCCGGCTGGCGGCCGATGCCATCGTGCAGACGGAAGCCGGAAAATGGCTGATCCCTTCCAGCCAGGAAACAGATCCCAAACGTAAGTTCAAGGACATGCTGATCAAAATGTCCGACACGGTGGTCACATATTTTCAATTCACAAAAGTCTCTCTGAATCACGCGCTGTTAAAGGGCGAGGCCGATATCCCCCAAACGATTCTACCGCTCATGCGCGCGGCCGCGCCGGACATGGATGAACGGGAGCTCAGGCTGCTCTCCTTCGTGCTGACCTCCGGCCTGCAAAGCATATTGGTAAGGCACGAAGCATTCAAGGACTATACGGGCTACGACCCCTTTGACAAAACTGAACGCGACGCCATCTTGAACCGGCTGGCGGATATGTTTCTCACCCATGACTTTAAAAACAAGGAGAAGGAACCATGAAAACAATACTTATCATACTCGCGGTCATCGATATCATTCTTTTGCTTTCCACACTGATCTGCGGCCTTTGGATCGCCGGACAGAACCTGACCGGCGAAGCGCTTGCCTCTTCCCTGGCGTTCCACCGGAATATCGCCATAGCCTCCGTGGTGCTTTCTTTGATCGTCATTCTCTGGATGCTGTTTGGCTACGTGAAATAGAGCAGCGGCACGCTGAACCGATGCTGAAAGCCGTTCTATGCCTTGTTCTGCAAAATGGCCTCCAGCAGCACCTTCGCGCCCTGTTCGTCCATGGTATCCAGCTCTTTTACCGACCGCAGCATGGTTTTGGCAGCCATCTGCGGAAAGCCGCATTCCAGGTACAATTCTCCCAGGGACAAAAGCACCCGGGGGCTGTCGATATGGTTATACACGTACAGCATTCTTTCAAACAGGCCATACGCTCCGCATTCCAGGATGGTTCTGAGCATCAGCGAAAACAGATCATTCAGTGCCCCGGCCGGTTCATCCTTCAGCCAATCCGCCGGGCTGCCTTCCAGCACGGAAAGGATCTGCCGGCACAGCTTTTCTCCCGCAGGCCCATGCAGGCGGCCAACCGCCTGAACGGCAAGCGCCATGTCCGCGGCCTGGCTGTTTTCTTGAAGCAGCATGGCGCAAAAGAGCAGCAGCGCGCCTTCCGCTTTCAGTCCCGGCAGCACCCGTTCTTTTTCTTCGCTGTGTACGCCCAGCATAAGCTGCTTTGCCGCCTGGTCATAATCGCCGGCGCGCAGCCGGCATTTCCCCCACAGCAAGGCTCTTTCCGCCGCTATGCCCTCCTTTTCATCCAGGAACGCCAAATGCGGCTCGCTTGACTGCCAGAATCCTTGGGAAAGCAGAACATCCGCCAGCATGATCCGGTTCGCAAAGTAATTGCTGTTTGCAAACAGCACGCTGATCCTGTCCGCGATTTCCCCGGGCGTCAGCCCCAATTTTTTGTACGCACGGGCCATGCCGTACAACGCGGCATACAGGCGGCTGTCCGCCTGGATCGCCATGATATAGTAATTGGCGGCCTTTTTATAATCGTGCTGGCGCATGTGCAGCTCGGCCAAAGACATCAGCGGCTTTGATGTTCCGCAGTCATCGGAAAAACGCAGCTCCGCCGGCGGCATCCCCATGGACAGCGCGTTTTGAAAACATTCCGCCGCCAGAAAATCGCGGTGCCATTGCATATATACTGTGCCGCGAAGGTATTCCATATCCGTGCAGCCTGGATAGAGCAATAACCCTTCGGTCAAAATGCGTACGGCCTTTGCCAGTTGTCCAAGATGGACATGGCACAGCGCTATGCGGAAAAGAAGGTGGGGCCCAAAGGCCTCCTGCTTTTGAAAACGCGCCTTTGACCTGTAAAACCAATCCAGCGCCGCCGCATGCTCCTTCTTTGCCATATACTCGTTGCCCATATTGAAAAGCATAAACGCGTTTTCGGGGTCTTTTTCCAATTCCCGCGTTAGCATGGGGATATTTCTTTCCCGCTTGTTCTTGCTTTTGACGACGCTGTCCAGGTAGCCCAGATGGTGAATGCGGATCTCCGTGACCGCGAAGCGCCCGTTGGCCGGCTGGCCGTCCACCCTTGCGATCTGCTCATGGATGTCGCCGGTAAAGTGATAGCTTTTGTTGTTGCGCACCAGCCTCAGCGCATTATGCAGGGTGTATGCGCCATCGTCCTGTATTCCCACATGGTTGTACACTTTAAAATGGGCGCCGTCGCTGTCTGTTGTGCCAATGAAGTCCAGCAGCTTTTTCTTGTCTTCCGGAAACAGGCGCTCATCCGCGTCCAGCACAAGGATCCATTCGCAAGCGGCCTTTTCCATAATGAAGTTGCGGGCGCGGCAAAAGCTTTGATCCCATGGATAATCAAAGACCTTTGCTCCGGCGCTGGTGGCAATCGCCTTTGTATCGTCCGTGGAGCCGGTGTCCGCAATCAAAATCTCATCCGCAACGCCTTCGACGCTTACAAGGCAGTCCATCAACATATCCTGCTCATCCCGCACGATCATGCAAAGGCTGATGCCCGGCTTGTTGGATGTCATATTTCCTTCCTCCTTCACGCGGGCAGGCGGCGCCTGCCGCCTGCCCGGCGATACAGTGGGCAATTCTTTTACGCCTGCGCGTTGAAATAGGCGCTGAAGGTCGCCGTTTGGCCGCCAAGGTTGTACTGAAGGCGGATATAGTGCGCAAAACTGGAAACAGCCATATACAGGTTCCCGTTGGCGGGGACCACCTGATCCGTATAGGACGGATCGTCGATATACTGGCCGTCGGTTGTCGTGGGGCTGATCTGCAGGGAAATGGTCACGGGATTTGTATCCTCATTGTAGATAAAGATGGAAGCCACCTTGAGCGTGGAAATATCCGTATCGGGGAATATGACGCCGGTTCCTGTCACTGAAGTACTTGTCACCAAATCCGACGTAAAGGTGCTGGCCCCGATGGTCACGGTACCGGCAATGGTCAGCGACGCGTTTCCGATGGTTACCGGCGCCGTGATCTCCGACACCGTTACCGTGCCGGCTACCGTCAAAGACGCGTTTCCGATGGTTACCGGCGCCGTGATCTCCGATACCGTTACCGTACCGGCTACCGTCAAAGACGCGTTGCCGATGGTTATCGGCGCCGTGATCTCCGATACCGTTACCGTACCGGCTACCGTCAAAGACGCGTTACCGATGGTTACCGGCGCTGTGATCTCCGACACCGTTACCGTGCCGGCTACCGTCAAAGATGCGTTGCCGATGGTTACCGGCGCCGTGATCTCCGACACAGTCACCGTGCCATTGACCGTCAGTGAGGCATTGCCGATGGTTACCGGCGCCGTGATTTCAGATACCGTCACAGGCGCCGTAATTTCCGACACAGTCACCGTGCCGTTGACTGTCAGTGAGGCGTTGCTGATGGTCACTGAACCGGCGGCTATAGATACAAGCAGGTTATCCGATGCGTCTATCTTCAGCGTGTTGACCGCGTTGCCCGGTCCCTGCGCATATATCAACGTTTTCAGTTCGCTGGCAACAGTATTGAAAACAAGGTTGTTCATGGACTACTCCTTTCTGCCCGGCTTTATGATAGGACGTCGCCGGGGAGCGACATGGGCAGGGGATCGCCTGAGACGCCATCCGGCCTGCAGGCAATCTCCTTCACCATGTAATTTTTCGTCTGTGCCTGGCACCAGACCCGGGCTGCAATGGTGTATCCATCCGATAGCGGGCGAAGGCTTACGCGCATGAATTTGCCAAAAAGATAAGGCACCGCGGCTTTCATATCCCCCGGCTCCACCGCGAAGATTTGGGAATCATTCAAATACTCCATGCCGTCCGGGCTGATTTGTATATGAAAGTTAAGCGGATGCATCCCCGTATTCTTGACAAAGAAAGTGATTACCGCCGCTCCGGCGGTCGTCAATGCGGGCGTGTGCAGCTCCTGTTGCCCGCCCTCCACGTTGAAGATACGTTCCTTGAACACGTTTTGGACAAGCTCCGCATCCTCATGACACTCCGTGCAAGCCTCCTCCCGGGGGCTGCAAATGATCTCCAGGTACGGCATATATGCCTGGCTTTGCGCGCAGAAGGAAACCATACCGGCGAAGGGGTCCTCGGCAAGGAGCGTAAAGCCCATGGCAGGCAAATAGCCATGACGGTTCTTAAAAAGCGCCGTCATGTCGCAGGCGGCATATTTCCAGCGCATGTCCGGATTCACCTGAATTTGCGCAAACGGCACCGGCATAACGGCGGGCCGCGTTTCATAGGCCACTGTTTCCGGCTCAAACCCGCTCATGTTCGCAAACAATCCGATCCGCACCGGCCGGAAGCTGGGCTCATTCACCATCAGGCAAAGGCGGACAGATGAGATTCTGCAGCCCTCCGGCAGCGTCATCGGCGAAAACTGCAAAAGCCCCACCGACTGGTTTAGAGGCACACGCACGGAAGGATGTTTGGACGGCTGTGCCCAAAAACCGACGGTAAGCAGCGGCAAAGCCGGGCCGTTCCTGCGGTCCTTTAGTTGCGAAACAGATACGGCGCTGCTTGCATAATGCAGAACCGACATTTTTTGTACCTCCATTCCCCCAAATCAGGCGCGGCCGTTGTAATACGCCACGATGCCGGTATTTGTGGAAGCCTGCACCGAAAGCCTGGCATATTTTATGGGCAGCGTCACCGCTGCGGCATAATTACCGTTTACGGCCACGCTTTGCGCGGTGGTATGGTTGATATAATAGCTGGAATCATCCACCGGTGCGATTTGAACGATAACGGTGATGGAAGCCCCGCCCGTATTGCGTATGAAAAAGCTGTTTTCACTGTACGGGGAAATATTCCGGGGCAAGAGAATTGTCGTACCGGAGGGAATCGTTTGCGTCACGTTCTGCTCCACAAAGCCCATGCTGCTGACGGCAACCGAATCCTGCGTCCCGCTCAAATCCCGGATATCCAGGTTGGCCGCCGTCACCGTCACGGAATCTGTTGCAAAACTCAAATCGCGTATATCCAAATTGGTTGCTGTAATGGTAATGATGCTTTGGGGAGAAAACAAAAACAACCCGTTTTCATCCACCGCAACCGGGAGAAATTCATCCCCGCTCACGCCAAAGAATGTGGCATTGAGTATTTCGGCCGTATTGTTGAAAACCAGGTTGTTCATACCATCACCGTCTTTTGATGTTTTTGCCTAAAGACATTATGCCCTGCCAAAATAATACACAGTTATATTGGCCAGGGATAAAAGAGACGTCACGCGGATGCGGGCATACTTCAGAAGCCTGGTTGGCTGAAATGTCCTCGCGTCCCCGCCAAACAGGTTGAAAGAGGAGCCGTCAGTCATATAATAACTGTCGATATCAACAGGCGCGATTTCCAGCGCCACTGACACGCCGATGGCTAACCCACTTGCGTTGCTGACATAAAAAGTATTCTGTCTATAGATACTGACGTTCGTCGTCAATAAGCGCACAGTTCCCAGACTGGGTACCTGGCTTGTGGTGCTGGTTTCCAAGGAAAGCATCCGGTCAAACGCAAGCCCGTCCTGTGTGCCGGACAGGTTTCGTATATCGAGATTAGACGCCGTGATGGTCACGCTGTCCTGACTGGCGCTAAGCGGCCTGATATCCAGCCCGCCGCTTTGCACCTGGATAGTGAGGTCCGGCGATAAAATCAGCCTTCCCACGCTGTCGGCAGCCATCGGCTCAAGCTCCGTACTGCCGGTGATCCTTCCAAGGCCGGTCATGCGCAGTTCCCTGGCCTGCAGGCTTTTCATCTGATTGTTCAAGGCCCACGCCTGCCTTCCCATTCGCCATGCCGCGGCTTATGCCCGCGGCATACAGTACCATCCTATTCCAGCCAAGTGGTTAAGTGCCTTTGCTGCCGGCCAAAAACAAAAGCGGGAGCCTTTCAGCCCCCACTCATAAGACAATTTCAGCTTATTTATTGTTCATATTCATATTCAAAACCGGCCTGATCCATGACCTGATCTATCAATACTTCGCTGCCGCGTGTAAAGCGGTAATGCACCCGGCAGGAGGGCGCTTCCCGGATCATGCGGGTCATCCCGCCGCCGACGGGCGCGCGCAGAAGCATGGCGCCGCTGTCCAGCCTTCGGGCCGACAAGGTATACTTCCCTTGGCTGATCACCACTTCGCCGTCCCCAATACGCACCGCCCGCGCGCCAAGGTAGGTTGCCAGGCGGTATTCCCTGCCATGCAGGAACACAAAGGCGATAACGCCTGTAAAGAACATGCCCATATAAGGGATATCGGCAACGGACATCATCAGCGAGCAGGGCTTGTCCATTCTCCAGGCGCACTGCGTCCAGATATACCGCTTGGGAAAGGAGCGGCCCCTGTCCCCCTCGATATACCCAAGGTCATTCCGGAAGCTATATGTCTTCCCGTTGATGGACAGTCGGCCGCTGGCCTCATGGACCAGGCTGAATACGCTGTGCCTGCATTCCATCAGCGGAGCAAAGCGGAAAGGTCCCATAATATCATATCGGATGGCCGCAAGAGGTCCGTATTGAATATCTCCAACCGCGGATACATCATCCTGTTTAAGCTTCAACTGTATGCCCGCCGGTGAAAAAAAACTTTCTCCTGCATGGATTTGAAGCTTCCGCCGGTCGGCCTTCAAAGCATCCCACGGCAGGTCAAAATGAAAGGATTCGCTGTCCGTAACGATTTGCACGGATGCACTTTTATTTCCTTGTGCATCGACATGCAGCGCCGGTATCAGGGCAACCGTCCCAGCCTTCCCCTGCTGCTTGAAATACCAGCCTTCAAAATACCGGTGCACTACCCCACCGCCTTTTCCTGTGCGTTCTTGTTAGCATGCCCCAAACGGGATAAGGCCCGCCGGAATTGGCGGGCCTTATGGAAACATTTTATTTATCCGCGCAGGGCGGTATCAAAGCGCTTTAAAACCTCACGCCAATCCAGTACATTCCAGAAGGCCTTCAGGTAATCGGCCCGAAGATTCTTGTACTTGAGATAATAGGCATGCTCCCACACATCGATACCAAGGATGGGGGTAAAGCCGCCTTCCTCCATAAAGGGATTGTCCTGGTTCGGGCTGGAGGATGCCTTCAACTCGCCGGCGCCGTTTACCGACAGCCAGGCCCAACCGGATCCAAAGCGGCTGGCACCCAAAGCGGTCAGCTTTTCCTTCAGCGCGTCCAGGCTGCCGAAAGCTTTGTCAATCTCCCTTGCCAAAGCGCCGTCCGGAGCGGCCGCAGGGCTCGCAGACAAAATGCCAAAGTACAGATTATGGTTGTAAAAGCCGCCGCCGTTATTCTGTATGGCGGTACGTACCACGGGATCCTGCACGGCGGAAAGGTTTTTCAAAATCTCCTCAATGGATTTTCCATTGACTTCGGGGGCTTTTTCCAGCGCGGCGTTCAGGTTGTTGGTATAGGCGGCATGGTGCTTGCTGTAATGCGTCACCATGGTGGTTTCGTCGATATGGGGTTCCAGGGCATTAAAATTGTACGAAAGTTCGACTTGCTTAAACATGAAAGTTTCCTCCTTGCCAAAAGGGCGGTCGTTTTCACCCCTGCAAGACGGACGAGGCGATGGCGTCAGCCATCCTGTCAAGCTCCTCTTCCCGCTGGGGTTTTAAGGTAGAGCGGATATCCATGGGTTCGCCGATGATCTCCATGTCTTTCATTTTCGAGAAAATTTCCTGCATGGCTTTCAGCGCGGCGCTGGACCAGCTATGGTTGCCAATCAGGGAAACCTTGCGGCCTTTCAGCCCCAGGGCGGCCATGTCGTGTAGCAGCATTTCCATCGGCAGATACAGCTGCAGGTTGTAGGTGGGCGATGCAGCCACCAGGTGGCTGTACTTCCAGGCTTCGGCGATGATGTAGGAAGGATGGGTCTTGGATACGTCGTACATGCGCATATCCTTCACGCCGCGCTGCGCCAGCTTGTTCGCCAATAAACTGACGGCGTTTTCCGTGTTGCCGTACATGGAGGCGTAAAAGAGCAGCACACCCTTTTGCTCCGGTTCGTAACGGCTCCACAGGTCATACTTGTGCAGGATTTTGGTAAGATCGCCACGCCAGATGGGGCCGTGCAGCGCACAGATCATATCGATTTGCGTGCCGCTGAACTTTTTCAAAACAGCCTGTACCTGCGGGCCATATTTGCCTACGATGTTGGCGTAATAGCGCCTTGCTTCATCCAGGAACGCGTTGTCAAAATCCATTTCATCGGCAAACAGGTTGCCGGAAAGGGCGCCGAAGGTGCCAAAGGCATCGGCGGAAAACAGCACCTTGCGGCTCAGCTCGTAGGTGAACATCACCTCCGGCCAGTGCACCATGGGTGCATAGGTAAAGCGCAGTGTGCTTTCCCCCAGGGAAAGCTCCTGGCCGTCCGCCACGACAAGCCTCCTGTCTGAAACATCCAGGTTATAAAACTGCTCGTACAGCGCAAACGTCTTTTTGTTGCCAACCAGCTGCACCTTGGGATAACGCCTGGCAATTTCCTCAATGGTGGCGCAATGATCGGGCTCCATATGATTGATCACCAGATAATCCAAATCCCGGCCATTTAGCGCATGGACCACGTTTTCCAGATACAGAGCGTTGATAGACGTATCCACCGTATCGATCAGCGCGGTCTTTTCATCCAACAGCAGATAGGAGTTGTATGCCACGCCGTTGGTCAAGGGGAACATGTTTTCAAACCGTTCCAGCCTTCTGTCGCTGCCCCCCACCCAATACAATTTCTCGGCAATCTTGCGCACGCTGTACAAAGTGCATCCTCCCTGTCCGACGCCGGTATATTTCACCCGACAATTTTTATATACCACGTTTTCAGCCATTGAAATCAAAAAAATATAAAGAAACGGAATTTTTACGAGGAAATTCTATCCGCCGGCGGGAGAATTGTCAAGGGCGAACCGACGCATACGGTTACATTCCGGTGCTTTAAAAGATAATCCAGCAAAAGCTCGCTGACGTCCACATTGATCTCCCGAAGCCGTTTGCATTTGCGGTACGCCTCGTACCCGCCCATCCCGGTCGCCCGGTAGTTGTTCATGCACAGGGTCAGTTGATCGTCCGGCGCAAGCATCTGTTCATTACGGATGATGCTGACAACGCGCTGCCCTACGGGCCGGTTCAAATCAAACGTATAGCGGATGCCGGCAAAAAAGTCGTAATTGTAATGGGCGACCTTGGGCTGCAAAAAGTCCCGGGCGATGGATAGCTTTCCGTCCTCAGACACATCAAAATAAGACGCGCACCGTTCCAACGCCGCTTTCAGGGTTGCTCCGTCCACTTCAAAAACCACCAGCGTATTGGCATACACATAGGTGGCTACCACGTCCCGAACCGACACATTCTGGTCAAAGCCGCGCATTTCATTGGGCAGGCTGGTGCAGGAAATATCCGCGCCGGAGGCTTCCAGCTGCACCTGGTTGATGAAATTGGCAATGGGCGTGCCATGCAGCGCCATTGCAAGCTTCTCGCCGGGCCACAGGGGCATGTTCAGGCGGCCGACAGGCGCATCCAGCCAGTTATCCAGCGCGCTTTTCAGCGGGATCAAGCTGTCCGCCACAGGCGGCAGATGATCCGGGTCCGACGGGACCAGCGAAGATGTGATATCCCCCGTTTCCAGCCATTTTGCCTTCACAAAATGGGTGGCGCTGGCCGGCGGCTGCACAAGGTGCGTGCCGCAATAGGTTTTGTTTTCCAGGGCAATGTGCTGGTGCCCGGTGAGCAAAAGGTCAAAATCAAGCTCTTCGCAAATGCGGCAGGCGATATTTTCATCAGAATCAGATAGCAGGCGCCCGGTATCAAGGTCCTTTTCGATGCCGCCATGGTACAGGCAAATGGTGAAATCCGTCTGGGCTGCTATGGCCGCAAGCGCGTCCTTCGCCGCCTGGAATGGATTGGTAATCTCAAAATGCTTGAGCGTGTCCGCCTTTTCCCAGCGGTTCACCCAGTTGGTAACCACACCGGTGATGCCAATGCGCAAGCCGTTTTTCAGCGTATGCAGCACGTACGGCACAATGGGGAGCCTGCCCGAAACATCCCGCACGTTGGCACAGACGCACTTGGCATGAATCCCCTCAAGGTACGCTTTCAGGGCGTCATACCCGTAATTGAAGTCATGATTCCCCAGGGTCACATAATCATACCCCGCCGCGTTCATCACCTGTATCATGGGGCTTAACAGCGATTCCTTTTGACAATAGTATGTCAGCGGCGATCCCTGAATCGTATCGCCGCAATCCAGAACCAACGTGTTGCCGTCTTTTTGAAACTGCGGAATCATGCCCAAAAGACCCATGGGCTTTATACTGTGATCCCCGTGGGTCGTGGGGAAAACGAAGCCGTGTATATCCGATGTAAAATAAACCGTCAGTTTTGGCGTCATATCAGCCTCTCGCCAGCTTTTTGCGAATCTTGGTGGAAAACAATTCGATCACCAGCATCAGCAGGATCAGGCCGCACATAAAAGCGCCGACCATGCTCCAGCGGCGGCTGGCAATGCACTGAATCAGCGCCGCGCCGATGCCGCCGGCGCCGACAACGCCCAATGTGGTCGCATCCTTGATATTGATGTCAAAACGGTATATCAAGGTGGAAACAAAGTTGGCGTACAGCTGCGGCAAAATGCCATACCGGATTTTTTGAAAAGTGGTGCAGCCGGCGGCATCCAGGCTCTCCAGAATGCGTGTATCCAGGTCCTCGATGGCGTTGATGTACATTTTACTGATCATGCCGATGGAGCATACGCTTTGCGTCAGCACGCCGCAAAACGCGCCGGGGCCTGTCACGCGGATCCACATCAAGGCCCAGACAAAGCTGGGGATTGTACGGATCAGGAGGATCAGCGCCCGGAAAAGGAGTACCGCCCATTTGGGAACAATATTACTGCTGCCTAAAAAGCTGAAAGGAATGGCAAGCAGGCCGCCGATCAGCGTACCCAGCAGGGCGATGGCCACCGTTTCAAACAGCAGATATGGAATTCCCTCCGGCGTACTGTTAAGCAGCAGATTCATATCCGGATGGAGGATGCCGTGAATAATGCCATACGCCACATCGCTGCCCTTGGCGGCAATGCCCTTGTATTCAATGGCGCTGCCCGACCAGTAAAGGGCCGCCGCCACGATAACGGCGGTCAATGTATACAGCCACCAGTATTTTGGCCGGCGCTCATACATTTCCTCAATGGGGTTGAATACCTTTTGCATGACCGCGGCCTCCTAGCTGAGTTTTTTGCGCAGATACTGGCTGGTATTTTCAATAATGAACACGACGGCGAACAACGCGATCAAAACCGTGCCCAGCCCTTCGTAATCCCGAAAGCCGATGCGGTCCGTGATCAGAATGCCCAGCCCGCCGGCGCCCACATAGCCCAGCAGGGAAGCGGCGCGAATATTGATTTCAAATGAATACAGGCATTGGGATAGATAGGTGGGCAAAATCTGCGGCAGGCAGGCGCTCCAAAATGCCTGAAATTTGGATGCCCCCAGCGCTTCCATGGCCTCAAACGCGCCCATGTCGATGGTCTCAATGCTCTCATACAGCATTTTCGCCACGATGCCGAAGGTAAAAACGGTAATGGCCACCGTGCCCGCGAAGGTACCCAATTTAAAGATCAGCGCGCAGACGGAGGCAATAACCAGCGTAGGCAGCGTGCGGATGACATTGAGCAATACCCGCAATGCTGCCACGGCAAACCCGTTATGATTGATATTGGCGGAAGCGAGAATGGCAAAGGGCAGCGCCAGCGTGGAGCCTATGACCGAACCCATGATGGACATCTTGATGGTATCCAACAAGGGCGGCAATACCTTGTCGAAATAGTCCCACTTTGGGTTGAATATCCTTTGCAGTATCACCGTGAACTGGTGCCCGCGCCTCACCACAATGCCTATATCAAAACCGGTGACCAGCACCGAAGCGCCAACCGCCCCAATCAGTACAAGCCAAAGCAAACCGGCCCTGGAGCGCGGCCTTGATACGCAGTGGTCTCCGACCCAGATGACCTCCGGCTTGAAAATGCGGTCAAACAGCGGCGGCCTTACCATTTTGGGCTTTCTTCTGCGTGCCATCAGGCCTGCGCCTCCTCTTGCGGTACGTGAAACGCTTCGTCCGCCTGGGCTTTTGTTGCCGCAATCATCTCCGCATCCCTGGCGCTTTGCTCATCCGCCGCCTTGGGGATCGGCGCCCCGTTATAAATGATATCCAGTACGTCCTGCGTTACATCCTTCACAGGGCCGTCATACACAATTTCGCCCGCGCGTATGCCGATAACCCGGTCTGCATAATCTAGCGCCAGGTCCACATGATGGATATTGATGAGAATCGTGATCTTCATGTCCTTGTTGATGCGCTTGAAATCGCTCATCACCTGGTTGGCGGTCACGGGGTCCAACGCGGCCACAGGCTCGTCCGCTAGGATGATGGACGGATTCTGGTTCAGTGTTCTGGCCAGCGCCACGCGCTGCTGCTGCCCGCCGGAAAGCTGGTCGCAGCGGGTATAAGCCTTATCCAGTATCCCCACTTTATCCAGAGCCTTCAAGGCGGCCATTTTCTGCTTCTGGGTAAAGATGCCCAGGAGCACGCTGAAAAAATTCATATCGGGGACCATGGAAGTCAGCACATTCTTGATCACAGTGGAGCGCGTTACCAGGTTGAAGGATTGAAAAATCATGCCGATATGCCGGCGGAACCTGCGCAACGCCTTTCCGTGCAGCGTCATGACATCCACGCCGTCCACGACCACTTGCCCGGCCGTAGTGTCAATCATTCTGTTGACAGTCCGTATCAGCGTTGATTTGCCCGCGCCCGACAGGCCGATAATGGCTACAAACTCGCCCTGCTCTATTTTCAGGTCGACATGCTTCAGCCCTTGAACGCCGTTGGGATATGTCTTTCCGGCATGGATAAACTCGATCATAACGCGCCTCTTCACTATATAGAATACATTTTCTACTATATCATTTCAGACAGCGAATGACAATAGCGCCCATATTACGCGCCCTAAAAAGAGAGGCGATACGGTATGCACCGTACCGCCCCTGCGTAACAGAAAAAGGTTACTGCACAACCTTCAGTGCCTGGCGGGCGCCTTCATAATCGGCATCCGTGGCCAGGGCATACCCGGCGTGGCTGTACACAGAAAAGATGGCCTTGCCTTCTTCGGTGCCGATCACATTGATCAGGGCATTTTGCATGGCGGCGATAAACTCGGGATTATATACGGCGGGGTTGGCCTTGGTGATGGAGACCGTGTCGTTGTAAATGCCCTCGGTGACGCCGATGACGCTTAATTCGTCCCAGATGGATACCGTACGGCCCATGCCGGCCATGCCGGTCTCGGTCTTCTGATCAACAGGGAGCGTCCAGGCGGCCTCGTAATCGCGGCGGCCGTCAGCATAGCACACAACGATGTCCACCGACTCGGCGGCAGCCTGGGCAAAAGCATCGCCATAGCCGCTGAGGGTAACAACGGTGGTCAGATCGGTGAGCTTCTTGCCTTCAAAGTTGTTCATCAGCCACATGGTGGGATAGATGTAGCCGGCGGAAGAAGAGTTCTTCAAAACAGCCCAGTTGGCCTTGCTCACGTCTTCCCAGGTAAGGGCCTCACCGGCATTGACCTTGGCGGCCAGTTCCTTGCCGTAGGCGGAAGGGGTGGCATAGATCAAAGAGCGGTAGAAGGTCACCTGTTCATCGGTGGGCAGAGTCTTGTTGGCTTCGCCATTCCAGGTTTTGGGATCGGTGCTGTCATTGCTCAGACCGTCGCGGGTGGCGGTCAGAATCACTTCGACCTCATCGCTGAACAGGGCGTAGGTACCGCCGGGCAGCCAGCCGATATCGATAGCGCCGGCAGCCATGGCTTCGCCGGTCGCTTCGTAGGAGGTGCCGACGGTGATGTCGACCTCGCCCACATCATAGCCCTGCTCCAAAAGAGCGGCCTGCAAAAGCTGAGGCAGGTTTTTCGTGCCGGTGATGATTACATCAGCATCCTTGGAGGGAACGAACTCGAGGGTCAGCTTGTCCAATTTGACGGCCTCAGCCATCGCGGACGTTGCGCCTGCGATCATCAAAACCGCAAGCAGCAAGGCAAGGAACTTTTTCATGTGATTTTTCCCCCTATTTGTTATTAGGCACCCATACATTGTACGCCAACAAAATGCGCTTTTCAATCATCCGCCGCCAGAAATCGGCAATTTTTTTGCAAGATACTGTATATGGCGGATATTGCATAAGTTTATATGTGATATACTATTTCCATCACCAACTATTGCCAAGGAGAAGGATCATGAGAATATTGATCGCCGAAGATGAGCAGGACCTGCGCACCTTGCTTCGCATGAACCTTTTGGAAGAAGGCTATGAAGTGCTGGAAGCGCCGGACGGGCTTGCGGCGTGGGACTGTCTCACCCGCGAGAAGATAGACCTTGCCTTATTGGATGTGATGATGCCCGGGCTGGACGGCCTGAATCTTTTGCGCAAGCTCCGCAAGATAAGCGATCTGCCGGTGATCCTTTTGACCGCTCGGGGCGAGGAGATGGACAAGGTGCTGGGCCTGAACCTTGGCGCGGATGATTATATGACAAAGCCTTTCAGCATGGCCGAGCTGATGGCCCGCGTCGCCGCCAGGCTCCGCAGCGCAAACGACTTGCGCGGCATGGGCGGCGGACATTCCCAAACAATTGCCGCGGGCACACTGACGCTGGACAAAGCAGCCTGCCAGGCCAGCTTGAACGGTATAGCCCTTGATTTGAGCGCCAAGGAATACCTGCTGCTGCTGCATTTGATGGAAAACCCGGGCCGCGTGTTTACAAAACGCCAGCTGTACCAGGCCGTATGGAAGGAAGACACCTATTACGACGACAATACCGTCATGGTGCACATCAGCCGCTTGCGGAGCAAAATCGAACACGATCCAAAGGCGCCCGGCTACATACAGACGATGCGCGGCATCGGCTACCGATTTGATGCAAAAGGGGGGACCGGCGTTTGACACAGAAAATGCAGCGCGGATTCCTCATGCATTACGGGCTGATGCTGATCCTATCCGCGGTTGTTGGATTGATTGCCTTTATGGCGCTGGATTTTGCGGACAGCATTCTTTCCAACATGCTGGTAAAAAACCAATACCCCGCGCAAAGCCTGCTTACAGATGACTACCGGCAGATCGACACGTCCGGCGTTTTGCAAAACGGCGGCGGCGTGCAGGTGGTGAACGTGGATTATCAGGTCGTCCTGTCCAGGGGCCTGGATCTGTTTCAGAAGGCGAGCCTTACGCCGGAGGAATTTACCGCTTTTTTGACCGGCAGCCATGCCGTGGGCGTGCCCTACGGCCATGATATCGCTTACAGCAGCACAGGCCGCTATTGGCTGATCGTCACCTTTCCCACGTCGCTGCGCATCGACTTTGCCCTGACGCGAAATACGCAATATCTATCCAAGGACGCAAAGGCGGTAGGCGGCGCGATTGCCGCCACCGCAATACTGTATCTGCTTTTGCTGTCGCTTGCGGCGCTGTTATCCTCCCGGCTGACGGCCCTCACCGTCACACGGCCGCTTCAAAAGCTTTGCCAAAGCACGCGCAGGCTCAAGGACGGCGACTATAACGCCAGGGTGGATTTGAAGCTGAAGAATGAGTTTCTGGAGCTGCAAAACACGTTCAACGACATGGCTCAAAAGCTTGCGGAGGAAAAAAACCGGCGCGAACAGGCCCAGGCGAGCCGAAGGCAGCTGGTGCTGGATATTTCCCATGACCTGAAAAATCCCCTGGCTGCCATTTTGGGATATGCAGAATATGGGCTGGAACACTCTGGAGATATGCAAAAGGATGGCCATGCTTGGCTTTCCGCCATTGCAAACAACGGACGCCGCGCCAATGCGCTCATCACCGGCTTGTTTGAGCTTTCCAAGCTGGAAAGCCCGGAGTATCGCATTGACCCAAAGAAGACGGATATCTGCGAGTACCTGCGGACAATGGCCGCCCAGGCCATCGGCGCCCTGGATCTGGCTGGCTTCTCCTATGACTTTGATATTCCAGAGAAGGAAGTATATGTCCTGGCGGACGAAAAAGCTTTGGACCGGGTATTTCAAAACCTGATTCACAATGCCGTGCAGTATAATAAAAAGGGAACCGCCGTCTCCCTTTCCTTGCATGAAAGGGAGCAAGGCGTGGAAATCCATTTGCGCGACAACGGTATCGGCATGGATGAAGCGCTTGCCCAAACCATTTTCCAGCCCTTTGTCCGGGCCGACGCGGCCCGAAATTCCAAAACCGGCGGCACGGGTCTCGGCCTTTGCATCGCGGACAAAATCATTGGCCTGCACGGCGGCAGCATCCGGCTTACCACCGCGCCGGGCAAGGGCTGCTGCTTTTTGATCCGGCTGCCAAAAGCTTAAGGCAGGTTTAAGGTTTCCTTTAGCGGCAGTTCAGCCTGATCTCCTATCCTGTATTGGAAGCCGCTCCCGCGTGCGGCTGTCAATAAGGGAGGGTTATCTATGCGTGAGACACTGGAGAGCCATTTTTACAACTGGGGCGGCGTACTGTTCTTTTTTGCCGTCTATGCCGTCGTTCTGCTTTTCCTGCCCTTTTACCGCAAGATGGACAAAAAGCCCAAGGGAACGTATCTTGCTTTCATCCTTGCCTTCGCCATTGAAATGCACGGCATTCCCTTCAGCATGTACGTCATCTCCTGGATCGTTGGCAAAAACCTGCCGGAGGGCGTTCTGTGGGGACATACGCTGATTCATCAAATCGGCTACCTGGGCATGTATATCAACATCGGCTGCGCCGTAGCCGCCCTGACCCTCATCCTGCTTGGCTGGCGGGAAATCCACAAGGCCTACTGGTCCAAGGAAAAAGGGACCGGCCAGTTGGTGACAACCGGCATCTACCGCTACATCCGGCATCCGCAGTATACGGGTCTTTTGCTGCTCTCCCTGGGCATGCTGGCGGAATGGGTTACGCTACCGCTTTTGATCCTGTTCCCGGTGATGGTGATCCTGTACGTGCGCCTGGCCAAGCGCGAGGAAAGGGATATGCTCCATGAGTTCGGCGCTGCCTATGCACTGTATATGAAAAGGACGAAGCGCTTCATCCCCTTTGTGGTATAATGACAGGCACACTGCCAAGAAGGAGTATTCTAAATGACCATCCGATGGAAAAGGGCACTGAAAACAACCGTCATTGTTTTGCTGGCGCTGGCATTACTGTTTGCCGCATCCTTCATCCCCACCTTGGCTTTGAAAACCGGCGGCATGCAAGTGCTGGAGGGTCAATGGGTCACCGTTTACTACGAAAAGCAGGAAGCCGCCGCCAGGGATGTGTTCGAGCTTGCCGAAGCAGAGGCCGGCAGGCTGACGCAAAAGCTTGGCTTTTCGCAAAAGCAGGATTTGGCGATGTACATCTACGACAGGCAAAGCACCTTTCAAACAAAAAAATACGGCATGATCGCGCTGCTTTTAAACCTGAACTGGTACATTGGCGACAACCGTGGCAGCACGGTGCTGCTGGCTTCCCCGGGAGAAGCAAAAAGCCAGAATGAATATGACCGAAGAAAATATGCCGGCCCGCACGAAATGGTGCACGCGCTCAACAGCATTTTAAACGCCAAAATGCCCCTATGGCTCAACGAGGGGACGGCGCTGTACCTGACCAACGGCGCGCCGCCGGCGGATTTGTTTGACGCCTCTCCCGTTCCTGCCCTCTCGCAACTGGATACGTCCAGTCCGGTGGCGTTTTCCAATATGGGCGGTTACCACTTCGCCCACACCTATATGGAATTCCTGGACAAAACCTATGGCTGGGATACGGTGCTGGCGCTTTTGAAAACAGGGGATTATGAAGGCGCCACAGGCAAGACAAAGCAGGCGCTGTACGAAGCATGGCTGGCATTTTTGAAAGCCAATTATTCCGCAAAAACCTGATGTCTTTGAAAACCGGCGGGAGAGCAGCTTTGCTCCCCCGCCGGTTTTCTCATGCCACTACACTTTTTATTCTTCGTCCATGGCCGGCGCTTTCATCCTCGGCCGGCCGCCGGCCATTTTGTGATCGGGCTTTGCCTTGCGCTTGACGAACTGCGTTTCCCCGGACAGCCGTAAATACCGCTCAAGCCGCTCCCTGGACAACGCGCCTGATTCCAATGCCTCGCGTATGGTGCAGCCAGGCTCCTTTTGATGGGTGCAATCGGAAAAACGGCAGTACCCCAAATACTGCTCCACATCCGAAAAGGCATGGGTGAGGCCTTCCTCCGCCTCCCACATGCCCAGTTCCCGAAGGCCCGGCGTATCGATGATCATGGCCCCGCCCTTCAAGAAAATCATCTGCCTGTGGGTGGTGGTATGCCGGCCCTTGGAATCATCCTCCCGGATATCGCTGACCGGCATCACGGTTTCCCCCGCCAGGGCGTTGACCAGGCTGGATTTTCCAACGCCCGAGGAGCCCAGAAATACGGACGTTTTGCCCGGTATAAAGTATTTTTCCAGTTCCTTCAATCCTTGTCCGGTATGGGCGCTGATGACATACACCGGAACCTCTCCCGCCGCAGCCTTGGCGCGCGCAAGCTTCTCTTCGCCATCCACCGCCGCGTCGGCTTTTGTCAAGACGACCACCGGCTGCGCGCCGCTGTGGTGCGCCATGGCCAGATACCGCTCCATTCTCGCCACGTTGAAATCATGGTTCAGGGACGACATCAAAAACACATAGTCAAAATTCGCGGCCACCGTCTGCCCCAGTACCGTTTTCACATATCCCGGCGCGTGGCCGGAAAAATTGCTGCGGGAAAACTTTGCGTGCCTGGGCAGCGTTTTTACGATCAGGCTGTCGCCCGCTTCTTCATGGCGCAGGAGCACATAATCCCCCACCGCCGGGAACTCTTCCTCGGCGCCTTTTCGCTGGTAGGCCCCCCGCTTTAGCACCGCGAAAACCGTTCCCGCTTCGCAGACCACTTCGTACCGTTCCTTGAAGGCCGCGGTAATCCGGCCGGGAATGTGGCCTTCTTCCTTTATCGACTGATCCTCCATTGAAATGTTAAACCTCAAAAAATCCATCCGGTTCCTCCTCAAATTTGTGTTGTTTGTTCTTTTCACCCGCCTCCCGTAAAACAGCATTGGGCATAAAAATGCCGCGGGCACACCTTTTGTAGGCTGCATCCGCGGACAAACAAAAAACACATCCCTCGATGTGTCCTGCGATATACAGTATGCACGAAAGGTTTTGTGCGGCGGTGTCAAGCGTTTTGCTTTCCCCCATGCCGCGGCTATGCTGTTTTACAGGAAGCCCTCCACACTGCTCTTTTTCATCCTCAACAGCTCCTTTCAAACCGCAAAATCACGCGGCAACTTCGCCCCTATATTAGCATATTCCTCCAGGGATTGCAAGTGTACAACGCAAAAACCGGCAAGCCCTTTATCCGCCTGCCGGTTATTAATCATCCCAACGCCTGAATTTGCGACCATACCCTCTCATCCACCGGTATGCCGTCCCGCAGGTTCTTCTCCCTGGTTTCCCGCATGCGCTGGCCCGGGTAGACGATCCGCTCCGTATTCGCATCCTTTTTGGAGGCCAGCAGATACGCCACCGCGTCGTCTGCGATCCGGTCCGATATTTCCTTTAGCGCAACCGCACGGTAGTTGATGGCGATAAACATTTGTGAAAGGCCGTGCTCGTCACCCGGGAGCCTTCCAACCCCAAGGGTCGTGTTTCCCAGGGACATGCAGCCGGCAAACAGGTCCAGCAAAAAGGAAAGCCCCGCACCCTTCCAGTATCCCGTGGGCAGAATGCGGCGGGACTGTATCACCTTCGCGGGATCGCGGGTCAAATTCCCCTCCTCGTCGAACCCGGCGTCGACGGGCATCTGGCGCCCGTTCAACTGCGCCAGTTCCAGCGCGCCGTACGAAAACTGGGAAGCCGCCATATCCAGCAGCACATGACCTTTTTCCCTGGGGATGGCCAGTACCATGGGATTATTGCCCAGGCGGGCCTCCACCGCGCCCCAGGTGGGCATGTTGGGTATGGTGTTGGAAAAGCAGATGGCGGCCATGCCGGCATCGCAGGCCTGATAACCGTAGGTGGCGGCGCGCATCCAATGGTTGGTGTTGCGCAGCGCCACCAGGCCAATGCCGTGCTCGCCGGCCAAGGCAATGGCGTGATCCATGGCCGCCGCCGCGTTTACAACACCCAGGCCAAGATTGCCGTCCATGCGCATCAGTGCGCCAAATTGATTCAGCACAACGGGATCGGCGTCCGTATGGACAATGCCCGCGTCGATATTCCGTATGAGCCTTGGAAAGCGGTTGATGCCATGGCTGTATACGCCTTCCAGGGAATTGCGCGCCATCTCATGCGCAACCTTGAACGCCTTTTCCTCCGGGCAGCGGCGGGATATCAGTATGCGTTTCAACTCGCCCCGTATCTTTTCAAAAGCAATATGCAGCATGTATCCTTCCCCTTTTCCTACATTTCTTCCAGCCGCCTGCGCAGCGTGAAGCTGTTACGCTCAAAGGTCAGTATCCCTTCCTTTTGCAGCTTGCCAAGCTCGCTGGACATGGCGCTCCTGTCCACACAAAGGTAGTCCGCCAGCTCCTGCCGGTTGAATGGAATCAAAAAAGTCAAATTACCAGTCCGCTGGGATTGGGAGGACAAGTAATAGAGCAGCTTGTCTCGGGTGGTGCGCTTGGCCATGATCTCCATCTTTTCCGTCAGCAGCAGATTCTTCCTGGCCAGGATGGCCATCATATTTTCAATCAGCCGGTTGTGAAAACCGCAGCAGTGGGGGCAGGTGCCGGTGACCCGCCACCCCTCGATCAAAAGAATCTGGCTTGGCTGGGTCGCCGCCACCGTGACCGGAAGCGCTTCCGCCCGTGCCAGGGCAAAGGTCTCGCCAAACAGGTCCCCCGGGCCGAATTCGCCAAGGATCGTCCTGTTGCCCAGCAGATCCTCCCGGAACACCCGCACATTGCCTTCCAGCACGACGCCAAGATGCTTTGGCGTATCCCCTGCCATGAAAATGATCTGTCCCTTTTCATATTTCCGTTCTCCGCCGGAAAGGCAGGTGATCAATTGGCTAAGCTCCGCTTTGGCAATGCCCTGAAAAAGCGGCATTTTATCCAGCGCATCGGTTATATTTCTCATAAAATTCTCCCAACGTTGTAAAAACAACAGACTTGACGGTTACAGTGTACTACAATCAAACCGTAAAAACAAGAAGGGAGCTTACGATAATGCTTCGTCAAGTAATAAAGATCGATGAAGAAAAATGCAACGGCTGCGGCCTTTGCGCAAAAGCCTGCCATGAAGGGGCCATCGCCATGGTGGAGGGCAAAGCAAGGCTGATACGCGATGATTTTTGCGATGGTCTGGGCAATTGCCTGCCCGTATGCCCCACCGGCGCCATCACCTTTGAAGAAAGGGAAGCTGCGGCCTTCGACGAGGCCGCGGTGAAGCGGCATCAGGAGAACATGAATCTGCACCATCACAGCGAGGGCGGCTGCCCCGGCAGCAGGCTGCGCACCTTTGCCCGCGAAGATAAGCCCGCGCCCCAAACAGCCGCCGCCGCGGCGCCGCAAAGCGAGCTGAGGCAATGGCCGATCCAGTTAAAGCTGGTGCCGGTGACCGCGCCGTATTTGAACCATGCCAAGCTGCTGATCGCGGCGGACTGCGCCGCCTTCGCCCACGGAAACTTTCATCAGGCATTCATGAAAAATCATGTAACACTCATCGGCTGCCCAAAACTCGACAGTGTTGACTACACGCAAAAGCTGACGGACATACTGACCAGGAACGATATTCAAAGCGTGAAGGTCGTCCGCATGGAAGTGCCCTGCTGCTGCGGCCTGGAATATGCGCTGCGCCAGGCGATACAAAACAGCGGAAAATGGATTCCCTGGCAGGTTGTTGTTCTTTCCACCGACGGTGAAATATTGGACCAGTAGGAGGCAAAGCATATGGCAAAGATTTTGAAGAATTTCCCCCACGAGGAAACGGTGGCCCTGACCGCACAGGTGGAGGTGCTGCCCGGCCAGGTGGTCAGCAAAACCCTGTCCCAGAACAAAGCGGTCAGCCTGACGCTGTTCGCCTTTGACAAGGGCGAGGAAATCAGCACCCACGAATCCAAGGGCGATGCCTTTGTCCATGTGCTGGAAGGCGAGGGCAGCTTTACCGTAAATGGGAAAGAGCACATCGTAAAGGCCGGGGAAGCGCTGGTGATGCCCGCCGGCAAGCCCCACGCGGTGTATGCGTCCCACGCCTTCAAAATGCTGCTGACGGTGGTGTTCCCCAAGGAGGTATCCTGATATGGATAAGGTGCTGGACCTTGACGCTTCGGTTCACGCGCTGTGTGAACGGTACCCGGAGCTCAAGGAGATACTGCATGACATCGGTTTTACGGACATCGTAAAGCCCGGCATGCTGAACACCATGGGCCGGTTCATGACACTGAAAAAGGGCGCCGCGCTGAAGAACATTCCCCTGGACGCGATTGGCGACAAGCTGAAAGAGTACGGGTTTACTGTGACGGAAAGGAAATAAAGCATATGAGCCGCGAAATCAACAACAGCGAACACAGGCAAAGGGTCATCCGCGATATCCTGAAACAGCTGCATGAAGGCAAGCCCGCGGAGGATGTCAAGGCGCAATTCAAAGCCACTTTTGAGGGCGTATCCGCCCAGGAGATCGCCCAGGCGGAAAACGAGCTGATTGCCGGCGGGCTTCCCCCGGAAGAGATCCGCAACCTTTGCGACATTCACGCTTCGGTGGTTGGTGGCTCCATTGAAGAAATCCACCGTCCCGAAGATCCCGCACAGATTCCCGGCCATCCCGCCCACACGCTGAAGGCGGAAAACGCCGCCATCCAGCAGCTCATTGAAAGCAGCATCCGGCCCGAATTGCAGGAGTACCAGAAAAACGCCACAGGCAAGAGCCTGCAGGCGCTGAAAAAAGCGTTCGAGCCTATGGGGCAGGTGCATCTGCACTACTTAAGAAAGGAAAACCTGATCTTCCCGTATCTGGAACAGCACGGCATTACCGCGCCGCCCAAAGTCATGTGGGGTGTGGATGACGACATCCGCGCCATGATCAAGGAAGCCGTCCGCCTGTTGGCGGATGAAAGTGCCGATGCCCAGAATATCATCCGCATGGTGGAATTTTCCCTGACAAAAACGTCTGAAATGATTTTCAAGGAAGAGAACATCCTTCTGCCCATGCTGCTGGAAACGCTGACCCAGGAGGAATGGGATAAGATCGCCGCGGAAAGCGGCGACCTGGGGTATTGCCTGATTCCCGCGCCGCCCGCATGGCATCCGGTTTCCGAGGCGCCGGAAGCTTTCCCCGAAAAAGCCGAACTCCCCTCGTCCATGGTCCTGCTGCCCACCGGCCAGCTGACCCCCGCCGAGCTTTCGGGCATGCTGGACGCGCTGCCCATTGACATCACCTTTGTGGATAAGGACGATACGGTCAGGTACTTTTCCCAGGGTTCGGAGCGCATCTTCCCCCGCACCAAGGCGATCATCGGCCGCAAGGTCGTCAACTGCCATCCTCCGGCCAGCATGCACATTGTGGAAGGGATTTTGGAGGACTTCAAGGCCGGCCAAAAAGATCATGAAGATTTCTGGCTGAATCTCCATGGAAAATTCATATATATCCGCTACTATGCCGTCAGGGACCAGGACGGCAACTACCTGGGTACCCTGGAAGTGACGCAGGACATCGCGCCCATTCAAAAAATCACGGGCGAAAAGCGGCTGGTATCTATGGATTAAGCCGCCGGTCATCCCACTGTTTATTTCTTATTTTAATATATTTAATTGCCATGCAAAAGCGGAATGCGGCCATTTCGCCAACGCATGGCGTTATTTTTATACTCCGCGTTTACAGATTTGCCAAAATGCGCTATAGTAAGCGTGTCTCATCCCCTTTTGACGGGGCATGCTATGAGTGCGAAAGAGAATGCGGCGCGTTGCGCAAAAGGAGAGCCACCTATGTCTGGCACCAAGGAAATTTATCTGGCCGGCGGATGCTTTTGGGGCACGGAAAAGTATATCGCGTCCATCAGCGGCGTTGTGGAAACAGAAGTCGGCTATGCCAACGGCAATACGGAAAAACCCACCTATGAACAGGTCTGCCACCATCACACCGGCCATGCCGAAACGGTAAAGGTGGTCTATGACCCCGGGAAGCTGCCCCTGCCCTTTTTGCTGGAGTTGTATTATGATTCCATCGATCCCACGTCGGTCAACCGCCAGGGCGGCGACAAGGGCACCCAATACCGGACAGGCGTATACTATGTACATGCGGAAGACGAAAGCGTCATTCGCGATTCCTTAAACAAGCTGCAGGCAAGACTCAAAGAGCCCGTCGCCGTGGAGCTAAAGCCCCTGGACAATTATTATCCCGCCGAGGAATATCATCAAAAGTATCTGGACAAGAACCCCAACGGCTATTGCCATATCGGCCGGGACAAAATTGCCATGGCCGCCCAGGCCGCCGTCGATCCCACCCTGTACGCGCCGGCCGATCCCGCCGCGCTGAAAAAGGAACTGACGGAGCGGCAGTACGAGGTCACCCAGGAGGCCGCCACCGAACCGCCCTTCCAGAACGATTTCTGGAACCATTATGCCCCCGGCATCTACGTAGATGTCACTACGGGCGAACCGCTGTTTGCCTCCAGCGACAAGTTTGAATCCGGCTGCGGCTGGCCCAGCTTCTCCCGGCCTATCGATCCCCACGTGGTGAAGGAATTCATGGATCACTCCCTGTTCCGCGTCCGCACCGAGGTGCGCAGCCGTGTCGGCAACGCCCACCTGGGCCATGTGTTCGACGACGGCCCCAAAGAGCTGGGCGGGCTGCGCTATTGCATCAACAGCGCGGCGTTGAAATTCATCCCCAAGGCGGAAATGGAAGCAAAGGGGTACGGCAAGCTGCTGCCATATGTAAAGTAACAAGGCATTCAGAAAGGTACATATAGATTTCCTATATCGCACAAGGGGGAAGGCGTACGCCTTCCCCCTTGTGCTGCATCCATTATCAGTTATTCTCCATCCGTATCATTTGCAGCTTCCGGTCGAATTCCTTTATGAACTGGTCGCCTTTCATCTCCCCTTGAATAAAGCGCTGCAGCAAAGTTAGCGCTTCGGGCGAACTGGTCAGGAAATCAAGGTTCTGCGAATCCACGCAAATGTAGGGCACGATTGCCCGGTACTTGGCAATCATCTCTTCCGTAATGGAGAAGCGGCGGGTTTCCTGCACGGCGAGGTTAGCTTCCTCATTCTTCTTCATTTCTTCCAGATTCTTGATTTCTTCCGGCTTTGCCGTCTTCATCTGCTCCTCAAGGTCTGCAATCCGTTTGCTGGTATCCTCAATGATCTTCTTGTAATAAGGCTCCTCCACCGGCGTATTGTTATCGGGCTGAAGGGTGATCGCCAAAGCCTTGGGCATGTTTTGCGCATAGTACTCCAGATACGTAAGCGCCAGATCAGTATTCTTCGAATTGGGATTGATTACAAACACCTGCATCTGGCCCAGGAAGGTCGGATCCATTCCCTCATCCAGCGAAAGCATCAAAAGCTCGTATCCGCTGCTATCCATGTATTGTTGAGGATTGAACATATGGCTGTTGGTAAACAAAGCCGTGGGCATACTGCTCCCGTCGCTGGAGTAGACCACCGAACTGCCTTGCTGCTCCCCATCGGAAGGGTTCAGCTCCTCGAGCACGGGCATGACTTCATCCATTTTTCTCAAAAGGGATTTAAACAGCGGCGTGTCAAATTTCAGTTCTTCCTCCGTTTGGGCATAATGGGACAGGTAATTCATAAAAACGGTATTCAGCAATTCCATGCGCATATCGTAAATGTATTCCAGCAGCGAATAATTGCCAAACTCCATGCTGTATTCATCCACCCAGTCCACATACAGGTCCATCAGCTCAAAGAGCGTTTTGGGCGGCTGGTCAATGCCCACCAGCTTCAGCAACTCCGGGGAATACCCCATGGCGCTGCCGTAGAATTCATACGGGAAGGCAATCAGCTTGCCGTCTTTGTACATGGACCCTACAAAATGCGGATACATTTTCGAAACAGCATCCGTCAATACGGCGCTTCCGCTCAGGTCAGCAACATAGCCTTTGTCCCGCAGGGAAGTAAACCCGCCATAGGAGAGGCTGAGTATGTACAAATCAGCGCTGTCGGAACCTGACACCATATTTCGCGATATATCTTCCGCGGTAAAAGAACTGTTCTGCGCATAGACAACGGGAATATCTGGATAGGCAGCCTGAAAGGCCTTCGTCACCTCGTCGGAATAGCCGCCGGCGATGCGCAGAACCTTGTCTGGCTTCAACGCGGGATCCGTATTGCGAACGAATACGGAGTCATAATTCGGAATGGCGGCATAAAATCCGCCGGCCAGGACCGCCGCGGGCAATTGGTCCCCCGGATAGTCGACAGGCATATAAGCCACCGATTCAAACGTACCGCCGGGCTTTAAGCCAAACAGCTCCCCCTTGCCCAATACATACGTCATGCCGCTTTCAAAATCATAGGTCAGGCCGCCCACCTGCTCGGCGGGAAAATCCGTCAGTTTGACAAGGGTTGATGTGGCGGGGTCAAATACGGACAGCGCAGGGTAAATCCTTTGCCCGCTGCTGGTGTACATATTGTCCCAATTGTATACATTGCACAGGAGCTGGTTGTTTTGATACGCGGTGATGGCATGCACATCGGGGGCAGACAGCTTTGTATATGCACCGCTGCTCAGGTCAAAGGACAGCAGGTCATAGTCGTTCCAATTGTCATTTGGCTGCTGCACCAGCAGGTACAATCTGCCTGGCAAAAGCGCCGCGCCGAATATCTGACGGGTGTAGGAGTAGTCCGCTTCCTTAATGAACATGTCCTTCCAGTCAAGGGCGGCAGTTTCGCTTATACTGGCGCCATCGGCAGTTATGTCAAACAACAATAAAGAGCCATTGATGGTATTCAGGCCATACAGCTTGCCTTCGCTGGCAAGAAGGATGTTCGCGCTGTTTTGATACTGTTCCTGATCTTCCTTGGAAAGCTCCTCCCACTGGCCGGGCGAATACTTGGGGGTGAACTTGTCACTTACAAGCTTTGGTTCCGCGTCGCCTGTTTTCCAGGCATACAGGCCGCTTTGGGAGATCACATACAGCGTATCTCCCACTGCCGCCAGCGATTCGGCCCGATTCACGTTTGTCCCATCCGCAAGCTGCGCAAAAAGAACCGCATCCCCGGGCGCGGCCCACGCGCCTGCGGGAACGCATGCCAACAAGGTCAGGACAATCAAAATGGAGAGGACTTTTTTGAACATAAAATAGCTCCTTTGCTTATGTGATACAGTTATTCAACAGTATAACCATTCGCCGCAATTAACAGAATTTCCTATTCCTGAAGTTTTCTCACATGTAACAATTTTGCTGGCGGGCAAATACGCACGCAAAATCGTCTCACTGAAGCTGCTTCAGCAGCTTTTTCATGAACGTTGCTGTGGTAACCTTTCCGGATCGGTTGAACCGGCCAAGGTTAAAAAGGCACTCAGGATTGCCTGCCTGTATGTAATTGATGCGTTCACTGCAGGTCAGGGAGGCGGAAAACTGCAATTGCCTCAGGCAATCCTGGGCTTCCGGGCAAACCAGGCCAAAGGGGTAAACGAAAGCGGTGGGCGTGATGCCGCAATGCTCCTGCAAAAGCGCCTGCTGCCTCATGGCGTCTTCATTGAACATCACACAGTAGGAAGCGACGGGTTCCCCGCTTTTCCGCCGGCTCCCCATCCTCTCGCCGATGCTGTGCAGGGCGTAGGAGTGGTTTTGCACTTCAAAGCGTCCGCTGTCCTGGAGCAGCTTTACCTCCTCCCAGGAAAGGTAGGCATAGTTGGGATTCGGGTCGGGATTTTGCGTGTAATCCTCAGCATATCTGCCGACGATGGATATGACGGCTTTCATATCCAACTCCTGAAGGATGGGCAAAGCATAATACAGATTGTTGTAGTGTCCGTCATCAAAGGTGATCATCACGGGCTTTTGCGGCAGCGTACCCACGCCGCTCACATAATCGATCAGGTCCTGGACCACCACGGTTTCAAAGCCCCTGTCCTTCAAATACTTCAGATCACTTTTCAGGGAATCGGCTGTGGCGACATAGATATCCCGCTTTTTCGGATCGTTTAGGATACTGTGGTACATGATAATGGGCAGCTTGACGCTTTTTTGCGTGGCGCTGTCCATGGCCGTCTCAGCCGGATGCGCATTCTCCATGGGAAAAAGGAAAACGAAAGTGAATAGCATGGCCAGCAATACTGCCGCCTTCAGGTGCTTGCGAATCATGACCGCTCCTTTTGCTATTGAAAAATAGAACGAAATCATTTTCCCGCATCCGTTTTGATCTTATGTGATACAGGTACTGCCCAAAAAGGAATCATCTATCATGATTATTTTTGATCGCATTGGAAACAGAAAAGCAGGGGCGCTCATTTACGCCCCTGCCATTTTGCCGTACGTATGGAATTACTTTTTGCTCATCTTTTCTTCGATCGCCGCATGAGCCGCCGCCAAACGGGCAATCGGCACACGGAAGGGAGAGCAGGACACGTAGTTCAGGCCAACCTTGTGGCAGAACTTGATGGAGGAAGGATCGCCGCCGTGCTCGCCGCAGATGCCCAGCTTGATGTCGGGGCGGGCCTGCTTGCCCAGCTTGACAGAGAGCTTCACCAGTTCGCCAACGCCCTCCTGGTCCAGGCGGGCGAAGGGATCATTCTCAAAGATCTTGTTGGCATAGTAGGAATCCAGGAACTTGCCGGCATCGTCGCGGCTGAAGCCAAAGGTCATCTGGGTCAGGTCGTTGGTGCCGAAGGAGAAGAATTCGGCTTCTTCAGCGATCTGATCAGCAATAACGGCGGCGCGGGGGATCTCGATCATGGTGCCGATGTGGAAATGCAATTCCTCGCCCGCTTCGGCAAACACCTTCTTGGCGGTGTCCAGAACGATCTGCTTGACGAAGGCCAGCTCCTTCTTGGCGCCAACCAGGGGGATCATGATTTCGGGCACGATGTCAAGGCCGGTCTCCTTCTTGACCTTCAAGGCAGCCTGCAGCACAGCGCGGGTCTGCATTTCGGCGATTTCGGGGAAGGTGACAGCCAGACGGCAGCCGCGGTGGCCCATCATGGGGTTGAACTCATGCAGCGCGTCGATCTTGGTGATGATCTTTTCGCTGGTGGTGTTCAATTCCTTGGCCAGGGCGGCGATTTCTTCGGTCATGGACTTTTGGGGCAGGAACTCATGGAGCGGCGGATCCAGGTAACGGATCGTCATCGGACGTCCTTCCAGCGCCTTGTACATGGCCTCAAAGTCACCCTGCTGCATGGGCAGGATCTTGTCAAGGGCAGCGCGGCGCTGTTCCTCGGTGTCGGCCAGGATCATCTCGCGCACGGCGGCGATACGGTCGGCTTCAAAGAACATGTGCTCGGTACGGCACAGGCCGATACCTTCGGCGCCAAATTCCACAGCCTGCTTGGTGTCGCGGGGGGTGTCGGCGTTGGTGCGTACCTTCAGGGTACGGGCAGCGTCGGCCCACTTCATCAGCGTGGCGAAATCGCCGGAAACGGCAGCTTCCACGGTGGGGATGAGGCCGGCGTACACGTTGCCGGTGGAGCCGTCCAGAGACAGGGCGTCACCCTCGTGGAACACCAGGCCCTTTACGGTCAGGGTCTTTGTGGATTCCTTGATGTGCAGCTCGCCGCAGCCTACGACGGCGGCGCGGCCCATGCCGCGGGCCACAACGGCAGCGTGGGAGGTCATGCCGCCGCGGGCGGTGAGAATGCCCTTGGACAGGTCCATGCCCTCGATATCTTCGGGGGTCGTTTCTTCACGCACCAGGATGACGGCCTTGCCGGCACGGCCTGCTTCGGCAGCGGCGTCAGCGGTGAAGTAGACATAGCCGGCGGCGGCGCCGGGAGAGGCGGGCAGGCCCTTGGCGATGACTTCGGCCTTCTTTAAGGCAGCGGCGTCAAAGTTGGGGTGCAGCAGGGTATCCAGCTGCTTGGGCTCCACCTTCAACACGGCTTCGTCGGTGGTGAGCATGCCTTCTTCCACCAGGTCCACGGCGATCTTCAAAGCGGCGGCGGCGGTGCGCTTGCCGTTACGGGTCTGAAGCATGTACAGCGTGCCATGCTCGATGGTGAACTCCATATCCTGCATGTCGCGGTAGTGCTTTTCCAAGGTATTGGCAATGCCGGTAAACTGGTTGTACACTTCGGGCATAGCTTCCTTCAGGGTGGCGATGGGCTGGGGGGTACGGATGCCGGCCACCACGTCTTCGCCCTGGGCGTTGATCAGGTATTCGCCGTACAGCTTGTTTTCGCCCGTGGAGGGGTTGCGGGTGAAGGCAACGCCGGTACCGGAGTCATTGCCCATGTTGCCGAACACCATGCTCTGCACGTTGACGGCGGTGCCCCAATCGCCGGGGATGTCGTTCATGCGGCGATAGTAGATGGCGCGGGGGTTGTCCCAGGAACGGAATACGGCCTTGATGGCCTCCATCAGCTGCACTTTGGGATCCTGGGGGAATTCTTCGCCTTTTTCGGCCAGGTAGATGGCCTTGAAGCGGCGGACGACTTCCTTCAGGTCTTCGGCGTTCAGGTCGGTGTCAAACTTGGCGCCCTTTTCTTCCTTCACGGCGTCCAGAGCGGCTTCAAACTTGGACTTTTTGATTTCCATAACCACGTCGGAGAACATGTTGATGAAACGGCGATAGCTGTCATAGGCAAACCGCTCGTTGCCGGTCTGGTTGGCCAGGCCCTGAACGGCGATATCATTGAGGCCCAGGTTCAAAATGGTATCCATCATGCCGGGCATGGAGGCACGGGCGCCGGAACGCACGGAAACCAGGAAGGGATTGTTGAGATCGCCGAACTTCTTGCCGCAGATAACCTCGGTCTTGGCAAGGGCTTCATAAATTTGGTCCACGATTTCAGCGGCGATCTGCTTGCCGTCCTGGTAGTAGCGGGTGCAAGCTTCGGTGGTGACGGTAAAGCCCTGGGGAACGGGCAGACCGATGGTGGTCATTTCAGCAAGGTTGGCACCTTTGCCGCCCAGCAGGTTTTTCATGCCGGCGTTGCCCTCTTTAAACAGGTACACATACTTGTTCGCCATGTTTTTATGGTCCTCCTCCATGTTTTTGTGCGCATGGTTTACATGCCGCGGATAAAGCGTCAGGCATACAAAAAAGAAGCATGCAAGGCTCGTCCTTCAAACATCCGATTGATTATACTATCTTTTTCCCTGTTTGGCAATATCATACCAGGTAATTTCCGCGATGATTGCTCACGGATTTGCCGTGAGCAATCATCGCGGAAAGCGGCTGTGGAATTGATTTTCCGTCGGGCGGGCAAGCTCGCCCTTTGGGAAAATCCATAAGCGCCGGCAAAGCCGGCACTTATGATTGCAGTTGGAGGGCTGCGGCCCTCCAAACCTCCAGGGTCTTTCGTGTGAAACGGCTTGAAAGGTTTTGAATAACCGCATCAACTCAGCGACACTTGCTTCAGCCTGTGGGCAAAGTCCTGCCGGGCCTGGGCCTGAACCAGGGCCCACTCCACACGGTATTCCTGCTGGTTGCGCAATTCCCGAAGGCAGCGCTGGGTTTCTTCCAGCAAAAGCACGTCGCCGTCCAGGCTGAAACCCGGCAGCGCCGGCGCGCCGTGCTGGCGGGTGCCGAAAAATTCCCCCGGCCCGCGAAGCTGCAAATCCTTTTTGGCGATCTCAAAGCCGTCATTGGTGGCTGTCAGCGTTTTCAAGCGCTCATTGGCCTCGGCCAGCAGAAAGCACCAGCTTTCCCCGCCGCCCCGGCCCACCCGGCCGCGCAGCTGATGCAATTGGGAAAGGCCGTACCGCTGGGCATCCTCAATGACCATAATGGTGGCGTTGGGCACGTTCACCCCCACCTCGATCACCGTGGTGGCCACCAGCACCTGCAATTCCCCCGCCGAAAAGGCGGCCAGCACCTCCGCCTTTTCCACCGGCGGCTGCTTGCCATAGGTCAGCCCTACCCGAAGACCTCTCAAAGGACCGGAAATCAACTCCGCGTAGTGGCTTTGGGCGGCCTTCACATCGGCAAGCGCCTCGCTTTCCTCCACCAGTGGGCAGACGATATACGCCTGGCGGCCTTTTGATACCTCGCTTTTGATAAAGCCATACATGGCTTCACGCTTTTCTTCCGGCACGATGCGGGTCGTAACTGGCGTGCGGCCAGGCGGAAGCTCGTCCACCACCGAAACATCCAGGTCGCCGTAGAGAATCAGCGCCAGGGTGCGGGGAATGGGCGTCGCCGACATGACCAGCACATTGGGCGGCAATTCCCCCATGCCCTCCTCCGCCTTTCTAGCAAGGGCCGAACGCTGGCGCACGCCAAAGCGGTGCTGCTCGTCGGTGATGGCAAGGCCCAGGCGCTTGTATGCCACCGATTCCGAGATCAGGGCATGGGTGCCGATCACCACCTGCCAGTTGCCATCGCGGATGGCATGAAGGGCCTGCCGCCTCTCTGCCGCCTTCATGCCGCCAAGCAAAAGCCCGCAGGAAATGCCCAGCGGCTGCAAAACCTGTTGGGCGCTGATATAATGCTGCCGGGCCAGGATTTCGGTGGGCGCCATCAGCGCGCCCTGAAAGCCGTGGCACACCGCAAGATACAAAGCGCCAAAGGCCAGCGCCGTTTTGCCCGAGCCTACATCCCCCTGCACCAGCCGGGCCATTGGGTGCGGCGCCTTCAAATCCTCCATGATCTCCGTGAGCACCCGGCGCTGTGCGTTTGTCGGCGCGAAGGGCAGGCTTTGCCAAAAGGCTTCCGCTTCTTTTTTAAACGCGGGGATGATAATTCCCAGGTTCTTCCTGTCCCGCAAAATCCCAAGAGCCGCTTGGTATAACAGCAATTGCTCGAATGAAAGCCTTCGCCTGGCAGTTTTCAGCGCTTCGATGCTGCCGGGAAAATGGGCCTGGCGGATGGCATAATTCTTTTCGCAAAGGCCGTATCGCATGCGCAGGCTGCCCGGCAGCGTTTCCGGACAGGTATCCTCCACCTGCGAGAGCGCAAGCTCCATAAGGCTGCGCATCACCTTGCCGGGAATCCCCTCCAGCGGCCTGTAAATGGGCAGGATGGCCGGCGTTTCTTCCAGGGAGGGGTTCAGCAGCTGCCGCTTTCCCTTGCGCTCCTCCACCCTGCCGTAAAAAAGGACGTCCTGCCCGTCCTTCAGGTTCTTTTCCATCCAGGGCTGATTGTACCAAACGCAGGCAATGTGCCCCGTCTCATCCCAAAGGGAGGCGGTAACGCTGTTCAGCCCCTTGAACCGGTTGAGCCTGGGCTTGCCCTTTATATACCCCACCACGGCCGCGTTTTGGCCTGGTGTAAGCTCGCTGATGGGCGTCACCGCCGTCGTATCCTTGTAGCCGGCGGGCAAAAAATATAAAAGATCGCGCAGCGAGAGTATTCCCGCTGCGCATAATGATTCCAGCCGCGTTTTGCCAACGCCGCGCAAATCCTTGAGCTCCATGTTACTCCACCGATATCAGATAATAATACAACGGCTGGCCGCCCGAATGGGCTTCCACATCGCAATTGTCATACAAATCGGAAAGCTCCTCCGTCAGGCCCTCGGCATCTTCCTTGGAGGTGTCCTTGCCGTAATAGACGGTAATCAGTTCATCATCGTCCGTTACCAATTCCTGCATCAATTCCAGCGCCACGTCATGCACATTGGCGCCGGTGCAATGGATTTTGCCGTTGCAAAGGCCGATGATGTCGCCCTCTTTGATGCTCAGCGCTTCATACTCTGTATCGCGCACGGCAAAGGTGATGGTGCCGGTCTTTACGCGCTGGGAGGCTTCCTCCATGCGCTTTACATTTTCCAGGCTGTCCAGCTCCGGCTGGAAGGCCACCGCCGCCGCAATGCCCATGGCCACGTTCTTTGTGGGGATCACATGGACTTCCTTTTCGGAAAGCTCGGCGGCCTGCTGGGCGGCCAAAATCACATTGCCGTTGTTGGGGAAGATAAAAACGCACTTGGCATTGACCTTGCTTACCGCCGCCAGCACATCCTCGATGCTGGGGTTCATGGTCTGCCCGCCATCCACGATGGCGTCCACCGTCAGGTCGCGGAAGATGCGGGAGAAGCCATCGCCCAGCGAAACGGCCACCATGCCGTAATCCTTGGGCGGTTCCTGCTTCTTTTCTTCTTCCTTCTTGCGCTGAATTTCCCGGCGCTGCTCCACCATGTTTTCGATCTTCAGGTTCACCAGTTCGCCCAGGGCCAGGCCGTACTGCAGGGCCTTGCCGGGGTCGTTGGTATGTACGTGAACCTTGACCAGGCTCAAATCGCCCACCACCAGCACGCAATCGCCGATGCGGTTAAGCCTGCGGCGGAAGGTATCGATATCGCTTTCCTGGGCGGTGGCCAGATTCTGCACCAAAAACTCGGTACAGTAGGCAAACTTGATTTCCTCAATGGAATCATGGTCATCCGCAAACTCCACCTCGTGGGCGTCTGCGTGAAAATCCACTGTGGCGGTATCGATCTGCTCCCCGCGAAGGGCGGCGGCATAACCGGCATAAATGAGCAAAAGACCACGGCCGCCGGCATCCACCACACCCGCCTGCTTGAGCACCGGCAGCATATCGGGGGTACGGCGCAAGATGGCGTCGCCGCTGGTCAAAATAACGTTCATGAGGCCTTCAAAATCGTCGGGATTCAGTTGCACCTGGCGCATGGCGTCTTCCGCGATCACGCGGGCCACGGTCAATATGGTGCCTTCCTTGGGCTTCATTACCGCTTTATAGGCCGTTTCCGCGCCGCTTTTGAGTGCCTGGGCGAAGATGGTGGGCGTGATCCTTTCCACGCCCTCCAGCGCCTTGGCAAAGCCGCGGTACAGCTGGGAGGTAATCACGCCCGAGTTGCCGCGGGCGCCCCTTAGCGCGCCTTTGGCAAAAACCTCAGCGGCCTCACCTGCGGACAGATATTCTTTTCCGTTGAGTTCGCGGATGGCCGACATCATCGTCAGCGACATATTCGTGCCGGTATCCCCGTCTGGTACGGGGAATACGTTCAGCGCATCCACAGCCTCCCGGTTCTTCTCCAGTAACGAAGCCCCTGCCGTCACCATTTCACGGAACAAGAGGCCGTCAATATTCTTAGCCTGAATCAAAGGTGTGTTCCTCCAGTCGGGTGGCTTGATTAAATGCGGATGCCTTCCACCGAAATATTGACGCGGCGCACCGTTACGCCAGTCATGCTTTCCAGCTTGTATTTCACCGTTTCCACAATGGTCTTGCAGACTTCAGCCACGGAAATGCCGTATTCCACGATGATAAACAGATCCACATCCAGCATATCGTCCACCATGCGCAATTGCACACCTTTGGACAGATTCTCCCGGCCCAGCCATTCCACCAAGCCGTCCTTGGCGCGCTTGCTGGACATAGCCACGATGCCATAACACTCCAGCGCGGCGTAGCCGACCACTTTGAGCATGACATCCTCGGTGATATAAATCGTGCCGATGTCATTCTTTATTTTGCATTCCATCGTCCTTGCCTCCTTGAGCGGCACAAGCCGCATGTACGCTTGCAACCAGCAGGGACCCGCGCTTGAATCAGCCTTGCTTCCCCGCGAAAAAACGCACGGAAAGCATTCCTTCTGCAAGGTCAAATCCTAGTATACAGGATTTTGGCGCAATCCGCAACTGAAATTCTTTCTCGCCAAAGCGCTTGGCTTGCAAGGTATTGTAAAAAGGCGCGGCAATTTTTGCTTACAGGTCGTCCACCAGCGCCGTGCTTTTGGCATAGGCCGTGCTCTTGGCCTCAAAAAAGTCTGTTTTTACCATATTGGCGTTGGAATACTGACTGACCCAGGCCATGGATTTGGGCTCCCGGTCATAGCCCTCATACAGCGGTTCAAACCCCAGGCCCAGGCAGCGCAGGTTGCCCAGATACTTGATGTAATCCGTCACAATGGCGCTGTTGAGGCCCGGAATGGAGTCGCCGATCACATACTCGCCCCAGGCGATTTCCTGGCGCACACCTTCGGCCACCATTTCCCGCAGATACGCTGTCCGTTCGGGCGTAAACAGCTCCGGCTTTTCCTTTTTCAATTCCAGCAAAATATTGCGGAACAGCCATAAATGGGTGTTCTCGTCCCGGTTGATGTAGCGTATCTCCTGCACCGATCCGGGCATCTTCCCATTGCGGCCCAGGTTGTAAAAGAACATAAAGCCGCTATAAAAATATATGCCCTCCAAAATGTAATTAGCCACCAGCACCTTCAAAAGCGTGAAATCATCCTTATCCGTCTGGAAGGCGTTGTACAGGTCTCCGATAAAGGTGTTGCGCCTTAAAAGATGCGCATCCGTCTTCCACTGGTACAGGATATCATTGCGTTCCTCCGGGCTGCAGATGGTGTCTAGCATGTAGCTGTAGCTTTGGCTGTGCACGCTTTCCTGAAAGCTTTGGATCGTCAGGCAAAGGTTCACCTCGTTGGCGGTGATATACTCGCCGATGGCCGGCAGGTTGGCGGTTTGTATGGAATCCAGAAAAATCAGAAAGCTCAGTATTTTGTCATAGGCGACGCGCTCCGCCTTTTCCAGCTTGGGATAGTCCTTTACATCATGGCTCAAATTGATTTCTTCGGGAATCCAGAAGTTGTTCATGGCCTGCCTGTACCAGTCGCTGACCCAGGCGTATTTCACGTTGTTGAAATCGTTGAGGTTGGTGGAGTTGCCGCCGATCATGCGCCGAAGATGGATCTGCGTATCCCCTTCCGGGTTGAACAGGGGCTTTTTCATCAGGATGGCCATGCGTTTTCTCTCCTTCAAGTACTATATTTCACGATGCGCAGCTTTCGCACTCTTCCACTTCCAAGGCCTTGCTGCGCACATAATAAACCGCTTTGACGCCGGATTCCCAGGCAAGTACGTACAAATCCAGCACCTGCCGCAGGCTGAAATCATTGGTGATGTACAGGTTCAGGCTTTGTGCCTGGTCGATGTGCCGCTGCCTTACGCCGGCGGCCTTTACGGAATAGCTCTGGTCGATTTGATGGGCGCTTTTGTAGAACCAGTAGGAGGCCATGGATAATTCAGGGGCGACCCTCGGCAGTATGATGCCCTTCTTTTCCTCCAGGAAAAAGCGGTTCATGATGGGATCGATCCCCGCGGTGGTGGAGGCAAGTATGCTGGTGGAACTGGTGGGGGCGATGGCGATGATGTAGGCGTTGCGCATGCCGTTTGCAGCGACTTCATGTTTTAATGCCAGCCACTTTTCATCGGTATAGCCCCGCTTATCAAAGTAAGCGCCGGTCTGCCAGTCGCTGCCTTCAAACAGGGAATAAGCGCCCTTTTCCTTCGCCAGGCTGCTGCTGGCGCTGATGGCGGCATGGTTGATGCTTTCAAACACCTTGTCCACAAAGTCCAGGTGTTCCTGGCTTTCCCAGGTGATGCCGTGCTTGGCCAGCATGTGGTGGTAGCCGTGCACGCCAAGGCCAATGCTGCGGTAGCGCCGGTTGGTCACCTCGGCATATTCCACCGGGTAATAATTCAAATCGATCACGTTGTCCAGCGCTCGCACCGCGGTAGCCACCAGCTCCCGCAGGACGGTCTCATCCGTTACCGGCAGCGCGCCCAGGGACAGGCTGGCCAGGTTACACACCACAAAATCGCCGGGCTTGGTTACCGTGACGACCACGGTTTCCCCCTCCTGTGTGGTCACTTGCCTGCTGACAAGCTCAATGCCGCTCATATTTTGGGCGATTTCGGTGCACAGGTTGGAGCAGTAGATGATGCCGGCGTGGCCGTTGGGATTCAGGCGGTTCACCGTATCCCGGTTGAAGGCAAAGGGCGTGCCTGTTTCAATGGCGGACTTCAAAATCAGGCGGACCATTTCCTTGATGGAGATTTCCCGCTTGGAGATACGCGCGTCCTTCACGCAGTCCAGGTACCGCTTTTCCCACTCCCCGCCCCAAAAATCCTCCAGAGCATACCCCTTTGTTTTCAGGATTTGGTGGGGGCACATCAAGTACCAGCTTTGGTCCAGGCTTTCTTTTGCCAGGCGCCAAAACAGGTCGGGGTAACAGATGGCCGGAAACACATCGTGGGCCTTCATGCGGTCGTCGCCGTTGTTGGTGCGCAGCTGTAAAAACTCCGGCAGGTCCCTGTGCCAGGCATCCAGGTACACCGCCACGGCGCCCTGGCGCATGCCCAATTGATCCACCGCCACGGCGGTGGCGTTCACCAGCTTGATCCAGCGGATCACCCCGCCGGCAGCGCCCTCAAAGCCCCGGATACTGGAACCGCTGGCCCGCACCTTGCCAAGGTAAATGCCCATGCCGCCGCCGAATTTGGATACCCTGGCGAAATTGTCCACCGTGCGGTAGATGCCGTCCAGGCTGTCGGGCATGGTATCGATAAAGCAGCTGGACAACTGGTGGTAGGGCTTGCGGGCGTTGGAAAGGGTGGGCGTGGCCATGGTCAGCTGCAACAAGCTCAGCATGTCATAGAATTTCTTCACCCACTTGTCCCTGTCCTGCTTTTCCTCCATGGCCAAATGCATGGCAATGCCAAGATACATTTCCTGGGGCGTTTCCAGGGGCACATGCCGGTGGGTTTGCACCACATAGCGCTGCAGCAAAAGGTCCAGGCCGGCGTAATTGAACAGGTGGTTGCGGCTGTTGTCCAGGTAGGTTTCAAACAGATCCACTTCGGCCTTGGCGTAATGCTCCAGGATGTACGCGCCGTACAGCCCCTCGTCGGTCAGGTGGCGCAGTTTGTCGTAGAAGCTTTCAATTTTCCTTCTGCCCAATTCCTCCGCCAGGTTCTTTTCAAAATGAAAGTACCTGAGCCTTGCGGCAATAAATTCCCACTTGGGCGCTTCCTGGGTGGTCAGCTCCACGGCGGCTTTGGTAAGGGCTTGGAGGCGCTGGTCTTCCGTCATGTCCGGCTTTGCAAAGGCCGAAAACTTGGCGTGAAGCCGGCTCAAATCGTACGGTTCTTCCGTAAAATCCTTCTGGATCTGATGCAGACAGTCCTCTATGTATTCGCTTTGCACCGCACCTGAAAGCTCTCTGCGGGTTTCGCGCAGCCGGGTCCGGTTTTCCCGGTAGAGGATATAACTTTTGGCAACGGCATAAAAACCCTTCGCCATCAAAGCCTGCTCCACCAGATCCTGAATGGCCTCCACGGTGACGGGAGCGCCGGTATCCATATGCTTTTGAACGTGGTCAAGCAGCTCTTGAAGGGTATCTTCCTCCACTGCCTGTCCAACGCTTACAAATGCTTTCGCCATAGCGGCGGTAATTTTTTCGCCCCGGTATTCCTCTTGGCTTCCGTTTCTTTTGATAATCAGCATAGCGCAGCCTCCATATTGTGGGTATAGAATGCTAAATAGTATTTTACCACAAAATATTGCGTTTGAAACCCGGGTACGTCCCTATTGACAGCCAAAGCGCCTGCGAATATAATGTGAAAATGATGCGATGATGGGACCAAGTACCTTGATGGTTTTGCCTCAAGAGAGCTTCCGGCCGGTGCAAGGAAGCGGCGGATATCAGGGGAATACTTCCCGGAGCGCGGAGCCGAAAGCTATGCTGCGTAGGCTCGCGCCGGTGCGCCGGATACAGCGCTGCGGAAGAATGTATACAGCATATCTCCCGCCAAGGGTATGATCGCAAGGGCATACCGAATGGAAGTGGTACCGTGGCGATTTGCCGCCTTCCCCAAATAATGGGGAGGGCGTTTTTCTTTTTCAAATGTTGAAGGAGGGGCAATATGAACGCAACAGAAGTTACCTTTGCCAAGCGGTTTGACGGCATCACCGGCAGCGCCATCCGGGAAATCCTGAAGCTTATGGCTACCCCCGGCATGATTTCCTTTGGTGGCGGCAACCCGGCCTCCGCTTCCTTGCCGGATGAGGCCATCGCCCGCCTGTCCGTAAAGGTGCTCAAGGAAAACGGCAAGAACATCCTGCAGTACGGCACCACCGAGGGCTACGCGCCCCTTCGCGAAACGCTGGCCCCGTATTTGAAAAGCCGCTTTGGCTTTGAGGTTACGCCGGATGAGATACTGCCCGTTTCCGGTTCCAGCCAGGCCATGGACCTTCTTTGCAAGGCCCTCATCGATCCCGGTGATGTGATTCTGGTGGAAAACCCTACCTTCCTTGGCAATATGCAGTGCATGAAGCTGTACCAGGCCAAGATCATGCCTGTGGAAAGCGACGAGGGCGGCATCTGCCTTGACAAGCTGGAAGAGGCGGTCGTAAAGCACAAGCCCAAGATGCTCTACACCATTCCCACCTTCCAAAACCCCACCGGCAAAACCCTGGCGGCGGACCGGAGGCCTGTGATTGCGGCCATGGCCGAAAAGTACGGCTTTGTGGTGGCGGAGGATGATCCTTACCGCGATCTGCGGTATACAGGCACGCCGCTGCCCTCCATTAAATCGTTTGACAAATCCGGACTGGTGGTCTTCCTGGGCAGCTTTTCCAAGCTGATTTCTCCGGGCCTGCGGGTGGGCTACATCGCCGCCCATCCCAATATCCTGCGCAAATGCGTCATCGGCAAGCAATCCGCCGACGTGCACACCCCCACCCTCAACCAGGCGGTGGTGGATGCCTTTTTGCGGGAGGGATTGCTTAACAGCCATGTGGCGTCCATCTGTGAAAGCTATGGCAGGCAGCTGAACGCCATGCTGGAGGAGCTCGCGCTTTTCCCGGCCGGCACCACCTGCACAAAGCCCGAGGGCGGTCTGTTCGTGTGGGCGGAGCTGCCGCAGCATATCAACGCCATCACCCTTTTGACCAAGGCCGTGGAGCGCAAGGTGGCCTATGTACCCGGCAGCCACTTTTTCGCCGAGGGCGGGCACGAGAACACCATGCGCCTGAACTTTTCCAACAGCACCATTGAAAAAATCCATGAGGGCATGGCCATCCTGCGGGATGTGATCGCCAGCGCCTGAGCATAAAGGGAGGATACGGACATGCACATTCTGGATACGCTCAAAGAACGCGGATTTATTGCCCAGGTTACCTTTGAGGAGGACCTGTACAAATTGATGGAGCGGGAGCAGGTCACCTATTACGTGGGCTTTGATCCCACCGCAGACAGCCTGCACGTGGGCCACTTTATTCCCATCATGGCCATGGCGCACCTGCAAAGGGCCGGCCACCGCCCCATCGCGCTGTGCGGCGGCGGCACCACCATGGTGGGCGACCCCAGCGGCAAAACCGACATGCGCAAAATGCTCTCCAAGGAGGATATCGCGCAAAACGCCCAGTCCATCAAAGGGCAGCTGGCCCGTTTGATTGATTTTTCCGATGGCAAGGCGCTTCTTTTGAACAATGCCGACTGGCTTTTAAACCTCAATTACGTTGACTTTTTGCGGGAAATCGGCTCCCTGTTTTCCGTCAACCGCATGCTGACGGCGGAATGCTACAAGCAGCGGCTGGAAAAGGGCCTCACCTTCCTGGAATTCAACTACATGCTCATGCAGGGCTACGACTTTTTGCGCCTGTTTCAGGACCATGGCTGCCGGCTGCAAATGGGCGGCGACGACCAGTGGAGCAACATTCTGGCCGGCGCCGACTTGATCCGCCGCAAGGAGCAGGAGGACGCCTTTGCCCTCACCTTCAAGCTGCTCATGACCCACGACGGCAAAAAGATGGGCAAAACCGAAGCCGGCGCGCTTTGGCTGTCCGCCGAGCGCACCCCGCCCTATGACTTTTACCAGTACTGGCGGAACGTGGACGACCAGGATGTGGAAAAGTGCCTGGCGCTACTCACCTTCCTGCCCATGGATGAAGTCCGCCGCCTGGGCGCTTTACAGGATTCCGCCATCAACGAAGCCAAACGGGTGCTGGCCTTTGAAATCACCAAGCTCATCCACGGCGAGGAAGAGGCCCAAAAGGCCGCAAACGCCGCCCAGGCGCTCTTTGCGGGCGGGGCGGACAGCGAGCATGTACCCAGCTTTGAAGTGACCAAAGCCGTGCTGAACGAGGATAACCGCCTGACCACGCTTTTAGCCCTGTGCGGCCTGTGCGCCAGCCGCGGCGAAGCGCGCAAAATGGTCCAATCCGGCGCGGTGCTGGTGGGCGAAGAAAAGGTAACGGATTTTGAGTACCGCATTCCCGCGGAAGCAATCCCTTCGGACGGCCTGCTTTTGCGCAAGGGCAAAAAGAACTACTGCCGCCTGGTCGTCAAGGAATGAACGCCTACAAAACCGTAAAGCAAACAGCCAGCGGTGAATTTGTGGTAAACAAAAGCCGCTTCATCGGCCATGCCGCCCCTGCCCAATCGGAGGAGGCGGCATTGGCTTTTTTGCAGCGCATCAGGCAGGAACACAAGGACGCCACCCACAACTGCTACGCCTATGTCATCGGGCAGAACGCCGGCATCATGCGCTACTCCGACGACGGCGAGCCGGGCGGCACCGCCGGCATGCCGATACTGGAAGTGATCTGCGCCCGGGGCGTTGTAAACGTATGCGTTGTTGTCACCCGCTATTTCGGGGGCATATTGCTGGGCGCGGGCGGGCTGGTGCGGGCCTACAGCCATGGCAGCGCGGAGGCCTTGAACGCGGCCCAGGTTGCGGTCATGGAAAAAAGCCAGCGCTGGTGGGTGGAGGTTGCCTATCCCAGGTGGGATATGGTGCTGCACAACCTGAAGAGCCAGCCCGTGCAGATTGAAAAAACGGAGTTCGCCGCGACAGTCACCTGCACCCTTTTAATGCGGGAAAAGGACGCGGCACAGGTGCTGCCGCTGGTCGATACCCTGACAGACGGCCAGGCGGAAAAGCTGATGATCGAAGAGCTTTTTACGCTTTGGCCCGAAGAGACAACATAATAACAAGGAAAGCGCCGATGAACATGAGATATCGGCGCTTTCCTTGCTTTATGGAAAAGTATTTTTCTTACGCCCGTTTTGCTTTCCGCGCGCTGATATACCGTTTCAGCGCCTTTCGGTTCAGCCAGGCCACAAAGCCGGCATAAACGGCTACGATCAAAAACTTAAAGCCAATATTCAGCCAAGTAACGTCGTACATCCACCTCGTATAACTGAAATACAGGCCGATTCCCGACAGCAGCACAACCGCCAGCACCACCTTCAAAAAGGAGGTGGCACGGAAACCCACGGCATTGAACTTGCGGGCAATAATCACCGCAATGATAACGCGCAGCATCATGGCAATGATATCGGCCAAAGCGGAACCGTACATGTTCAGCCAGGGGATCAACAGCGCTGACAATGCAATATTCAAAAGGCTGGAACTGACCGTGGTGATAAACACCAGCCGGCTGGCCTTTTTTTCATAGAGCAAAAGGTTGATATAAGGGTAATACATGCTCTTGATCGCAAAGGTCGCCACGCAAAGGGGCACCACCGTCCAAGCCTGACGGTAGTTGGGATTCAAAAACAGCAGAATGACCTCCTGGGAAAAAAGCGAAATCAGCAGAAAAATCAAGCCGCTGAGCCAAGCGATGGCAGTTGTCATCTGATGAATGGCTGCCCGCTTGTTTTCTCCCCCCTCCCGCATCTGGGTAAAAAACCAGGGCTGGAAGGCGGCATTCATGGAGCTTTGGGCGATATCCGTCAGCGTGCCAAACTGGCTGGCCAGCCCAAACAAGCCTACCACCGACAGTTCAAACCAGTTGTTGATAAAAACCCTGGATACAAGCTGTGCGATGTTGGTGGAAATGTTGTGCGGGATGATCGGTATGGAATACTGCAGCGTTTCCTTGAGAATCGCGCGGTCTATGCAAAAGGTGATCAGCTTCCGTTTTGTCAGATCGATCAGTACATATGTACAGAACAAGATATTTGTAATCATGGTAGCCAGCAGCACGCCGTAGGCGCCCATGCCCATGGTGACCACGAAGACAAAAGTAAAGCCAAAGTTCACAAAAAAGAAGGACATGCTGGTGATGACAACCCGCTTTGTATCCTGCATGGCATACAAAATACGCGAATAAATCGTGTACACGCAGGCGAACACCAGGCCCAGCAAACCCACCAGCACCACAGGGAAAAAGGCAATTCCCTCAAATACAAGGGAAGACAGCAATTGATTGAGCACCACAAAAAGCAGCAAAAACCCGAATCCCGACACGAAAGCAAACAGGATCATGGTGCCGAAATACCGCTTTACCTTTTCCTGATCCTCTTTGTATTCCACATAAAAGCGGGAAACCGACATGAACAGGGAGAACACGATAATATAGCTGGATACCTGCGTAAAGGTGTTGATCAGATTGGTAGTGCCATAATCCTCTGTGGACAGATAATTCGTATAAAGAGGCAGCAGAAAAAAAGCAAAGGCTTTCAGCAGCACATCGTTGACGGTATAAACCAAGGAATTGCCCAGTACGCGCTTGTTCATTCAGGTTCCTTTCTGTCCCCTGCTTTGAATCATGTATTTCATAAATAAGCGGGCGGCATCCACCCAACACATGCCATTTGGCAGGAAAACGGCCCGTACCGTTCCGGATGATGCATGCCCGAAAAGCATGATAATCCAAATTCCGCCATTTAGTCAAGTGTGCGCGTTCGCCGCCCCATTCATTCACATCAAAAAGCGCCTATTTTATGCCTTCTGCCCGACAAAATTCCACATGACGCCGAACTTGTCAAACACGACCCCGGCGCAGGGGCTGTAGAAGGTTTCGGCCAGCGGTATGCCTACATTCCCTTCTTCCGCCAATACGGCAAAAGCGTGCCTGACAGCATCCACGTCCGCTTCCACGGCGATGGACAGCTTCTCCGTATCCTGATCGTTCAGCGCATGGCCTGGGCCGCAATCAGAAAGCCGAATAAAATCGTCGCCCATTTTCAGCGTCGCCTGGAGAATTCTGCTTTTGAAGGCTTCGGGCATTTGAAAGCCCGGCTGCGACGGCAAATCCGAAAAGCGCATGATTTGCAGCGCGTCTGTTTGGAACGCCCGTTTGCACAGCTTTTTGTCCGCACACCCGGTTATTCATTACCAACAATACCATTTTTTAGCTGGATATGCAAGCGATGATCGAAAAATGTCGAATTCCGGATGATGGAGAACAGCGAAACAGCCGCCGCAAAATCGCTGCGGCGGCTGTGCCATAAGCTGCCTATATTTCGATGACCCCTTCAAAATCCTTTTGCGCATCCCCCGTCATCCAAATGCCGTCGTCGTCATAGCGGATAACAAGCTCGCCGCCTATGAGCCTCAGGGAAATGTCCGTATCCCTGTCGGCCAGGCCGCAGCGCACCGCGGCGGCGGCCACGGCGCAGGCGCCGGTGCCGCAGGCCCAGGTTTCGCCGATCCCCCGCTCCCACACCCGCATTTTCAGCGTGTTGCGGTCAATGACCTGGGCAAAGGAAATGTTGGCCCGCTGCGGGAACAGCGGATCGTGCTCCATCTGCGGCCCTATGGTTTCGATAGCGATTTGGTCCACATCCGGCACAAAGATCACGCAATGGGGATTGCCCATGGAAAGGCAGGTGATCTCCCATTCCCCGCCGGCCAGCGTTACCTTCCGGCGGATGACCTCATCCTCCAGCCGGACAGGCACGGCGATGGGATGGAAATTGGGCTGGCCCATTTTCACACAGACGGAATGAACGGTCTCCTCGCGGATGTACAGCTGCATGGATTTTAAACCCGCGCCTGTTTCCAGCAGCATGTGTTCCTTTTTCACCCGGCCGGATTCGTACAGGTACTTGCCCACGCAGCGCATGGCGTTGCCGGCCACCTGCCCTTCGCTGCCGTCGGCGTTGAACATGCGCATTCTGGCATCCGCCACAGAAGAGGGCATGATCAGCACGATGCCGTCGCCGCCGATGCCCATACGCCGGCTGGATACGCGGATGGACAACGATTCGGGGCTTAAAATCTCCTGGTCAAAGCAGTCAAAGTAGATGTAGTCGTTGCCCGTCGCCCGCATTTTGATGAAACGCAGCTTTTCCCTTGTTTTGCGCATGTGGTTCATGTCCACCAGTTCCATGCTCTCCTCGGAGTAGCGGGAGGCCAGGGAGTTGCACAGCGCGTTGGCCGTATCCATACTCGTGAATACGGGGATCGCCCGTTCCACCGCCTTACGGCGCAGCTTAACGCTGGATTTGGTGGGGAACCGGCCCTTGCTGGAGGTGGAAATCACCACGTGCACAAAGCCCTGCTCCAGCAGTGCCACCGTGTCGTCCTTCTCTACCCTTGTGGCAGACAGCCCGGCTTCCTGCAGCGCAATAAAGCTGCCCGGCGTGGCATATAGCCTAAAGCCGATTTGCTGGAACTTGCGGGCGGTTTCGGCGGCTTCCCTTTTGTCGCTGTCCCGAACGGAAACCAGCAATCCCCCGGTCCGCTTCATCTTGTAACCGGCGCCGGTAAGCCCTTTGAACAATGCCTCCTCCAGCGTGCGGCCAACGCCCAGCACTTCGCCGGTAGATTTCATTTCCGGCCCCAGGTGCGTATCCACATCCGCCAGCTTTTCAAAAGAGAAGGTGGGCACCTTGACCGCATAGTAGGGCGCCTGGCGGTACAGCCCCGTGCCAAAGCCCATATTGGCCAGCTTTTCCCCCAGCATGCAGCGCACCGCCAGGTCCACCACCGGCAGACCCGTCACCTTGCTGATGTAGGGCACCGTGCGGGAGGCCCTGGGGTTGGCCTCGATCACATACACCTGGTTGTGGTGGATCACATACTGAATGTTGATCAGCCCCACGGTGTTCATTTCCAGCGCCAGGGCCCTTGTGGATTCCAGCAGCCGCTGAATCAGCGCGCCGTTTAGGTTCCAGGCAGGATACACCGCGATGGAATCGCCGGAGTGAACGCCGGCCCGCTCCACATGCTCCATGATGCCGGGGATCAGCACGTCCTGCCCGTCGCAGATGGCATCCACCTCCACCTCCACGCCCAGCAGATACTGGTCGATGAGGATAGGGTTTTCAATGCCCTGGGCGAGAATGATCTGCATGTATTCCCTGATATCATCTTCCGTGAAGGCGATGATCATGTTCTGGCCGCCCAGCACGTAGGACGGCCGCATCAAAACAGGATACTGGAGCCGCTCTGCCGCCTCCAGCGCTTCCTCCAAAGTCTGCACGGTGCAGCCTTGGGGCCGGCGGATATGCACCTTTTCGAGTATCTCGTCAAACCGTTTGCGGTCCTCCGCCGCGTCGATACTGTCGGCGCTGGTACCAAGAATGTTTATGCCGGCCCTGCTCAAAAATCCCGTCAGCTTGATGGCTGTCTGGCCGCCAAAGGCCACCACCACGCCGATCGGCTTTTCGGTATGCAGGACACCCATCACATCCTCCGGCGTCAGGGGCTCGAAATACAGCCGGTCGGCTGTGTCAAAGTCGGTGGACACGGTTTCGGGGTTGTTGTTGATCATCACCACGTCATAGCCGTGCTGCTTTAAGGTCCATACACAATGAACGGAGGCATAGTCAAACTCAATGCCCTGGCCGATGCGTATGGGGCCGGAGCCCAGCACCGCCACGCAGGGCTTTTTCTCTCCCCGGCGGGCAATGAACTCCTCCGCCTCGTTCTCTTTGTCATAGGTGGCGTAGAAATAGGGCGTCTGGGCCTCGAACTCCGCGGCGCAGGTATCCACCATTTTATAGACGGGATAAAGCGGATTTTCAATTGTGCAGCCGCTCAGCCGCTGGATGGCGCTGTCCGGGAAGCCTGATTTCTTTGCCGCGGCATACAATTCATCATCAAGCTTCCCTTGCGATAGCTGTTTCTCCATATCCAGCAGGTTTTTCACCTTCTGCAAAAAGAACAGGTCAATCTGCGTCAGGTCATGCAGCTCTTGAAGGGTTGCATCCTTGTCCATGGCTTCGTACAGGGCAAACAGCCGCTCGTCGGTGCAGCCGGCGATAAAGGCCATCAATTCTTCCTTGGAAAGGCCGGAAAGTTTCTTCATGCGCAGGGTATCCTGGCCGATCTCCGCCCCGCGGACCGCTTTCATCAGCGCCTGCTCAAAGCAGGTACCGATGGCCATCACTTCGCCCGTGGCTTTCATTTGCGTGCCCAGGGTGCGCTTTCCGTACACAAACTTGTCAAAGGGCCATTTGGGCAGCTTCACCACCACGTAGTCCAGTGCCGGTTCAAAGCAGGCGCAGGTTTTGCCGGTAACCGCGTTCTTGATTTCATCCAGCGTATAGCCGATGGCGATCTGGGCCGATACCTTGGCGATGGGATATCCCGTAGCCTTGGAGGCCAGGGCCGAAGACCGGGACACCCGGGGATTCACCTCGATGACCGCGTAATCAAAGCTGTTTGGATGCAGCGCGAACTGCACATTGCAGCCGCCCTCCACCTTTAACGCGCTGATAATGTCCAACGCCGCCCGGCGCAGCATTTGAAATTCCTTGTCGGCTAACGTCAGCGCCGGCGCCGCCACAATGCTGTCGCCGGTGTGGACGCCCACGGGGTCAAAGTTTTCCATGCTGCAAACGGATACCACGTTGCCCGCGGCATCCCGCATGACCTCGAACTCGATTTCCTTCCAGCCGGAAATGCACTTTTCCACCAATATCTGCCCGATGGGCGACATGCGAAGGCCATTTTCCGCGATTTCCAACAGTGCCTTTTCATCCGCCGCGATGCCGCCGCCGCTGCCGCCCAGGGTGTAGGCCGGGCGCACGATCACCGGATAGCCAATCTCCCCGGCAAACCGCAAAGCGCCCTCCACGTCCATGACCACCAGGGAGGGGATCACCGGCTGGCCGATTTCCACCATGGTATCCTTGAACTGCTGGCGGTCCTCCGCTTTTTCGATGGTGTCCCGGTTGGCGCCCAGCAGCTTCACGCTGTGCCGTTCCAAAAATCCTTCCTTGTCCAGCTGCATGGAAAGCGTGAGGCCGTTCTGCCCGCCCAGGGTGGATAATAGGCTGTCGGGCTTTTCCTTGATGATGATACGCCGGATGGTTTCCAGCGTGAGGGGCTCAATATACACCTTGGTGGCCATGGCCTGGTCAGTCATGATGGTGGCCGGGTTGGGGTTGACCAAAATCACCTCCAGCCCCGCTTCCTTCAGCGCGCGGCAGGCCTGGGAGCCGGCGTAGTCAAACTCCGCCGCCTGTCCGATGACGATGGGGCCGGAGCCGATGATCAACACCCGCTTGATATCAGGATTCAGCGGCATTCTTTGTCCCTCCCATCAGCGATAGAAAGCGGTCGAACAAAAAAAGCGTGTCCAGGGGCCCGCAGGAGGCCTCCGGGTGGAACTGCACCGAGAAGGCCGGTATATCCAGATAATCGATGCCCTCGCAGGTAAAGTCATTGCCGTTGACAAAGCGCATGCGGCTGCTTATGGGCAGGTGGTTAAGGGATACGGCATAGCCGTGGTTCTGGCTGGACATATACATCTGCCCGGTTTGCAAATCCTTTACCGGCTGGTTGCCGCCCCGGTGGCCGTATTTGAGTTTTTCCGTCTGCCCGCCCCTGGCCAAGGCCAGCAGCTGATGCCCCAGGCAGATGCCAAATATGGGAATCTTGCTGTCGCACAGCTTTTTCAGTTCTTCAATAATGTCCACGTTGTCGGCCGGGTCGCCGGGACCGTTGGAGAGCATGATGCCGTCCGGCTTCAAAGCCAGGATCTCCTCCGCCGTTGTATACGAAGGCACGGTAATTACTTCGCAACCCCGTTTATACAAATTTTTGCCGATGCTGCCCTTTAGACCAAAGTCCATCAGCACCACGCGGCGCTTTACTATTTCCGGCGTATCGGTAATGACTTCGCCGCAGGTCACATCCGAAACCTGCGGGGATGGCCAGGTCTTCATTGCCTGTATAGCGCTGTCAATATCATGGGGCAGGGCGTGAAGCAGCATGGCGTTCATAACGCCTTTTTGACGGATCACCTTCGTTAAAGCTCTGGTGTCCAAGTCATACAGGCCCGGGATACCGGCGGTTTTCATAAGCGCATCCACCGTGCCCTCGCAGCGGAAATTGCTGGGGGCCTGGCACCATTCCCTGACGATGTAGGCCGACAGCCGCGGAGCCTTGCTTTCAAAATCCTGCGGGATAGCGCCATAATTGCCGATCATGGGAAACGTCTGCACTACCATCTGCCCATAATAGCTTGGGTCGGTGAGTGTTTCCAAATATCCCGTCATGTTCGTGGTAAAAACCAATTCTCCCGAGGCTTCCTTTACCGCCCCGAAGGTCTTACCTTCAAAAAGCTGCCCGTTTTCCAGCAGCAGATAACCTTTGCCCATCCATCATCCCACCTTTGGCAATCCTTTTTCGGATTTGAATTATTATACATCTTTTTAAATATATATTCAATACCCCAAGGTTATTTCCCGTTCAAATAAAATAGCTGCCCGTCGCATACGCAAACAGGCAGCTTGAAAAAACAGAAACCCCATGCCGATCAGCATTGTATATTCTCCAGCGCGAACCGCCGGATGGCCTTTGCCACCCCGGCGTTTTCGTTATCGTCCGTTTCAAATTCCGAAACGGCTCTTGCTCCTTCCGTCGCGTTGCCCATGGCCACGCCATAGCCGGCCCATTTGAGCATGGGAATATCGTTGTCATTGTCGCCGATGGCCATCACCTGGCCGGCCTCCAGATGCAGCCTTTGGGCCAGCGCAGCCAAGGCCGAGCCCTTGTGTATGCCCGCGGGCATGACCTCGATATTGTTGCTCCAGGAGCTGGTGACCTCCACCCCGGAAATCCTTTCAATCTTTTCCCGGATACGCAGTAGACGATCCGTATCGTTCAGGTCAACATACACAAATTTGTTGATACCAAGCTTCTTTTGGTCAAGAATGCCTTCCATGCCATAGGTGTAGAGCAAATTTCCTTTGCGCGCCAGATGCGTTCCCCATTGAACCTGACCGTCACCCGTTGCAAAGGGGCGGCTGATGGCGATATGGCTTCGGCCAAAAGCAGAATATGTCACTTCTTCCGATTCCAGTATCTGAATGCACGCCCCGGCGGCAGCATTGCTCATATAGCTTTCACACACCGGCAGCCCATGGGGCTTTTCCAGCCAGTATCCGCCATTGAGCCCCAATACAAAGCAGTCGTCAAACCCTGCGTCGGACATAAAATAGCTGATGTCTTCCGGTACCCGGCCGCTGACGATGGCCAGATGAATTCCGGCGTTTACCGCCTCACACATGGCGCTTACATTTTCCTGCGGAATAACGCAATCCTCATTCAATAAAGTGCCGTCCATATCAATGGCGATCAGGCGTATGGGGAGATGCTTCATTTTGTTCTCCTTTGTGTTTGCAGTTTAAAATGGCGGAAGAACGGCAAATGTTCTTTGATCCAGATAGCTGAGCTCTTCCCCCGCGGATAAGGTGAGGGACGCGGCGCACAGCATCAGGCGCTTTGCTTTCATTTGCTTGTTCAGCGCCCGGTCGCCGTAGGCGTCATCCCCCAGGATGGGGTGACCGATATGAGCCAGGTGAGCCCGTATTTGATGGGTGCGGCCGGTGATCAAATCCACCTGAAGGCGGCTGATATCGCCCTTTTCCACAACGCGGTATCCGGTTGTGATGGCAAGCGCGCCGGGTACGGGCTTGTCAAAAACCTGAACCCTGGCAGCCTGCGGGTCCTTGAGCAGGTAGGCGTTCAATACGGCTTCCTCCAGCTTGGGGATCCCCTTCACCAGGCAGACATAGGTTTTCTTCATCGTCCGCTCTTTGAAGGCCTTCGCAAGCAGTTCCTCCGCACGCATAGATTTGGCCAGCAGCAAAAGGCCGCAGGTCTGGTTGTCCAGCCGGTGGCAGGCCTTGGGCGGCCACGCGCCGGGATTTGCTGTTTTCACATGGTCCAGCGCCAGGCTTTCCACCGTGACTCCCCCGCCGCTGTCCGGTTGCACGCTGATGCCGGCCGGTTTGTTGATGAGCAGTATCTGCTCATCCTCATACACCACATCAAGGGCTTGCCCCGCTGCGTCCTTGATGCCGTACACCTGAATCTTCGCCCCGGGCCGGGCCGTCTCCTCCGCCTTTACGCGCCGGCCGTCCATTTTTACATCCCGGCGGGAAAAAGCTTCCCGGATTTGCCAAGCGGGCAATCCGGGAAGCGCACGGTACAAATATTGATCCAGCCGCATGGGCGGCAGGCTATCTGGAATCAAAACCTCCATTACGGCCACTTTACCCTCCAATGGATCAGTGCTTCAACGCCGCCTGCAGCCCGGCCCACCTTGGCGTTTGGGCACAAAGCCTGGCCAGCGCGCTGTACATGGCCTGGGTGGGCAGCACCCACAGCATGGAGGAAAGCACGCTCTCCATCTCCGGCAAAGACACGCCCTGCTTGGCCAGCATCCGAAGGTCCTCCACCGCTTCCTCAATGGTGTACTCCGGGCGCAGCGCACCCTTCAATACGCCGGACATCTCTTCGCTGATGGGTACTTCCTCGGGAAAGATGCCGTTCATGCCGCCCAGCATCATGGATTCGGACAATTCCAGCGATGTGATGCCGTGGCTTTTCACCTGGCGCATCAAATGCTCCGGATCGGCAAGGCCGGGATGGACGAGGATCATGACCCCCTCCACATCGGTAGTATAATCAAATGTGGCCCGAAGATACCGCTGGGCATAATCATAGGATTCCGCGTCCAGGGCGCCGCAAACCTCATCCAAAAAGTGCATGATCGGCTGCTGGGCATGCAAAAAACCCGCAATGTACAAGAGCCCGTGCATGGTGGCGTCAAAACGGAACACCTTTTCCCGGATTTCAGCATGCTCAGGCCGGTTCATGGCCTCCAGCATGGGGATGTGCAGGGAGTTGTCCAAATGCAGGAAAATATGATCGCCTTCCACCGTCAGCGTGCACCACAGCCTGGATACCAGGGCCTCCGCCGCGCCGGCCTCGTCCCAGTCCAGCAGTTCGGTTTCCCCTTCAAAGGTTAGCAGCCTCTCCAGCAGCATATGCTCCCGGACGGAAACATAGGAAATCTCCCGGGGAAGCCTGCGCATCACCAGGTCCTTGACTTCTTCCACCGTGTGCAGCCTTTGGATTTGCGGGTTTTCTATGGCATAATAGGAAATATTCCAAACGTTTTGAATATCGGCAAGGGTGCAGCCAGAGAACAGCCCTGTTTTCGGGTAGCAGCTCAAGCGCTTTTCACACGCCTCCAGTTGCTTTTCCCGCAGCACACTCATTGTTTTTTCGCACCAATTCAAGGCGCGTACACCTTCCTCGCGCTGCATGGCCGAACCTCCCCATACAATACTGACATTACGGGAGCTTGATCACCCACTGGAAGGGGTCGGGCTCCCGCCCTAATTGAATCCCGGTCAGCGTGTCGTACAATTGCTGCGTCACGCGGCCAATGCCGCCATCGCCAACCTTCTGCTTTTCGCCCTTAAAGCACAATTCGCCCACCGGCGAAATCACCGCCGCCGTGCCTGTGCCAAACGCTTCCGTCAGCCTGCCGGCCTTGATGTCCTCAAACACATCATCGATGGCCAGCCTGTCTTCTTCCACCTTGTAGCCCAAATGCGCCGCAAGCTTCAACACGCTGTCCCTGGTGATGCCCGGCAGAATGCTGCCGCTTAGCGACGGGGTCACAATCCGCTCGCCATACACGAACATCATGTTCATGGCGCCGACCTCTTCCACATACCTGCGTTCAATGCCGTCCAGCCAGAGCACCTGCACATAGCCCTTTTCTTCCGCCTTATTGGCCGCCAGGATCGAGGCCGCATAGTTGCCGGCCGTCTTGGCATGGCCAACGCCGCCGCGCACGGCGCGCACGTACTCATCCTCCACCCAGATGCCAATGGGCGAAAGTCCGCCCGGATAATAAGCGCCGACGGGCGAGAGAATGATGAAGAACAGATACGTCTTGGAAGCATGCACCCCAAGCACTGGATCGGTGGCAACCAGCGTGGGACGGACATACAGTGATGTCCCCTTGGAATGTGGTACCCAATCTTTTTCCACCTGAAGCAGCTGCGTAAGGCCGTTCATGCAAAGGTCGATATCCAGCTCAGCCATGCACATGCGCTTGGCGGAACGGTTCATGCGGATAAAATTATCCCGCGGCCGAAACAAACGAAGGCTGCCGTCATTGGCACGGTAACACTTGGTGCCCTCGAAAATCGCCTGACCATAATGCAGCACCATGGAAGCCGGGTCCATCTCAAATGGAGCGTATGGTACGATTCTTGCGTCGTGCCAGCCAGTTTCAGGTGCATAGTTCACCATAAACATATGGTCTGTAAAGATTTTGCCAAACCCAAGCCTGGATTCATCCGCCGGCTTTGCTTTCAAAGCATTTGCCGGCGTTACCGTGATGTCCTGCATGCGGTGCCTCCGTCCTTCCGTACAACCGGTATACATGTTCTAAAACGGCACAGCTAAAAAAATAGTTACCGTTGATTTATTATACAAGGAAGACAGTGTGTGTCAAGCCTTTTCCCCTGTCAATTTGGGGCAATTGCCGGACTGTTCCCGTGAAAATGGAAGCGCCGCAAGGCATCCGGCGTCTCATCTGTATACAATCATGCCGCAAATGTGCTTGTATTCTGTGAAAACACATACAATGCTTGGCGGCGGGAGTCAATATTGCTGGTGAATTCCTGGAGGAAATTTCACAGCAACCTTTCTTGTTCTTTTCTGACAAGGCTGTTATAATGAGGCAAAAGCCAGCCTTCCATTCCTTGTCCGGAGGGATCTGCATGTGGGTTGTCTATGCCGTTTTATCCGCGGTTTTCGCGTCGCTGACCGCCATCCTGTCGAAAATCGGCATGGCCGGCATCAACTCCAACCTGGCCACCGCCATACGTACGGTGGTGGTGCTCATCATGGCCTGGGGAATGGTATTCATCACGGGCCAGCAGCACCCTATCGGCGGCCTTACCAAACAAAACTGGACGTTTTTGATCCTCTCCGGCATTGCCACAGGCCTTTCCTGGCTGTTCTATTTTCAGGCGCTTCAAATGGGCGACGCCAGCGTGGTGGTACCCATTGACAAGTTCAGCGTCGTCCTCACCATGGTATTGGCCTTTTTGCTGCTTGGGGAAAAGCTGGATGCGCAAAAGCTTATCGGCGGCGGACTGATCACGGCAGGCACGCTGGTTCTTGTAGTCAAGTGGCCGTTTTAGGAGGAAATCATATGCTTAAGAAGTTTACCCGTGAAGAAAAGGGCTGGATTTTTTACGACTGGGCCAATTCCGCTTTTGCGGCGATCATTCTTGCCATCGTGCTTCCGCCCTTTTACCAGCAAGTAGCCCAAGGAGTGGAAAGCGCCGGCCCCTGGTGGGGCTATGCCACCAGCATCGCATCCCTCGTAGGCGCGTTGAGCGCGCCGGTTCTTGGCACGCTGGGCGATTACAAGGGCTACAAGATGCGCCTGTTTACCGTGTTCGTCCTCCTTGGGGCCGCGGCCACGGCGCTGCTTGCCGTAACCGGCAACTGGCAGATGATGCTGGTGCTCTACATATTGGGTTCCATCGGCTTTAACGCCTCCTGCGTTTTTTACGATGGCTTTTTGCCCGACGTGACGACGGAAGACCGCATGGATATGGTCTCCAGCTATGGCTTCGGCCTGGGATACATCGGCGGCAGCACCATTCCTCTGCTGATCGCGCTGGGCCTGATCATGTTTGGCGATAATATCGGCGTCTCATCCGACGCCGCCTGCCAGATTTCCTTTTTGATTACGGCGGTATGGTGGGTGCTCTTCACCATCCCCATGTGGCGCTCCGTCCAGCAAAAGCATTATGTGGAACAACGCGGCAGCCTTTTTAGGCAAAGCGTATCCCGCCTGACACAAGTCGCCCGCCGCATTCTCACCAACAAGGCCGTGTTTATGTTCCTGCTCTCCTATTTCTTTTACATTGACGGCGTCGGCACCATCATTCACATGGCCTCCATATTCGGGGCCAGCATGGGCCTTGGCCAAACGGAATTGATTGTCATCCTGCTGGTGGTGCAGCTGGTGGCATTCCCCTGCGCCATCTTCTACGGAATTTTATCCCGCAGGTTCGGGGTCCGCACCATGCTGTTGACCGGCATCATTACCTACCTTGTGATCTGCGTGGTGGCCATGTTCCTGGAACCCCTTCGTGCCATGGGCAAAGCGCCGCTCCTGATGGGCTTTGTGCTCCTGGCCGTGCTGGTGGGCACCGCCCAGGGCGGCATACAGGCGCTGAGCCGCAGCTTTTTCGGAAAGCTGGTGCCCCCGGAATCCGCCAACGAGTTTTTTGGCTTCTATGACATCTTCGGCAAGTTTTCCGCGGTGCTGGGCCCTGCCCTCTTCGGTCTGGTTTGGGATGCCACCCAAAAGTCGTACCTGGGCGTCGTGCCGGTTTTGCTTATGTTCCTGGTGGGCGGCGCACTGTTCCTGATGGTACCCAAAAACATCGGAAAGCTCTATTCCGCCAAGCAGGAATAAGCTTTTCAGGCAGTCAAAAGGCCGGCGAGGGAATTCTTCGCCGGCCTTTTATCATTTATATATTTCCGGGTTTACCACGTTGGGCGGCCTTCTGCCCGCCAGCGCTTCCAGTATGCGGACGCAGGCATCATGGGCCATGGCGTTCCTGGCGTCCATCGTGTTGGTGCCGATGTGGGGCGTCAAAACCACGTTGTCCAGTTCGATCAATTCCCTGGCAATGTGCGGCTCATGAGGAAATACATCCAGCCCCGCCGCAAACAGCCTGCCGTTTTTCAGCATGTCAATCAGGGCCGGCTCCTCCACAATCGCTCCCCTGGCCGTATTGATCAAAATGGCGGTGGGCTTTAAAAGCGACAGCCTCTTTGCGGAAAGCAGCCCCGCCGTTTCCTCCGTCAAGGGACAATGAACGCTGACGATGTCCGCCTGCTTCAGCAGTTCGTCCAGCGGCAGGTATTCCGCTCCCTTTTCCGTTTCCGTCGGCAGCCTGCGCCGGTTGTAATACACGATCCGCATGCCGACAAGCCGGCCGAAATCCGCCACCACCCCGCCGATATTTCCAAGCCCGATAATGCCCAGCGTGCGGCCAGTAAGGCCTATGCCCATAAAGTGGCCCATGCCGAAAACCGATTCCGGCGGGACCCGGCGCACTTCCCTGTCAAGTTCGCCAATGCGCCTGGCGCAGGATAATAAAAGGCCAATGGCGATTTCCGCCGTCGGCAGCGCGGTGCCGTCCGGGCAGTTGGTCACGGGGATCCCCCGTTCTGTGGCCGCCCACACGTCAATTTTGTCGTAGCCGGCGCCATAATTGCTGATGATTTTCAGCCTGGGAGCAGCGTCAATCATCTGGGCGCTCAGCCTTCCGCAAGCCAGGACAGCATCGGCCGTGGAAAGCCTTGCAAAAAGCTCCTCGCCGGAAAATGCCTTGCCGCTTTCGGGCCGTGAAACATGATGGTCCTTTAATATGGAAAAGGCGCTGTCAGGAATGCCGTGGGTCACAAGAATTTCAGCCATAAAATACCCTCCTGCCTTCGCTGTAAAACCCATTATAGCAGGCAGGCAATGCGCTGGCAATGCAGGCATGCCCATTCCATTGATGGAAACGGACCTGGGCGGGCATACTTGCACGCAGGGAGGCGGATGTATGGACGGACATCCCATATGGCTGACGGAGGATAAAACCGCCCGTCCTCCGCTGCGCGGCAAACAGCAGGCGGAAGCGGTCGTTGTGGGCGGCGGCCTGTGCGGCGTTACCACCGCCCTGCTGCTGAAAAGGGGCGGCATGCAGGTGGTCCTGCTGGAAGCGGAAAGGGCCGGGTTTGGCGCGTCCGGCCACAGCATGGCCCGCGCCACCGTGCAGCACGGACTCATCTACAGCCTGCTTGCGAAAAAATGGGGCCAGGAGGTCTCGCAAGCGTACGCCATCTGCCAATCCGGCGCGCTCAAAGCCATGGCCTCACTGATTGACGAACTGAGCATATCCTGCGGCTGGACGTTGCAGGACGCGTCCCTTGTCGCAAGAACAAAGGAGGAGGCGCGCCTTCTGGAAAAAGAGGAGGCCGCCGCCCAGGCCGCCGGCCTTGCCATGTCCCATACGCCATGCGGCGCATGCCCCGTGCCTGCCCACAGCCTTCTAACAATACCCGCCCAGGCGATGCTGGACCCGTATGCCTATGTACAGGCCCTTGTTGAGGCGTTTGTGCTGCTGGGCGGGCGCGTATATGAAAACAGCCGCGTACGCTCCATCACCACACAAAGCGTTTCCACCGAAACGGGCATCGTGCATGCGCCGTTTGTAATTATCGCCACGCATTTTCCCATTATCAATTTTCCGGGCTGGTATTTTCTTCGGGCACGCCAATGGCGCAGCCATGTTGCCGCGTTCAGCGGCGTGCCGGCCTTTGACGGCATGTACCAGCATATCGGGGAAGGCGGGTTCTCCCTGCGCAAGGCGGACGGCCTGGCGCTCTTTGCCGACGCCGTCTACCCCTGCGGCCGGCAAACGAATACGGACCATGACGTTTTGCTCCGCAGCAGGCTGGAGACATTTTTCCCCGGCGCAAAAGTTGCCGCAACCTGGCATGGTCAGGATGTTTTCAGCGCCGACGCTCTGCCCTTTGCCGGCCCATACAGCCGCAGGACCCCAAATCATTTTGTGGCCGCCGGCTTTTCCAAATGGGGCCTGACAAACAGCATGGCGGCAGCCCAGGCAGTCAGCGCGCGCATTCTTGGCGATGCGCTGCCCGAGTCGGAAATATTTGATCCGGCGCGCACCATGAAGTACAGCGCGCGCAGCGTCTTTGGCACACTTCTTCGATCCGGCGGCGCTTATTTGAAGGGGATGGCAAAAAGACAGGCGCCCAAATGCACGCACATGGGATGCCGGCTGAAATATGTCCCCTCCACCGCCAGCTGGGATTGCCCCTGCCACGGATCCCGCTTTGACAGCATCGGCCGCGTCAAAAACGGTCCCGCCGTACGCAGCGCCCTCATCCGAAACAGGAACAGGCCGGACAGTTCTACATGATATGCACATTTCCATTATCTTCCTCCCTTTCCATACGCAAACCGATCCATTGTGCGATCATGAATTTCCAGAAATTATTTGACATTTTGCAATACTGTGACGAATTGTTTCCTTATAAGCAAAATAGGAAATATTTTTTTGCGCTAATTCCTTGCATAAATACCATTCATAGTCTATAATGTAACAAGGTGAATTGGATAAACATTTCCAGAAATGTTCGTACCAAAGAATTCTGCATCTTGCACAGGGAGGCTGTCCTATGGCTGTAGACGCTTTTTCTGATTCTGTCAAATCCCAGGAGGAAATGTACAGGCAGCTTCTTATGCGGTTGACGGGGGTGTTCGCTGCAAACGTTCACCTTTCCCCCGACGGCGCCATCACCGAGATCCATATTCTCGGCAGCAGCATGCGCCATCCCAAGCAGATCATGCGCGATGTTCAGTCCGCCCTGGCTTCGGCCTTTGGCGTTACGGTGGATCACCGCATTATCAGCATCGCCCAATTGAGGCAGGACCCCGTACAGAGCGAGGAGCACGTGGTTTCTACCCCCACCGGCGAGGTGCGCCTGCGCATGCACGAGTTTTCGCAGAATGTGGTTGGCGGCCAGTTCAATGTGAAAATTTCCCTGACGAAGGATGATATTGAATACACCGGGCGCTGTTCCTGCCGGAACACCCCCATCCAACGGCCCCGGGCTGTCGCCACGGCCGTGCTTCAGGCAGTGCACAGCTTCCTGGGCGTGGAAGACGTATTTCTTCTCCTTTCCGTTCAGTTTAATCAGCTTTCCAGCATCAAAGTGGTTTTGGTGGCGGTAGAATGCATGAATATGCAGTCGGCGCCGGTGCTGATCGGTGCTGCCGAATGCGGCGCAGACGAGGGCCAGGCCATCGTACGTGCTACGCTTGCCGCCCTGAACCGCAGATTGGCCTTGATGGCTTCCACTCCCAGTTGAAAACAGGCCCCGTCACGCTTCAGGCGCGCTGCATCTGAGCGAAGTGAATATAGCCTGTCCTATTAGCGAATGGCAGAGCCCTGTGAAGGAGGCTATATCCGTGAAGAAGGCCAAGATCGTTGTCGCGTTGCTGTCCCTGGTATCTCTGGTTCTGTCCTGTGGGGCTTACGTAACCTGGAGGTAGTGCTTAAGGCGTGACGGGCCTGTTTTCATATATGATGGTTCTCCTCTATTCTTTGATGATTGAGGTGATCCGAATGTCCAGAAGAGCAAGACTTTACGCTTACCTTATCATTGTCATCGGTGCCGTTTTGGCCTCCTATGCTTTTTATCGTTATATAGAAAACGTCCATCCGGACCAAATGGCACTGGAAATACAGCAAATGATCTGCCTGATTATCCTTTGCGTGCTGTGCCGATCGCTTCCGATTTATTTTGGCAACGGCCAGCAGGCGCTGGATGTATCAACTGTCAGCATACTTGCGGCAGTCATCACAAAGGGACCGTATGCCGCCATGTGCGTGTATATCATCAGCAGCCTGTTTACAGTTGATTTCAACAAGGAAACAAAGACCTACCATCACTTGTACAATATATCCTTTACCAAATCGGCATTCAATAACAGCAACCTGATGATTTCCATTCTATTACCGGGCTTTTTGTTTTCCGCAACCGGCGGCACACCCGGGAGCGCTACGCTGCCGGGCGTAATCTGGCCGGCTTTTTTATTTGCCAGCTGCACTTTTCTAATCAACTATGTGATATTGCTTTTCCTGTTTGTCATGGATAAGCAAATCACCATCAACGATGTTGTGGATATGGTCCGCAGCCTTCTTCCCAACGTGCTTTTCGCCATGCCCCTGGGGCTTCTGATCGCGCTTCTGTTCATGATGCCCAACGGTCATTGGCTGGCCATATTGATGCTCTTTCCCCTTTTATTGGCGCGCTATGCCTGGTCGCTGTACCTGGAATCCCAGGTGCAGCACATGAAATTGATACACGCCTTCGTATCCGCCATGGAAGCAAAGGATACATATACCGAGGGCCATTCCCGGCGCGTGGAGATGTTCGCCCTGCAAATCGCCAACGCTTTGAGGCTGCCCAAGGAAAAGGTGAAGGAAATTCAAATCGCCGCCCTTTTGCACGATATCGGCAAGATCGGCATTGAGGACATCATCCTGCGCAAACCGGCCAAACTGACCGATGAGGAGCGCCTGCGCATCGAGGAGCATCCGACCATCGGCGTCAGCATCGTGGAGAAGGTAGGCCTTTCCGAAGAAATCAAGGAAATGATCCGTCATCATCACGAGCGGTATGACGGCAGGGGGTATCCCGACAAGCTGGATCATACCGCCGTATCCTTTGAGGCCTATATCCTGGGCGTAGCAGACGCCTTTGACGCCATGACCAGCGACAGGCCCTACCGTTCCGGCATGACGGAGGAAAAAGCGATGTCCATTCTTGTGGAAGAGAGCGGGAAGCAATTTCATCCGGCGGTTGTGGAGACGCTGCAGAAAATATTGCAAAGCCAGAAGGTGCAGGCAAAGGAGCACGCAATCGAAGCATGATACTTGTATACTTCATTTTACTGGCGATCCCGCTGAGCTTTTTGTGCGGCGGCAGGCTGAAATACATTGCGGAGCATCCGATGCGGCTGATTTTTCTGCCGCCGCTGGCTTTCGCCTTGGAAGCAGCCGCCCCTTTGCTCAGGGGCCGGATTCCCCTGCCGGAATCCCAGTGGCTATGGATCGCCGTTTTGGCGGAGTATCTGCTGCTGTTTCTGTTTTGCATGCTCAATTGGAAAACCAAAGCCGTGCGGCTGATCGCCCTGGCTTGCTTTTTGAACTTCTTTGTGATCGTATGGTACGGTTTCCGCATGCCGGTAGCGCCGATCATCCACGATTATGCCCCGATGGCTTCCTTCGTTACCCGCATAGAATCCGGGGACTTGTTTGAATATGTGCTGGTGCCGTACGGCTCGCCCTTTTTGTTCCTCGGCGATGCGATCGTGATCCCCTTCGTTCACTCCGGGTTGGCGAGCATTGGGGATATTTTTCTGGGCGCCGGCGTTGGCTGGCTGATATTCAGCTGGATGCGTCCCCTTCCCGCAAGAAAAGCGCACAGAGTGCGCCGCGCTTGATGGCCGATCAAACTTGATCCTTCCGCCCCCGCCGGGGGCTTTTTTGTTGCGCCCAAAATGAGAAATTTCTCATGGAAAATTAATTCCTGTCTTTTTGATTTTACTTCCAGCCCGACGTATACTGTTTGCGTAGGAGGTGATTGGTTATGGGATGTCTGTTATGGCCTTTTGCTTTGGTGGCCGGTATTGTCGGCGGCGCGCTGGGCCTGGCCGGAAAGATCATCGGCTTTGTACTGGGCGCCGTTGGCGGCCTGTTCTCGCTGATATTCGCGTTGATCTTGGGCGCCGTCGGTGTGGCGCTGTGCATGACGATCATTGGCGCCGTCATCGGTGTACCGCTGATTCTGTTCGCCGCCGGCCTTGCCTTTCGCGCGATCTTCTGATCATTTGCAATCAGCCCGCAATTCCATAAACCGCCGGCGGATATAGGCCCCGGTGGTTTTGTTATGGTGAATGCTCCAGCCATCCATTCCGTGTAGTATATATGAAAATTCCTCCGGCCCTCATCATGGCCCCCATGACGGCCCTTACAGGCGCTTTGGGCGCACTGGCAGAAGAAATCCTCTCCTCATCTGCCGAGGGCGGCAAAAGGCCCCTGAAGCGCGAAATGACAAGGCTGTCCTGTGCGTACATAAAACCGTGTGCTGTCAAACCACCATCAGATGAACGATTCCGCGGTTTTGTGATATTTTCTTTCGAAATCCTTTGATTCTATGTAAAAAAGAGCGTTTGTTTTCAATAAAATGCTTGCAAAACGTTCCAAGGCATGATAAAATAGTTTTTGCTGATTCACGCTAATTCAAGGAGGTGAACGACATTGCCGAACATCAAGTCTGCCATCAAGCGCGTCAAGGTTAGTGAAAAAAAGAATCTGCGCAACCGGATGATCAAGAGCGGAGTGAAAACCGCCGTTAAGAAATTCCAGGTTGAGTTGGCGTCTAATCCCGGTGCCGCCAACGTGCAGTTGAGCGCAACCACCTCCGCCATCGATAAAGCAGTTTCCAAGGGCATTCTGCACAAGAACGCGGCCAACAGGAAAAAGGCCCGTCTGGCTCGCAGCCTGTCCAAAGCGGTGGCTCAGTGAATTGCCGGATAAAGAAAACAATATAACCCCGAGAACCCCTTTCCATATGAATGCGGGTTCTTTTTTTGTGCTCAAAATGAACGCATGGAAAACGGGCGGCAAGCCTCTACCGGCTCCCGCCCGTTGGGTGTGCAACAAGCTTCCGTCAATCCCATTTCTGCGCCGGTGGCGGCTGGATCGCGCCCGGCCGCTTGGCGCCGTCCCTGAGGATAAAGCCAAGGTCACAGTTAAAGTTTTTGCCTCCGCTGTACACCTGCAAATCATTGGAATAGGCCGTCTGCCCCTCGAAGCCTGCAAGAACGCTGCTGAGCAGGGGGAAATCCGCCGTTTGTACCGCGGGCAAAAGTTCTGGGTACATGGCAACACGTACCTGGCTGGCCATGGGATACACGTTCTCGAACAGGTAGTATCCGTACGCGTCGGTAACCGTCTCCCCTACCGCGATGCCGTCTTGCAGCAGCGTGACCGTAAGGCCGGGAATGCCGGGTTCGCCCGCATCCTGAAGGCCGTTTTTGTTTTCGTCCAGCCAGGCGATATCCCCAAGGCTGCCCGTTTTGACGGCGCCGATATCCTGCGCGGTTTGATCCTTGCCCATGTAAAGGCTGAAAGTATCCGACGCTCCGTCGTCCGGATTGCTGACAACGCTGACCGCCTGCCCCAAAACGAGCCGTTCGTCCCGGGGCTTTACGAAAAGGAATCCATCCGGCAGCAGCGCCGCGATTTTGTATTCGCCGGGCATCAGCTTGTCAAACCTGTATGCTCCGTCTTCCGCCGTGACATACGTCATCAAAGGCGTGCTCCAATCACTGCTGCCATATAGCGAGACCGAAACGGCGCCAACGGGGGCCAAATGACCTTGTTCATCGAGCCATACCGAGCCTGCAATGGACGTGTACTGCCTGACCCCTGCACGGATGTCAGCGACTGCTTCCCCTTCCGCAACGTCAAGGCCTGTCAGCGTCATCTTCCCCGCGGCGCTGTCCGCAAACTGGTTTTCGCCGGCTTCCCTGTTCGCGGCAATGCTGTTGTCAGGCAAAACCACCGTGATATCATACGAGCCCGGATGAACCGCGGGCAGTAAGAACGCACCGCTTTCGTCTGTAGTAAGCCTTGCGTACGGGTTGGCTGTCTGGCTGTCGACAAGCATCACGGTCAGGCCTCGCAAAAGTGCCTCCCCCTGCTCCAGAAGGCCATTGTTGTTTTCATCAAGCCATACGCGCCCGGCGATGGACGCGGGCACTGTACCGCCTATCAGGCGGTTGTCCAGCCGCTGGCCCATGGCGATTTCAATGTCTATGCTTCCCTGTGCCTGCAAGGATGCTGGTAGCAGCGCCTCTTCGTTTTCCCTGGTGAAAATCATTCCGGCGGGAAGCCCGGCGCTTAAAGCATAGCTGCCCGGACGCAGGCGGTCCATCAAAAACGCGCCGTCCTCCCCGGTGACGATCTGGAAAATTGCCTGCCCCGTGCTCTTTTGCGTCAGCGTAAGCGTTAGGCCCTCCAGCCGGCCTTCCTCATCCTCATACATGCCGTTGGCATTCATGTCATGGAAGGCAACGCCGGATATGCGGGCGAGCGCCACGACGCCGCACAGGGGGGCCTGCTTCTCTCTCCCGATGGCCAGATCAAACGCTTCACCGGCAGCCGCCAGGCCCTCTCCCGTTATGCTGTTTCCGCCGCTTGCGACCTTTGCAAATACCGTGTCCTGCGGCAAATCATAACGCAGCGCATACCTGCCGGGATGCAGATCGTTGAATGCGTAGCTTCCATCGGCGCCGGTAACAAGGCCTGCCACCTTCTCCCCGGCTTCGTTAAGAAGGGTCACCGAAACGCCTTCAAAGCCGGATTCCCCATTGTTGGGCAGCCCGTCATCGTTTTTGTCGCCAAATACCTGGCCTGACACAGAAGCAGGCGGAACGATGCCGGCATGCATGGCGGCAACCTGCTGGCCCAGCGCCACCGGTATGGGCTCGGACAGCCCCTCATTGCCCCTGGCGGAAACGATACAGCTCCTGTTCAGACCCTCGGCCTGCCTGGTAAACATCCAGCCCAAGGGCTTTTCGACCCCCAGGGTATAGGCCATAGGCATCAGCGAAGCAAACGAAAAATTGCCGTCGGCCTTTGTTTCCATGCTGGCGACGGTATTCCCATCAGGGTCCAACAGGCGGACAACCACGCCGGATACAGGCTTTTCCCCCGTATCATACAGCCCGTTGTAGTTCTCATCCTCAAACACGCCGCCTGATACGCTTCCGGGCACGACAGCGCCAACGCCCACCGTGCGGTCCATGCCGCTTTCCAGGAACAGAATGGCTGTGTTTTCCCGCTTGCCCTTGTTCTGTACAAACAAGTTCGCGTACTCAATGCCTTCTGCCGCCTTCGAGAACACGATGCCCGTATCCGGCAGCACCGCGCGCAGCTCGTATTCCCCACCGCGCAGGCTGTCAAAACGGAAGGTGCCGTCATCGTCTGTTGTGACGCTGCCAAGCGTCTTGTTCGCCGCTGTAGAAAGCTCCACGGTGACGCCCGGCAAGGGCTGTTCGCCCGCATCCCATACGCCGTTATAGTCCGCGTCCAGGAAAGCGACGCCTGAAAGATTCACGCCCAAAACAAAACCGATGTTTTGATTCTCTTCCTTTGTTCCAGACTCAAACAGATACCTTTTTTCCCCGGCGGTTACGCCTTCCGCGGTGAAGATGGAACGCTTTACGCCGCCTGCGGCGCTTGACCGGGTAAAGGTCATACCCTCTGGGCCTGTCACGGTCATTTGATAGGTATCGGTCCGGGCGACGATTTCATACAATCCGGTATCGTCGGTCGTATAGGAATATGTCAGCCCGCTCTTGGCGCTTGAGAGGGTAATGCCGCAGCCGGCCAGGCCCGGCTCATTCTCACCCATGATTCCGTCCTTGTTTTGATCCAGCCAGGCGCGCCCGCTGACCAGGCCTGTTTTGATGCCGCCCACGCCTACGCCCTGCTCCTTGCCCTGCGCAAGGGTAAAGGGAGCCGTCGTTCCCTGGCGGCTGTCGGCCATGGGCACGGCGTTATACTTGGACCCGGTTTCGGTACCCTGCATGGAAAGCCAGTAACCCTCCGGCAGCGTAAAGCGGATCACATATTCGCCCGGCGGGAGACTGTCAAAAGAGGCTGTGCCGGTATTGTTTGTATACGCCTGCGCCGCCACGGCATTGGTCTGGCTGTCCGCGGGTATGACCTCCGCCAGCGTGCCTTCGATGGCACGTTCATAAATGCCCTGTATGCCGTCATTGCTGCTGTCCCAGAAAGCATTGACCAAAAGGGAAGCCGGGGCGATCACGCCCGCATCCCAAATCAGGACCTGCCCGCTTTCCAGCTGGAACGGCTCGGCTGTCTTCAGATCGCCAAGGGCCTTTCCGGCCGGCAAAGCGATGGAAACATAATATTGGCCCGGCGTCAAACCAGCAAAACGGTATGCCCCGTCCGCGCCTGTCCGCGCTGATTCAACCTTTATCCAGGCATTGTCCTGCATGGCATACAAGTCAACCAACGCGCCTGCAATGGCCGGTTCCCCCGTTCCCAGCACGCCGTCATGGACCGTGTCCTCATACAGCACGCCGGTGACTTCCGCCGTCTGCACAAGCGTCGCAGCTTGCGGTATGGCATCCTCGCCCGGCTTCACTTCTACGGCAAGGGATGCCGCCGCGCCGTCCGGCCCGACATGAATGGACCACACGCCGCTTGTATCGGCCAAAACCGACTTGGGCAGCGTCGCCGTAACCTGATACGTGCCGGGAATCAAATTGGAAAACAGGCACCGGCCGTTCCCGTCCAGTACGGCGGAAAGCGTTTCCGGCCCGGATATGGTCACAGCCGCTCCCGAAAGGCCGTTGCCTTCAAAGACTGCCACAAGCCTGCCGGTTACCGTTTCTTCCAATTCCAGCTGTGTTCTTTCTCCCGCCGTTACCGTTGTTTCCAGGGAAAGCGCATCCTTCTGCCAGGGCTGCGCAGCCGCCGCGCGCACTGCCAGCCCTTCGGGCAAAACCACAGAAAAGGTATAGGTGCCTTCAAACAGCTTTTCAAACAGATAGCCGCCATCCGCAGCCGGGTCAGCTTCGGCAACCGCGTTCCCGTTCATCTGCAAGGCTGCTTTGCCCAGCGGATAGGTGTAGCCTACCAGCGTGACGTGCAAGGAGCCGATTTTGCGCACCGGCACATCCAATACCGCCTCCCCACCGTAGGGCAGCGTTACGGGTGGAAGCGCCGCGGCCGGGCCGTCTGCGGAATCGTACCCGTCGCCGGGATAGAATCCGCCCTCGCCGGATACGTTGTCGGGCAGCTTCACGGAAACCTGGTATTCTCCCGCTGCCAAAGCTTCAAAGCGGTATTGGCCTTTCCAGTCCGTAACCGCGGACGCAACGGCCTTTCCGCCGGATGACAGCGTGATCTCCACGCCGGGCAAGCCTTCCTTGCTTTCATGCCAAATCGCCTTGCCGTGCACGGCGCCCATTTTTGCAAAGGCGACCAATATTTCGCCTTTCTTGTTCAGGTCCGTCTGGGGAAAGGAAACCAGGCCGTCCTGCGCTGCTTTTCCGGAAACGGCCGTATTGTCAGGCAGCCTGACGTACAGCGTTCCCTGCCCGCCGGAAGACGCCGCGCCGGAGAAGTCAAACAAACCCTGGCTGTCGGTGTATGTATGAAAGCTGATGCCGGCCACCTGCCAGAAAACCAGCTGTCCTGCCGCGCCATATTCGTTTTCTTCCTGCCTTCCATTGCCGTTGACATCGTCAAACACACGCCCGTGCAGCGCGGCACTTTTGCCTGCCTTTACGGTAATGCTGCCCTGCGCGTCGGTATAGGCCGCGCCGTTTTGTGTGCGCGACAGCGTGGCAAAAGCCACAGAACCGCCCCTGACATCCGCTGACACCTGAAGCCTTGCCGCCTGTCCGCCCTTCAGCGAAACCGCCGTTACCTGCCGAAAATCGCCGGTGTATGCCGCGGCATCGATCCATACGGAATCATGCTGCGGGGCGGTATCGGTCGTGACATACGCCTGGCCGCGGGTTACGCCAAGCAGGCGTATTCCTTCGGGAAGGATTACGGCATGCCAGGTCTCGCCGTCCGGTGAGGCCATCAGCAGCGCCGCTTCCCCTTTCTCCGGCAAAGCTGCCTCCGCGCCATTTAGGGCAAAGCCCAATGCCTGAAGCGACAGATCCCCCTGCGCTTTTGTAGCGGCTGTCCATGTGCCATAGGCATAAACGCCGGGCGTATTCAGCCCAAGCGCCGCGTCGGCCACGGGGCAATTTTCCTGCCTGATCCCGCGCACCATGAGCCCCTTGGGATTATCCAGCGTCGGCTCAATACAGGCAGTACTTTCAATATAATAAGCGCCCGTTCCCACTCCCGCGCCAATGGAGGCGGGTAGTTCCACACTAATCACCGTATCCTTAACAAGTGTACTCTCAAGACTCAGCACTACCATGTCGGCATCGGCGCCGTGGCTCACCGCCGTAACCGGCGCGGCATAGCTGCCACCGTCCGTAACCCGCCAGCCATCCGGCAGTTGAACCGCCAATCGAGGGCTGGCAAGGGTCGGGCCGCCTTCATGGCGGATGACCAAAAGAACATGATCCGCATCCAGCACCTGGGCGGAAACGGCCAGGGAAGCCCGGTTGTCCAGCACCCTGGCAGACAGCGAAAGCGCATCGCTTTGCCCGCCGGCGCTGACAACGCTCCGGTCCCTGCCTTCATATTGATAGGCCCACTTTGTGCCGACGGCAGCCCGGGCAAAAGCGACGCTGGCCTTTGCCGCATCCGGCGTGCGGCGGGCCATGTTCACCTGAAAGCGGATCTCCCCCGGCACAAAGCCGGCGGGCACAATTGCCTGTCCATCTGCGGCCACATACACAATCTGGGCGGATACGGCGCCAAGGCCTTTCAAATCAAGCGCCTGCCCGGGCTTCAGCAGCTTTTCGCCGCCCGCCTGATTCCCCTGCCCGTCAAAAACCTTCACAGTGGCCAGGATGCCCGGGGTGCCCGGCGTAACAATAATGCTGCCGATTTCCTTGCCGGTTTGGTCCGGGAGCACGCCGCCCTCTTCATCGGTCAGCGCAAGATTGTCAATGGATACGGTGACGTTATGAAGCGGAAGCGTATTGTCTTCCGGCACATTGCCCGCAACAGCAAATTCCGCTGTCTGGTCCGCCGCGTACAGGTTTCCGGCAGCCGTCGCTTGTGCATCCAGCTTTGCAAACAAGCGGTCCAGCTCAGGCGCCGGCTCGTTTACAACAGTCACGGCGGCAATGCTTTCTTCCGTGCCGAGATACGGGGTGATTTCAAAGGCCGTATCCCCCGCCGGTATGGTTCCCTCAGGGGAAAGCACCTGACGCAGCGTATAGGCCCCCGCCGGCAGCGGCGAAGCCAGGCTGTACAAGCCCTGCTCATCTGCCGAAAAGGAAAGCACCGTCTGCCCGGCAGCATCCAGCACCGCGAAGGCGGCGCCGCCCGCGGGCTGTCCGTCATCCGCCTTCATATTGTTCAGGCGGAACAACCCTTCCCTGGCATAGGCGATCACATCCACGCGCTGTGCGCTTTCCGTGCCCAGGGTCACAGGCACAGCGTCCTGGCATACGTATGCCTCGGGAATGCTTCGGGCAACCGGCCTAAGCAAAAGGCCCGCGGCGGCATCCTGCCTTTTTACAATCAGGGTTTCGGCCAGCCCCTGCGCCGCCTGCTCCGGCGTCACGTTGGCGGCCACGACGCCCAGCACCGTATCCCCCGCCACCACCTCAAAGCTGCCGCCCAGCGGCACAGTCTGCCATTGCATCAGCGCGTTGAGGCGAAGCCCGCGGAAGGACACAGACAGGGTCACATCCCCCTGCGGCGATGCCGCCGCAAAAGAAACCATCAAAAAAGCAGCCAGAATCACGCTGCATACTATACCGATCCGTGCTGTCCTGCCTGCCTTGTATGCCCTTTTCATCAGTCGGCGCCGCATATGTGTTCCTCCATCATAACAAAAGCCTGCACAACAGGCATTTCCATTTGTATGAAACCAAAAATCCACAGGACTTTCCATCTGTTATAGTAAAACACCCATCTGTCTTTGTCAACCACTGCAGCGCGGAAGAATATGTAAAATAAACGCTCTTCATTGCCCCATAAATTGTCAAACATAGCGCAAACTTGACTTGACGACTGCTTGTGTTATAATCGTTCCACTTGGCAACAAGAAAATATTTAATTGGAGATAAATGCAATGGCAGAAAATCAAAAAATCGCCATCGTCACCGATTCCTCCTGCGATCTGACTCAGGAGCAGCTGGACAGGCACAACATCCACATGGTACCGCTGCGCATCGTCTGCTCCAAGGGCGAATTCCGTGACAGGGTGGAAATGACCCAGGAACAGCTGTACGCCCTGATGGAGGAAGAGCTGCCCAAAACGAGCCTTCCCCTGCCGGAGGATGTCCACGGCCTGTACGAACGCCTGATCGAGGATGGCGTGACCCATGTGCTGCATTTGAGCATTTCCGCCAGCTTAAGCGGCACATACAATATGATCCGCATGATCGTCAAGGAATTTGAAGGGCGTCTTCATATCACGCTGCTGGACAGCAAAACCCTGTCCGCCGGCCTTGGCATGCTGGCGCTGGAAGCCGCGGAAACGCTTGAAGCCACCGGCTCCCTGGATGCGGCCATCGAGCGGGTCAAGACCGCGCGGGAAAAGCAGCTTGGCATGTTTATCATCAAGACGCTGGAGTTTTTGCGCAAGGGCGGCCGCATCGGCATGGTGGAAGGTGTTGTCGGTTCCATCCTGCAATTGAAGCCTGTGATTTTTGTCAATCCGGACGGCGTATACCAAACGCTGGCCAAGGCCAGGGGGTATGCCAACGCGCTGGATACCATGATAAAGGAGGCGGTATCCCGCTTTGGCAAAAGCAAGATCCGCCTCACAATCGTCCACGGCGCCGCCGCCGCGGAAGCACAGAAACTGTTGGACAGGTTAAAGGAGTTGCTTCATCTGGCCGAGAGCAGCATCAGTCCCGTAAGCCCGGTGCTTGCCATACACACAGGCCCCGGTCTCTTAGGTATTATTGCTCACGAGGTGTAAGGATGCGGGCAGGGCTGCGGATACAGCGGCAGCTCATGGCATTCCGGTTTGCGCGGTTTGCTGGGGAAGGGCATCCATTGGATCAGATACAGCTCCAGCACAACCTCCAGTTCCACCTCAAAGCAGCTGGTATGGGAGCAGACCGGGCTGCAGGCCAAGCGCACACAAGGCACGATGATCAGGCTGTAGCGCCAGCAATCCGATACGGCACATTTGAGCTGCAGGCAGGCATCCATCTCCACGACGGCCGGGCAGCAATACTCGCAGCCCAGTGCATCAACGACAAACGCGTTGACGGGAATAAATACGTGGTACATGGCCTGGCCGCGGGGTGTTTGGCACTTACCCGGCTCCCACCAGGGCTGCGCACCGCTTTGCTGCACAGAACAAAGCTGGAACGGCGGTTTGGCACAGTCAGGCAGCCCGTTCACTTCCAGCGTTGTGCATAGCCTGCGCTGCCATTCCCTGCCGCTGCAAATGATCTTGGGCAGCAATAGCTGGGGCGGTTCCGGCTCCTTGCGGCAGCGGTCTTTCGGGGGACATTTGGGAGGACAGGGCGGAGGGCACGGAGGCGGGCAGGGCGGGGGACATGGAGGCGGACAAGGGGGAGGACATACCGGCTGGCAGGGATCCCATTGATCCCCGTGAGGCCACTCCTGGGAACAAGGCGGACTGCGGTCAGGCTGCTTGGACGGCCTGCACGAAGTACAGTTGCATTGACGAACCATGACAAAAACCTCCAGGAACCTTGCCAAAAGGCAAAGCACGGTTTTCTTGGGAAAGGGTCTCGCTCTATTGTATGTTTTCACGTGAAAACCGTTCTTTCCGATCTATCTCCGTACTTCCCGGACAGAGCCCTTCCTTTTCAGCCGGCACCATCCCGTGTGGATCATCTTCCGGGAAAAAAGGACTTCCGTTTCCTCTCAAAAAATAGTCAAAAAATAGTTTGTCCCCCTATAAAATTATCTTGACAACATATCGCATCTCCGGTATAATAGCTTTTGTTCGCACGGCGTAAGGCCGCGATAAGATTCCTGGGTGTGGCGCAGTTTGGTAGCGTGCTTGAATGGGGTTCAAGAGGCCGGAGGTTCAAATCCTCTCACCCAGACCAAAGGAAAAGCCTTGAAAACATTGAGTTTTCAGGGCTTTTTGCTTTTTGTCCGTATTGATAAAACTACCCGCGAATACCCTAAAATATTGGTCTATTACCACACCTATTACCACACGCTATTACCACACTTTTTAGAGCGGAAATATGCCCTATCTATAATAATATGACTATCTTTCTTAGAATTACGTGTTATTTGTGTTATTTGTGTTATTGCGCATCAGTTCCTTCTATCTATATCAGAACCGTAAAAATCACTAACACATTCGCTAACACTTTTCATAACACAAAAAATAGTGTTACTGCCTCAAACACCCCCCCTTCTTTCGCCGCCAAAGATAAGAGAGATAAAAAGGGATCGGGAGCGCCGGTCCGGAGCAGAACCGTTTTTTATCCTTGAGGCAGGGGGGGATGCCCTTTCCCACACGCCAAGGCCCAAACCTAAAAGAATAACTTGTCACGTCCCTTTAACAAACAGGCGCAGGCAGCGCGTTTGAATGCACGGCTCAATTGGTAAATATTTCTATATTTCCATTCCGATGAATGCGGCCTGTCATTGACATACTGTCATCATGAATAAACTTCTGCAAAAGGAGTGATGGGCATGTGCGGCCGCTTTTATGTTGAGAACAACATCCCCATTGAGGAGCTAGAGGATATCATTGCCGAGGTCAACCGCAAGCTGCAAAATAATCCTGACTATGAGCAGATCACAATGCGGCTGGGTGAGGTCTTTCCCACCAACATCGTGCCGGTGATCGCGCCAGACAAGCAGCACATTGCCACGCCATACCCCATGCAGTGGGGCTTTACCATGCAAGGCAAGGGACAGCCGCTTATCAACGCGCGGTCGGAAACAGTATTGGAAAAGCCCATCTTCAAAAAGCCTGTGCTGGAGCGCCGCTGCCTCATCCCTGCCACCAACTACTTTGAATGGGAGAAGCAAGGCGCGAAGAAGATCAAGCACGCCTTGAAGGACCCCGTCAGCCAGGTCATCTACATGGCTGGCATCTATCGATATGAGCAGGAAAAGAAGCTGCCTGTCTTTGTCATCCTCACCCGCGATGCAGCGCCAAGCATACGTTACATTCACGACCGCATGCCTGTTATACTGCCCAAGGAAGCGCGCAAGGCATGGATATCCGATAGCGCGGATATCACGGGTATCCTGTCTACTGCCCTGGATGAGATCACCGCAGAGGCAGTGTGATCCCCACATATAGCGAAGCGCCCTAACTCGGGCGCTTTGTTTTTGTGCGTATCCATATTTTGTGCGTTGCCAAGATCATCGTTCAAATGTTATCATGCATCCGAGAACACTCGTTCTCATATAATAAGCTGGGTGAGATCATGAACCGCGTCATCCTGCACTGCGATGCCAATAGCTTCTATGCCTCGGTCTTCTGCTCGGTCTATCTTCTTTATCGCGGCCTCCCTGTAGCAATCTGCGGCCGGAAGGAAGAAAGGCATGGTATTGTGCTGGCAGCCACGCCAGAGGCAAAGAAGATGGGCATCAAAACAGGCATGACCATCAACGATGCACTAAGGTTATGCCCCCGGCTAGTCATTCAACCGCCCGATTATTCCGAGTACATGCGCTATTCCCGGCATCTGGTGAGCATCTACCGGGAATACACGCCCCTGGTGCAGAGCTTTGGCCTGGATGAAGCCTGGCTTGACATCAGTGGCCCCGGCATTACCTTGGAAGATGGCGTTCGGTTGGCTGATGAACTGCGCTGGCGCGCATGGGAAGAGCTAGGCATCACCATCAGCGTTGGCGTCAGCTTTAACAAGATATTCGCCAAGCTGGGCTCTGACCTCAAGAAACCCAATGCCACCACCGTCATCACCCTCGATAACTACCAATCCATCGTTTGGCCGCTGCCGGTTGCCGATCTGCTATATGTCGGCAATAAGAACGCGCAGAAGCTTGCCTATCATGGCATCAAGACCATTGGTGATCTGGCAAGCGCCTCGCCTGATCTGATGAAGCTGATCATGGGCAAAATCGGCCTGATGATACGCACCTTTGCCAGGGGAGAAGACAACTCGCCTGTAGAAGAAGACGACGCTATCAAATCTGTCGGCAACAGCTCCACCCTACCCCATGATGCCAACACGCCAGAAGAAGCAGCGGCTGCCATCTACATGATATCCGAATCCGTTGCGGCCCGCTTGAGGGATAACGACCTGAAGGCCAGATGCATTAGCATCGGCATCCGCGATACCAAGCTAAATTGGGCAGGGTGCCAGCGCACCATCGGCCACGCCACCGCCCTATCTGGCGAGATAGCCAAGACGGCAATCGATCTTTTCAACCGGAAATATGTAAAATGGCTTCCATTGCGCACCATGGGCATAAGCTGCAGCTCGTTGGTTCCCGGAAGCACGCCCGAGCAGACCGATCTGTTTGGTGACGCTATCAGGCGGGAGAAGGAAATGGCCTTGGCCTGCAGCCTGGATGATATCCGCCGCCGCTGGGGCCATCAAATCATCCAACGCGGTATCGTCCTTGCCGATCCACTGTTTGCCAAGGTCAACCCAAAGGAAGAGCACCTAATTCACCCCGTTGGCTACCTCAAAGGCTCTATATAAACGAGGGAAGCAATTGATAAAGGAGGGTTTATCATGCAGGCTCCCACCTATTTGCGCGTGGACGCCACATTCAAGCCGGATGGCACTGTTGTGCCGACAACGCTTTACTGGAAAGACAATACCCCGTTTATCATCGATAAGGTGCTGGATATCCGGCCTGGTGCCAGCTTAAAGCATGGCGGCGCAGGATTGCAGTATAAGGTGCGGATACAGGGCCGTGAGCGGGTGATGTTCCTGGTAGGGAACAAATGGTTTGTAGAAGAAAAGGACCCGGCGTAAATGAAAAAGGCGCTTGCAATGGTGAACTGCAAGCGCCTTTTTGTATGGATGCCATTACTTTGCATCGTTTGAGTCGGCCAGGGTGCCGCTATCGTATTCCTGCTGGGTGATGCGGTGCTCCATCTTCCCCACGGTGTTATCGTCGCGGATCAGGTGGGCAAGGTAATGGTCATCGGACTTTATGATATCTGTAAAGCGGTAGGCCGCCCCATCCTTTACAACCGTAAGTACTTTCATATCCGCAGCACCTCCATAGCGTTATTATATCCCATCCTTCATCAATTGGGCAATGGCTTCCTTGTAGTTGCCTTTTGGGCTGACCAGCAGGCTCATCATGAGTTGGGCTCCGGCGCGGATGCCGTTCTCATAGGCCCGCTCGGCGTGGGCGTTGACAAGGCTGAAGATGATATTGTGCATGCCGCTGTATTTACTGTGGTCGCGCTGGGCGTAGGTGGTTATCATCACATGCAGGTCTTCTTCCCGCTCGTTGACCAGGGCTTCGGGGTCGGTTTCTACATAATCCTCTGATGCTACGGCATCCGGATCGATAAGCTGCAAAGCCAGCTTTCTGGCAATATTCTGCATTGGGTTCCTCCTTCGTGGTGTCGGTGTTGAAAGAGGTGCCCGCCTGTGGTAGAATAGATTTACTCAGGGGGTAACCTCGGGGTAACTGGGAGTAAAGTGTGTGCCGACAAGCTAAGCACTTTACTCCTTCTTTTTGTCCAATTCGGCTTTCACCAGCTCAATCCCCTTACGAACGACAATGCTTCTTGTCACTTTAAGTCTGTCTGCGCATTCATCAAGCATTGCAGCTTCTCCTTCACTTAATCGCATTTGGAGCTTCACATCTCGCTTAGAATCAGCTTCAATTGGACGTCCTGTACGTGGGCTCACTTCATCACCTCACTTTTGTCATGCCATTATTATAAATTATGGGATGGCAAAAGTCAATACATACTTAAAATCTGCTAAACTCAACGCTATCTTGCCATATTATGGACACATTTCAAATTAAGTGATAATATATTCCTAAGGCTTACAATTATTTCGGTCGATTTATTTATTATTGTAGATACGAAAAGCAAAAGATGTCGATGTTTGCCAATGTTTTCATTAATCACGATATAATTCAAATTCTTGATATGAGAGGAATAGTAATATGAGGATCAGCAAAGCCTTTAATCTACAAAAAACACAATATGAGCTTGACTTCGTTGATATTGATCCCAATTTGGATACCCCCTTGTTTCTTGACCCCTATTATATATCGAAATGTGACTTTCCTTTTGCTAATGAGGCCCATAGTACATTACGTTCTTATTTTGAGTTCTTGCTTGCATTATTACGTGGTAATCGCATAAATCAAGCAAAAGAATTGTTCTCATACTTAGGCGAAAGTAATGATGTCTGCTTAGGAATGTCAAGGGGTAAGCCTCGTGGTCATGGAATGGGTCCTGAAGATACAACCAAGATTTTTGATGAGCTATTGCATAGTCGGGCGATTATCTCTGGAATAATGGATGACATTGAGGATTTCAGAATTTTTGTCCCCAATGTTGATAAAGACAAAGTATCAGATATGACTGCTAACATAATTAAGAAGCACTTAATCGAATATACAATCGAACAATGTATTTTGCATAGCATTCCACTGCACAATAACGTTCCTTCAGGAATGTATTGGGATTTACACAGAAAGACTTGGGACAATGAATATACACAACGACTTGTTATAAATGAAAAGCCAATTTTGCTTGTGCCCAAAAGAATCGTATCCTTCACAGATAAATATACCTCAGCAGAATATCGGCAACAGTTTGTTCTAAATTTCCTTCAGAATGAAAATCTACGGATACAGACTTCCCTGGTAAAGAAATACAAAAACGGTGAGAAATATGTAACAAAAAAAAGCATTATAGAAACCGAAGACGTAATAGACAAGGAATACCTTGCAAGGTTCACAGAACAGCATCCAGAGGTATTTGCAGATTTCAAACGGCAGACATCAAAAAAAATATCTTCCATAGATGGCTCAGGGCTAGATAGTATTAATACAGATGAAATATGTGCTCATTTAAAGAGTAAGCTTGCCTCTATCCCATCAGGATCGGCAAACGCTTCGAACTATCACAGTTTAATTATTGGTATATTAGAGTTGCTTCTTTATCCCCACTTGTCATCGCCGAAAAAGGAAGTTGAAATACATAGTGGTCGTAAGCGAATTGATATAACATTTAACAATTCTGCTGAGTCAGGATTTTTCTTCACCTTACCAAATCAAAACGCAATGTTGCCATGTCCATTTGTTTTTGTAGAGTGCAAAAATTACACTGGAGAAGTAGCTAATCCTGAGCTAGATCAACTCGGCGGCAGATTTAGTAATCGGAGAGGCCGTGTTGGAATCATCGCTTGCAGAACTCTAGATAAAAATGATGCTTTCATGAAACGGTGCGCAGATACATATGAAGATGATAGAGGACTAATAATTCCGATAACAGACGATGATATCAATATTGCATTGTCGGAATTTCCTCAGAAAAAGGCAAGAGGACTAGAAGATATTTTAGCTCAAAAATATAGAAAAATTGCCTTTTCAAAATAGACAAATTCGTTATGTTTGCTCTGCAGCCCAATGACCTATTTCTGTTCAAGCTCAAAAAGTCTTATTATGCCATCATCGGCGAGGGCTTCTTCGTCAGCATTCTTCTGTCCCCATCGACCTGGCCTGGAAGGCCTTTGGTGAAAAGAACGGCAAATTCCGAATGCTCCTTCGAAGTTCATCTAAAGCCATCCAAGGATGACCGCGGTGCAGCATCTTATGGCAATTAGAACACACCAGGACCAAATCTGAGAGCTTAGTTTTCTCATTTTCTTTATATTGGGCAATAGGCTTTACATGATGGCACTCTATATACCCTTTACCAACCTCACCATAAAAAGCCTGAAAATTAAAATTGCAAACACAACATACAAGGCCATGTCCGTTCTTAATTGCAAGCTCTTTCGCCTTTTTTACTATATCCCGGTTTCTTTCCTTTGTTCTATGTAACTGGTATAGTATTCTTCCCTCTGAGCAGGTATACTCTTCGTCATCATGTAGCGTTACTGAAGAATCAGATAGCATTGTATATCCAATTTTTATACTATCAGCAACCTGGCGAAGATATGGCAAATTACTCGAAAACTCATTCCATACCTCAACATCTCTTTTACTACCCTGGTCTAGGCCTTGACCTGGGTAATTAGGATCAAGCCGCAAAAAGTTGCACAATTTCATATAAACCCCACTAGGGTTTCTATAATTTGTAGCTTCTTTATGCTTTGCATGAATGGGAAGCTTATTTAGAAGTTCGCTCAATTGCTCAATCTCAGGATGCTTATGGCTGACAGGTGTTGAAAAGCTTATACGGAAATACAAATCTAGCGCGAGTATCAGTTCATCCCGTTCCCATGGTGGGTTTCGCTTTGACATAGGCAATACCTCTTCATGCATTCTTATTCATGCTGATGAACCGAACTCAAGTGATTTGATATAGCTTCTGTTACCGCATCCAAGTCTTTTTTTACTTTACATTCCCAAAAGACCAACACCCGCCAGCCATTCTGGGCCAGCCACTCCATGTGTTGCTGGTCCCGTTCTTTCGTTCTGGCGATTTTCGGCTCCCAGTACTCTTTCCGCGATTGAGGTATGTGGGAATACCGGCATCCGGCCTCATGGCCATGCCAAAAGCAGCCGTGTATAAACACGGCTACCTTCTGCTTGGTAAACACGATATCCGGCTTTCCAGGTAAGGCTTTGTAATTCACCCGGTACCGGAAACCACGGGCAAATAGCTCTTTCCTGACCAGGAGCTCAATCTTCGTGTTCTTGCTCTTTATGTGCGACATAATCTCGCTACGCCGCTTTTCAGACACTGTATCAGCCATTATGCAACTACAGGCTCCATGTAGCAATCAAGGAATTCTTCGGTGATCCCGCGCAGCTTACGGCGTTGGCAAATGACATATAGCTCCTCAACGGCTGAGTACGGAAAGAAACGGACCTGCAGGTCACCAAACATCGGCTTATTTGCTTCAGCGACCACATGCTCCCTATCTTCATCGGGTGCAACAATGACATACCTTGTCGGGAATGGCGGCATTATATCGTGAAAATTCTTCATGCGGCTTAAGCCACTTGTTATGCCTGTGGTATGCTCCACTTCCATAACGGCTGGCATCAGCTTCCCATTTTTGAACCAAATGCAATCAATGAAGCTTGCTGCCTTTACGGCACCATCAAAAGGACCAATCAATTTTTCATTCTGCAGCGATTTAACTATGCCATCTTGCTCAATCAGGGGCTTTTCGTTATACACTATGCCCTTGTCGTTTTGAGCAATCCAGGTACGGTAACCTAACTGCAAGCCGATCTGGTATAAAGCGATTTGAATTTGCGTGTGCCGCCTGGCGACTTCAATATTCATACCCCGAAGGTCAACAGTATCGGGTAACTGCAATGCATCATAGACAGCGGCAGAGGTTGGTATTTCTGATATTGCAACCTTCACATCAAAAAAAGCAAGTTTGCCATTTTGATGTGGAGCATCGGGCCGCCAAAGAATATGCTTATGCCCACTCTCTACACGGGTATTGCCGGCGATATCTTCCACCCGGCCAGGATTGCAATGATAAAACTGCGGCGTGTGGGCGATCAGGCTTTCAAGCACCGAGCGTGAATTATAGCTGGCGCCAAGCACCCTATCAAAATTGATAGGCTGGCCTTCATAGAGCGCATTGGCAATACGCCATATCATTTGTGGCGATATAGAGTCTTCCGTAGCCTCTATTGGCGTCTCGCCTTTTTGTGGGTTCCAGCGTTTGAAAAAGATAGGGCCTTGAGGCATTTCAACCCTTGTGATTCTTATTAATGCGGGATTCCTTGGATTAACATATGGGTAATCATAGTGCTTGGGAAGCTGGTTGATGAACGAAACAAGATTATACCCTGTTACCCTCTGCATAAAGCTCCTCCAAATAATCAAGCATTGTTTTTGCAATGCCTTTTGCTAAAAGAAATGGTACGCCATTTCCTATAGTTTTAAATTTGTTGGATAGGCTCATATCTTTTGGAAGCTCAAACTCCTTGGGCAATGATTGTAAAGCCAATGCTTCTGCTGCCGAGATCCGCCGGGCCTTGTAGGGGTGCAAGTGCACCTCATTATTGCCGTACGCGGCCGTCGGTGAGTACTTCCACCTGTGTAAGCGCTTGTAGGATTTCTTTAGATTATCCCCTTCAAGGATAGACTGCATCTTGGAAAGGCCGTTGCGGGGCTGAAAGTAGTCATTTGCATTGGGGTGTGTTTCAACCTCATTCTTATTAAACCAATATTCGACCGTCAGGCTTTCCTGTATCCCTTCGGGTTTGGTATATGCCCCATCTTCAGCAAAGCCGTCCATGCCGGGCCAAGGGGCTTTCTTTACCGCTTTCAGGTCATGAAGCACATAACTTGTCCAAGGGAAGTCTTTCACCAGCATCTTATCGTAGTGCTCCGGCCTGGTCAGGCTGCTATGTACACCAAAGAGTAGAATCCTATCCCGGTCTTGGGGCACACCGTATTCTAGGGCATTTACCAAGCGCTCTGTAGTCACGTATCCGGCATTATGTAGTTCGGTCTTTAGCTCCTCAAAAAACTCCCTATGGCGCTGTGTCCGCCAAAGGCCCTTCACGTTTTCAAAGAGAAAGAAGCCAGGCTTCATGTCTATAATCAAGTCAACGTAGGATTTGGATAGCTTGCCATTGCCGCCATCCCTTCCCCTATTCTTGCCCCCTACCGAGAAGTCGGGGCAAGGAGGACCGCCAATAAAACCTGTGATGCTGCCTTCACTATGTAGTTGTTTTACGTATCCTCTGAGCTCTTCCTTGCGGCCGGCGAGGTATTCATTAATATCAATATTGCTGTAGCCAAACCGGGGAGCCTTATGACCCAACTTCACCCTGGCATGCTGGTAAGCTTCAATAAAGGGCTTAAAATACTCATTGACCATAACAATGTCATAACCGCAGCTTTCAAAACCCAAATCCAATAAGCCGCTGCCGGAGAAGAATGAAAAAATCTTATACTTGCTTGCTTGCATTATACCATACCCCTTGCTTAGTCCCGCCGATTATATCATATTCTGTAAAAAAAATATACGAATGCGCATAAAAACAGCGCCATGCTGAAGGAGCAGGGCGCATATGCACACATATGTAACTGCATGATGAAAAGACAACGGCAAAAATATCAGACCATGTACCCAATGGACCCTATAGCCTAAGTCGAAATCCAACCACAAACCCATCATCCTTTTTCTTTGGCTTCTCTGCCGTCTTCTTGACGGCACTTTTTTTGCCTTGCTCCACCTGCTCACACATGTACATATAGCAGCGGGACGTTGCCTGGGCATCCGCCAGCGCACGGTGGGCCTGGTCTTGCTCTACACAAAAGGAGCAAACCAGTGTGCCCAGCCTGTGGTTGGGCAACTCTTGAAAGTACCTGCGGCTATAGCGCATGGTATCCACAAAATCATTGGTGAAGCCTACATTCAACACTTCCATACAGGCGGCCTGCATGAAGCCGATATCAAAATTCACGTTATGGCCGACAATCACATCATTGCCGATAAACGCAAGAGCATCTTCCAGCACATCATCTATGGGCGGCGCTGTAGAGAGCATTTTATTTGTGATGCCCGTTAGCTGCGTGATATGCGCCGAAACTTCTCTGCCCGGTTGGATCAGCGTGGAGTAGCATTCCTCCTCTACCCCATTTCGCACCCGCACCAGGCCAATTTCTATGATCTTATCCGTGCGCGGGCTAAGACCTGTTGTCTCCACGTCCAGCGCCACATAATCCTTGATGGAAACGAGCAGGCTTTTTCCCTTGCTGCTTACGGTATTGGTAGAGCTCATCATTTGCATCCCCCGAGTTTCGGTATTTTGCTTTGCCACATCATACCCAAACAATCAGGCTCATGTCAACTATTGGCTTGCCCGGCTCCCGGCATAAAAAACCCCCGCTTTCTTATTTGCGGGAGTTTGAGCGAGAGTATGTTGTGGCAGATCAAAACAAAAGACGAGGTTAATCCGTATCCAGATAATCTTCCGGCTGGCCAGGAAGGACAATCTCAATTCGTTTGATAAAGAGTGTCGCCTCAGTATCAGGTGGGTTTATGTACTCTTTTTTTACTGTAAAGCAGACCTCTCTTATGCCGACGCATTGATCTTCCGACTTAAAAAGGTCAGACAGTTTCAGCGCTTTTGTATCCAAATCAACTGTTACCGGAATTCCTCTTTGATATACCCGGTCGTCTATGGTTTTTATCTCAAGCATTACAGTGTCTATATTCGAGGTGCCTTGCATGGTAATATTCAAGAAAGCATTTCTTCTGAACTTATAGCTCCACTCCCATGGCTGCCGCTTATTTATGAATGCTGCCATAACAAAGTCTGGATATTCGCAGCGGTCATTATGAACATTAAAGTTGATGATTGCCTGTAACCCTCCACCTTCATAAGGATGAAGCTTAATCGTTCCCTCATTAATTGGCCGTATCAAGCCCAAATCGAGCGGATATGCATTGCCTATCAACCAATCAAAGAATTTTTCGCTATGTTGCATTATCGATACTTTCTCTTTGCTGTATGACATTACCCGAACACTTTCATAGCCCGTACGCGAATCTGCATATGAAAATGTTGCAACCATTTTCATATCGGGCTGAAAAAAGAGCATTGACCTTAGCCTGTCACGCAATATCTCATCATCATTTAAAGGAACTTTGATAGTATATGGATCACCTTTTTTGATAATCGGATATGACCATGCTTTGCTATGAACATCAAGCACATTTGATTTAGACTTATGAAACAATAGGCTGGCTTGAAAATTTACTATGTCGGCACCCTTATTTACAACCATAAAGGTGAGATAATACTTTCCATCAACAGATATCACTTTAGCTACGTCAGCGAGGGTAACATCTTTGATGCGCCAAAACAAATTCACCGTAATGAAAGCCGCCAAGAAATTAAGGCCAACCAAGCCAATGACCGCCAATATGCCTTGCATGGTTTTGCTTGCTGTAACAGAATCACCATATCCCATTACGAATAAAGCACCACCAAGTATGCCCTTAAAAAATGGCATGTCCTCCTTCAAAAAAAGCAACTGCACACCATATACTACGATACTAAGTACCACCAGTGATGCAAGAAATATCCCGAAGATTTTTAACAATTGTCGAATGCGCATATACCCACCCCCTTGGTATGGATGTTATGCTTTGCCCGCTATATAAATGACTATAAAAATAAATACTAACAACAAGACTGCCAAGGCGCTTTTTGCCTTGGCAGTCTTGCTGTTAAATATATAATCTTGCTTTTGCCATGTTAGAAATTTGATTTGACAATTCAAGACCTACCGCCTCATACCCTTCCAGTCTGGCCGCTTCCAGCGTTGTGCCGCTGCCTGCAAACGGGTCTAGGATGCGGCCGCCGGGCACGCAGATCTTCACCAATTCCCGCATCACCGTAAGCGGCTTTTGTGTTTGATGCTGCCGCTCATTGGGGCTGACATTGGCCGCCCGGAATAGACCGGGCAAGACTGGCACAGGCCTATCAATGGGCAGCTTGCCGTTACTCCCCCACAGGACAAATTCCGCTTGCTGCCGGAAGCGGCCCTTTTGCGGCCGTGAGGATATTTTATCCCACACCACTGTACCTCGCCATGTCCACCCGGCCCATTGCATGGCATCAGAAAGCGCCGGCAGTTGCCGCCAGTCTACAAATAACGCACACACCGCACCATGGTTACACTTTGCCCGGGTGGCTTCCAGTACTTCCCGCATAAAGTTAGTCCAGCTGCGCTGATCCATGGTTTCTCCTTCAAAATCCGGATACGGGCATTTCCCCTTTGTGCCTGTATACTTTTCGGCCGTGCTCTTTTGCTTTTCGGATAAGGTGGATCCGCCGCTTGCATAAGGTGGATCGGTGATCACGCCGTCAAAGGTTCCGTTAAGGTTCTTGATAATGTCCATGGCATTCCCCTGATAAAGTTGAACCATAATATTAACTCCCTTTCTTTTGCACACATAAATGCACACATTTTTCCCAAAAACACGAATCGCCCCTGGTTTCCCAGGGACGGTTCATAAAATATGTACTATGCCATCTTCCCGCCGTCCGGCGGTTCGTCGTTCTTGGCCCGTAAGGCTTCAAGCAGCTTCTCCATGAAGGAAGGGAGCTGCACGCCGAGGAGCTTCAGATTTTCTTTAATGCTCAGTCCTTCGTTGGCAATATACCAGCCGACAGCACCAAGCTGGAATATTGCAATATCATTGCCCACCACCCGGTCAAGCACTGTAGCGAGCAGCACCACCATCAGGATCAAACCTTTTCGCAAAAGGCCGTCGAACCCTGCTTTACTGCTCAGTTTCCCATCCTCCGATTTGGGGCTAAGACCGCGCCAGGCAGCCAGCCAGCCCGTTACATAATCCATGGTCATGACGATTACCAGGCAGGTCAGCAACATAGGCCATTCCCCAAAGAATCCTGCAATACCCCCGCCGATGGCCGCCATCACCTTCAGCACCTTCTCCCACAAGCTTTCCATGATACACCTCGCTCTTTCGTAGTACCCGCCCTACCCTATTGCAATAGCTGGCTTGTCCTCCATCTATCACCCCTTTCATCAGGATCTGCCGAATTAGCCCACGCTGATGCCGCTGGTGACAAAGTCCGCAACAGCATCTTTAACCGCAGTAAGGGCTGTTTGCGCGGTCGCAATGGTCTGCTGCAGCTTGTCCAGCTTCGCCTGGTCAACGGCGACCGTCACCGGAATGGAGCGCACGGAACCGTCCGGAATGCTCTCCACGTTCCGCAGATATTGCACCATGCAATACCCCTGCTTGCCGGCATATTCGACATATGCCCAGCCTTCAGGTGCTGCCTTATCCAGCACCTTCACTTCAGCGCCGTCCGGAATCCATAGCATCAGCTCCGCATCATCATTGGCAGCCTCGCGCATACGCAGACGGCCACCGGTCACTCTCCCAACCCAAAGCGTTTCCATAACCTTTTCACCTCCTTCCTGGCTGTCGTCATACGCCACCTTTTTCAAGCGGCCACCCCATTTCCAACTGCCCAGCGCGGTATCAATTTTGATGCCGCTGTACTTGACGCCGCCAGATGTCCAGCTGGTGCAATGCATGATCTGCAGGGGCGTTACGCTAATGACCACGCCAACATGATAATAATCGCCCTGGTCGGCATTAGATTTATAGCTGGCCGGCAGAGCATATTTTGCATCACCAGGCTTCCAGCGCTTATACACGGCCCATCCAGGCTGCAGCTGGCTCACATTGTTGATGGCCACCAGCTCCCGCATCTCGTTCCGGGCGGCGTAGTTGCTGCCGTGGGTGCCTTTCCACTCCCCGCCAGCGCGCCGGATCGCGCCGATGATCAGCCCGATGCAGTCACAAAGGCCGTCATCCCCGTCATGCCCTTTGCCATATTTGGGCTTGGCCGCCTGGATCGCCTGGCACATCGCCAGAAACACCGTAATAGAGATAGGCTCTGTCATGAAACCACCCCCCAAACCGCCGGAATCTCTGCCGGGCTGTGAACAACCGCTGCCGTATTGCATCGGTATACCTTGCCGTCCGTCCAAATCATGCACTCGCCTACCTGGTAGGCGTCTTGCGCTCCAGTGGGCTTTGCCCAGGGGAGCGCATGGGCCTTGTCGATCGCATGATATGGAGCCCACAGAGCGGGCACCGCTCCCGGATACCAGCCAGGATTACCCGTACTGTTATGCGCCTGGCAGCAGCGCCAGGGCACGCCGCCATGCATCCGCACATCTCCAACTGCATAGTTCCCCACGGCCCACGCCGGAATCAGCGGACTCAGATCAATCACCATGTTGGCCGCTGCGCCTTTGGCCATCGCGCCAGCCTGGCCGGTAAGAACCAAACGCATTGCCTTTGCTAGAGCAACAGGATCACCCACTATCACCACCTCCAAATAGAATTTGCAAGGCCGCCAGCATGCCCGCATCTACACTCGCACTAGGAGTTACAACGATTTCTGCCGGCGTACCGTCCTCGTTGTAGAGCCTGTATTTATCGGGGCTACACCATCCGGCTTGCCCATCCCTGCCCTCGAAGTCAAAACTACCATCCTCATGCACGTCGGTGATTTTAACTTTTTCGATGCAAATCTCGCCCACCATCGGCAACACTGTGATAACGTACATTTACGGCCCTCCTTGCACACTAATTTCAAGCTCACAGACTGCGGCCATCGATATGATGGAGCCAGAGTTGAGATTTCCAAAGCCTTTAATGGTGCCATTGGCAAGGAGTGCAAAGAGCCCTGACGGCAAGTCTATCATCTTTACTTCATCCCGCGCCAGCGATATGTTGATGTCGGTATTTACCATTGCGGGCCTTGTAGCGCCGCCACTGGGTACGCCTGCTTTCGACGTATAACCGTGATAATGCAAATTATAAATCACAGGGTCGGAGCTCCCGTAGGCGGTGTATCGCTGCACTTTAAGTTTTGCCGCCGTAATTGTTCCGCTGCCAATATTGGCCGCGATATTTGCGGCCCCCGAGAGAATGTACACACCAATACGGCTGTCGTAATTGGAGGTGTTGTCTGCTTGCCATACAAGACCAGTGGACATCCACAGCCAAGATGTCGCGCCATTGTCCTTTTTTAGCGTACCCGACTCTGACAGGGTATACCGTAGCGTCCGTGTAGTCACTATCGGCGTGGCACCGGGGCTTGCGGTGGGCGTAGGTGAGCCAATCGGCGCGGGAGCTTGCCATGACCCGTATGCGGCTGTTGCGCCCATCGGGCAGGTATTGTACATGTTAAGCCCACCGCCACGAGTAATTATGACCCCGTGACCCAAATTTTGCACAGTTGTATAATCGCCTCCGGCTTGTCCTCCGTTACACTGGTACATATCGACCTGGCAGTTAGTGTCACCGATAACGGCGTAGTTTTTTGTACGCTCTATCGTGCATTCTACAAGCGTGATTACCGCGCCATCCCGCGCATACACTCCGGCTGTTGATCCGTCCTCCGCGTTCGCTCTGGCCTTGCCGGTGACGCGCACGCCACTGAGACGCAGATTTCCGCCGTCGGCAAAGACCGGAGCAATATGTGCATTGTTGTGCAAAATGCTGAGACTGTTTCCGCCTGTGGCTTCAAATTGTATGTTGGACGCGCAATTACGCCGCAAGACGCCGCCGTTTATCACGACAGCGCCGCTGGATACAAACCGCAGCATACCCCCAACAACACCATCAATCACCACTGTTTCGCTGTATGTCCCCGCAGGTATGGTTATAACCACGTCATACGCCAGGTATTTTGGCAGGCTATCCAGCGTTGCGCTGATAGACCCTTTCCATGGTACATACATGCTTCCCCTGTACACACCTAAGACTGACGGAGATAAAATTTGTGGTGACGATATCGGGTATTCGGTTGATATTCCGCTGTCGTCAATCGCTAGGTATACGTTCCCCGCCGCGTCCCGGCGCACAATTTCCATGGTCAGGGTTCGTATCGCAACAGAATCAGATTCAATCAATGCCTGCAACGCGGTAAGTTGAATCTTACTGCTTGTTGCGGCAATGATCGCAAGCAGAATTTGCTCTGGCGTAAGTTTTACCTCGGCCGCTGACATACGGTCTTCTATGTCCTCCGGGGCCGGGCTCCACGCCGTTGCTTTGTTACCTTCTTCCAGTTTCGGCTTGCGAAAATACGCATATGATCCGGCTGCCACAATAAGTTCAACGGTTATTGATTTGCATGCCGGGTGCGTTGTAAAGGTAGTGCTTTTGTCGAAAAAGGCAGCCTCCACCGATGTATTTGCAGAATGCGCATTATGATAGATACTGCTCATGCCAGATCCTGACTCATAGCATCGGAAGGTCACATTCCCGCGATGCTGCACCCAATCAATAGATAGTGTGTACTCTGTACTTCCTCTGACCGGGACAGATTGATACAGTACAGCATGTAGGGATGTGCCCTCCCACGCATGTATGAAAACAGCATCGTCACCAGTGCTATACGCATTTGTTATCCACCAAGCGACGCCCGTCCCATCCCACCAGCCCCATTTTGCGGCTGGCCAAAGGCGGGAACCTCTAATCAAGTTTGTGCCGCCGATTTCGATCCCGCCAATTTTCTCATCTACCAGCAGCCGTATACCTTCATTGCTTTGCAAGTCTAGATATTGGCCAATGTCGGATTGTATCAAATGCGTTTTCAGGGCATTGATATACCCCAAATTGGCAAAAAGCGTGTCCGTATCTATGTTCTGGGCAATCAGCTGCCGCACCAGGGCGCTGTCGCCAAAAATCTGCTGCACGTTGAGCACCCGGCTGGTCAGCGTGCCGCTGGACATATTCCGGTCGGTAAGCACGTAATCCCCAACATTATCTCCGTCCAGCTGCTTCTCTTGGGCCGTCAGCTCGCCCAGGCTCCCCACGACAAGCTCATACATTTTGCCGTCTTGGCCCATGATCATGATCTGGCCGAATACGCCCAAACCGCCGGCGATCTTATTGGCCGACAGGCTCTCAATGTTGGCGTCTGTCACCATCAGGTCAGCGCAATACAATTGCCCGGATACACCCTGGGTAAACATGGCCGTGCCGGCCACCAGGCCGCCGATCTGTGCCCACCCGATGTTGGCTGTCTGGATCTGCGCCAAAGTGATGTCTGCGACGGCAGCTACCAGGTTCGCGATCTGCGCCCACCCGATGTTGGCATTGTTGGTAATGAGAGTATCAATATTCGCGGTGACGATACTGACCACGTTTGTGGTAAGCTGATCAATCCACGCGGCGTCAATCCAGGCTTCGCCAATCTTGGCTACGGCGATGGCGGCCACCTCGGCGGTAAAGTCCTTGACTTTTACCTTATCAATGGTGGCATCCTGGATGTGCGCATTGACAATTTGGGCCAGGCCGATATGCGCAGCCAAAATAGAAAGCTCGCGCAGCTGCCCGCTGCCTACCGAGCCTGGCACAAGCTTCATTCCGCTGATGCCACCATTTGGCAACTGAAAGCCAGCAATCACGCCCAGCTCAGCACCGTTTTTGATATTGCCCAACGTGACACTGTTGTAGCGCCCCAGGGCTGCGTCAAAGTCATAGCCTATAACCTGCGTTTTATACAGCATCCCCAAGCGGCCATGCTTGACCGTTACCGTGTCGTGAAGAAATACCTGCTGCAGGTCTTTATACTGTGCATACTCAATCGTATCTCCAAGATGCACAAAATCCACCTGGATGTCGATGTTCGGCAAATCGCAGCCGGCATCAAACATATCCTGGGCAGCCTGGCGCATCTTTTCATAGGCCTGTTCTTTTGTCACCGCCGGATTGTCCCCGGAAGCGTCCTTTTCCGCCGCGTCCTGCACCTGCAAGGGATAGGCGCGGATGGTGGGATAATTATCCCTATATGGGCTGTCCAGGTACACCTCGGGCAGCAGTAGAATCTTTCCGGCCTTGTCCGTGCCGTAGGGCATGATGCGGGTGATAACGTTTTCATCATTGACCTTGCTTTTCACGCCCAGCAGGTTCTTACCGGCCTCGATTACCACGCCCCGGTCGATTTCCGCATTCTCCAGGAGGAAGGTGTCATAGTTATCCCGCACCACCTGAGCCTTCAGCTTAGCCGCCGCGCCCTCATCCGGATCGCATATAACCTGTACAGCGTTTTTCAGTGCCCATTCCGCCGTAATTGATCGTGCGATATTGGTGTAATAACTGAAATCGTGGGCATTGATCAAATCGGCGGACATGGCATCAAGCGCCGCCTGTAGGGGCACATCCTTAGAGTCGTAGGTCTTCACGAAATTGCCCAGCTGGTCATAAAAGATATGCCGGGCAAGCGCTTTAACCTTGTTCGTTTCCGCGTCGACATTCACGTCAAACACCCGGAAAAGCTGCTCGCGGATCTGCCTGGGCTGCACAACCGTATTGTAACCGGGCGTGCCCGGGATCTCCGCTTCCGTGCGCACATATCGTACGTTAGCTTTGTACAGGTAGCCAGTAGTGCCTTCCTTGCTGGTTCCCTTTACCCAGTTCGAGCCAATATTGTTATGGAAAATAAACTCCACATGGTTCCGCAGCTTCTGCAGCACCTTGGAATCCGTAGTGGCCTTAGTGTAGATTCTTACATACCCGCCGGTCTGGCTGGTGGTGATGTTGGTTTCATAGATCACATGGCCGGGCTGCCCCTCATTGCCTTCATGCCAATTGGTAATAAGCGGCGTTTCACGTGCCGGGACGGGGGCTTTGATCAGCATCCCATTCTTTATGGAGAGGGCGCGGCCATCGTCGGTAATGGGGTGAACCAGCTCCAGCTCATACAAACCGGCAGCCATTTCCTTTACATCGCAGACTTCCGAAAAAAGGGCGCAGATGCCGTTGCCGCTCCAATCCTGGGCATCGTGTGCATGCAGCGATATCATTACAACCACCTCCAGTTGGGGGTGACCGTTACCCGTGTCACATCTCCGGACCAGGAAAGGGTGGTGCTTCCGGTGCGCAGCTTGATGTTCCGGAAATCCATATTCATATTGTTGTTCAAGAAACCTGTCCTGGTCAGGTTGAAGCATTCCATCATTACGCAATCAATGATGATGCCCCCCGGGATATCCGCCAGTTCAATCACGCCGCCGCCGATGTTCAAAAAAACATCCCCATTGCCCTCTACCTTGATTATAGGGGCGGAGGCCACTGTGGCGGGATTACTGATACTCCCGCCACTGGTGGTCCTGATAATATCCGCCGCCGGCGTAGTGAGATAGCGGAAGGGCTGACACTCAAAGGTGGGTGTGAACGTGCGCGGATCCGCGCCCTCCAGCACACGGCCCAGGGGAATGGCGTTGATCGCCACGGCATCATAGCAAAACAAAGGGTCATCTCCAAAAATGAGCCGTCCGGATCCCCGCAGCCATGCGCATACCGCATCCAGCTTTGCGAGATCCATTAACGTGCATTGCGGATTGAGGATGATGACGTCAAAAACATCCTCTCCTTCCGTCCTATGCAGCGCACCGGGGCGGCTGGGAACGGAAAGTGATTCCACTCGTTCTTTTGCCCTTATCCTGTCCGGCTGAACATTGACAATGACGCCCAGGCTACTAGCCAGGACGCCGTTGAAACTCATATCAAAGCTGGTCATCTTCCGTCACTCCCGCATCCTTCGCATTTTGCATTCCGCGACGTTGCGGAATTTATCCCGGCACAGTCCCAACACCAGCCAACCGCCGGCGGCGCAGGCTGTCAGCCGCTGCAGCCAAGGCGTAGGCATCGCTTTCCTTGTTGATGTACGCATTTTGTATGACCATTGGCGGACTGTTGTCCACGTATTGGACTGTCGATGAAGTGGATGCCCGTGCGTCGCTCTGCTGGCCGCTCTTTGCGTTGACTTCTTCAGTCGTGTAGGTCTCTCCATTGCCAAGGCTGTAATCAAAGTTGCCTCCGGAAGGCCTATAGGAGTAGGCATCACTGAGCATCTGCCGAATGGTCGCAGCAATTTGCTGGGCTTCAGCCAAAACAGACGGCTTGCCATTGCGAAGCCCCTGCAGCAGCTGTGCCATCATGCCCTGCCCAGCGGAGAGCCCAACACCCGGCATGCCTTGCAAACCATCCTTGGCAACGCCCGGTAACTCCTCCGCCGCAGCTTTCACCGCATCTTTGTTTTGAGACATACCCGCAGCCACACCGCCTACCACATCCGCACCAACCGGCATGGTCACCCGGGCGGGGGAATGGCTGTCAAAGGCTGTCTGCAGGTTCTTTAGAACGGCGTCTTTTAGTTTGTCAAAGCTTTCAGGCGGCAGGTTTTCCGCAGCCTCACCTATACCCGCAGGCACACCGGCAACGATATCGCCGCCGATCTGGTTTCCCCTGGCTTTGGCGTCATAAAGCTTGAACAGACCTTCCATCGCACCAGATACAGTAGTGGGATCAATGGCATTTATTGCGCCCGAATCCAGCATGCTGCTCAAAATTGCGTTCAGCGGATTCAGCGTCGGATCTTGGGCATTTAGCACCAGTGCGTCACCCAATTGCTTTTGCAAGTCCTCGACAATTCCTTTGACATACCTATAGTCGAGGTGTGTCCCTCCGCCGATGGCAATAAGGTCATCGATCTTGATTTTTTGATCGTCAGGCAAATAGTCTCGCAGAGATCCGCCTTCGCCAAAAGCAGACGACAGCAGCGAGAGCCATTCCTTCTTTTTGGCTGCAAAGTTCAGCGTTGTGAGATATAGGTCATCAAACGACATTGCAGCCTTAAGCGCATCGTAATCCTGCGCAAGCGTCTTTAAAATCGTTTCCGCACCAGCCATCTGTGCCACGCCATCCAGGATTTCTTGATATTTTCCTTGGGCCGTGGCGTTGGCGGCAGCAACAGATGTGTTGTAATCATCCCATGCCTTTTTCCCAAGCTCCAGATCTTGCCCTGCAGCAGCAAGTGCATCCTGCCTTTGCTTTTCGGCCGCTGCGATAGCCAGTGCCTGTTCCTGCTGTACATAACCTACAGCCGCGCCGGCAGATTGCTCATTGCCCTGGCCGGATACGGTGAGGGCATAGTTTGTAAGGCCAGCCGCTGCCACCTCATCACTGGCAATGCGCAGCTCCTCCCGAATGTTTGCAATCTTAGCGAGCTGGGTATCAAGCTGGGCAATCTGTGCGTCTGTTATAGGCGATGTCTGACTTTGCAACATGGCAAGCAAAGCGATGAGATTTTGCTTCTCAGCCGCAAGATCAACAATGAGCTGGCCATTCTTTGCCTCAAAATCCGCCAGCATGACATCTTTCTCTTCATCGGTCAGCGCCTTGCCCTGGGCGTCCGTCATGCTGTCAAGGACCTTTTTGTATTCCTCTACCTTGATAACCAACGCCGCTTTTGCATCATCAATATCCTTGCTAACCTTTTCGTTGACAAACTTTGAGATAGCGGTGAATTCCCTTTTAGTAATGTCCCTATCCGCCAATGCCGCATCGATATTCGCCTGTAGTGCAGAGGCATCCACTGTCGCCTGTACCTTTACGTCATGGACCGCATTGGCAGCTTCGATGCCCACATTGATTGCCCCTGTGATTGCCGCCTTGCTGGCTGGATCTACCGTGATCACAATCCCCTTTAAAGCTGCGTCCATTTCCTGCGCCTTGGTTTTTGTGGTAGCCATCAAATAGGCGAGAGCTCCCAGGCCAATAGCTGCGATACCGATCCACCCCTGAGGGCCCGCCAAAAAGCCGAAGGCCTTGCCCAGGTAGCCAACGGCCTGCGTCATGTTGCCAATAATTTTCACGGCAGGGCCGACAGCGGCCACCAGCCCCACCGTTGTGAGGATCATGGCCCGCTGCCTTTCGTCCAACTCGCCAAACTTATCAACCAATCCGGAGGCATATTCAAAGCCGCCCTCCAGCGTCGGCATCAACGTTTCGCCAAACCGCTGCGCGGTCAGCCCCACATTGTTGCCAAGTATCTTCAGGCGGTTGGCAAACGTGGCATTTTTCTTTGCCGCCTCCGTGGCCAGCGCGTTATTTTCGGCCCATGCCTGGTTGGCAAGGTTGAGGGCGTCGGCAAACATATCCCCGGCCCCAACGGCGCGCAAAAGCGCATCCCGTGTGCGCACCTCCTTGTACCCCAGGTTTTCCAGGGTGAGAGCGACATTGCCACCTGCCTGATCAATTTTCTGTAAGCCTGCAATGAACTTTGTCAGCCCGCCGGCAGCGTCGGTATCCCATTGGGCCTTGAATTCCTTGGCGGTCATCCCGGCAATCTTAGAGTAGGCGGAGAGCGATTTCCCACCCTTAGCTACCGCCATATCCATGTTCAAGATCACCTTGGACATAGCGCTGCCGCCGACTTCCGCCTCAATGCCCAAGCTGGCCAGCGCGGCGGAGATGCCCATGATCTTGGCTTCAGACATGCCGGCCTGGTTACCGGCAGCGGCCAGGCGAAGGCCCATTTCCATGATTGGGCCTTCTTGCGTGCGCATATTGTTGCCCAGCGCCACAATCGTGCTGCCCAGGCGCTCATAGTCGGCCTGGTTCATTTGCACGATACCGGCAAACTGAGCCATGCCTTCCGCCGCCGTTGTGGCCCCCAAGGACGTGGCGACGCCCATGTCCAGCATGACCTTGGCGTATTCGTCCAGGTTTTCAATGGGTACCTTGAATTGCCCGCCCAGGGCCGCCACCGCCGATATTTCTTCTTTGGTCTGAGGCAGCGCCCTGCTTAAGCCAAGAACATCATTCCGTAAATTCGCAATTTCAGAATCGGTTGCATTGACCGTCTTTTCCACGTCGGCAAAGGCATTTTCAAAATCAATAGCTTCCTTGGCAGCAAAGGTCAGCCCGGCGACAAGGGGCGCTGTGACCGTCCTTGTGATCTTGCCGCCGGCCTTGGAGATTTTCTCGCCCGCCTTGATGTACTTGTCGGCAAAAGCATCAGCATCCTTGGCGGCCTGGCGAAGCCCGTCCTTCAGGCGCATCAAAGTGCTGCGCTGATTCTCTGCGGATGCGGTAGCCTGATCCGTGGCCTGGGCGGCGGCTTTCTGGGCTTCTTGCTGAGCAACAGCGGCTGCCTCCGCCTCCTGCTGTGCGGCTGCCGCTGCCGCCGTGGCGGCTTCCTGGGCGGCAATCTCATCTGTTGTTTGCTTCAGCTGGGTTTGCAACTGGATCTGTGCCAGCTCTTCCTTGCTGATGGCAAGGGTCAGCTTATCAATGGTTGACTTTGATGCGTTTTCCTTTTGCGCATAAGCATCCCGGGCATTCTTCAGCGTTTGGATACGCTTCGTTTGCGCGTCAAGTTGGCGGTTCAGCTCCGCCTGCTTCTTAGCAAGCTTTTCCGCGCTCTGATCACTTTTGCCATATACGGCATTTAATTTTTCGAGCTCAACCTGACTAAGCTTGATTTCCTGACTGGTCGCCCGCAACTCATCTTGAAACTGGCTGGCACCTTCCACCACCAGCCGCAGGCCTGCAACCCTAAGCGCGCTGCTTTCCGCCATTTCAACCCCTCCCGGCTCAGATTAGCGCAGGTGAGGGGGAGGACAACAAGAGGACAAGAGGGGGACATGGGCGGACAACTTTCCAAAAAGCAAAAAATCCAGAAGGTTGTTACCCTCTGGTTGATGATGCTGTTTGCCATATGCATTTATGTATTGTATAATGTGGAAAAATGTAGGAGGACTGTCGAATGAGTAGTAAAAGTATGTACACACGGCCCCACAAAGGCAATAGTCTACTTGAAGTCATTACTGACTACGTGTGCTTAGATATTGAAACAACAGGCCTAGACCCCAAATGTGACAGCATCATTGAAGTTGGAGCAGTTCGTTACCGCAACGGTGTTGAATCTGAAAGGTTTTCATCGTTAATTAATCCAGGATTCCCGATAGATGAATTCATTACCTCACTAACTGGAATAACCAATGAGATGCTAAAAACCGCACCATCACTTGGTGATGTAATGCCTGCTATCGCTGCTTTCATAAGTGATGATATTATCATTGGGCACAACGTAAATTTTGACTACAACTTTTTGTATGATGCCTATTTGTCATTCCTAAAAAAACCGCTATGCAATAATTTTATTGATACAATGAGGATAAGCAGGCGTATCTATAGAGACTTGGACAACCATCGCCTATCTACTCTTGCTAGGCACCTAAAGGTATCGTCCGATCCAACGCATCGCGCTTTGGATGATGCACTCGTGACCTCAAGATGCTATTTTTACATGTGCACACATATATCAGACAACGGAATTGAACTCAATAGACAAACCTATTTAGGCAAGCAGCCGTCCGAAAGGAACGTGTTTGAAAATCCATTGATGTTCGATTTTCAAATTACAGATGATATGATTGAGACGCTAACCCGGAAGGTATGTGTCTTTACTGGAAAACTTGAAAAGATGACACGCGCAGAAGCCCATCAGCTCGTTAAGCTTCTAGGCGGAACTGCTGATGACAACGTTACTAGCCATACAAACTACTTAGTTCTCGGGAATAATGATTATTGCTCATCCATAAGAGGCGGGAAAAGCAGTAAGCATAGACGTGCCGAGCAGTACAAAAGAGGCGGCGCTGATATCGAAATCATTTCTGAGGATACCTTCTATACCATGCTGGGTATTACAGATTAATTTTTCAGACTATTGACTTTCTGCCAACAAAAATATATTATTGTTAGCAGAAAGTGAGGTGACGCAATGAGCCCTCGCACGGGACGCCCGAAGGCCGAGAATGCCAAGAAGTATAATCAGGGTGTCAGACTTGATGAAGGTGAAAAGGCAAAACTAGATTATTGTGTAGAAAAGACAGGAATGGGTGAAGCCGATATCCTGCGCAAAGGTTTGGACATGATCTACCAAGAACTTCTGCAAAAAGAAAAGGAGTAAAGTGTCATTGCTTGGCGGCTAGCACTTTACTCCACTCACCCCGAGGTCACCCCCTGGGTACATTCATTGTACCACAGGTGGGAGCCTCTTTCAACCACGACACATTGAAGGAGGATCACCATGAAAAATATTGCCAGAATGCTGGCCTTGCAGCTCCTCGATCCCGATGCCATTGCATCGGAGGATTATGTGGGCACCGACCCCGAAGTGCTTGTAAATGAGCGGGAAGATGACTTGCATGTGATGATTACCACCTACGCCCAACAGGATCACACCAAATATAGCGCCATGCATAATGTCATCTTCAGCCTGGTCAACGCCCACGCCGAGCAAGCCTATGAAAATGGCATTCGCGCCGGAGCTCGGCTAATGATGAACCTGCTGGCCAGCCCCAAAGGCAACTGTAAGGAAGTCATCACCCAATTGATCAAAGATGGCATATAGACATACATATGAATCGCAAAGAGGCCGTCCATTTTCGGACGGCCTCTTTTTGTTACCACACGCCCTTAGGAAGCTGATCGGCATAACGGATTTCAATAGGCTTTTGCGGCAATGCCTTTTTGCCCTTCTTGCTAACTCGGCGCTGATACCTCAGGTTTTCCCTAAGCTGTCCATGCAGGAATGCGGGGGAAGCTCTCCAGAATTCTTCGAGACTCCATCCCAGAAATTTTCTGGCGGCAAATATGGTAAATTGCCAGTCATACACCCCGTCACCTTCAGCGCCGTCTATCCGTTTTTTTCAGCTGCCGGCTTTCCCTTGGGCTGCTTGCGCACCATCTCCGCAATAGCGGCATTGGCAAGCTTCTGGGCTTCGGTCATATGAACGGCGGCCATCAGCTCCTCCGCCATGATCTCCATACCGCCCGCGCGGATCATGCATGAAATGAATTTTGCCTGACGCTCCCAGGGGATGGATTTGAGATCCTGCCCTTCCTTTCCCTCGCCGAGGATCTCCGAAATGATCTGCGGATAGGGCGTATCCAGTTCCTTCTCCATCATCGCGGCGGCACGCATATTAAACAGGAGCGGGACCTCCACCCCGCCGATGGTTGCTTTGCTGGGCTCCAGCATGTTTAAAATATGGTCCATCTTCATCAACCTCCCGCAGCTGCTTCCGTGGCCACCAGCGCCACGATCTGTGCAATGGTATAGGGCTGAGCACCGAAAAATTGTTCCAGCGTCAGCGGCACCTTGCCTACGGCCACATCCTTTGTGGCATAACGAATCCGCCAAACACCCTCATGTGTGGGCATCACCTCAATGGCCTTGCTTACCTGCGGGTCCGGGTCGCTGTCGTCAGACGTGGCATATTCCACCTGGCCTTCGACCATTTTGCAGCGCGGGTGGAAGTAGTACACCAGGCCGCTGTCGCTTTCCTCCATGTAGTAGCCCACGCCAAACTCCAACCCCTGATCCCTTTGTTTGCTGTAGGCCATGGAGCCGCTGACGATCGTGGTGCCCAGCGCCTTATCTTCGATGTCCCGGGGCAGGGCCACCACATCGGTGGTGATCTGCGCGCCCCTGGTATTCTTGGTGATATCGTAAGTCATGCCGCTGGCGAAAATCTTTGTGCTGCCCACGTCAGGTGCAACACCCAGCTTTTTTACAATGGGCAGCTGATGGATCTTGTTGTCCGCCCCTTCCTTTTCCCAAACAGGGGTCAGGTCGGGATTCCGGCTGGCGATAAAGCAAAGAAACAAATCCCGGATGGTCAACAGATACGCCGGTTGCCGGATGATGATAGTGCTCGCCATTAGGATACCTCCTTAGTAATTGGTCAAAATGGATCTCCAGCGCTGTCAAGGATACGCCGGGCACGTGATGCCATATGATCGGCAGTGTATTCCCCTGCCGCATCATACGCCACACCCATATGGCGCAGCTCCCGCTTGCTGGAGTTTTCCAGGATGGGGCCGTAGGTGCTGGTGTAAACCTTCTTTGGGCCTTTTGACGGGCGCACCAGCCTGCGCCAGCCAAAATCCACGCCCATGACATCTTTCCCTACCATGCCTTCCCGCAAAAAACGGTAGCCGATGGATTTGCTCAACTGCCCGGAGCGGTCATGCCCGGAAATGTTGGCCTTGATTGCGTAAACCATGCCTTCCGAGCCCTCCTCCAGGATCTCCTTTAGCTGTTCGTTGGATATGGCTTTTGAGTAATAGGCAAGATCGCTCAGCATCCCCTTAAGGCCATCAAACACCCGGCCTCGCTTGGCCACGGGCTACACATCCCTTCGCAGGAGCACGTACACGGTAACTTGCCGGCGTCCAATGTCCGACAGCCAGGCTTCCGGGCCAGGCCTTGCAGACTTTGCCCCAGCAGCCAGAAGGGAATTGATCATGCCCTGCCTTGTTTTCTGCCAGTCGCTGTCGCCCAAGGCCCAGAGCCAAAGCGTTACCCTGGCGCTTTGTGCATAGATCCGCCCGCTGGCAATTTTGTTGGTGACACTGGGCTGCTGCCAGGTGATGTAGTCGCTTCCATCCTGCTTCTTACTTGCCTTGCCTTCTTTCCCTTGCATATGCTGCATAAATCAGTCTCCACCCAATAGCATCCACCAGGGCAGGCATTATTCCATGTACATCCGCAAACCCGGCATTTTCGTTCCTTGAACCGCATCCTCTCATGCCGACTACATTCTTGTGCTCATCTATACCGGCTTCCGGCCCACCGAAATGCTGACGCTCACCAGGGACAGCTATGATCCTGATAACCGCGCCTTTACAGGTGGCAGCAAAACCAAAGCGGGCAAGAACAGAACCGTCACCATAGCCCCAGTAATCCAGACCATCATCGCTCTGCGCCTTGCCGCCGGGCATGAATACCTATTCCCGGATGAAAAGGGCCGGCCAATGTCCGAGCGCTATTTCCGCGAGACATATTACTACCAGGCGCTGCGCGTAATGCGCATCCGGCCGCTGGTGCCATACACCTGCCGCCATACGTTTGCCACCCTTATGAAAAAGGTCACAGCTCCACCAACCGACAAACAAGCCCTCATGGGCCATTCAAAATTCGAGCAAACGGCCTACTATACCGACACCGACTTTGAATCCCTACGGGCTATCACCGACCATATATAAAACCATTTTCTATTACCACTCTATTACCACACGCGAAGCCCGAAACCCCTTATTTTAGGCCATTCTGCGTTTGAATGGGGTTCAAGAGGCCGGAGGTTCAAATCCTCTCACCCAGACCAATCAAAAGATCGTTGAAAATACTGGATTTTCAACGGTCTTTTCTTTATATTATGTAATTGTTTTTAAACCACCTGTAATGCTGTTGCAGCTTATGTGCAACCTTTTCCCAAGATACCGCTTCCGGGCAGATCCTGCCGCCTTTTTTGTCCGCGGATTTCTGCGGCTTCCTTTGACTGAATTTACTTTCCTGCTGCGGTCTGTATATTATCAAGGTGCTGCTTCACATATGCTTGTGAAACGGATTCGCCATGGCCTTTGCTGTTGTGCAAATACAAGTCAAAATGTCCCTCCACGTTATTGTCGACCGTATCAAAAGAGTGAGGCATACCGGATAGGGAGGCCGCAAAATTGATGCCTTTGTGGAAAATGACCACGGGACGGGGTGTCCAGGTCCATTTGAGAAACAGCTTCTTCATCTTCGCTGTTTCATCTGATGTCAAAGGCTCAACATCCGCGTGATTGGCTCCGCCCATCATCTTGAGCTTTATTTGAAGCCCGGTAGCCACATCTGTAACAATGAACACATCGTTTCTTTTTATCAGGTATTTTCCATCCAGAAACCAGTCAACGATCTTTCCCACGCTCTTGGGGGATGCGCTTTCGCCAGGCGTTACGGCAAAGTTCCTTGGCGCATAACCGTTGATGGCAGCTTTTTGACCTTCATTGAGCCATTCGCCGGAATCCATATAATTGTACTTCATGATGGCTTCAACCGTTGTACTGAATTTCTTGGCGATACCGCTCAGCGTATCCCCTGCCTTGACGGTATATGTTACGGATGGCCAGTTTGTCACAGCTTTTGAAGGTGATTCAGGCGCCGGTGTGGATGGGGCAGGGCTTTTTGCCGCGGACGGTATATACAATACCTGATTTATATAAATGACATCACTTTTTAGACTGTTGCTGGTCTTAAGCTTTTCAACAGTTGTTGCATACTTTGAGGCAATCAACGTAAGGGTATCGCCTTTCTTTACAGTATGCTTGGTGTCAGGGGAGACGATGAGCTGTTGTCCCGGATAGATGGTATCTGATTTGAGCGAATTGTATTGCTTCAGCTGCTCGACCGTTATGCCATATGCTTTGGCTATCTTGGATAGCCAATCGCCGGCTTTTACAGTATAGGTCGTGGCTGCCAAAGCCTGAGTACCCAAAGCGACAAACAACAGAGTTCCAATAACAAACGCAAGAATTGACTTAACCAACTTCATCATACACACCTCCAAGTGTTACTTTTTGATGTCATTTATTACGAAAATAATACACCAGTGTGCATGGAAGTACAATGTAAAAAATATGGTAATTACGCAGGAGGCTTCACATTTCATTGCAGAGAGCATTGCCGCCGCACTCAGCAAGGAGAACGGCATGCCCTGACCCATATCAACATATCATGTCAAAAGACTCTTGAGCGCAAAAAAACACCCGGCTTGTTTCAACAAATCATCTTGTGAAGCAAGCGGGGTGCAATCAATCATGGGCGCCTTGCAGTTTATCTACAGTTTCAATTCCTCTTTGACTTCCACAAAAGCCTGTATCACCTTGTCAATGTCCTCCCGGGTATAGCCGGCGGACATCTGGGTACGGATACGGGCTTTTCCTTGCGGTACGACCGGGTAAAAGAATCCCACCACATATACGCCCTTGTCCAGCATCATGGCGGCAAACTTGCCTGCCAGCTTTGCGTCATACAGCATGACAGGCGCAATGGGATGCTCGCCGGGGAGAATATCAAACCCCAAGTCGGCCATCTTCCGGCGGAAATACCGCGTATTCTCAAACAACCGCTGGCGATAGGAGGCATCCTCTTTCAGCAGCTTTAATACCTCCAGGGACGCCGCGGCCAGGGAAGGAGTCAGGGTGTTGGAAAACAGGTAGGGACGGCTCCTTTGCCGCAGCAGGTCAATGATTTCCTTCCGGCCGCTGGTATAGCCGCCGGATGCGCCGCCCATGGCCTTGCCCAGCGTGCCGGTAAGGACATCGACCCTGTCCATTACGCCGCAATATTCAGGCGTGCCGCGGCCATGCTCGCCCATAAAGCCCACCGCGTGGCTGTCGTCCACCATGACCAGCGCGTCAAATGCCTCAGCCAGATCGCAGATGCCCTGAAGGTTGGCAATGTATCCATCCATGGAAAACACGCCGTCGGTGGCGATCATGATGTTTTCTGCCCCGGCTGCTTTTGCCGCCTGCAGCTGCGCCCGCAAATCCTCCATATTATTGTTCTTGTAGCGGTAACGCATGGCCTTGCACAGGCGGACGCCGTCAATGATGCTGGCGTGGTTCAGTTCATCGCTGATGATGGCATCCTTTTCGTTAAGAAGCGTTTCAAAAAGACCCCCGTTGGCATCAAAGCAGGAAGAATACAAAATCGTATCCTCCGTGCCCAGGAAATCGCTCAGCGCCGCCTCCAAATCCTTATGGATCTTTTGCGTTCCGCAGATAAAGCGGACAGAGGACAATCCATATCCCCAGATATCCAGCGCTTCCTTCGCCGCGGCAATAACGCGCGGATGGTCGCACAACCCCAGATAATTGTTGGCGCACAGATTCAATACGCCTTTTCGTTCCGTGGTATCAATGCGAACGCCCTGCTTTGAGGCAATGATGCGCTCGTTCTTGTACAAACCCTGTTCCTTGATCTCGTTCAGCCGTGCGGTAAAGCTCGCAAGCGCCTTTTTCATCTTCTTTACTCCCCTGTATTACAAGTTCTGCCAATCAAGAACGACCTTGCCAGCCTTCCCTTCGTTCATTGCGCGGATGCCCTCTTCAAAATCCTTCACATCAAAATGATGCGTGATGACAGGGGTAATATCCAGCCCGCTTTGAAGCATGGCGCTCATCTTGTACCATGTTTCAAACATTTCACGGCCGTAGATGCCCTTGAGCATCAGCCCCTTGAAGATGACGTCATTCCAGTCGATCACCGTTCCGGGCTTGATAAAGCCCAAAATGGCGATTCGCCCATGATTGGACATACTGGAGATCATGCCGTTGAAAGCGTCCGGCGCGCCGCTCATTTCCAGCCCAATATCAAAGCCTTCGCGCATACCCAGCTCGTGCATGACCTCCTTCAGGTCTTCCTGGGCGCTGTTTACGCACCGCGTCACGCCGACCTTCTTTGCCAAATCAAGGCGGAAGGGGTTGATGTCGCTGATGACGACCTTGCGCGCGCCTATGTGCTTGGCCACCGCCGCGGCCATGATGCCAATCGGCCCTGCGCCTGTGATGAGCACGTCCTCCCCCGTCATATCAAAGGACAGGGCTGTATGAACCGCGTTGCCCAGCGGGTCAAAGCATGCCACAATGTCATCCGGAATATCCGGGCTGCACCGCCAGACATTCGTGTACGGGATGCTCAAATACTCGGCAAACGCGCCGTCCCGGTTGACGCCTACGCCCCGCGTGTTCGGGCAGTTGTGCCTGCGGCCGGCCAGACAATTGCGGCATTCACCGCAAACAATGTGACCTTCCCCCGATACGCGTTCCCCGATTTTAAAACCCTTCACATGGCTGCCCAGCGCCGCGATTTCACCCACAAACTCATGGCCGATGGTGAGCGGGGTCTTGATGGTTTTCTGCGCCCAGGCATCCCAATTGTATATATGAAGGTCTGTCCCGCAGATGGCTGTTTTCGTGATCTTGATCAGTACGTCTTCATCGCCATAGTTGGGCATCGGGACTTCTTTGAACGTCAAACCGCGCTCCGGGCGCTCCTTAACCAGTGCTTTCATGCAGCGCTTCCTCCTTGATGATAGACCTACCAATGAATATGTGTTCAGCAGCAAAAGTATCAATTATCACAATGCCCATTTTTCGTCGCAGAACACATATTTACCTGCTAACCTGAAAGCGTTTCTCATTGTAAATTATGTCTTGATGCCAGCAGTTGACAGGCTTTCTTCCATTGCCGGACTTTGGATGGCTTCCCATCGCCGTACAAGATTTCCGGAGCCCTCGGCGCGGCCAGATTTATCGTGTACATAGAGGTGGCGGCTTATGATGAATAAGCCGCCATCTCTTCTTTCATGCAGGCCAAGCCTCAATATTTTTCCAGGGACGAGGCTGCATACGCACCACTCTGTTTTCCCGCCTTGTGCTCTTTGAGCAGTGAAATAGATGAAAGGCCATCCTTTCTAGAATAGGTATCCAGCTTGAACTTGCCGACCTCTTCGCGCAATGTGACAGCCTGAGCGGACATTTCCTCACTGGTGGCAGAGCTTTCTTCTGCTGTGGCGGCATTTCACTGCCGCTTTCTCTTTGGGCGATCCCCTTCCACGATGACAGGCAATGGCGCGATCCGTCAAAAGCACCCTTGCCCATGGCAGTCATACAATAAACTACAGGCTATTTATGTGCGCCTGTAAAACCAAAAAAGGGTGTATGCCCATGAAGCAAAACGATTCCCCCACCGGCGGCGCAGTGTATTCCGTAGCTCAGGATGCGTTTGACGAAGCGGAGCGGCTGCCCCCGGAATCCTCTGAAACCCTGTTCCCGCCCCGGGAGGCGCTGCGGCATGGCACGTTGTTCCCAGGGCTGTTTATCCCCTCCGGTGAGGCATCCCCATTGCCCAAGTCTGCCACGCATACCCACGCCATCCCCTTTGCCGCCTGGGAAATGCGGCTCTACCTGAACACGCATCCCTGCGACAGAAACGCGCTGGCTCTGTACCATGGTTATTGCGAGCGCTGCCCGGGCGGTTATGGATACCTGGCCTGCGCGCTGTATGGCGAAAGCCGTGATTCCTGCCCGTTGTGCTGGAATTGGGTGGAAGGTCCCTGGCCGTGGGAAGTATCCATCCCGGCGGAAAAGGAGGCCTAACGCATGTGGATGTACCAAAAGCAACTCCCCTACCCCGTGCATGTCAAAGCACAAAACCTGCCCCTGGCAAAGGTATTGCTTACCCAGTGCGGCGGCCCTGAAGGCGCCTGGATGGCAGCCTTAAGCTACCTGAACCAGCGCCACAGCATGCCCCGAAAGGAAGCCAAGGCACTTTTAACCGACCTTGCCACAGAGGAACTTGCCCACGGCGAAATGCTCAGCGCCTTATTGTATCAGCTGACAGGCCGCCTTCCTGCCGACCAGCGCCGGGAACTGGCCATGGAGGCTTGGCCGGCCAGCATGGAGACGCCCTCCATTCCCGGCTCCGGTTTCCCCGATTGTGCCGACCCAATCGCCTGCCTGTATGCAGACCTGGCGTCTGAACGGCAGTCCCGGCGCGCCTTTGAGCGCGTGCTGCCCAGCTGCGATGACCCCGACGCCTTGGGTGTCCTCCGGTTTTTGCGCCAGCGGGAAATCGTGCATGAGCAGCGGCTGCTGGAAGCGCTGCAGCTTGTACAGAACGTACCGGAAGAAATGTAAACGTATGATAAACGGTGCTCCATAACCCCGGACGCCGGAAAAAGGAACCAGGCATTCCCAAGCAAACGCTCCCGGACATTTGCGCAAGCAATGGCCCGGGAGCGTTTCGCGTTGAAAGCTGGTATACTATTTTCCCTGGATGCCGTTTGCCTCATTGGTAATCTGCCGGCCCTTTTTGCGGCATTCTTACATTGCCAGTCATATCCGGTGGCAACTTTTCCAGATAAGACAGGTAGATCCCCCCCCTGTTTCGGAATTTTCATCCCCTATACATATCGTATGCTGATGCTATAATAAACGCAGTGAAGGGATTGGGAAGACGGTGATTGCATCTGATGGGCGATACAATCGTGACCATGGAGCACATCCATAAAAGCTTTCCGGGTGTGAAAGCGTTAAGCGATGTGCATTTTGAATTGCGGTCCGGCGAAGTCATGGCGCTGCTTGGCGAAAACGGCGCGGGCAAAAGCACGCTGATGAAGATATTGAGCGGCGTGTACACCCGGGATTCCGGCCGGGTGAAAATCTTCGGCCAGGAGGTCGGCGACCTTACCCCCAAACAAGCCCAGGAGCTTGGCGTGGCGATCATCCACCAGGAACTGAACATGTGCCGTCACCTGTCCGTTGCGGAAAACATGTTCCTGGGGCGCGAAAAAACAAAGCTGTGCACCCTTTCCAACCGGGAGATGGAAGAGGATGCCCGAAGGATATTAAGCGACCTGAAAATCGATCTGGACCCCCGGAAGGTTGTGGGTGAGCTGCCGGTTTCCAAGCAGCAGATGGTGGAAATCGCCAAGGCCCTTTCCACCAACGCCCGGGTGCTGATTATGGACGAACCCACCTCATCGCTGACCTCCCGGGAAATTGAGGATCTGTTCCGCATCATAAGGGAGCTCAAGCAAAAGGGCTGCGGCATCGTATACATCTCTCACCGGCTGGAGGAGCTGCAGTACATCGTCGATCGCGTGACCATCATGCGGGACGGCCAGTTCATCACCTCCACGAATTATAGGGACACCACCATGGATGAAATCATCGCCCATATGGTGGGCCGGGAGATCAAGGAAAAATTTCCTCACGTCCATTGCGAAAAGGGCAAACGGGTGTTTGAGGTAAAGCACCTGAACGCCGGGCGCATGGTGCGGGACATCCATTTTGATTTGTATGAAGGAGAAATCGTAGGCTTTGCGGGCCTGATGGGCGCCGGGCGCACTGAAACGACCCGGGCCATCTTCGGCGCTGATCCCAAGGAAAGCGGCGAGATTCTTCTGGACGGACGGCCGGTCCGCATCCGCAGCGTGGCCGACGCCATCCGTGCCGGCATCGTACTGGCGCCGGAGGACAGGAAAAAAGACGGCCTATGCGTAAAACTTTCCCTCCGTCAGAACATCGCACTGCCCAACCTGGATGTGATTTGCGGCAAATTCGGCGTTGTCCGCCGCAGCCGCGAAACGAAGATGTGCGATCAGGCGGTCGGCAACCTGATGATCAAGACCGCTTCCATTGATAAGGATGTGGCCACATTATCCGGCGGCAACCAGCAGAAGGTAGTCGTGGCCAAGTGGCTGGCGCGCAACTCCCGGGTGGTCATGTTCGACGAGCCCACCCGCGGCATCGACGTGGCCGCCAAGGTGGAAATTTACCACCTGATGAACAAATTGAAACAGCAGGGCATTGCGGTGATGTTTGTCTCCTCCGAAATGCCCGAGATCATGGGCATCGCGGACCGGATCATTGTCATGTGCGACGGCCGGATCACGGGCGAACTCACCAAAGAGGAAGCGACCCAGGAAAAAATACTGACCCTGGCCACCCGTTTTGAAAAGAAAGTCGCCCAGGGCGCATGAGGAGGAAGCATAAATGCAGGCAAGGCACACAAACCCCGTCCACCGCTTCTTCGCCATACGCGGCATGGCGTCGGCGATGATCGCCTTCGTGGCACTGATTGTGATTTATATCGTATTCGGCCTGCGGGAGCCAAACGTATTCTCCACCGCCAATATACAGAACTTATTGCGCTCCATGAGCAAGTACCTGATTATCGGCATCGGCCAGAGCTATCTTCTTATTACGGGGAATATCGACCTGTCCCTGGGCTCGGTGGTCGGCATGAGCGCCATGGTATCGGCCACGCTGATGACCCACGGCACCAACCCGCTTATTGCCGCGCTGATCTCCCTTCTGTGCTGCCTGGTGATCGGCATGCTCAACGGCCTGCTGGTGGGCAAGGCGCAGCTGCCGCCCTTTATTGCCACGCTGGGCACCATGTTCGTGGCCCGGGGCATCGGCTACATGATCAACGGCAACCGCAACACCGACGCCATCGCCTCCGGCATCGGCAAGGAAGCCGGCGACGCCTTTCAAAACTTCTTCTATTACGGCAAAACCCTGGGGCTGTACAATACCTTCCTGGTGGCGGTGGCGGTGTTCATCCTCTTCTTTTTCCTGCTGTCCAAGACCCGCACCGGCCGGCATATCTACGCCATCGGCTCCAATGTGGACGCGGCCAAGCTTTCCGGCGTCAGCGTGTTTGCTACCACCACCAAGGCGTACATGGTTTCCGCCTTCTGCGCCTTTGTCGTAGGGCTGATCCTTTGCGCCCAGGCCGGCATGGGCAATATGGAAGCCGGCAATATGTACGAAATGTACGCGGTGGCCGCGGGCGTCATCGGCGGCATCTCTCCCCTGGGCGGCACGGGCCTGCTGCTTGGCACCTTTGCGGGCTCGGCGGTATGGCAGACGCTGGAAAACGGATTGAACATGATCGGCGCGCAGGTGGGCCTGCAGCGCATTGTCATCGGCGTGATCGTTGTCTTTGCGGTATTGCTGGACGTGGTGGTAAGACGTGGCACCCGCAAGCGCTCCAAGTGAATTTGTAGGCGGCTGCAAGGCCGCTTATAGAGAAAATAAATTGGGAGGTAACATCAATGAAAAAGACCCTTGCTATCGTATGTGCCCTGATCCTGTGCCTGGGCGTGTTCGCGGCTTCCGCCGAGACCGCCGTCAAGGCCTCCCAGCCCTGGAAGATCGCCCTGATCACCATGGATTCCATCGACCAGCACTGGGTAAAATTGAACGAAGGCGCCCAGGCAAAAGCAACGGAGCTTGGCGTGGAAGTGACCTTCATGTCTCCCAACACCAAGGATGACGCCCAGCAGATTGAGTGCGTGAACAACGCCGTCGCCGGCGGCTACAAGGCCATCCTGGTCGCAGCAAACGGCCCCGACGCCATCTCCTCCGCCCTGAAGGAAGCGCAGGAGGCCGGCGTGAAGATCATCTATGTTGACTCCCCCGCCGTCGTGCCCGCCGAAGCCACCTTCTCCACCGACAACCAGGCCGCCGGCAAGACCGCCGGTGACGAGCTGCTGGCCGCCCTGACCGCTGCCGGCATCACCGAAGGCTCCATCGGCATCGTGAACGTCAACGCCGCCACCGACTCTACCGTCAAGCGCGAAGCCGGCTTCCGCTCCGCCTTTGAAGAGAGCAAGTTCACCCTGCTGGAAACCCAATACGGCGAAGGCGATGCCGCCAAGAGCCAAACGATCGCTGAAAACTACATCACCCAGGGCGTCGTTGGCATCTTCGGCTGCAACGAAGGCTCCACCACCGGCACCGGCAACGCCATCAAGGCTTCCGGCAAGGCCGTCATCGGCGTGGGCTTTGACAAGTCCGACGCGATCCTGGGCCTGATCCAGGATGGCTACCTGCTGGCCACCATGGCGCAGAACCCCGATGTGATGGGCGCTATGGGCGTGGAAGCGGCCGTGAAGGCCCTCGAAGGCGAAGCCCTCGAAGGCGAAGCCCTCGGCGGCGCGGTCACCGATACCGGCGTCAGCGTTTTGAAGAAGCAGTAATTCCTCTTCCCTCCGGGCGCCGGTTTAAAAGCCGGCGCCTTTTCGATTGGCGTGTATTCCCTATTATGCTATACTTATACAATCATGATATGCAACGTAACAGGGAGGGGACAAAATGCTTCGCGTGCTGATTGCGGATGACGAGGAGCGCATCTGCCAATTGATTCAGGCGCTTGGCGAATGGCAGCGCCTGGGCCTGACAGTGGCCGGCACCGCCCAGACAGGGCCCGATGCCCTGGAAATGGTGCGCACGCTCACGCCGGACATATTGATCACCGACATCCGCATGCCGGGCATGGACGGGCTGAAAGTAGTGCAGGCGGCCCACGCGCTTTTACCGGAGCTGGAAGTCATCGTCATCAGCGGCTACGCGCAGTTTGATTACGCGCAAACCGCCATCCGCTACGGCGTGGGCGAATACCTGCTAAAGCCCATCAACAAGGACGCCCTGAACCATTCCCTGGAAAAGATGATCGAGCGCTGCCATGCCCGCAGGATGAAGGACACGGATATTGCCTCCCTTTTGACGGGCAGGGATGACGACCGCCAGCAGCTGCGCGCAAAGCTTGTGGCCGACCTTATCGCCGGCCGGCTGGAGGCTGACAGTACCGAGGCACTTATGCGCGCCTATCATTTTCACGCGGCGGAGAATATGTATCAGCTTCTTCTATTGAAAATGGATTATGACCCGGAGCATTTGCGCGATTCCGCCCTGCTGGTTGTCCGTGAGAAGGTGCGCGATATTTTTCAGCCCATTGTATCCGCGGCCTGCGCGGATTTTGTGCTGGAATTTAATGATGCTACGCTGTATGGCGTGCTGAATTATCCCGGTGCCAGGCAAGAGCTGCTGCGCTCCCAATTAAGAAGCGGCCTGAACCAGCTTACGGTGGAAAAAGGGCTGTTCGGCGCCATATCCTTTTCCCTGGCTTTGGGTGTGCCTTGCTTTACGCCGGCGGAGCTCACAGCCTCTCTGCCAAAAGCGCTGAACACTTTGGCCGAGCGGCTCACAGAGGGTTCGGGCCAGCTGCTGGAAGGCGAGGCCGGCAAATCCGGCCTGCTGGAAATGGATTTTCAAGCCCGCTATACGGCCGCCGCTTCCCACGCCATCGATGTGATGAGCGTACAGGAGGCGGACGCCACGGCGCGCATTTTGGAGGAAGCGGCTTTGGTGACCGGCGCGCGGGGCTGGGAGCTCTTGACGCTTGTGCGCATGGCAGGGCTGATGTTCATCACACGGCTGTGTATTGACAATGCCGAAGCAATCCTTTCCGCCTTCAACCGGCGTTGCGCCCTTTGCGCAAGCACGGCCGAGCTTTTGCAGTGCCTGCGAAACGTACAGCGCGAACTGATCCAATTAACGGAGCAGCGGCTGCGGGACCGGGATACGCAGCCCATACGCAACGCCAAGCTGTACATCCGCAAAAACTTTGCCCAGCCCATTACGCTGGAGGAGGTCAGCGCTGCCATCGGCTTCAGCGTCAACTATTTCAGCACGCTTTTCAAAAAGGAAACCGGCGAAGGGTTTGCCAAGTATCTGACCAGGGTGCGCGTGGACGAAGCCCGCGCCCTGCTCCGGGATACGAGTGAACCGGTGGCGGAAGTCTGCAAGCGTGTGGGCTACGCGGACCTGAAGCACTTTTCCCATACCTTCAAGGCGGAAACGGGGCTTACACCCGGCGAATACCGCAAACTTTACGGCTGAGGGGAAGAAACGCCATGAAGCGCAAATGCCGGTACCTGAGCCACTATATTGCGGGCCTGCTCATCGCGCAGGCCGTGATTGTGCTGCTTTTTGCCTTTTGCTGCGTGCTGGCCGGCCGGCAAGGCGCATGGCAAATGCTCCTGACCGTTACACTTTTTTTGCAGGCCGTGTTGATATCGGTGTTTTATTTGGGGGTCGTCCGCCCCTACCGGCAGAGTGAACGCATGATCAGCCTCTTTTTGGAGGGCTATTCCTTTTCCAGCCTGGACAACAGCGGCATGAGCCTAAGCCCGGTGAACGAGCGCCTGATCCATTATGTAAAGGAAGAGCTGAACGCCAGCCGCCTTTTGAAACTGAGCAAGCGGCAGGCACAGTACCGGGCGCTGCAAAACCAGATCAATCCGCACTTTTTGTACAACACGCTGGAAAGCATCCGCAGCGAGGCGCTGGTGGCTGGCCTTCACAGCGTGGCCGATATGACCGAGGCGCTGGCGGTATTTTTCCGCTACACCATCAGCAAGGTGGAAAACCTGGTCACGGTGGAGGAAGAGCTGCAAAACTGCCAAACGTATTTCCGCATCCAGCAGTACCGGTTTGGCCCCCGCCTGAAGCTTTCCATCGAGTGCGCGCCGGAGGACAAGGAAGAAATCTATCGCTGCCGCATTCCCAAATTGACGCTGCAGCCGATTTTGGAAAACAGCATCATCCACGGCACGGAATTCAAGATCGGCGCGGGTAAGCTGACCGTGAAGCTGGAGCGCACGGATAAACTGCTGACCATACTTGTGTCCGACGACGGGGTGGGCATGGATGAGCACACACTGGCCCATCTGAACGAGAAGCTGGATACCAGCGGCCGGGCCATTCAGGAGGAGAAGGAAGACCATACCGGCGGCGTGGCCATGGTGAACGTAAACAACCGCATCCACCTGCTCTTTGGCGAGGAATACGGCCTGCATGTGTTTTCCATCCCTATGGCCGGCACCGATGTGCAGATCACCCTGCCCATCATCACCTCCAACCGGGGGCTTTTGCAAAGCGAGGTGCTTTGATGAAAGAGGAAGTGCTGCGCATGGACCGCATTACCTACAGGGAGCAGGGCGTGACGCAGCTGAACCACTTTTGCCTTGCCATCGGCGCCGGGGAAATCATGGGCCTGATCCCCATCAACGACACGGGCATGGCAGCGCTGTTGAAGCTCCTTCGGCAGAACCTGCCCCTCCATTACGGGTATGTATACTACCGCGGCAAGCTGATCAACCACTGGCAGGAATCGGATTTGAATTACAACCGCATCAGCATCATTGAAAGCCGCAGCGGCCTGGCCGATGACCTGACTGTGGCGGACAACGTATTTGTGCTGCGCCAGGGCTTTAAAAAGCGCATTATCCGCCGCAAGGTATTAAACCGGCAGCTGGAGCCTTTTTTGCGGGAAACCGGCGTGGAATTGTCGGCCGATGCCTGCGCAAGGGACCTTTCCGCTTTCCCCCGCTTTATTTCCGAACTGGTGAAAGCCGTGGTGGCGGGCTGCCGGCTGATCGTATTGATGGAGCCGGCCAGCGTAATCAGCGATGAGCGGCTGGACAGCCTGCACCGCATCCTTCGGCATTATGCCACCAAGGGCTTTTCCTTCCTGTATGTCAGCCGGCATTATGAGGAGACGCGACAGATTTGCACCCGGGCCGCCATCATGGTCAACGGACAGATCGCCAAGGTGGTTTCCACCGCGGATACCACGCCTGAAACGCTGCAATGCTTTGGTGTGGAGGAATATACGCAAATGGTGCGCGGGCAGGAGCGCGCAAAGCCCGCCGGCGCGGATGCAGCGCCCGTGCTGGAAATGCGCAATCTGCAATATGGGCAGATCGAATCGCTGAACGTATCCGTCGCCCCAGGCGAATGCGTGGTCATGCAGGACCTGGACAACCATATTTTGAACGATCTCATCGCGCTTTTCAGCGGTGAAAAAAAGCCGCTGCGCGGCGGCATGTTTGTAAGGGGCAAGCCTTTTGACCGTTTTGGGTCCCGGGAAATCGCCGTGATAGCGCAGCAGCCCACGCAGACGATGCTCTTTCCGGAGCTTACCTATCTGGACAACCTTTGCTTTACCATGGACCACCGGCTGAAAAACATATGGCGGCGGCCCGCTTCCAGAAACGGCATGCGAAGGGAACTGCAACCCTTGCTGGGCGATACGGTTTTTGACAGGCCGGTCGATGCGCTGACCCAGCCGGAAAAATATGATTTGGTATATACGAGAGTGCTTTTGCAGCGGCCCAGGGTGGCCGTTTGCGTGCAGCCCTTTATGGGCGCCGATGTGGAGCAGCGCATGCGCATCTGGCGGCTGATGGAGCGGCTATTGGAAAAGGGAATCGCGGTGGTGATCCTCGCGGTCAACCTGGCGGATTCGCTTTCGCTGGCCGACAGGCTGATTCACATACGCGACGGCAGCGTGCAGGCCGTCTACACCCGCGAAGCGTTTGCGACGCTTCCACCGCGGGCGCCCTGGCATGATTTCTGGGTAAGCGCGCAGAAGGGGAAGGAACAATAAAAATCGCCCATTTGTTGGCTGGATTTGTGCGGGCGGGCGATTGATAATCGCTCGCCTTGCTTCATGAGCACGCACCTAAATGGCATGATTTTCAGAACTGCCTCGGGTCAAGTATTTTTCGGGGTGGTGCTTACCGGGCCGTTTACAAATCCAAAAACCAAATCAGCTGAACCTCCTGCCTGTATTCAGGTTCATTGAAATACGCGTATTCATCTACTGCGCAAAGGAAGGCGCCTTGTTTATGATAAAACCTGCATGCCTGAACATTGTTGTTTTGGCATTCGATTTTCATTTGCACAAGTCCCTGGCTTTTTGACCATTTGACTGCCGTATCAAACAAAGCTTGGCCAATGCCCTGCCGCTTATAGTCATCCTCCACACGAATATCCCACAAAACAGCAAGATCGTCTCTGCCCGAGAGCATATTTACTTCTTTGGTTCTGGCGGCAACCGTTGCGCCGCCAACGGCTTTTTCACGATCAAACGCCATAAATACAGCCCAATTGGTTATATCAAACTGATCCTCATATTCTGAGGCGATCTCAAATATACCCATATCTTTTGTATATGGTTCTGTCGCTGTCTCAACAAGGGTAAAGCCGCCCAGCCCGCGATTCAGCTTTTCTATTCGATAATAACTGGAAACATGAACAAGCATGGGTATGGCATCATATTGCGGAAAATACGTTCTGTCCACTTTTTTGCAAACAATCATGTCATTCACCCTTGCCCGCCGATTCTTAACAAAAACTCCGCTTCATCAATCACCGGGATTTGCAGCTCCTGGGCTTTTGTCAGCTTGCTGCCGGCGTTTTCGCCGTACAGCACAAAGGAGGTTTTGCGGCTGACGCTGCCGGATGCCACGCCGCCATGCTTGCGGATCAGATCTTCGGCCTCGCTGCGGCCAAGTGTCGGCAACGTGCCCGTGACGACCACCGTGAGGCCCGTGAGCACTCCACCCTCCGCCTTTTTCGCCTCCATTGGCGCAATGCCGGCCATAAGCAACCGGTCCACCATTTCGATGTTCTCGGCAAAGGAGAAGAAGTCCACAATGCTCTGGGCCACCACATCGCCCACCTCGGGAATTTGAATCAATTCCTCCAGGCCGGCTAATTTCAGCGCATCCAGCGTACCGAAATGAGTGGCCAGATCCCGCGCGGTTTTGCGGCCCACATTGGGGATGCCCAGCGCGAACAGAAACGCGTCCAGCGGGCAATGGCGGCTTTCCTGCAAGGCCTTCAGCAGGTTATCCGCCTTTTTGTCTTTGAATCCTTCCAGGCTTAGCAGCTGCTCCTTCGTCAGCGTATACAGACCGGCAGGGTCTTTGATGTCAAACCTGTCATACAAAAGACCGGCCGTCTTTTCGGAAAAAGTCTCGATATCCATGGCATCCCGGCCCGCAAAATGAGCGATGCGCGCCACGGCCTGGGGCCGGCAGGTGGCCCTGTTCATGCAATACAGATGCGCGCCGCGTTCGATGATTTCACCGCCGCAGGCAGGGCACTTTGCCGGTTTTTCAATGGGTGTTTCGCCCTCCTCCGGCTCCCCTACCCGGCCCATGATTTCGGGAATCACATCGTTGGAGCGGCGGATCCACACCTGGCAGCCGACGGCCACCTTTTTGCGCTGAATATCGCCCCAGTTGTTGAGGGTGGCCCTTTTCACCGTGACACCGCCAAAGTCCACCGGCGTGAGATGGGCCAGTGGCGTCAGCTTGCCGGTGCGGCCCGGCTCCCATTCCACCTTCAAAAGGGTGGTCGTGTTTTCCTCCGCCTCAAACTTGTAGGCAACGGCCCAGCGCGGGAATTTATCGGTATATCCCATCGCATTGCGCAGATTGAAATCAGCGACCTTGATCACCGCGCCGTCGATCAAAAAGTCCAGCTTTTCACGGCTGTCAATGATCTCCTGAATGCAGGCGCGAAGCTCGTCAAGGCTCTTCGCCTCTTTGCGCAAGCCCAATGGGAAGCCGTTTTCTTTCAGGAAAGCGATCATGCCGGCCTGGTCGCCGTAGGGCGGATTTTCTATGGTGCCGACCTGGTAAAAGAACGCGTCCAGCCTTCTTAAGGCCGTAACCGCCGGGTCCAGGTTGCGCAGCGCGCCGGCCGCCGCGTTACGGGCATTTTTCAAAGGCTCCGCAGCCGTTTCATTGTATTTTTTGAACACCGACAGGCGCATGATGCATTCGCCCTGCACCTCCAAAAGCCCCTTGTAGGGGATGGTCAGCGGCACGGTGCGTATGGTTTTCGCCTGGGGCAGAATCGCCTCGCCCGTTTCACCATTGCCCCGGGTGGCCGCCTGCTTCAATTCGCCGTTGTTATAGGTCAGGTTCAGGGTCAGGCCGTCCAGCTTGTATTCCACAAAGTAAGTGATCCCAACCATATGGCCCGCCTGGGCAGCCAGCTTCTCCACCCGCGCTACCCAGGCGGCAAGGCCCTGCAAATCCCGCACCTTGTCCATGCTCCACAGCCTGTTCAGATGCCTGTGCTGCAAAAAAACGGGCAGCGGCTGGCCGCCCACCCTGTGGGTAGGCGAATCGGAAAGCCGCACGCCCGTCTCTTTTTCCAAAAGGACAAGCTCATCATAGAGCTTGTCCCATTGGGCATCCGATATGACCGGGTTATCCATTTCATAATACGCCCGGTTTGCTTCGTTCAACTGATCTACCAGCGTGCGCATGCGCTGCGCCGGCGGCAAAGTGACGTTTTCCTTCTCGTGCGGCATACTAGTTCCCTACCTTTACAATCGGCGCGATGCTCAGCGAAAACTCCTTGACGCCATAAGCCGTAAACTCGATCACGATCCGTGCGTCGGCGCCGCTGCCCCGCACCTCCAGCACGTTGCCCTCGCCAAACTTGCGGTGCATGACCCGATCGCCGGTAGTGAACAGGCTCTGCATGGCCGTTTTTTCCAGGCTTCTGGCCGGGGAGGCGGCAAAGCCCTTTTGCACGCCGGGGATGCCCAGCGCCTGGGAGCTTGGCGCGATTTGAGGCGTGCCAAACCCGAGTTCATGGGGCCGGGTGACCCGGGCAGGCTTTGCGGGCGCGGGATGCTGGGGCTTGGGCGAGCCGAAGGACCGCTCCATTTTGGAAATCCACTCGTCGTCCAGCAGGCGCTTGGGAATCTCATTCAAAAACCGGGAGGGCGGGTTGTGGTTCAGCTGGTTGAAAATCATGCGCTGGCTGGCATAGCTCAAATACAGCCTGCGCTGGGCGCGGGTGATGCCCACATAGCAAAGGCGCCGTTCCTCTTCCAGGCGGTTTTCGTCGGTATTCACACGGCTGGAAGGGAAAAGCCCATCCTCCATGCCGGCCAGGAAAACGATGGGGAACTCCAGCCCCTTGGCGCTGTGCAGCGTCATCAGCGTCACGTACCGCGGGCTTTCCGCCGACTGGTCCAGGTCGGTGACCAGGGCCACGTTCTCCAAAAAGTCCTCCAGGCGCGGGTTATCCGCCTTATGCTCGAACTCCTCCACCGCGCCGACAAATTCCTGTATGTTCTCCAGGCGGGTACGGGCTTCCTCCGTATCCTCCCGCTGGTATTCCGCCATCAGGCCCGACTCCTGCAGCACTGTTTTTACAAACTCCGCAAGGCCCATATCCTCCCGCATGGCCACCAGCCGGTTCATAAGCATGGCAAACTCGCCCACGCACTTGCGGGGCCTGGCGGAGAGGGATTCGGGAATGTCCTGCAGGGCGCTGTACAGCGGCATGCTGTTTTCCTGGGCATGCTGGGCCAGCTCCGCGATGGTGGCGTCGCCGATAGCCCTCTTGGGCTGGTTGATGATGCGGCGCAGCGAAACGTCATCGGCTGGGTTGATTATCACCCGAAGGTAAGCAATGATATCCCGCACTTCCTTGCGGTCGTAAAAGCGCAGGCCGCCGAACACCCTGTAGGGGATGCCGGCGCGGACCATCATTTCTTCCAGCACGCGGCTCTGGGCGTTGGTGCGGTACAAAACCGCCATGTCGCCATAGGTTTCGCGGCTTAAGGTCAATTGGTGCATCCTGTCGCAGATCCAGGCGGCTTCCTCCCGCTCATCGCCCGCGCAGAACACCTTGATGGGCTCGCCTTCGCCCATTTCCGTCCACAGCGCCTTTTCCTTGCGGCCCTGGTTGTGGGCAATCACCTGGTTGGCGGCATCCAGTATATTGGCGGTGGAGCGGTAATTCTGCTCCAGCTTGATAACCTTGGCGTCGGGGAAATCCTTTTCAAAATCCAGGATGTTGCGGATATCTGCGCCGCGCCAGCCGTAAATGGACTGGTCGTCGTCGCCCACTACGCACAGGTTGCGGCTCTTTTGGGTGATGAGCTTCACCAGCATGTACTGGGCATAGTTGGTATCCTGGTATTCGTCCACATGCACATACTGGAACCTGTCCCGATAGCCTTCCAGCACGGGCGGGTGGTCGGCAAACAGCTCCAGAGTGCGCATGATCAGATCGTCAAAATCCAGGGCGTTGGCGGCGCGGAGCTTGTCCTCATACATTTGAAAGGCGTCGGAAATAAGCTGGCAGCGGTAATCCTTGTTGGATTCCCGGAACCAGTCGGCCGGAGACATCAATTTGTTTTTGGCGTCGGAAATTTTGGATTTGAGTTCCCTGGGCGGCAGGAACTTTTCATCCAGGTTCATGCTTTTGAGTATTTCCTTGATGACGCTGCTTTGATCGTCGTCGTCATAGATGGTGAAGGACCTGGTATAGCCCAGCTTTTCGATATCGCGGCGCAGGATTCTGGCGCAGGTGGCGTGGAAGGTGGAGATCCAGGCTTCCTCCGCCTTTGGCCCCACCAGCTTCGCGATGCGCTCCTTCATTTCCCTGGCCGCTTTGTTGGTAAATGTCAACGCCATAATTTGCCATGGTTGAACCCCGTGGTCGATCAGGTTCGCCACGCGGTATGTAAGGGCGCGGGTTTTGCCGCTGCCCGCGCCTGCCAGGATAAGCACCGGCCCTTGCAAGGTCTCGGCAGCCTGCCGCTGTTCTTTGTTCAACGCCTGCAAATTCATGTTCGTTTTCCTCTGTCTTCCTCAATCTTGTGTTGTTGCCTCTGCCGCATCCTGCGGAATCAGCCTCTTTTCCGCCAGGACCTCCAGTACCTTCTGATACCCGCCCGCGCCGTACAAAAGCGCCCGGTTGACCCGGCTGATGGTGGCGGTGCTGGCCCCGGTCCGGCGGGCGATCTCCTGATAGGTTACATGCTCCCGAAGCAGGCATGCCACATGCAGCCGCTGGGCAATGCTTTTCAGCTCCTGTATGGTGCAGACATCCTCCAAAAAACGGTAGGCATCCTCCGGCTCCGAAAGCGCCAGAAGCGCCTGCATCAACAGATCGGTTTGGGATGTTTGGATCTTTGGTGTGAACATGGGTCCGCCTCCCATATTTGTTTAGGGTCACTTCGAACAAAGACCCGCTTGCATCTGGCGGGCGGAAAGAGAGCGGAAATATGAAAAACCATCCTAAGCTAGTATAGCATATTTGGGGGCTTATGGAAAGGTCAAAAGCATTTCAAGCGAAAACAAGAAGAATATCCGGCCGCGGCCGCAATCACCGTCCCTTTTGAAGCGAAATGGCACCGCTCTCGTCTTCCATGCCATTTTCGTCTACAGGCACCAACTGAGCCGGCTGATATACATGATTGCCGACAAACCAAGCGGTGTAAAGACCATCCACCAGCTTTTCCGCCATCGCCCGCGGTTCCCCCTTAATATATAGCCGCCAGCCATTTATAGCGGAATCTTCCGGCGCGTGGACAGTGATCTTCGTAAACTTGTCCACCACTTTTTGCACAAGGGCTTTTGTTCCCGCTCCGTCTGTGCCGGAATAAAAGCTGTTGCTGACCGCCCAATCCTCTTTCCCGATACAGTAGGGGCATGGCGTGAGGCCATTCATTAGATCCGCATTGTAGCAGGTGATGGCCGTCAGCGGCAAAAAGCGGGAAGATACTGCATTGCAGTAATCCCCACTATGATAGTATTGCCCGCCTTGCGGATTGTAACACGTTTGCGGTGACCAGATCGCATATGAAAAAAGCCGCAAATGGGTCTTTTCAGAGAGTGAATCTTTAGGCGACCATTCACCATAAATGGTCACAAAGCCTGGCAGGGTTTGGGCGCCGCTGTTCTCAAGACAGTCATAGGTATATGACCGCTGGAAAAGGGCTGGATCATCCCCCAGGGAGGCGTTCCCCCTATTCAGGATAATGCGGTCACCCACCCGGTCAATTACCTGCTGCCAATCCATGCCGCCATACAAACCATCAAAAACGACGCCGTCGTCCATATCGATAAAGCGCATCGGCGTATCATCATCCGCCGCGGCCTCGAACACAAAGGTATAGCCCCATTCCGGATAAGAGTATCGCTGCCAGCCATCCTCCTCCTTTGAGGTGTAGCCATCACCAAAGACAAGCAGTATTTCCTGCCGCGTCATCATCATAAGCTCCGTCATATCCTTGGGCTCGAGCCTGCCGGGGATTTGGGCCGCCGCCGGAAGCGCGGAAAGAAGGGTCGCCAGGATCGCCAGGGAAAATGAGATCAAAGCACGTTTCATGCATTTTCCTCCCGATTTCCATTTTTTATTAAAACGAATGAGGAAGGAAAATTATTCCGATTTTGCATGGTTTGCGTTTCAGACCGCAAAAAACCGCCTTGGCCGGGCACGCAGTCATTGCATGGCCCAGCCAAGGCGGTTTCCTTTACATCCCCTATGCTCTATCCATGATCCCTTTTACTTTTGCGGCTTTTTCCCGAACAGGCCGCCGGTCATCTCGCTGACGTTGCGTTTGAGCTTGTCTACCGTGCCCTGCTTGGAACCGGTGGCGATCAGCGCAAAGATGACAAGCCCGGCCACAAAGACGCCCACCACCCACAGGATGCCGCTGCCGGCGCCCGTGTTGTCCTCGGTGGAAGGTGTGTTCGTCTCTTGATTGTTGGCGGCGGCATTGTTGTTATTGCCCGGGGCCACGTCGCTGGCGGCCCCCGCCGCGCCGGTGACGCCGCCATACAAGGCTTTATAAATGACGTTTGCAATCGGCGCCATGGAATTTTCCACCCTGTCTTTGCTGATGACATGGGTTCCGAATTCCAGCAGTACGCTGCGCGGCGACAGATCCTGATTATAGGTACCCTTTCCAATGAAAATATCTTTGATGAGGCCCGGGTATACCTTGTCACCCACGGCTTTGATCTGTGCGGCAAATTTTTTGTTGGCGCTTGAATTTTGATTGCTGCGCCCTACCAGAAGGCGGATCTTGCTGGCATCTTTCCCTGCCAAGTTGGTGTTGTATTCCTTTGGATTGGGAATGCCGTCCCGGTGAATATCAAAGATGGCGTCCGGGGCTGTCTGCATAAGCTTCATGGCGGTTGGCCGGCTGCGGCGGTAAGCCCCGGAGTCATGGGGATGGTGGGTGGCCTCACTGGCTTCCACAGTGACGCCCAGCTTCTCCATTTCCTTTTTGAATTCATCAGCCATATCGTATATGCCGCCCTTACCCTTTTTCGAGCTCACGCCGTCGGAGGGTATATAGCTTTCATCACTGTGGGTGTTATAGATGGCGATCTTTTTTTGCCCGCCCGCACTCACTGGCAGTGATGCGTCGGCATCCAGCCAGGAAACATCAGGCAGCTCGTACATTCCAAGCTTTTTTGCCACGGCCGTTTTTTTTGCCGTATCTACCGAAATGACTTCAAAATGCCGGTTGTCCTCAGCAATGTATTCGTCACCCTTGTCCGGCAAGCCGCAAAAGGAAGTGATATATTCGCCGGCCTCGTCCAGAATCTCGTAAACCTCCTCGATCCCATCCCCTTCTTCCTCCAAGACCTCTGCCTCTGTCAAAGCAAGCGCCGGGAGGAGCAGCATAACTGCTACCATGAGCAATGCAAGCCTTTTTTTCATTTCCTTTCCTCCCCCTTCTCTTTAACTGCATGAATCCGTTCTCTATCCGGCGGGTTCTTACCCCTTGTTACGCGCTCAACGATTTCACCGATAAGCTCCGCCAGCAAAACACCCAGGATACCGCTGATGACCATGGCGTCCATCACTCCGGCGCCGCCGAGTGTCAGCACCTGGTTTTCACCAGAGTTCCAGTTAACCACCGCCACTGCAACATCTGCCAGCAGTACGCCCAGAACGCCGCAGATAAAGGCGTTGCGGCGGGACCTGCCCAGTATGTAAGCCGCCAGGCCGCCCACAATGCCCCAGACATAGTTTGGATCAATGACAATCTGCTCCGGCTCGTTGGGCATCACCAGACCCAGCACATATACCACCCCGGCGGTGAGAAGGGTCCCGATCACAGCCCGCAGCTTCTCTTTTCCTGTTTCAGCCCTGATGATCAGATACAGGCAGACCGCCACGGGGATCACCGCCCCACCAATGTTGAACTGCACCATGCCAATGCGTATGTCGGGGATCAGCGTGCCAAAGAACATGGCCGCCACAATGATCAGCGCGGCGCGGTCGGTCAGCCGCATCCTGTCCAGCACCCGCTGGGATACGCCGAAGAAAATCAGCACCGCCACTGCGGTGAGCAGTATCATGCCAATGGACACAGATTTCTTCCTCCCAAGCCTTTATTCCCAAAAAGTGTTCCCGCTGCCCAAAAAGAATATGCGCACAGCAACCTGTGGACAGGGCATTGTGAGCGACCCCAAAATGTGGTATAGTAAGAAGAATGATTATGGAATTGGACAAGGAGTTTTGGCATGGCGCAAACGTATGACGCTGGCAATATACAGGTGTTGGAGGGGTTGGACGCGGTGCGCATGCGGCCGGGCATGTACATCGGCTCCACCGGTCAAAGAGGGCTGCACCACCTTTTATGGGAGATCGTGGACAACGCCATGGACGAGGCTTCCAACAACTTCGCCACCGAGGTGGAGATCACGCTGCACAAGGATGGCTCCGCCAGCGTTTTTGACAATGGCCGGGGTATGCCGGTGGATATCCATCCCACCATGCATGTGCCGGGCGTGGAGGTTATTTTTACCAAGCTGCACGCAGGCGGAAAATTCAACAATGAAAACTACAGCTATTCCGGGGGCCTGCACGGCGTGGGCGCCTCGGTGGTGAACGCGCTGTCCAAATGGGTGACAGTGGATGTTTACCGGGATTGGACCCATTACCGCATGGAGTTTGCCACTGAATTTGACATGTTAAAAGGCAAGTTGTTGGCCGGCCAGCCCAAAGGCGGCCTGCAAAAGATCGGCAACACCCGCAAGCGCGGCACAATTGTGCGCTTTTTGCCCGACGACGCCGTTTTTGAAGAGACGAAGTTCAACGGCGAGATCGTGGCACGGAGGCTTCGGGAACTGGCTTATTTGAACACCGGCATCCGCATTATCTTTAACGACGAGCGGCAAAAAGATGCCGCGCTTGCCCGGCAGGAGTTCCATTACGCCGGGGGCATTTCCGACTACGTCAAATACCTGAATGTAGACAAGACCGCGCTGCATGATACGCCCATCATGCTGGATGGCAAGAAGGATGATACGGTGTGCCGCGTGGCGATCCAATATACCGACGGCTATACCGAAAGCATTTTTTCCTATGTGAACAACATCCCCACCGCCGAGGGCGGCACCCATGAGACGGGCTTTCGCACCGCTTATACGAAAGCTTTCAATGATTATGCCCGCAAAATCGGCGCGCTCAAGGAAAAGGACAACAACCTGGCCGGCGAGGATTTCCGCGAGGGCATGACCGCCGTGATCATCTCCATGGTCAAAAACCCCCAGTTCGAGGGGCAGACAAAGGGCCGCCTGGGCAACACCGAGGTCCGGCCGGCGGTGGAGGCCATCATCGCCCAGAAGTTGTCTGAATTCCTGGAAGATTTGAAAAACCAGGATCTTTGCCAGAAGATCGTGGAAAAGGCCATCCGTTCCGCCAAGGTGCGGGAGGCCACCCGCAAGGCCCAGTCCATGGCCCGTGCCAGAAACGAGCTGGAAGCCGCGCCGCTGGTGGGCAAGCTGTCAAGCTGCACCGGCCGCAAGCCCCAGGAAAACGAGCTGTTTATCGTGGAGGGCGATTCCGCCGGCGGCAGCGCCAAGCAGGGCCGGGACAGGCGCTTCCAGGCCATACTCCCCCTTCGCGGCAAGCCTCTCAACGCCGAAAAAAAACGGCTGGACCAGGTGCTGTCCAATGAGGAATTCCGCACCATCATCACCGCGCTGGGGACAAGCATTGATGAAAGCTTTGATTTGGTCAACCTCAAATACCACAAGGTCATCATCCTCTCCGACGCCGACCAGGACGGCGCCCACATAAGGGCCATCCTGCTCACCTTCTTCTACCGCTACATGCGGGAGCTGGTGACGGAAGGGCATGTGTACATCGGCATGCCGCCGCTGTACAAAATCCAAAAAGGAAACAACACGCAATATGTATACGATGACAGGGAACTGAAAAAAGTGCTGAAAAACGTGGGCAAGGGCTATACGCTGCAGCGCTATAAAGGCCTTGGGGAGATGAATCCCGAGCAGCTTTGGCAGACCACCATGGACCCGCAAAACCGCAAGCTGATGCAGGTCACCATCGAGGATGCCGCCCAGGCCGACCGCGTCGTTACCATTTTGATGGGCGACAAGGTGGAGCCGCGCCGGGAATACATCACGCAGCATGCCAACTTCAACAAATCAGACGATTTCGTGCCGGTGTCGGCAGATGTTCAGGAAAAGGGGGGCGAACTAAAAGATGGCCGGCAATGATAAAAACATCACCGTGCAGCCCCCGGAAATCATTCAACTGCCCATGGAAGAGGTCATGCATAATTCCATGCTCCCCTATGCGGAGTATGTTATTCTGGAGCGCGCCCTGCCAAGGGTGGAGGATGGCTTGAAGCCCGTGCAGCGGCGCATTTTGTACACCATGAGCGAATTGAGCCTGACGCCTGACAAGCCCCACCGCAAATGCGCCCGCATCGTGGGCGACTGCCTGGGCAAATACCACCCCCATGGCGACACCTCGGTGTACGACGCCCTGGTGCGCATGGCCCAGCCCTTTTCCCTGATGGGTATGCTGGTGGACGGCCACGGCAATTTCGGCTCCATCGACGGTGACAGCGCGGCGGCCATGCGGTACACCGAGGCCCGTATGACCGGCCTTTCCATGCTGATGCTGCGGGATATCGAAAAGGATACCGTTCCCTTCCGCCTGAACTTTGACGATACGTTAAAAGAGCCGGACATGCTGCCGGCCCGCTTCCCCAACCTCCTGGTCAACGGCGCCAGCGGCATTGCCGTTGGCCTGGCCACCAACATTCCGCCCCACCATTTCGGCGAGGCAGTGAAGGCGGTCATCGCCCAAATCGACAAGCCGGGCATTACCACCAGGGAACTGATGCAGTACATCCCCGCCCCCGACTTCCCCACCGGCGGCGTGCTGCTTGACACCGATGAAATCGAAAAGGCCTACGAAACCGGCCGGGGCCGGCTGATCAACCGGGCCAAGGTCCATATTGAAAACGGCCCCAGCGGCCGCAAGCTGATCGTCATCACCGAAATGCCCTACCAGGTGGCCAAGGCCGGCATGCTGGAAAAGATATTGAAGCTGTCGGAGGAGAAAAAAGCCGCGCTGGGCGGCATTTACGACATACGGGACGAAAGCGACCGCACCGGGCTTCGTGCCGTCATCGAACTGCGCAAGGATGTGGACCCGCAAAAGGTATTGAGTTACCTGTACAAATACTCCGACATGCAGGTGACCTTCGGTGTCAACATGGTGGCCATTGCCGAGGGCAAGCCCGTGCAAATGGGCCTCAAAGAGGTCATCGGCCACTTCATCCGCCATCAGAAGAATGTTGTCACCCGGCGCACCCAGTACGACCTGGATCAGGCCAAGGCCAGGGCCCATATCTTGGAAGGCCTGATGGTGGCCGTGGACAACCTGGACGAGGTCATCGCCCTGATCCGCGGCAGCAAAACCCCCAAGGAGGCCAAGCAAAAGCTGATGGACAGGTTTACCCTGTCCGACATTCAGGCCCAGGCCATATTGGACATGCGCCTGCAGCGCTTGACCAACCTGGAGATACTGGCGCTGCGCCGTGAGTATGAGGAGGTCAAGCGCCTGATTGATAAGCTGGAAGGCATTCTGGCCAGCGAGAAGAAGCTTCTGGGTGTTATCAAGGCGGAGCTTGGCGAAATGGCCGCCGAGCACACCGAGCCCCGCCGGACGCAGCTTGTCAAGGAGGAAGAGCATGCCTCCGCCTCCGAAGAGGAAGAGGTTGTACCGGAAGAGGCGGTGGTCCTGTATACCTTCGGCGGGCAATTGAAGCGCATGTATCCGAAATTCTTTGAAAAGCTGCCGCCCCCCGATCCGCAGTCGGGTATTGTCGATATCCCCAAATTCCTGTTCAATACCCTCACGGACCATACGCTTTTGTTCTTTACAGACAGGGGCAACTGTTATCCCCTGCCCGTCGGCAGCCTGCCGGAGGCCAACCGGCCCAAGGACCGGGGCGTGCTGCTGTCCGGCGTGCTGGCCGGGCTGGAGGATGGCGAAACCCTTTGCCAATTGCAATGCGTAAAGACAGCCAGCCTTATGAACGCACCCGATTATCTGTTTATTACCGCCCAGGGCATGGTCAAGCGCACCGCCGCCTCGGAGTATGACGTGCGCAGGCAAAAGTTTGCCGCCATCAACCTGAAGGACGGCGACAGGCTGGTGAACGTTTTCCCCGCAGAAAGGGACCTGGACCTGCTGCTTGTAAGCCGCGGCGGCCAGTGTATACGCTTCACTCTGGAATCCGTGCCGCCCATGGGCCGCGCCACCGGCGGCGTGAAGGGCATGCAGCTGGAGAATGGCGATGAGGTGCTCTTTGGCGGGCAGGTCGGCGCGAAAGACCAAATGGTGCTCTTCAGCGACCGCGGCAGCGCCAAACGCCTGTTGTCCATCGATTTTGAAGCCCAGGGCCGCAACGGCAAGGGCGTGCGGTGCTTTACCTTCAACAAAAACGGTTCCAACGGCACCTGCGTCGCCGGCTGCGCCCGCATAAACGCTCAAAATACCCCGCTGGTCATCACCCAGGCCCAGAGCGCCCCCAGCGCCATAGCGTCCGACGAAATCGCGCTGCAGGCCAAGGCAGACAAGGGCAGGCCCTATGTCATGGCACTGATGGAGGATGTGGTGAGCGGCCTGATTCCCGGGGTCAAGCTGCCCTGATCCCCCCTATTGCCGGCCGGTTTGCATCCTGCCGCACAGGTGCAGCGGGTGATCTGACAATTCCCTATATTTGTACCCACCACCCCTGGCCCTAGGCCGGGGGTATTTCTGTTTCTTGCCCGAAATGGCATTTGTGTTTCGTTTTATATGATGTGGATGACAATGCATACCATCGGCTTAAACCGCATAGGGATAGGCAAAAGGTGGTGGCGAAAGCATGAGCAACAAACCCATGCGCTTAAAACCAAAAGGATTGTTGTCCGGTATCCCGGAAGTCAAAAAGGACCAGGTGCGTACCGGTATTTTGCAAAAGGCGGCTACCGCCGCAGGCAGGTTCTTCCGCGGTGTGGGAAAAGTCCTGCGCAGCCAGACGGCAAGCCAGCTGGCTCTTACCCTGTGCCTGGCCATGGTATCCGTACTGTATGCCAGCGGGCTGGGCGACCAGACCGTAACGGTGCTCAGCCACCGGCGCCAGCTGCCTGTCTACAGCGTATCCAGGGAAGACAAGGTGGTTGCCATCAGCTTTGACGCAGCATGGGGCGGCACACAAACCATTCCCCTTCTGGACATATTGGATAAATACGACGTGAAAACCACCTTCTTCCTGGTTGGTTTCTGGGTGGATAAGTACCCCGAGCTGGTCAAGGAAATGGTCGCCCGGGGCCACGAGATCGGCAATCATTCCCAGAGCCATCCGCACATGAGCCAGCTGTCGGAGGAAAAAATTAGAGAAGAACTGCGGATAATGAGCGACAAGGTGGAAAGAATAACGGGTGTTCGCCCAACCCTGTTCCGTCCGCCTTATGGGGATTACAACGACAAAGTGGTCTTGACAAGCCGCGCGGCAGGGTATGAGGTGGTTCAGTGGAGCATCGACTCCCTGGATTGGAAAAACCGCGGCGTCGCAGATATTATCAAGCAATGCACCGCCAAGGTGCAAAACGGCGACATCGTGCTTTTCCATAATGACGCTCAATACGTACTGGACGCATTGCCGGATGTGATTGAGCATTACCAGGGGCTGGGCTACAAGATCATCCCGGTATCCCAAATTCTGTTAAGCGGCGAAACAACAATAGACGTGCAGGGGAAACAGCATCCACTTAACACCCCCACCCCTGCGCCAGCGAGGTGAATTGCAATGGAAGAAACGGGCAACCTGTTGCGTTTGGGCGGTACACTGACAACACAACCTGTCTATGGACATGAGGTATTTGCGGAACAGTTCTTTTATGCAACCCTGGCCGTGCCGCGCCTGTCGGGCGCGGAAGACCTGCTGCCCATTACCATCAGCGAGCGGCTGATGGAGAACAAGGCGTTGGGCCCCGGTTATCCCCTGTCCCTGGAAGGGCAGCTGCGCAGCTATAACAAGGTGGTGGAAGGCGCAGGCCGATTGCTGATCACAGGTTTTGTACAGCGGCTGCTTGCCCCCGAGGAGCTTACCAACCCCAACCAGGTGCAGCTGTACGGCGCGCTTTGCAAAGCGCCCTCCTACCGTACCACCCCCTTCGGCCGGGAAATCTGCGACCTGATGCTGGCCGTGAACCGCGCTTATGGAAAAAGCGATTACATCCCCTGCATTACCTGGGGCCGCACCGCGCGCTTTGCCAGCCATTTGTCGGTAGGCGACCATGTGCAGGTACAGGGCCGCTTCCAGAGCCGCGCTTATCAAAAACAGCTGGCCGACGGTACGATTTTGAACAAGACCGCCTATGAGGTATCCGTCGGCCGCCTGACGCTACTCAAGCAGGGGCGGCAGGAAGAAGAGGAGCTCCCCCTCCCTGACGGTATTGCCTATCAAGCCTCGCAGGAACTGCTGTAGCGCGATTTTGCGCTTTCCCACCAACCGATACCATGAAAGTCCGCGGCTGCTGCGCCGCGGGCTTTTCGTTTTCCACGCCGGCACGCGTCCATCCTGCGGTCAAGGGGAAAACGTGATTTTGTTTTATTCTATATCCGTTACATTGCCACAAGGATCATCCTCCTCCCGGAATCGACAAAAAACGAAAAATATCTGCCAGAAAAGAAGTATTACTAAACATTCTTTGACAAATGTACGATATATTCATTGTGAGCAAACGAGTCAAACGCCACGCGTGGCCAAGGAGGGATTAGACTTGTCCGGTATCAATGCAACCAAACTGCGCCTTGCGGGCATGGCCTCCGGGCTGGATACCGAAGGCATCGTCAGGGACCTGATGGCCATCAGCAAGCTGAAGGTAGAAGGCGTAAAAAAGCAAAAGATGCTCCTGGAATGGAAGCAGGATGCTTACAAAGAGATCGCAAACAAGCTGAACAGCTTTCAGAACAAGTACTTTGGCACCAATTCTTCCGGATCGCTGACGAGCGGATCTTTAAAGACGCTGGCTGCCACGTACAGTTCGCCCTATGTATCCGTTGTTGGCAGCAGCACCGCGGCGACCGGTTCCATGTACATCGCCGATATCGTCAGCCTGGCTTCCAGCGCCAAGCTGGAAGGAAAACAGGCCAGCGCAAATCCGACCATCTCCATCAATACCGAGGCCTTGTCCGATCTTTCCGGCAAAAGCATAGCGGTCAATTTGGACGGCGTCAGCAAAACCATCACCTTTTCTGCCGGCACCTATGAAACGGCGGAGGATGTTCAGGCCGAGCTGGCCGCCAGGCTGAATGCCGCCTTCGGCTCAGGGAGAATCAGCATTACACAAAATGGGAATGAGCTGTCCCTTTCGGCGCAGAACTCCTCCCTTCGCATCAGCGTTCCCACAGACGGGCAAAGCAGTACCGCCGGCATCCTTGACTTTGTCAGCTACAGCAGCAACAAGGTTGATTTGAGCATGGGGCTCCGGCAGGCCGGCTTTGCAAGGGATGTCTTTGCTTCCCCCGAAGATAGTTCTCTTTCCTTCTCCATTAACGGCAAATCGTTTACTTTCAATAGTACGGTCGCCATGAGCGATATCATGCGGGTCGTCAATGCCAGTGATGCCGGCGTCACCATGAGCTACTCGTCGCTCACCGATTCGTTCTCCATGGTATCCAAAACCACCGGCGCGGCGTCTGCCGTATCCGTACAGGATCAGCAGGGGTATTTAATGGATGCCCTGTTCAACGGCGGCAAATATACGGCCGGAACGGATGCCATCGTGCGCATGAGCACCAACGGCTCCAAGGAAGAATCCGACCTGATCACCGTGCAGCGCAGCACCAATTCCTTTACCGCGAACGGCGCCACCATTACCCTCCTTGGCAAGGCTTCCGGCACGGCGTCGGAAAACATAGACATCAGCATGGAGTATGATACGAATGCGATGGTCGAAAAAATCAAAGCCTTTGTAGCTGACTATAACGATCTGCTGGGCTCCATCACCTTAAAAACCTCCGAGGAGCGCTTTCGGGATTACCTGCCGCTGTCTGATGATGAAAAGGCGGAGCTCAGCGATACGGAGGCCGAGCTCTGGACGCAAAAAGCCAAGAGCGGCATCCTCAGAAACGACATCTACCTGAACAGCATTGCCAACGAACTGAAAAGCAGCCTCTACACTGCTGTGAAAAAGCTTGGCGGCACGGATGAAACCATGGGCATACTGGCTCAAATCGGCATTACCACCGGCAATTATTCGGAAAAAGGTCAGCTTCACCTGGATGAGAACAAGCTGCGCGCCGCCTTAAGCTCCGATCCGGAAAAAACGATCGGCCTGCTCACGCAGCAAAGCTCGGTATCCTATTCCCTGTACGCACCCCAAACCCAGCAGCAGAAGAGGTTTTCGGAGTTGGGCGTGTTTTCGCGGATAGGGGATGTCCTGAGCAAGAACCTGAACACGGTGGGAAAAAAAGGCGCGCTGATCACCCTGGTTGGCAGCCCCAACGGCAGCTATAAGGGGCAAACGGAATACAGTTCGCGCATCGCCAACCTTCAAAGCCGGATTGACACCATGAACGACCAGCTTACACGGCAGGAGGACCGGTATTGGAACCAGTTCACCGCCATGGAAACCGCGCTCTCCAAGTTGAATTCGCAGGCATCCTGGCTGGCCGGCATGCTGGGCCAGGGACAAAATTAATGGGAGGTACCTGAAAATGACAATGGCTGCGCAATACCAGAAATACCAGGCGCAATCGGTTGGCGTGCTGACGCCCGGGGAACAGATCGTTCTTTTGTTTGAGCATGCTGCCGTAAAATTGTCGCTGGCCATCACCTGCATCGAGCAAAAGGATATCAGCGGCGCCCACAACGCCATTATCCGCGTGCAGAATATTTATCAATTCCTGTCCGACCATCTGGACATGCGCATGGAGATATCGCAAAATCTCTTTTCCCTGTATCAGTTTATCTATGACGAACTGGTTCGGGCGAATTTAAAAAAGGATCCGGAAATCCTTCGGAAAATGCTGGTCATGACCCGCGATTTCAAGGATACCTGGAAGCAGGCGGAGATAACGAGCCGCAGGCCTGGTGCGATTGCAAGATGAAACATCCGGATGAAGATATGCTTCTTCAAATCGAAGCGCTCCTCAACAAGCGGCTTGATTTGTTGAAGCAGTATCCTTCCCTCTCTGTTGAGGCGATGCAATTGCTCGAAAACAGGAACATATCGGGATTCGATATAAAGCTCGAGCAGCGAAGCGAATTGGCCAGCCAGGTAGATACGGTAAGCAATCATATTGCGTCACTGATTTCTCTGCTTTCGCATGGGAGCAGTATCGTTGTTGCCGGCATCGTATCCTCCGGTGACCAGACAACCGATTGCCCGCCTTGGACATCAGGCATTGCCCGCAGTATGGAGCGTACGCGCAAGCTGCTCCGCAACTGCGCGCTTTTTGATGCAAAGCTGATGTCCCATGCTCATGCGGTTCATGCCGACATTCAAGCCCAGCTCGCCGGCGTGCATGCACAAAAGAAGATTCAAAATGGCTATGCGGATCATCATGCCGTCTCCAGCGGCATGCACATTCATATAAGCACAAAGTAGCACCGGTCTTGTCATATGCGGAATGAAACCGGGGGAATGTATGATGGATATATCCAGTGTTGTTGGATTTGTACTCGCCTTTGGCAGCATCGCTTTTGGTTATATGATGGATGGCGGCCAATTGAGAGCGCTATGGATGATCAGTGCCTTTATTATCACTGTAGGCGGAGCCGTGGGCGCCGTCTTTCTGGCGTATGGCGCAGGTCAGGTGATGCAGCTGCCCAAATTAACGCTGGAGACCTTTATAAGCCCCAAATCAACTGTCGATAAAACCATTGATCTGCTTGTATCCCTTTCCAAAACAGCCCGTCAGAATGGATTGCTCAGCTTGGAAAAAGCAGTAATGGAGGACGAGAAAAAAATCGATCCTTTTTTGAAGCGCGGCATTCTGATGATTGTAGATGGCACCGATCCGGAAAAGATTAACGACATTTTGCAAAATGATATATATGTCTACGAGCAGAACAAGAGCATCAACATCAGCATGTTTGAAACCATGGGCGCATTTGCTCCCGCATTTGGTATGATTGGAACCATCGTCGGCTTGATTCAATTGCTGTCCGCGGGCATGGATGATCCCGCCGCACTGACCAAGGCGATCGGCGTTGCTTTCATTACCACCTTATATGGCAGCTTGGTTGCCAACTGCTTTTTTCTTCCAGCCGCCACAAAGCTTCGCAGCCGTTTGTCCATATACCGTCTTGAAAAGGAAATGATTATTGAAGCCGTTTGCGCCATCCGAAACGGTGTCAACCCCAGGGTGCTGCAGGAACAGCTTTCCTCCTATCTGATTTTGGCTTCTGCCAAAAAAGCCAAACAAGGGAAAAATGCCGCTGAGCAAGCGGATCAATCCGCGTAACACGGCGTGCTGTCCGTGAAGCTGTTTTCCCCCATTACATAGTGTTTCTCCGGAAAGGAGCCGTGTTCTATGGGCAAGCGATCTTCGGCCAATGAAACAAAAATCAATTCCGGACAATGGATTACCACCTATGCCGACTTGATGAACAACCTTTTGGTGTTCTTTATGCTGTTGTATATCATGAGCGTTATTGACTTGCAGAAATTCAAGAACTTATCGACAAGCTTTGCGCAGACATTCCTGGGTACCACAGCGGAAACGGGATCCACAAATGCTGGCGAAGGCTCCCCCAGCAACCTGATCATCACCGATCCCGATATCACTGTTACCCCGGAAGCCTCACCGGGTGTTACGCCGGAAGCATCCTCTACCGTCACCCCAGAATCCTCTCCCGGCATAACGCCGCGCTTCCCAGTGGGGATAGATGCTGTTTCGTTGGAGGAATATGGCGAATTGTATGACAGAATCAATCTTCTTCTTGAACAGAAGGGGTATTCTGATTATGTGAATGTTGAAATGAAAAACGATATCATCTATGTCCGGTTTCGGGAGGGCGTTTTCTTTTACCCGGATTCTGCCGAATTAAAGCCCAGCGGTTACCCCATCATTAAAAACATCAGTAGCATAATCCTCGATTCATATGACCTCATCGGCGGTATCGACATCAGCGGCCACACCGCAAAGGTATCAAAGGATCCCCCATCCAAAACCAACCTGTTTTCCTGGGACTTATCCACGGACAGGGCATTGACGGTCCTTCGCTATTTGGTTCAGCAGTGTGATTTGCCCCAAGAGAAGCTCTCTGTAACCGGGTATTCCTGTAACCAACTGTACGTGGAGGGCAGTGCGGAAGAGCAGCTTGCCCAGAACAGGCGTGTGGAAATACGCCTGACGAGGCTGCTAAAGCCTGTAAACTGAAAAAAATCACGGGGCGATAAAGATCAACAGCTGACACTTGCCGGCTATGGCCGCGGTGTCAGCTGTTTTATATAATGCAATGCAAGAAGAAAAACCTACATGTTACAAAAAAAGCAAAATAGATAGGAAAAAACGCAATCGATTTATGCAATGTCAAAAAATCTTGACAGCCAAAGAGGTCAATAGAAATTGCCTTAATGCCCGGAGGCAATCTTCAAAAGCGTTTGGGTAATGTGCTCTTCCTTGAAAGGCTTCACAATAAACGATTTCGCGCCGCCCATGATTGCTTCCTTTACCATGGTTTCCTGTCCCATGGCGGAGATCATGACCACCTTGGCGGCTGGGTCAAATGCGCGAATGCCTTTCAGTGCATCGATGCCCGTCATATCAGGCATTGTAATATCCATGGTGACAATATCAGGCCTCAGAGCCATATACTTTTCTACTGCCTCCTGCCCGTTTTTTGCTTCATCCACCACCATGAAACCGTTCTTGGAAAGAACATTTTTGATGGCCAGTCGCATGAATGCAGCATCATCAACAATCAATACACGAATCATATAAATACCTCCTCCATTGTTAAAGCAGCTTATTTGTCAAAACCGATGACCGTTACATTCAACATACGCGGATCGTTGTATAGATCTACAACCTCTGTTGCGGTGTTGATTCCCTGTTCATTCATGCGTATGATCTGTATCGTCGGCCGCATCAATCCATTGGAATTGTTTTGCACCACTATGCCGCGCAGACCATTGCTAAGAACGATTCTACTGCCAATCGGGTAAGGCACGATCCTTTTCATGAATGTTGTGACTACCTCAGGATCAAACAATGAACCGGAATTGCCCATGATATGCTCAATCGCCTCAGAAGGCGAAAGAGCAACGCGGTACGGCCGCTGGGAGGTCAAAGCGTCGTATACGTCGCTGACCGCAATGATTTTCCCCTCCTGGGTCTGCTTATTGGATGGCAGGCGCAGCGGATATCCTGTGCCGTCAAACCGTTCGTGATGCGTCAATACAGCGACGATGGATTCGGCGGGCATCTCCCATTGCTTGCGCAGATAATCGCTGCCCAGGGTACTGTGCTGCTTCATCTGCTCATATTCGGTATCCGTCAGGGCTCCTGGCTTGCTGATGATGTCTTTGGCTATGAACACCTTTCCAATGTCATGCAAAAGCGCGCCCATGCCAAGCTTGTACAGCTTGCGCTGATTCATGCCCAGCGACATGCCCTGAAGGATGGACAGCGCAGCCACGTTTACACAATGAAAATAAGTATATTCATCGAAGATCTTGATGTCTGCCATGTTCACCAGCGCGTTTTTGTTGGCAGTAAGCTCTTGGATGATTATCTCAAGATAGTGGCGCAAGGATAAAAAGGTATTCTTTTGAGCGTCTTCATTCCCGTCTTCAACGCTCGTGAAAAAAGTCTTCAACGCGTTAACGGCGTTATAGCGCAGCCGCTTGCTCAACAAGCCCATATCATCCGTCAAGTCGGCATCACAATCGACAATGTATGCACCTTCATGCTCGGCGATTTGAATCTTCGCGATGTTGGAAGCAGACAAAACATGACCGCAGGGAAGCAGCAGTTCCCCATGCGATCCTTGCAGGTCCATTGCCAATATCATGCCAGGCTTCAGGTTCTGAGGCTTAACAAACAGCATAACACCATTCCGTCTGCAATCATGTATTAAATAACCGGCAGGACACTCCCATTGGGCGGTGCATAATGATTTGTGCCTTACACATTATGGACCATCAAAGTATGCCGCAGACACATATAAACCTTTATGGTGCACAAAATACTTTGAAACGACATTATTATACAGTAAAAACCAATTGCCGTCCATACGGAAATGTTGCCGCAAAGCATTTTTGCTGCATTATTTCCGTATGGACGGGCAAAAAAATGTGCGCATGATCATTCCCAATTTTTCAACGTGTCAGGCCGGCTTTACAAGCACGGTTATCCGCACAGCATGCACGCCCTGCCGGCAAGCGGTCCGCTTATGCCGCTTTGCGTGTATTGCTGTGCGGATTCTTGTCAGCTTACTGGAGGAGCTGCAGAACACCCTGGGGCTGGGCGTTGGCCTGGGCCAGCATCGCCTGGGCAGCCTGGAGCAGAATGTTGTTCTTGGTGTAGGACATCATCTCTTCCGCCATATCCACATCGCGGATGCGGGATTCGGCGGCCTGCAGGTTCTCCTTGGTGGTGGACATGTTGTTGGCGGCATGCTCCAACTGGTTCTGCTGGGCGCCGTAGGAGGCGCGAAGGGTGTTGATCTGGGTGATGGCAGCTTCCACCTCATCAGACTCAATACCAACCGCGTTGGTGTAATTATTGTTTGCGGCCTTTGTATCAGTTACAAGACTATACACATCATCAACAGTGGAGGTACTTGCCGCCAGTGTCGCGTCATCAATAGTGATCTCCTGACCCGCACCTTCACCATATGCAATGGTAGTATCGGTTTTGAAAACCTCAATGCCATTGAACTTGGTATTCTCGAAGATGTCTTCAATTGCCGTACCCAGGGCAGACATTTCCGAACCAATGTTGGCCTGGTCGGTGGTGCTGTAGGTTCCGTTCTGCACCTGCACGGACAGTTCCTTCAACCGCACGAGCATGTCGGACACTTCATTCAAAGCGCCTTCAGCGGTTTGCAGGTAAGATACGCCGTCCTGTGCGTTGCGGGTAGCCTGGGTCAGCCCCTTGATCTGACTGCGCATTTTTTCGGAAATGGACAGACCGGCCGCATCGTCCGCAGCACGGTTGATCCGGTAGCCGCTGGACAGCTTTTCCATGGAACGGTTGGTCGCGACGGTGTTGGTGTTGTACTGCCGGTAGGTGTTCATGGCCGAAATATTATGGCTGATACGCATGGATTTTTCCTCCTTGAATCATTCCCATGGAAGAATCCTTTCCTCCATGTTTTTTATTGCTGAAAGATCATACTAGGCGGCTTTGTTATTGCAGCAGCTGGAGAACGCCCTGGGGCTGTGCGTTGGCCTGAGCCAGCATTGCCTGAGCCGCCTGGAGCAGGATGTTGTTCTTGGTGTAGGACATCATTTCTTCGGCCATGTCCACATCGCGAATACGGGATTCGGCAGCCTGCAGGTTTTCCTTGGTGGTGGCCATGTTGTTGGAAGCATGCTCCAACTGATTCTGCTGGGCGCCGTAGGTGGCGCGGAGGGTATTGATCTGGGTGATCGCGGCTTCGACATCATCCGATTCCACAAGCAATGCGGCTTCGTCGTCATTGTCGGCGGCTTGCGTCAGGCCCACCAACGTGTTTACATCGCCGACAGTAGTGTCGGAACCCAATTCCGCTTTTGCAATGGTGATGTCTTGATCAGCGCCTTCGCCGTAGGCAATGGTCGTGGTGGTGTTGAAAACCTCAATGCCGTTGAATTTGGTGTTCGTGAAAATATCTTGGATTGCTGTGCCCAAAGCCGACATTTCCGAACCGATGTTGGCCTGGTCGGTGGTGCTGTAGGTGCCGTTTTGCACCTGCACGGACAGTTCCTTTAACCGTACGAGCATGTCGGATACTTCGTTGAGCGCGCCTTCCGCCGTCTGCAGCAGGGACACGCCGTCCTGGGCGTTGCGGGTGGCCTGGGTCAAACCCTTGATCTGGCTGCGCATTTTTTCGGAAATGGACAGGCCGGCCGCATCGTCCGCAGCACGGTTGATCCGGTAGCCGCTGGACAGCTTTTCCATGGAGCGGTTGGTGGCAACGGTATTGGTGTTGTACTGCCGGTAGGTGTTCATAGCCGAGATGTTGTGGCTGATACGCATGGGGTATTTCCTCCTTGAATTTTACGCTGCAGAAATCCATTTCCACAGTTTTTATTTGCAAAGCCGGCTTGCACGTACGCTGCATAGCGGCTTGTGCTCGGATGAAAGCAGGCATAGCCTGTACATATGATATTTCGGCTTATTTGGGAGAAAGTTTATTTTTCGGAAGTTTATTTTTGAGAACCTCCAGCGCCTGCGCGCCGCCGGAAAGATCAGCCTCCAGGTTGCTCTTTTCCGTATCCATCACTTCGCTGCGCATGATGCGCACGCTTCTTGGCGCTTCGATACCCACTTTGATCTTGTCACCGCTGACTTCCAGAATGATGACCTTGATGTCGTCGCCAATCAAAAAGCTGTCTCCTGGCTGCCTTGTGATTACCAGCATGCTCACCCCGCCCTTTCCTGGTCGAACAGGCGGAAGCGGACAGGATAATCCGTGTTCTCCAGCATCACCTGCATGCCCAGGCGCTCCTTAAAGTGGATGATCACCGGGCTTTTCAAGTTTACTGTAGCGGCGCTGACATTTTCGGGGATAACCGCGATAACAAAGATGCTAAGCTCTTCCAGGGAAGAAGCCTTCAGCTTTTTCAGGACCTCTTCCGGTACGATGGGCGCGTAATCCTCCAGAAACAGAAAAGGATCAAGAATGATGAATCTGGGGGTCTGGGCCTGCGTGCACTGCAGCTGCATGATGCCGGCCTTGGAGTTTGTATTCAAAACAACAAACTGCTTGCTGTTCTCGAAAGCGTAAACCCCTTCCGGGAATTCAATGATGTCCTCGTCATTGACCGTCACAAAGTCGTAGTCCTTTGTGTGGATCAGCATTTCCTTCTCCTCCTGGATGCATATGCGCTGCGTTTTCCGGGTTCATTCCCGCTGGCTACTGTTTCTCAGTATGGTATTTTACCGAATACGGTACATAGGTAAATTCCATTTTGTGCGGGGTCCAGGTGATTTCGATTTTATCCTTGGTAAACTGGACCTTCACATCCCCGCCGCTCCAACTGGTCTTGGGCTTGGCTGCCGGCAAAAACGCAAGCTGCATCTGCACCGGTACTTGTCCCTGCTGCGCTACCAGCTGCGACATGGTCACCGCATCCGGGCCTGTCATGGCGGTCTTTTCCTTGGCATAACGGCCGGCCGCTTCCAGTGCGGCTTCCTTTCCCTGCTGAATCTGATCGCTTGCCTGGCTTTGAATGCTCTTGATATTAATGGAATCAAAAAACTGTTTGTTGTCCAATTCAAGACGCAACGGGTCATTCTCGATCTGCATCTGGCCATGCGTGATCGATATCTGCATCTCCGGCGGCGTACGCTTGTATATAAGCTGTGCCGGCGTAATGTCGTACATCAACTGAACTCTTTCGATCCTCATCCTCATCACCTACATCATTTGCATTGTCAGCTCAGATAATCAAGCAGGGAAGGCTGCAATATCTTCGTGCCCATCTGCAGGCAGGCATTGTACACCAGTTCCTGCTGGGAGAACTGCATAATCCCCTCCTCCAGGCTCAATACTTCCAGAGCATTTTGCTTGGTAGATGCCGCAATCTTCTCCCTGTCCAGCCGGTCATTGAAAAAAGAAATATAATTTGCCTTTTCCCCGATGCCCACATACTGCATGCGGATATCGTTCGACTTGGCCTCCAGCTTTTGGGTATACAGATCGATATTGGTCAGGTCCCCGCTTTCCAGCTTATCGGCGATCTCCCCGAGCAGCTGATACAGGTTGTTGGGAATCCCATTCCCATCCATCCCTGTGCCCAGCAGCGCGGCGCCGGAATATGCCGTATCCAACGCAGACTGAGGAACAACCACACCGCTGCTGATCGTCATGCCAAGGCCGATATCCACATACCGGCTTTCCGAGCCGAAGGTTCCTGTATCCACATTCTGGCCATGATACTGAAGATTTCCCGACCCATCCAGGGAGAATGGAACCTCCTCAAAGCCCTCGCCGCCGAAAACATACTTGTCGGAATATTTGGCGTTGGCCGCGCCAAGTATCATTTCCTGATGGCTGCGCAGTGATGCGGCAATAACCTTGCGGGCCGTCTCGTCGCTTGTACCGGTGATCCCCTGCATCACCTGGGTAAACGATTCGGTGACCGTATCGTTGATGGTGGAAAGGGAAACTTCGGCTTCGTCCAGCAGACCCTGGCTGTCATCCAGCGTTTTGCCGTACATGTCGATGCGGGCCAATTGCTTGCGGACACCGAAGGCGGCAAGAGCAGCGGCCGGATCGTCCGACATTTTCAGGAACTTCCGCTGGGCGGTGACCTTTGTGTTCAGGTCGGTCAGTTCCTTGGTGTTCCTGTTCAGGTTCTTCAGATAATTGTTGGTGATCATGGCGTTGGTCAGGCGCATTTCCCTTCACCTCCCTTTATGGCTTAACGGCCTACTATGCCCATTCTGTTGATCAGTATGTCCAAAGCCTCATCCATGGCCGTAATCACCCTGGAGGATGCCTCAAACGCCCGCTGATATTTCATCAGGTTTACCGTCTCTTCATTGACGGAAACGCCCATGACCGCTTCCCGCTGGTTGGAGACGGATGTCAGAACGACGTCGCTTGCCTCGGCAACATCCTTGGTATAGCTGATATCAATGGCAAGGTCGGACATCATTGATACGGCATACGCCTCAAAGTTGCCATTGAAGTAGGGCGAGATGGCCCTTGAGGCGTCCATCGCCTCGATCATTTGCAGAAGGTTGTCATTCATGCCGGCTTCCGGGCTGGCATTATTTGTGGCGGTAATAAAATTGGCATCGGCCAGCCACTGGCTGGAGATGGCAATGGTGGAGGCGGTGGTCCCGCTAAACAAGGGCTTGCCGGAACCGTTCAATGTGTTGAATGTGGTATTCAGGCTATTGGCAAGGCTGTCCAGAGAGTTCAGATAATAGGGAATGCCCCTGAAGCTGCTCTGCCCGCTGGCGGCATAGCTGCCGTAGCCGTTGAGTACGTGCATGCTTCCGTGCAGGGAGCCGCTCTGCAGCGCCATCGCCACCCCGTCGGCCTCCAGGCTCAGGCTGCCAGGCGTTCCCGCTATCGTTACGGCCGCAATGGTGTTGTTCGGCGCATCCACCAGAAGCTGCCCGCCGGATTTGACACTGATCCGACCATCATCATGGCCGATGACCGATATATCCACATACGAGGAAAGCTGATCCAGGTATACGTTGCGCGTATCGCTCAGTTCGTTGATGGAATTGCCCTGCAACAGCGCGGCCTGGATGGATTTGTTGACGGTGTCGATCTTCCCCAGCAGCGTATTGACTTCCTTTACGCCGATATCAATAGAGCTCATTTCCTGGTCGCTGATATTTGCCAGCTGGGCGGCGTACTGGTTCAGGCTTTGCGTGACCTTCTGGGCGTTGGAGCGGAACAGGCTGGAGAATTCGATCTCACCTGCGTTTTGCGATAGTGTCTGCAACTGCGCGTACATGTCCTGAAGCATGACCGTCAAACCGTCGGTCTGGGTTTCGTCCAGCGTGTTTTCCATATCGGAGAGAATGGACAGCATCTTGGATTGGCTCTCATTTTCGGCGTTTGCGCTGCGGTAACGCAGATCCAGAAACTGGTCCCGCGCCTGGGTGATTCCTTTGACGTCCACACCCATGCCATATTCAAGCGTATTGGTCGTGGCAAGGCGGTATTTGGCGTTGCTAGGCTGCACGGAGGCTTGGTCCACAATCTGCCTGCTGTAACCGGGCGTGGACTGGTTGGCGATGTTGTTCGCCGTTACATCCAGCCCCGCCTGTGCAGCCGTCAGACCACTTTTGGCAGCCTCAAACGCGTAAAATGTCGCTCTCATAATTACCCCTTGTCCGCTTTCAGCCTTTTGTTCCCGTGTTCTTGGTGTATGTATTCACGCCGGTATCAAGCCCTGCCTGGCCTGACAGAAACCGGATGGTGGAAAGCCGCGTTTCCAGAAGCTTTTTGTTCAGTGCGCACTTTTTCTTCAGCTTGCGCACAACGCCGGACAGCTCGGTGAAAACCGTTTCCAGCGCATCCTTGCATTCCGTACTGGATTGCACCATTTCCTGAAGCGTTGGAAGCGGAGCGTCTGCGCATAGCGCCATCCTCCGCTTTTCCATCTCCCGCCCCTGCATCAAAAGCGCCTGCTGCTCATTCATCAGCGGCAAAAGCGCCTGCGGGTCGCCATCCAGCAGCACCTTGGTCTTTGCTTCCTCCAGCGCCAACAGCTTCTGGTGAACAGTGCATTGCGCATTGAGGACCTCTTTGAGCTCCGGCAAATCGCACATAAGCACGTTACTCCTTGGCCCCGATGCCATAGATCATGGCCTCTGCGATTTGCTCGGCCGAAACGCGATAGTTGCCGCGGGTGATTTCCTCTTTCAAAAGCAGAAGCCTTTCCGCAGGCGTTGCCTTTGTCGCCTCGCTGACGATCATGTTTACGACCCCGTCCAGCTCAGTATAGCCTTTTGCGGCGCTGGACAGCACCAGGCTGTCCTTGTCGATCTCCGCTTTGTGTTTTCCATCCTTTGAGAAGGAGGACATGCTCTGTGCCATCATGGCTCCATAAAGCTTATCAATCTGCGCACGGTTAATCTTCATGCTTATCACCCACTTTATATATCGATACTTTGTCAAGGAAGTTTAGCGGAATGCCCAAACTCATCATGTTCTGAGGTTGTTCACAATCTGCTCCAGCTCATCCGCCGTTTGGATCATGCGCAGGCTGAACTGCAGGCCCCGCTGCGCCAGCATCATATGCGTGATTTCACTTGTCAAATCCACGTTGGAAAGCTCATAGGCGCTGCCGACAAGCTGGGACTGCGTGTCGGCGGCCGCCGCGCCGGATGCGTTTGTGGCCGCGAAGCGGTTATCGCCCAACGCTTGAAGCTCCTGGGGGTTGGGGAAGGCATATAACGCCGCCCTGCCGATGGCCGCGCCGACGTCCCCGTCCGTTACCTGTATGTGCTGCCTGTTTTGGTCCAGCACATAGCTGCCATCCGACGCCGTCAGGTAGACGGCATTGCCCTCCACCGAAAGGGAGAAGCCGCCAGCCCTTGTATAGACGGGCTCGTTCTGCCCGATATCCAAGGCGAAGAAGCCTTCGCCCTGGATAGCCACGCTCAGCTGACCGTCCTGGCCAAGGCCGCCCTGCTCCGCATTGACCGTGGTGCCGGCCACCCTCGCGCCGTTGCCCACCAGAAAATCCGCGCCCTGGGCGTCGGTGTAAATCAGGTCGGTAAAGCTGATCTGCTGCGCCTTGTACCCCTGCGTATTGACATTTGCGATATTGTTCGCGGTCACATCCAGGCTTGCCTGATAGGATTTGGCGCCGGCCTTGGCGGCATAGAAACCGTTGATCATGAACCATTCCTCCTTACAGGGCGCTTCTCATAGCCATCCGTTAAAACCGGCCGATCTCCGTAACCGTCTTCTGGTTCACCGAATCCAGTATCCTCAGCACCTGCCCGCAGGTTTGAAAAGCGCGGGAGGATGCGATCATGTCCGACATTTCTTCCACCATGTTCACGTTGGCGCGTTCCAGGGTCCCTTGCAGTATGCTCCCCGCAAAGGCGCCGTTGCCGGCGGGCCTTGCAAAGGTGCCGTTTTCCTGCTTGGCCATGGCCTGTGTTTCCTGCGGCACCACGATCAAAAGGGCGCCCCGGTTCTGCCCGTCAACGGTGATTTCGCCCGCCTTGCTGACGGCGATTTCCCCATTGCCAAGTTGCAGCCGGCCGTTTTGCCCGTGCACGTAGGAACCGGACGAAGTCATCAGATAGCCGTCTTCCCGCACGGTAAAGCTGCCGTTGCGGGTAAGCCCCTGAACGCCCTGCGGGTCTTCCACCACAAAGAAGCCGTCGCCGGCGATGGCAAAATCCAGCGTCCGGCCTGTCGCCTCCAGCGCGCCCTGGCTGACATCGGAATAGATGCCGGTGCCGATGGCGCCATGGTTCATTCCCCCGATTTCCGTGGCCTCCCCTTCCAGACGGAGCATGACCTGCTCATCAAAAGCGGAGGTAAGCAGCTCCTCCCGCTTGAAACCGGCCGTGCCGGCATTGGCCAGATTGTTGGCTGTCACATCCAGGGCTCTGGCGCGGTTTAGCATCCCCGTGGTTGCGGCATATACGGCAGTGTTCATCGTGATACCTCCCCTTATTCGTTTATGTAGTCCGTGATTCGCTGCTTCAATTTGGAAAGCGCTTTGGAATGGATTTGGGATACCCTGGGCACGGTCAGCCCCAGCACGAAGGCGATTTCCCGAAGCTTGAGCTCCTCGTAATAGTACAGGGAGATGACTGTCCTTTCCTTGTCATCCAGCGTGTCAATGTACCCGGCCAGCTGATGCTTGAAGTCCTTTTCAACCAGCCTGTTTTCAGGCGACCGGGCCGCCGAATCCACGATGGCGTCCATCACGGACATATTGCCGTGGGGCAGCGTCTCCTCCAGCGCCAGGACGTGGTAGCTCATTTCATCCACGCGAAGCTTGGCAAGCTCCGCTTCCGTCATCTCCAGCCGCTGGGCGACCTCGCTCTCCTCAGGCATTCTTCCCAGCTCGTTTTGCATCTGCTGACTGGTTTTGTTGACAAGCCTGATTTTCTGGTTGATATCCCGCGGGACCCATTCCTTCTTGCGCATGAAGTCGATGATGGCTCCGCGGACCCGGATGGAAGCAAAGGAATCAAATTGCACGCCCCGCTTGTAATCATACCGGTCGATGCAGTTGATCAGTTCCAATACCCCGTGGTTTGCCAGGTCCTCCATGTCATCCCTGTTGATGGACAGCATTTGCGACCGCTTCAGGCTGCAGGTTACGATGTACAGGTAGGACATCAGTATTTCATTACGCAAGCCGACATCCCTGGTTTTTTCATACCGCTGCCAGGTTGCCTCATCAATTTTCTTTGATTGATCCTTGTAGTAATTCATGCTCCTCCCACCTGCCTTGCACGATACAGGCCATCAGCCTGTTATATGGAAATGGTGCCCAGCGCCTGGATGTTGATATCCTGGTTGATCTCGCTGAAAGACAGCACCACAGCTTCCGAAGAGAATTGATCCATCAGCCGCTTGTAGTAGCAGCGCACCACAGGCGAAGTCAGCACTACCACGTCTCCCAGATGGTCCTTGAGCCGCTTTTCTTCCTTCATGTGCGAATTCACGATGTTTTGCAGCACATTGGGCTCCAGCGACACGTAGGAGTTGTTGCCAGCCTTGCGCACGCCGCTCATGATCATGTTCTCGATCTCGGGATTCAGCGTGATCACCTTCAGGTTGCCATCCTGGGCGTATTTGCGGGTGATGGTCCGCTTCAGCGCCTGGCGAACATACTCGGTCAAAAGGTCGGCGTCCTTCACGCCCGGCAAATGCTCGCTGAGTGTCTCCAGTATGGTGGGCAGGTCGCGTATGGGGATCTGCTCCGCCAATAGATTGCAAAGCACCTTTTGCAGCTCCACATGGGGCACCACGTTCGGCACGATGTCGTCCACCAGTTCCTTGTGGGTTTTCCGCAGGTTGTCCAGCAAATGGACCAGGTCCTTGCGGGTAAACAGCTCGTGGGAATGCCGCTTGATGATTTCCGACAGGTGGGTGACGATGACGGACAGGGGGTCGATGATGGTATAGCCGCTCATTTGGGCGAGTTCCCTGTTGTCCGCGGTGATCCACTTGGCGGGAAGCTTGAAGGCCGGCTCCAGCGTTTCGATGCCGTCGATCTGCTGGGCGCCGCTGATGGCGTTCATGGCCAGGTAATGGTCTGCCAGCACCTCGCCTCTGGCCACCTCCTCGCCCTTGACCTTGATCACATACTCGTTGATACCCAGCATCGCGTTATCCCGTAGCGTGACCGCAGGCACCACCATGCCCATTTCCTCGGCAAACTGCCTTCGCAGCATGACCACGCGATTGATAAAATTGCCGCCGCGGCTTTCATCCACCAGCGGAATGAGGCTGTAGCCCACCTCCACCTCCACGGGTTCCACAGAAAGCAGCGTATAAATGTTGTCGGTGTTTTTGTAAAATTCCGTTTCATTGACAGGCAGCTCCGGCTCCAGAACCGGCTCCGTCTTTTCCTTCTTTTTCTGCAGCCGGGAAGCCAGCAGGATCAGGCTTCCGCCCACCGTCAGCAGGATCAGCACCGGGAAGCCGGGCAGGAACGACATGGCCATCAGCACGCCGCCGGTGATCATCAATACGATAGGATAGGATACGATCTGCGTTTTCAAGTCCTCGCTCAGGCTGTTGACGGAGGCCGCCCGGGTCACCACCATACCGGTCGCGGTGGAAATCAAAAGCGCGGGAATCTGCGATACCAAGCCGTCGCCTACGGTGGCGGTAATATAAATGTTCAGCACATCCGTAAAGGAGCCGCCGCCCTGCACCATGCCGATGATGATGCCGCCGATGCTGTTGATGAACAGTACGATGATGGAAACGATGGCGTCGCCCTTGATGAATTTGGAAGCACCGTCCATGGACCCGTAAAAGTCGGCCTCCCGCTGTATCTTCTGCCGCCGGTTTTTCGCCATCTCGTCATTGATGAGGCCGGCGTTCAGGTCCGCGTCGATGGCCATCTGCTTGCCGGGCATAGCGTCCAGCGTAAAGCGGGCCGCGACTTCCGCCACGCGCTCGGCGCCCTTGGTGATCACAATAAACTGGACCACCACGATGATCAGAAAGATGATAAAGCCGACCACCGGATTGCCGCCGATGACGTACTGGCCGAAGGTGTGGATTACCTTGCCCGCGTTGCCGCCGTTGCCAAGGATCAGCCTGGTGGAGGATACGTTCAGCGAAACGCGAAGCAGCGTGGTAACCAAAAGCACAGATGGAAACACTGAAAACTCCAGTGCTTCCTTGATATACATGGATATCAGCAGTATGGTCAAAGACAGGCCGATATTGATGATCAGCATCACGTCCAGCACGCCGGTGCCAAGCGGGATGATCATCAAAAAGATCATGCCTATCAAAAACAGGGTCAGTACGTTGTCAAACAGCTTCTTCATCCGCCAGCCCTCTTCTTGAGCTTATAAATAAAGGCAATGATATCCGCCACGGGCTTATAGAACTCAACGGGGATCTGCATCCCGATTTCCACCGCTTCATACAGCCCCCGGGCCAGCGGCTTGTTTTCCGTGGTGTATACGTCGTGCTCCTTGGCGACCCTGACGATGGCCAGGGCGACCTGGTCCGCGCCCTTGGCAACAACGACCGGCGCTTTGTACTTCTTGGGGTCGTATTTGAGCGCTACGGCGTAGTGGGTGGGGTTTCTGATGACGACGTCCGCCTTGGGCACCTGCTGCATCATGCGCATCATGGCCATTTTGCGCTGCACTTCCCGGATGCGCCCCTTGATTTGCGGGTTTCCCTCGACGCGTTTCTGCTCATCCCGCACTTCCTGCTTGGTCATGCGCAAGTTCCGTTCGTACTCCCACCATTGATAAAAATAGTCGGCTGCGGCAAACAGCACCATAAACATGAGGATCTTGGCGGAAATGGAGAAGATGGCTTCCCCGGTCCAGCGGATCCCGCTTACAAGATCGCCCAGGGGCATGGTGCGCACCTGCAGCACCCGGCCCAAAATCTCATTATACAGCACCGCGCCGATCACGGCAATCTTCAAAATGGATTTTGCCAGTTCCACCAGGGCCTTGGCCGAAAACATATGCTTGATGCCCGACAGCGGATTCAGCCGTGACAGCTTGGGCTTGAGCAGGCTTGCGGTGAAGCGGAACCTTGTCTGTATGCCGCCAAAGAGCACGCCAGTCAGCATGGCGGCGGCGCTCACCGGCAGGATCAGCGCCATGGCGCTTACGCAGAAACGGCTCATCAGGGAGGATGCGTCCATCGCCGTGATCCGCTCTGTTGACGCCAGCGACACGTACCCGTCCAGAAGCAGGCTCTTCATGCCGTCCAGCAACGGCTGGCCGGCGACCCGCAAAAGCAGGACCAGCGTAAGCAGGGAAAGGGCGCTGATGGCGTCCTTGCTCATAAAAATATTTCCCTTTTTCCGTTCCTCGTCCCGCTTTCGCGGTGTCGCGCGCTCGGTACGGCTGCTATCGACTGCCATCTGCTCTCCCCCCTTTCAAAACCGCCGTTCTCAGGCGCCCGATAACAGGGCTGCCATGGATTCCTGTATCTTTGTATACATCTGCATAAGCGTCGCGTCCATCAGTTTGGCGGCGGCGGGCAGCGCAAGAATGGTGATGGCAAGGCCCACGATGATCTTGACCTGCAGGCCCGCCACAAATACGTTGACCTGGGGTACGATGCGCATCAGCACACCCATTCCGGCTTCCGTCAGCATCTCGATGGCCAGCACTGGCATGGCCAGCTTCAGCATCAGCAGCACCATGTCCCCCAGCATCAGCGCCAGATAGCTGCCGGCCTGAAGATTAAAAAATTCCGATCCCGGCGGAAACAGCCGGCAGGAGCTGGCCAGTATCCGAATCAGCGTCAAATGCCCGTTGGAGGTAAAGAAGATCAGCGACAGCATCAGGTTGAAGAGCATTCCCGACGCCGACATGGACATGCTGCTCTGGGGATCAAAGGCACGCCCCATGCTCAGCCCCATCTCCATATCCACCACTTCTCCGGCCATCAGCACCCAGGTCATGAACAGATTCATCAAAAACCCAAGCGCGTACCCGACCAGCATTTCCTTGAGCAGCGCGAGCATCAGGGACACGGTGGTTGGAAAAACGGGCTGCGCCACCCTGAGCACCGGCGTCAAAAGAACCGCCGCCAGCAGCGCCAGGCCGATTTTCGCAAGGATGGGGACATTGCGCCGCCCGAAAAACGGATGGAACAGAAGAGCGCTGGACATGCGGGCAAACACCATCAGAAAAAGCAGGAAGTTGCCGAACTCAATCCTGAGCATCCCTTGCCCTCCCTACATGCGCTACGTCAGATTGCCGATGCCCGCGAATATCTGGGTGGTAAATGCCATGATCTTGGCAATCAGCCAGGAGCTTAAAACCATCAAGGCAACGCCGATCGCCAGAATCTTGAACACAAAGCCGATATTCTGCTCGTGTATCTGCGTCGCCGCCTGTATCACCGATACGAGTATGCCGATGCCCACGCTCACCGCCAGAAACGGCGCGGCCATGGTCAGGGCTGTCACCAGGGCATCCTTCATGACCGATACAATATCCCCCTGTGACATATACCCTCTCCTCCCGGCCTATCAATGGAATCCCATCACCAACGCCTTCAGCGTCATTCCCCAACCGTCCACCAGTACAAACAGCACCAGCTTGAAGGGCAGGGAAATCAGCACAGGGGGCAGCATCACCATGCCAAGGCTCATCAGTGTGCTGGCCACCACCATGTCGATGACCAGAAACGGAAGGTATACCATGAATCCCATCACGAAGGCACGCTTCAGCTCGCTGGTAATAAACGCGGGGATCAGCACGGTGGTTGCTATTTGATCCGTTGTCTCCGGCCTGCTGTAGTGGCCCAGATCCAGGAAAAGGTTCAAATCCTCGGCGTTGGCGTTTCTGAGCATAAAGCCGCGCATCGGCTCAATGGCCTTCTCCGCCGCCTGGACCTGCGTAATCTCCCCCCGCTGATAGGGCTGGTAGGCCATTTCGTTGATCTCGCCGATGACCGGGGACATAATGAACATCGACAGAAACAGCGCGATGCCCAGCAGCACCTGGTTGGGCGGGGACTGCTGCAGGCCGATGGCGTTGCGCACGCAGGACAGCACGATGATAATGCGCGTAAAGCAGGTCGTCATCATCAATATGGAAGGAATCAGGGCAATGACGGTGAGCGTGGCCAGTATCTCCAGCACATCCGCGCCTTCCCCGGCATCCAATCCTTCCAATTGAATGGACAGGCCCGTGGATTCCGCCCTGGCCGGCTGAATGAACATGACGGCGATGATGGCCAGCAGCACAAACAGGAAAAAAGCTCCGCCGAAAAATGTCTGCTTCTTAATCATTCGCCGCGCCATCCTGTTCCTTGCCGTTTTCCTGATGATTTGGATCTTGTTTCCCCTTGCCCATGCTCTTCAACAGGATTCCAAAAAAATCACCGCCGGGGCGCTTTGCATCCAAATCCGGCAGTTCCTGCCGGTCCATCTCGCGGATCAGCTCCACTTTTGCGGCCGATACGGACGCAAGGTAGATCCTGCTGCCGACACGCACCAGCGCAAGGCAGGTATCCTTGGACAGCATCACCCGCTCCAGCACCTGAATGTGACGCCCGGCAGAGCGGATGCCCTGGGATTTGGCCAGCCACCTTACCATCCAGTACGCGCCGGCGATGACGGCGGTAACAGCCAGAAAAGGCATCAGGATGGTGAATGTGTCATCCATGGAAACCCTCCCCTCCACCTTACATCACGCTTTGGTCAGCGTTGAACGTTTGTCGCAACGATTTCGGTAATGCGGACGCCGAAGTTATCGTCTATTACCACCACGTCGCCCCTGGCGATCAGCTTGCCGTTTACCAGAATGTCCACCGGCGCGCCGGCCTGCTTGTCCAGTTCTACAATGGAACCCTGCCGCAGTGCCAATATTTCTTTGACCTGCTTTCTGGTCCGCCCGATCTCCACCGTTACGTTCAAGTCAACGCCCATCACCAGGCTCAGGTTCGATGAATCCGATTCATCGGCAAAGGCGCCGTCACCGTCAAGGCTGCCAAACTGCAGCGGCTTCACCGTAACGTTCTGCTTGGGCGCCTGGCGCTCCTGAGTGTAGCCCCCCACCATGGAAGGCCGCTGTGCCGCGGCGGGCATTGGAGGATACGCGGCCGCCGGAGCGGGAGATGGCGCATTCATATACATAGGCGCCTGAGCAGGCATATTGGCGTAAGCCGGTGCCGGAACGGGAGCGCTTGCGTAGCTTGGCGCGGGGGCAGGCGCACTTGCGTAGGCCGGTGCGGGAACCGGCGTGCCTGCATATGAAGGTGCGGGAACAGGAGCGCTCGCATAGCTTGGCGCGGGGGCAGGCGTACTTGCGTAGGCCGGTACCGGAGCAGGTGCGCTGGCATACACCGGTGCCGGAGCAGGCGCCTGTACCGGTGCCGGGGTTTCATGCACCGCCGGCTTTTGCTGAGCAGGCGCAGGCTGGGCGGCCGGAACGGGCTGCTGCACAGGCGCTGCCTGAGCCGCCGGCGCAGGCGTGGGCGCGGCGTTTTCCGCGACGAACTCGCCGCCAAATATGGGCGTGGGCACCTGGGTGTGGCCCGTGATCTGCGGCTCGTCCTGATTGATGACCGGGTAAATATCATCGGATACATTCATGCCCATACCGGCGCTGCTGACCAGCTCCTTTGCAAAGGGCACGGTCATCACCGTAAAGAATTCACTGTCCAGCAGGCCGTCGATGGCCAGCTTGAAGCTGACCGCCACAATATATTCCTGGTCCCGCGACCAGAGCAGCTTTTCATTGAACTCTTCGATCTTAAACGGCACGGGGGGCGAGATGTTGATCTCCCTGTCCAGAAAGGATGCCAGCGCAGTACAGGACGCGCCCATCATCTGGTTCATCACTTCGCCCAGAGCGCTGATATGGATTTCATCCATATCCGGCCCACCGTCATCGCCCAGCAAAAGCGTGACAATGGTGTTGACATCCTTGACGCTCATGACCATCTGGTTGGAGCCAAGCAACCCCTCTATGTACTTGATCTCAATCCCCAGCGCCGGTTCAAGCTCCGTATACGTAAATTCATCCCCGCGGAGCACCTGTACGTTTGGCGTGGTAATGCTGACCTGCCGGTTCAGCAGGATGGAAACTGCGGTTGCTGCAGCACCCATGCTGATATTCAGAATCTCACCGATGGTATCGATCTCAGTGACATTCAATCCCATATGATTCAACATGCTGTTTGGGTTTTGTTGTGCTTCCATCGTGCGTTCACCTTCTTTTATCCAGCATACTGCCGGTTAATCATCACCGCGAGCTTGTTCTTTTTGATGCCGGGCTCTCCGTAAAACCAGTTCTTTCCATTCACGGACAGGACCACCGGCGTACCGACCCGCTGGTCCAGGCGTATCACGTCCCCGGGCTGCAGGCTCAAAACCTCCTGCATGCTGATGGTCGTGCTGCCAAGAACCGCGCAGCATTCGATGTTGGAACCATGCAGCTGCTTGAGCATGTTTTTTTGCACCGCCATGGCGCCTTCGTCCTCATCCTCATCCTTGTGAATGCTGCCGGATTGGGCCGCAAGCATTTCATCCAGCGTCTTTCCGATACCCACGCACGGGATACAGCAGGTAAGCGTTCCTTCCACTGCATTGAGCTTGATGGCGAGCACCAGCACCGCCACAATTTCATCCATAGCGATGGCCTTGATAAAGCGGGTGTTCGTTTCGATCTGCCGGATGGCTACCGTCACATTCTGCGTGGCAGACCATGCTTCCTGAAACAGGGGAACGATCCTTTTGATGATCCGCTCCATCATGGATGTCTCAATTTCCGTAAACTCCCGCTGAGGCACTTCTCTTACATCGATGGCCCCGCCGAACATGCGTTCAATCAGGGCAAAGGTAATGGGATTGGATACGTCCAGCAGCAAAGAGCCCTTGAGGCAGCTCATATCCAGCACGCTTGTGAAGAGCATGTCTGGCAGCGCGTAGTTGTACTCCATATATGGCTGCTCTTCCAACGAAACAACATTCACTTCGCAGAAGGTACGGGTCAAGCCAGCCAAATAGGAAGCCAAGTGCCTTGCAAAAACTTCGCCAACCCCCCGAAGCACCTTTTGCTGATCACGGGTCAGCTTCTTGGGGTTTTTGAAGTTGTACAGCTTGGCTTTGGATTCCTCCTCCGCAGCGCTGACGGCTTCCTCTTCTTCTTTCGCATTGCCCGAGAGACGGTTTAGCAACTCGTCAATCTGGCTTTGAGACAAAATTTCCGGCATACTTACTCTTCCTTTATGCGATCATTTCGTCTGCGGCGGGCATTGGCCGCCTTTTCCGAGATCGTCTCCTCCATGAGGGCGGCCTGGACCATGACGCCTGCCTTGTATTCGCTGATTTTTGCGATGACCACGTCGGCCGATTCCTTTACATAATGGGTTTTGCCGTTGGTCATGGTCACCAGCGTATCGGGCAGCATTTCTACCATTTCAATCAGTTCGGAATTGATAATGTACTTTTGGCCGTTCAGCTTGGTCACTTCAATCATGGTTCAAGGCTCCTTTCAGACGGTCGGGTCAGGTTACCGGGCTATGCCGCGAAATCCCCTGGTCAGCGCTTCAGGTTAACCAGTTCTTCCAGCACCTGGTCCGACGTGGTGATGACGCGGGCATTGGCCTGATAACCTCTTTGCGCCACGATCAAATCTGTAAATTCCTTGGACAGGTCAACGTTGGACATTTCCAGGCCGCCCGCAACCAGCTGGCCCGCAAGGCCTGTGCCAGCCTCCAGAAGCCCGGGCGCGCCGGAGTTGAGGGTTTCGCCAAAGTACTGGTCGCCGCGCTGATCCAGGCCGTCGGGGTTGTTGAAGACCGCGATGGCCAGCTGGCCCAGCGTTTGAATCGCGTTTGTCGTAAGGTTCGTGCCGGTGATGGCGCCGTCGGTGCCGATGGCGATGCCGGAATAGTTTTGGAAATTGGGAATGTTGATGGGCACCAGCGTGCCGACAGGGTCGGACAGCGTGGGGATCATGCCCAGGACGAAGCTGCCGTTGGAGTCCAGCAGGTTGCCGCTGGCGTCAAAGGAGAAGGCGCCCACCCTGGTGTAGTTTGTTTCGCCGGAGCTGTCCTGCACGGTGAAGAAGCCTTCGCCGGAAATATAGGTGTCCAGGCCGCGGGCCGTCTGCTGAAAACCGCTTCGCGTGTTCAAAAGGTCAATGGAGGTCACCTTGGAACCGTAACCGATCTGGGTGGGATTGTTGCCGCCGGCGGTGGTGGTAGGCGCGCTGGCTGAGGAAAGCGTTTGATAGTACACGTCTGAAAAAAGGACGCGGCTGGCCTTGAAGCCAGCGGTGTTTACGTTGGCGATATTGTTGCCGATGACGTCCAGCATGGTTTGATGGCCCTTGAGACCCGAGACCGCGGAAAACATGGATCTGATCATTTGTTGTCTCCTCCTGTTGCAAGTGTGCGGCTGTCAGAAAAACCGCCAGTGCCTTACCGCCTGCGTTATTTGTCCGGGGACTGCGCCGCTTCCTGGGCGACATCCATGACCTCGCTCAACGCGTGAAACTCACCGTTGACCAGAATGTAGGGAACGCCGCCGTTGAAATTGACCTGGTCCACCTTGCCTACCTGCACCTGCTGTGAACCGTCCTGGCCGACGGACGACAAGCTGACCTGCTTGCCGATCAGCGAAACCGCATAGCCGGACTTGAAGGCGGTGGTCAGCTCGGTCATCTGCGAAAGCGTTGAAAACTGCACCATTTGCGACATAAACTGCGCGTTGTCCACCGTATCGAACATGCTCTGATTCTGCATCTGAGCGGAGATCAGTTTGAAAAAGTCGTTGATATCCAAATCGGAGCCGGTCTTGTTTACCGCTTGTCCCGTCTTGCCCTGAGATACCGCCGGCACGCCGATGCCGTTCACGTTCATTGCCTTCCCTCCTTGCTTATGCCGTTTTGATGTTTCAAACCCTGTAGCTGATGGTGCTGTTTCTAGGTACTGCTGGCTGCGGGCGCTGGTTGGGCATCGTCTGCATGTCGTCCGCCGGCTGGTCCTGGGTCGTGCGGATATACTCGAAAGCCTGCTGGGCCTGCTGCCCGGAAGCGAAGAATTCGCCGCCGCCCTGGCCCTCCATGCCCACCTCAACCGTCAAATCGTTGATTTGATAGTTTTGTGCTCTCAGCTCCGTTCGCAGCTCATCCGCATGCCCCAGGATCAGCCCCTTGGCGGCTTCACTGTCCGTTTTCATGCTCAGCGTGAGCTCGCTGCCCTTGGCGCTGACAGTCACCTCTACCTGGCCCAGGCCCTCCGGCCTTAACCGGAGCTTGTATTCCGTAACGCCCCGCTTGATGGCTGCCGTTGTCGCCCTGGCCACCTGCAGCGCGGCATGCTCCTCCCGGGCTGTGGGCTCGGGAGCGGCCCCCTGCGCCGCCTGAACGTCCTGGGCCTGCTGCATATGCTCGGCCCGCTGGGCAATTGCCGCGGCGGTCAGCGTTGCCCCGGCATGCGCTTCATTGGCCTTTTCATCCTTTTGCGCCGGCGCGCCGCCAAGGGTATTGGCGCCTGATAGCGCCTGCCGGAAGCTGTCCCCATGTTCGCCGGCCTGCCCCGCCGCGCCGCCAACACCGGACGCCTCGCTTTCTTTCCCGCCCGGGCCCTGCCCAATGGCGGCGTTCACCGCGGGAGTCTCGGCCTGCTTCTGCTTTGCGCCCAGGGCAGCGGAGAAAGGCTGTACCGGCTTTTCACCGGCGGCGTCCTGCGTGCCGCCCGCCAGTTTGCTTTGCGCATCCGTCAGGATTCCGCCGGCCATTTCCCCGTCCTGCGCAGCGCCGGCTTCCGCCGCAAGCGTTGCCTGCACATTCGTTCCGGCTGTCTGCTGGCCTTGCCCCGCGAAAAGCCCCGCCGGCTGTATATCGCTTTGGAATGCGGCCGCTTTCATAGGCTCGGCCGCTTTCTGCTCCGCGTTTTGCATCAGCGGCTGGGGAGGAAAGGCGTACATCGCCGCGACCAGGCTTTGCTCCGCGCTTGGCTCCGTCCCATCCTGATCAGCTTCGCCGTCCGCTATGGCCGCAAGCTTTGCCGCCGCGTCCTTTGATCCGCTCTGCCCACTCGCTTCATCCAGCGCCTTGGCGAAGGCGGAACCCTTTTCATTCATAAGCGGGCTCTGCACCGCATCCTCCGGCAGAACGGAGGGACGGCTTTGCGTGAGAACGCTTATACTGGCTACCGCTGTGATAAGACCACCTCCCGACTTCTTTTGTCACCTCACCGCATCAGCCGCCCGCTTTCGCCGCCTGGTTGGATACCAGCTCCGCAATGTACAGTTCCTCGCTTTTGCGCTCGGCTACGCGGTATGTTTCCTGCGATTTTTCCTTCAGCTTCTCGATCATGGTCTTGTCCTGGGTGACAGCCACCACGCGCTCCCTTTGTTTGTCGATCTTGCGCATCTGCTCCCGCATCTGCTCGCTGACTTTGTTGATCGCCTGGCGCTGATCTGTAATATACATGCCGATGACCGCGCAGCTGCTTGCGGTTTGACCGTTTTCGCACTCCGCCTGGTAGCGCTTTTTGGCCAAATCATATTCCGCCAGCATGCCGCTGCGCTTTTTTTCCAGCCGGTTATACTCCGCCTGCAAAAGACTCAGCGCATCGGCTTCGTTTTTTTGAAGGTGCGTATCATATTCCAGCACCTTCTGAAGCGGAAACTGAAACCTTTTCACGCTACGCCTCCTTTACTGACCGCCCGGTGAAGCTCCTGCATCTTTTGAAAAGTTTCATCAAAAGGTGCTTTTTCACCGATTTCCTGCTTTAAAAATCCATTGATCCGGTCGATATTTGCTATGGCGTTGTCAATTCGGGGGTTGGAACCCGTCTTGTAGGCGCCGATGGAGATCAGGTCAAAGTTCTCGTAGTAGGCCGACAGGGATGCCCGCAGCGCGGAAGCTGACCGCATGTGCTCCGGCGGGACGATCTCGTTCATGATACGGCTGATGCTTGCCAGAACGTCGATGGCGGGATAATGGTTGCGCATGGCATAGGCCCTGGACAAAACGATGTGCCCATCCAGAATGCCGCGAACCGTGTCGGAGATGGGCTCGTTGACATCGTCGCCTTCCACCAGCACCGTATAGATGCCGGTGATGGAGCCACTTGAAAACCTGCCCGATCTTTCCAGCAACCTTGGTAAAATCGCGTACAGGGAAGGGGTATAGCCCCTGGCCACCGGCGGCTCGCCCACCGCCAGGCCGATTTCCCGCTGGGCCATGGCGAAGCGTGTCAGCGAATCCATGACCAGCAGAACATCCTTGCCCTGATCCCTGAAATATTCGGCGATGGTCGTCGCCGTCATGGCGCATTTCAAACGCATCATGGCCGGCTGGTCGCTGGTGGCAACCACCAGAACCGACTTTTGCATGCCCTCCTGCTGCAAGTCCTTCTCGATAAAATCCCTGACCTCGCGGCCCCGCTCGCCCACCAGGGCGATGACGTTTACGTCCGCTTCCACATTTCTTAGCATCATGCCAAGCAGTGTGCTCTTTCCGATACCGCTGCCCGCAAAGATGCCCATGCGCTGCCCTTTGCCGCAGGTCAGGAGGGAATCGATGGCCCGCACCCCCATATGGATCTTGGAATCGATGCGCGGCCTGGCCAGCGGGTTGGACGGCAGATTTTGAACGGTGTACTGCTGGCTGCATTTCAGCGGCCCGGCATCGTCGATGGGCCGGCCGAAGCCGTCGATTACCCTGCCCACCAGCTCCGGACCAACGCCGATGCGCAGCGCATCCCCGGTGGATTCCACCACGCTGCCTCTCGCGACGCCGTCCATTTCCTCAAAAGGCATCAACAGCAGCCTGTTGCCCTTGAAGCCCACCGCCTCCGCGTCAATCCAGGTGCTGCGCCTGGCGCTGTGTATGCGGCAGACCGTTCCGATGTCCACATCCGGCCCCGTGCTTTCGATCACCATGCCGATGATCTTGTCCACCTTGCCGCCGCGCAGGATGGGATCAGTCTTTAAAACGGCCTGACGGCATTGTTCAAACATTCCATCCCTCCTCCTTGCATTGGCAATGTGCTTTACCGGACGGCCTCTATGGCCTGCACCATTTTGTCCACCTGTTTTTGGGCGCTGGCGTCAATCAGCGTATCCTCTGTTTCCAGGATACAGGTTCCGGGCGGCGCGTCCTCCAGCACCTGAATATCCATCCGCTCCACGCCGGCGATCATAGCGCGCAGCTCCTCGCCCAGGGTTGTGACCGCCTTGGCCTCGTGGGGGGCTATGAGAAGCCTTACGGTTTTTTGCCCATACAGGCCTTCCGCCGCCTTCTTGAAAATGTTCAGGAAGGCTTTGTCGTTTTTGCTCAGCTGATTTCCGATCACCTTGCGGGCAATGTCCAGCGCCAGGTCCAGCATGTCCTGCCGGTGCTTTTCATAAATCGCCTGCTTGCCCTTGTCTATTTCCTGCAAAAGGCTTACGATCCTGGCCAGAGTCTGCTCATTGTCGGCCAGCGCCTGCGCCTGGCCCTGGGCGTGGCCTTGCGCATAACCGTCGGCATAGCCTTCCTTGCGCGCCTTTTCAAAGGCGTCCTGGGCCGTTACGTACATCTGGTCCTGCACGCTGTGCATGTAACGGTTTGCTTCATCCATAATCTCTTGGGCTTTTTCCCTGGCAGTCTCAAGCTCTTTGTGGATGTCCGGCGCGGGTGGCGCAAGGGGTACAGGTTCAGCCGGGCTTTTCTGGCTTCCGGCCGGTCCGTTCAGCACATAGCCGGTCTCGTCCAGGCGGACATATTCCCCTTTGAACAGCTTAGCCAATCATCTCATCCTTTCGGCCCCTGTCGATGACGACCTCGCCGGCTTCCTCAAGCCGCCTTACCATGGCAACAAGCTTCTGCTGCGCCTCTTCCACAGCGGAAAGCCTTACGCCGTGCAGATAGCCCGCTTCCTCTTCCAGTGTGGTCTTGAGGCGAACCGACATGTTCGCGTAGAAGATATCGGTAATTTCCTTGGAGCAGCCCTTCAGGGCGATCAGCAGGTCGTTGGCGTTGACATCCTGCAGGAAACGCTGGATGTACATGGGCTCCAGGGTGGCGATGTCTTCGAATACGAACATGCGGTTGCGGATTTCTTCGGCCAGCTGCGGATCGCGCTTGGACAACTCCTCCATGATGTATTTTTCCGCGCTGCGGTCCACCATGTTGAGCACGCCGGCGATATACTTGGTGCCGCCGATCTCGGCAAAGCCGATGGACTCGCTCATGGAAAGCTTCTGCTCAATCATCCTTTCCACTTCACGCACCGCTTCGGGCGATGTCCTGTCCATCATGGCGATGCGCTCCACAACATCCAGCTGTACTTCGCTGGTAAGCTCGCCCAGAATCTCCGAGGCCTGTTCGACAGTACAATAGGAAAGAATCAATGCAATGGTCTGGGGGTGCTCGTTCTGGATCAGGCTTAAAAGGTGCTTGGGGTCGGCCTTGTCCAGAAAGCTGAACGCCTTTGTCTGCAGCGACCTGGTGATTCTTTCTATGACGGTGGCGGCGCTGGAAGTGCCCATGGCCTTTTCCAGAATGGCCTTGGCGTACTCGATGCCGCCCTCGGTGATATACTTTTGCGCCAGGCAAAGGTTGTAAAACTCCTCCATGGTGTTGTCCACCGCTTCGGGGGAAAGGTTTTCCAGCGTAGCGATCTGAATGGTGATCTGCTCAATTTCATCAGGCTTCAGATACTTGTATACCCTGGACGCCTGTTCGACGCCCAGGGAGAGAACGACCGTTGCGGCTTTTCTGGCAGTGCTGTTCACACCGGACTTTTGCTTCACCTCGAATCATCCTCCTTCATCCAGGTTCGCAGCAGCTGGGCAACAATTTCAGGATTGGCGGTAGCAAATTCGCGCACCTGCCGCTTGAAGCCCTGCCCCCTTGTCTCCGTAAGCACGATTTCGCCGGGTGCAACATCCTCCGGTTCGTCCACCTGCCCGCCCTGAGGCCGGCCGGGCTGCCGCTGGCCGCGCTGCTGTCCGCCTTGCTGCGGCTGCGCTCCGCGTTTTTGACCGGGCTGCGGGGCACCGCCCGGCCGTTTTGCCCCATTCCTCCTGCGCCCGATGCGCAGCATGAAGAACACGGCCACCAGAAGCATCAGCACAAGTACGGCGGCGGCGATGATCACCACTTCGTCCACCTTGAATGCCGGTTCCTGGGGAACGGACAAATCAGGCTTGGGCGCAAACTCGGCATAGGTGATGATGACTTTGTCGGCAGGCACGCCCGCGCCGAAAGCTACCATATCCTTGTACTTTTGCACCAGCTCGTCGGAAAGGTACGTGCTGTTGATCATGACGGCAACCGACATATCGGTGATGCGGCCGCCCTTGTCCTCGATCCCCTCAATGAGCTTGTTTACCAGATAATCGTTGCTGCCGCTTTCGCTGGCGCTTTGATTATCCGCGTTGTCATTTTGCGTGTAGGTCGGCACGCCGGTATTGGCATCCGTCCCCGCGGATGAATTCTGCACCACGCCGCCGTTGATGCTTTCCCGGTCGAATTGCTCCCTGGCGAGAACGCCCTTGTCGCCGACCACCGGGGTGTAGGTCGTCTTTTCGGATGTCTTGGCCTGGAAATCCACCTGCACGCTGACAGAAACGCTCATGCCGTCCGTTCCGAATACAGGCGCCAGGAAGCGTGTGATCTTTTCCTTATAATAATCATTGATCTGCTGGATGGCTTCGATCTGCGCCATCGCCTGTCCGCCCAATCCATCCCGCTTTTCATTGAGCACGACGCCGGTGCTGTCCACGATGGCGACATTCTCCGCCGTAAGGCCAGGCACGCTCCTGGCCACCAGGGCTTCAATACCCCTGATCTGTTTGTCCGACAGCGCCGTATGGGAATACAGGTCTAAAACCACAGACGCTGTAGCCTGTGGTTTGTCTTCTTTTAACACAAAGGAATTGTTATCCGGCACGCTCAGGGTAACGATCGCATTTTTCACGCCGGTCAGGGTCCTTAAGGATTCCTGAAGCCTGTCCTGCAGCTGGAAAATGAGGTATTGCCTTTTCTCATAGTCGGTGGTCATCATGTTGGCCTGGTTTGTGAAAACGTCATATCCCAGCGTGCTTTTGGGAAAGCCCTCGGCCGCCAGCTGCATTTTCAGCATGGCCACGCTGCTCTTGGGAACCTGGATCGTTCCGTCATCCTCCAACTTGTAGGTAATGGCCATGTCATCGAGCATGTTCACGATCTCTACGCTTTCCGAAGGGGACAGCCCCCGGTACAGCACCGTGTAGCCCGCGTTTTCCAGCACATTGGCCAGGATGATCGAGCCCGCCAAAACAGAAACCAGCAAAGCTGCAAGGGCAATCTTTTTGCCCCGGCTCAGCTTTGCCAGATATCCCTGTACGCTTTTGAGCAGGTTCGATATTGAAAGATCCATGCTTCCCCTCTAATCCTACGTTTTCTTTTGTATCCCGCCAGGTAATCTTTAGAGAGAATCATCAGAGCGTTATGCGCATGACCTCGTTATAGGCTTCCAGGGCTTTGTTTCTGACAGACACCATCATCTGCACGGCCAGGTCGGCCTTGGCGGAGTTGATGGTGATGTTGTGCGGCGTGTCGCTCATGCCGGTGGCCAGCTTCACCGCGTCGTACTTGGTTGCCTCGTCGGTTTGAAGCGTTTGTGAAACAGCATTGCGCAGCAAATCTTCAAACGGTTCAATATTTTCAGATACGCTCGCCACGCCCGATGGCTTGTTCAAACTTGCGATATATTGCGCCAGTTTTACCGATTCGACTGCCATGCTTGTTCCCCCGCTTCTACTTTTGTGATCTGGTCCGTTCCCTTACAGCTTATCTGCCTATTTCCAGCGCCTTTGCGGCCATTTCCTTCATGGCATTGAAGGCCGTGACGTTTGCCTCGTACAGTCTGGAAGCCGACATGATGTCCACCGTTTCTTCCACCGTGTTCACATTGGGCAGCCGCACATATCCCTGATCATCGGCGTCCGGATGCGTCGGATCGTACTCCACCTTGAAATCATCGGCATCGTCGATAATCGCGGTAGCCTCGACGCCTTTGCCGATTTTGCCGGAGACCGAGGCGTTCAGCTCATCCGAAAAGGAGGCTTGGCCTCTTCTCTCCTCCAACACAACGAGCTTGCGCCTGTAGGGCCCGCCGTCCTCGGTCCTGGTGGTGCTGGCGTTGGCAAGGTTCTGAGCCACGATCTGCATGCGCAGCTTCTGCGCGGTGAGGCCCGAACCGCTGATGTTCAGGGAATCCAGAAAACCCATAATCAACCACGCCCCTCGCTGATCACGTATTTCAGCCGCTTCATCTGCGCGCTGATGGAATTGGCAAGGTAACTGTACTGCATCTGGGCCCTGGCCATCTCAATGTTTTCGTGGTCCAGGTCCACATTGTTGCCATCTTCCATGGCTGCGGTGCTTTCGTTGCGGACGACCTTGGGCTCCACTTGTCCGATGGCCCGTATGGCGTCATCCTCATCCCCGCCGGCCGCGCCCAGTTTTCTTTCCAGCAAGGTTTCAAATTCCAGCTGCTGGCTCTTGTAGCCGGGTGTGGAGGCGTTGGCAATATTGTTGGCAATGACCTGCTGCCTTTGCCATACGGCATCCAGACTCTTTTCCAGAAGCGCCATACTCGTGCTGTTCAATACGTTGGCCACACACAATCCCTCCTACAATCTTAACGATTTGGCAACATTTTGTTCCATTTTTGATGTATTTCCCAAATTTTGGGTAACAAAAAATACCCTTTCGGTAGCTGGCTGTCATTTCAGACCCTGTAGCTTTGCGTCCTTACCTTTCTTGTTCGGTAAGTTTGCCGTTTCGTTCGATATTTCATTGCCAGTCTTTGGGCGGATGGCTAATCTCCGTTTGGATTTTTTAGGTGGCTTGCCTTTCGGAAGCTCACTGTCGTTCGGACCGTTAACCGCCGCATGTAGGGTCGCCGATGCAATATTTCGATGCGGTATACATTTACATGTATTGCAACGCAACCTTAGTATACCATCCCGGTTTATACTGTCAATACTCTTTTTGATAAATTTCATCTTTTTTCTTAAATGCCGCTAAACTTTTGTCGAATTGAGACGATATATTAATAACCGCAATAAGAAATGAAACAGACCGGGCATTTAAGGGCATATAGGGCATCCTTTATGTTCCTTTTTTGTAATATTTTATCTTTCATACATTCAACCGTCACAAATGCAAATCATGCGGCATGTTCGATCCAAGTACTATATACGGTGTTACCCCCCAATATCTCTGCACAATATATTGTGACCACGGGAGCCTCACAAAAAATTTATCCGCGCTCGAAAAGCCGTACCAGCGATTCAGGCCTGGATGCATCCTATTTTTTATCAAAATTCTGAAGGCCCGGATTTTTTATGTAACAATAAACGCACGGACAGCGGCGCGTGCGTTTTTTCTTTTCACAATTATGAATATTTATGCATTTTTCGATAAGACCCGCAAAATGCTTCCGCTTATGTCTCCGCGCCTGCAACGATTCTTTCTCTGAATAACATACAAAAACATCCTTTCATTTTTTCAGCGCCCCAAGATACTGCTCGCGGCTTTTTTTGCTGAGGCGGTCGGCGCCGGCCATATTGGTGATCACCTCTTTGACAAGCGATTCCAACTCTCCGCCCGTTTCATAATTGGCCGGCGCAATAAAATTGACACGGTGGTCCCGCAGCAGCTCCTCCGCCTTGTTCCGCTCGGTGTAAACGGCGATGGATACGCCGCCGTTGTTTTTTACCAGCTTCATGCAGGGCACATCCGTCAGCCCGTCGCCGAAGTAGATCATGTTTTTAAAGGGCACAGGCCTATCTTCCTCGGGAATATACTGATTCAGCTCCACATCCTGTGAAATGTCCAGAATATTTTTGTTGATCCGAAAGAGGAATTGCGTTTTTGTCGTATAGTTGACCGTTACGGCCGGCCAGTCCGCAATCCCCTGTTCATCATAGTGAAACGAACAGGCAAATATCTCTTTGAAAAAGCTTGAAACAACCGACCCTTCTATGATTTCTCTCAGTCCGGAGGATATGATGTAGTGCTGGGCCTCAATCCCCAGCGCCGCGGCATGGGCGTTGATCGCTTCAAACCAACCGCCAACGCCCGGATACAGTTCAATATCCTTGCCCAGGCCCGCCAGATCGCCCTTTTTGATGGGCCGGTTCTTTTCGCTGGCTTTTTTCACCATCAGGTACATATAGGCCAGTATCCTGTCCATATGCGTCTGCTCGGCCATATTGCGGGACATATTCCAAAACGCGTCGGGAGAAAGGCCAAGGCCAGGAATAAAGGAATAATCCTGCATATCCGTCGTGCAAAGCGTCTTGTCAAAATCATACATCAAGGCAATGACCGGTTTTATATTGCCCATACATCCTCCTACCGCCCCGCTATGGCAGGCGCTCCATTGGTTCATGCAGCAGCGCCGCAGCCATGCACATCCAAATGCTTTCCACAGTTCATGAAAACTTGTATTATGTATCATATGACTTAAAAAGCTGCCGATGAAACAGTGTACTGTATTTATTTTATCATAAATCTTCGCGTTGTGCATCACAGGCCGGCGGCCAAATGTATTACGTTTCAAGCTTGACAGCGGGGAACCACACTGCTATTGTATGGAAGGAGATAGACGTCAGGCTGACGCAAAAAGATACACCCATCGCAAGGAGGCAGTGCTATGGCACAATTTCCCATTGGCGTTATGCTGGATTCCTTCCGCAAACCCATCCCCGAGGCCTTAAAAAGCGCGGCCCAAGTCGGCGCGCAGGGCATACAGGTGTATGCCACCGGGGGCGAACTTTCCCCGGAGGCTTTGACGCCCTCCGCCCGCAGTGAATTGAAAAAGAGGATCGCGGACAACGGCCTTGTGATCAGCGCCCTGTGCGGCGACCTGGGCATGGGCTTTCACCGGCCGGCGGAAAACCCAAGGCTCGTGGAAGCCTCCAAGCGCATCCTGGACCTGGCCAAGGACCTTGGCACCGACATCGTCACTACTCATATCGGCGTGGTGCCGGAGGAGGAAAATCATCCCCGTTTCCGTGTCATGCAGGATGCCTGCGGGGAGCTGAGCCGCTATGCCGACAGCGTGCACGCCCACTTCGCCGTGGAAACGGGGCCGGAAACGGCCGTAACGCTGAAACGGTTTCTGGGCGGGCTCCACTCCAAAGGGGTTGCGGTCAATTTTGACCCCGCCAATCTTGTCATGGTCACGGGGGATGACCCTGTTCAGGCAGTCCACACGCTGAAGGACTACATCGTCCACACCCACGCCAAGGACGGGGTGCGTCACTATTACCGGGATCCCGAGGCCGTATACGGCGTGGTGGATTCCCCCATCGTCACTTCGCCCTCCTTTGAGGAAATGCCCCTGGGCAAGGGTCATGTGGATTTTGCCGGCTGGCTCAAAGCGCTTTACGCCGTCGGTTACCGCGGCTTTTTGACCATTGAGCGGGAAGTGGGCGACGACCCGTATTCGGATATTGAAAACGCCGTACATTTTTTGAAGAACTTAATGGCGTAAGGAGAAGCACCATGGAAAAATTGAAGGTAGGCGTCATCGGCACCGGCTCGATCTCCCTGGAGCATTTGAACGCGTACAAAAACCACCCCGAGGTAGAGATATACGCGCTGTGCGATGTGGATGAAGCGCTTTTGAAAAAGCGGGGCGAGGAATTCCATGTCACGCGCCTGTTCACCGACGTACATGACCTGCTGGCCTTGAAAGAGATTCAGGCCGTCAGCGTCTGTGCCTGGAACGCGGCCCATGCCCCCCTGGCCATTGCCGCCCTGAATGCCGGCAAACATGTGCTGTGCGAAAAGCCCATGGCCACCAGCGCAAGGGACGCCGAGGCTATGCTCAAGGCCGCCAAGGATAACGGAAAGCTGCTCATGATCGGCTTTGTGCGCCGCTTCGGCAACGATTGCGCCATATTGAAGGATTTCATCCGCCAGGGCTCCTTCGGTGACATCTACTATGCCAAGGCCACGTACCTGCGCCGCAAGGGCAACCCCGGCGGCTGGTTCGGCGACAAGTCCCGCTCCGGCGGTGGCCCGCTCATTGATCTTGGCGTCCACGTCATCGACCTGACCAGGTACCTGATGGGCAATCCCAAGCCCGTATCCGTATACGGCGCGACCTTTCAAAAGCTGTTTGACCGCAAGGATGTCAAAAGCGACCCGGGCTACAGGGCTGCCGGCGCAACGGATCACGATATCTGCGACGTGGAGGATCTGGCCAGCGCCATGATCCGCTATGACAACGGCGCGGTAGTAACGGTGGAGGCCAGCTTCTCGCTGAACATTGCAAAGCCCGTGGGCCGCATCGAGCTGTTTGGCACCAAGGCGGGCGCCAAGCTGGAGCCGGAGCTGGAAATCTACACGGAAATGAACGGATACATGGCGGATGTCACGCTGCCCATGAAGACGGCGCTCAGCTTTGACGGCCTGTTCCAGAATGAAATCGCCCACTTTGTGGATTGCGTACTCCATGGCACGCCCTGCCAAAGCCCCGCAGAGGACGGCGTGATGCTGATGAAGATACTGGACGCCATTTACGAGTCCGCGGCAACCGGGCATGAAGTGATTCTTTGACAGGAGGGATTTGGGTGCGCCTTTCGGTATCCAGCTACAGCTACCTGGGTTACATGGAGAAAACAGGAGCGAGCTATTTCGACATCTGCGACCTGGCCCAAAAAACGGGCTTTGAAGCCATTGAATTCATCCCGCTGGAGCTTACATACGGCCGCGGGCAGTCCACCATAGCGGAACTCGCTTCCGCTCTTTCTACCCATTGCCGCCAGATCGGCCTCCAAATATGCGCCTACACCGTATCGGCGGATTTCATTTGCGGCAGCGGGGGCGACATGCAAAAGGAAACGGCTCGCCTGAAGGGATGCATTGACATCGCGGCCCTCCTTGGCGCCGGGCTTTTGCGCCATGACGTCGCCAGGCAATTGGGCGGTGCCTGCAGGAGCTACCGGGATGTGATCCGCACCGCCGCTCCGTATATCCGCGAGGTCACGGAATATGCGGCGTCCAAGGGCATCCGCACCTGCACGGAGAACCATGGCTTTCTGATGCAGGATGCCCAGCGGGTGGAAGAGCTGATTCTGGCCGTGAACCATCCAAACTTTGGCTGGCTTATAGACATGGGCAACTTTGCCTGCGCCGACCAGGACAGCGCCTACGCGGCAGGTATTGCCGCCCCGTATGCCTTCCATGTGCACGCCAAGGATTTTCTGTTAAAGCCGGGCACGCACCTGGAGCCCGGCGCCGGCTGGTTCCGGTCCCGCGGCGGCAATTACCTGCGCGGCACCATTGCCGGCCACGGCGCGATACCCATTGCCCAGTGCGCGGCCGTTTTAAGCAGAGCGGGCTATGACGGCTGGCTTTCCCTGGAGTTTGAGGGCATGGAGGAAACGCTGCCCGCCATTGAAGCCGGGTATGCCTATTTGAAACGCATCGTATCCAACTGATTCGGTTGTATCACAAGACCGTTCCGGCAGCATACAGGAACGGTCTTTTTATTTTTGGATAATATCCTGCGGCACGCTTATACTATTCATGTAAATCTTTTCCTCAAAAAGGAGTATTTTCTTGTATGTCTCAGCCACAAGCGTCCCCTCCCGCCTTCCGCCGCCAGCGGGCGTATGTCAGCATTCTTGGCATCACGCAACTGCACTTGCGCAATCCCATGATCATCGCGCTTTGGTCCGCCATCTTTCCGGGCTTTGGCCATTTGCTGCTTTCAAAGTTTTTCTGCGGCATGCTCCTGTTCATATGGGAAGTCTTCGTGAATCTGCAATCGAACCTGAACCTCTCCATCTATTATACATTCACCGGCGATTTTGTAATGGCGAAAGCCATTTTGGATAAGGAATGGCTGATGCTGTATGTACCCACCTATTTGTTTGCCATCTGGGACAGCTATCGGACGGCCGAAGACATCAATCAGCAATTTTTGCTGGCCGCCCATGAGGACGCCCCGGTCAGCCCGCTTGCCCTGCATACGCTGGGGCTTAATCATTTGGACAAAGGTTCGCCGTGGATGGGCGCGGTATGGTCGCTGCTGTCGCCGGGTGTCGGTCAGCTGATCACAAGGCGGATCCTGCCGGCATTCTTCCTGATAGGCTGGTGGATCGTTGTTGTTTACCAGTCAAAGCTGCTGCCCGGCATTCACTTTACAGCACTGGGACAGTTTGGTCTGGCCAAGGAAATACTCAACAAGCAATGGGTGTTGAATGTGCCTTCCATATTCCTTTTCGGCGTCTATGATGCCTATGTGCATACCGTCGAAGGCAACAAGCTGTTCGAATGGGAGCAAGCCCGTTTCCTGCGGCAAAAGTTTCAAAACGGATCGTTTCAAATGCCATTTCCCATGCGTCAGGAGGATGAAGGCGGCATGTACGTGGTTGCTAGCTTTGAACACAGCACCCATCTGGAAGCGGCCGTAGCGACGCTTGAAAAACAATGCGTCCCCCCAAATGATATTCTGGCCGTGCCACTGGACAAGCAGGATGAATCCACGCTGATCTTTGACCGGCTTCGCGCATCCGACAGGCAAAGCATGATGGACTATCCCATCATCATTGCCGCAATATGCGCGCTCTTTGGCCTGATCTATGGCTTTCTGCTGCACTGGGGCCCGGTGCTGTGGGCGCTTATCGGCACCGGGGTCGGCTTTGGCATCGGCATTGCGATCAAGCTGCTGGCCAAGCGCCGGCGCAAGGAAAAAATCCGCGCCCAGTCCCCCGAGGTGGTGCTTTTGATCAACTGCAGGAATATCAAGCCCGATACGGTGCAAGATATACTCTGGAGACATGGCGCTTTGGGGGTAAGCCGGCTTGCCCTTTCAGGCGAAGCATAAAGTACAGGGGGACAGGCAATGGGCGGCCCGGATCAACTGCACGAGGAGATTATACAGCTTAAAGAAAAACTCAACGACTTGTTCGTAGAGCGCTATTGGAAATCGGAAATCTTCAGCCCGATCTGGTGGCTCTCCGTCGCCTTGATCATCCTTCCCATGATCCTCTGGTGGAGAATCGTGAACAAGAAACGGTTGCTGGAGATCTGCGTATTCGGGCTGCTCACCAACATTATAGCAACCTTTTTGGATATCGGCCTGTCGGATCATATGATGTGGGAATACCCTGTCCGCGTGCTGCCGCAGGTTGCCCTGTTCCTGCCGGTAGACTACGTCATCGTACCGGTCACGGGCATGGTATTATACCAGAAGTTTCATGCCTGGGGGAAGTTCTTCCTTGCCAGCACGGCCGCCAGCGCACTCATGTCCTTTGTCGGGGAGCCGCTTGCGGTACGCATCGGCATGTATGAGCTGTTTGAGTGGAAGTACATCTACTCTTTCCCGATCTATATTGCCATTTACATGATTGTCAAATTCATAACACAAAAATTGACGGCCATTATGCAAGCAAACAACTCCCCCACATAACGGATAAAAGGAAATCAACGGTTATTCGAAAAAGCGGCCCGCAGCCTTGTTACTCCCTGTACAATCTCTTCCCCGGTCAATGCGCCATAGCCCAAAATCATGCCGGCTTCATGGGCGCCTTTCACCATCGCGTAATCCTCCGACCATTCGGCTTCCACATGAAAATCACGCATACGTTCAAAATCCTCACAGGACAGCACGCGGCGCGCGAACCTCACCATCATGTGCATGCCCGCGTTTTCCCCGCTGATGGCAATGTCAGCCCCGAACGCCTTGCGCAGTTCACGCATCAGCAGCAGCCGTTTCTTGAAATAAATCCGTTTCATTTTGTAAATGTGCCGTTCCAATTGGCCGCTGCGCAAAAATTCCGCCAGCGCGTGCTGCAGGATGACGGGCACCGAAAGGTTGAGGGCTTCCATGGCGGAGCGCATTTTGCCCGCCGCCTTTTGAGGCAGGATCATGTAGCCCATGCGTAGCGTCGGCGAAAAAATTTTGCTGAAGGAGCCCAGGTAGATCACCCGTTCCGGGTCCAGATGCCGGAGCGTTTGTATTGGCTCTCCCTCGTAGCGGAATTCGCTGTCATAATCGTCCTCAATAATGTATGCCCCTGCTCTGCGGGCGTGGTGCAAAAGCTCCAGCCTGCGTCGGACGGGCAGCACATGGCCTGTGGGAAACTGATGGGAAGGGACGACGTAGGCCAGGCCGAACGTATTGATATCTTTCAGCAGATCCGTGCGCATGCCCTGGCCGTCCACGCCCACCGGCAGGATGGTGTAGCCGTTGCGCAAAAAGGCCTGGCGCATAAAATCCACGCAGGGGTCTTCCATGACAACCGCGGCTTGGCCTTTCAGCGCCCAGCAAGCCACATCGACGCCGCTGGTCGCGCCGGGCACTATCACAATCTGCTCAGGGCTGCAGGTAATATCCTTGGTTCTGTACAGGTATTGACTTAGCTCCCTGCGCAATCCCGCCTCCCCAAAGGTTACGCCATAAGCAAATTCCCGCTGCGCATGCAGGGTGCTTGCATCCCTTAAGGCCCGGGTCCATGCGGCCCTTGGAAAATTCCGGTAATCCGGTAATCCGGCCTCAAAAGCGATGACATCCCCTGCCTGTGCGGCGTCTTTTACAAAGATCGCATCTCCCTTGGACAATACGGCGGCCGGTGCCTCGCTTTGCCGGTTCAGCGCCACAACATACGTGCCGGAGCCTGTGCGGCCGCTCAGGTAGCCCTCGGCAATCAACTGTTCATACACCTGCAAAACGGTATTGCGCGCTATGGAGAGCTCCGCCGCCATACCGCGGGTGGGGGGCAGCCGTGTGCCCGCGGCAAGGGAGCCATCCAGGATCATGGCCCGCAATTGTCCGGTCAGCTGTCTTGCGATGGATATGGCGGATGATCTGTCAACAGTCAGCCCGTACATACAATCCTCCAAAATGCAAAATGGGCCAGCATGCAGGATTGGCCCCTCAAAAGCGAGCAAATCCGGGCCTTGCTCAGGGCCCTTTTCTATTGTACCATATCTTTCTGCGGAAATGGAGGCAGAACAAAGGAAGGCATCCCTGCAAAGGGGCCTCTCTTTCGGTTTTCATGCTATTCCTATCGCCTTGACATGCAACGCGTCATCCTGTATGATGACGGCACGTACATTCATTTTTGCGTACCAATGACGGTATGCGTATAAAGGGCTGGGATGCAATTCATGCAGGATATGGAAAACCAGGAGGAAACAAGGCCCGGCGCACAGCAGCAGCCGGTGCTGATCGATATTCAAAAGCTGCGCAAGGTTTACCCCGTGCAAAACGGGGAAGTGGTTGCCTTGAGCGACATCAGCCTTTCCATACACAAAGGCGATATATACGGCATCATTGGCTTAAGCGGCGCGGGCAAGAGCACCCTCATCCGCTGCGTCAACAGGCTGGATGAGCCTACGGAGGGCGAGATCCTTTTTGAAGGCAAAAACGTGCTGGCCATGGACAAAAAGGAGCTGCTATCCCTGCGCCGGAACGTCAGCATGATCTTTCAGCAGTTCAACCTGCTGATGCAAAAGACGGTGGCGAAGAACATCCTCTATCCCATGGAAATCGCGGGTGTTCCCCGCGCCCAGGCGAACATGCGGGTGAAGGAGCTATTGAAAATCGTCGGCCTGGAGGATAAGATCAACGCCTATCCCGCCCAGCTGTCGGGCGGGCAAAAGCAGCGTGTGGCCATCGCCAGGGCACTGGCCATGAATCCCAAGGTGCTGCTGTGCGACGAGGCCACCTCCGCGCTGGACCCCATGACGACGCAATCCATATTGAAGCTTTTGCAGGACATCAACCGTCAAATGGGCATCACCATCGTGATCATCACTCATGAGATGGCGGTGATCCGCCAAATCTGCACCCATGTGGCCATCCTGGACGGCGGCGCCATCGCCGAGGAAGGCAGCGTGGACGAGGTGTTCACCCACACCAAAAGCCAGGCCGGCAAAAGGCTGTTCGGCATCGTGCCCACGGAGGAGGAGCCCTTTCCCTTATCCGGCCCGGCGCTGCGGGTGGTGTTTGACGGCGGCAAGGTGGCGGATCCCATCATCGCCCGGCTGATCCTGCATCTTGGCGTGCCGGTGAGCATTCTTTCCGCCGATGTCAGGAGCCTTGGCGGTGTGCAGTATGGACAAATGCTAATCACCGCCCCCGAGGACGCCGCCTTAAAGCAGAAGGCCATGGCATTTCTCAAGGAGCAGGGCCTGACGGTGGAGGAGGTGACGGCCGCATGACCTGGGATAAGCTGTGGGTGCTCTTGTTTCAGGGCATCTTGGATACGCTGTATATGACGCTGCCCTCCACCTTTTTCGCGTATGTGCTTGGCCTGCCGCTGGGCGTGCTGCTGGTCATCACAAGAAAAGGGAACATTTGCCCCGCGCCGTCCTTCAACGCGGTGCTGGGGACAGTCATCAATTTCCTTCGCTCCATTCCCTTTATCATCCTCCTGGTCATGCTTTTCCCGGTGACAAGAATTGTGATGGGCACTGCCATCGGCACCCAATCGGTCATCTTCCCGCTGGTGATCAGCGCCTTCCCCTATGTGGCGCGCATGGTGGAAAGCTCCTTGCAGGAGGTGGACGGGGGCGTGATCGAAGCGGCCATCTCCATGGGCTCCACCACCTGGCAGATCATTCGAAAGGTGCTTTTGGCGGAGGCGCTCCCCTCGCTCGTAAACGGCGCCACCATCTGCCTGACCACGATCCTTGCCTATACGGCCATGGCAGGCGCCGCCGGCGGCGACGGCTTGGGCAAAATCGCAATCAGCTACGGGCTCAACCGCCGGGAATACGTGATTATGTATGCCGCAAGCATCGCCCTGGTACTGCTTGTGCAGCTCTTTCAGGTCATCGGCACGGTGGCTACCAGAAAATTGGACCATAAAAAGAGATAACCGGGACATAAAAAAACGCCTCTTGCCGTGCTGAAACGGCAAGAGGCATTTTTGATGTTACAAATGCGGTATCATATCACACAGCCTGTCAAACGTCAAATGGGGCTGCACCGGCGACGACTTCAAATCCTCCTGGGTTGCTTCTCCGGACAGAACAAGGATGCTGGCCATGCCGAAATTCACGCCTGTGGCGATATCAGTATACAGCCTGTCCCCCACCATGGCCAGCTCATCCGCCCGGAAGCCCGTTATGCGCAGCGCTTCCTCCACGATGCCCTGATAGGGCTTGCCCAGGATCACATCCGGCCGCCGGCCGGCGCTGGCTTCAATAAAGGCGATGATGGCCCCGATATCCGGCGCGAAGCCTGTTTCCGTCGGGCAGTTGAAATCCGGATGGGTGGCGATATAGGGCAGACCGGCGCGCACCAGGTCGCATACCCTAGTCATTTTTTCATAATCCAGCGTCGTATCATAGGCGATCAGCACATAGTCCGGGTGCTCGTTGTCGATTGCAAGCCCCAGCTCCAAAAGCTCTTCCTTCAACGTATCATTGCCCAGCAAAAACGCCCTTTTCCCAGGAAATGTACGAAGCGCATAGGTGGCTGCCGCGTGGCCGGAAGTCAGCACCCGCAAAAAGCGCTCCCCCACGCCCATCTTTTTGAGCTTTTGCACATACTGTTCCGCGGATTTGGAGGAGTTGTTGGTCAGAAACAGCGTGCGCCGGCCTGTGGCCGCGCAGGCCTCCAAGAAGTCCAGCGATCCCGGCAGCAGCTGATTGCCCAAATAAAAAGTGCCGTCCATATCCAGCAGGAAGCACTTTACCCTTGACAATATCCCTTTGGCCGTCCCGTCGTTCATGCGGCTCAACCTTCTTTGCCATTCTCTCTTTTTTTCATCATACCACACAGACCGCGTTCCGTAAAGAACCGCAGCCCATTCGTTACAAGGCAAATACCGCCCCTGCGCTTAATGCCAAGGGCATTATTCCTCTTCCCAGGTAAAGCGCCGGCACTGCACGCCGTCCCGCTCCACCGTCTCCTGCCACATTTCCGCGGGGCGCACCCACATTCCCCCGTCGCCGTACAGCGCCTGGTAGACAACCATCCATTCCAGCGTTTCACTGTGCCGGGCCATATACAAAAGGCGGTAACGGTTTCCTTTGAAATGCCTGTAGATGCCAGGCCGCAATTCCAACATGGCGCACCTCATGCATTCTGTCGTCGGTTCATACGTGTCTGCGCACATGAAAAGCATCTATTTGATTGTATCATACACTTTATCAACACGCAAGAAACAGGAAAGCCGCACCCACCGGCCGGAGGGTGGGAGGCGTATGCGAAATTCCCGCAACCGCTTTACTTTTCCTATGAAATGAAGTACATTATTGTATATTTTGAAAGGCGTTGAACTGATGATCGACGTGATTATTAATCCTGTTGCCGGCAACGGCCTGGCGATAAGGATCGGCGAAAAGGTTATGGAAACATTAAAAAGCCGCGGCGTTGCCTGTGAAGCCTTCTACACCGCCGCCCCCGGCCATGCCACGGTGCTGGCGAAGGAATCCGCCGGCCGGGGCGCGCAAACCGTCCTTGCCGTTGGGGGCGACGGCACAGCCTATGAGGTCGCCAGCGGTCTGTATCATACAAAAACGGCGCTGGGCCTGATACCGGCCGGCACCGGCAATGATTTTATCAAGTCCATCGGCGCGCCCAAGGATCCGCTGCGGGCCCTTGAATTCATCCTCTCCCATGCTCCGCGGCCGGTGGATATGGGGCAAATGAATGATCAGCTATTTTTAAATGTGTGCGGAACAGGATTTGACGTATCCGTTCTGGAATATACCATAAAGGCCAAAAAGCTGGTGCGGGGCATGCTGCCCTACCTGTACGGCGTCGTCCGCACCATATTCAGCTTCAGGCCTGTGCGCATGCGCATCGTCATCGATGATGAAACGGCGCTGGAAGGCACTTTCCTGCAATGCAGCGTAGCCAATGGCCGTTATTTTGGCGGGGGCATTGCCATTTCTCCCACCGCCGAGGTGGACGACGGCCTGCTGGACGTGGTCGTACTGCGGTCCATTCCCAACTGGAAGATGTTCCTTTATCTGCCTGGCCTGGTACTGGGCAAGGTGGATACTTTCTCTATTACCTCCCATTACCGCTGCAAAAAGGTGCAGATTGATGCGCCCGGGATGCGCTTGAATGTGGATGGTGAAATCCTTCCCATCAGCACGGTCAGCTTCTCTCCGGCAAAGGACGCGCTGCTGCTGCACTGGTGACGCCGCCGAAGGGGCGGATGAAAACGATGAACACGATGAAGAAGCTGGTATTGTTTCTGCTCATTCTCCTGTGCGCTTTCCCTGCCCTCCCAAACCGGGCGAAGGGAGAAACCGGGGAGGAAGAGGTCTACTACGCGGATTTTTCACAGCCTGTCTTCCTTGAGCTGACAAGCCCCAAGCCCGGGGAAAGCTACTCCGCCGGCAATGTGCTGAAGGTGACCGCCGCCGGGCGCAATGTCAGCCGTATTGAGGTCACCCTTGTATGGGACGGCGACTCGGTGAAGGAAACGCAGGAAGGCGAAAATTTTGACCACACCTTTTCACTTCCCCGGCTTTCCACCGGCCTGACCATTACAGCCAGGGGGTATGGTGAGGAAAAGCCGGGCCGGCCGCCGGTCTTTGCGGATGCCACGCTTAACGTGCCTTCCCCCAAGCAGGAATTGATCGGCAAAATGATACAGCTGGCCTACGCCAACTCAAAGGACAAAAGGTATAAGTTCGCCCCGGCCCAAGAGGATTACGACATCGGCGTTTGCAAAAACTTTGTCATGCGCCTGTTCGATACCTATGCCAAGGATTATGCCATGCTTGCCTACCCCGACCTTCCGCTGCACATGCCCAAAAACAACAGCAAGGCCGCCTGCGCGCCCTATGATTACGGCATCGAATGGCGGCCCGAAACGGCGGCGGATGGGACCCCGTTTGAAATTGTCGCCCAGTTCAAGTACAATAATGACTTGAGCAAGGAAGAAAACGCGCAAATCGCGTTTGATATGCTCAAGCAGGTGCAAAAGGGGGATTTTTTCCAGATGGTGGGCTACTACGGCGGCGGCAACGGCCCCCATTCCCTGTTTTTCATCACAGACTACGATCCGCTGAGCGATATGCTGCACTGGACGGACAGCAATATGAAGGGAAAACGCATCGACGGCGTCCGCTGGGGATATTTGCAATATGACGCGGATGCAACGGCCCAATGGTTCATAGAATGTATCAACACCAAAAAAAGGGGCGCCACGCTGTACAGGCTGCGGGACGACCTTATTCGCAAATAACGTTAAAGGAGCATCATGACGCATGGGCAATATGGTAAAGCGCCTGAAAAAGACATGGCTCAGGGGCATGGAAGTGATCGGCAACACCGCGTCCAGCATAGCGGATAACGCCAAGTACAAGGTCAATGAAATGAACCTGGAAACGCGCCGCCGGGAAATTCTGGCCGACTTTGGCAGCATCGCCTATGAAATGTGGCAAAGGGGCGAAAGCTTTCCGCCCGTTTTGGAGGCGCAGCTCAAGCAGCTCAACGCCCTGGATGAGCAGCTGACCGCCATCCGTGCCCAGCGTTATGCCGCCGCCAAGGAAGCCAGCATCGCCAAGGAAGAAGCCGACGCCGCCGCCCGCGAGGCGGACATGTACGAAACCGCCGGCACAGAAAACGAAAGCGCCCAACCGGAAACGGAAGAAAGCCGGCCCGATCCTGAACCTCTGCTTGCGGCAGAAGAACAAAGCGAAGCCGGCCAGGAGCATACGGACGGCTGAGCTTTCTACTCCCGCCTATTGCCACCTTCCCTTGTAAAGCGGGGAAGGCCGTCCCTGACGATGCCTGTCGAATTCCCGAAGGCACAGCCGCAATGCCCTTCGCTCCTTGATCCTGTCCAAAATCTTTTTCAGCATAGTGAAGCCCCCTCCGGTTTGAGTATAGCCGGAAGGGGCCTGTTTTATGCCGTATCACACCCGAATATACATCCATTTCCCCTTTGTGAACCGCACATACATAAACGTCAGGCGGATCATCATATCGATCAGGCTGCCGGACCATGCGCCAAGCAGGCCCAGCTGCAGGGGGAACAGCGCCGTCCAGGCAAGTACCGGGCGGATGAGCGTAACGCAAAGCATCATTACCACGGCCACATACCGCGTATCCCCCGCGCCGCGCAGACAGCCGCTGATTACCACCGAGCTGGTTTGGAAGGGCTGGAAGATGCCGACCATGATCATGACCTGGGCGGCGAGCGCCAGCACATTGGCATCGCTGGCAAAGGGCAGCACCAGCAGGTGGCGCAGCGGGATAAAGACGAGCAAAAGGCCCATGGAGACGGTCAGCGCCATGCGCTGGCTTACCTTGCCGTACACCATGCTCAAATCGGGCCGCTGCCGGCCAAGCATCTGCCCCACCAGGGATGTGCCGGCAATGCCGATGCCATCGCCGAAGGTAAAGCTGATGTTCAGAAACTGCATGCCGATTTGGTGGCTGGCAAAAGCGACCGGGTCATGCAACGCTTCGTAAATCATGCGGGCGTACAAAAGAAAGCCGATACGCAGGCAAATCTGCTCCAGCATCGCGCTGCTGCCGATACGGCTGATATCCCGAAGCGTCGTCTTGTCCAGCCGCCAGTCGTCCTTCACGCGCAGATGCAAAAAGCCGCGGTATCTGGGCAGCATGATGGACAGCACCGCCAGCACAAGGCCAACGCAAAAACCGATGAATGTAGCAATGGCCGCGCCTTCCACGCCCCACCTGGGAAAACCAAGATTGCCGCCGATGAGCAAATAATTGAAAACCACATTCACCATGTTGCTGGCCACGTTGACCACCATGGTGGCGCGGGTTTTGCCGATGCCCCGCTGCGCGGCGTTGATGCACATGGTGATGGCATTGATCGGCAAAGCGTAGGCCATCCACTTAAAGTAGGCCACCGCGTCATTAATGACTCTAACGTTGGTCAAATCAGCAGGGTCCACATCGCCGGAAGCCAGCAGAATCATATTCTTGGCTTGATTCAGCGATACCGCCATGATGGCAAGGGACAGTAAAAAGATGACCACAAGCGCGTTGCGCAGCGTTCTGTTGGCATCCTCCTGCCTTCCCTCTCCCTTGCGGCGGGCAACGACGGCCGTAACGCCGATGTTCAACGCAAAAAAAATCGCCAGCATGATCATTCTGGGCTGGCCGGGCAAGCCTACCGCCGAAATTGCTTCCGCCCCCAATACGCCGACCATCGCCGTATCCATGGCCCCGATCAGCGCCATCAGCACCATCTCGGCCACCGCCGGTATGGCGATGCGTATCACGTCCCGGTATGCCTGACCTGTCTCCGGCAAATCCCCTTTTTGGAGGCTGGGCTTCACCATGTGCCTGACGCCGTAAAACCGTTCTACAAGCGCAATCAATGATCTTTCCCCAATCTTACATTACTAAAACGCATATGCCTATTATAACACGATATACGTTTGTGGCAACCCCTGTCGAAAAAGGAACGAAAGGCTGTTACACTTTTTTCTCATTTCCGGCATAGGAAGAATTGGACCTTACCCATGAAGGAGGTAATTTTCGTGGCTGCCAAAAAGCCCGCCAGCCAGGTATCCCCTTTTGCCGCCATGACCTTGGGTGATCAAAACACCCGGTGGCTCACCTTGCACAGCCAGTTGCTGCCCTACATGACCGCCGTCCCCGCCAAGGATCCGCCCACCCCCGGAAGCAAATTTGAACCCAATGCATCCTGGCGGACCGGCACCCCCACTCCCTCCTTTGGTCAGATACCTGTTTTCAATTCCCCTCCCCAGCCCGTAAGGCACGACCAATACGACGCGGTGCACAAAAAAATGGATGAAGCCCGCAAAAACACACTGAACTGGCAGGAGATTCAAACCAGCGGCTAACACAATCGCAAACGCATAGAAAAAGCAGCGGCAAAAATCCCGCTGCTTTTCTATGGGTAAAAGCCAAATCCTATACTTTCATTTCCAGCTCGTCTTCCAAACGGATGGTGCGGTCATGCACTTGCATCAGGATGGCGGGGCCTTCCAGGCATTTTATGCGACAGCTGTCCCTTTTGACCGTCAGCTCCACAAGGCTGTCCCTGTAGCGGAAACGGAACCTGTATCCCTGCCAGGTTGCCGGAAGGCGCGGGCGAAGGACCAATCCCTCCTTGGTGATGCGCAGCCCCGCAAAGCCTGCCACAATGGAAAGATACGCCCCGCCCAGGTTGGCGGTATGCAGTCCATCCTTGGTGTTGCCATGCTCGTTGTGCAAATCCATAAACGCCGTCTTGTCAAAATACCTTACCGCTTTATCCATATCCTGCAGCCTGGCCGCCATGATGGAAAACACGCACGCGGACAGGGAGGAATCGTGGGTGGTGATCGCTTCATAATAGGCGTAGCTGCGGCCCATGGCTGCCTCATCCACCAGTTCCTCAAAGAGGAAGTGGGCCAGCACCGTATCCGCCTGCTTGCAGACCTGGTGCCGGTACAAATACAGCGGATGATAATGCAGCAGCAGCGGAAAATGATCCTTGGGAACTTCGGAAAGCACCAAAGCCTTTTTGCTTAGGAAACTGTCGTCCTGGGCAGGAATATCCAGTTCCTTGTCATACGGCAGGTACATGCATTCCCCCGCCTGCCGGAATGCCTGCAGTTCCTCTTCGGTAACGGACAGCTTTGCGGCCAGGGCATCGAATTGCCCTTCTTCCTTCAGCCGTGTGCATACCTTGTAAGCGTAGAGCAGGTTTTCCCTGGCGGCGGCGTTGGTATAGTAGTTGTTGTTCACGATGCAGGTATACTCATCCGGCCCGGTAACGCCGTCGATATGGAAAGCGCCGTCCAGCATGTGGCCCGCGTCCAGCCACAGCCGGGCTGTTTCCACCAGCACCTCGGCGCCTTTTTCCCGCATAAAGGCAAGGTCGTCGGTAGCCAGATAGTATTGTATGAACGAATGGGCAACGTCGCCGTTGATGTGGTACTGAGCCGAGCCCGACGGAAAATACCCGGAACATTCCGAACCGGTGATGGTCCGCCAGGAATACAGCGCCCCCCTTACGTGGCCCATGCGCCCGGCGTGCTCCCTGGCGCTTTGCAAAATGCCGTACCTGTATTCCAGCAGCCGCCTGGCCCGCTCCCTATCGGTGAGCAGGAAAAACGGGAAGATATAGATTTCCGTATCCCAGAAATAATGGCCTTCGTAGCCTTCGCCGCTTAAGCCCTTGGCCGCTACGTTGGATACCGCATCGTTGCCGGCCGATTGCAAAAGCTGGTATACGCTGTAGTCCATGGATTGCTGCAGCGCATCATTGCCCAGCACCTGAACCCTGGCGTTCTCCCAAAAGGCACGCAGGTATTCTCTTTGCCGCCCGCGCAGCGTTTCAACCGCCGTGTTCCTTATGGCGCGCATGATCCTGGCCGCGTCCCGGGCGGGGTCCTCATGGCGGCGCTGGTCGGTAAACACGCACCGCTTCACAAGCGTCACCGTTTCGCCCGGGGCAATATTTCCGCAAAGCGTTGTGCTGACAAGGCCCGGAACATGCTCGATACTGCTGTCAAAGCCTTTGGTGATCTCATGGTGCACCGCCGAAACCATGGTAAGCTGCGAGGCCAACGTGCCGCACTCGATATACGTGGCTCCCCCCTCGCTCCAGGCGTACTTCACCGCCAGATGGGCGTGGGCCTGGGCGGAAACGCGGGGGTCATTGGGGTCGGCGAAGTTTGACACATTGGCATCCTGCAACGATACAAAGGTCAGCGGCCCCTCGTAGGTAAGTGATTTGACATCATACTGCAGCAGGAACAGTTCCTTCTGGGCAAAGGAAGCCATGCGGCGGACGGTAATTTCTACCTCCTTGCCCGCTTGCGATTTCCACCGGATCTGCCGCACCGCCTCCCCGGCCGCCATATCCAGCAAACGCGTATGGGCTTTGAGGCTGCCGGCAAAGGGATCGAACGCTTCCTTGCCAAGATGCAGCTTCACCGTCTGCACATCCACCACGTTGACGATGGTCTGCTGCGTTTCCGGAAAGCCGTACAGCTTTTCGCCGTACGCAATGGGCTTGATATCATAAAACGCGTTAATGTACGCTCCCCGTATGGTGGCGGCGCCTGCGGGCGCTTTTTCCTCCAGGCAGTTGCGTATGCCGATATAGCCGTTGGCCGTATGGAATAGCGTCTCCATAAGGGCAATGTCGCCCCGGGCGAGCCCGTCTCTTGTTAGCAGCATATACACGTTCCTTTGCAATATTCCGTATGAGTTCCAATATTTCCGTACTGCGTTTGCGTTGATTATAATACCATTCACAATTTTCGTATATCAATTTTCCGATGTTCATATTATAATGCTTGTATATGTATGACATTTCGTACATGGATTCAAGGAGATCATTACTCATGATGTTGCAAGCAGAGCTTTCGCACGCCCTCCGGCTGATTCACCATGCCTGCCGCGTGCCCGTGACCTTGTATGAAAAAGGCCGCCCTTCCGCGGCTTTGCCGGAACAAAAAACCGCCGATGCTCGCACGCAAACGGCGGCCTCCCTTCTTGCCGGCCTGCATCCCATCCCGCATCAGACTTTGGTGCCGCAATACCTTTCAAATGCCTATGAGGAGCAATATGTTTACTTTGAATTGGAGGACGAGCTTGTTCTTCTTTGCGGCCCCTTCGTTTTAAAAGCCATGACGGATGATGAGATTCAGCGCCATATACGCCTGTTGAAGCTGCCGCTGAACGAAAGGGAGGTATGGAGCGCCTATTACAAAACCCTGCCCCAATTGACGGAAGACAGCTGCTTTTACCTGGGCAAACTGCTGGAAAGGGTATTCGCGGCGGAACCGGCGCTTCCCGCCGCCATCCCCGCGCTTTACGCGGACATGGGCAAGCCCTATTTTGAAAAAACCTATGAAAACAGAATGTCGCTGTTTGCGCATCCGCCCTATTTCCTGGAGCAGGAGGTGGTCCGGCTCATCCGGAACGGCAGCCGTGAGAGCGCCCTGAAGGTGCTGGCGGAAATCAACCGGCTGAAAAGAGCCACCCTGGCCAAGGACCCGCTGCGGTCGCTGAAAAATTCGCTGATCTGCAGCTGCACGCTGTTTACCAGGGCGGCCATACAGGGCGGCGTGCCGGCCGACGAGGCCTTCACCCTATCCGACGCCTTCATACAAACCATAGAAGAAACAGAAAATGTAAAGGCGCTGGACCGGCTGGAGGAAAGCATGGTGCTCAAATTCATTGACCATGTACAGGCCCACAACAACGCGGCGCTGTCTTTGATCATTCGCAGCGCCATGACCTACATCGACCGTCACTTGTCGGAAAAGCTTACCGTGCCCGCTATCGCGGCCCACGCGTATGTCCACCCGGATTATTTGTCCAGCCGGTTCAAGCAGGAAACGGGCGCCTCCATCACGGATTTCATTCAAAAAAGGCGCATGGAGGAAGCCTGCCATTTCCTGCGGTACAGTCAAAGCACCGTATCCGAAATCGCGGCCTTTTACCAATTCTGCTCCCAAAGCCACTTTATACAGGTATTCAAAAAGCACATGGGCATGACGCCCATGCAATATAAAAACAGCGTGTGAGACAATATTAAAAGCGGACCGTCCCGCCCGATTCAAGCGTTTCCAGTATCTGCTGGGTGACATGGCCGCTTTTGCCCGTCGTATCGTCGGTATCAAGTCCCTGCAGAACGCGTACCACATGCCCGATATAGGGCATCTGCACGTGCTCCGGCGCTTCAAAGGAAATACGCTCCTGTACGCCGTCCCGCTTCACCGTAACGGGCGCCATGTCCATGATCGAAAAGCGGATGCTGCCACAGCTTGTAAAGATCACGGCCTCATCCAGGCTTTCCGCCGCGTGGAAGCTCATTTGCACCGTGCCCTGCACGCCGTTTTGAAATCTCAGATACGCGCTGGTAACATCATTGAGATCGTGACCCCCGCCGATATTGGCGGAAAGGCCGGATGCGAAGCCAACCTCGCCCAGAATAAAACGAAGCGTATCCACCATATGGGAGCCGACATCGTACAAAAGCCCGCCCCCGGCCTGCTGCTTGTCAAGAAGCCAGGCCCGGTTGGGGTTGAAGGATGGCGCAGGGCAGGCATACGTATATTGAAAAGACCGTACGCTCCCCATGCCGCCTTCCTCCAAAAGGGCCTTGATCCGCCTGAACTTTTCCTGGCCCCGGCGGTAATAGGCAACAAACAGCCGGACGCCATGCTCCCGGCAGGCGGCCATCATTTCCCGGCATTCCTGCACCGTGGCCGCCATGGGCTTTTCCACGTATACATCCTTTTTGTATTTCGCCGCCTCCAGCGTGTAAAAGTGATGCAGGCCCGGCGGCGTGGCGATGTAGACGGCGTCGATTTCCGGGTCCGTCAAAAGGTCCAGATAGTTGGTGGAGTATTTCTCAACGCCATGCCTTTTCGCGTAGTCCGCAAGCTTTTGGGGGTCCCGCCGCATGACCGAAACCAGGCGGCAGCCTTCGATTTTTTGAAAAGCCGGCCCGCTTTTCTTTTCCGTTACATCCCCGCAGCCAATGATGCCAAAGCCAATGCTTTTCATCCCCGCATGCCTCCCCTGTCAATCATCCGTATGCAGTTCCCATTTGCAGTCATTGTGATAGATCATCTGCTTTGTCATGCCGCCGTCCACCACAAAGTTTTGGCCGGTGATAAAGCCGGCGCCCTTCCCGCACAAAAACAGGCACATGGCCGCAATGTCCTTGGGCTCCCCTACACGGCGGCAGGGATGCTGCAAAATATCGCCTTGGGAGTAATCAGAAAGGCTGCCGCCCGCGTGAAATTCCCCCGTATCAATCCAGCCCGGACTGACGACGTTCACCCTGGCCCGTCCGGCAAGGCTCACCGCCAGGGCATGGGTCAGCGCGCTGATGCCGCCCTTGGCGGCGGTATAGCTCTCCGTGTCCGGCTGGGACATGAAAGCCCTGGTGGAGGCGATATTGATCACCGCCGCCCCCGGCGCAAAGCGGTCCAGCAGGAGCCTTGTCAGCATATAAGGGGCCGTGACCCCAAGGGACAGCACGTAGGAAAAATCCGCCCAGGAGCAGCCGGAGAGAACCCCGCGCCTGGATATGCAGGCGTTGTTGATCAGCACATCCACTTTCGCAAAGCGATCCAGCACCGTTTTTGCAAACGCCTGCACCACCTTTTCCTCAGCCATGTCGCCATGGAAAAAGAGGCATTCCCCGCCCGCGCCGTTGATGGCCGATGACAGCGCCTGCCCCCGCTTAGAATCCACATCGGAAAATGCCACCGCGTAGCCTTCCCTGCTGAAGGTTTCCACAAGGCAGCGGCCGATGCCGTTGGCTCCGCCGGTGATCACGCAAACCCTGCTCATACACTACCCCCTCCCGTGCCTTCCAGTTCCAGCAAAACAATCTCCGGCGGGTTGAAAATCCGGGGCAGCTCCGGATAATAGGAAAGCCCTCGGCTGACCAGCAGCTTCATGGCCCCAATGTCATACAAGCCGTCCGCGTATTTGGGGTAGTACCCCTGGTCAGGGGCGTACAACCCGTTGAGGATGAATGGGATCCGCACCTGCCCGCCATGGGTGTGGCCGGATACCGCCAGGTCAAAGCCCAACTGGCTGTACTCGTTGTAAAAGTCCGGCCTATGGGCCACCAGAATGTTGTACTGATTCCTGTCGATACCGCGCAAAGCCTGCAGCTTCCTTCGGTAAGCTGCCGCATCCCCTTCGCCCGCCGTTTGTACGGCCATGGTCGGATCGTCAATGCCGGAAATGAAAAGCTTTTGCCCGCGTATGATAAGTTCCGTTGTATTCCCGTCAAGTACCGTCACGCCCCTTGCGGCCACGGATGTTTTGATGCTGTTCATCTCTCCGCTCCAAAAATCATGGCTGCCCGCAACGTAATAGCAGGGTGCCGTGCCCGCAATGCCCTCCAGGAGCTTATCCAGCCCTATGTAGGGATTCCGGTCATCCGCCATATCCCCGGAAAGAAAGATCGCGTCAGGCTGAAGATCCTTTACTCTGTCGATCAGCGGTTTTTGATCCGGCTCGTAGATATAGCTGTGCAGATCGGCAAGCAGCGCCAACCGGACGGTTTCGTTTGCGGCCAGCTTTGCGGTGGGTGCTTTGTACTTTGTGATCACGAGGCCGCGGTAGAATGCCGCAAAGATCACAAGCCCAAGGGCAACAAGCGCCGCCAGCCAGATATACAGCCTTTTTCTCCTTCGTTTTCTCACAAACGCTCTCCTTCTGTGCATTGTCAAGGGGATAGGAGTCCATATTTCCACTTGACACACAGTATACGACGCACGCTCTCCTCAATCCGTTCGTTTGAAAGCCTGCCGCTTTCCACCGCGGCCAAAATACCCTGGACGGCCTTAACCAGGTTCACCGGCATCAAAAGCACATCCACCCCGGCTTGAAGGGCAAGCACGGAAGCCTCGCCGGAAGAATAAATTCCGGACACGGCCCTCATCTTCAGCGCGTCGGTGATCACCAGGCCATCAAACTGAAGCTTTTCGCGAAGCAGGCCCGTAACGATGGACTTGGAAAGGGACGCAGGATGATCCCTGTCGATTTCCAACGCCGTCAGGTGGGATATCATCACAAACTCGGCCCCGGCGCCGATGCCCGCCTGAAAAGGCAAAAACTCTGCTTGTTCCATTTCACTGATGGTCCGGGAAGTAGCCGCTGTTCCTTTATGTGAATCATCCGTTGTGCTGCCATGGCCGGGAAAATGCTTCAAGGTCGCCATGACCCCGTTTTCCTGCAGCCCTTTTACAACCTGCTCCACCATGGCGGATACCAATACGGGGTCGCTGCCAAAGGAACGGGAGCCGATTTCCGTATTCCGGCCGTCAATGATCACATCGGCCACCGGCGCGAAATCCAGGTTGAACCCAAGGGGAGAGATATCACCGGCAATGGCGGCGCCGATCTCATATGCCTCTTTCGGGTCGCCCCGCTGGCCAACCTTCTTCATGGAATCGATTTTTGCTGTTTGCAGCTTTCCGGCTACCCGGGCGATGGAGCCGCCTTCCTCATCCACCGCGATAAACAGGCCAATGCCCCGCTTCTCCTTGGCAAACGCCTGGGAATTGGCGATCATCTGAGTGATCTGCGATTCATTTACAATGTTGGCCGAAAAATAGATGATGCCGCCTACTGGATATTTGGTCAGGCCCTTTTGGGTGGCGCCGGTCGCCTTGGTTGCCCGCTCCACCCCGGCCACGGTTTCCGGAGTAACGATAAACAGCTGGTACACTTTTTCTTCCAGCGTCATATCCTCCATCAATCCGCTGATCCGCTCTTCCATCCGCAGGGCGTCACTGCCTGACGGCCCGGTTTCAGCCATGGCCTGTGCAACCGCCAAACCCATGATGAAAAGGATGCATAATATCAGTTTTTTCGCTCTGTTCACGCTATGATCCTCCTCAGCCTGCAATGTATGTTCATTGTATGTGATTTCTGTATGCATTTCAATGTTCTCCCCCAATTTTACAGGTCGGTGCGCAAAACCGCCGGCAGCGCTGTATACAAGGCAGCAAGACCGCTCTGCCTTGCCTTTACCATAAATTTCTGTTATACTTCCATTGCTTGTGTCAAATATGTAAACGAATTGCGTGAAGGAGATTCTGCCATGTATCTTGCCAATGACCAGCGCTATGCAGCCATGCAATACCGCCGCTGTGGGTTAAGCGGCATACGGCTTCCGTTTTTGTCCCTTGGGCTGTGGCACAACTTTGGTCAAAGCGCTGTCTATGAAAATACCAGGCAAATGGTGCTGGGCAGCTTTGACCTTGGCATTACGCACTATGACCTGGCCAACAACTACGGTCCCCCTCCGGGATCCGCCGAGGAAACCTTTGGCCGGATTCTGAAAAAGGATCTTGCCCCCTACCGGGATGAGCTGATCATCTCCACCAAAGCCGGCTATTACATGTGGCCCGGGCCCTATGGCGAATGGGGCAGCAAAAAGTACCTTGTTTCGTCTTTGGATCAAAGCCTCAGACGCATGGGCCTTGATTATGTGGATATTTTCTATCACCACCGTCCGGACCCGAACACCCCTTTGGAAGAAACCATGGATGCCCTGGCCACAGTCGTCCGGCAGGGCAAGGCGCTGTATGTGGGCCTGTCGAACTATAACGCCGAAGACACCAAAAGGGCCAGCGTCCTTTTGCAAACGCTTGGCGTCCACTGCCTGATTCATCAGCCCAAGTACTCCATGTTCCACCGCGCACCGGAGACGGAAGGGCTCTTTGACGCCCTCGGGCAGGAGGGCATCGGCTGCATCGCCTTCTCCCCCCTGGCGCAAGGGCTGCTGACGGACCGCTATTTTGACGGCATCCCCGCCGATTCCAGGGTGGTCACCTCCGGCGTGTTTTTGAAGGCTGACGCCATTACGGAAGAAAACGTCACAAAGGCAAGGCAGCTCAACGAGCTTGCCCGGCAGCGCGGGCAAAAGCTGTCGCAGATGGCGCTGGCCTGGGCTTTGCGTAAACCGGTCATGACCTCGCTGATCATCGGCGCCAGCCGCCTTTCCCAAATACAGGAGAATTGCAAAGCGCTGGATTGCGCCGGTTTCACCGCGGAAGAATTGGCACAAATCGACGCCATACTATCAAAATAAACAGTCCTTTTCCGGCGAATCACATAAAAGGCAATCCCTCCAGGAGGTTTTATGCAAAACCCCGAAAATACCCAACCCGTAAAGAAAAGCTGGAAAAGAAAATTTTTCCTGATTTACGCCGGGCAAGTCGTCTCCCTGGTTGGCAGCAACGCGGTGCAGTTTTCACTCATATGGTGGCTGTCCAGTGAAACCGGTTCAGCCCTTATTTTGTCGCTGGCCGGGCTGCTGGCCTATTTGCCCCAGCTGTTTCTGGGGCCTTTTGCCGGCGTATGGGTAGACCGGCTGAAGCGCAAGACGGTGATCATGTGCGCCGATCTGTTTACGGGTCTTGTGGCCGCCGTCTTCGCCGCTATGTTTTTTTGGGGCAAGCCCCCCTACTGGACGGCCTGCGTGGTTCTGGGCGTGCGGGCCATCGGCGGCGTGTTTCACACGCCTGCCATTCAGGCCGCCATACCCATGCTGGTGCCCAAGGAAGAGCTTACCCGCGCCAACGGATGGAGCCAGTTTTTGCAGTCCGGCGCGCTTTTGCTGGGGCCTGTGATCGGTTCCACGATGTACGCCATATTTCCCCTTCCCATCATACTGCTGTCGGACCTGGTAGGCGCGCTGGCGGCCATTGCCACCGTTCTGCCCGTGCGTATTCCGGAGCTTATGCGCAAGCAGCAGGAGCGGCCCCACTTCTTCCGCGAAATTAAGGAAGGGGCCTCCATTTTCCTTCATGACAGGCGGCTGTCCATCGTCACCGTTACCATGGGCTTGAGCATGATCTTCTTTCTGCCCCTGGCGAACCTGTATCAACTGATGATCAGCAAGTATTTCAATGCCACCGCCTGGCACGCCAGCCTTGTACAGGTCGCCTACGCGGTCGGCATGTTTGCGGGCGCGATGACGGCAGGCAGCCTTGGCAAAGTCAAAAACAAGCTGTATCTCGTGCTGTACGGCATAGGCGCCACCGGTATTGTCACCCTTCTTTGCGGCACGCTTCCGCCGACCGTGCTTGGCTACTGGGTTTTTACCGTGCTGTGCTTTGCGCTTGGCGGCTGCGTCAATTTTTACAATATCCCGTTTACCGCCTACCTGCAGGAATCCATTCCGCTGGAGACACAGGGCCGCGCCTTTTCCCTGATGGGCAGCATGCTGTCGCTCATCATGCCCATAGGTCTGATTCTGGCCGGCCCCATTTCAGAAGCGTTCAGTGTTTCCCTATGGTTTCTTGTTGCCGGCATCATCATATGCCTCATCTCCCTTTCCAGCCTCTTCCTGTTGATTGTCAAAAGAAAAACGATATAATGAATATCCCAAAAGTGGGCTTGGCCAACGCCAAACCCACTTTTGATATTCCATTGCTTAATGCCGGGTGTTCAGGCAAGCCGCCGCTTCCTCGCCGGTCAGCATTTCCTTTTGCAAAAGCGCTTCCCATAGGGCGGTCCAGGCCGTGCTGTGGGAGGAAAGCACGTCTCTTGCCAGCTTGTACGCCTGCTCCAGAAGGTTCTGGGCGCCGGCTTTCAATTGATCCTTGCTTGCCATCAGCAATTCAAAGGGCTTGTCCTCGTCAGGGCCCATGCCCCAATCCGCCGCCATCCGCCCGGCGATATCCGCCGCTTTTTGCAGGTCGTTGGCCGCGCCGGTAGTCACTTCTCCAGCGCCAAAGGTCATCTCCTCCGCCGCACGGCCGGCCAGCGCCACCGCCATGTGATGGATCAGTTCCTGCCGTGTGTGGAACATTTTCTCCGGGGCGATAGACATGCTGTAGCCTGCCGCACCCTTTGTCGAAGGAATGATGGACACACGGCTCAGCTTGCTGTCGGGCAGCAGCACCAGCGTTGCCAGGGCGTGGCCCGCTTCATGGACCGCGGTGATCTTCCGCTCTTTCTCCATGGTTTCCTTGTTCGTCTTTTCCTCGCCGACCAAAGCGGCATTGAAAGCGTAGTCAATATCCTCTTTGGCAATGGCTTCCGCCTGGCGCCTGGCCGCGTGGATAGCGGCCTCATTCAGCACGCTTTCCAGCCTGGCACCGGAAAACATGGCCGTCTGCGCGGCGATGTCCGCAAAGCTTACATCCTCCGCCATGGGCTTGCCCTTGGCATGCACTTCAAGTATCTTCAGCCGCTCGTTCAGGTCGGGCAGCGGCACCTCGATCTGCCGGTCAAAGCGGCCTGCGCGAAGCAGCGCCTCATCCAGCGTATCGGGGCGGTTGGTGGCCGCCAGCACCACAATGCCCTCCTTGTCGGAGAAGCCGGACATTTCGGTAAGCAGCGCGTTCAGTGTCTGCTCCCGTTCGTCATTGCCATTGTCGCGTTTTTTGCCGATGGCGTCAATTTCGTCGATAAAGATCACGCCGCGGCCCGCCTTGCGTGCCTTTTGAAACAGCGTGCGGATGCGGCTGGCGCCCACGCCCACATATACCTGCACAAAGTCCGCGCCGCTGACCGCAAAGAAAGGCACCTTGGCTTCGCCGGCCAAGGCCCTGGCCATCAGCGTCTTGCCTGTGCCCGGAGGGCCATACAGCATCACACCGCGGGGAATGCGCGCTCCGTATTTTGCAAAATACTCGGGCGTTTTGATAAAGTCCACCAGATCGCGCATGCTGCGCAGCGCTTCCTCATTGGCAGCGACGTTTGCGAAGGTAACGGTCGGTACTTCCTTGCTTTCTTCAATGGCCGCATACTTGGCCAGCCCCGTGGCCCCTTTGGTCCGTGAACGCATCAGGACCACCAGCACCACCAGCACAAGCCCGATACCAAGCAGCGTACCCGTCTGGCCCATGGAAGATTCCTCCACTGTTACGCCGGCTTTCAAAAGCGTGGTTTTCAGGGTATTGTCCCGCGGGTTCGGCGCGCGCAGAACCGTGCCATCCGTAAGCGTCAGCGCCATTTCAGGTTCATCCGTCAATGTCACGCTGCGCACTTTTCCTTGCTCCATCTCTTGCAAAAAGGCAGGATAGGAAATGGCCTGCGGGCGCTTCAGCTGATTGGATGCATATAGCCCCAAAGCCGTTGCCATGATCGCCGCAAACAGTAGCATCGTGATTTTATTCCTAATTTTCACAATTCACACTCATTTCTATTGCCTAAATTGCACATATGAAAGTATACAAAATGATCGCAAGAATGTAAACGGTACATTCTGGCGTTCATTTACCAGTGTGTTTTCATTTGAAAAAGGGTACGCTACGCACAGGCATTTGCATGTGAAAGGCGGCTTGTGCGGTGAAATCGGAAGACAGAAAAAGAAAGCGCGTCAAAAAAAGCAGCGATGCTTCTGCGTTGGGGCAGCCCCCTTCTACTTTGGATCAAGGCGCGGAAAAAGAGGCAGAGAGCGTACAGCCTGCGGATAACGCTCCCGAGAAACAACAGGCGGACGCGGCAAAAGAAGCCGCTGTTTCGCCTGCCGTCAAAAAGAAAAAAAAGGAAAAAGATCCTGAACACGGCCCGAAAAAAAAGCGGCATATCTTCCGGTATATACTGATTTCCCTGGCGGCTGTGTTTGTGGGCACGCTGGTGTTCGGGTATTTCTATTTCGATGTGCCGAACTGGCAAAAGCTTGATGTGAACAAGATCACCTCCATCGCCCAGACAGGAAGCATCTATGATTCCGGCGGCAATTTCGTTACCGCCATCCAAGGCAAGGAGAACCGGACAGTTGTTCCCCTGTCCGATGTGCCCACGCATGTACGGCAGGCGTTTTTGGCGGCGGAGGATTTGCGGTTCTACAGCCACTTTGGCATAGACCCTGTCCGTTTTTTTGGCGCGGTTGTGGCAAACATTAAGTCCATGAGCTTTTCGGAAGGCTTCAGCACCATCACCCAGCAGCTGATCAAGCTCAGCCACTTAAGCTCCAAAAAGACCATTGCCCGCAAAATGGAGGAAGTGTATCTGGCGCTGCAGCTGGAACAGAAGTTCACCAAGGACCAAATCTTTGAAATGTACCTGAATTACGTGTATTTCGGCAGCGGCGCGTACGGCATACAGACGGCCAGCCGGACGTATTTCGATAAGGACGTCAAGGAACTGACCATTGCCGAGGCGGCCACACTGGCCGCCATACTGAAGGCAACCACCACCTATTCCCCGCTTCTGCATCCTGAAAACAACAAAAACAGGCAGCAATACATTCTTAGGACCATGCTGGAAGCGGAAATGATCGACGACCCCACCTATCAGGCAGCGATCAATGAGGAAATCAAGCTGGCGGAAGCCAAGCCCATTGTCACGGCATACGGCTGGTTTGTGGACGCGGTGCTGTCCGAAGCGGAGGAAAAGCTGGATATTTCGGCGGAAACGCTGCTGGGCAGCGGATACAGGATCGATACCACCCTGGACGAGCGGCTGCAGGACATTGCCGACGCCCAATACAAGACCGATGTATTTCCAGCCAACGCCTCCGACGGCACCAAGGTACAAAGCGCCATGGCCTGTGTGGACGTCAAGACCGGCGCGGTCCGCGCCGTGGTGGGCGGCCGGGAATACACGGTCCTGCGCGGACTGAACCGCGCCACGCAACTAAAGCGCCAGCCGGGTTCGGCGTTGAAGCCCCTGGCCGTCTATGCCCCGGCAATGGAGCACTTCGGCTATACCACCGCCAGCGTTTTAAAGGACGAGCCGACCAATTTCAACGGCTACAAGCCCAGAAACAGCGGGGACGCGTATTACGGCAACGTCACCGTGCGCACCGCGCTGGAATATAGTCTTAACGTTTCTACCGTATCGCTTTTGCAGCAAATCGGCGTGGAAGCCGCCAGAAACTTTCTGACAAAGACAGGCATTCCCCTGGACAACCGGGATTCCAACCTTTCGCTGGCCCTGGGTTCGCTTACCTATGGCGTATCGCCTGTGCAGCTGGCGGCCGCTTATACCACCTTTGCCAACCAGGGCATATACAATGCACCCTACTTTATCGAAAAGATCACCGACAGCCGGGGCCAGGTGGTCTATCAGCACCAGGCCAATCCCCAGCGGGTGCTCTCGGTGCAAAACGCCTACCTGATGACAAGCCTGCTCCAATCCGTCACCAGCGTTGGCACCGGCGCCAAGCTTTCCGGCGCGGGCACGCCGGTGGCCGGCAAGACGGGCACGGTGAACATGCAGGGCGGCGGCACCAGGGACATCTGGATGGCCACCTATAACACCGAAATTGCCACCGCTGTTTGGATGGGCTTTGACAACCCGGACAGCAAGCACCGCATTTCGGGCACCATCTCCGGCGGCGACAATACGGCAACCCTCAGCCGCAATTTCTTCAGGGCAGCCTATTCAAACAGGAGCAAGCCGCAATTTGACAAGCCCGGCGGCATCGTATCGCTGGAGCTGGACAAGAAGTCGGTGGAATGGAAAGGCGAAGCCATGCTGGCCGTGTCCGTCACCCCCAAGGCCTACCGCTTTTCCGAGGTGTTTACGGCGTCCAACCACCCCACCCGGTCGAGCGATATCTGGAACGCCCCACGCACCCCCAACAGCTTTTATGTGACCTACAACGAAAACGGCAACCCGCTGCTTGTGATCCAGCCGGCCGACTACGCCGTATACCGCGTCCAGCGGGACGCGGTCGGCGAGTCCTTTGTGCTGACCGAGCTTTGGGGTTCCGCCGGGGAAACGCTGTACTACGCGGATACAAGGGCCGTGCCCGGGGTGACGTACACCTACCGGGTCATCCCCGTCCACGCAGAGCTTTTGATGAACGGCATTCTGCTGGAGGGCGTGCAGAGCGTGCAGGTGGCCCAGGCCCGATCACCTTCCACGGGGAACAACAGCATCCTCAACGATATGTTCGGCTTCCTGTTCGGTACCGACAATCAAAGCCAAAATGACAATACCACCGGGGCCGTGGCGCCGCCGGTGGTAACGGAAAATACAACCTCGATTTTCTGGACCGATTAGCGCTTCATTGATTCAAGAAAGCGCACTCTCCGGCTTCTGTGCATACGTCCCCTTCTGCTCATTGCGCTCAATCTGCTCATTGAGCAGGTTGATGTTGCCGCAGCCCATGGTGATCACCAGATCACCGGGCTGCCAATGGGCGCGCAGGTATGCCTCCGTGTCGTTGAAGCTGGGGGTCAGATAGGCGTCAATGCCGTTTTCCCGCATGCCGCTGACCACCATGGAAGCATGTATGTCGCCGGGATCTTTTTCCCTGGCGGCATAGATATCCGTAACCAGCGTGATGTCGGCCGCCTTGGTGCAGGTCAGGTAGTCGCCAAACAGCCTTTTTACGCGGCTGTAGGTGTGGGGCTGCATCACCGCCCACAGGCGGTTGTGGGGCTGCAGCTTGGCAACGGACAGGGCGTTGCGCATTTCGGTGGGATTATGCCCATAATCGTGATACAGCTTGACACCCTGCACGATGCCGGTCAATTCAAAACGGCGGTGCGCCCCGATAAACCGGCCAAGGGCGGCGGCCGCCTTTTCCATATCCGCCCCCAGGCGGTGCGCGCAGGCCAAGGCTGCCAGGCCGTTGAGCACATTGAAGCTGCCGGGCACAGCCATCGTAACATGGCACAGCTTTTTCCCCTGAAACAGCAGATCAAACTCTCCCCTGCCCAGCGAATCGTAGCGAAGCTGGGTGGGCTGCCAGTCGTTTTTCCCGTCAAAGCCAAAGGTCTGCGTTTCCTTGTCCAGCTCCGCAAACAGCTTCAATACCCGAAAATCATCGCCCCAGCCGATGGCCAGGCCGTTTTCGGGCAGCAGGTTCAAATAGGCCCCAAAGGCATTTTGTATGTCATCAATATCCTTGTAATAATCCAGATGGTCTTCCTCAATGTTGAGCACCACGGCTACCGTGGGTCGCATGTACAAAAAGCTTCCGCTGAACTCGCAGGCCTCAGCAATAAAGGAATTGCCCGAGCCGATGCGCGTGCTGCCGCCTACGGCGTCCAGCCGGCCGCCGATATGGATGGTGGGGTCCAGGCCGCACTCCATCATGATCTGCGAAAGCATGGCCGTGGTGGTCGTTTTGCCATGGGTGCCGCTGATGCCGACGGCCGTTTGATACCCTTCCATCAGCTGGCCCAGGAGCATCGCACGTTCCATGTTGGGTATCAGAAGGCGCTGTATTTCCTGCCGCTCCGGGTTGTCCGGCAGGATGGCGGCGGAATACACCACCACATCGGCGCCGCGTACGTTTTCCTCCCGGTGGCCAATCGCCACGGGAATGCCCATGCCTTCCAGCTTTTCCACACTGTGGCTGTGCACGTTGTCCGAACCGGTGACCCTGTATCCCTTTTCCGCAAGCATCTGCGCAAGCCCAGACATGCTGGAGCCGCCGATGCCGATCATGTGCACCCGCTTGCCCTGATAGTCCCGGATGTGAGGCGTTTGCATACAGTCACCTGCTCCTTTTTGCGGCAGTACAACCGCTTTGCTATTATACGCCGAATTGCGCCCAATAATCAACACCGGTCAAACGCTTCCACCTCGTCGCGGTTTGGAATGGCGACGGAAGCGCCCAGCCTGGAAACGCATATGGCCGCAGCCCTGGCCGCCAGGTCCACGCAGGCGGGGATATCCCTGCCCTCCAGCCTGGCGCCAAGGAAATAGCCCATAAATGTATCCCCCGAGCCAATATTCCCGGCATGGGATACCTTTGCTCCGCATTCAGCGAACCAAAGCAAAGAGCCCTCATGCATTCATCCCCCGCCAATCCTGGTATCTTAATAAATATGACAAGTCATTGGAAATTTCCTTTTTCAGCGGTCCTTGATTTCATGTTTCGTTCATATGCAAGACTTATAGTATGCCTGAAAATCAAAAGGAGGCATTATCTATGCAAACCCGTAAAAACAAGAAAAGAAAGAAAAGAATCATCTGGGCGGCTGTGCTCGCAGTGCTTGCCCTTTTCGCGGCATACGGCCTGTTCCTTCGTCCGCGCCCCGTGCCCTACGACCAGGAAACAGCCAAGACCCAGGATATTATCACTTACTACAGCTTTTCCGGCAATGTGGAGCCGGGGGATGAAAAAGTGGTGACAGCCTCCTCGCCCATGAAGATCAAGACCCTTCCCATCGCGGAAGGCACAGTCGTCAAAAAGGATGACGACATCATTATTCCCAAAAACGGCAGCCGGGTGGAGGCGGGCCTCGCCGGCATCCTCACCGATATTTACGTGGAAGTGGACGACACCGTCTCTGCCGGCCGGGACCTGTTCCGCGTCGCGGACTATGACCACCCTGTCGTTTTGATCCGCGTGGATGAATACGACGTCGGCGCGCTTTCTGTCGGCATGGAAGTGACGGTGTACGTTCAGGCGCTGGACAAAACGCTGACCGGCACCATATCGGAAATCGGCCGGGAAGCCGAGGTCTCCGGCAGTATCGCCTATTATGAAGCCAAGGTCTCCGTGCCCCAGGACGGTACGCTGCGCATGGGCATGAGCGCCGAAGTGACCGCGCTCAAGGACAAGGCTCTTTCCGCGACCACCGTTACCCTTTCCTCCATTCAGTTTGATGAAAACAACAAGCCTTATGTCTACTGCTACAGCCGCGGCGAGGAAATCGTTCGCCAGCCGGTGATGCTGGGCATCAACAACGGCACCATCGTGCAGGTGGCGGATGGCGTCAAGTCCGGCGAAACGGTGCTGATTCCCAAAAATGATACGGTGATGCTCACGCCCATGTCCGGCCTGCGCGACCGGTAAGGAGGCATAGCATGTCAGAACCCATTGTCGTCATGCGGGACATTGAAAAGGTCTACAGCATGGGCGAAGAAGACCATAAAGTTTTAAAAGGAATTTCTTTCTCGGTAGAAAAGGGCGAGTTCGTGGCCATTCTTGGCCCTTCCGGCTCCGGCAAGTCCACCCTGATGAATATATTGGGCTGCCTGGATACCCCCACCGGCGGCGAGTACATACTGCACAGCCGCCCCATACAGGAGCTGGACGAAGAGGATCTTGCCAAAATCCGCAGCCGCGAGGTAGGCTTCATCTTTCAATCCTTCCAGCTGCTGCCGCGTATGAACGCCATGCGCAACGTGATGCTGCCGCTCATCTACGCCGGCGTACCAAACAGCCAGCGGGAGGAAATCGCCGCGAGAATGCTCAGGCGCGTAGGGCTGGAGGATAAGTTTTTCCACTTCCCCAACCAGCTCTCCGGCGGCCAGCAGCAGCGCGTGGCCATCGCCAGGGCCCTTTCCACCAACCCGACCATCCTCCTGGCAGACGAGCCCACCGGCGCGCTGGACCAAAAGACGGGCCGGCAGGTCATGGCCCTGTTCCACGAGCTGAACGAGGAGGGGCACACCATTTTGATGATCACCCATGACGCCTCCATTGCCGCCCATGCAGGCCGCATCGTCCGCCTGCTGGACGGGCGCCTGGCGGAAGGAGAGGTGGAGGATGTTTAAAGAAAGCTTTCAAATGTCGATCCAGAATATATTAAGCAACAAAATGCGCTCTTTTTTGACGATGCTGGGCATCATCATCGGCGTGACGGCCATCATCGCCCTGATCACCACGGTGGAGGGCGTCACCACCGAGGTCACCTCCCAGTTTGTGGAGCTTGGCGCGGGCAAAATCAACGTGCGCGCCCCCGGCACGCCGCTGAAAAAGGGCCTGTTTGACAGCGATGTGCAAAAGCTGGCCGAGCTGCCGAATGTGGCCGGCGTCTCGCCCAATGTTTCCTTTACCGCAGATGTGGTGGCCCACCGGCAGGTGCTGGAGGATGTGAATGTTGAGGGCCGCAATGATATTTATTTCACCAGCAACAAAAAACTGATCGGCACGGGGCGGGGCCTGACCGCCATGGATATGCCGGCGGAAAGCCGCGTCTGTGTCGTCAACAAGGCGCTGGCCGACGAGCTGTTCTTCGGCCAGGAAATCATCGGCCAAAAGCTGCTGGTTTCCGGTCACACCTACACCATTGTGGGCATACTGGACCCTGATGTGGCGGACGACGTGATGTCGGCCATGAACCGCATGAACAGCGACAACGCAGACGCAAAGGTCATCGTGCCTTACAAGGCCGCCCTGCGCATGACCGGCAGCAGCAATGTCAATTCTCTGGAAATCCTTGTTTCCGACGCGTCGCTGACCGACGACGTCGTCCCACAGGTAGAAACGGTGCTGAACCAGGCCTTCAACTTCAAGGATAACGCCTACTCCATCATCAATCTGGACAGCCTGCTGGATACCATGAACACCATGACCGGCATGATGACCACCATGCTGGCGGGCATCGCGTCCATCGCGCTGCTGGTTGGCGGCATCGGCATCATGAACATGATGCTTGTCTCCGTCACGGAGCGCACCACGGAAATCGGCCTGCGCAAAGCCCTTGGCGCGCAGCCCAAGCGCATACAGCTGCAGTTTTTGATGGAATCGGTGGTGCTCTCGCTGCTTGGCGGCGTGGGCGGCGTCATTCTCGGTAACCTGATCTCCTTCGCCGTCGCCATGGGCATCGGCTTTGACTTTACCCTGTCCTCCGGCGCCATCCTGCTGGCCGTCAGCTTTTCCGCGGCGGTGGGCGTGCTGTTTGGCTGGGCGCCGGCCCGCAAGGCTTCGCGCCTGAACCCCATCGACGCGCTGCGCAGCAACTGAAAAAGGGATTGCGCTATGTAATCGCGAAAGACTGGCTGTTTAAAAAAGTATTACATCAGATACGCAGAGGCTTCCCCTGGAAGGGGAGGGCTATTCACGCACTCGCTGCACTACAAAACCCTTTTATTTTTGCAGTGCAGCAAGTGCAAATGCCACAAGGTATCAAAGTCACTTTGTTGAAATATTGAGGTGTATCGCCATGTTCAAAATCCTTGTGGTGGAGGATGACCCCCACCTTCGGCAATTGATGTCCGTGTTTTTGATCCGCAACGGCTTTGAAGTCATGCGCGCCCAGGACGGCGAGGAGGCGCTTTCCGTCCTGGAAAGCGCCATGCCTGACCTTGTGATCTGCGACATTATGATGCCCAGGATGGACGGCTTCACCTTAACCCGGGACCTGCGCCGCGCCTACCCCGAGCTGCCCATCTTGATGGTCACGGCCAGAGAGGCGCTGGACGATAAGCGAACGGCCTTTTCCGTCGGCACGGACGATTACATGGTCAAACCCATCGAGCTGGATGAGCTGCTGCTGCGCGTAAACGCCCTTTTGCGCCGCAGCCGCATCGCCACCGAGCGGGAGCTTCGGTTTGGCGAAACGGTGCTCAATTATGACGCCTTGACGGTATCCCGCGGGGATGTTACACTAAGCTTGACGAAAAAAGAGTTTTTGCTGCTGTTTAAATTATTGAGCTATCCGGGGCGCACCTATACCCGCAGCCAGTTGATGGACGAGTTGTGGGGCATGGACGCCCAAAGCGACGAGCGTACGGTGGACGTGCACGTAAAGCGCCTGCGCGAAAAATGCGCCGGCTTTCCGGAATTCAACATCATCACCGTCAGGGGACTTGGGTATCGGGCGGAAAAGCGGATATGAAAAACCGGTTTCAAATGAACAAGTTCAAGACCAGGCTGATGGTGACGGTATGCCTGATGATCACCATGGCATCCGGCATATCCTTTCTCATCTCCTCCGCGCTGAACAACAACACGCTGCTTCGGGAAATCGAGGCGGACCAGCGGGGCGTGGCCGTGAACGCCCTGGAGCTGTATCAAAAAACGAACCTTCCGGTAGAGGAGATCGCCGGTATTTCCACCAATGCCATCTATCAGGTGGATGTCGTGCACGATACCACCGGCCTTGTTATGAGCGGCGAACAATTATCCCGCCTGTATCAGGGAGAGGTGGTTTCGGTGCTGCATAAGGCGCTGTCCGTGCCGCAAACATATTTTACCATAGCGGATACGCTGATGAAAATCAGCGTCCGTTCCCATGTGAACCTGTTTCGAAATATCTCCCTTAGGGCAATCTACACATTGATGCTGACGCTGGTATCGTTTTTCCTGTTCATTTTCCTTTCCACAGGCAGAATGGTCCGGCCCATCACCAGGCTTTCCGAAGCCACCCGCAAGGTGGCGGGCGGCGATTTCACCGTCCGGCTCCCTGTCAGGGGCCAGGATGAATTGGGCCAGCTGATGGAAAATTTCAATCACATGGCAGCGGAGCTGCAAAGCATAGAATACCTGCAGAAGGACTTTATCAGCAACGTCTCCCATGAGTTCAAAACCCCCATCGCCTCCATACAGGGTTTTGCCACGCTGCTGAAAAGCCCGCAGACAACGGATGAAGAGCGGCAGGAATATACCGACATCATCCTCAAGGAAAGCCAGCGCCTGTCGCGGCTTTCGCAAAACCTGCTGCGCCTTTCCAAGCTGGAATACCAGCAAAGGCTGAAAGAGGATGCGCCCTTTTCCCTGGATGAGCAGCTTCGGCAGACGGTGCTTTTGCTGGAGCCGGAATGGACGCAAAAGGATATCGCCTGGGATCTGAACCTGGAAAGCACGGTCATCCGCGGCGACGCGGAGCTTTTGCAGCAGGTATGGATCAACCTTTTGGGCAACGCCATCAAGTTTTCCCCCGCCGGCGGCGAAATCCATCTTTCCCTGTACATCAGCGATATGGTGAAGGTGAAAATCCGCGACTGTGGCGAAGGCATGGATGAAAGCACGCAAGCCCACATCTTCGAGCGGTTCTACCAAGGCGACACATCCCACGCCCACGAGGGCAACGGGCTGGGGCTGCCCCTGGCCAAACGGATCATAGACCTGCATGGCGGCACCATACGCGTAAAAAGCGCCCACGGAGAAGGCACCACCTTCACCGTGGAGCTTGCGCGCCAAGGCACGCCGGAAAGGAGCTCCGCATGACCCTTGCAGACAGGCCTTTGCTTACCAGGATCACACTGAAAAGCATTCAGGAGCTGTCGGACAGCTATCTGCAAATGCAGTGCCGCTATCAGTCGGCCATCCGGGAAGTACGCACCAAGCTGGAGAACCTGGATGAGGAATTTCAGCTGCGGCACAGGCGCAACCCCATCCACCACATGCAAAGCCGGCTGAAAACGGTTCAAAGCATCACCGAAAAGCTGCAGCGCAGAAACCTTCCCGTTTCCTTTGCCTCGGCCGCGGAAAACCTGAACGACATCGCCGGCATACGGGTCATCTGTTCCTACATCAGCGATATCTATACCGTGGCCGACCTTTTGAAAAATCAGGATGACATTGTGCTCGTCAAGGAGCAGGACTATATCGCAAACCCCAAGAAAAACGGCTACCGCAGCCTGCACCTGGTGGTGCAGGTGCCGGTCTTCCTGGCGGAAGGCAAGGTATGGGTGCCGGTGGAGATTCAAATCCGCTCCATCGCCATGGACCTGTGGGCCAGCCTGGAGCATCAATTGCGCTACAAGGAGCCCCGGCGCGTTCCCCCGGAGCTGTCGGCGGAACTGTACCGCACCGCCAAGGACATGGCGGAGATTGACCTTCGCATGCAAAGGATCTACAACATGGTGGAAAAGCTGGATTCTTCCGTTTCCTCCTGATACCCCGCCGCATGGCAACAAAAAATCCCGGGCATGCTACCCTTGCTATAGGCAGGAGGGGTACGATGGCCGGGATTTTGTTCAGCATTCTGGCGGGCGCCGCCATGAGCTTTCAGGGAGTCATCAACACCAGGCTGGGCGATAAGATCGGCCTGTATGAATCCAACACCTATGTGCAGGGAACCGCCTTTTTGCTTTCCCTGATCGTTATGTGGATCTTTGGCAAGGGGCAGCTTAACGGGCTTTTAAAAATGCCCTGGTATTACTGGACGGGCGGCGTGCTGGGGCTGGCAATCACCCTGACGGTGATGCTCGGCATACAGAATCTGACCCCGACCATCGCCATCTCCACCATACTCATCGCCCAGCTGCTGGCCGCCGCAATGATCGACGCCTTTGGCATTCTGGGCACGGAAAAGGTGCCCTTCACCTGGAACAAATACGTGGGCATGGCGCTGCTTGTCGGCGGCGTTCTGTTGTTCAAGTGGAAGAATTAAGCCGGTTGCCTTTGCATCAGGTGTTGGCGAGCCTCAGGTTTTGTTTCGCAAACCGCGCAAATTCTTCTTCTTTCATCGTCCGCCTCAGGATGGATTGAAGCGCATTTGCCGGATCATCGGGCAGATCAGGCGCTTTCACATGCCTTTCCCAGGTATCCGCCAGGCAATATTCAAAGGCGGTCCAATTGGGGTTGATGACCCGCCCGCTTTTGAGCGCCGTGATTTTCATATGCGCAAGCAATGCTTGCAGCGCCTTTGTAAACCGCCAGTCCTCCATCAGCGCGGTTTTCTTCAACGTTTCCGCGCTGGCCGGCTCAATCATGGCCAATATATCCAGCAGCCGTTTGCAGTCGTCATCCAGCTGCACATCCCTGCTCAAAGCCTTTTGCAAAAAATATACATCCAAAGACAAATATACGCTTCTTCCCCGGTATGCCTTGCAATAAAACAAACCCTGCTCGTCTATCAGCTGCGTCAAATCCTGCCATGTGCACCCGATGTCCGACAAACAAGGCAGGTATGGGTTGATGTTGCAGCATAAAATTCCGGCAAAGGCAAGATAATCCCGCAGCAGCTCTGTTCCGCTCATGGCAATCCCCCCCATTTTTCGTACGCAATGCCAGCATACACAACAAAGCGGGCATGGTCAACCTGTTCTGATCAAATACACACTTCCAGTAGAAAAGCCGCCTTGCCAGATATGGGACAATCTGCTATAGTTAAAACAGCCATATCCCATACGAAGGATGGATGATGATGAACGTACGGAAAATCTACGAATCAGAACTGCTGGAAGCCCACCGCATCTCCGCCCTGAGCTTTCACTGGCCGCTGGATGACAAAGGCAAAACACCGGAGGAATACGGAAAATCAACCAGAGCGAATCCCTCTTCCAAAGGCGACTCCGCCGCCACCGATGTTTGGGGCGCTTTCACCGACGAGGGCACCATGATGGCCTGCCTGTGCGTGATCCCCTATCAGGTGGCGTTTGACGGCCATACGGTGCCCATGGGCGGCATCGGCGGCGTATGCACGTATCCTGAGCACAGGCGCAAGGGTGCGGTAAAGGGCATGTTTCTGAAGTTCCTGGACGAGCTTTATGAAAAGAAAGCGCCGTTTTCCTATTTGTATCCTTTCAGCGAGCAATTCTACGGCAGCTTCGGCTACCACCGGTCCTGCACAAGCGTTTTTTGGGAGTTTGACTTGAAGGCCATCCCCGGCGCTCCCATTCCCGGCACCTTTCACCTGTACCGCCCCGGCGCGGCTATGGATGACTTCAAGGCCGCCTACCAGGCTTTTGCGCACCAATGGAACATGATGGTGTCAAGGGAGGAGCTGGACTGGACCACCGTGAAAAACGCGGATCCCTTCAAGGGGGAAGTCCACGCCTTCCTGTACAAGGATCCAACCGGCAAGCCTGCCGGCTATCTGGTGTTTGAAAAGCGGACGGGCGAGCATGGCCGCAGGATTTTGGGCGGCAAGGAAATCGCCTTTGACAGCTTTGAAACCTTGAAGGCGATCATGGCTTTTGCAAAAACTTTTGCCGCGGATTATGAAGCCATATCCTTTAATGCGCCGGCCACCTTGAACCTTGGCTACTTCTGCGCCGACTTCCCCCAGTCGCAGACCAGCCGCCGCGTATACATAAACGGCATGGCCCGGGCCGTCCACGTTCAGGAGGTATTGAAGCTGGCCAGGTATCAGGGCAGCGGCAGCTTATCTCTTTACATGCATGATGCTTCCCTTCCCAAGAACAACGGCCTGTATCATGTGCGCTTTGAAGAGGATAAGGCAGTGGAAATAGGCTTTTCTCCCCTGCCGGTATCCCCCTTTGGACAGACAGGGCAAACTGTTGATGTTGAGATGACCGTCAACGTGTTTTCCTCCGCCATTTTGGGCAACTATCATTTGGCGGACTTTGAGTACATGGACGGCGTAAAAATCAATACCAACCGGGAATCAGCCGGCCGCGTATTCTACGCAAAGCCCTGCTGGATCAATAATTTCTTCTAAACAGATCATTTTTTCCGGGAGCGCGTCTTTTGATGCGCTCCTTTTTTCTTTGTCGAACGATTATTACGTTTCCTGCATAAACACTTATTTTTCGAGGAAGGATAGTGACTGCACACAGGCTAATACTGCTAACAGCAAATGAGGGGGGACAAGCATGCTCAACCACGCCAAGCAACGGGACAAACTCACAGTGGCCCTAAATGGCGAACTGGACCACTGCAGCGCCATGAACATTCGCCGCGAGCTGGACGAACTGATATCCGATCCCGCGGTTCGCCATTTGATGCTGGATATGACGAACCTGAAATTTATGGACTCATCAGGCATAGGCGTTATTTTGGGCCGGTACCGCATCCTGGCCGCCAGGGGCGGCAGCGTTTGGGTCAGGAACATGAACCCGCAGATCAACCGCATTTTTCATCTTTCCGGCATGGGGCAAATCATTCATATAGCCAAGCAGGAACAGGAGGCGCAGCGATGAACGGCAGAAATCATATGCAGCTATCTTTCTTGGGATGCCCCGAAAACGAATCCTTCGCCAGGGTGGTGATCGCCGCCTTCGCCGTGCAGCTGAGCCCCACGGTTTCCGAGATCGCCGATATCAAGACGGCTGTTTCAGAGGCAGTGACCAACGCCATCATCCACGGCTATGAGGGCACCCAGGGCATCGTCACCATGAGCGCCTCCTACACGCCCGGCGGCGTGCTGACGGTGGAAATAGCCGACAAGGGTAAGGGCATTTCCGATGTGATGCAGGCCATGCAGCCCTTTTACACCTCCCATCCGGAGCAGGAGCGTTCCGGCATGGGTTTTGCCGTGATGCAGACGTTTATGGATGATGTGGAGGTCACCTCCACCATAGGGCTTGGCACCATGGTTCGCATGCGCAAAACCATTGCCGCCGCCCGCCGCGACTGACAAATGGAAGTCCAGGAACAACAACTGGATAGCATGGAACTGATCGCCCGCGCCCAGCAGGATGACAAGCAGGCGCTGGAGGAGATGACACGCCGCAACCTGCCCCTGGTGCGGTGCGTTTTAAAGCGCTTTTCCGCCTGGGGCAGGGATTCGGAGGAGCTGTACCAGCAGGGCTGCATGGGCCTTGTCAAGGCCATCCAGCGCTTTGACCTGACGGCCGGCGTGCAGTTTTCCACCTATGCGGTGCCCATGATCTTGGGCGAATTGCACCGCTACCTTCGCGACGACAGCCCGGTCCATGTGGCCAGAACCGACAGGGAACGGGCCGCAAAAGCGCGCAAGACCATACGCATTCTCCGCCAGGCGCTGCATCGGGAACCGACCATCCCCGAAATCGCGGCCGCCATGCGTATGCCGGCCGCGGAGCTGGTGCTGCTTTTGGATACGGGCAAGCAGCCGGTGTCGCTGGACAGCTCCCCCACCACCGATCAGCGTTTGTCCTGGGGGGAGATTCTGCGGGACCCGCGCAGCGAAGCCTGGATGGAACGCCTCTTTTTGCGGGACCTGATTTCCCGGCTGCCCAAAACGGAGCAGTGGCTTTTATACCTTAGGTACGCGGCGGAAAAGACACAGGCGGAGACGGCGGCGCTGCTCAACATGACCCAGGTGCAGATTTCCCGCCTGGAAGCAAGGGTCAGGGTCATGCTCAGGGAGCAGTGGAATGATACGGGCTGAGGACGGCAAACAGCAAAACGGGCCGGAGAACGCAATGTTTCCGGCCCGTTTTATATTGGAGGAACAGCAAGCGCACAGAACCTTCCCCTCGAGGGAAGCTGTCACCAAAGGTGACTGATGGGGTGCCGCCCTATTTGACACAGTAGGGACACGGCAGCAAATTTTGAAACGGTCCCCCTGTCAACTGCGCCTTGTTTATGGCCTTCAGCGGAAAGTACTCGGAACTTACGGAAGGGCACTGCGCGTCCGTATGATAATACTTGCCGCCCCGGCTGTTATAATAAACGATACCGGTTGTTTCGGCAGGCGCTTGTATGCCTTGGCCCTCCGGCGTCCAGGATGTAACGATCGGCTCCTTGTCAAACCCATCCCGGTATTCCTGCTTATAGATTTCTTCAATCGTACCGCCAGGCGATAAAACAATCGCCTGATACAGCAGCGCATACTCGCCGTTTGCGTTGGCCTGCGGGTGATAAAAGCCAAGAATCCAGGCGCCTGTGGTACCTTCCGCCGTGGAGCGCCATTCAGGTAAAAACGATACGTTCAGCCGCAGTCCATACCACTGCTCCTGCGCCGCGGGAAAGCGCGCCGTAACGGCCGCCTGTGTAATGGATATTGCCTGGTCCAGCCGTATATCCCCTTCCCCCGGCAGGCCGGTCTGCGCATCCGGATCGCCGCTTGGACTTCGGCCGTATGCCAAAACAAAGGCTGCCTTGTCTTGATAGCTCCAAAATAGCCACGGCCCTTTTTCCTTGATCCAGGCTTCCCCCTGTTCCATGGCTGTTGCCCGGGCCTCGGCGTCTTTTCTGAATTCGGACAGCCGCGATGAAAAATCATCAGGCGCAGCGGCGAATAATGCGCCCGAGGGAGACGCAATCAAAACGGTGTACCAGATTTCAGGATTCTCGGTCAGCGTGAATACAATCTGCCACCGTCTTGGCATGGTCTCGCCGCCGGCCATAGCATAGGACGCATACAAGTCGGCTATGACCGTATAGTCCTGCAAGCCCTTTTCATCCACTCCGCTGGCGTTTAGAAACTGTTCTGTCGCGATGCGTACCGCCTGATCCTTTGGAAAATCCCCCGCCTCCGGCTGTATGGAGGTATCTGCCAGGGCTGATCCGCAAATCAGGAGCAAACACAAAAGAACGCAGAAGATTACTCTTTTCATATTCGGTACCTCTCATTTTCATTTTCATGCTATCATGTAAACGGTTCAGCCATGGAACAATATCCCATCCATATAGGTCCAGTACAATCTGTTACATATACTGCCCTGAAAACAAAATTGCGGCGGGCTTGCAGAGGCTTCCCCTTCCAGGGGAAGCTCAGACCACTGACAAAGCCCTGCTATTTTTTAAGCAGCAGGGGTTTAGACGTTTATGAGGAAAGAATAAGCAAAAAAGGGGCGAAGGAAGAGGGCGATCCTCTTCATATTTTGGACAG
>JAFADG010000054.1 GCA_023425025.1 Bacillota bacterium
CTATAGCCCTTACTCTTGCGCTGCGAACGGCAAAAAAACTTGTCATTCGCTTCGCTCTACGGCTGAAAGCTAAAGCCTTTTACCCCCACCAGCTCAACTGGTGGATTCATAACGCTAAAGCTCCATAAAAAGAACCGCGGTTTGCACCGCGGTTCTTATCCCCTAAGATCCTGCCGGTGCGAAAACTTACGCCTGCACCGGCAATGCTGCCGCTACACGCGCATATCCATAATGACGACCATAAGCTGTTGCCAGGGACAAGTGCGCATAGACATTCAGCCATCATCCTTTCGGATAAATTTTTTGCAGAATACCACAAACAGGAAGTCTTGTCAATCCTTTTCATGAAAATTTTGCAGGAAAAATTTCATTTTTAAATCATAATAGCACTGACAGTATATACATACTTCGATAATACGTTGTTGATAAAGTTTTTCAGGGATGGGTGCGGCAAGGGAAATTTTTTTCAAAAGGTTCCCTTGCCCGCATTCTTTTTCCGCCGCCTTTCCCGGTTGACGCGGCTATAGCGCGATGATAGAATACAGATGCTGTAAAATGAAAATTGTCGGTCCTTGGGCTGATGAAGAATAAGTGAGGAAACGCTGCATGCCGGCATCACGGCTGAAAAGGATCGTTTATCGGCTGACCCAAAGCCTTCAGGAGGATGGGCTCAAGCCGACCTATATGCGCATCAGGCGCAAGCTGCACTCCAGGTTTGGCGCCAAGGCTTTCAAAAGGGCCTGGAAAACAAGTGAACAAGATCGAGCGCGGCAGGAGGAGCGTGTTTTTCAAAGCGGCGCGCTGATCAGCATTCTTGTGCCGCTGTACAATACGCCGCTGAGCCTGCTCAATGAAATGCTCGATTCCGTGCAGGCCCAAACCTGCCGGCAGTTTGAACTGTGCCTGGCGGATGGCAGCGACGATAATCACAAGGAAGTCAGCGAAGCGGCGCAAAAACGCGCACAAAGCGACGACCGCATCCGCTATCAAAAGCTATCAAAAAATGAGGGTATCTCCGGCAACACAAACGCCTGCATCGCAATGGCCACGGGCACCCATTTCCTGCTGCTGGACCATGATGACCTTTTGCACCCCTGTGCAGTGTATGAGGTCATGGATGCCATAGCGCGGACAGGGGCGGATTTGATCTATACCGACGAGGCCACCTTCCGCAAGCATCCGCGGGATGCGTACCTGCCCCATTTCAAACAGGATTTTTCTCCTGACACGCTGCGGGCCCACAACTACATTTGCCATATCACGGCCTTTTCCCGGGAGCTTTTTAACAAAGCCGGCACGTTCCGCAGTTCATTTGACGGCAGCCAGGATTACGACCTGGTGCTTCGTCTGAGTGAAAAGGCGCAAAGGATCGTGCATATTCCACGCATCCTGTACTATTGGCGGAACCATCAGGCCTCCGTGGCCTCCGACGTATCCGCCAAGCCCTATGTGGTGAAAGCGGCCAAGGCGGCCATCGCGGACCATTTACAGCGCGTGGGGCTTGACGGCGAAGTGACGGATACCCGGGTTCCCTCCATCTACCGCATCCGCTATGCCATCCGGGAAGAAGCTTTGGTCTCCATACTGATCCCCACCTGCGACCACGCGGATGACCTAAAGCGCTGCGTCGATTCCATACTGCGCCTGACGGATTACGCAAACTATGAGATATTGCTGATCGAAAACAATAGCCGGGAACCGGCGACGTTTGCCTATTACGAGACGCTGAAAAATGAAAGCCGCGCAAGGCTGCTTACTTGGCCCCACGCCTTCAACTATTCCGCCATCAACAACTTTGGCGCGGCGCATGCCAATGGCAAATACCTGCTGCTGCTGAACAACGATACCGAGGTGATCTCCCCCGACTGGATCAGGGAAATGCTGATGTTCGTGCAGCGCCCGGATGTGGGCGCTGCCGGCGCCAAGCTGTATTACCCCAACGGCACGGTGCAGCACGCCGGCATCGGGCTGGGCCTGCTCACCCTGGCGGGCCATTTCCACAAAGGCTACCCCCGAAACTCCTTTGGGTACATGGGCCGGCTGCAATATCAGCAGAATGTTTCCGCGGTCACCGGGGCCTGCCTTCTGATCAAGGCGGAAACGTACAAAGCTGTGGGCGGCATGGAGGAAAAGCTGGCGGTCAATTTCAACGATGTGGATTTGTGCCTGCGCCTTCGGGAAAAGGGACTGCTGAACGTATTCACGCCCTTTGCGGAGCTTTTTCACTACGAATCCCTGTCCAGAGGGGTAGATGAATCACCCGAAAAGCGCAAACGGTACCTGCAGGAGGAAGCCTTTTTCCGTGCCCGCTGGACAAAACAGCTGCAAGAAGGCGACCCCTATCTTGGCCCCAATTTTGATCCGCTGCGGGAGGATTTTTCCTTCCGGTAAAAAAACCCGCAGAAAAGGAGTTTGTTCATGGACTTGTTTTACAAAAGAGCCAGCCTTGACGATATCGGCGCGCTGACCAAAACCCGCGTAATGGTGCTGCGGGCGGCCAACAAACTGGACGATACGGCCGACATGCATGAAGTGGAGCAGGAGGCATATGCTTATTATGCCTAGGCCCTGAAAGACGGCAGCCATGCGGCATACCTTGTGTATGATGGGACCGGGTCGTCGGCGCCGGCGGCGTCAGCTTTTATCAGGTGATGCCCACCTGCAGCAACCCGTCCGGCAAAAAGGCCTACATCATGAACATGTTCACCCACCCCGAGTATCGCCGGCAAGGCATTGCATACCACACGCTTGACCTGCTGGTCAAGGAAGCAAAAGGCCGCAGCGTCACCGCCATCTCCCCGGAGGCCACGGATATGGGCCGGCCGCTGTATGAGAAGTATGGCTTTGTCCCCCTCGAAAGTGAAATGGCGCTGCCGAAAGAATCAAACTGCCGCTGCTGAAGCATTTTCCATCCCTCAGGAAAATATCCCCAGGAGAATAGCAAATTCTTGCGAAATTTTCCCTTGACATCCTGATGGCTGCCGTGGTAATATATTTCGCGTGGCTGGCCTTGGGGTGCGGGTTGGGCGGTTCCCCCACGTGGACCGATTTCCCGAAACCCTTGAAAATCCTAGGTTTTGCGGGCGTGGCGGAATGGCAGACGCGCCAGACTTAGGATCTGGTGCCTTATGGCGTAAGAGTTCAAGTCTCTTCGTCCGCACCAATAAAATCCTGCGGAGCGTGCGGTAGTAGCTCAGTGGTAGAGTGCCACCTTGCCAAGGTGGATGTCGCGAGTTCGAATCTCGTCTACCGCTCCAAATGCGGGTGTAGCTCAATGGTAGAGCTCCAGCCTTCCAAGCTGGTCACGTGGGTTCGATTCCCATCACCCGCTCCAGCTTGGAGACCGTCAGAAATGACGGTTTCTTTTTGTTTTTGGGAAAATCATCTGTTTATCCTTACGACCGCGCCAGCTTCTCTGCCTTTGCCTGCTTTAAGCAGCTTGGTATGCGGTTTTGGTATGTCAAAGCCGTGTCAAAATATCTCCTTATATGCCTAAATGCATATTTTCCTCTGTAAATTTCTATTTGAGCATGCTCTTTTTGTAAAATTTTCCTGTCAAGTGCTCGTGATCAAACAATTCATGTTACAATACATATAGTATCAGAATGAGAACCATATGCGTTGTCAGCAAATCGACGGAAACAGAAAGGGTTTTGATTGTGAAAAAGAAACTGTGCTTCCTTGCGGTAATCATTTTCATACTTTCCAATACTCTGTTTGTATTTGCGGAAGGAAAACAGACAACCATTCAGAATGAAAAAAAACGAAGCATTGAGGTCAAAGCGCCGAATCTGGATGGGAGTTTTCCAACAAATCCTGAAATCGCCGGAGAAAGCCCTGTTACCGGCATGCCCTGGTCCGGAAAGTATCTGCCCATGCTTGTGCAGATTGACAATACATCCGGCGGCGTTGGGAGCCTGGCGCAATGGGGTGTGGATCAGGCTGATATCATCTATGAAACACCCCTGCATCAAGGTGGGTATATGGGGCTCACCTTCCTATACAGTGATACGATACCTGATCACGCCGGCCCCATCCGTTCAGCCCGCATTACACAAGCGGAGTTGCGGGAAGAGTGGGACGGAGGGTTTGTCTATTATGGCGCGCAGGAAAGCGATGGGACCAATGTAGCGGAATTGTTTAAGAAAACAGGGGCCAGCCAAAAGGGGGTGTTATTCAGCGGCATCGTCGGTAACAGCAAACCCTGGAAGAAGTATTACACGCGCACGGCCTCGCTGCCAAGTCCCCATAATGCGGATGCCAATGTAAAGGCCATGCAGGCATTGGTCCCCGCCGATTTTCAAGCGTATTCCAGGCCTTTTTTATTCACTGATGAGCTTCCCGATTACGCAGAGCGCGCGACGAATATCTTCATCCAGCAAAAGAACGCTGACTACAGTTCTTCCTTCGCATATGATTCCAGTAAAAATGTTTACCTGCGCAGCGTGCATGGTGAGCCGTATGTTGATCGGTATACACAGGTGCAGCCGGCCTTTGCCAATCTCATTATCCAACGAACAACCTTGACTTTTTATAATAATAACGGTGCACAGCCTGTGACGGTGAATATCGGGTCAGGAAATGCCGATATTTTCGTCGGGGGGCGGTATATACCAGGCTGCTGGATACGTACCGGCATGAATCAGCGCACCGTTTTCTTCGACCAGGACGGCAATGAATTGAAATTGCAGCGCGGGAAGACCTTCATCAGCATTTTGGATGAAAGCGTTCCCGTATCATACACCGGTGATTGACAGCTTTGGAGAACAGCCTTAATCAAAACCCGCAATCGTAAAGCATCCATCGAAAAGCCAATAATCAAAACCACCGGCTTAGCCGGTGGTATGCACCGCGCCTTCAAGGCGAATTTACTAGCCGCGTCTCAAGACGCATTGAACCATCTATCAACTGCATTTCATGCCCCACCGCTCGTAAACGAG
>JAFADG010000024.1 GCA_023425025.1 Bacillota bacterium
TATAGCCCTTACTCTTGCGCTGCGAACGGCAAAAAAACTTGTCATTCGCTTCGCTCTACGGCTGAAAGCTAAAGCCTTTTACCCCCACCAGCTCAACTGGTGGATTCATAACGCTAAAGCTCCAACAGCAAACAGGGGAACGCCATGAGCGCTCCCCTGTACAAGAAGATTTGATTCAAATAAAAACACCGCAGCATTCAGACCAGGCAAACCCGCAGCACCTTCCAACTTGCGCTTACTGCTGCTTCCTTCCGGACCTGACAGGGTTCACACCATGGAATCGCACAGGACCCGGCCATCATCATGATGCGGCTTACCTATTTTACCCGAAACGTGATGAAAAAGCAACACCAAAACAAAATATGGCAAGTCATTTTTGCATTATCTGGAAATAGATGAATAGGCAGTACCCTACTTGGCTTTGCCGTTACGTGCGGGCGATTGATAATCGCCCCTACCCCGTCATTTGTTTGTTAGCTGCACTGCCGGAACGCACATAATCCGGAAGGAAAGCTAATATACGCTTGCGGCCATAGGGGCGAATATCAATCGCCCGAGCAAGCCGCATAAAATCATTGCATGGAAGTAGCCTTTTGCGCAGCTGTCCCCGGATAAAATGTATAGTTTTTGAGGGATGGGTGCGGGAAGGGGCCTTTTTTCAAAAAGGCCCCTTCCCGCAAATCAACCCATTATAATATATACCTACGCACGTCGGTGTCTTTGTTGTCCCGGTGGAGGTGTTCCTTGACGTAATCGCCGGTGATATTGAGGTGAACTTCCGGCATGTTGTCGCCGCCGGCGTTGAAGGAGATATCCTCCAGCAGGTCCTCAAACACGGCGTGCAGGCGGCGGGCGCCGATATCCTCACCGGATTCGTTGGCGCCAAAGGCCGTCTCGGCGATCGTCTGAATGGCGCTGTCCTCAAACGTCAAATGCACATTGTCCACGGCCAGCAGCGCTTCGTACTGACGGGTCAGGGCGTTATCCGGCTGGGTCAGAATTTTGCCGAAATCTTCCCGGGTTAAGCTCTTTAATTTCACATGCACCGGGAAACGACCCTGCAGCTCGGGGATCAGGTCCGTAACCTTGGCCACGTGGAAAGCGCCGGCGGCAATAAAGAGGATAAAGTCAGTGCGCACCGCGCCGTACTTGGTGTTGACGGTGCTGCCTTCCACGATGGGCAATATATCCCGCTGCACGCCTTCCCGGCTGACATCCGGGCCGTGGCCGGAAGAGCGCCCCGCGATCTTGTCAATTTCATCAATGAACACGATGCCGTGCTGCTCGGCCCGGCGCACCGCCTCTTCCTGCACGGCGTCTTGGTCAATAAGCTTTTGCGATTCCTCGGCCAGCAGGATTTTACGGGCTTCCTTGACCTTCACCCGGCGAATCTTTGTCTTTTTGGGCATCATGCCGCCCATCATATCGCCGATGCTGATGGAGCTGCCGCCGACCTCGAGCTGCGGCATGGATTCCTCCACCTCGACCTCCAGCTCCCGCTCCTCCAGTTCGCCGCGCAAAAGCTGCTGGCGCACCTCATCCTTTTTGGCGGAGAGCTTCTGCTGCTCCTCCGTGGTGATTTCCGGCTCCTTTTTGTTGCCCAGCAAAAACTCCAAAGGATTGCCGCTGCTCTTCCTGGGGGGATGCGTAAGCAGCGTCACCAGCCGGTCCTCCGCCAGCACCTGGGCCCGGGGCTGCACCTTTTTTTCGTACTCTTCCTTGACCATGCGCACAGCGTTCTCGGTCAGGTCGCGGATGATGCTTTCCACATCGCGGCCCACATAGCCTACTTCCGTGAACTTGGTGGCCTCCACCTTGATAAAGGGCGCGTCCACCAGTTTGGCCAGGCGGCGGGCAATTTCCGTTTTGCCAACGCCCGTCGGCCCGATCATCAATATGTTTTTGGGATAAATCTCCTCGCGGATGGTTTCCTCCACCTGGGCGCGGCGGTAGCGGTTGCGAAGGGCGATGGCCACGGCGCGCTTGGCCTCTTCCTGGCCGATGATGTACCTGTCCAATTCCCGTACTGTTTCACGGGGCGTCAGCGTTTTCATACTCCGCACCTCCTTACACCACTTCCACTGTGATGTTCCCGTTGGTGAACACACAGATGGATGCGGCAATGCGCAGCGCCTTTTCCGCGATTTCGGCCGCGGAAAGGTCGGTATTTTGCACCAGCGCCCTGGCGGCGGCCAGCGCGTAGTTGCCGCCGGAGCCGATGGCGGCCACGCCGTCGTCGGGATCGATGACTTCGCCGGTGCCGCTTAAGATCAGCATGCTTTCCTTGTCGGCGACGATCATCATGGACTGCAGCTGACGCATGACCTTGTCGCTGCGCCAATCCTGGGCCAGGGTCACCGCCGCCCGTTCCAGGTTGCCGCCGCACTGGGTCAGCTTGTCCTCAAAGCGCTCGCACAGCGTAAAAGCATCGGCCACGGAGCCGGCAAAGCCTACAGCCACCTGGCCGTGATACAGCCTGCGCACCTTTTTGGCGGTGGATTTGAATATCGCGTTTTCCCCCATCGTCACCTGCCCGTCGCCGGCAATGGCTGTTACCCCATTTCGGCGCACGGCGCAGATGGTTGTTCCCATCATGGCCATAATAAAGAATTCCTTTCGCTATTAATGGTTGAGAATCCATACGGCAATATCATTGGCCGCGGTTTCGTCGAGCCTGGCGGGCGTATCATATTCCTGCACGCTGTTTTGATAGGCCGGGTCGCCTGTGTACTTCATCAGCAGGTGGTTGAGCTCAGGATACAGCTTCAAGGTGACGTACGTGTCACCATCGGCCGCCGCCTGCCAGGCCTCATAACCGTTTTCCAAGGATACCTGGAAATCGGCGCCGCCCTGAAGGATGAAGGCAGGCAGTTGCAGCTCCTTGAGTATGAAAGCGGCATCATGGGCGCGCAGGTCTTTGACGTAAACCCCCGGCAAGCCAAAAAAGGTTTCCGCCTTCAACTGATCCTCCGTCAAGGAATCGATACCCTTGAGCTTTTCCACCTCGGCGTCCACCAGCGGCTGCTGGGCCTTGCGTTGATCTTCTGTCAGCTTGGCCAGCACGTCTTCATACTGGCTGTAGATGATATCAGTCAATTGCCGCGGCGACCCGTTCATCAAAACCATGCCGGCAAACAGTCCTTCGCTCTCCTTGGCGATGCGCGGCCCCAGCATGGCGCCCAAGCTGTGCCCCGTCACGAAAATCCTGCCGCCGTCGATGCGGCTGTCAGCCTTCAAAACCTTGCCGGCCAAAATGGCGTCGATAATGGTTTCTTCCTGCACGGTCAGCGACTGGATAAGTTCCGGCGTAAACTTGGCCGCGTGCGTAAGTGTGCGCTTGTCATACCGGATGGAGGCGATGCCCTTTTGCGCCAGCGCCCAAGCCAGGTCGCGGAAAGTTTTCGTCTGCCCGATTGATTCATCCCGGTCACTGGGGCCGGAACCGTGCACCAGCACCACTGCCGGAAGGTTTGTACCATCCTTGGGCAGGGTCAAAAGGCCGGGCAGCGCCCATTCGCCTTCGCCAACGGTCACTTCTTCTTCCAGCAGACCATCGGGCAATGTGATTCTTTCAGTGACGGCAGGTGCTGCAACTGGTGCTGGGACAAAACTCAATCCCGCGATATTGGTGTCTTTATCCACAACGATTCTTAGCAGAAGGTCCTGCTTTTCCATATCCAGTATCAATTCATGCACCACATATCCCGACTCTTCTTTGACAGTTGATTCGCCAAAGGCTACAAAGGCGCCAAAGGCGGCTTGCAACTGATCCCAGGTTGCCGAAAATACAGCTTCCGGCACCTGCTCCTTAAAAATGCCGGTAAACATGGCATACAGTTCTTCATTCTTTTGGCCAGACATCAAATCTGTGGCATACTGGATAGCAAAGTCATTGCCGTCTTCCTGAGCCAAAGCAGGAAGGCATGCTGTGAACATCGTCATGACCAAAACCAATGCAAAGATTTTCTTCTTCACTGTGCTTTCCTCCTGACGCCTATGGTATCATCAACCGGGTGCTACTGTCCTCAGGCAATGTCCAAAACCCGCAATTTCAAGGCCAAATCCCTGATTACGGCCAGCGACCGCGCAGCTACGGCCTCATACCGCAGCACCTTGTTGCGTATGGGCTTTTTGCCCGGCTCCACCGGCAGTGACGCAATGAGGCCGAAGCAGCAGTTCATGGGCTGAAAGTCCCGGACCGGCGTCGATATGTAGTGGGCCATGGCCCCCAGCGCCGTCGTTCTTGGAAACACGGGCGCTTCCCGGCCACACAAGCGTTCCGCCAGGGAGATGCCCGCCACAAGGCCGCTGCCCGCGCTTTCCACATACCCTTCCACGCCGGTCATCTGCCCGGCAAAGTACAGGCCCGGCCGTCCTATGACCTGATAGGTTTCATCCAGCAGGCCGGGGCTTTTCAAAAACGTGTTGCGGTGCATAACCCCATATCTTTCAAATACCGCGTTCTCCAAACCCGGAATCATGCCAAATACGCGCTTTTGCTCGCCAAACTTGAGCCGGGTCTGAAAGCCCACCAGGTTGTACAGCGTCCCTTCCGCGTTGTCCTGGCGCAGCTGCACCACGGCATACGGTTCGCGGCCTGTGCGCGGATCGCGCAGGCCAACAGGCTTCAACGGCCCAAAGGCAAGCACCATATGCCCGCGTCGGGCCATGCTCTCTACCGGCATACAGCCCTCGAACACCCTTTTCTCCTCAAAGCCGTGCACCGGGGCGGTATCCGCCGTAAGCAGCGCCTGCACAAAGGCGTCATACTGCATTTGATCCATGGGACAGTTGAGATAATCGTCGCCCCTGTCGTAGCGGGACTGGCGGAACACCTTTTCCATATCAATGGATTCCAGCGTCACAATGGGGGCCGCCGCGTCATAAAAATGCAGCGCCGTCATCCCTGGCAGCGTACTGATGGCCCCTGCCATGGCATCGCTGGTCAGCGGGCCGGTGGCGATGACCGCCGGCCCGTCAGGAATTTCCGCCGCCTCCCTGTTTACCACCGTAATCAAAGGATGGCTGTTCACAGCGTCGGTGATATATCTGGAAAAGCCTTCCCGGTCCACCGCCAGCGCACCGCCGGCGGGAACCCGGGTCGCATCCGCCGCCTTCATGATCAGCGAATTCAAAAGGCGCATTTCCTCTTTAAGCAGGCCAACCGCGTTGGTGAGCCTGTCGGAGCGCAGGCTGTTGGAGCAGCAGAGCTCCGCCATCTGCGGCGCGTGATGGGCCGGGGTGTATTTCTCCGGCTTCATCTCCACCAAGGTCACGGATATGCCCCGGCCGGCCAGCTGCCATGCCGCCTCGCAGCCTGCCAGGCCCGCGCCGATCACCGTCGCGCTTTTCATTCCTCCAGCTCCTCCTCCGTCTTGGCGGAGGCAACCTTTACCTTGTGGCGGCAGGTCTCGTTGGCGCACAGGTGCCATACCTCGCCCTTGCGGCCCACCTTTGCGGTCATGTAGCCGCCGCACTGGGGGCATTTTTCCGTCACCGGCAGCTCCCAGCTGACAAAATCGCAATCGGGATAACCTTCGCAGCCGTAAAACTTGCGGTTTTTGCGGCTGTTCTTTTCCAGCAGCCTTTTCCCGCACTTGGGGCAGGGTGCTTCGATGTAGTTGAGGATGGCCTTGGTGTTGCGGCATTCGGGAAAGTTGGGGCAGGCCAGGAACTTGCCGAAGCGGCCCATTTTGTACACCATCATGGCGCCGCACTGGTCGCAGGCCACATCGCTGACCTCGTCGGCAATGTGCACCTTCTCCACCTGCTCCTCGGCCTTTTTGAGGGTTTCCAGAAACGGCGGATAGAAATCCCGCAGGATTGCCCGCCAGTCCACCTTGCCCTCTTCCACGTCGTCCAGCTCATCCTCCAGCTCGGCGGTGAACTCGGTATCGACGATCTTGGAAAAGTACTGCTCCATCATGTCCGTGACCATGCGTCCCAGCTCCGTGGGGTACAGGCGCTTTTTCTCGCGGCTCACATACCCGCGGGCGATGATGGTGGTAATGGTGGGCGCGTAGGTGCTGGGCCGGCCGATGCCCTTTTCTTCCAGGGCCCGGACCAGGGAGGCCTCGGTATACCTGGCCGGCGGCTGGGTGAAATGCTGGGTGCTTTCCACATCCTCCACCGCCACGGCGTCGCCTTCCTTCATTTGCGGCAAGGTGGTTTCGCTGCTTTGAATGTCCTCGTCGCTGCCCTCCTCGTACACGGAGGTGAAGCCGGGGAACTTTTTGTGCTCGCCGTAAAACCGGAGCCCCACGCCGCCGCCGCCGATCTCCAGGGTCATGGTGTCGTACAGGGCCGGCATCATCTGGCTGGCCAGAAAGCGGGAATAAATCAGCCGGTACAGGCTGAACTGCTCCTTGCTCAAATAGGTTTTGATGCTCTCGGGCGTACGGCGCACGTCGGTGGGGCGGATCGCCTCGTGGGCCTCCTGGGCGTTCTTGCGGCCCTTGAACTCATTGGGTGTCTCCGGCAGGTAATCCTTGCCGAAGCGCTCGGGAATGTACTGCCTGACCGCCTCCATAGCGTCGTCGGAAATGCGGACGGAGTCGGTACGGATATAGGTCACTAGGCCCTGGATATCCTTGTTTTCCAGCTCAATGCCTTCATACAGCTGCTGCACCACCTGCATGGTTTTGGCGGTGGTATAGTTTAATTTGCGGCTGGCCTCCTGCTGCAAGGAGGAGGTGGTAAAGGGAGCGGCGGGCATTTTTTTGCGCTCGCCGTGCTTGACGCCATATACCGCAAAACGGGCGCTCCTGATGCGCTCTACGGCCTTTAATGCATCCTCCTGGTTTTTGATCTCGGCCCGTGTCCCGTCCAAGCTGACAAGGCGCGCGTCAAAATGCATCTTGCGGCCCCTGTTGGTAATCATCTGGGACTTGGCGGTAATATCCCAATATTCCTCGGGGATGAAGGATTCAATTTCTTCTTCCCGAATGACCACCATCCGTGTGGCAACGCTCTGCACGCGACCGGCGGAAAGGCCTTTTTTCACCTTCGCCCACAACAGCGGACTGATTTTGTAGCCCACCAGCCGGTCCAGCACGCGGCGGGCCTGCTGGGCGTCCACCCGCCCCATATCGATGGGCCGTGGAGAGCGCAGCGCGTTTTGCACCGCCTTTTTCGTGACCTCATGGAATTCGATGCGGCAGGGCTTATCCGTATCAATGCCCAACGTCTGCGCCAAATGCCAGGAAATGGCCTCCCCTTCGCGGTCAGGGTCGGTGGCCAGCAGTATTTGACTGGCGTTTTTCGCTTCCTTGCGGATCTTGGTCAAAATCTTGCCGCGGCCCCTGATCGTAATGTATTTCAAATCAAAATCGTGATCCACATCCACGCCGATTTGAGACTTGGGCAGGTCCCGGATATGCCCCTGGGATGCTTCCACCTTATACCCCTTGCCCAGGAATTTGGCGATGGTGCGCGCCTTGGCCGGCGATTCCACGATAACCAGCTTGGTTTCTGTTGCCACAAAGATACCCTCCAAATATAGGATCAGGCTGCCAAACAGCCTTTTTTATGAAGTTTGTCCCGCTAATGCGTATAGGTTCCCAGCGGATTTCTTTATTATTCCTGCAAGCTCCAGGATTGTCAAGAGCGAATTGAGCGGCGCGGCGTCCATCAGGAGCGCTTGCGATAATTCCTCAAAGGTCAAATCCTCCCTTTTCAACAACGCGACAACTCTCTCCTGACCGGGGAGCGCGGGTTTGTCCGTCATCTTTTCCCGCGCGCTTGGCTGCACCGCCGCCTCCCAGCCCATATCCTCCAGCATATCCTTGCCGCAGGTGATCAGCCGGGCGCCTTCCCGAAGCAGCTTGTGGGGCGCCTCCGCTCCTTCCCGGTTGGCCGGCCCGGGCAGCGCGAACACCTCCCGGCCCTGCTCCAGCGCGTGGCCCACGGTGATCATGCCGCCACTCTTCAACCGCCCTTCGATCAATGCTGTGCCATAACTTAAACCGCTGATGATCCGGTTGCGGTCGGGAAAATGGTAGCTGGCCGGTTTTGATCCAAGAGGATACTCCGACAAAAACAGCCCGCCGGTATCCAGCACGCGCCTGTGCAGCTCCCTGTTCTCCGAAGGATAGACGATATCCAGCCCGCAGCCCAAAACCGCGGCCGTTTTTCCTCCGCCCGCAAGACAGCCGGAATGGGCGGCGGTATCGATGCCCCTGGCAAAGCCGCTGACCACCGTCACGCCATTTTCGCCAAGCTCCCTGCCCAGGGCAAACGCCATGTCGCAGCCGTAACGGCTGGGCGTGCGGGTGCCCACCATGGCCATGGTCCGGCCGGCCAATATGCCGGGATCGCCCAGCGCGTACAGGATGGGCGGCGGGTTGTGGATGGACTGCAATAATGGCGGATACAGCTCCTCCCCCGGGAACAGTGCGAAAACCCCCAGCGATTCCATGGCTTCGATGGCGCTGTCCACAACGCCGGGATCATGCTTTTCCTTCAGGACACGGTAGGTGGCCCGCCCCAGCGCCTTTTCCATGTCTGGGCGAAAGTCTTCCCATACCGCCTGAGCGCTTTCATAAATTTCCAGAAGCTTGCCCATTCTCCGGCTGGCCATGTCCGCCAGACTGAGCCAGATGCGGCATCTTTCCTCCATGGTATATGCCACGGTCTACCTCCAATACTTCCCGTCCAGGTTGCGGTACTGGATGGCTTCGGCCACGTCCGCCGTTTGGATGGGCCCGCCGTCCCGCAAGTCGGCAATGGTCCGCGCCACCTTCAATATGCGGCCGTAGGCGCGCATGCTCATGCCGAACCGGGACATGGCCAGCTGCAGCACCTCCTGGGCCTCCTGGCTCAAGGGACAGAATTTTTTCAGCTGCCTGGCGTCCAGCTGGGCGTTGCAGAAGATTTTCTCCTCCAGGTAGCGCTCCTGCTGCGAAAGCCGGGCCCTTTGCACCCTTTCCCGGACGGTGGCGGTGCTTTCCTCCCGGCCCGTGGCATGTATTTGATCCACCGGTACGGCGTCCACTTCCACCTGTATGTCGATGCGATCCAGAAGCGGCCCGCTGATCCTGTCCAGATACCTGCGGATCTCATTGGGATTGCATCGGCACTGCTTGACCCGGCTGCCGTAAAACCCGCAGGGGCAGGGATTCATGCTGGCCACCAGCATGCACCGGGCCTGATAGCGGGATTGGGCCTGTATGCGGGATACCGACACCATCCCGTCCTCCAGGGGCTGGCGCAGCGCTTCCAGGGCGTTTCTCGAAAACTCCGGCAATTCATCCAGAAACAGCACGCCGTTGTGGGCCAGGGATACCTCACCGGGCTTGGCGGTCTGACCCCCGCCCACCAGCGCCGGCAATGACGCGCTGTGGTGCGGCGCGCGGAAGGGCCGCTTGATGAGCAGCCCGCCCTCCGGCGGCAAATCGCCGACGATGGAATGGAGCCTGGTGGTCTCCAATGCCTCGGCAAAGGTCATGGGCGGCAGAATGCCCGGCAGGCACCTGGCCAGCATGGTCTTGCCGCTGCCGGGAACGCCGATCAAAAGCAGGTTGTGCCCGCCGGCCGCGGCGATCTCCAGGGCACGCCGGGCGGCGCTCTGCCCCCTGACTTGGGCCAGGTCGCTGGCGTCAACCGTCTCATTCAGACAGCTTTCATAGCTGCGCTGCACCTGGGCGGCAATCAGCTCCTGGCCCGTAAGGTGATGCACCGCCTCCCGAAGGTCCTTTACCGGAAACACCTGCATGCCCTGTATGCTTTCGACTTCCCTGGCATTCTTAAAGGGCAGTACGACCTGATGGATCCCCTTTTCATGGGCGCTGATCACCATGGGCAGCGCGCCCCGCACCGGGTTCAAATCTCCCTGCAGCGACAGTTCCCCCATCAAAAGCACGTTGTCCAAATTCCCAAACGCCGCCTGGCCGCTGGCCTGCAAAACGCCCAGGGCGATAGGCAGGTCAAACGCCGGCCCTTCCTTGCGCAAATCGGCAGGAGAAAGGTTCACCGTCACCCGTGCCACCGGCATGTGATAGCCGCTGTTGATGATGGCGGCGCGCACCCGGTCGCGGCTTTCCCGGACAGAGGCGTCCGGCAGGCCTACGACATCAAAATTGGGCAGCCCATTGGTGATGAACACCTCCACCTTCACCGCAAAACCATCCACCCCGGAAAGGCCGAACGCCAGGGTTTGGGAAAGCATGGGTTGTCCCCCTTCATTCCGCTTTTGTAAATCAATAATACTTTGTGAGCCACTTCATGGCGTTCAGCCAGGGCACGGGCGTCACCACACCGCTTGCATACGGGTAGAAGGCGACGAACAGGATTGCCGCGATACCCACCAGCCCCCACAGCAGCCATGAGGCCATTTTGGCATAACGCCTTCCCAGCCAGCCGATGCACGCGGCGGTACACAAAATAATGAAAGGCACGCTGGCAAAGTAGTGGTATATGAAGGTGGACCTCGGTACCAGCACCCAGGGCATGTACTGGCTGGCAAAGCCGGTCAATAAAAGCGCGGGCGTCAAATCCGGCTCCCTGGTGCTTGCATGCAGCAGCCTTCCCGAAGCATCCGCAAAAATATGCCGCTTGATAAACACAACGAACACGATCAGCAGCGCGGCAAGACCGGGCCACCACACGGCGGGGTTGCCCATGGCAAAAATCGTGGAGCCCATGCCCGCCGGCGTATAATTGCCCTTGAAATACCACATGGGCTTCAATATCAGAGGCCATTCCCACCAGGGCGACTGGAAGGGATGATCCGCTCCCAGCCCCGGTGTGCTGTGGTAGGAAAGCATGCCCTTTTGCGCGTCGATGATCTTTTGCAGCGTAACACCGCCGCTGGGCGCAAAATAGGGGATGTAGGACAGATAGTAAATGATCCCAGGCACGGCGACAAAGAAAACCAGGCAGCACAGGCAGGTCAGGGCCACCCTGCCGTAGCCTGATTGCCACGCACAGGAGACGGCCTGCTTTCTTTCCTCCGGCACGGCCTTGGGTTTCTCTTTCAGTAGTTTGTAGGCCGCATGGGCCTCCATCACACGCCGGAAGCAGCTGTAGAAGAACAGCGCCGCCAGACCCGCGCCGGCATAGATGCCCACCCACTTGCTGGCCATGCCAAGGCCCATGAACAAGCCGGAAAGCCCCAGGGGAATCAGCGTCTTATAAAAGGGCATGGACCAGAAATCCAATTGCACATACCTGAACATGCACAGGTACGACAGCATGATAAAGAGCACCGGGAAGCTGTCGATGGTGGCGATTCTGGTCTGGGTAAAATGCATCAGGTCAAACGCCATCAGCAGCATGACCCCTGCGGCAAGGTTCGTGCGCTTGAAGAGCTGCTTGCCTAGCAAATACATGGCCGGCAGCATCAAGACCCCAACCAGGGCGCCGGCAAAGCGCCAGCCAAAGGGCGTCATGCCAAAGGCCATCACCGCCCAGCTCATCATCACCTTGCCCAGGGGGGGATGGGATGTTTCATAGGGACGGATGTTGTTGGCATGCTCATACGCCGTACGGGCATGGTAAATCTCGTCAAAGTACGTTCCCGTAAACCAGCCGGGCTCCCCTTGAAGGGTATCCTGCTCGTCCAGCAGGTTTTCCGCGGGCTTGTTCAGGCTAGAATCAGGATTGCCGCCGGTATGCGCAAAAAGGGTCACCGGCAGCACCTGCCCCTCCGGGGTGCGCACCAGCACCTCGCACAGGTTCAGGCCGATCAGCGGCGCGGTGATGCGCACATAGCGGCCATGCAGCTCCCGGGGCGTGCTGCCGTAGGATACATCGCCTTCCGTTTCCACCGCTTCGACCACATATTGCCATTGGAAGCAATTGCCCTCCCGCATCTGGGCCGGGTATTCCTGGGACCAGACGATGCCGTCGTCGCTTGTGGCCACGGAAAAGTCATTGTAGCTGATGCCGCCGTAGTACAGCACCCGCACATCCTGCGCGGCGCCCGTATCCAGCACCACCTGCTCCCCGGCCCTGGTGGAGATCCAGGCCGTTTGGGGCGCCTTCATGCTGCCCAGGTTCCAGAAAGCAACCAGGGCATACACCACCGTGACCGCTGTCATGATCAGATAATCCAGCCGCTTCAAATGCATCCCCGCGTCCCGCGGGTGCAAAAGCGAAACCCTTGCCGCACTTTGGGCCGCGGCGGGCAGGTTCTCTCCCTTTTTTCCGGCGGAAACAAACCGCTCCCGGTCATTTCTGGCGCACAGCGCGTCGCCCGCATAGAAGGCGAAGCCGCAAAGCACAACATTGATCAGGCTCAGGATCACATTCAAAATCTTTGTATCATCGTTCAAGTGGCCCATTTCGCTGCCGAGCCTGATGGAATTGTCCAGCACGATGCCGGTATTCAAAAACGTGGTGACCGAGAAACCCACCAGCAGCGCAAGGATTCGCCAGTCCCGCTTGTATATGTAGGCAAGGCCCAGCAAAAGCAGCGCGGGGAACAGATACCGCTCGTGCATCTTCATGCCCAGCACGTACAGCCCGATATACAGGATGCCGCCCATCAGCGGAAGGTTGCGCAGGCTTCTGCCCCGCACGTAGGTCAGTACCACCCACAATATCACCAGCGCCATGATGGCCGTGCCAAGGGCGCTGTAACTGACGCCAAAGGAGGCCAGCGCGATAAACGTGACGAAGGCCACCGCCAGAAAAGCCGCCAGGCCGTACTTTTCCAGGGCGTCCCCTTTGCGCCTTGGCAGCGTGGCAAACTGCCACAGCGAAAGCGCGCCCGTGATCAGCGCCATGAACAGTATCAGCGGCAGCCGGGCCGCGTTGATGACCGGTTCCCAGTTATAGCTGGCGACGTAATACAGGTTGGCGGTGTTCACCGTGGTATAGGGATAGGAGGCCAATGTGTTCTTGTACAGGTCAAAGATCCACTGGAACTTTTGAAAGAGCCAGGAACCCTCCTGCCTGGTGGAAAAAGGTATGACGATCACCGCCGCCACAAGTGCGGACCACAAAAGGCCGAACAGCACCCGCTTTGTGGGCCGTTCCTCCCTGCCGCGGAAGAAGTCCATCACGGCTGCCGTCAGCCCCAGAGGCCCCAGCATCAGCGCCTGGGGCTTTATGAGCACGCAAAGCATGTACACGGGCAGCGCAGCATCCCATTTTCGTTCCAGGGCAAACACGGCCACCAGCATCAGCCCCAGGGCCAATACGCTGTCCACTTGGCCCCAGGCGGAGCCGTTGAGGATCACGACGGGGTTGATTGCGTACAAAATGGCCAGGGCCGCGGCAGCCTTTTGCGGCAGCTTCTTTTTGCCGATGGTATACAGCAAAACGGCGGCTGCCATATCCGCCAGGATAGGCACAAATTTGATGTTGACCAGCTGCATGCCTTGCGAGAGCGGCCCAAACCAATCGGCCAGCGCGCCATTGAGCCAAAGCACGAACAGGTATGCCGGCGGATAATCCACAAACCCGCCGGAAAGGTAAAAGTCCGAAGGGCCCAGGCTGTGCATCATGCCGCTCCAGCCCAGGAAGCAATTGATGTCCACATCGTAGCCCCGCACGCTTGCGGCCAGTATCATCCTAAGCACAAAGGCGGCGGACAGCGTTACGATCAACGCGGGCAGCGTCGTATGATCCTTTTCCGGCTTGGCGCTGATTCCCTGCTCCTTTTGCAGGTAGGGGAGAAAGAGCACCGTCAACACGGCAAAGCACAAGGAAAGCAGGATCAGTTTGGGCCAGGCGGGGCTTGCGGCGATTTCTTCGCCGTCCATGTCCGCCGGCTGCGTTTCCTGCTGCTTGAACCAGTTGGTCACAAGCACATTGCCGGGCACCTGGCCCGTCACCTTGGTCAAGCTGATATCATCAAAATAAGCGCGGCCTTCGCTTTCCCCGCCATAGCCGCCCAGGCGCGCGTATACGATCACTTCGTTTTGATCCGGGCCTGTTTTCCCATACAGCTCCAGCTCTGTAAAGCCGCCCTGGGTATCATACAGACTTTCAGAAAACACATATATATTGGCGATGGAGAGGTTGGCGCCAAGGCCGGCATCCGGCACTTTTTCCGTCTTTACATAGCCGTGCAGCCGGTAAATGCTGTCGGGCTCCACCGGCACGCTTTGGGCAAACCGGGCGTCATTGGACCCGAAGTTTTCCACCAGCGCGGCATGCCGACCGGCATGCGCTCCCTCCACGACAGCGTACTCCGTATACCCCGGCTGATTGATGTACGCTTCGGTATACCAATAAAGCGGCATATCGTCCGCGCCAAGTTCCTCAAAGCCGCCGTTTTGCAACAGGTTCTCCCCCTCCGCCCGGGCAAGGGAAGAGCACGGCACAAGCAGCGCCAGGCAAAAACCGGCCAATAATAAATAGAAGAAAACCGTTCGTTTCATGGGCACAGGCTCCTTACATAACATAAGGCTTTTGCGGATGGTGCGGGCAGTATCACCACTCGCCGGAAAAGGCGTTTTCCACATGCGCAACACCTTCCCCTGTGATCTCCGCCACATCAAAGCGCAAAGGCCGGGCAAATTGATTGGTGGAAAGCAGGTACTCCCCCGCCGCCTTGATGACGCGGCGCTGCTTTTTTATCGTCACTGCTTCCATTCCCGCGCCGGGATAACTCCCAAGCCTTAATTTGACTTCCACAAACAAAAGCAGCGCATCCTTTTCCAGGATCAAATCCACCTCGCCGCCCTTTGCCCGGAAGTTTTTCGCAACCAGGCTGTAACCTCTTTCCAAAAAGTAGGAAAGGGCCATTTCCTCCCCCAGCCGCCCCTTTTCGCCCGCAGCCCTCATACAAAGCTCCCGATAAAGCTTCTGCGGTGGGCGGGACACGGACCATAGGCCTTCAGCGCCGCAATATGCTGCGCCGTGCCATATCCCTTATGCTGCCCGAAGCCGTAGGCGGGATACATTTTATCCAGCGCTTCCATTTGCCGGTCCCTGTAGACCTTGGCCACAATGCTGGCAGCGGCGATGGAATAGCACAGCGCATCTCCATGGATGATGCCCTTTTCCCGGCCGGAAAGCCCCAGACCCTCCAGGGCGTCTATAAGAAACAGCTCGGCCGGCACATGCTTTGCCGCCCGCCGCATGGCCTCCTTGGTGGCGTTGAGAATGTTGATGCCGTCAATCTCCTGAGGCGTTGCTTCCCCCACGCCCACGTACAGCGCCGTTTTCATGATTTCATCATAGACGGCTTCGCGCCGCTTGGGGGACAGTTTTTTACTGTCGTCCACCCATTCCAACAAAGGCTGCTGCGGCATCGCCACGCAGGCCGCCACCACATTGCCCGCCAGGGGCCCGCGCCCGGCTTCATCCATGCCGGCAAAAAGAACGCCGGATGCCCACAGGGGCTCATCCGTCTTGACGATCTCCATCAGCCGCTGCTGCCGCTTCATCCTGTGCATGCTCCTTTGCAGCAGGGATTCTTTCCCCCGCTGCCCGAATAGTCAAACGCGCAGGCACGGCCTTTTCATTCCGCGCCAGCTCCAATGTTACACGTCCTAATTTTCCGGCGCGGAATTCATCCAGCACGACGGCGGCCCCCCGGTCCACATCCGCCACGCCGCCCTTCATCAGCCAGCCGCGGCCGCGGCAAACCGCCTCCAGCAGCGCAAGCCCCTGGAGGGAAACATCCGTCAGTTTGAACCGCTGGGCCACTGCGTCAGGGGAAACGGCCACCATATCCTCCAGCAGGCGGATGGCCAGCATGGGCACATCCACCACCTGGTCCCGTATGGTGCCGATATACGCCAGACGCCTTGCGGCCAATTGATCGTCGAGCCTTGGCCACAGCATGCCCGGCGTATCCAAAAGCTCCAGATAAGGCGTCACCTTCACCCATTGGTTGGACCGTGTCACGCCGGGCCTGTCCCCCACCTTGGCGATGGCGCTGCCGTTGAGCCTGTTGATCAGCGTGCTTTTTCCCACGTTGGGAACGCCGACCACCATGACCCTGACCGTCTTGCGCACGCCCTTGGCGGCTGCCCGTTCCACCATTTCCCTGGCCGCCTCTTCGATCAGCGCCAGCACATCCTTGGGCCTGCCGCCGGTGGATACATAAGGGTGGGCGGTGATCCCCTGCCCGCGGAAATAGTGAATCCATGCGCTGGTTTCCTTGGGATCGGCCAAATCGGCCTTGTTTAAAAGCAAAACCCGTTTTTTATTTTGCATCAGCGCGTCCAGGTCAGGATTGCGGCTTGCGTGGGGCAGACGGGCATCGCACAACTCAACCACCACATCCACCTTTTTCAGTTGATCGCTTAAAAGCCGCTTTGCGCGCGCCATATGTCCAGGATACCAATTGATCTCCATGGAAGTCTCCTTCCAATTTATGGGTTATGTTCCCGTTTTTAAATTCCTTTTAGTAATACCATTCTTTTCCCCAAAAGGCAAGCAAATTTTTCCCGCCTTTTTGCCCGCTTATCCTTCCGACAAAAAACCGCCTCCTGTGCAAGCCTGCATAGGAAGCGGTTTTTATCGGTTTTTTTATTCCGCGAAATACGTTACCGGAACGCTGTAATCATCAATGCTGATAAAGGTTTTGCCCCTTTGCAGCTTGATCTCGTTTCCGCTCTGGTCAAAGAAGACCGTGCGCTGATCCATGCCGGTACGCATCCAATACCCCGGTATGTAGCGGCCGCCGATAAAAATATCCGCGTTGCCCGAGCCAATGAGATCCGTCACAGGCCGGTCCGCCATGCCCTCAAAATACGTCACTCGGGTGCGCTGGATGATCAGGTTGGAAAAGGATAACTGCTCGCCGGTCACTTTGTCCGCATACGGCTTGCCGTTAACAAAACGGAGATAGCTGTTGGTTGCGGGATCGTAGGTAAAGCTGGAGGAGTACGTTTCGCTGGTCTGCTTGATTTCAACCGTACTCGCCGGTTCGCCGCCTTGAGGCAGCTCGTCGGTAAACAGATACGGCCGGTCGGGCGGCGTAAAGCCTTCCGGAACCAATTCCTGCATGGCCTTCACATTGGCGTCCACATTGTGGGGGCTGGGCAGGTTGGATATGCGTGTGTAGTATTGCTTCCAGGGTCTGCTGACGCTGACTACGCCGTCAAACAGAATCCCCTTCTTGCTGGCCCCCGTTTTGCGGAAGGCAGTGAAGATGCTTGTGCCGTCAGAGGGCTGCCCGCCGTAAAAGAGGAAACCGGCATCCCATTCCTCCCGGATCTCCACATGGGTGACGCGGGCGGACCGGACAGGGCCTACGCTTTCCGGAACAATATCGCTGAAAAGAAAGGACAGGCGGGTATAACCGCCCTTGGCAAGCGGTGTTTCATAAATGATATCGGCGCTTGCGGCCCCCCAGGGCATGTTGCTGCCGACGCCGCCGTCATTGTTGTCGATCTGCACGATCATCGGCATGTATTTCCCCGTCCATGGCAGGCCCGTGGTCGGGCTTTCCCCCGGAATGACAGGGTTCGCCGCAAATTTCTTGTCCGTTCCCAAACCGTTGACGTCGATTTTCCGGTCTTTTTCCTTCCGGATAACAGTCCCCCCGCCAGCAGCCATCGCCGCAGCTGACAGCATGACAAGACAAAGGGCCATCAGCAGGCACAAAATCCTTTTTTTCATTTCCGAACACTCCTCACATTTGAGAACTGGCAGGCCTGCTCGCCATCCTGACAAGCAAGGGAGAATAGCATCCCGCATCCCCGCACCCGTTCATCTTAACACCATGGTAAAGTTTATTCAATAATTATATGTAAATTGGTAATATTTTCGAGCTTCAAAGTAAAACTTGCCGAATCCCGGCAGGCCGGGGTTCATGCGGTGCTTTGACAGGATACCGCCGCGCCCGGGCGCGCAATACAAAGCCGCGCCATTGCTTTGCCTGGCGCGGCTTTGCTATCTATCCCAGTCAGGAAAACCTCAACAGGTCTGCCAAATGCAACGCGTTATTTCCTGCCGTACAGCGGCCCCAGCTTTTCGCACGCCCGAAAGTCCGCCCCCTCCAAATCCCTTGTCCCGAAGGCGTCCCACATGCTGGGCCGGTACACCTGGTCCTCCCCGACATTGTGCATGCATACGGGAATGCGCAGCATGGCGCACAGCGTGATCAGATCGGCGCCGATATGGCCATAGCTGAACGCCCCGTGGTTGGCGCCCCAGCGGCGCATGACCTCATATACGCTGGTAAAGGCGCCCTCGCCGGTGAGCCTTGGCACAAACCATGTGGTGGGCCAGGTGGGGTCGGTCCGCCTATTCAGCTTTTCAAACACGTCCTCCGGCACGGATACGGTCCAGCCTTCGGCAATCTGCATCACCGGCCCCAGGCCGTCAATCAGGTTCAGGCGGCACATGGTAATGGGCATGCCGCCCTCGCTCAAAAGCTGGGAGGAATACCCGCCGCCCCGAAAGTAGAACAGATCGCCGTAGCAGAACTGCGTGGCATCCACACAGGCTTTGGCTTCCTTCGCCGTAATGTCCAGCCAGGGCTTGATGGCCGGATGCCCGTCCTTTTGGCATTTGCCGCTGGCTTCCAAAGTAACGGAGCCGGAATTGATCAGATGGATGAAGCCATCCTTGCTGAGTCCGTCGGGCTTCCAGCCGGTCACCCGCTCGATGGCCGCCGGGCTCCAGTAGGTGCGCACATCCGCAAAGCCCTGGGCCGTGCCTGTTAAAAGCTTGCCAAAGAGCATGGAAATGGCGTTGAGGTGGTCATTTTCCGTGGCTACGATCATGGGCTCCCTGATGCCGTTCCAATCGAAGGAGGAGTTCAAAACCGCCTCCATGAAATCGCCGTTGGGAAAGTGGTCCGTCCACTGCCGCTGGCCCTGGAAGCCGCCGGCGATGGCGTTGTGGCCGCAAGACTCCTCAATATAGCCGAGCTCGGCCAACCGCTTGTTGCCCTGCATCAGGTCCCTTGCGATCATGGTCATCAGGATGCACTTATAAAGCACATCCGCCTTCTTCTCCTCACTATGGCGCACGGAATCCGGGTTTTTGTCATAGCCGATATGGATATATTGCCTGCCCCACTTTTTCGCCAGCTCGAATTCCTCGTGATCGTAAATGCCCTCTTCCCAGCGGCGGACGAACTCGGACATGTCGACAGATTCCATGCGCATGCCCAGGTATTTTTCCAAAAACGCCGCGCTGACGATGGAGCCGGCGATGCCCATGGACATGCCGCCCATGCCCAGGTAGCTCTTGCCCCGCATGGCGGCCACCGCAAGGCCCGCCCTTGTAAACCTGAGCAGCTTTTCCTCCACATCACGGGGGATGGAGGTATCCTGCGCGTCCTGCACGTCCTGGCCGTAGATGCCAAAGGCAGGCAGGCCCTTTTGGTTGTGGCCGGCCAAGGCGGAGGCCAGGTACACCGCGCCTGGCCGCTCCGTGCAGTTGAAGCCGTAAATGGCCTTGGGCAGCAGAGGATCCATATCAATGGTCTCCGCGCCGTAGCACCAGCAGGGGGTCACGCTGATTACAAGACCAACGCCGGCCTTTTGAAACTTTTCGGCGCAGTCGGCCGCTTCGGCCACGCCGCCGATGGTGGTATCGGCGATCACGCATTCCACCTGCAGGCCGCAGGTGTGCGTAAGCTTCGCTTCAATAAGACTGGCCACGCTTTTTGCAATGCCCATCGTCTGGCCTTCCAGGCTTTCCCGAATGCCGTTGCGCCGGCCGTCGATGATGGGGCGGATGCCCACCTTGGGCAGCCCGCCGTGAAGCGCGTTATGGGGTTTTACATGAACAAAATCCGGCATAACTGTTCCTCCTTTTAAACGTTGTCATTGCAGTATTTGTATGGCTTGCTCCTTTGTCCCGTCCTTCTTTACCGTTTGGTGAAGGATGCCGAAGTGTCGCCCGTCGCAATAGAAGCAATGGAAATCCTCAGCCTGATAGCGGGGCTCAAACGTGACATCGCCCTGCGGCGTAACCTGAAATCCGCTGATGGCCGCCAGCACGCCGTAGCTGGCCAGGCTGCGCCCGTAGTGGTAGCCGCACTCGATCTCGCTGAAGGGGTTGCGGCGGATGCCGTCGTAGCGTTTGCGCACGGCGGCCACAATGGACAGCCCTTCCTCCACCAAACCTTCATATATTAAAAGCGTCGCAACCTGATACTCGATCCCCGTCCATACCTCGTCGGAATAGACGAAGGGAAAGCGGGGCTTTACGCCATTGGGCCAGGTGCACAGCACCAGCCCCGGTTCATCGTCATGGACGTACAGCCGCTGCAGGCAGTCGGGGCGCTTGTCACCTGCCAGGAAGTTGTTGCGGTAGATGGCGCCGGCCGCTTCTTTGAGATGCTCCCTGGGCAGCAGGGGGCCAAGGCCGCACAAATAAGCCAGCGTCTGGCCAAAAAGCTGATCCGACAGGCAGCCCGACCCAAACTGGTAAGGCAGCACATCCACATTGTCGATGGCCTGCACATAAAAGCCATTCCGGAAGCACACCGCATCCAGCGCCTTGGAAGACGCGTCAAACTTTTCGGCCAGCCTTTTTTGGTGAGCTTCATCCCCCACCGCTTCCGCCATTTTGCCGGCAGCCCGCAGCGCCGCCAGGTACATTACCCCGGACAGAGGATTGACGCCTGTGAATTCAATGTCATAGGTATTGTGCTGCAGCCCCTCCAGCAGGCCGTCCCCATCCGGGTCCCAGGTTTTTTCGGCATAATCGATGCACTTTAAAATAGAAGGATAGATACTTTTCAGGTACGCCAGGTCGCCGGACAGCAGATATTCCCGCCAGGCGCGGACAATGGTGCCCAGCTGCCCGTCGGCCGCCGCGTGCATTTGAAAAGGCGGAAGGCCAAAACGCTTCTGGGCGCGGAAGTTCATCTTCCCGTCCGCCTCCACCTCCATCAGGAATTCATTCAGCCTGGCCGAGCGCTCCAGGGCCGGGAACAGATAGGCCGCGCTTTGGGCGTAGTTCCAGACATGGGTGCAGGTGCCGTGGCAGCTTCCCTCCTGCTCGTGGCAGCCTTCCCAGCACAAAAGCGTGCCGGTATCATCCCGAAAGCAGGTATTGCTGGTCAGCACCGCCAAATTGCCGGCCACCGCGTCAATGACAGAAGGCGGCAAGGTGCTGCCGTACAGCGCGCCGGAAAACAGCCGGCTTTCCGACTCCAGCCTTACGATGTTTTCCAGCAGATATTTTCCGGCCTCCCAGGCGCTTTCAAACCTTGTGGCATAGTGGTTTTTCATTGTTCCGCCGGGGGCTTCCTGGGGGAACCAGCCCCGCAGCCGGTTGGGCACGTACCAGGAAAGCACAAAGAGAAATTCCTTGGTGGCTCCCGGCTGTATCCATTTTTCCATCCCCGCCGATCCGACAGGATACCCCTGGGGGCCAATGGCGCCCCGTTTTTCATCCTCTTCCTGCACAGGCTCCAGCCGGCCGGCCGTGAAGCCGTTCCAGAAATCCGTAATGCTGTCCCACCAGCCGCCCCGGTACCAGGTGGGCTTGAGCGGCGCCTGGCCGGAAGGCACAAGGATGGCGTTGTTGGCATAGTCAAGAGCATCATCGGGGGCGGCGGTACCGTCCATGAAGACCCCGGACAGACGCTCGTTCCATATCCCCTCATTCCGGCAGTCCTGGCTGGGCAGGTAGTTTTCGAAGCAGTCATAGCCATGGAAATTGTGGATGTTGGGCATGGAGGCCGCAATCAGCACCCTGACCGGAACAGCCGCCGTATTTTTCACGCGGTAACGGAAGGCGGCCGCGGGGATGCCCGAATCATCCTCCTTTAAGGGGATGAAGGGAACAAAGGCCTCCAAGGAAACATCCAGCGGTAGGGAGTCATCCTGAAAACCGATGCGGGCAAAAGGAAACTGCACCTCCATTTCCGAAGCGTGAAACCGTGGCAGCCCCATCACCCGCTGGGGATGATAGCCGCGGGCCAAATCAAAATCCGGCGCCTGCTTCGCCTCCAGCACACGGGTGTCCGTCCTGTTCCCCCAGGCCGCGTGCAGCGCGAAAAAGGAATAGGGCAGCTTGTTGCCCTTTGCCGGGCGGTTGAAAATTTCAAACTCCGTCAGCGCGCCGCTGGCGTGCAGCGTGATGCTGCCCGTTCCCAGGCCTCCCAGGGGAAAGGCGGCCTTTTGCGACAGGTTCGAAAACCGTGGAAAACGCGCCATGAGCATCCCTCATTTCAAGTCATTTATGGCATCGATGCCATTTTTCATATGCGACGGCTTATTCCTTTCCACTGCCGGCAAAGCGTATTTCCCTTCCGATGCATTGCTGCTGCTTCAAATCATAAAGCACAGCCACAAAATTGTCAATAGATTATCGTTGCATTTTTACTATATACGTGCTACAATGTGCGGGAAAGTGACGCCGTATCGTTTCAAGCATATATTCCGGCCGGACTGTCCCATGCGCAACATTATGGCTTCGATGCCACATAAGCGTTTTTGAAAGAAGGTGCCCCCGTGGCAAGCATTTATGAGATCGCCCAAGAGGTGGGCGTTTCCCCTTCCACCGTGGCCCGGGCCCTTCGCGGCACCGGCTATTGCAGCAAAGAAAATTATGACAAGATCATGGAGGCTGCCAAAAAGCTCAACTATGTGCCCTCCCACGCGGCCAGGTCACTAAAAAGCAAACGTACCAACAAAATCCTCTTTTGCATTCCCGACATTTACAATCCTTTCTACTTTGGCATGATCAAGGGGGCCAGCGACGTTTTTGACCAGCACGGCTATTACTGCATCCTTTGCCATACCAGGGGCGACGCGGAAATGGAAAAGAAAATGCTGCGCAACCTGCAGGAAGGCTACGGAGACGGCATGATTTTCGTGTCCTTTGACTTCAACAAGGAAAACATCAGCGAGGTCAACGCCTGCGGCCTGCCGGTGGTGCTAACCAACAACTACCAGTCCCTGCGGGGCGAGGACCACTTTGATTGCGTGTACATCGACACCTTTGAAGGCGTATACATGGCCTGCAAGCATTTTATTGACAGCGGCTTTCGCAAAATCGGCTACATCGGCGGCGACACCTCCGTACAAACCGGCCGCGAACGCTTTGAAGGCTTTATGAAGGCCATGAACGAGGGCAACGTGCCCATCAACCAAAAGCTTTTGAAGGAAGGGGATTTCTCCCGCGAGAGCGGCGAAAGGTCCATGGAGGAGCTGATCGCGGCCGGCACCGTGCCCGAAGCGCTGGTGGTGGCCAACGATCTGATGGCCATCGGCGCCCTGAAAGCCTGCCGGCACAGGGGCCTGCGCATCCCCCAGGATGTGGCCATCATCGGCATGGACAACACGGACATGGCGGCCTGCACCTCGCCCGAGCTTTCCTCCATCAACATGAAGGAAGAGGATATCGGGCGCTACGCGGCCACCCTTTTGATGGAGCGGATTCTTTTGGGCCGCCAGGATAAGCGGACGATCCGCCTGCAGCCGGAGCTTTGCTTGCGCTCTTCCAGCTATCGCCTGTAGCGAAAGCCGTAACTTTTTGTGAAAAATGTATTGACACACTCTCCCTGTCCTGTTATGATTTTAGTATGATACCGATGTTATATCGTAGGTTGGCCTAAAGAATTCTTTCCGGCAGGGAAAGAGAAATAGTTGGTTTTCCCCTGAATTTGACGACTGTGTGTTTTATTCGCTTTGTGACATCGATGTCATACAGCGCAAAGATGAAAGACGCCGCAAGGGAGGAACAGACCATGATTCTTGAAAACGAACGCATCCGTTTGACGGTGGATGACACGACGGGGTGCATCACCGGGTTCGAGGATAAAAAGCTGAACCACGCCTACGTGGGCAGCGTGCAGGATGCCCTGCCATTCCGCGTGGTGCGGGACGCGGACGCGCAGGAAGTCTCCTATCATTTTACCGCGCTTAAGACGCCGGATGGCCTTCACCTTGTCTGGGCGATGAAAGACGCCACGCTGGAAGCACAGGTGAAACTGCTTCAAGACGGCGCAGCCTTCCGTGCTTCTCTGCAAAACAAGGCCGGCAGCTGTATCAAGGCCTTCGAGTACCCCATTTTCGCCGGGCTGTACGACTTTGGCCCCCAAGGGTATCTGGCCCATTCCTACGCCACCGGCGTGCTGTTGCGGGACCCCCTTTCCTATCTGCCGGAAACAGGCGCGCTGCGCTATACGCCCTATCCCGAATCCTTCTCCGGCGCGTCCATGCAGTTTTTTACCTACTACCAGGAGAACAAGGGCGGCTTGTACTTTGCCGCCCTGGATGGGGAAGGCCACCAAAAGTGGCTCAACGCCTACAAGGAAAATGACCATCTAACTGCCAGCCATATGGCCGGGTTTGAAAACGCCGTTCCCGGCAGCCGCATCGAAATGACGTATGATTTCATCGTATGCGCAACCGACGGAAAGGGCTGGGAGGAAGCGGCGGAAATGTACAAGGCCTGGGCGCTGCATCAGCCCTGGTGCAAAAGGGGCTTGGCCAAGGACCGCAAGGACAAGGCGGACTGGCTGCATGAAGAGGTCGGCTATTGCACCTTCGGCGTCAACGCCGGGCACGACCGTACAAAATGGCTGCGCCGCTACCGGCAGGATATCGGCACGCCCGGCTTTCATGTGCTGGGGCCCGATTGGACGAACACGCCCCAAACCTTTGGCTGGGGCGTTCCGGGGGATATGTGCGACTGGGTGCCCACGGCATTCAATCAGGAAAACCTTCAGGCCATCCGGGAAAACGGCGATTACTTTGCGCCCTTTGAGTTTGACTTCATGGTAGCCATGAACAAAAGCAATCCCGAAAAGCTGAAGCCGCACCTGCATGCGTTTCCCTCCCCCACCTTCAGCCATGACGGGTACACCTTCCATATGCTGTGCCCCTGCTCCCCCTTCACAAAGGACTTCCACAGGGAAAAGAACCTGACCATGCTCCGCGAGGCCCACGCGGACGCCATGTACTACGATATTTCCGCCAACAACCTGATCAAGGTCTGCATGGCGGAAAATCACGGCCACGCCCCCGGCGGCGGCGGGGAGATCACGGACGGCTATGCCGGCATCTATGCCGATACCGCCGCGGCGCTGAAAAAGGAAGCCGGCAAGTATATTCCCCTGGGCACGGAAATGATGAACGAAACCTTCCTCTCCCATTTGGATTTTTACCAGGCCCGGGCCTGGGCGCAGCCCTGCTCCACCCTGGAAACCTATCCCTTCAGGGAGCAGATGCGAAACGGCCTGGCCCAAATGATCCCCCTATTTGACTATGTGTATCACGAAATGGGCGTGGTGCGCATGGACGGATGGGGAAAATTGGTCGATGAAATCGGCAGCCTGTTTTATTACAATGTAGCCAAAGTGTATCTGTGGGGCGGCCTGTATGAAATCAACCACGAGTACAGCCCCATGGAGGAATTGGACGGCCAGGAGAACAGCAGTGAGGAGCATTATTTCCGCTTTGACCCGCAGTATTGCGCCTATGCCCCCCTACGCGCAGCCTATGTGAAGCAGTTTGCGGGCCTTCGGACAGGCGCGGGGATCCCCTATCTCGTATATGGCAGGATGAGCGTAAAGCCGGAGCTGGAGCTGCCGCAGATGGATGCCACCTGGTACCACTACAACCACGGCCAGACGGATACCTCCTACAAGGCCAGGGGCGTTTTGAAGGTAAATGCCGTGGTTGCCTCCGCCTTTGAGGATGCAAACGGCGGCTATGCCCTCTTCCTGGCCAACGCGGACGATACGCCCCATACCCTGTCCTTTACGCTGTCCCACCAAGCGCTCCGCCTTGCAAAAGGCAAATATACCGTGCGCCTTCTTTCTGGATTTGGCCAGGAAAAGGCGCCTGAAACGATGGATTTAGGCATGTTGTGCGACGGGGAAACGCTGCCGGTTACGCTGTCTCTTCATCCCCTAACACCGTACATGCTGGAGATCAAATAAAAAAGGAGGATCATTGGTATGAAACGTCTCTTCTCATGGACCCTTGTTTTCGTTCTGGCCCTTACCATGGTGTCGCTTCCCACAGCTCTTGCCACCACGGAAGGCAAAACGGAAGTGGTTCTGTGGAACCGCATTTTCGAGGATTGGAATCAGGCCTGGTGCAAGCAGATGGTGGAAGAATTCAACGCCGACCCGAACCAGAAGTACTTTATCACCCAGGAATTCGTGGATGGCGCCGCCTGGGATGAAAAGGTATCCGCCGCCCGTGCCGCCGGCACCATGCCGGACATGCTGCTGATGAATTACGGCGGCATCCCCTGGGGCGCCAGCCAGGGCCTGTATCTGCCGCTGGATGAGCTGATCCCTAAGGAAGCCTGGGACGACGTGTATCCCAACGTGCTGGACATGGTATCCCTGGGCGGTCAGAAGTACGCCTATCCCCAGATGGTGGAACCCGCCGTCGTCATGTACTACCGCAAGGACCTGCTGGCAGCCGCCGGCTTTAATGAGCCCCCCAAGACCTGGGATGAGTTCCTGGCCGCCGCCAAAGCCATGACCACCGATGACGTGTATGGCGCTACCTTCAACTATGAGTGGTCCATGTGGGGCTGGGAATACACCGCCGCCGGCCACTGGCCCGTCTCCGACGACTGGTCCGCCGCCAACTGCCAGGATCAGGGCTACATTGACCTGTTGACCTTCATGAAGGATTTGTACGCCAATGAGGTCGTTCCCGCGCAGGCGCTGTATGGTTACAATGAATCTGTCAAGGCTCTTGGCGAAGGCTTGGTTGGCATGACCTTCTCCGGTTCCTGGGGTATCGCGGACCTTTTGAAGAACTATCCCGACATGGTGGAAAACATTGGTGTTGCTCCCGCTCCCACCAAGGACGGCAGCCCCTTCCATTCCACCGTGGGCGGCTGGACCTATGTGGTTGACGCCAAGGCCAAGCAACCCGAAGGCGCCGCCGCTTACATCACCTGGCTGCTGGGCTCCGACGCTGCCCGCGCCGCCTCCTTCTTTGAGGCCGCCAGCTTCTCGAAGTATTCCCCCCGCAAGTCTGTGGATGAATACCTGACCACCAGCACCGCCGCCAAGGACGATGTGTGGATGCAGGCCATCTCCACCCAAATTATCCCCAACGCGATCAGCGAGCCGCTGTATGCCTGGGATTTCAGCGCCAACCTGCTGACCGCCATGGGCGAAGTGATCGTCAACGGCGCGACGCCGGAGGATGCTTTGAAGACCGCCGCGGACGCCATCAACCTGTTCATCCAGAACAACGACTACGCCGCCAAGAAGCCGCAATAAACCCATGTGAGTGAAGGGGGAGGGTTCATCCCCTCCCCCTTGCTTATCAAAAAGGTGGCATTGCTACTTTTGCGACAGATACCTATGATGTAAGCATCATCAAAGAGGTGCTTGTCTACAATAATCCATCCATATTATCACCTCATCAGTCACCTTCGGTGACAGCTTCCCCTCAAGGGGAAGCCTCTACCTCCCGTCGGCCGCACAAAGCGCAGGCTTTTCCGGCCTTTCCATACCACTTGAAAGGAAGGAAGCAATGTGACCAAGGGAAAAGCAAGCGGGCTGTCCACCAGGCGCATGGATCACGTAACAGCCTACATGATGATCCTGCCCTCCATATTGTTCCTGGGCGTGTTTGTTTTGGTCCCGCTGTTTATGGCGCTGAGCCGCAGCTTTACCAACTGGCAGTTCTATCAGGAAACCAAGTTTATCGGCATTGATAACTTCATCATGGTACTAAAAAATCAACTGTTTCACACAGCCATCAAAAACATATTGGGCTTTGTTGCCATTATCGTGCCCATACAGATGATAACGTCCTTTCTTTTTGCCCATGTACTTCGGGACATGAGCCCCAAAATCGGCGCGTACGCCAAAACGGCGATCTACGTTCCCACGGTGATCGCGGGCGTGGTGGCCTCGGTCATCTTCCTGTTCATTTTCAATTACCAGGGCGGTATCCTCAACTGGCTCGTACGCCAATTCGGCGGCAAGCGCATCGGCTTTCTGGCTGAACCTAACCTTGCCCGATGGTCCGTTTCCATCGCGGCCCTGTGGCTGGGCTTTGGCTACAACTCCCTGATCATGTACGCCGGCCTGCAAAACATACCGCAAAACTATTACGAGGCCGCGGAGGTGGATGGGGCCAACGCGCTGACAAAGCTGTTCAAAATCACCCTGCCCTCCATGCGCAACATATTCATCCTGCTGCTGATCGGCATGATGACGGGCACCCTGCAGATGTTCGATTTGCCTTACCTGATGATGAATGGAACCGGCGGGCCGGTGAACAGCACCCTCACGCCGATGATATACATCTACAACAATTTCAAAAGCCCGGATTACACCATGGGCTATACCGTAGCGGCCGCGCTTTTGCTGATGGTGATCATCGGCGCTCTGAACAGCATCGTGTTTACCTTGATCGGCTCGCAAAAAGCCCAGGATGAATAAGGAAAGGGGGATGACCGCATGAGCTCTGTCAACAAACACAAGAAAGCCATCGAGGCTGCCTTTACCGCTTTGGCGCTTACCATAACGCTGATCTCCCTGTTTCCGCTGTTCTGGATGATTTTATCCGCCTTCAAATCCGGAAAAGAGGTATTGAAAGCCAACCCCCTGCGCTTTTTCCCCAGCGAGTGGACCATGGAAAACCTGCAAAAGCTGTTTAATGATACCAACTATCCCTTTTTGCAGGCCATGAAATCCAGCGCCTTTGTAGCGGTCACGGCCGCCTTCCTGGCCATCACCATCAATTCCATGGCGGCCTACGCCTATGCCAGGCTGGAGTTTACGCTGAAAAAGCTGTTCTGGCGCGTTACCATCTTCACCATGTACATACCCGGCATCACGATCCTGATCACCTCCTTCGTGGTGGTCAACAGCCTGGGCATGCTGGATTCCTACTGGGTTTTGATTCTGCCCGGCCTGGCCAGCGCCGGCTCCATCTTCTTTTTCCGGCAGTTCTTTCTAAATATGCCCATGGCCACCGAGGAGGCCGCGCTGATTGACGGGGCAAGCCGGTTCCGCATCTTCCTGAGCATCTTTATTCCCAACGCCAAATCCCCCTATGTGATCATCGGCACCGGCGCGTTTCTGGGGTATTGGAACAGCTTTCTCTGGCCGGCCATGACGGTCACCAGCAGCCAGTACATGCAGGTGATGCAGGTGATCCGCTCCTACAACAACATGTACAGCAACAACTACGGCGTTGTGCTGGCCGGCTCCGCCATCGCGGCCCTGCCGCCCATCCTGGTGTTCCTGCTGTTCCAGCGGCACATCGTCAAGGGCTTAATGATTTCCGGTATTAAATAAAGAAATGTATGAGGTGGCATATGAGCAAACCATTTGTACCCGCGGATTTATCGAACATCCATCTTCGGCGGCACACAAAAAGATTACGTTTATCCAGTTATGATATCACCGGCGGCAATGAGGACCGCTGGACCATTGCCTCCGGCGAAACCCAGGTCGTGGCCGAAATTGCCGGCCCCGCCTGCATCAACCACATCTGGTTCACGCTGATGAACGCGCCCCAGGATGAGCCCCACTTTTTGCGCAAGGTGCTCCTGCGCATGTATTGGGACGGGGAGGAAAGCCCAAGCGTAGAAGCGCCCATCGGTGACTTTTTCGGCATGGGCCATGCCGTCAGCCGGAATTTCGTGTCGGAACCGCTGCAGATGAGCCCGGAAAACGGCAAGGGCTTCAACTGCTGGTTCCCCATGCCCTTTTGCAAGTCCGCCAGGGTGGAGGTCGTGAACCAGGGCACGCTGCCGCTGCTGACCTACTTTTATTTTGATTATGAGACCATGGATACGCTGCCGGAAGAAACGCTGTATTTCCACGCCAAGTGGCACAGGGAATGCCCCACCCAGGGCATCAGCGACCAGGGCGTGGATAACCGCTTTTACTGCTTCGGCGGCCAGAACGTAACGGGTGACGGCAACTATGTCATCCTGGAAGCGGAGGGCGCCGGCCATTATGTAGGCTGCAACATCAACATTCACAACCTTCGGGAAAGCAACAAGTGGGATTGGCCCGGCGAAGGCGACGACATGATCTTTGTGGATGGCGAAACCTGGCCGCCCAAGCTCCACGGCACCGGCACCGAGGATTATGTCAACATGTCCTGGTGCCCCCAGCAGGAGTATTCCGCGCCGTATCACGGCATCATCCTGGGCGGAGACAACAACTGGAAGGGCAAAATCACCTACTACCGGTATCACATCAAGGACCCCATCACCTTTGAAAAATCCATCCGCGTGACCATCGAGCACGGCCACAACAATCACCGCAGCGACGACTGGGCCACCACCGCCTATTGGTATCAAACGGAGCCCCACAAGCCCTTTGAGCCCATCCTGCCGGTGGAAAAGCGTCTGCCGCTGGATGCGGAAAAGCTGCGCTGGGGAGAAGAGGTGCTGTAAATGAAACAGTTTGCGTGGGCATGCCTTTCGGCCATGCTGCTCTTTTCACTCGGCACATCGCTGGCGGAGCCTCTCCCTCTGGGGGACGACAGCGCCGTAGGTGCCCTTGAAAACAAGCAGTGGGAGCTGCACAACCTGACCAAGACAAAGGTCATAAAGGTTGCGCAGATCACCGGTGAGGACAGCGAGAACAAGACCCGGTCCCGCTTTGGGGTGTGGGGTACGGACCTGGGCTCCATGGCGGTGATCGACGACACCACCTATATGTTCGGCGGCGATACCTTCGGCGATGAGAAAAACGGCCACTGGCGAAGCAACGTGCTGTTTTTGATCGAGGATGACGATCCCTCCGACGGGCTAACCATTGTGGACGCCATCACCGACAAGCAGGGCAAGGCCAAGGAGCTGCTGGGCAGCCTGAAGCAGGACTATACGGAAATGACGGTGATCCCCACCAACATTTTCGCGGTGGAGGATACGCTGTACTGCATCTACATGTCCGTGTCCCATTGGGGCGATCCCGGCCGGTGGGAGTGCCGGTACTCGGGCCTTGCCAAGTCGGAGGACGGCGGCAAGAAATGGACGAAGCTGAACGACGTGAAATGGCCCGGCGATTCCAACTTTATTCAAACCGCCAACTGCCAAATTGGTGATACCATGTACATCTGGGGCATTCCCGGCGGCAGGGACGGCGGCGTGGCGCTGATGAAGGTGCCGGTCACGCAGATGGAGAATTATCAAAGCTATGCCTACTTCACCGGCCATGACCCGGACGGCTCGCCCATGTGGGTACAGGGAGAGGCAGGCGTAAAGCAGGCGAAGGTCATCATCGAGGGCCCTGTCGGCGAGATTTCCGTGATCTACAATCCCTACCTGGGTAACTTTGTCATGACCTATCTGTCGGAGAAAGCCCATGCCATCGTCATGCGGGAAGGCGTTACCCCCTGGGGCGAATGGGGCAAAGAGTATACGCTGGCCAGCGCGGCGCAGTATGCGTCCCTGTACGGCGCCTACATGCACCCCAAGTATATCCAAAACGACGGCAAGACCTTTTACTTTGCCATGAGCCAGTTTTTCCCCATCTACAACATCATGTGGATGCGGGCTGATCTGCCTTGAAATGGCTTAAAAGAAAATCGGAGGATGATTGCTATGCGCGCCTTGGAAGACCTCTCGCTCCTTCATGGGTATGAAACCCGCTCCATCTCCCCGGAAAACAGGACAGGTAAAAAGGGCATAGGCGGCCGCACGCCCCTTGAAGAAGGCACGGCACAACTTGCCGCCAGGGATTTGGGCACCGGCTGGAAGGTGAACCCCTACCTGCATATTCCGGCGGGTGAAACCCTCGAATTGGCCCGCATGGACGGTCCCGGCGTTATCAAGCATATCTGGCTCACCCCCACCGGCGTATGGCGCAACCAAATCATCCGCTTTTATTGGGATGACAGCGAGGTCCCGTCTGTGGAATGTCCCCTGGGCGATTTCTTTGCCTGCGGCTGGGGCCGGTACGCGCCGGTCAATTCCATGGCGGTATGCGTCAATCCCGGCAGCGCCTTCAACTGCTACTGGAGCATGCCTTTTCGCAAAAACTGCCGCGTCACACTGGAAAACCGCAACGACGACCAGGTGACCGTATACTATCAAATCACTTACATTTTGCAGCCGGTACCCGAGACGGCGGGCTATTTCCACGCCCAGTTCCGCAGGGTCAATCCCCTGCCCTACAAGACCGACTACACCATTTTGGACGGCGTACATGGCAAAGGCCAGTACGTGGGCACCTACATGGCCTGGGGCACCAACAACTGCGGCTGGTGGGGCGAGGGCGAGATCAAGTTCTTTATGGATGGGGACAAGGAATTTCCCACCATCTGCGGCACGGGCACCGAGGATTATTTCTGCGGCTCCTACGACTTTGAAAACCAAAAGACCCATGAGTATGAGGAATTTTCCACCGCCTATGCCGGGCTCCCCCAGGTCATCCGCCCCGACAGGCTGTACGATTCGCAAATGCGCTTTGGCATGTACCGCTGGCACATCACCGACCCTATTTACTTTCAAAAGGACCTGCGCGTGACCATTCAGGCCCTCGGCTGGCGCAGCGGCCGCCGGTACCTGCCCCTGCAGGACGACCTGGCCTCCGTCGCCTACTGGTACCAGGATACGCCTGCGAAGGCCTTCCCGGCCTTGGGTTCCAGGGATGACCTGGAGATCATCTGATACAAGCAAGTACCCCCCGGAAACCACTTTCATTATTAATGAAACCTCCTGCCGCGGTCTGTATCCGGCAGGAGGTTTTATGTTACCATCCGCCATTTTCTGTGCTATGATATACACGCGAAGACATACTGCACATATTATTTACGCCTGCCGGCATAGCTGGCATTTGTAAAGATGCAGAATCCCGCCGCGTATCTCAAAAGTTCGTGAAAAGAGGGGCTTGCCTTGAAAATTGCCGTTGCCGCCATGATGCAGGAAACCAACACCTTTTCCCATCTGAGGACCGCTTTTGAGGATTTTGTAACGGCCAAGGGGGATGAAGTCATAAAGGTCAAGCGCTGGCAGCGCCATTCCATATCCGGGATCATGGATACACTGAAGGCAGCCGGCGCGGAGCTTGCCCCGACGTTTTTCGCGGTAGCCCTGCCCGGCGCGCTGATTCAAAAGGAAGCGTTTGAAAAGATCGTATCCGAAATCGTCGGCGGCATACAAGCGGCGCTGCCGCTTGACGGCATCTGCATCGCGCTGCACGGCTCCATGGCGGCGGAGGGGTATGACGATCCCGAAGGGACGCTGCTTGCGCAGATTCGCAGCGCCGCCGGCTGGGATATCCCTGTTGTCTGCTCACTGGATATGCACACCACGGCCACGGAAAAAATGGTCTCCTGCGCAAACGGATACTCCGCCTACCGCACCGCGCCGCATGTGGACCAGTACGAAACCGGCGAACGGGCGGCGAATATCCTGCTGGCGGCCATCAAAAGCGGCAGGAAGACCGTTACCAAAATGGTCAAGCTGCCCGTTTTGATCGCCGGCGAGCAAACGGAAACCGATGTGCCGCCCATCAAGCCGCTGATCGACAGCCTTTGCACCTATGACCGCATCCCCGGCGTGCTGGATGCCTCCCTTGTGCTGGGCTACCCCTGGGCCGATTCCCCCCACGCCGGCGTAGCCGCGCTCGTCACAGGCTTTGAGGAGGCTTCGGATACGCTTGAAAAGTGCGCGGCAAAGCTTGCGGAAGCATTTGAAGCCATCAAAACGCAGTTTACGTTCACCACGGAAGCGCACACGCTGGAGGACGCGGTGAAGATCGCCCTCGCCCACGACCAGCATCCGGTCGTGATTTCAGATTCCGGCGACAACCCCACCGCCGGGGCTTCGCAGGACCTGGCCATCGCCGCCAAGGCGCTGCTTGACGCAAAGGCCGGCAGTGCCATCGTCGTCGCCATCGCGGACAAAGCTTCCTACGAGGCATGCAAAAGCGCGGGCGCCGGCAGCACAATCGACCTGTGCCTGGGCCGCTTGAACCCTTATGCCGTTGAGCCTCCGTCGCCCCTTGAAATCCGCGCCCAGATACAGCAGGTGGCACGCGCCGGCAGCGGCGATTATGCCGTTGTACAATGCGAAGGGGTCACCATCGTCATCAGCAGAACCCGCGTTTCGGTGGCGGAGCCATACGACATGCAGGCGCTTGGGTTGAAGCTGGAAACGTTCAATATTGTCGCCGTAAAATGCGGATACCTGGACCCTACCTACAAAGCCTTTGCTGCAAGGAGCATACTGGCCCTGACGCCCGGCTATACCTGCGAGCTGCTGGATACCCTGCCTTACCTACGCATTCCCCGGCCCCTGTTCCCGCTGGATAAATAGAATGGCCGTGCTTCTTTCACACGGACGGCACGCTTCGCTGTGCGTCATGATACGCGCATATCCATATTCCGGCGCCGGACGCCAAAGTCCGTTTTGCCTGTTTGATTGGTAGTATAGACGGCTGGGCTGTTTTGCATATTGCACGGGTTGTTTCCCATGTGTTATAGTACACACCTGCTTGAAAGCGTATAAGAATAAAGACTGCCCGGAAGGTGTGAGAGCAATTTGTACAGGCTGCTGATTGTGGACGACGAGGCCGGCCACCGGGCAGGCCTCATAGGCCTTTTGCGCATTTTAAAGCCTGAATACCTGGTATTTGAGGCGGAAAACGGCGCAGTGGCCCTTACCATGATGGACGTCATGGATTTTGACCTGGTGCTTACCGATATCCGCATGCCCAAGGTGGATGGCCTGTCTTTTTTGGAGCATGCAAAGGCGAAGCATGCCCATACACGCATCGCCATCCTCAGCGCCTATGGCTTGTTTGATTATGCCAAGCGCAGCATTGCACTAGGCGCTGACGATTATTTGCTAAAGCCTGTTGACGCCCAGGAGCTGCGCCAGTGCTTGGACCACATGGAAAACAAGCTTGAAAACGTCCGTGGCCTTGACCAAAATGGCACCCTGATCGAAAACCAGATGCTTCTGTTTGTCACGGGCGAGCTGTCCATGAAGGACCATGCCGCAACCCGGGCATTGTTTGGCGAGCATGAATCCGGTGCTGCGTTTTATATTCAGCCGCTTAGTGCATGGCCGAATCCGGAGCTTCGCGAAGCCATTCAATACGGCATCAGGCAAAGCCTGAAACAAATGGGCAATGTGATCGTTTTCCGCTCGCCCATGGAGCACGATGCGCTGATCGGCGTGCTTGCCTGCCCGAAGGAAATGCTGCCATCCTTGCCTGATACATTGAAGCACCGGGCGGATGAGCTGTGCGGCGCGTATGCCAAAAACGTAACCATTGGCGTGTGCCCCTACGCCGATGATTTTTTCGATCATTTGGAAGACGCGTATACACGGGCCAGAGGCGCCTTAATGCAGCGTTTTTTCGAGCCGGAGCAAACGATTTTTGTAACCGGCCCCGAGCAGACCATTGACCCCTTTTCCACCATGCGTTTGGATATGTCGATAAAAGGGCTGGATGTAAGCCTGTGCAGCGGGAATGTGGAACAGGCCTGTGAACGGATGCAGGAGCGGCTGGAACGCTTATGCATACCTGGGGCTTACCCCAGCAAAATCAAAGAGCTTATCATGTACACCTTCATCTTTCTGCTGGGGAACCTGACCTATCCCCTTTCGCAGGCCGAAAAAGAAGGCATACTTTCGACCATCGACAAGACCGTTCTGGAAAGCCAAAGCATGCAGGATGTGCTCAGGGAAGTCAGACACGCGCTCATCCTCATTGCAAACGCCATAGAAGCCAACCGCAAGAACCAGCACGAAGAGGTTTTTGCCCAGGTTCTTCAGTTTCTCGGCAAGAATTTTGGCCAGGACCTTTCCCTGGCCGAAGTGGCGGAGCGGTTTCACTATCACCCCTCCTACTTTTCCACGCTCTTTAAACAGCGGGTCGGCTCCACCTTTTCCGACCACCTTACCGAGCTTCGTATGCAGGCGGCCGCACGGCTGCTGAAGGAAAGCACCCTGTACGCGGCAAAGATCGGCCAGCGGGTAGGCTATTCCAGTGCCGCGTATTTCACTAAAGCGTTCAAAAAGCAGTTTGGCATGTCTCCCGACCAATACAGGAAGCGGGTGAGGCAATGATATGAGCAAATTTAAAACTGTGATGCGGCGGCTGAGCATCAAGCACAAGATTTTTATTTGCATTATTTTGATTTCCCTGGCGCCGCAATGCTTTCTTGTCGCCCACTTTTTTGAAAGCAGCAAATCCACCCTGGTGGAAACGACTCAGCGGGACATCTATCAGCTTGTACGGGTCAATAATGAACTGATCAATCAGCAATTATCCACCGTCCGGGACGCAACAATGAATATTCTGGTGGACGCCGACCTGTATGAGATATTCAGCGAAGCCAATTTCGGCGATGTGGTGGACCAGCCCACGGCGGAAAAATCCATTCACAAGGTGCTGATGAAGTATTTCGGCAGCCTAAGCTGCGTTCAGCAGGTGGACATCATCACCAGGCCGTACACCTATGCCATGAACACGCGGGTGGCCCAATACAAAGGCTTTTTTGAAAGCGAGCCTTACCGCGTGATCGCGCAAAAGGACGGCGGCATCGTATGGCTGAACAGGCAGGACATGACCCCCTTTCAGGTAAGCCGCACCTATCTTTCCTGCGCGCGCCTTTTGAATCTTGTCTACGTCGATGTTTCGGGCATAGGCAAGCCGCTGCCCAAGGATTATGAGCGGGCTGTGATCCGTGTGCTGTTTTCGGATGATTTTTTTACCGAGCGCCTTCAAAAGAATATCGCCAACTTGACGGACGCCGAGTACTATTTGATGGATCAAAACAGCGAAACGCTCATTTCCGGCGGCGATTATGCCAGCTTTGCCATGCGGCCCGAATGGTGGGCGCAGATCAAGGAGATGGATTCCGGCATGCTCAAGGTCACAACGGAAGGCAGGGAGCAGGCCGTTATCTGTTTTGACAGGCTTGCGCAGCCGGGCTGGATGAGCCTTGCGGTTTTTTCGGTGGATACTCTGGCCAACGGTCTGACAAAAGGACTGCATGCCACCTTTATCGGTATTGTGGCCGTGCAGGTACTGGCATCCGTATTGGCGACGCTGCTGGCCATCTCCACGGTATCCAAGCGGATCAAGCGTCTCAACCAGGGGGTTGATTCCTTGAAAGCCGGCAACTTTGCGACGCAGATTGCCGACAACCGGCAGGACGAGTTCACCTACCTCGTGCAAAATTTTAATGGCATGAGCGCAACGCTGCGGCGGTTGATCGATGAAAACTACAAGGTACGCTTAAGTGAGCAGGAGGCCAGGCTGCAAACGCTGATGATGCAGTTCAACCCACACTTCCTGTACAACACGCTAAACGTCATCAACTGGGTTGCTCTTCGGGGGAGCACAAAGAAGGCAAGCAGTCTCATTGTGTCCCTGTCGCGCATGCTGCGTTATACCTGCGACAACCGCCAGGACCGCACGCGGTTTTCCGACGATATAGAGTGGCTCAAGCAATACCTGATGCTGATGGAAGCGCGCTTTGAAGGGCTCTTCACCGTGGAGTGGGACGTGCAGGAAGAATGCCTGCACTGCGAGCTGCCCAAGCTGTTCATGCAGCCGCTTTTGGAGAACAGCATCCTCCATGGGTTCGGCGACCGCAAGCAGGGCGGCCTCATCCGCATTCGCGCCCGCATGGAAGGCGAAGACGTGGTCTGCCAGGTGGAGGACAACGGCACCGGCATGTCCTTTGAGCAAGCTGAGCGCGTTTTACGGGTAGAGGGTGAATCCATCGGGCTGTATAACACAAACAAACGGATTCAGCTGATGTTTGGCGAAGGCTATGGGTTATCGATCGTCAGCGCACAGGGCGGCGGCTGTACGGTCAGGGTCCGCATGCATGCCGGCGGCAATGAGCAGAACAAAACGCAAGGATACTAAAATTTGATAGGTTGTTCCCCCATACCAATGAATCTATAATGATACACAGAAGGATGCATCCAGACAAAAGGTTCAAACATGCGTTAAGGGGGATCATCACATGAAAAAGTGGATCTCGGTATTTCTTGCTGTGTTAATGTCTTTGACCGTCTTTTCAGCTGCCCTGGCCGATACGATTGCGCTGCGGTTTGCCTACTGGGGCGGCGGCGCCGAAAAGCAGGCGATTGAAAACGCCATCACCTCCTTTGAAGCCGCCAACCCCGGCGTGACCGTGGAAAGGCTGCACATCCCCGATGATTTTGCCACCAAGCTCAACGCCATGATCGCCGCCAATGAAGCGCCGGACGTTTGCTATTCCGGCCCTTGGAAGATCCAATTGGGCAAGGACGGCCTGATTTACAACTACAATGAAATCGCCCCGCTGGATCCCAGCATCTCCGCGGACGATGTCGCGGACTACTGCTGGTGGAACTGGTCCGCCGCCGAGAGCGCCGGCCCCTTCCAGGCCAGCGTGACGCCCAGCCTCATGTACAATGTGGATATGTTCAAGGATGCCGGTCTTGACCTGCCGCCCACCAAGGTGGAGGACGCCTGGACCTATGATGAAATGCTGGAAGTCGCCAAGAAGCTGACCCTTGACCGCAACGGCAACAACGCCGCCAGCCCGGACTTTGATCCCGAAAACATACAGCAGTTCGGCATTCAGGTCGGCCTTGGCTGGAACGCCTGGTATCCCTTCGTTCTTTCCAACGGCGGCAGCTATTTAAGCGAGGACGGCACCAAATTCACCCTGACCTCCCCCGAAGCGGTGGAAGCCATTCAAAAGCTGGCCGACCTGATCAACGTTTATCACGTCAGCCCCTCCCCCGCCCAGGCCTCTACGCTTCCCTCCAACTCCGTCTCCTTGCAGACAAGGCGCGTCGCCATGGTCATCAACGGTTCCTGGACCCATGCCGACCTATCCCAGGCCGAAGACCTGAACTGGGGCGTAGGCGTGCTGCCCATCTTCAAGGAGTACAAGACCTTCTTCCACGGCGGCTCGCTGATCATCTTCAAGAGCACCAAGAACCTGGAAGCCGCGCTCAAGCTGCACAACTGGATCATCAACCCCGCCAATCAGCTGGAATTGCACCGCGGCCTGTGGATGCCTCAACTCAAGAGTTGGTACACCGATCCTGAAAAGATCAAGCTGTGGGCCGAGGAAGGCACGCCGGGCCGCCCGGTGGGATTCCAGGATGCCGTGATGCGTTCCACCTTTGAGCATGCCGCCCCCGCGCCGGAAAACAACGTGAACAACTTCGCGGAGATCGACGCCATCGTATGGCCCGCGCTGGATAACGTATGGAACGGTTCCATGACGGCCCAGGATGCGCTCAATGGCATTGCCGACCAGGTCGCGCCTTTGGTTGCCGGTTGGTCATATTAATCAGCATAATTCTGCCAGCTAATCGTACACCTGCACGAATCACCAAGAAGATGGCGTTCGAAGGTTTCCAAATGGCGATCGGAAAGCCCTTTGGGCGCATCCGAAGATGCGAAGTCCTTCTTCATTGAGTGTAGCATCAGAATGAATGTATCCTTAGTATGACAGCACCATCACCCAAATCCATACGATGGCCTGCGGTTTCCCATGGCCGCAGGCCATTGTTTTCAAGGAGGCGACAATCAATGATTGCCGGACCGGCGATAAAGGCAACTATAAGGAGCAGCATGCGCACGCGTGAAAACCGTGCCGGATGGCTGTTCGCGATGCCCGCTGTGCTGGGCTTCGCGATTTTTGTGTTAGGTCCGATGGCTGCCAGTTTTTTTTACAGCCTGACGGATTACAGCATCAGCGGCAAATGGTCGTTTATCGGGTTTGCCAACTACCAGAACATGTTTTCGGGTGAGGACATCTATTTCTATAAAGCGCTGGGCGTGACCACAAAATATGTATTGATGAGCGTGCCGCTGAAGATCGTTTATTCCTTTCTGCTGGCCATGCTCCTGAACCAGAATATACGCGGAAAGTCCGTCTTCCGCACAATTTTCTATCTGCCCACCATTGTGCCGACGGTGGCCATCTCCATGATCTGGCTTTGGCTGCTCAACCCGGATTTTGGCCTGGTGAACCAAATGCTGCGGGCTGCGGGATTGCCTGCCGGCAAGTGGATCTATGCCAAGGAAAGCGTTATCCCTTCCCTGGCGGTCATGAGCGTTTGGACCACAGGTACCATTACCATCGTGTTTTTGGCCGGGCTGCAGGATATACCAAGGCACCTGTATGAGGCGATGTCCCTGGACGGCGCCGGCGCAGCCAGCCGGTTCCGGCATGTCACCGTCCCCATGATGACGCCCACGATTTTCTTTAACCTGTGCACCACGCTGATCGGCTCCTTCCAGGTGTTTTCCGAGGCCTATATCATGACCAACGGCGGGCCGGACAACGCCAGCCTGTTCTATGTATTTTACCTGTACCGCGAAGCCTTTACCTACAGCCGCATGGGCAGCGCCTGCGCCATCGCCTGGGTATTGTTTCTGATCATACTGGCGGTTACGGTGCTGGTATTCAAATCTTCCGATAAATGGGTGTTCTATGAGGGGGGGCGCTGAGCATGATGACGGGCAGGATGCGCAAAATCACCTGGAAGGTTTTGGTATACGTTTTGCTTTTGGCCGGCGCCTTTTTCTCATTGGTGCCGCTTTACTGGCTGATACGTTCTTCTCTGATGTCCATGTCCCAAATCTTTCAATTGCCGCCCATCTGGATCCCAAATCCGCTTCGCTTCAGCAACTATACCAAGGCGTTCAGCGTTGTCACCTTTGGCCGGTATTATCTGAACACCGCCATCATTGTGCTGGGTGTCGTGTCCGGGACCGTGATCACCAGTTCTCTTTGCGCCTATGCTTTCGCCAGGCTGCGCTGGAGGGGCCGCGGCATCATGTTTGCCTGCCTCATTTCCAGCATGATGCTGCCCTTTGCCGTCACCATGATCCCGCTGTTTGTGGGCTGGAGCAAGCTTGGCCTGAGCAATACCTATGTGCCGCTGATTCTGCCGGCCTGGTTCGGCGGCGGCGCGTACAACATATTCCTTTTGCGTCAGTTCTATATGACCATCCCGCGGGAATTGGACGAATCCGCCTTTGTGGACGGCGCGGGCTACTTTACCATCTATCGCAGCATCCTGCTGCCCTTAACGCAGCCAGCGCTGATCGTGGTGGGCATCTTTGCCTTCATGGGCAGCTGGAACGACTTCCTTGGCCCGCTAATCTATTTGAGCAGTTCGACGAAATATACGGTATCGCTGGGCCTTCGAATGTTCCAGGGCATGTATAACGCCGAGTGGCACCTGATGATGGCAGCCTCCGCCGCGGCGCTGCTGCCGGTCATTGTCGTCTTCTTTGTCGGGCAGCGATATTTTATCGAAGGCATCACACTGACCGGCATCAAGGGCTAAACATTACATCAACAGGGGGAAAAGATCATGGAGCTTACCTACCAGGATCTGCTGGGCCGGCTGACCGACCTTCATGCGCTGAGCGTGCCGCCGGTCCCCGGCGAAAGGAGTGGCTGCTTTTCCAGCTTCGACAGGCGCTCGCAGTATTCAGTTGAAGAAGACCGCTATCTGGATTGGGACGCCAACGACGACGGCCGCGGCTATATACGAAAGCAGGAGGACGGCAGCGTCGTGGCGCTGGAATTAAGCGGCCCCGGCGTGATCTGGCGCAGTTGGTCCGCGATGCCGGGAAGCGGCCACATCCGCGTCTATCTGGACGGAGCGCTTTGCGTGGACACACCCTTCCTCCGCTATTTTACCGGCTTTGGCACGGACTTCGCCCCTTTGAACGTGCCCGACGTGTGCCCCCATATTTCCCGCGGGTACAACAGCTTTATCCCCATCCCCTTTCAAAGCGCCATCCGCATTGAGCTTGCGCCGGATTGGGGCGCGTATTTCCATTTCACGTACACGCTGTTTCCCAAGGGTACCCGCATGCCTGCCTACAGCGACCTTTATACCAGGCCGGGCCGTATTGCGCTGGCCAAGCTGGATCGGTCGCTGCACCTGCGCGGCATCCATGAATTTGCGCCGAACGCCGCGGCCGTTGTCGGCGCGGGATGCAGCGAGACGCTGTTTGAAGCGGCCGGCGAGGGCGCCATATCCCGTTTTCAGCTGCGGCTTTTGGATAAAAAGCAAGCCGGGCATCTGCTCATCAAGATGTATTGGGATGGTGAGAAGGAGCCCTCTGTCTGTGCGCCGGTGTGCGACTTTTTTGGGACCTCCATCGATATGAACCCCTTCAGCACATGGCTGAGCGGCTTTTGCGGCGGCGCCTTCTACGCAAGATGGCATATGCCCTTTGCAAACGGGGCCCGCATCGAGATTGAAAATATTGGCTTAGAACCTGCAGCCGTGGAAGCGAATGTGGAAACCATTGAATGCCCAGATGCCAAAGAGCTCCTGCGCTTTCACGCCAAGTGGCACCGGGATCACTTTGACGGCCTTGACCGGGCGCAGTTTGCGCCCGGCGGGCAGCGCTTTCCCGACTGGCCGGTCCTTCGCGTCTGTAAAAGCGCGGGCCGTTTTTGCGGCATGCATCTGCGCCTTTTGGATACCTGGCACTATCCCGGCGGTATGAAACGGGACGAGTGGTGGTTTGGCTATGACGGCTGCGAAAGGCTGGATTGGTGGTGGGGCGAGGGCGATGAGAAATTCTTTGTCGACGGCGAAAAATTCCCCTCCACCTTTGGCACCGGCAGCGAGGATTACTTTGGTTATGCCTGGGCTGCCGAGCCGCCCTTCGCGCTGTTTGACTCTCCCTTTGCGGCCATGAGCGCCATGCCGCTTAATGGCAACGGCGTCACCAGCGTCTGCCGCTTTCACGTATGCGATAATGTGCCTTTCCAAGATTCCTTTGAGGCGTTTATCGAAAAGTACAAAGGCAATACTTGGGGTGAAGATAACCGCTGCCTGTACAGCGCCACCGCGTTCTTTTATCAAGCGCCCGGCAAAAGCGACGGCTATCCCGCGCCTGCGCCGGCTGAATTGGAGGAATTGGTATGAGCAAATGGATTCAGGAAAAACGGCCCACGCTGCATTTCGCGCCGCAAAAGGGCTGGATCAACGACCCGAACGGGCTGATCTACGATGGAAAGCAATATCACCTGTTTGCGCAGCACAATCCAAGCGACACTGTCTGGGGGCCTATGCATTGGCTCCACGCGGTCAGCGACGACCTTCTTCATTGGAAGGAGCTGGGCATCGCCCTGTATCCCAATGAGCTCGGCACCATTTTTTCAGGCAGCGCGGTCATCGATGCGGAAAACACCGCGGGCTTTGGCACCGGCGCAATGATCGCCATGTATACCCAGCACGGCGAGCGCGAAAGCCAGGGCATCGCCTCTTCTTTGGACAGCGTGCACTTTACGCCGTACGCGGGCAATCCGGTCATCGAAAATCCCGGCATCGCGGATTTCCGCGATCCCAAGGTATTCTGGAACGCCAAGGACCGCTGCTGGTCCATGGCGCTGGCGGCCAGGGACTGTATCGAATTCTACCGTTCAAAAGACATGCGCGCATGGGAAAAAACCGGCGCCTTTGGCCAACAGGAAAGCCATTACGGCGATGTTTTTGAATGCCCGGATTTGTTTCCCCTGACGGCGCCGGATGGCCGGATCCTGTGGGTGCTGCTTGTCAGCATGGCCGCGCCGGCGGAAATGGGCGGCGGCCGGATGCAGTATTACCTGGGCGAATTCGACGGCGCAACCTTCCGCAAGCTTCCGGAGCAGACCCAGGCGTATTGGGTGGATACCGGGTTTGACAACTATGCCGGCGTCACCTACTTCGGCACACCTGAAAGGGTCTTTTTGGGATGGGCGGCCAGCCCGACCTACGCGGGCAATGTCCCGGCGGGCGAATACCGCGGCTGCATGACGCTGCCCCGCAGGCTGTCCCTTGTTGATACCCCTGCCGAGGTGCGCCTGGCCGCCGAACCCATGGTGCAAGCCAAAAAGTACACACCCATCCCGGATGGCGCAAAGGTTCCCCTGGGCGCGTTTGAACTGAAAATAAAGGCGGACGGGCCTTTTGAAGTAAGGCTTGTCAACCGTCTGGGCCAGGAGCTGCGTTTTGGGCTGGACGAAAGCAACCGCATTTATACCGACCGCACAAAAGCCGGCGCCTCGGAATTTGACGCGCACTATGCCAGCCCCCTGTTCAGCGTTACTAGCACGCCGCGCCTTCTTAATGGCCCTATGAAAATGCGGCTGATTTTGGATCACACCCTGGCGGAGCTGTACGCGGACAAGGGTACCTACGTTCATTCCGCGCTTGTTTTCCCCGCGGCCAAGTACACCAAGATCCGCTTTACCGGGAAGGTGGATGTGCAGGCCGCTTCGCTGCAAAACCGGTAAAGCGGAAGCAAGTCCTTACCAAAAGCAAAAGAGGACATCCTTCAGCGTGATGCCCTCTTTTTTGTATGCCGTAGGAACGCAATGGCTTTGCGTGCGCCTACGGAAACTCCCTTTCAAACGCTTCCTTTGTTCCATCATAGAGATTCATGTCGATATGGCGTTCAACACCGCTATAGCCTTTCAACACCATCCGGTCCGAATACTGCCAGAAGGTCCAGTCCTTCACGGCAGGATAGGTGTAAACACTGCGTATCCACAGCGGATAATCCTCATATCGTTCGTCCAGGTACAGGTCATATGCCGCTTGTGTGGCGTACAGAATGGGCTTTGCGCCATATTCCGCTTCCAGCGCGTTCAGCATCGCGGTAAGCTCCGTCCAAACCTCATCCGCCAGCTTGGGCGTGCGCTTATATTGCCCGTACATCTCTATGTCCACTACGGGCGGCAGCATGCCCTCCAGCCGGTTCACGGTGGACAAAAAATTTTCCGCCTGCGTGCTGCCGGGGCTGTCGAAGCTGAAAAAGTGATACGCGCCAAGCTTCAGCCCGGTCCCGGCCGCATGCTCCCAATTATATACAAAGCGGGGATCCACATATTGGCTACCCTCTGTCGCCTTGATGAACGCAAAGGAGATACCTTGTTTGGAAAGCAGCGGCCAGTCGATTTCTCCCTGGTATTCCGACACGTCCACGCCCCGAACAGGATATTTTTCCTTGGATGGGTCATTGAACTGCAAAATACCCAAGTGAAGAAGCAAAGCGATACAGGCCGCGCTGGCCAACAAAAGCGCAGTTCCCATGAAAGCAATTCGCTTTCTCTTTTTGGTGTTCATCATTTGACCGCACAAAAGGAAACCCATTGGGGCAGCGCGGCGTAAGGGTTGACATGCCAATCCGCTTTTGCGTCCCAGCCGTCCAAATCCCACCAGCGCGCGCCGATAATGGCCTTCTCCGCATGGAACTCATCCATGTTCACGATACGAAAGCCGCTGGAGATCAGACCATTGGCAAAATCGCATATGCGCCACAGGTAATTGGGCGGATCACCAAAAGGGCCGGTTTTCTCATACGGCTTTATCACGCGCAGCGCATTGCTGCTGTCGTCAAAGGGGCGGATAAATGGGTGGGTTTCAAAAAAGATGTATCTCCCGCCCGCTTTCAATACACGGCGGAAGGAACCGTACATAGCGCACAGATCGGAAATCCAGACATGCACGCCATTGGAGGTGTAGACAAGGTCGTAGGCCCCATTCTCGATTCCTTCCAGCGCCATGCTGTCGGCAATGGAAAACGCCAACTCCCACTCCTGCGCGGCGGCGATCTTCCGGGCATTTTTGATCTGCTCCCCCGACAAGTCGCAGGATGTCACCGACGCGCCCAGCAAATGAAAGGCAAAGGCCGCCACGTTATCGCCGCTGGAAGGCACGCACACCCGCATGCCCCGCAATACCGGAAAATGCTCCCTGATCGCCCGGCCCACCCGCGAAGGAAAACCCAGCCATGGGTCCTTCTTCAGCCGTTCGATGGCGCCGGCATCGCCATACTGCCTTTGATAATGATCATCCGATTGCCTGTCCCAGCTGGCCCGTATCGCTTGTCTGTCCTTCATGCTCGTGTAACTCCCTCTTGATCTGCCTGACCGTTGCGCAAGAAAAACGCATGAGCCATGCGGGGCTACATCCCCCACAGCGCCCTGTCCGCCTCCAAAGCTTCGTAAAGGTTTTGGCCCATCTTTTCTTCAAAATAGCGCTTGAGCGCAAAATTCTTGTCCCACTTTTCCTGGGGATACCTTCCGTACCGGCTTTTGACATCGCCCATCCTGGTTGCAAGATCGGTTACGCCATAGGGCATGGCGAAGCTGTCGCACAACTGAATCAGGCGGTCATAGTCGTTATACGCAAACGAGTCAAGCAATTGCCGAATCTCCCCGTACACTTCCCCGGACACATCCGCCTCCCCAATATAATCGCGGATGTCCGGTATCGAAAAAGAATGCGTCAGGCAGATTCGCGCAGGCTCATCATAGCCCAGCCCCAATAAAAAACGGTAGCCGTCAATGATATGCCTCATATGCGATACGCCAAACCTCCGGCCGATATCGTGCAAAAGGCCGCAAACATACGCCTTGTCTTTTTCCATACCCGGGCACAGTCCGGCGATTTTGCCGGCAGCCCCGGCGACGACGCGGCTATGCTCAGACCAGGGCCCGGGGTTCATGCGCTCCCCTTCTTTCAGCAGCTGTTCCGCCTGTTCCATGGAAGGATACATAATAGGCGCGCCTCCCTGTCCACCGATATTTTTCCGGCGCATCCGCCGGCCAGCCTTCTTGCGTGCAATCATAATACAAAACAACACAAGATACATCCAAGGCAGGGCGCGCTTTTTATCACAACCGTTGCATAAAAGCGCCGTTTCGCTGTCAATGCTCCCCTATGAATTGTCCGCAAAGCTCTCCCGGAACCAAGAAATGCAATTTATAAAGTGTAATTATGCAAAAATTTTAAAATTCCTTGCTTTGGGAGCAGGAACTTCCGTCATTTTGTAGAATAGAATCTATCACCATGCAGATAGGCCGCAAAGGCGCAGCCTCACAAGGGAATGCGCGCGGCCGCCTGCGGGCCGGTTTTTTTATTTTCAAAAAACCTGAGGAGGAATTCTCCATGTCGCGTTCCATTTCCCGGATGTGCAAGGCGATCGCCCCTTCCGTTACCCTAAGCATTGACGCAAAAGCCAAGGATATGAAGCAGCAAGGGCTGGATGTGGTGGGCCTGGGCGCAGGCGAGCCTGATTTCCCCACCCCGCAGCACATTTGCGATGCCGCCAAAGAGGCGCTGGCGTTGGGCCTGACCCGCTACACCCCCTCGGAAGGGACGCTGGCGCTTCGAAAGGCCATCTGCGAAAAACTCCAAAGAGACAACGGGCTTGTCTACCATCCGGGAGAGATTTTGGTATCGGGGGGAGCCAAGCATTCCCTGTTCACCATCTTCCAGGCGATCCTGGACGACGGCGACGAGGTGCTCATTCCCACGCCCTGCTGGGTGAGCTATCCCGAGATGGTGCGCATGGCCGGCGGCGTGCCGGTGTATGTGCAAACCACGGAAGAAAACAACTTCGTTCCCACACGGGCCGCTCTGGCGGAAAAGGTCACCGGCCGCACCAAGGCCATCGTCATCACCAGCCCCTCCAACCCCAACGGCTGCGTATGGTCCGACCAGGACCTTCAAAATGCCGCCGACCTGGCCAAGGAGCACGACTTTTATATCGTCAGCGACGAAATCTATGAAAAGCTGCTGTACGATGGCCGCACCCATGTTTCCGTGGCATCCCTTGGTGACGACGCCAAGTCCCGCACCTTTGTGGTCAACGGCATGAGCAAGGCCTATGCCATGACCGGCTGGCGCATCGGCTACGCGGCCGGCCCGCAGGATGTGATCAAGGCCATGGGCAACTTCCAAAGCCAGGCGACCTCCAACCCCAACAGCATCGCGCAGCACGCCAGCGTGACCGCCCTTTTGGGCGACCAGGGCTGCGTTGCCCAAATGGCCAAGGAATTTGAGCGCCGCCGCGATTATATGGTGGAGCGTATCAATACTATTTCTGGCCTTTCCTGCAAAAATCCTGCCGGCGCCTTCTATGTAATGATGAACATTACCAGGCTCATCGGCAAGAGCTACAATGGCCGCCAGATCCATGGCAGCATGGATTTTGCCGACCTGCTGCTCACCGAGGAAAAGGTGGCCCTGGTCCCCGGCGTAGCCTTTGAAGCCGAGGGTTACTGCCGCCTAAGCTATGCCGCGGGCCTGGACGACATCAAAAAGGGTCTGGACCGCATTGAACACTTTGTTTTAAGCCTGACTACGCCCCATTGATCTTATTTTATCGGGAAAGGGAAGGGTGATTCGAAATGCTCAAGTTTGACCGGCGCACCAACTTAATCCAGCAGGCCAAATACAAGTACTCCCTCCAGGATGTAAAGGAACCCAACCTGTACAGGGAAAGTTTCGACTACGCCTCTATCCCGAAAATCGCGTTCAACAACCGCCTGGTACCCATCAACATGCCGGATGAGATATGGCTCACCGACACCACCTTCCGCGACGGCCAGCAGAGCGTGTCGCCCTTCACGGTGGATCAGATCGTGACGCTGTTCAAGCTCATGAGCCGGCTGGGCGGCCCCAAAGGAATCGTGCGGCAGAGCGAGTTCTTTGTCTACACCGACAAGGACAAGGAAGCGCTGCGCCGCTGTCAGGAGCTGGACCTGCCCTTCCCTGAAATCACTACCTGGATCAGGGCAAACGAAAAAGACTTTCAATTGGTCAAAGATGCCGGCGTGAAGGAAACGGGCATCCTGGTCTCCTGCAGCGATTACCACATCTTCAACAAAATGCACCTGACCCGGGGCCAGGCCATGGAAAAGTATCTTTCCATTGTCAAGGCCGCGCTGGACAGGGGCATCAAGCCGCGCTGCCATTTTGAGGATATCACAAGGGCCGATTTCTATGGCTTTGTGGTTCCCTTTGCCACAGAGCTGATGCACCTGAGTAAAGAAAGCGGCATGCCCATCAAAATCCGTGCCTGCGACACCATGGGCTATGGCGTGTCCTATCCCGGGACGGCGCTGCCCCGCAGCGTACAGGGCATCATTTACGGTCTGCGGCACTATGCCGAGGTCCCTTCCGAATGCCTGGAATGGCACGGCCACAACGATTTCTACAAGGTGGTCTGCAACGCGGGCACCGCGTGGCTGTACGGCTGCGCCAGCATCAACTGCTCCCTTTTGGGCATTGGCGAGCGTACCGGCAACTGCCCCTTGGAGGCCATGGCCATTGAATACCAGGCCATGCGCGGAACGGACGACGGCATGGACCTGACCGCCATCACCGAAATTGCCGACTACATGGAGCAGGAGATCGGCATTGAGATCAGCCCCCGCCAGCCCTTTGTGGGCCGGCACTTCAACGTGACCCGGGCCGGCATCCATGCCGACGGCATGCTCAAGGATGAGGAAATATACAACATCTTCGACACCGCCAAGATCCTCAATCGCCCCGCGTCCGTCGCCGTGGACAGCCACAGCGGCCTGGCCGGCATCGCCCACTGGATGAACGGCTTCTTCAAGCTCAAGGGTGAGGACGCCATGCAAAAGCAGGATCCGCTCATCGGCGCCGTCAAGGAGCAGGTGGACGCCCTGTACGCCGAGGGCCGCAACACCGTCATGGGCGATGAGGAGCTGGAAATCCTCACCCGTGTCTGCGATCCGGACCGGTATGAAAAGCTGCTGTTCCACAAGAGCCGGTAGCAGAGGGCTTTGCCCTCTGCACACCCACCAAAGGGACAAAGCCCCTTTGGAATCCCCATATTTGGGTTTGGTATCAAGCAAATATTTTAAGGAACGCTGATCATAAAACCAAGCATTCATAAACTTGACTGCTACGCGGGCGAATGTTAATCGCCCGCCCAAGCTCCATATAGCGCCTGTTCAAAAAGCATCTTTTGTACAACTGACATTTATCCTTGTTTGTTTACGAAGGTATATAATAGATATTATTCAGTATATCTCAACGGATAAAGAGCGCAATGCAAAGTATAGCGAGGTCCCGCCATGAATTATCGAAAAGCTACCCTTCAGGATCTGAATAGCTTGGTGCATCTCCGCGCGGACATGCTCCGCGAAGAAGAAAATTATCCCGAAGAGTTTCTTGACCTGCTGGTCAGAAATACAAAGCAATATACCGAAACCGGCATGGCTGACGGCAGCTATTCCGCTTGGCTAGCCGAGGAAGACGGCGCAATCGTCGCCATGGGTGGCACGACGTATTTTACCCTGCCGCCCAACGACTGGTGCCCGAACGGAAAAACCGCCTACATCGGCAGCGTTTATACCCGGCCGGCATACCGCAAGCAGGGCATCGCCACACAATTGATGTCCATGCTCATTATCGAGGCAAAGGAACAAAAATGCCAGCGCATACTGCTCAACGCGTCGGATGCAGGCAAGCCCCTGTATAAAAAGCTGGGCTTTGCAGACTTCCCTGCCGCCATGGCCCTGTACCCCTTCGGTCTCAAATCGGAAGCGTGAACAAACCATTTGACAAACCGCCCGCCGTTGTGTATCCTGCAAACATCGATACTGTCAGGAAATATCATTCACAATACAATAGCGGAAAAGGAGTGCTCCCCATGCGTCCCATCTTTCAGCAGGGCGATCTCGTTCTTTTTCAGGGTGATTCCATTACCGACTGCGGGCGCGACCGTTTGAATCCCGGCAACATGGGCACCGGATACGCCTTTATTGCCTCCAGCCTTTTTTCTGCCCGGTATCCGGAATTGGGTGTAAGCTTTTTAAACCGCGGCGTCAGCGGCGACCGTGCCTGCGACATGCACCTGCGCTGGCGGGAGGATTGCGTAGCTCTGCAGCCGGATTGGGTATCCATACTGATCGGCATCAATGATACCTGGCGCTTTTTCGATTCCGGCATGCGCACCACCACGGCCGAGTTTGCGGAGCATTACCGGGCCATGCTGGAGGATGTGCGCATTCGCACCAATGCCCGTTTGATCCTGTGCGAGCCCTTTGTCCTGCCCACCCCGCAGGACCGTGCCGCATGGCGGGAAGACCTGGACCCCAAGATTCATATCGTCCGGTCCCTGGCCCGGGAATACGGCGCCGTCTACGTGCCCTTCGACGGCATTTTTGCCCAGGCCAGCACCCGCCAGGAGCTTGCCTATTGGGCCGCCGACGGCGTTCACCCTACCCCCGCCGGTTCCGCCTTGATGGCCGAGGCCTGGCTAAATGCCGTGATGGCAGAGTAGCCCCAGGGGCTCTGCCCCTGGACCCTGCCAAAGGGATAGCATCCCTTTGGAATCCCCATTATTTAACAACAATACATTTCTCGCCAACTTTGTTCCGCTCCCGCCTGGCGGGCGATTGACAATCGCCCCCGCGGCTAAAAGGCATCTATTGGCTTTCCTTCCGGGTTGCACATGCTCCGGCTGGGAAAACAACAAACAAATGACGATGTAGGGGCGCTTATCAAGCGCCCGCTTTGTGTGGCACTCACTATCATGGCAGGCTGACGCCACATTATCCTTATCATCCCCAAATCAGGGATTTCAAAAGGACGCAGCCCTTTGACGGGGTCCAGGGGCAACGCCCCTGGATCGGTAGTTGAACACTGCCACGCCAAATAGGATCACCGCGCCGCCAAGCAGCGTGGAGATATCCGGCGATTCGCCGTTGAGCAGAAAGCCGGCCAGGGTGCTCAAGAAAGGCGTAATGAACATATAGTTGCTCACATCACTGGTCCTTGGCGCGCGCTGGAAGGCAGCGGACCAGGTGATGTACGCGATGGCGCTGGGGAAAACGCCCAGCAGCAAAACGTACAGCCAATGCTCCGGCGTGGCAGTCTGTGCCTCGCTGATCCCCTGGGGCAGGAATACGCACAAAAGCAGCGTTCCCATAAAGATGCTGTACACGGCGGATTGCAGCGATGAATAGGTTTTGGTCAGCCTGCGCTGGATCAGGTTATACAGGCTGATGCAGATCACCGCCGCCATCAGCCACAGGATGCCTTCATTGACAGCCAGCACCCCATGCCACAGCGCGAGGATGAGGATGCCCGAAAATTCCACGGCAACGGCGATCCACTGGCGGATTTTCAGCTTTTCCTTATAAAAGACACGGGCCAGCAGCGCGGTCAGCACCGGCGTCACGGCCAGCATTACGCTGGCGGTAGCCGAGGTGACCAGATTGTTGCCGACATTGAACACCCACATGTATATGGCAAAGCCCAAAGCGCCGGCCAGTAAAAACCAGCCCATGTCCTTCCATTTTGGCGGCCGCAGCTTTTTGACAAACGTCAGCGGAAGCAGCACGGCGCAGGCTGCCGCGTACCGCCACAGCCCCAGGCTCAGGGCGGAGAAATGCTTCATGGCCAGGTGCGTTATGGGGAAGGCAATGGACCAAAACAATATAGTGGTCAATGCGCGGGGATGAAAGCTGTCTTTCCACTTCATTGGTTATATCCTCCAAGGTGACACAGCCCTGTGGGCAGTTAAAACAAAGTATAAGCCGCGGGAAGGCAGGGAGCAAGTATTTTTCTTGTATGCGCGCCGGCAAGGCATAATAAGCCGCGCGCGGGAACAAAAGGAGGAATATCGTGCGAAAGGTCATCGTCAGCAACCTTGTCACCATCGACGGGTTTTATGAAGGCAAAAACAAAAGCCTGGACGCGCTCTTTCCCTATTTTCACAAGGACTACGCGGGCGACGAGCATTTTGACCAGTACAACCTGGAGCGCCTTCAATCCGCCGACACGCTGCTTTTTTGCGGCCGCAAGGAATTTATGGGCTTTCGCGATTACTGGCATCAAAAGGATATGGACGCCGGCGCCAGCGCTGTACGGCGTGAGATCGCAAGGCAGATGCGGCCCATGCGCAAGGCGGTGATTTCTGACAAAATTGCAAAGGATGAATTGGCACCCTGGGGCGATACCGACATCATCCGCATCGGCGATACCCATGAGGCCATTGCCGCGCTCAAGCAAGCACCGGGCCAGGATATACTGATCTTCGGCGGGCGGACTCTTTGGAATGACCTGATGGAAAACGGCCTTGTGGATGAACTGCACCTGATGATCTTTCCCCTGATCGCCTTTGAAGGCACGCCCTTGTTCAACCGCCAGCCCAAGGTTTTCTTAAAGCTTTTGAGCACGCGCACCTGGCAGGATTCCGGGCTCATTTCCGCCGTATACAGGGTGGACGGCGAAAAATAACCGTTCCATCTTTTTCAAGGCATGATAAGCACCGTGCTTTTTTTGTGTGTCTCCTTTGCATTCGCTGGACAAAAAAGCCAAAAGCGGCTACACTATCTTCAAAAGTGATGTGAGGTGTTTACCATGTCCAGGATCGATGATGTGCGCGCCGAAATGATGGCCGCCCTGAAGAATAAGGAGAAGGAGCGCAAGGACGCCCTTTCCCTGCTGCTTTCCGCGCTGAAGAATAAGGCCATCGATAAAAGGGCCGACCTTACCACCGAGGAAGAAGACGCCGTGGTGCTCAAGGAAATTCGCCAGTGCCAGGAGACCATTGACACCGCACCCAAGGACCGCACCGAAATCATTGCGGAAGCCAAGGCCCGCATGGCGGTATATCAGACATTCGCGCCCAAGCTCATGGACGAGGCGGAGATCAGGCAGGCTGTCGCCGATACGCTGGCAGAATTGAACATTGCGGCGCCCACCGCCAAGGACAAGGGGCTGCTCATGCGCGCGTTGATGCCCAAATTAAAGGGCAAGGCCGACAGCGGACTGGTGAACAAGGTCATTACGGAGCTTTTGTCGTAAAATGCTGCATCCTGTTTTCGGTTCCCTGAACACAAGGTGACGGTAAGCACGCAGAGGCTTCCCCTTCCAGGGGAAGCTATCGGTGAAGCCGACTGATGAAGTAGTGACTAGCATATATATGTTGTCAGCGCCTCATCCGACGCTGCGCGCCACCTTCCCCTGGAAGGGGAAGGCTATCGTATGCGTATTCTTCCCATAGGGCATGCACGGTCATGCCTTTTTACTTGAAAGGATGAACACACGATGGATATCCGCCAGGAATCACTGAAAAAGCATTATGAATGGCATGGGAAAATCGAGGTCGTCTCCCGGGCGCCCTTAGGCACGCGGGAGGAGCTTTCCCTGGCGTATACCCCCGGCGTGGCAGAGCCGTGCCTTGCCATCCAAAAGGACTATGACCAGTCCTTCACGCTCACCCGCCGGCACAACCTGGTGGCCGTCATCACCGACGGCACTGCGGTGCTGGGGCTTGGCGACATCGGCCCGGAGGCCGGCATGCCGGTCATGGAGGGCAAGTGCGCCTTATTTAAAACCTTTGCGGATGTGGATGCCTTTCCCCTGTGCATCCGATCCAAGGATGTGGACGAGCTGGTGCGCACCATCTACCTGATTTCCGGCAGCTTTGGCGGCATCAATCTGGAGGATATCGCCGCGCCCCGCTGCTTTGAGGTGGAACGCCGGCTGAAAGAGCTTTGCGATATCCCGGTCTTCCATGACGATCAGCACGGCACCGCCATCGTGGTGGCCGCAGCCCTTTTAAACGCGCTGAAGGTGGTTAAAAAGGACATCGGCAGCATACGGCTTATCGTCAACGGCGCCGGGTCCGCCGGCATCGCCATCGCCAGGCACCTTCTGAACCTGGGCGTGAAGCGCCTTACCATGGTGGACCGCTTCGGCATAATCGACGAGGGGATGAGCGAGCTGAATCCCGCCCAGGCGGAAATGGCCCTTGTCACCAACCGGGCGCATCTGCGCGGCGCCCTTGCCGACGCCATGCGCGGTGCGGACGTGTTTGTGGGCGTATCCGCCCCCAACGTGGTAACGAAAGAAATGGTAGCATCCATGGCCAATGACGCCATCGTTTTCGCCATGGCCAACCCCGTACCGGAAATCATGCCGGACCTGGCCCAGGAAGCCGGCGCGCGGGTAGTAGGTACCGGCCGCAGCGACTTTCCCAACCAGATCAACAATGTGCTGGCCTTCCCCGGCATTTTCCGCGGCGCGCTGGACGCCCGGGCCAGTGCCATCAATGAGGAAATGAAAATGGCCGCCTCCCACGCGCTGGCTTCGCTGGTTGCGGATACGGAACTGCGGGAGGATTATATTCTGCCCAATCCCCTGGACAAGCGGGTCAGCCGCGCCGTGGCGGACGCCGTCATCCAAACCGCCAGGGAAACGGGCGTGGCGAGGATGTGACGATGGAGGGCGCTGCCCTCCATACCACCTGCCAAAGGGATGCATCCCTTTGGAAACCCATTTCAAAATAAACAAAAACCATCTCAAGCCAGGAGATACATCATGACGCAGACAAAGCAGCAGCAGGCCTTGGATAAAATGGCGGCCTTCGGCGGGTTTCAGTGCCCCGCCTGCGGCCTGCCGCTTTTGATTTGCGAATCCAGCCTGCGCTGCGAAAAAAGCCACACGTACGATATTGCCCGTAAGGGGTACGTTCACCTGCACCACAAAACCGTGCAAAGCGAATATGACCGGCAGCTGTTTGAAGCCCGGCGCGCCGTGTTTGAGGCAGGCTTTTACGATCCGGTCCTGGAAGCATTGACGGCCATTTTGAAGTCCCTTGATCCGGGCGCCATGCTGGACGCGGGCTGCGGTGAAGGCTTTTACACCCACGCCTTAAGCGCCGCATTGCCAAGCAGTCTTTTCATCGGCATTGATTTATCCAAGGACGCCATCGTATCCGCGGCGGGCAGAAGCGCCGCGGCGTTGTACTGCGTTGGAGATTTGAACAATCTCCCCTTTGCGGACGGTACCTTTGACGCAATTCTGAACATTCTCTCCCCCGCCAGCTACAAAAGCTTTGAGCGGGTGCTGAAAAGGCATGGCCGGCTGATCAAGATCATGCCGGGCCGGGAATATTTGAAGGAGATGCGGGAAAGGCTGCCCGGGGAAAAGAGTGGATACGACGATACGAAAGTGCCCGAGTATCTCAAGAACCATATGCAGCTTGACACGCTCGACCGCCTGCACTATATACAATCCCTGACCCCCGCCCTGTACACCCACTTTTTGAACATGACGCCGCTGACCCAAAGCCTTTCGGCGGATGAGCGGGCAGCGCTTGAAGCGAGTATTCCCGAAAAGATCACAATCGACCTGCAACTGGCCATGTGCACAAACAAAAGCAAGTAAGCTCCTCTATAAAAGATGATGACTTTTGCCTCCTTCCAGCACATGCCCAGTGCGGCAAAGCGGGCGATTATCAATCGCCCGCCTGCATCGGTCAAGCCAATTTGGATTGTGTTGATTCATCGCTTACTTTAGCGGGGTGTGAAAGTATGATTTACATAAAGGGAATGACCAGACTTCCCACATCCTATGACGACCGTTATCCCCTGTCCGCCCCGGTGATCAAAAACCTGAACCGGCTGCCGCTGGACAGCCCCATCACCCTGCTTGCCGGCGACAACGGCAGCGGCAAAACCACGCTGATGGAAACGCTGGCCCGCAAGCTAGGCGCCGTGCGCATCGACGGAGAACTGGCCTGCGCATTACCCAAGCTGGGCTCTTTTGCATCCGTCGATAGAGCGCTGCGGTTGGAGATGTCCCGGCATCCCGGCCGGTGCTTTTATTTTCATGCCGAGGGGTTCGTGCGGTATCTGGACAGCCTGCACCGCATGCGTACTCAGGCCCAGGAAGACCTGATGGATGTGGAAAGGGACTACGCGGGCCGCTCGCGGCTAGCCCTGGAGCTTGCCTCCATGCCCCACCAGCGGTCGTTGTCTGAATTGAAACAGCTGTACGCCAACGATATCACCTGCCGCTCACACGGCGAAGGGCACCTGGACTTTTACGGAGCCAGGTTTCAACAAGGCGGATTGTTCCTGCTGGATGAGCCGGAAGGCGCGCTGTCGTTTTTCAACCAGTACGTGCTGCTGACCATGATCCTGGGCGCAGTGAAAAAAGGCGGCCAGTTCATTATTTCCACCCATTCGCCCATCCTGCTGGCCTGCCCCGGCGCCCGCATTCTGCACATTCAGGAGGGGCAGATCCGCGAGGTCAAGTACGGCGAGCTGGAAAGCGTACAATTTCTGAAGGATTTTTTAAGCAGCCCCGGCCAGTATACCGCATCCCTTTTGTCTGAATCAGGAGATGATTGATCCGCGCAAATGACGTTATCAGCGTCTGCCTGACGCCCGCCAAATGCAGCCGGCTTATTTTTTTTCCGTTTGATCCGCAACTCTTTGCAGCAGCTTGATGATCTGAGCATACACCAAAAAGAAGAAGCCAATGAAGAATGCATACACCCACGCAGCGACCGCGGATATAAAAGAAAAACCGTTTCCATATACATTTGCCGAATTGCCCATAACAATGCCCATGACAAATCCGATGACAAATACAACATAGGCCAGTACAGTGCAAGTAATCGCAACCGGATTGGATGCTATGCGCTTTTCCGGCTGCGCTTTTACTATCAGCTCGTATTCCTCATCCGTTACCGGGATCGCCTTTTTCTTGTAGGTCTTGCCCGTTTCCTCGTCATATTCGCCATCCCATTCGTCACCGCCAAACTCCTTTTCCCACAAACCCAGGGAGATCAAATGTTTCTGCCTTTTTTCTTCCGTTTTTGACGCCTGTTCCGTAAGATATTTTTCTACCTTCTCGTGCACACTATCCTCTCCTTCCGCAAAATTATACCATAATATTCCTTCCACGGGCAACAGCAATGATACCTTTCATCACTTGACCCCCTTTTGTTTGCGGTTGGCTAAACACGCTCTGTTTACGACAAAAACCAAATAAAGTGAACTTATTCGGAAATTAACACACCCTCCTTGAAGGATGACACACATTTAATAAAAAAATCGAACTCTATTCAGAAATTAACACATTCATTTCCAATAGACAGTGACATATAATTTTCCCAACAAGACATGGAGATCATGTCCAAAATCGAATGGAGGTATTGCCTCATGAAAAAACTGGTGGCACTGGTACTATGCGTATTGATGGTGGCCGGCTTGGCCGCAACGGTAAGCGCCGAAAAACCGCTGACCGTCGCTTTCTCGCAGATTGGCCAGGAGTCCGACTGGCGCACCGCCAACACCGACGACCTGTGCAACGCCATCAAGGCCGAGGGCTGGAACCTGGTGTATGACGATGCCCAGCAGAAGCAGGAAAATCAGATCAAGGCGCTGCGCAACTTCATCTCCCAGGATGTCGATTACATCCTCTTCACCGGCGTTGTGACCACCGGCTGGGATGAGGTCCTCAAGGAAGTCAACGAGGCCGAGATTCCCCTGATCCTGGTCGACCGTATGCCCGACTGCGCGGACGAAATCGAGTACGCTGCCGCTTTTGGCGGTGACTTCACCGAGGAAGGCCGCAGGATGGGCTTCTGGGCCGGCAACTATTTGAAGAGCCTGGGCCGCGGCGAAGAAGAGATCAGCGCGGTCGTGCTGGAAGGCACCACTGGCGCCACAGCCGCCACCGAGCGCACCAACGGCATCAACGAGGCGCTTGTAAGCTTCCCCAACATCAAGGTCGTTGCCTCCCAGACCGGCAACTTCACCCGTGCCGAAGGCCAGGCCGTGATGGAGAGCTTCCTGAAATCCCAGCCTGATATCGACCTCTTGTTCGCTGAGAACGATGACATGGCCCTTGGCGCCATCGCCGCCATCAAGGCCGCGGGCAAGGTACCGGGCAAGGATATCATCATCGTTGGCTGTGACGCCGTGAAGACCGCGTTTGAAGCGATCGTCGCGGGCGAAATGAACGCCACCATCGAGTGCACGCCGCTCTACTCCCCGTTTGTCATCCAGGCCATCAAGGATCTGGAAGCCGGCAAGACCTTCGAAAAGGGCGTGCTGCATCCGGAAGAGTTCGTGTATGACCTGGCCGGCGGTATCGCCTACACCGCGGACGGCGCCAAGCTGTCCCAAAAGGCTGAGGACGATCTGCCCAACCGCAAGTACTAATGCTCACAAAGGCCTTGGTTTTTCGGGCCGAGACGGATGAGGGCCGACGCCCTCATCCGTCCTTCGCGTATAAAGGCGGAAGCATTCCGGATTGAGGGGATGATGTTTTGCAGGACAATGTTCTGGAAATGAAGGGCATTTCCATAGCGTTCCCGGGCGTCAAAGCGTTGGACAATGTGGATTTTTCATTGAAAAGGGGCGAGGTGCACGCGCTGCTGGGCGAAAACGGCGCAGGCAAATCCACCTTGATCAAATGCCTGACCGGGGTCCACCATATGGATGCGGGCACCATCGAGCTGGATGGCCAGACCGTACGGCCTTCCACCCCCCAGGCCGCCATGGCCATGGGCATATCAACGGTGTTCCAGGAGATCAACCTGTGCTTAAACCTTACGGTGGCGGAAAACATATTCATCGGACGCCAGCCGATGAAACGCGGGCAGATTGACTGGAAGCTGATCAACCGCCGGGCGGCGGAGCTTATGAAGCGCATGGGCATGTCCATTGATGTCACCCGTCCGCTTTCCTACTATTCCATAGCGATCCAGCAGATGGCGTCCATCGCCCGGGCGGTGGATATCAGGGCCAAGGTGCTCATACTGGATGAGCCGACCTCCTCCCTGGACGAGCATGAGGTGAAGCGGCTGTTTGGCGTCATGCGGGACCTGAAGGACAAGGGCCTGGGCATCATCTTCATCACCCACTTTCTGGACCAGGTGTTTCAAATCTCCGACAGGATTACGGTGCTTCGCAACGGCCGTCTGGTGGGTGAGTATCAGGCACAGGAAATCACCAAGCTTGACCTTGTCACCCACATGATCGGCAAGGACATGAACGAGATCTTCAACTTAAAGCGCGCGGAACAAAAACCTGATGCCGCGGCGGTGCTGGAGGCCGACCACATCGGCGTGCCCGGCAAGGTGGAAGACATATCGCTGTCGGTCAAAAAGGGCGAGCTGAAAGGGTTTGCGGGGCTTTTGGGCTCCGGGCGCACCGAAACCGCGGAGATGCTCTTTGGCGTAACGCGCCCGCTGCGCGGCACGGTGAAGGTGAACGGCAAGGCCTTGCCGCTCAAATCGCCGCTGGATGCCATTTTGAACAAGGTGGCGTTCTGTCCCGAGGACCGCAAGCGCGACGGGATCATCGGCGATTTGTCCGTGCGTGAGAACATATCCCTGGCTGTACAGGCCAAGCGCGGCTTTTTAAAGCCAATGCCCCCAAAGGAGCAGCAGGCGCTGGCTGATAAATACATACGGCTTCTTTCCATCGCGACGCCCGACGCCGACAAAAAGGTCGGTGAGCTGTCAGGCGGCAATCAGCAAAAGGTCATCCTCGCGCGCTGGATGGCTACCGATCCCGACGTGCTGATCCTTGACGAGCCGACCCGCGGCATCGACGTGGGCGCCAAGGCCGAGATTCAGCGCCTGATGCTTAGCATGTGTGAAAAGGATATGGCGGTGATCTTCATCAGCTCCGAGCTGGATGAGATCATCCGTTGCGCCAACCGCATCATCGTCATGCGGGACGGCGAAAAGGCGGCGGAGCTGGACGGCGAAAGCTGCCAGCAGTCGGATATACTGGCCATCATCGCCAACGAGGCCCGGGAGGTGAGCGTATGAAGCGCAAAGTAAGCTGGGAGAGCATCGTCCGCTCCAAAATATTCTGGGCAGTCGTCGCGGAAGCGCTGATCCTGCTGGTCAGCCTGCTCCTCCGGCCGGATTTTCTGAAAATTGAATTCAACCAGGCCACAGGCATGCTCTACGGCGTACCCATTGATATATTGAACCGCTCGGCAGAGATCATCATCATCGGCATGGGCATGACGCTTGTCATCGCCCTTGGCGGCACGGACCTGTCGGTGGGCGCTTTGGTCGCGGTATCAGGGGCAATGGCTTTGAAATTCCTGCGCTGGGACGTTTTGCTCTACCCTACGCCGGGCGATTATACCATCATGCCCTTCTTCCTGGTGATCCTGGTGCCGCTTGCCGTGTGCGCCGCCATGGGCGCGTTCAACGGCCTGCTCATTTCCAAGCTTGGCATGCAGCCGATTATCGCCACGCTGATTTTGATGGTTGCGGGCCGCGGCATCGCGCAGATTACCACCAACGGCAAGCAGTTTACGACTATGTATACGCCCTTTCAGTTCATCGGCCAGGGCAAGCTTCTTTGGCTGCCCATGCCGATCATTATCGCCGCTGTAGTCGTCCTGTGCGTCGCACTGTTTACACGCAAAACGGCCTTTGGCATGTTTGTGGAATCCGTAGGCGTCAACCCCAGCGCCAGCCGCGTATCGGGGCTGCGGTCCAACCGCATCATCATGATCGCCTACATACTGACCGGCCTTTTGTCGGGCATAGCGGGGCTCATTTATTCCAGCCGCATCTCCTCGTGCGACTCCAACAACGCCGGCGTCAACAATGAAATGGACGCGATTCTGACGGTGGTCATCGGCGGCACCAGCATGTCGGGCGGCAAATTCAGCCTGGCCGGCACGGTGATCGGCGCGCTGATCATGCGCACCATCATTACGCTGGTATACTTCTTCGGCATCGTTTCGGAAGCCATCCTGGCGTTTGAGGCCATGATCATCGCGGTAGTGATCGTGCTGCAGTCGGAGCCTGTGCGAAAAGCCATGGCCAGGCGCGGCAGCCGCCGCAAGGAAACAACAGGGGGTGTGGTCCGTGCTTAACCTGCAGGTCGGCCGCCAGAAATGGACATCGCGGCTGTTCAATCCCAAATATGTCATGGTCTACGCCACCCTGGGCGTGTTTCTGATCATTTACCTGCTCGGCGCGCTTCTGTTCGGCGACAAGGGCTTCACCACCATCCGTACGCTGATGCTGATGTTTATCGACAACGCGTACATCGGCATTTCCGCCGTGGGCATGACCATGGTATTGATCAGCGGCGGCATTGACCTGTCGGTGGCCTCTGTGGCATCCTTAACAGGCATGTTCATTGCCTACGGCACCTCGGTGATGGGTCTCTCACCGATTGTGTGCATTGCCTTTTCATTGGTTGTGGGCACGGGCCTGGGCTTACTCATGGGCGCGGCCATCCACTACCTGAACGTGCCCGCCTTCATCACCACCCTGACAGGCTCGTTCCTGGCACGGGGCGTATGCTCGCTGATCAGCCGCGAATCCATCTCCATCAACAATGAGACGATCGATGCACTGGCCGGCTGGAAGATATACCTGATGCAGTTCACGGACGGCGAATGGGTAAAGCTCAAGCCCGTAGCCTATATCAACTTCAGCGTGCTGCTGCTCCTTGCCATGGTCATCCTGGGCATGGCCATCCTGCAATGGACCCGCTTTGGCCGCAATGTGTACGCCATCGGCGGCAACGAACAGTCGGCCAAGCTCATGGGCCTGCCGGTGGGCCGGACAAAGATCATGGTGTACGGCATCAACGGCCTGTGCTCCGCGCTGGCCGGCATCGCTTACGTGCTGTACGTAAAATCCGGCTGGAACCTGGCGCTGGCCGGCGGCGAGCTGGATGTGATCTCCTCCGCGGTCATCGGCGGCGTGCTGTTAACCGGCGGCGTGGGCTACATGATCGGTACGCTGTTTGGCGTGATGCTCAAATCCACCATTCCGGCGCTGATCACCTTCAGCGGGAACCTGTCCTCCTGGTGGGCCAGAATCGCCACCGGTGTGCTGCTGCTTTTGTTCATCGTCATCCAGCGCGTTGTGGTGACCTATTCTGCCCGCAAAAAGGCCAGATAACGTAAAGCCGGCGAGTGATTGGAGCAAGGTTTGACACTTTCATTTTTTCATCCACACAATTGGCAGAAAGCACCGATGCCCAGCAAAGGGTATCGGTGCTTTGGTTATGGCGGGATGAATGGGGGCGAACCTATTCATCATGCTGTCACAAGCTCGCCCGAAACTCCACGGGTGATTTGCCCGTCAGCCGCTTGAAATTCTTGGAAAAGTGAGCCACATCGGAAAAGCCCACCTTATCGGAAATCTCGTGCACCTTCAGCGCCGGGTCCCGAAGCAGTTCCTTGGCCTTTTGAATGCGCAGCTGATTCAAAAGATCAAAAAAGTTCTTGTTCATGTGCCGGTTGATCAGCTTGGAAAGGTGCCATTGGCTGACGAACACATGGTCCGCCACCTGGGAAAGGGTGATGTGCTCTGCAAAGTGCCGCTCCATGTAGTTCATGGCCGCCTTCACCACAAAGCTGCCGGCCGCCTCGCTTTCAGGGCTTACCTCCGTCTCTTCCTCCAGCAAGGGCGCAAGGCCGTCCAGCGCGCCGGTCATGTGGCGGATGGCTTCCTTCAATTCTTCCATTTTGCTGGGCTTCAACAAATACCGGCATACCCCCAGGGAAATGGCCTGCCTGGCGTACTCAAAATCGCGGTAGGCCGTGAGTACGGCAATTTGCAGCCGGGGAAACTCGCTTTTCAGCGCGGCTACCATGGAAAGGCCGTCCCGGTTGGGCATACGGATGTCGGTAAAGAGGATGTCCGGCCTGAGCTTGCGTATCAGGGCGGCACCCTCCACACCGTCGCTGGCGGTGCCGGTGACGCGGCAGCCGTATTCCTCCCAGGGAAGCACGCGCATCAATCCCTGCAGAATCACCTGTTCATCATCCACCAGGACAACGGTATACATTTGGCCGCCTCCTTGCCCCCCGGTCTCCCTTATGCGCCTTATCGTGAATGCATGTTACATCAGCTTACTTTCCAAATGGATTCAGCGCCATGACGCTGCTCCATACAGAGGCGGGATCGGCGGTGCCGTCCACCAAAGCCGGCACCCCGGCAAACCAGGCGCTGCGGGCCTCCGGATTCATGGCATCCTGAATCGGCAAAAGCATTTTGTCCTCATTGGCCAGCATCGCGTAAGAAGATTGCAGCAACTCCCCGCCGAAGGTGAACACACCCAGGCGCTTGCTGTTCTCCTCGCTGGTGAGATAGGCCAGCAGGCTCACCGCCGCGTCCCGCTTTTTAGGATCCTCCCAGGCCTTTCGGCTCAAATAAAAGCCCATGGAAATGCCGCCCAGAAAAGCCTTTGGATCGGCATCCTCCGCGTAGGCCGGGAACGGAAGAATAATGGTCGTATCCCAATTTTCCTCGGGAATGCCGTTGGCGAACCAGGAGCCGTCCACCTGCATGGCGGCGCGCTTGTCCCGGAACAGCTGGCCTGTGACCTCGTTGGTGGTGGCGCCGGCATCCCTGGCAAAGGCCCCCAGGGTATACAGCTTATGAAGCAGCGCCATGCCATCCTTCCAGGAGTCCGGCACCTCCTCATTGGCGGCGGGCCGCGCCTGGTACTCCTTGATGCTGCCGCTGGCGATAATGGCAAACTCCACAATATAATGGGGCACGTCTGCAAAGCTGACGGAAATGGGCACGATGCCCACCTGGTTGAACTTTTTGATGGCGGCCTCCAGCTTGGCAAAATCGTTGGGCAGCTCCAGGCCGTACTTTTCAAACAGGTCGGTGTTCACAAACAGCCCTTCCCAGAAGGGCCTGACAGGTATGGAATAAATCACGCCGTCACTTTCGGCGCTGGTCGGATTCTCTTTCAATTTCAAATCGGGATACGCCGTGTTGATTTCGCTGATGGGCACCACCTTTTGAAGGATCGGCGCGGAGTCGGCGGTTTTGGCAAAATAGAAAAGCACATCCGCCTCGTTGCCGGCGGCAAAGTCATTCAAAACGCCTGTCTTCCAGGCCTCATCGGCCATGGCGGTATTATCCTCCACCCGGTTGCCGGTCTTTTCTTCCCATTCCCTTAAAATGGCCACATAGTCCGGCGAAGCGGCATCGGTTCCGCCAAAGGTGGAAACGGTTTTCAAGGTAACGCCTTGCGCCAGGGTATGAGGCGCAGCGCTCACAAGGGCGAAGGCCAGCAAGGCGGCCAGCAGTCTCTTCATGGGCAAGCTCCTTTTTTACCTTCTCAAGGGCATCATAATATTATAGCACCACAAGTCCCGCCTGTCGTTGGCCAAAAATGTCGTTTGTTGTCTGATTTTGGGCATATGCACAAAATCAGAAGCCCCTGCAAAAGGCCATAGACCTTCGCCAGGAATGTCCTTGTGCAAAAATATCATACACTTCTTTGGCCGCCGCTTCAATGGCAAGGTATGCAAAAATAGCGGAACCATATTTCTTCATAAATAAGCCCCCGCTATCACCTGGATGGCAGGGGCTTATTGAATTGGCAATGCATTTGCAGCCTGCTTCCTTTACAAACCGGCCTGAATGCCTGGCATATCCCCGGGCTTCTCCTGCTTCTCCAAGGGAATGGTGATGGCCGCGACCGTATCCCCATGGCTGTCCTCGCTGATGCGCATGGACGCCCGGCCGCCATAGATCAAACGCAGCCGCTGGCTCACGTTGCGTATGCCCACATGCCCCCCCGCGCCGCCATCCTCCCGTATAAGAGCCGCGATCTTGTCCCGGTCCTCCTGGGTCAGGCGCTTGCCGTTGTTTAAGACTTCCACGTGCAGGTAAGCGGTATCCGCGAACACATTCAGGCGGATATGCCCGCCGCCGGCCGGGGCAATACCGTGCTCGATGGCGTTTTCCAGCAGCGTTTGTATGACCATGCGGGGAAGGCTGCAATCCTTCAGCGCCGGATTGACATCCTTGAAAATGGTAAGCTTGTCGCCAAAGCGCAGGCGCACAAAGTAAAAATAGGCATCTGCAATGGACAGCTCCTGGGAAAGGGGTACCAGCCGGTGATCTCCCCTGTCCAGGCTGGCGTTGAGTAGCACGCTCAACGCTTCCACCATGGCGGCGATGGCCTCGTTTTCATCCATGCGGGCCTGCCAGGTGATCATTTCCAGCGCATTGTTGAGGAAATGGGGATTGATGCGGCTTTGCATGGCCTCGATGCGGGCGTCCCTAAGAGCGATCTCCTCCTTGAAGGCGGTATCCACCAGGTGTCTGATCCGCGTGCTCATGGTGGAAAAGGCCACGCCCAGCTCGCCCAGCTCGTCCTTGCCATGCATGGGCACGGTGACCCCCAGTTCCCCGCCGGCCATGCGCTGGGAGGCTTTTGATAAAAGAAAGATAGGCTTGGATATGCGCCTGTGCACAAACCACATGATCCCGATGCCGATGGGCACGATGGCCAGGACCAATATCGTCAAAATCTGCCGGAACTGCGTCATCTGCGCATACACGGATTGTTTGGATACCAGCACCCTGGTGTTAAAGGTAAAATCCCGCTCCGAATAGGCCTGCACAAAGGACAGGTTTTCCTTTTGCTCCGACAATCCCTGCGGCTCCAATTCCCACGCCGGCGCTTCCCCCGCGTAGCTTGTGTAGCTGCCCAGCAGGACATCAAAGCTGCTGCCCCATTTTGCGCCGGCGCTTTTAAGGGGCGCAAGCAGCTCCTGCCGGTTCATGCCCAGCACCAGCATGCCAAAGGGCTCCATGCGCAGGTTATACAGGTTGCGGATGAGATACAGGTTCCCGTCAAAGCCGGTGAAGCTGCATTTCGTGTCCAGGGCTGTGCCCATTTCCATGACCAGCTGCTGGCAGTTTTCCTGAAAATACAGCGCGTCCTGATACCCGGAGGCGGTGTACATAAAGGCATCCGGCTGGCTGATGGGAAAATAGGCCGCAAAGGTGAACAGCGAATCGCGGCCATATTTGCGCTCCAGGTAGTTGCGGCTGACGCGGTAAAAGTCAAAATAACTGAGCCGGCCCGCGTCAAAGCCGGCGTAAGCGCTGGCCAGTTCCCCATCGTAGGTAGCATCCTTGGCCAGGGTGATCACCCTTTTGATGATTTGCAGGGTCGTCATCTGGGCGTACTCCGCGCTGGACGCAAGGGCCGCTTCGGTTTTCTCTTCCAGCGCGGCAAAAAACACTCCGCCCATATATCCCCCCAGCGCCAGCGCAGGCAGCAGCCAGCACAACAGCACAATCGTCAAAATGCGGAAGCGCAGGGATTTGATATAGGAGCGGAGCTTCTGGAGCACTTTACAGGCCTCCAAGCTTATGCTTTAAAAATTCAAGCCAAGGAACGATGCCGCGGCCTTGCACATGGCCTCGGCGCGCTCTTTATCCGGCATTTCGCAGAACACGCGCAGGCGGGGCTCGGTGCCGCTGAAGCGGATAATGATCCAGCCGTCGGCAAAGAGAGCCTTCACGCCGTCCATATAGGATACGCTTTTGACTTCCTGCGAAAAGGCGGGCAGCTTTTTCTCCTCCATCAGCAAACGGAGCAAACGCTGCTTTTGTTCCGGCTCAAAGGGCCAGTCGTATTCCGCCATATAAGCTTCGCCAAACTCCTGGTACATCCTCCTTGCAAGGGTGCTGAGCTTCTCCCCGGTGACGGCCATCATTTCCACCAGCAGCGTGGCGGCCTGGATACCATCCTTGCCCAGGATATGGCCCCGGACGGTGAGCCCGCCGGAGGATTCGCCGCCAATGATGGCGTTGTACTTTTCCATGGCGGCGGAAATGTGCTTGAAGCCCACCGGCACCTCGTAGCAGGTTTCCCCAAAGGCGGCCGCCACCCTGTCCAACAGGTGGGTGGTGGCCAGGTTGCGGACCGCGGAGCCGTGCCAGCGCTTGTATTTGAGCAGATAGTAATACAAAAGCACCAGGATTTCATTGGGATGAATGAACCTACCCGTATCGTCGATGATGCCGATGCGGTCGGCGTCCCCGTCGGTGGCGATGCCGATGTCGGCCCTGCTTTCCAGCACCGCGCCGCGCAGCGCCCCCAGCGTTTCCACATTGGGCGCCGGCAGCCGGCCGCCAAACAACGCGTCGTGGCGCTCGTGGATCACATCCACATCGCAGCGGGCGGTAAGCAGTATGGTTTGCAGCGACGTACGGCTGACGCCGTACATGGGGTCCAAAACAATGCGCAGGTTGCGGGAGCGGATGGCGTCCATGTTCACGCCTCGGATAATGGCATCCAGGTACTGGTTTTGCGGGGAGATTTCTTCCACCAGCCCCAGGCGCACCGCCTGCTCGTAAGGAACGATGGCTACCTCTTCCCTTTTCACGGCATTGGCGCTTTCGCCAAGGGGCTCGGTGACCTCCTGGGAGGCGTCCCGGCCGCCCCTGGTGAACAGCTTGATGCCGTTGTACAGCGCCGGGTTGTGGCTGGCGGTGACTGCCATGCCGTAGTGCAGCCCATAATAACGCACCGTGAACATGATGAGGGGGGTAGGCGCTTCCCTGGTAATGAAGTAGGTGTGAATGCCTTCCGCGGCCATCACCTCCGCTGCCCACCTGGCGGATTCCCGGGACAGAAAGCGCCGGTCAAAGCCGATCACAAAGCCCGGCAGCGCCGTGTCTTCCGCTTTCATGCGCCGGGCGATGGCCAGCATCAGCCGCTGCACGTTTTCCTTGGTAAAATCCTCGCCGATGATGGCCCGCCAGCCGCCGGTCCCAAATGCGATCATGCTTTTCTCCCCCTATCAGGCGTCGCCCAGGATCACTTCCACCGTGTGGCTGGTACCTTCCGCAAATGCGGGGACGCGGTCAACTTCCTTGCCGTCCACCCGTGTCCGGGCCACGCCCTTTTGCACATGCGTGGGGTTTTTGACCGTGATTTGATACGTAGCCCCGCGGAAAACACGGGTGGCCGTAAAGCCTTCCCACTCCGCCGGTATGCAGGGATCAATTTCCAAATGGTCCCATTGGGGCCGGATGCCCAGCATGTACCGGGTGGCGGCATAATAGGCCCAGCCGGCGCTGCCCGTCATCCAGGGGTGCCGCGCCCGGCCATGTGCTGTGTGCTCCCTGCCCATAATGAACTGGCAATAGGCGTAGGGCTCGCTTTGACGGATTTCGATTTTGTCGTTCTGGCCCACGGGCAGCAGCGCGTTGTACAGCTTCATGGCCCTGTCGCCCCGGCCCAGCATGCATTCCGCCACCCAGGCCCAGGGGTTGGGATGGCTGAAGATGGCGCCGTTTTCCTTGACGCCGGCATACACCCGTGTCACAAAGCCGATAGAGTCGTCGGGGGTTTTAAAGCCCGGGGCGTTGAGCATCAGCCCATAGGGGGTGAACAGGTATTCCAGCACCGCGTCCATGGCGTATTCGCCCTGCTCGCGGGTGACGGCCCCGGAGATCACGGCCCAGGTGTTGCTTTCCAAGTGCACCTTGCCTTCCTTGGAATCCTGGGTGCCGATGGGCGCGCCTTTGCCCGTAATGCCGCGGATGAACCATTTGCCGTTCCACAGCACCTTGCGGCAGTTGTCGGCCATTTCCTTTTCCATGGCCCGGTACAGGCGCACATCCTCGCCGCGCTTCAAGTACAATGCCGCCGAGAGGAAGTGGTTCAGCGCCCACAGGTGCAAAAAGGCCACCATGGCGCTTTCACCGCCGCCCAGGTTCAGGCAGTCGTTCCAGTCGGCCCGCAGGCCCTTGGCGATGCCATGGGCGCCCAGCTGGCTGCAGGTGAAGTCCAGTATTTTCTTCATGTGCTCATACACGGTATCCTGGCCGCCGTCGGCATAAGGGATTACCTGGTGGAAAAAGTCCGTCTCCCCCGTTTCCCGCACATACTCACAGATGGCGGGGATCAGCCACAGCGCATCGTCGGCGCATACATCCTTGAGGCCGTGGATCATTTGGCTCTTGTCGGGCGTAGGCACCACCGTGGGCGACTGGAAGGATTGCTTTTTGCCCGGCGTAAACCAGGCGGGATCAAAAAGATGCAGGCCGTAGCCTTCCCGCACCTGGCCCCGCAAAAGCTGGGTGATGCGCAGCTTGCACATATCGGGGTTGGAATGGGGCACGCACATGGCGTCCTGGGCCGTATCCCGGTAGCCAAGGCCGGTGCGGCCGCCGACCTCGATAAAGGAAGCGAAGCGGGAGAACATGACGTTCACTTCGCTCTGGTACAAATTCCACAGGTTCAGGCTGGTGTTCATATCGGCATTTGGCGTATTCACCTGCAGGCGGGACAGTTTTTCCGCCCAGAAATCCGCCAGTGCTTTAAAGGCCGTATCCACGGCGGAAAGGGTATACTTTTCCCGCGCATGCCTGGCCTCCTTGGCGTTGCCCTGGCCCAGGATGAACAGCACCCGCTTCGTCTCCCCGGGGGCAAGCGCAATCTCCTTGTGCAGCGCGCCGCAGTGATTGCCGGTCAGTTCAAAACTGCCGGAAAGCTTTCCGTTTTCCACGCCGACAGGGTTGGTTTCCGTGCGGTAGGGGCCAATAAAGGCGTCCCGCAGGCAGTCGAAGCTGTCGGGCTCAAAGCTGGCGGTGAAATACTGCCAGCTTTCCTCTTCATAATGCAGCTCGTACTCCACCGCGCCGTCCTCGTATCTGGAGCCGGATGCATACAGGCTCATCTGAAAGTTCTGGTTGTCCATCTCGATGTGGTGGTAGGAAAACTCCACATACCCGAACACATCCAGGCTGCGGGCCTTGTCCGTGGTGTTTGCAAGGGTTACATCCCACAAAACCACCTGGTCATCCCTGGGGATGAAAATGGTCTGGCAGGCGGAAATGCCCTCGTACTCGCACAAATATTTGCTGTAGCTCAAGCCATGGCGGCAGGCATACTTCGCCTCCTCCAGCGAAATACCTGTGGGCTGCCAGCTTACGGACCAATACTTACCTGTATCCGCATCCCGCAAATACACATAGTGGCCTGGCCGGTCCATGGGCACGCCGTTGGGCCTGAACCTGGTGATCCGGTGATATTGGGGCGAATCCAGCCAGACATAGCCGCCGGCCGTATGGTTGAACACGCCGCCCATACGCTGGGTGCCCACATAATTGGTCCAGGACACGGGCACGTTCACCCGGTCGATCACATATTCCCTGGCCGCATTATCAAAATATCCGTAGCGCATCATTACGCCTCCCCCGCAATCTCTTGGCACCATCTTATCACATATATCCTTGCTATGACATGCACTCATATGGCTTTTGTTGTCTTTCATTGCCGTGCGGAGGAATATCGGCCGCCGCAAGCGGCGGGCAAGCTTTCTTTCCAAAAGCAAAGCCCCGCCAGCCTGGAGCGGAGCGATGACGGTTATTCTGCGGTTTTCAATAATTCTGGCGCACGGTCCACTGCAGCGCTTCCACATACAGCGGCATCAGATTCTCCCTGCCCATCAAGGGATTCAACCGCAGGGAGTCCACAGCGTCCCAATTTCCGATTTCATAACTCAAAACAAGATCAAGCGCGCGCCGGATACCGTTGTTGACCCCCAGCAGGGCGTCCTTCACTTCCGGAATGATTGGCAGCTCTTTTACTGCCGTCCCCATGGTACTATCCAAAAGAATATCGATGGCGGAAAAGAGGCCCGCCAAAAAGTAATCGTAATATTTCCTGCCGCCGCCGGCCCTTATGGCCAGCATCTCCATGAATTTCGCGCGTATCAAACAGTTGGTGATCAACTCCCGGTTCTCTATGCTCTGCACATTTTTCAGCAGCAGCAGGTATATCCACTTTCGGATTTCATTGAAGCCCATGCGCACCAGTGCCTGCTTAACGGTGTACACATCGCCCTTTGTGCCAAAAAACACGGATCCGGCAAGCCTTAGCAGCTTGTAGGACAAACCCACGTCCGTCTCAATGATTTCCGTCAGCGTCTGATAGTCCGGCTCCTGATGATTCAATTCCGTCATGATCCGCATCAAAATGGTAGGAAGCGTGACGATCTCCTTCTTTTTTTCAATAACCGGCCTGCTGAAAAAGTAGCCTTGAAACAAGCTGTATCCCATCTCGGCCGCCCGCTGATACTCCTCACGGGTCTCCACCTTCTCGGCCAGAAATTGGATCCGCTTTCCATAACGCTTGATAAAATGCCGTTGTTTGGCAATATCCAGAATAGGGAACTCTACCTTAACGATATCAGCCAGCTCCAGAAAGGGAAGATTTGCTTCGTCAAAGGCGAAATCATCCAGTGCTATGGTGTAGCCTTCGCCTTTCAACTTTTTTAGTGCCGCAAGAACCGCCGGCGTTGCCTCAACACACTCCACGACCTCCACCACAATCGATTTTCTGGGCAGAACCAGCGGTATTTCTTTCACCAGCATATCCGCAGAAAAATTGATGAACGCCCTGGTGCCGCCGGTCAATTCATAAAACGGCATCACCAGAAACGCATTGTTGATTAAGTCTGCCGTTGCCTGGTTGTCGTCAGTGCCCTCGAAATAGTTGTTCATGCTTCTGCGGTACAGCAGCTCATACCCGGCAATATTCATTTTTCGGTCAAATATCGGTTGACGCGCCAGGTAAACCTCCACACACAGCCCTTCTTCCCAAGGCACGGTCAGCAAAAGCCAATATCCGGCCACTTTCTCATACGCATCAAACATCAAAATCCGTATTAAAGCATACCCCGCATTGTTTGAACTGAATCATCGCAAACAACCCTAATCAGCGGCTTCGTCCATTGCGATCACTATAAAATAAAAAGAGCAGCATAAGCATGTCAAATTATAAGGGAATTTGGGGAATAATGCAAACAAATTGAAAATTCAAACAAGTATCGATTCGGAAATTTTGTGCATCTTGAATAACGGAATCCTGCGCCGTGTATTCTTCTGCCGCCGCGGCTCCTGTTTCCGGCCACCGGCAGGGAAATGGTATGCATCCGGCGAATGCTTATCACATATGTCTTACTATCCCCCCAGCGCTTCGCGGCTGCGCCCGCGGCCGCACGGCAAACGGACAGTATATGCACAAGGAGGCTTTCCATATGTCCATTACCGCCAGGGACATTGCCCAAATGCTGGATCACAGCACCCTGCAGCCCTTTCTGACAGAGGAAGACATTATCAAAGGCTGCAAAACCGCCTTGAAATACGGCACGGCATCCGTATGCGCCAGGCCGGCCGATATGCCCCTGGTGACGGCGCTGCTCAAGGGCAGCGAAGTCAAGGTTTGCACCGTCATCGGCTTCCCCCACGGCGCCCAGAAAACGGAAACAAAGGTCTTTGAAGCCAGGCAGGCCCTTGCGGATGGATGTGCGGAGCTGGATATGGTCATTCACATCGGCAAGCTACTGTCCGGTGACGATGATTATGTGCTCAACGATATCGCCCAGGTGGTGCGCACCGCTCACGAGGCGGGAGCCATCGTCAAAGTGATATTGGAAACCTGCTATCTGAACGAGGAACAGAAGGTTCGCGCTTGCAAGCTGAGCGCCGCGGCCGGCGCCGACTTCGTAAAAACCAGCACGGGTTATGGCACCAAGGGCTGCACCATCGATGATTTGAAGCTGATGCGCGCAAGTGTGCCCGAAAACGTCCGCGTAAAGGGCTCCGGCGGCATCCGGGATCTGGATACGGTACTGGCCGCCAGGGCGGTTGGCGCGTCCCGCTGCGGCGTCAGCGCCACGGAAGCCATCATGGAGGAAGCGCTGCGCCGGGAAACCGCCGGCACGCTTGGGAAAGCGGATGTCTTAAAGGATATGGAAGGCGGCTATTGATAGCTGTTGACCAATGAAACGGCCCTTTTCCCATGCGCGCCTCTCTTTCAGCGCCTGTTACGCCGGCCGGCATTCCGCCTGGCCGGTGTTTTTTTTCGTCCGATTTGCCCGCTTTTCCCTTTCTGCTCACGCGGCAGCCACAAATACTGACCATCTCAATGCCAATATACATCTCCTGCCGGTTTTGGGCATACCATTGTTTGAGGTATTTTTCCTTATTTTCGCAGTAAATCGACAAAAAATTCACGTTTTCTCCTTCCGAACGCGAGTGAGGCCGGCCGGGTGGGACATATTTGTAAATGATAGATATGTTTTTTCACATTTCGCCGAATGTTCACATTTTTTCCATGATCGCTTCATAATCAGCGTTTATCCTATCATCATAACGGTGGCCGGTATAGCGGCGAGCCGATGATATATAAGCTGGATCCGGTTTTCGGTTTTTACCAAATGCCACGCCTGCAAAAGCCCGCTGTCGGAGGGGACAGGGAGAGGCTTTTGCAGGCGGAGGCGACAATACGAGACATTTTTTTAGAGGCTGCCCAAGGGCAGTTTTTGTTTACTCATTCATGGCAAAGCAACAACAACGTTGGTACGTCCGGTTTTCATTGTCCCTCTACATGGATGAGCGTCGGACTTATATCGGATGATGTAGGTCTTGCTTTTAGGTAAAATGAATCAGGGATCTGGTCCAGCAGCAATGTACCAGTCATAATCAAATGCCTTTTGTCTGGAAATCTTCCTATGTTAGCCCAGAAACCAAGGCCGGGATATATGCGTTCATTCTGCTCATTCCGGAAGGTAAAAAGGATGTTTCTTATTTTTTCGCTTTGTGCATTTTCTTCCAGATCGCAAAAAATGGAAAAATGGAGCGTAAGCGGTGTCAGGTTGAATTCTATGCGGTTAACCGTAACATCTGTTCCCTCCACCTTCGCATGGATGGCGTCGAATACCCGCGTCTCCTGCACAGGCAAAACAGGCAGCGAGATCGGGATATGCTTTGGTTCCGTATCTCCTGTATACTTCCCGTTTTCATCCACCTCGCGTGCAACCAATATCAAATCCACCGCAACCGTCTTGTCCTCTGTAAAAGTATTCGCGCCCATCAAAAATGTGACGCTGCCATCCGGTAAAACAGTAAAGGTGGTTATCGCATTGGGCTTATTTTGATAGGTGAACCAAAGGTGGACATTTATCATTCTTCTTTCATCTTCCAGAGCCGCTTGACGAATGGACCTGTTATCCCCAAAAGTATCTGGCTGTCCAAATTCTTGAACAAATGCCGCCTCGTATGCCAACGGCTCGTTAGGCAGCGTGGTACTATAATCAAAATGATGGCCTACAAGCTGATCCAGGCTCATGCCGGAATAAATGCTTGTAGGAAGAAAGTATACTTTCTCGCCACTTTTCATGCGGACATTTGCGCCGATGTATGCGAGCCTTCCATCCGCGACCGCCTCCTCCAAAGTCACCAAGTAATCGCCAACTTCATACGTTTCATCGACTCTGCTACCGTTTATCACCGCGATTGCTTTTTCGCTGGGCGTTATTACATTGGTGGCATCGAACCAGTCCAGCAGCTTCCACTCGGTGCTGGCCGCATACACCACACCGGCCATCAAAACCAGTAGAATGGCCGCGATGACAATCAAACCAATGCTGAACCTCTTCATTTTTTCTTCCTCCTTATGGACAAGGGCGGAGGTGACACGGTTTTTAAAGGAATCCGGCGCTTTGCCAAAGGCGTTTTGGTAGTTCGCTTCCCTCATGCCTTGCACACCTCCTGCCTGTCCCACGTCTCCTTCATCTTTTTTCTGGCCCTGTGCAGTCTGGACTTCACCGTGCCTGCCGGCAGCCGGAGAATCCGTGCGATGTCCTTCACCTCATAGCCCTCGATGTAATGCAGCACTGCCGGCAGGCGCAGGGCATCCTCCAGGGAAAGAAACAGCTGGTGCAAGGATACGTCGGCATCCGCGGGAGCCTGCCGCTCCGGCAGCGCCTCCATGGGCACCTCCCGCTTTTTGCGGCGCAGCAAAGCATAGCATTCGTTGATGAGGATGCGCGTAACCCAAGGCTGCATGGCCTCCTCCTTGCGAAGCTTCTCCCTTTGCTGCCACGCTTTTTGAATCGCTTCCTGTACGGCGTCCTCCCTGTCGCAGGCAAGCGGCAGAATGCTGTAGGATACCCGGTACAGGGTCTCCTGCATGGCAACAATGCGCGACGCAAAATCATCCGACGTCATCGAGGGCCTCCCGTATGTTTTTGACCGGTCATCAGCTAGATGAAATGAAGTCGGGTCAGGTTCACAAAAGCAGACAAAGTTTACAAATTATTTTGCAGGATATACATCCACGGGGCACAGAATTTCCACTTCGCAGTACTCCGCGTTCAGCCAACCCCCTGCCGAGCGGATAATGTGTACTTATTCCATTATAGATGTGCAAAAGGCCGTTGGCAATGGCGGAGGTGCCGGGGTTTGCGGAAGGATTTCCCAATCAATTTGGCGAAGTGCTCAAGGAATAAAAGAAAAACATTCCGGAGGTGCCTCCATGGAAAGCCGCGTCATTGAAAACATCCCCCGCGTCGCCCAGTTCATCGGCAACGATTCGTACCTGACGCCCTTCATCGGTTCGCTGTACGCCGCGCTTCATGGGATGGGCCAAAAAAGGTTTTACGCCGAGCTGCTGGCCCTGTCCGGCGCCGGCAACCGGCTGGCCTGGCGGCCGGGCGAATGGTTCGGCGGCAACTGTGACATTCTGGCCTGCGAGGCGCCGCCCTTCGCGCCTCATCTGCGGGTTTTGAAAGCCATCGGCTATACCGCGAAGATCCGCCTGTTCAAGGAGATCGTGGGCCTGAAAGGGCCGTATGATTCTTTGGATGTTGCCAAGGAAGAAATCACGGCTTCCATTGAAAAGGGCGTCCCCGTCATCGCCATGGGCATCATCGGCCCGCCGGAATGCTGCGTGGTGCACGGCTTTGAAAAGGGCGGCGATATGCTCATCGGCTGGAACTATTTCCAGGACAGCGAAGGCTTTGGGCCGGACGCGCCCTTCAAAAAGGAAAACTGGCAGAACGGGCTGTTCGGCTATTTGATTCTGGAAAAGGCGGATACCGTCCCGCCCCAGCGGGAAAGCGCCCTTGCCGCGTTCAGGGCCATCGTGAGCCACTTTAGGCAAGACCAGGTCCGAGGCGCCAAAGTGGGCTTTGCCGCCTGGGAACAGATGCTCAAGCAATTGGAACATGACGATTTCAGCCATTTAAAGGGTATAACGCTGCCGGAAAAATGGGATATGGACGACGGCGACGTATGGAATGAAACGGCCCAGGGGCGTTTCTTCATCTACTGCGACGCGCTGTGCCAGATTCACGAGCGCGGCCTTGCCCTGCACTACTATCAATACCTTTCCGACCACTACCCCGAATGGACGGAGCACCTTGTGCCCGCCATCGCGGCCTGGAAGGAATGCTCCGCCTACGGCGGTTTTTTATGGAAGCATCTGACCATGGACCCTGCCGGGTTTGAAAAATTCACCGATCCCGCCATACGAAAAATCCTGGCCGACGAAGGCCGGCGGAGCATGGCCAAGGATGTACAGGCCATTGAACACATCGAAGCGCTGCTCCGGCAGGAAAAGTAAGCAAAAACGCCGCGGGGAGGGTGATTTTAAAATCCCCTCCCCGCTATCTGTTTGCCCTTGAACGCGCTGCTGCCTTTAATCCATATGCCTTGGCTTTTACTTCTCAATGGTTACCAGACTTTTCAGTATCCAGCCGTAAGCTTCGGTGGTGCCGATACGCACATAGTACCAGTCGCCGCTCTGTTTTTGCACGGTCACCTTGGTGCCTTTGCCCAAAAAGGCCAGGATCTTGCCCGAATAGCTGGCGCTTTCCCGGAAATTGGCGTCGGATTTCAGGCTTGCGGCCTTGCCGGCAGTGGGCGGAGCAGTTTCCACAGGCCCATCGCCAGGCAATCCGGACAGCATGGAGGCCAGCATATAGCCCGTTTTTCCGCCCACCTCCACATGCAGCCAGGTATCCCCCACTCCCCATACCTTTACCGAGGTGCCCAGCGTGTACTGCCCCAGCGCCTTGCCGGACAAGCTGGCTGTCTCCCGAAGGTTTACCTTGTCGGTGGTCAGGCGCACCGTGGGTATGGCGCTTTTTACCTTTTGCGCGTCCGTGCCGAAGGCAAGGTACTTCGTCATCATAAAACCCTCGGCGCCCCCAATGCGCACTTTTGTCCAATCCCCATACTGGCTGATCACCTGCGCCTTGACGCCGTTGTAGTATTTGCCAAGAGATGAGGCGTTGGCATTGCCGCTTGTGCGAAGGTGCAGCCGGTCCTTGGCGTTGGGGTTATTGATCACGGCACTTTGCGGCGTCTTCAGGCTGTTGGCAGGCACAAAACCGGAGCGGTACGCATCATTATTGCGCAGGATGAGGATGTGCCACCAGCTCTCCGTAAAGCCCATCAAGCGTATTTCTTCTCCGGCGCCATAGGTTTCATAAGCTGCGCTGTAGCTGGGCGAGCCATACATTTTCCACGCGGAAGATGTGGACGTATACTCCGGCATGGCGGATTTTACTTTGGCCGAGGCCCCGTCAAAGTCAGAGGTCAGGTATTCTTCCAACATATATCCCACGTATTGCTCATAGTCCGGCCCCGTGGGATAGCCTACAACCACCTTCAGCCATCCGTCCGTTCTGTATTCGGTCACCGTTACCGGCGTTCCGTTGTAATACTTGCCCAGCGATTGGGATGTTACGCTGGGTTTTGTCCTCAAGTGCAGCCTGTCTTGCGAATTGGGATTGTTAACAACCGCCCCATCGCCCATGGCCAGGCCAATAACCGGGAATGCCACCATTGCCAGTAAAAGCGTTATCAGGACAAGCAACCTTTTCATACCTTTCCCTCCATTTCCTTCCTGACCATAAAACGAAATACCGCTTGTACCCTTTGCAATCTCTGGAATAATTTACAACTCAAAATTCGTCATCCTTCCGGAAATATTTTTCATCGCTTCCAACCATTTGCCAAGCAACTCCGTTAATATAGTGTAGGCAGAAACAAGCCTGCCAAACGCGTTTGAAAACATCATCTGCAAAAGAGGAGTGGTCCCCTGGTGGTGGACGAAGAAACCTTTGTACGGGAAGTCACGGCCATGGAGCGCACGCTGTTCCGCGTATCACGCACTTTGCTTTTTAGCTGGCACGACTGCGCCGACGCCGTGCAGGAAGCCTTGAAAAAGGCCTGGGAAAAGCGGGACCGGGCGGAGGAAGCCTATTTTCGCGCATGGCTGACCCGCATCGTGATCAACGAATGCCGCAACCTGCAGCGCCAGCGGAAAAGGGTGCTCCCCGTAGCGCAAATCCCGGACGGCATCACAGGCGAAGCCCCGGATACCGCCCTTCGCGACGCCCTGTATGCGCTGCCCGAAAAGCTGCGCCTGCCCCTTACGCTCAACTGCCTGGAAGGCTTTACCGTGGCGGAAACGGCCAGGCTCCTTGGCATCCCCCAAGGCACAGTCAAATGGCGTCTGTCCGCCGCCAGGGAACAATTGCGCAAACAACTGAAAGAAACGGAGGCGCAAGGATGAAAAACACAGCTTCCCCAGCGGAAATCGATCTGAACAACGCGTTTGAAGAAACGCCAGCCGGTTTTTCCATCCGTCTTGCCCATTCGCTTGGCGCTGTTGCCGGCAAGCAGACGGCAAAAAGGCGGATGCGGTGGATCCCCCTTGCCGCAGCATGCCTTTTGCTCTTTGGCGGCGGCGCGCTGGCGGCAAAAAGCCTTGGCGTATTGGATTTTTTGACCGGCATGACCACCCTGGCCCTGGATACGGCCACAGTGGAAAGCACTACACAAAAGCCCGTCAACCAGCGCTATGACGGGAAGCGGCTGATCGTGCAGGCCCGAGATTATCTGTGGAACAACATGAAGTTTTCCCTGTCACTGCACGCCGCCCCCCAAAAGCCCGATGCGTTCCGCCTCATCAACCAGGGAGACTTTGGGGTGGATGGCATCAACATGGACAACATCTGGTGGGAAGGCGAAATTACCACCCTGGATAAATGGCTGCCCAAGGGTAAACAGGCCCTGGTGGTGGATATCACCCATTTGGATATTGGCGGAATGGATATCTGGGCACGCCACTACTGGGTTCCCGAAAATCAAGGGGAGACCTTCTTCCTGGAAGCCGACCTTGTCAGCGTTACCCCGGAGCAGTACAAAAAAATGCTGGATGACAACGGGAACATAAAGATCACGGTGCCTGTTTTCAGTTGGGTGTACGGCAGTGAAACAAAAGAGGAAAGCACCCTGACCATCACCGCCGCCGCGCCCACCGCCCAAGAATGGAGGGAACTGTATGACCGATATTAAACCGGTAAAGCCGGCCGCCTGCCTGCGCCTGCTTGGGGCTTTGGCCGCCCTCGTCCTGATGAGCATGCTGTGGCTGCCGGCCCAGGCCTCCAAAAGCCACGACCCCAATGGCGTATGGAACGACTGCAACGCCGAAGATGTGGATGTCTCAACCATTCAGGAAGAAGCCGGCAGGCTGGCAGGGTATTTGAAGATTCTCAGATACCGTGACAAGAACCAGGTTCTGAAGGTGGACTGCCCCGTTCCCCAGGCGTTTACAGAAGAACAACTGCGCGCCATTACCGTGGAATTTGCAAGCTTCGAAAAGGACATACTGCTTGCCGCCATGGAAAAGGCGGACGGTATTGGAAAGATCGGTTTGAAGGTCAAGTGGGACATGCATTCCAAGACAAATCTCCTGTATGTACAGGACGGCGCGCCGGAAGAGATTTGGCCCGACTTTATCGATAATTCCCTGGCCGCGAGCACACTTGGCTCACCCGTTGAAAAGCCGGATGAGCAGGCAAGGGCAAAGAACATCGCCATTGCGTTTGCAAAGGCGCTGGCCTTCGAGCCTTATCTGCAGGGCATGAACATTGACCGGGTTTACACCTCAGTGCCGCGTGGGCTCCAACTGACCATCAGCGGATACGAGGAGCGCTTTTGGGAAAACAGGCGGTCAAGAAACCGCAGCCTTCAGGAATTTGGCCATAAATCCATCGAGGCGTCGGATCTGAACTATACCGCCGTCAGCCTGCTGCCCATGCTGCGCGGTTTGCCGATCGCCCCCCAATACGCCTGGCCGCTCAAGGATGCCAAAGAGCCTGACGCCCGCTTGTGTGGAGCCACCCAATTCGATTTACTGGTGAAGGATAGCGGGGGCATCTGCTACGTAAAATCGGGTAATCTGCCCCGCGAGGTTTCCGCCGCTCCTCTTGCCATTGCGCCGGTCTCCTGGCAGGACGCGCTGAAGGAGTGGATGGCCACCTATTACGTGGATGACACCACCACCGTGGATGTGGTGTACGATGCCAACCGGCCCGGGAATACCTGGGGCACTTATACAGAGTACGCCACTTACCGGGTGCTAACCGAGATCAAGCCCGTATATGTGAGCATGAGCAAGCTGACCTATACCCCCGGCTGGTGCTTTGTGGTGGAAGAGCGGCTTGCCAAGGATGATACCTTGGTCAATGCCCAAACGTATACTCTGGATATGGTCACTATGGGCGATCCCTTTTACTCGGCGTACCCGTGATCACCCTTCCGGCATACAACGAACCGGCCTGCCAAATCGGCAGGCCGGCGTATTTTTGTATGAAACAAAGGCCGGCGTTGTCTGCATCCAAGCAAACAGTCAATCGCTGATAATCATTTGAATCTCATCCTCCGCAACGCGCCGGATCACCGTTTTCTCCTGCGCAAAGCCGGCGGCATACAGGCCGCTTCCCTGCCCCGAGGAAGCGAACGAAACAGGAAACAGGTCGATGGTTGTCGCCGCGCCGAACCGGCCGTTGGGAGACAGCGCGATCATGCTCATGCCACCGTCCTTGTCGTTCAGCTCCCGCATGCGCCTGTATAGGTGGTGCAGCGCCTCGTCGCAGGCCTCCTGGGGGGAGGCGCCCCTGCGCATCAGGGAAACGGCGTCATAGGACAGGCAGCCGCGCATGATGTCTTCCCCCATCCCCGTGGCTGCGGCCCCGCCGTAGCGGGCGTCGCAGTAAAAGCCGGAGCCGATGATCGCCGTATCCCCCACGCGGCCGGGCTCCTTCATAAAAAGGCCGGAGGTGGAGGTGCCTACGCAAAGGCGGCCTGTATCATCCAGCGCGATCACGCACACGGTATCATGGCCGCGGTAGGCTTCCAGCGTTTTGCTTTCCTCCATGACCGCCGCCCGCCAGCGCCTTTTCGCGTTTTCCGTGCGCATATCGCAAAGAGGCAGGCCTTCGGCCAGCGCAAATTCCAGCGCGCCATGGCCGGCCAGCAGGCAGTTCTGCTTGCGCCCGGACAGGCGCATGGCGGCGCGGATGGGATTTTTGATGCCCTCCGCGCATAATACGCAGCCATATTGCAGCGTCTGTCCATCCATAAACGCCGCGTCCAGCGTCACACGGCCGTCCCGGCCCGGCAGGCCGCCGTATCCCACCGACACAAAGCGGGGATCGTCCTCCACCGCCATGACAGCCTTTGCCACCGCCTCGCCGGCGCATCCGCCCCGCGCAAGATCCTGAAAGGCGCTCTTCACGCCCTCATAGCTCATCTTCCATGTTCCAATGATCGCGTGCATGCACCGTTCCTCTTTCGTCCATTATTTCAGCTGCTCGCAAAGCTCGGCTATATACGTGCCATCGATGATCTCAAAGCTGTCCTCCGGCGGGTAAAGCGCGCCGCCGAAGAAGATATTGCGATTGTTGGCAGTCGATGTGTCCGCAACGCGTTTGTGGCGCTTAAGATGCAGGTACGAACAGCCTGTCTCTTTCGCAACACGGGCAGCATTTTGCAGCGATATGCCTGCTCCCGGAAGAATTTCAATCGCACCGCCGGCAAATTGAACCATTTGGGCAATGGTCTCCAGCGCGAAAAGCACATTGGACGCTTGTCCGCTTGTGAGTACACGCTTGACTTTCAGCTTTATCAAAGTTTCCAAAGCACGTTTCCAGTCGGGCGTCACATCAATGGCACGGTGGAACACACTATCTTTCCCCTGGGTCAGCTCCACAAGCTCCCGCGTGCGCGTTTCATCCACCGTGCCGTCCGGGTTCAAAAATCCAAAAACCAGTCCCTGGGCGCCGCTTTCCAGCAGCGCCCAGGCATCGGCAAGCGCCGTTTTGTATTCGGCCTGGGTATAGCAAAATCCGCCTGGACGCGGGCGGACCATCGCCATAATGGGAATCGGGACCGACTCCCGGGCTACAATCAACGTTCCTACAGAGGGCGTCAGACCACCGTGAAACAGGCTGGAACACAGTTCCACGCGCTGCGCCCCGCCCTTCCATGCCTCGATTACATCATCGGCCGAGCCGCAGCACACTTCCAATTTGATAACAGACATTCCATCAACTCCTTGCAGTTCCCTGTTCTCTTAGCAGACAATGCGTGCAATGCCGGTAAGACCTGGCACCGTTACATCGCATAGCTGCGTACGGGATATGGTTTGGCCCTGTACAATCGGGTTCAGCACCGCTGGTGTGTTCTTTTTCTATAGAGCTGATTCGCAATCCATTCCATGGCGCTGTTACTCCCCTTTGCCGCACAGCTTTCACACTTTTATCATATCACGCATGGCACTTCGCCGCATCACAAATTTCAACAAGAAGAGAATTCTACTTGAAACAACATATAAATAGAATAATAAAGCAACAGTGTAACAACGCGGAAGTGATTCGCCAGGGCTCTATTTTTTCATGCCCCGGTATGGGTAAGATGATCAATTCTTTATTGAAAAGCACCGGATATCACGCGCTCGCGCGGTTGTATATCAATACTATCAAGGAGGACGTTTCCATGAAGAAACTGGTTGTGGTTCTGGTGGCCGTTCTGCTGGCGGTCCTGCCGATGCTCGCTTATGCCCAGGAGGTCACGCTCACCATGGGTTCCTGGCGCAACACCGACGCCGCCATGGTTGAAGCGCTGCTTGCCAAGTACAAGGAAATTTCCGGCGTATCCATCACGTTTGAGCCCACCCAGTCCGCCCAGTACAACTCCGTGCTCCGCCTGCAGCTGGATTCCGGCACCGGCCCCGACCTGTACTACTCCCGTTCCTACGCCACGGGCGAGGAGCTTTACACCGCCGGCTTTTCCATGGACTGCACGGACATCCCGGGCGTCAAGGAGAATTTCGCCGCCACCAGCTTGGAGCCCTGGACCGCCGCCGACGGCAAGGTTTTCGCCGTGCCCTTCGCCGCGGTATCCCAGCCCATCTATTACAACAAGAAGATCTTTGCCGACAACGGCATCACCGAGCTGCCCAAGACCTGGGAAGAATTCATTGCCATGTGCCAGAAGCTCAAGGACAACGGCGTGACGGTGTTCGCCAATGGCATCGCCTCCAACTGGGACATTCTGGAGTGTGTTTTCCTGGGCATGGTTCCCAACTACATCACCGCTGAAGGCCGCGTCGCGTATGAAAAGGGCGATAAGAAATTCAATGATCCCGAATTTGTGGAGATCCTGGAAGACTTCGCCCAGCTGGTTCCCTTCCTGCCCGAGGGTTTCGAATCCATCGACAACGACAACGCCAACATCTTCTTCGGCATGGGCAATTCCGCCATGCTGATGGACGGTTCCTGGAGCTGCGGCCCCCTGAACAGCGATTATGACACCGACTGGGGCACCATGGCCTTCCCGGCGCCCGAAGGCAAGGCCCCCGGCATGTGCTTCCATCCCGACATGGGCATCACCGGCAACAAGGCCACCAGGTATCCTGAGGAAGTGAAAGCCTTCCTGGCCTGGCTGGCCACGCCCGAAGGCGCGCAGATCACTGCGGACTATCTGCCCGCCGGTTTCTTCCCCATGATCAACGCCCCCATCACCTTTCAGAACGAGCGCGTGACGGAAATCCTCTCCCTCAATCAGGGCAAGACGCTGGACGCCCGCTTTGTATGGCCCAAGCTGATGGACTATTACACCCCTATGGTGGAACAGCTCAACGCCATTTGCCGCGGCGAGACGACACCCCAGGCCGCTGCCGATGCGCTGGCCGCGTTTGCGGCTCCGCAGCAGTAATTCGTCGCAATGCAAAACAGACGCGCTGAATGAAGGATTCCGGTAAAGTATTGTAGGGGCAAGGCTCAATCCCTGCCCGCCCAGGCACGATAACGATTCGTGAAGGCGGGCAGGGGGGGGCTTGGCCCCTACGGTTCCTATTTGCCGGTCCTTCAAGCAAAGCCCATCCGAAGCGATTGGAGGAAAACCCAATGATTGCCAGGCCACGTTTATCGGCCGGCCGGGGCGGCGGCAGCATCAACCCCAGCGGCTGGTACTGGATGCGGTATGTTCTGCCGGCGCTGCTGGCCTACGGCATCTTCATGGCCTACCCGCTGGTGGATTCCATTCGCCTGTCGCTGTACGCGGGCACTACCGGCACGCGGCAATTTGCGGGCTTGGCCAACTATGTGCGGCTGTTTACCGATTCGGTGGTATCCGTACGGTTTTGGAACGCATTCAAAAACACCTGGGTGTTCTTTGCCTACCATATGCTTTTGCAAAATATGCTGGGCATCTTTTTTGCCGCGATCCTGACCAGCCGCACCATGCGGGGCCGGCAGTTTTATCAAACGGTCATTTTTGTTCCCTGCACCATCGCGGTGCTTGTCACAGGGTATCTGTTCAAGCTGATGCTCAACCCCATCTGGGCCGGTACCACCCTCAAAGCCATGGGCCTGGGCTTTCTCGTCCGCTCCTGGCTGGGCGATACATCCACCGCGCTGTCCGTTGTGTCGCTGGTGTCGGTGTGGCAGTGGGTCGGCATACCCACCATGATGTTTGTGGCCGGCTTCCAGGGCATTTCGGAAGATTTGATAGAAGCCGCCTCTATTGAAGGGGCCAACACCTGGCAGCAGTTTATTCGCATCAAGCTGCCGCTGATATTACCCGTGGTAGGCATGATTGCCATATTGACCTTTGTATCCAACTTCAACGCCTTTGACGTGGTCTACTCCATGGAAACGCCGGACGGCGCGCCCAGCTATGCCACGGACCTGATCGGCACGCTGTTTTACCGCTATGGCATCGCCGGACAGCATCCGGTGGGCATTCCCGAACCCGGCGTAGGCGCGGCCATTTCCACCACTGTATTTGTCATGCTGCTCATCGGCGTCATACCGACGCTGAAGCTTACGCAGGGAAAGGAATAATGGCATGAAAAAAGCCGCGAAACATACCTCCATGCGCATTGCCAACATGCATATTCCTTCGCATATCATGCTGATCCTCTGGTCGCTGATCGTGATCTTTCCCGTGTGGATCCTGCTGATCAACACGCTGAAAAATAAAAAGAGCATTTATGGCAATCCCTTTGGCATACCGGACGCGTGGACGCTGGAAAACTACCGGTCCGTGATGTCCGACAGCAACTTTTTCAACTACTTCCGCAACAGCTTCCTGGTGGTTGTGATTTCCCTGACGCTGATCCTGCTGCTGGGCTCCCTTTGCGCCTACGCGCTGGCCCACTGGCGCACCAGGCTGTCGGGCATCGTATACTTTGCGATCATCATCGGCATGATGCTACCCATCAAAATCGCCACTATCCGCTTGCTGGAAATGATGAAGGTTTTCGGCCTGCTAAATTCGCTGTGGAGCCTGTTCCCCGTATATATCGCCATGGGCATCCCGACGGCGGTATTCATATTGACGGGCTTCATCCGCGGCCTGCCGGGCGAACTGTATGAAGCCGGCTATATGGACGGCGCTGGGCGCTTCAAAATCTATTGGTCCATCGTGCTGCCCCTGGTGCGGCCGGCGCTGGCGACTGTGGCCATCTATAACCTGGTGCCCATCTGGAACGACCTGTGGTTTCCCCTGATCTTCATCAACCTGGAAAGCCAGAAGACCGTGCTGCTGGCGGTCACCAAACTGCAGGGGCAGTACACCACTGACTGGCCCAAGCTCCTGGCCATCCTCTCCCTCTCGGCGCTGCCGGTGATCCTTTTATACCTGAGCATGTCCAAGCAGTTTATCAAGGGACTTACGGCCGGCGCGGTCAAGGGGTAGCTTGCCCATTGGACAAAGGCCCGCAAATCGGTTATACTGCAGAAAAAAAGGGATGGAGAGAATACCATGGCACAGCAGAAGGAAAGGGTTGGCGACGCCAATCAAATTACCCGGGAATACTTCGATTCGCTGCTGATTGAAATGCGGCACCTGGACGGGAGCCTCCCCTCCACCAGCTTTTCGCTGTATGGGGAGACGTTCGATACCCCCATCATGACGGCTGCCCTGTCCCACCTGAACAACTGCCGCCCCCACGGCGGGGTGGAAATGGCAAAGGGCGCCTTTGCAGCCAACGCGGTGATGTGGACCGGCATGGGCGAAGAGGATGAACTGGAAGCAATGATCCAAACCGGCGCGCGCACCATCAAGATTATCAAGCCCCACCAGGACAACAAAGTTGTTTTCCAAAAAATGGCACATGCCCAGGCTCACGGCGCTTTTGCCGTCGGCATGGACATCGACCATGCGTTCAACGGCAAGGGCGATTATGACAACGTACTGGGGCTGCCCATGGTGCCCAAGACGCTGGAGGAAATCAAGTCTTATGTTAAGGCTACCAGCCTTCCCTTTATCATCAAAGGTGTTTTGAGCGTACAGGATGCAGTAAAATGCCTGGATGCCGGCGTGAAGGGCATCGTGGTTTCCCATCACCACGGAATTCTCGACTACGCCCTGCCGCCGCTCAAAGTACTGCCCAAGATCAGGCAGGCGGTTGGGAACAGCATGCCCATCTTTGTGGACTGCGGGATCACAAGCGGCATAGACGCCTTCAAAGCCTTGGCCCTTGGGGCCACGGCGGTCTGCGTGGGCCGGGCGCTGATGGGCCCACTTCAGGAGGAAGGGGCGGAAGGTGTGCGGAAAAAGATTGTGGATATGACAAAGGAACTAAAGGGCGCCATGGCCCGGACCTGCTCGGCCGCAGTGGATCACATTGATCCAAGCTTGATCTGGAACAGATAATAGAACAAGATCCACCTGATCGGTCTGCCCCTGCCCTTCCTACTGCTATTGGAGGAAGGGCTTTTTGCATTATCTGTGCAAGGCATAGCGAAAGGAACGCCACATTTCTCATTGCCTCTATCAGTATAAAAGATGCGCCTTTGCCCCCTGGTGCTCCGGCGCAAGCTCATGCAGCCTTCTCAGGCTGTTTTCTGCCGCTTCGGTCTGTTCCTTGCCCATATGGCCCAAGGCCATCATGAACAGGCAGTGGGCCTTGTTTTTCTTTTGAAGGTCTTCCTCAAAGATTTGCAGATCGGGCAGGGATACGGCAAAGTACTCGATCTTTACATGATCATCAAAGTGCTTTTCCCCATAGGCGATCAGCTTTTCAAAGCGAAGCGCGGCTCCCTCATTGTCGCTCAGCTTTTGCCTGGCCAAGCCCTGGTAGAAAATCATTTCCGGCGGTTGGTCGTTGTAGTACATCATCCCCACAGGCTCCGAAAGGCCGGATGCTGCGCGTTCAAAAGCAGCTTTTGCGGCATGCCCATTTCCCGTCGCCGTGTAGGCCTTCCCCAGCAGGTAATAGATATCATTCTCCTGGGCGCCGGCAAGCTTGCCCTCGCCAAAGCTTTCGGGATACTCTCCTGCCGCCGTTTGCAGCCTTTCCATTGCCGCCTGGTAATCGTTGTTTTCCATTTCTTTTCTTGCCAGCTGTGTCATGGCAATGCGCCATTGGGCCGGCACCTTGCCTTCGCCGCCCTCCCAGGGATGGAAGCGACGGGCCAGCAGCAGTTTCAATGCCTTTTCATAGTCGCCGAGGACATTCAAAACCGTGCAGTACTCCAAGTACTGGTCATCCCGGGCCGATACCAGGCGGAAGTGGCGCTCCATGTGTTCCAGCCTTTCCTGGGCGGGTACATGCAGCTTCTTGCGCAGCTGGTCCAGCTCCATAAACACCCTGGCGTCGTCAGGTTTCAGCGAGAAAGCCATTTCCATTTGGGCAAGGGCCTGCGGATACATGCCCCGCTTGTTGAAATAGGCCAGCGAAAGGTTGCGGTGCGGCGTAGCAAAATCGGCTTTTTGGCGTATGGATTCTTCCCAGCAGCCAATGGCCTTTTCCGCCTGCAGCCGATCATACCAGAAGTTGCCCAGGTAGTACAGCGCCTTTGAGCAGGGCGCGCCGCGGCGGACCGCCGCCTCCAAGGCCAGCCTGTCCTCCAGCCGGTGCGGGAAACAATAGTCGGGCAAGGCTTCCTCCGCCAGGGCAAGCCACTTCCCACCATTCTCCAAAGCCGCCAAATGGTAATAGATCATGGGATATACCTGGGAGAGATTTTCACTTTGTGCGGCATAGGCTTTCAAAACCTCCGCCGCGTCCTCCTTCATGCCCCATTCCGCGTACTCCAGCGCCAGCTCAATGGCCGTGTTGTGATTGATACCGGGCACAGCAAGCCAGACAGCGCCGTCTTGGCCTTGGGCCAGGGCATTTTCCCGCATGGCGATCAGGTCCAGGGGATCAATTTGCAGCGATTCCTCCGCCGCCCTTACCGCCTCCTGCATGCGGCCAAGCCTGCGCAGCGCGGCCGTCCTGGCATTACGGGCCTTCATGTGGTGGCCGTTGCGGATCAGGGCTTTTTGCAAATGCTCCAGCGCCAGCGTATCCTCTCCCCGACGCAGATCGATGGCCGCCGCGCGGTAATACCCCGCGCTTTGCCAGGCCGCGTTCCAGGTGGATTTGTAGAAGGCGTCATACGCCTCATCCCATTTCCCCAAAAAGTCCAACGCGGCGCCCAGGTTGAAATACGGCTCGCCGTCGTAGGGGTTGGGGTTCTTCCTGGTGATCTTGGCAACGCTGGCCCGAAAGTGCGTAAGGCTCTCCTCAACCAGCCCCCGCTTCAAAAGCAGTTTGCCGTAGGCGTTGTTGATGCGGGCATCGGTGGGATCGCGGCGCAGGCCTTCCAGATAATATTCCGCCGCATCCCAAGTGGCGTGACGGTATTGCTCGATGTGCTGCCCGTACAGGAACAGTTCTTCATTGGTCTTGACCTCTATCGCGGGCGGAATTGCCTCCGCCGGACTGGGCAGCGTCTCTTCCTTTTGCCGGCGGATATCGCAGGCAACCAGCAGCCGGCCGGTTTGAGCATAAACCGCGAGATGCAACTCATCATTTTGCGCGTCAAAGGAATCGAAACAGGCTTCCTCGGGCGAGAGTGTAACGGTCTTTTCAAAAACCGTCTGTTCCCCGCACTTCACCCGGGTCACGGCATTTTCATACACGCCGGTGGCATATACCACAAGGCTGCCCCGGCCGTCGGCCCATTGAAGGCGCGCGGCGGCATCCCTGGTAGCGTTCCTGACGACGCCAACGCCCTTGTAGGGCATGAAATACTGGGTAAAGCCCTTTTCCTCATAGGGCATCAGCCAGCTGAAATCCGGCTGGTTGTCGGTAAAGCAGCCCGTCATCAATTCAATGTAAGGCCCGTCCTCGTCAGTGAGGTTTCTGTCCCAGGCGCGGCCGAAGGCCCCGTTGCCCCAGGTCCATTGCTTTTTGCCGGGGGAGATATGATGGTCCGCCACATGCAAAAGGCCGGCCTCCCGGCCGTAATCATAATTGCCCACAAAGTCATAATCCGAGTGGAAGGCCATATAGGAGGTAGGCACGGGAATGCTTTTGTATCTGGAGATATCCGTGCCCGGCGCGTAATCCACCTTGTAGTAAACGCCTTTGGCAATGGGGAAAGCGGATACATCCCGCTTGCCGTGATCCATCACCGCATGTACATCCGGCGGGAAGATCGATTGGGTATCGTCATTTACAGCCACGGCAGGGTTCGCCCACCACAAAAAGGTTTGGGGAGTGTCGGTCCGGTTGTACAACTGGGTAGTGAGCTCAATGTAGGCCTTTCCGGGATACAGCGTGAAACGGGTCATGCCCTTGGTGCGGAACATATTCTCGATTTCGCTGACGATCACGGAGCAGCTGCCGTCCGCGTTTTCCTCCATCTTAAAGGAAACGGGGTCAAAGGTGCTGGGCCTGTGGTGCTGGGGCCAGTTGAACTCAATGCCCCCGGAGATCCAGGGCCCGGCCAAGCCTACCAGGGCGGGCTTGATGACCCGGTTGTAGTACACAAAATCATAGCCGTTGGTTTTGTCGGTGGCGCGCTGCATGCGCCCGCCCAATTCCGGCAGCACCATTACCTTCACATACTCGTTTTCCAGGTATACGGCACGGTAGGTTTTCAGCACCTTTTCATCCGCCACGCTGTCGATGACACTGTGGGGATACACCTTGCCGCTGCTGCCCTGGTACACCCGCTTTTCCAGAAAAATCGGGTTTTTGTCCGGCTCGCCCGGCAAATAGGTGGGAATCTGCACATCCTCCGCCCACACCCTTACGCTTTTCATGATGCACCCTCCATAAAACTTGCAGTTTATCTATAGTACAGGCCGCCTTGTCAAAGAAGCCTCTCCAACTCCACGGTCAGGCTGTACTGATACAAAGCGTTCTCCGCAAGACCCTTCAAACACACATTGCAGCGGGACTGGTAAAAGGCGCTGTGTATAAGGAAAGCAAACAGCACGGCGCTGTCATCGACATGGCCGATGACTTTCTGCTCGGGGAAGATACGCCTCCGTGCTTTGGGAACGGTCGTTGTCCGCCTTTAGCTCTGAGCAAAACACATATCATCATTAATTCGAAGAATACAGGCGCCTTCCCTTGGCGCAAAGGCGTTATCCAAAACATTTTTTCTGTCTTGTGCTCCCCGTCCCTATACCCTCCATGCAATCAAGCCAATAAGAACGGAAAACAAAACCCCTTCCCGCCCGGCATATGCCAGCGGAAAGGGGTGTCGGAAGGAAACTTACGCCAGAACCAATTGCATCTGACCAGACGAAAACGCGGCTTCGATTACATACACATCGCCGCGGCGCTCACACCTGGCCATACCTTCTTGCGCCGTTACCTGGCCCATTGCCTCGGGCGCATATACCGTATAGCGGCAGACCAAGCCGGCAAATCCGCGCAGTTTCAGCCGGATGCCCTTCCCCAGCGGCTGTGCTTCCTCCACACTTACAGCGTCCATGGTCACGTGGCGGTCAGAGCCCACAAGGCAGGGGCCGCCGTCCGTAATATCATACAGGCCGATTACGTTGGTATCACCCAAGGCCAGCGCGGGCAAAGCCAGCGCACCATCGCGGAGGATAGTGCCAGACTGATTCCAGAAGTCGAAGGCATAATAGACACGGTCGCGCGGCAGCGCCAGCTCATCAAGGGAAAGCTTCATCGTCGGCAGCGGCGTCACGGCGCAGCGCTGCATCACGCACCAATTGCGGCCACCCTTTTCAAAGTGAGTACACCACAGGGAGGAAAAGGGCGCGGCCCCCTCCGTGTCATAATGGCCGATCTCATAGCTTCCCCGGATCAGCTCGACGCCTTGCCGGATGCTTGCGCAGGCCGGCGTATCATAATTGACCGGCCCCGTTTCCGCCGCGCGCACTTTGGCGCCGGGCAGCGTTTTTTGAATCAGCCCCAGCCGCTTCTCATCATAGGTTTCGGGCTTGTCGGAAATCATGTACAGCCCGCCGGTGAGCGTTACCATGGAAAGCATCATCCGCACCCAATGGTATTCCCCCCGAACGCAGACATGGTCCGGGTCAAGGGTAAACAAAATCCGCTGGGCAAAGAACCAGCGCGCCGTTTCGCGCAGCTGCATGCTGTAAGCATGCCAATTGGCGTTGGCGTCGGTGGCCACGCGCATGGCGTCGCATACACCAATGGACTGGGTGAGCACGCCCCAGCAGGAAAGATAATAGGCATCCTCGCCGATCCCCTTGCGCGCCGCCCGCATGTAGGACAGCATCCTCTCCTGGGCTTCCTCATCACTTAAGAGCCCCAGGCGCACGGCCTCCTGCAGCCCGTCGAAAATCAGGTGGCGGATGGAATCGGACTTGAAATAATCATATCCCGCCTCCCGAAGGCCCCTATAGTAAGGTGTGATCTCCTCCTCCAGCATTTGGGGGGTGCAGTCGATCACATATTGAATCCAGTCGCCAAAAAGCAGCTCGCCGTTTTCCTGACGCAGCATGTGGGGCAGCGCATCGCTTGCTTCCCGGTTGGTCAGCGTAGCATTGGTCCAGATACCCGCGCGAAAGCCCCTTGCGCGCATGGCATCCACAATCCCCATGTGGCCTTCGGGGAATTTTTCATTGGGTACAAGCCAGCTTTCGCCGATGGCTTTTCCCGCCGCCGGCGGAACCAGGGGATTCTGATATCCATCGTCCAACTGCAAAGTATCCAGGCCGTATTTTTGCAGCGGCGCCAGCGCCTGAGCGGCGTTCGTCACGTTCTCCTGGGTCACCTTGTCATGGTACGCTTCCCAGGAGCACCAGCCGGACACCGCTTCCTCCTTGGGCCGGCGGACCCAGGGCTGATGCTCTTCATAGCCCAGATGCATGCCGTAATAGCGGGGCTTCAGCAAAAAGACAAAGGGCTTGGTGGAGAGTTTTACCGTAAAGCCGGCCTTGAAAATGCCATTCTCCTCTTTCACGGCCTTGCCCTGCCACGCAAAATCATACCCGTGCCAGGTAATGAAATAGTCCCACAAAAGGGAATACAGGCCGTTGACGCCGTGGATTAGCGGATGGCCCCACTGAGCCAAAATGGCCTGGCCGGCCTTGGCCCGCTCCGGCCGCAAAACCGCCATTTCATGGGGAAAGGATACGGTCACATCAAGCTCCGTCTCAGTGTCGGCGGCGATCACAAACTGCTGTATGAAGGGGCGGGATTGGAAATCACCGTCGGAATGAAAACGCAAAAACGGCCGGCATTCCTGCCGAAACTGCATTTGAATGATATCAAAACCATTGTATGTCAAAACAAACAGCATGGTATCCGGGTCTCCGGACAGCCTTGCGTGGCAGATGGGCGGCACCTTCAACATGGGATAATCTCGTTTTTTCAGCATGCTTACAAGGCTGGGCATCGTCATGGCAGCAGACTCCTTTACTGTGGCCGTCTGGGATACCTTGCCGAGGTTCTTATTCATTTGGGGAACTCTCCTTAACGTTTGGAAGCAGTATTAGCCCTTTACTGCGCCGAGTGTGATACCGCCAACGAAATAACGCTGGAAGAAAGGATAGATAAAGAGGATGGGCACCACCACGATCACGGTCGTCGCGGCGCGCACTGTCTGCGGCTGGATGGTGCGCATGCTGGCGTACAGCTGCTGCTGATTCTTGATTTCCGCCAACGCCGTCGCCTGATTCAAAAGCCGGTACAGGATAATTTGCAGATTGTCCCACGCGTGGTTTTTGGAATAGAGGGAAACGTCAAACCAGCTGTTCCACTGGGATACGCCAATGTAGATGGCAATGCAGGCCAGCATGGGCATCGCCAGAGGAACCGCGATTTTGAAGAACGTTTTCAATTCGCTGGCCCCGTCGATGCGCGCCGATTCAAACAGCGAATCCGGTATGCCCTGGATGTAGCTTGCGGCCAGCAGCATATAGTAGCAGGAAAACAGGTTGGGGATGATGTATACCCCAAAGGTATTTTGAAAGCCCAGCCGCATCATCAGCAGATACGTGGGGATTAACCCGCCGCTAAAGTACATGGTAATGATGAACAGCACGCGCATGAACTTGCGGCCGGCAAAATTGCGGCAGGAGACGATATAGCCCAGCAGCGCGTTGCAAATGACGCCAAGGCCCGTCCCTACTACCACCCGGAGCACAGACACCCACGCGCCATGCAAAAGGTCTTTGTTTTTGAAGACATATTCAAAGTTGTTCAGCGTAAATTTCCGGGGCCAAAAATAAAGCTTGCCCAATACGGCGTCGCTGCCTTCGTTGAACGCAAACACCAGCACGTTCCAAAATGGATACACCATGATGAACATCAGTACGGCGATCAAAAAACCGTTAAGCAGATCAAAGGTCCGGCCGGCCGGGGTCTGTTTGATATAAAACGCTTTTCTCATTGCAGCTCCCCCTCCCTAAAACAGCGCCACATCGCTTACCTTGCGGGAGATGGCGTTGGTGATGAGCACCAGGGCAAAGCCGATGACGGACTTCATCAGCGTGACCGCCGTGGCCATGGAATAGAACCCTTCCTGCACGCCGTAGCGGTAGGTGTAGGTATCCACCACATCCCAGTATTTTTGTGTCAGCGGCGTGCCGATGATCAGGTGCTGATCAAACCCCGCATTGAGAATGCCGCCGATGCCCATGATCCACAATAGCACAATGGTAGGCAGTATGGAAGGCAGTGTAATGTGCCGGGCCATGCCCAGCCGGCCCAGGCCATCGATGGCGCCGGCCTGATACAGTTCCTCATCCACGCCGGACATGGCGCTCAGGTAGATGATCGCCGACCACCCAAGCCCTTTCCAGATGTTGATCAGCATGATGATGCCCCAATACCACTCACCCTTGTTCAAAAAGTTGGTTGGCTTTTGCAATACCCCCAGGCTGATCAAGAGATCACTGACAACGCCGTCGGAGTTGAGCAGCGCCTTGAACATGGCTCCGGCCACCACCCAGCTGATAAAGTGCGGCAGGTAGCTGGCGGTTTGTATCAGTTTTTTGCTGCGCAGATGCCCCACCTCATTCAAGGAAAAAGCAAAAAGGATCGGCGCCACAAAGCCCACCGTTATACCCAGAATGCTCATGGTGAGGGTATTGCGCAGCAGCTGGCCGAACACAGGGTTATTCACAAACTGCACGAAGTATTTCAGCCCCACCCACTCGCACTGCCAGACTTCGCGGCCGGGAACATAATTCACAAAGGCCATACTCAGGCCGTACATGGGATAATAGCAAAAAAGGAAAACCCAGGCGATGATAGGCACGCACAAAAGCCACAGTTCCCATTGGCTTTTGAAGCTGCGTAAAAGCGTTCTTTGCCTGGTTGTTTTCATCCGATTCGCCGCCAGCATACGCCCGATCACTCCTCGCTGTTTGAATGGAAATCAGATACCTTGAAAGATTGCACCACCCTGCTCCCATACAAAAACCCAATGGAGCACGGTGTCATTTTATTGAGGCAGAGGGAAGGATAACGCCTCCCCTCTGCCTCAAACGCATTAAGATAGAGAAACAGCTTTGCCTTACTTGCCCATCAGCGCCAGATTTGCCTGATAGTTGGCCTGCCAGTCGCGGGTCATCAGTTCCACGTTGGCGGCTGTGAGCGCATCCTGCAGGGCAACCCAGGCCGCCTCGAAGGTGTCGTCATCCTCTGCCATGCAAACCAGCGGGAAGTACTGCTTCCAGGCATCCTTCACGGCCGCTTCCGCCATGGTGAGTTCTTCCGACTTGCTGCCCATTGCCAGCAGCGCGGTGGCGTCCACAATGGTACCCTTCATGTTTTCAAACATGATCTGCTTCCACTTGTTTTCGTTGTACCACATCTGGTTGGGCCAGAGGCAGCTTACGCCGTCCGCCCAGCGGCCCTGGTAGGTGACCCAGCTCATGAGGCCTGTGTTGGCGCCAAAGACACCTTCCTCGTTGTAATCCCAGGTCTCGGAAAGGAGCTGCTGCTTGGAGGTTTCATCAAACTTCCACTCGGTGGGGCTTTGAATATCCCAAATGGAAATGGTCTTGCCAGTATCCTTGTACGACTGGACCGGACCGGGGATACCCCAGTTGCACAGCGCGGAGCCGGCGTCCGTCTGGGTAAAATCAATGAACTTCATCACCGCTTCGGGGTTCTTGCACTTGTCGGTGATAATCGTCCAGGAGGAGCCAAGGTTGTTCTTGGCGGTGACGGAAGCCTGCTCAACCGCGGGGTCTTTGAAACCGATCTGGATAAAGCGCTTGTCCTCCGTCCAGGTGGGATCGGTCAGAGACCAGATTTCATGGCCGGCATTGTAGCCGATCCACCAGCCGCCGATCATGCCCACCACGCGCTCCTGGCTGATCTTGGTGCGGGCGTCATCCCACGCGTTGGTGAAGGAATCGGGGTCCATGGTGCCGGAACGCCAGAACTTGTTGACGAACTGAGCCATGCGCTTGCCTTCCTCGGTAAAGGCCCAGTAGCTCAGGGTGCTGTCCGCGTTCACCTTCCAGCCCTGCTGCAAGCCGAAATACCCGCCCAGGTAATATTCCGGGTTGCCCTGGTTGTACATGGTCATGGAGTAGCGGGTTTCGCCGGCGGGGGTGGTGGGGAATTTTTCGAGCACGGCCTTGATGGCATTGTAGTAATCATCCGGCGTTTCGATTTTTGGGCTGCCAATGGCCAGCCACTCATCATAGCGCAGGTGGGCGCTGTAATCGGGCAGGTCCATCAGGTTGCCAAAGGCGCTGGGCAGGTAAAAGTACTTGCCTTCCTTGTCGGCATACATGGGCATGTAATCGCCCAGGCGGGCTTTCAAATTGGGGGAATTCTCAATGTAGTTTGTCAGCTCCGCCGCGCGGCCCTGGTCCACAAACTTCTGGCGGGCGGCCGTGGTAAGGCCTTTGATCACATCGGGATAGTCGCCGGAAGCCAGCATGAGGTTGACCGCTTCTTCCGCGTCACCGTCGGTGGTCTGGTAATTGAGTTCAATGTTAAAGTTTTTGAGCAGGTAATCCTTCATGTTGGCGATGCCCTGCTTTTGCTCCTCCAACTCCGTCCAGTTGTCGCTGGCAATGAACACGGTGACCTTCAGCGTTTCCGCAGGAACTTCCCAGCCAAGCTTGTTGGTTTCGGCCAGTGCGCCGCCTGCCAAGGACATGAGCATCGCCACGACCAAGAGCAACCCCAATACCTTTTTCATAGTCCGCCTCCTCAATGGTTTGAGCCCGTCCAACTGCAGAATGCACGCCAAAATTATGCAATTCATACACATCCGGCACTCATTGTATACCCATTATATACAACAAGTACCGTCTCCGTAAATGGATAGATGATAGGGGAATATGGAGAAATGTTAGGTGTTTTCGTTTTTGTACAGCTTACTAAGCAACGGACAGCCTTTATGCCCTTGCATCAGTGTTGGCTGTCCCCGCCCATACTCTCCCGCTGTTCCAAAGACGCGCGGTACGCATGGGGAGACACGCCATACCTTAACTTGAAGAGCTTGGAGTAGTACAGCGGATCGTTAAAGCCGCTTTCAAGGGCCGATTGCTTGACGGTATAGTTGGTGCGCTGCAGGCAAAGAATGCTCTGCTGCAGACGGAATTCCATCAAGTATTCCTTGATGGACATGCCGGTGTGCTCCTTATACAGCGTCGTCAGATAGCTGCGGTTCAGGCCCATGCGGGAAGCCAGCTCGTCCACGCTCAGCCGCTCCCGGTACGAGGTTTCAATGATGGAGGTGACGATGCGCACATATTCGTTGCCCAGCGGGTTGTATTTTCGCCGGGAGCTATCCATTCTTTCCTTGGTTTCTGTGGGATGGGAAATCAAGTGGTGCAGCGCCTGCTGAAGCACGCCGCCAAAATATAGGGCATTATCGTCCCGCATGCCAAGGTCGATCCCCTGCTGCAAAAGCGAAAACAGCTTGTCCTCCTCCACGATGGTGCGTACGATCAGTTCCTCCGTAAAGCCGGCCGCCTTCATCATTTCGTTGCTCCAACAGCCCTCAAAGCCCAGCCAGTAATACTCCCACGGGTCATTCTTGTCCGATTCATAATAGGCAATCTGATGGGGAAAAAACGCAAAGCATTCCCCCGGCCCCACATGATACTCCATATCGCTGGCCAGCACGCGCCCTGTACCCTTCACCACAAAATGGATCAGGCAGTGGTCGCGCACCATGGGGCCATACCCATAGCCGCCGGTTGTTTTATGCCAGCCGAACTGCACCAGGCTCAAAGGCGCGTCGCCCCCCTGGTGGGTAAAGTGAATGTAACGCTCGTTTGGCTTCTGGGTGGCCTCCGCCGCCCGCAAAAAAGGATATGGCACTTTACTCCCCCTTTTTTCCGGTGGGATAAAAAGAGCGTAGCACGTAAGAACGGGGGTGTCAATGCTTCCCGTTTATGCATTTTCATCGCAGCCGCTTGCAATGAACGGCGGCAGCCTCTATAATGATGTCGCCAAGAGCACCCCGGCCTTTCGTTTTTCCGCCTCTTCGCTTCTATCATACGAAGGGGGTTTTGTTATGCGTTCCGGCGTACAATTTCATTCCAGCAATCCCGTTCTCAACACCCGTTTTGACTGGGCGCGCAAGCAGGCACTCGCTTATGTGAATGACAACGCACCCATCGGCCCCGTATATGAAGCGGCGCTGCCGGGCCGGGAAGCCTTTTGCATGCGGGATGTGGCGCACCATGCTGCAGGCGCCCATGCGCTTTCCCTGGACGCGCACAATTACAACATGCTTCGCCGTTTTGCCCTTGGCATCAGCGAAAGCCGCAGCTACTGCTCCTATTGGGAGATTATGTTCGATGGAACGCCCTGCCCCGTGGATTATGCTGGCGACACAGACTTCTGGTACAACCTGCCGGCCAATTTTGACGTGATGGATGCCTGCCTGCGCATGTTCCACTGGACGGGAGATATACGGTATTTGAACGGCGGGGAGTTTCGCAACTTTTACCGTATGTCGGTGGAGGACTACATCCGCCGCTGGGACAGGGACCATGACGGCGTGATGGAGCGCCAGCCGGGCACCGGGCGGCGGGGCCTGGCCTCCTATGACGAAAGCCTGCGGCAGGAGGGTTATAAGGTGGCTGCCGACCTTTTGGCGGCGCAGTACAGGGGCCTTTTGACGTATGCGGATATGCTGCATACCGCCGGCGGGCATGTTCTGGCAAAAGACTATGAGCACAAAGCCCAAAGGCTGCAGGCTTGGTTTGAAACCGCCTGGTGGTCGGAGAAAGAGCAAGCCTACGCCGCCGTATGGTTCGGCGGGGACAAGTTCGGCTTTGAGTATATGGGCACCGTCGCCGGCATGCCGCTGTACTTTGGCCTGATCCGCGACCCCCTAAGGCAGCAAAAGCAATTGTCATATATCCTGAAAAGCGCTGCCGATTGCGTGGAGGAACACAGCTACCACGCGGAAATCTTCTGGCGGTACGGCTTGGATGACGAGGGCCTGAAAGCCTTTCTGGCCATGACCCATCCCGACCTGAAGCGAAAAGAATACCCCGAGGTCTCCTACGCGGCCATCGGCGCCATTATTACCGGCCTGATGGGTATCTGCCCCAACGCCGCTCATGGCACATTGCGTACCCGCAGCGCGGTAAATGATGGGGCATTCGCCCAGGTGAACCAACTGCCCTTATGGGGCGGAGAAATCTCCCTGCTGCACGAGGGACGGCGGAAATCCACCCTGCAAAACCAAACCGCGCGCACCATCCTGTGGCTGCCGGAGGGGGCCGATGCGCCCCTCGCCGTCGCCGCGGGCGAAACCAGGGCGTATGAGCACGGCACACAGGAGGTACTCGTTCGATGAGGGATCTTTTTCTTGCGGAACATGGCATACTGCCCGGCAATGAAATTGCCGGGCAGCTATCGCGCCTGCTTTCACAAAATAAACTGGATACCGTTTTTCATTTTGCGCCCGGCGTGTATCATCTGCACCCGCGGGATGCGGCCGCGTTTTCCGTTTCCCTGTCCAACTCCGACCAGCGGCCCCAATTGAAAGCCGGGCTGCTGCTTGAAGGCATGCACCGTGTGCGTGTCGTCGGCCACGGCGCGGCGCTTTTGTGCCATGGGCAGATATCGCCGCTGGCGCTGCTTGACTCCAGCGGCATCCATATTGATGGGCTGACCATCGACTATTCCCCCACCCACAATGCCGAGGGCGTTATCCTTTCATCAGCATCCGGCCGGGTGGATGTATCAGTGGATACTTCGTTGTACCCATACCAGATGAAGGACGAACGCCTGTATTTCTTTAATGGCGAGGAGTACACCCCGTATTTTGGCGCCATCGAGTTCGATGCGCAAAGCCGCCGGACAGCCTTTCAAACCGGCGACAAGTTCCGCTCTAAACGTCAGGAAGAAATCGAAAAAGGGATCGTCCGCTTTCATGGCACATTTGATCCCCTGCCCACAGTGGGGAATGTTATAACGCTTCGCCACAGTCCGCGCATCCATCCCGGCATCCTGGTGCACCACTGCGAAGATGTAGTGCTTGACAGCATTACGCTTCACAACACCTGCGGCCTGGGCATACTGTCACAGTTCAGCCGCAATTTGAGCTATTCTCAAATTATCATGCGGCCCAATGAAGCCGCCGGCCGCCGCGTCGTTTCCTGCCATGACGACGGCCTGCACTTTTCCAACAATTCCGGCAGCATCAAGGTGGATGGCTGCTTCTTTCACGGCCTGATGGATGACCCCATCAACGTACACGGCACAGCACTGAAAATCCGTGAAATCAACGGCTCCCGGTCGCTGATCGCGGAGTTTGCCCATGATCAGTCCGCAGCTTTTCCTCTTTGGGCAAAGGCTGGTGACGAAATATCCTTGATAGAACACTTATCCATGTCAGACCTTGGCCGGGCGGATGTGCAAAGCTACAGCCTGCTGACAGGCAACGCTTGCGCCGTCACTTTTACACGCGATCTCCCTGCCGATATAAAGCCCGGTGACGCCCTGGAAAACCTGACGAACACACCTGCCGTTGCCATCACGAACAGCTACTTTGGTTCCTGCCGGGCCAGGGGCATCCTTGTTTCCACGCCCAAGCCTGTCCGCATCGAGAGCAACGTGTTTGAATCCTCCGGCTGCGCGGTGCTGATCCCAGGGGATGCCAACGACTGGTTTGAATCCGGCGCATGTAAAGGCGTGCTGATCCGCCGCAACCATTTCACCGATGGCTGCCTTACTTCCATGTATCAGTTCTGCGAGGGGATCATCAGCATCTGCCCGGAGATTCCCGAGCCTAAAAAAGACAGGCCTTTTCACCAAAACATCCGCATTACGGAAAATACTTTCCACGCCTTCCAGTCGCCGGTGCTGTACGCTCTCAGCGTATCCGGGCTGGAATTCACCCATAATACCATCATCAAAAGCCAGGCATATACTCCCTGGCATCCCCGCCGGGCGATGGCGACCGTCAAGGCCTGCAGCCATGTTCACATTGCGGACAACAGGTTTGTGGGGGATGTCTGCTCACGGGAGATAGTGGAAGAGAAGCAGTCAAGCATAGACAATTCAAAATCCCTGGGAGGTATTGGAGGGCCGAAGCCCTCTGATTAGAAATCGAAAATCAGCGACATGTGCGGTGATTTTCGCGGGAATTTCGAAGAAATTCCTTCCTTGCCCGAGCAAACGGCCGCAAAAGCGCAGCTTTTGCAGTGCAGCGAGGGAAAAGCTCGGCAAAGTGGCTATTGCCACTTTGTCGATACGCGGAGCGTAATTTACCCCTCCCCTTTTTGCAGCCAGTCCCGTATCATTTGTATCGCGTGCTTTTCCACCCTGGACACATAGGACCTGGAAATGTTCAAATACCTGGCAATTTCGTGCTGATGGTGGGCGCGGCCGTCCAAAATGCCGTAGCGCAGCTCCAGCACGATCCGCTCCCTTTTGGGCAGGCGTTTGAGCAGGCAGCGCACGCGGCCCATGGTGACCCTTTTGTGCACTTCCTCCTCCACCACATCGCCGGGGGTGCCCAAAATATCCATAAAAGAAATGTCGTTTCCTTCCCCATCGGTGCCGATGGGCTCACTTAGCGATACGTCTCCCCTGCGCTTCTTGGCTGCCCGAAGCGCCATCAATATTTCATTTTCCACGCACCTTGCGGCATAGGTGGCCAGCGCGGTACCGCTGCCCTGCTTATAGGTTTCGATGGCTTTGATCAGACCCATGGCCCCGATATGCACCAGGTCCTCCTGGGTGCAGCCGGGAACGGTATACTTGCGGGCCACATGGACCACCAGGCGCAGGTTGTGCTCAATCAGCTTCCTGCGGGCGGAATCGTCCCCCATTTGCATGGCGCTTAAGGCCTCCGTTTCCTGCTCCCTGGTCAAAGGCTTGGGAAAGCTGGAACGGCCCGCGATAAAACCAAGGAGAAACAAGCATTCCTTTACGATAAAGAAAAGCAGCGCATCGATCATGGAACAAATCCTCCTTATGGGTCATTCTATGCCCGTAAGGAGGATTTGGTTCCGCATGTGCGCTTAATTACTGTCATAAACCCTTTATTTCTCTCTACCCATCAGCCAATCCACCGACACACCCAGAATATTTGCCAGCGCATTCAGCTCAAAATCGAAAACCGGACGCTTTTGTCCCTCCAAAAGAGAAAGTGCCGGAATGCTGATGTCGATGCCTGCCGTCTGTAATTTACTGAGAAGTTCAGTCTGCTTCAACCCCAGCCTTTTTCGCGCGTCTGTCACCCGCGCCCCAACCATATTCATATTGCCCAAAGGCAACTTTCTTGTTCTCACTTGATTTCCTGCTCCAGATTATCAAATTCACTTGTGCTGAAAAACTCACCAAGTGTTATATTCAAACCATCACATAACATTTTGATCGTAACAATTTTGGGGTTATGGCTTTTACCATATAGTATATTTTTTATGGAAGAAGGCGGCAGCGCCGATAAATTTGCCAGTTTATTAATCGTGATATTGCGCTCATCGCATAGCTGCAAAATTCGATTCCGTATTGCCAGTGTTGTATTCATCGAATCATCTCCCCTCATGGATGATTCAAGAATACAAAAAAATACTTGAAAATACAGGCTATGCATGCTACTATATGGGCTATACATAGCCTATATGGAGTGAAAATGCAAAAGACAACATGCTTCACTGGGTATAGACAACTTCCGGAGGGCCAAATGGCATCCATCATAAAATGCCTCAACGATGCGCTGGAACAGCTCATCCGCCAAGGCGTCACTCATTTTTAATCCAGCGGGGCAAGGGGATTTGACCAAATTGTCACCCGCTGGTCATTATTTGATTACCGCAGCAAAGCGCTTTCCTTTTTGACAACATTGCAACAAACAGAAATCGGAAAGAAAATCAACGGCACTACCGCATTTCGAAAAGCTTGTCAATGGATATTTGCAAGGCATCCGCAATATCAAAAAGAACATCCAGCGATAAGGACTTATCCATTTTAGGCGCTTCTATATTGCTGATGTGTGTTCTGCTGATGCCAACCATTTCAGCCAGGTTTTCCTGATTCAGCCCTCGGAGCTTTCTATAATAAGCAATGGTCAGCCCCAACTGCTTATACCGTTCTTTATGCTTTTCTTCCATCACTTTCACCCATTGATATCCTACGACATCGCATCCTTATGATGAACAATCCAGTTTATTGCATATGCAATCTAATAGTTTGCAAATTCAATCTCTTTATGATATTATCTCACCATCTGGTTTGCAAAGGATGAATGAAAGATGCAAAAGACAACATGCTGCTTCACCGGGCATAGACAGCTTCCGGAGGATCAAATCGAATCCATCATAAAGCGCCTCAACGATGCGCTGGAGCAGCTCATCCTCCAAGGCGTCACCGATTTTTTATGCGGCGGAACAAGGGGATTCGACCAAATTGCCGCCGCGCTGGTCATCGCCAAAAAAGAAATGGGGCGGAACATCCGCCTTACCTTCGCACTCCCCTGCCGTGACCAGGACGCATTGTGGCTTGCCGGCGAAAAGAAATTGTACCGCCGCCTGCTGGCAGAGGCGGATCATATCCATTACGTTTGCGAACAGTACGACTCCGATTGCATGAAGCTGCGAAACCGGTACATGGTGGACCATTCCAGCTACTGCGTATGCGCGCTGATATATAAAGCAAGCGGCACATTCCAGACCGTAGGCTACGCCAGACAAAAGGGAGTCCGTGTGATCAATGTCGCTACGTCCGCCTGAATTGATTATATTATACTTTGTTTGCCTGGCTTACGCATTCGGATGGTTGCTATTCGCCCCAGCGCTGTCTTTTGCTTATTGGCTGCCCTGCCGGAACATGCGGGAACCGGAAGAAAAGCCAATATACACTTGCCACCCGCAGGAGCGCTGATCAAGCGCCCGCCAAGCCTCAAATATCACTTGCTTGGAAAGAATACTTACCCTACAACCATTCGGACAGCTCATTCTCATGTAGACGCATGATTCCGCGTGGGCCCTCTTACAATATCCCCTTCCGAAACAACAAAGGGAAAAGTCATCTTCAGCAGCGTGCCCGCCACGCCGTGAGTTTGCACAAGCTCGCCGGTGCCAGCAAGCTGTATGGCATTGGGGACATAGGCATGGCTGCCCGCCGGCGTCAGCACTTCCAATGCATCCCCCGCATAAAAGCGGTTTTTCAACTCCACGGTGGCCGCCTCGCCGGGCTTTGCATTTGAAAGCACCCGCGCCACATACTCCATGGATTGGGTAAAGCCCTCCGCGCCGCCGCACACCTTGGGCGCGCCCAGAAAAAAGCCGGTGCTGCCGGGGCGGTGGCTGGCCTTGTTCAGTTCCGTCTCCAGCCCGGGCAGCAAGGCGTCAAAGGCGTCCCTTCCCCGGCTTAACGCGTCCAGGCCCCGGCGGTAGGCCGATACGACCGTCGCCACGTAATATTCCGTTTTCATGCGGCCCTCAATTTTCAGGGAGGATACGCCGGCATCCATTAACTGCGGAAGCAGCGCAAGGGCATTGATATCCTGCGCGGAGAAGATATACGTCCCGTTTGCATCCTCGTATACGGGAAAGTATTCCCCCGGCCGCTTTTCCTCGACCACATGGTAGCGCCAGCGGCAGGGCTGGGCGCAGGCGCCCTGGTTGGCGCCCCGGCCGGTCATGTAGTTGCTTAGCAGGCACCTGCCGGAATAGCTCATGCATGCCGCGCCGTGGACAAAGGCTTCAATTTGCAATTCCGGCGGCACGTTCTTACGAAGGACGGCGATTTGCTCAAGGGTCATTTCCCGGGCCAGGATCACCCGCTCCGCCCCCAGGCCGTAATAAAAGGCCGCCGCCCGGCTGTTTAGTGTATTGGCCTGGGTGCTGATGTGCAAAGGCAATTGGGGCAGCGTTTCCCTCAGCGCCAGTACCGCGCCAAGGTCGCTGACGATGGCGGCATCCACGCCGCAGTCAAACGCAAAGCGGGCTGCCGAAAGCAGCCCGTCAAAATCCTCGTCAAAGGGGAATATATTGAGGGTTAGGTAAAACTTTTTCCCTGCCCCGTGGCAAATCTTCACCGCCTGCGGCAGCGTTTCCTCCGTAAAATTACCTGCAAAAGCCCGCAGGCCAAACCTTTGCAGCCCGCCGTACACGGCGTCGGCTCCGAAATGAATGGCCGCCTTCAATTGGGACATGCCGCCTGCCGGAGCCAATAGCTCCGGCAGGCCCTGCGTATCGACAAAGTGGCGTTGCCACTTTGTCGAGTTTTTCCCTCGCTGCACTGCAAAACCGCTGCGCGCTTTTGCGGGCGTTTGCTCGGGCAAGGAAGGAATTTCTTCGAAATTCCCGCGCAAATCACCGCGCATGTCGCTGATTTGCGATTTCAGATCAGAGGGCTCTGGCCCTCCGATACCTCCCGGAGTTTTTTGATGGTCTGCACCTGCCAGAGCTATCGGTTCAGGCAGACCATCTCTTTGGCAACTCATCACGATTACAGACCTCTGCTCTCGTCGTAGGCTTTCCACAGGGGCGCGTAGATGGCCACCGCCTGGTTGTGCTCCTCCAGCGTTTTGGAGAAGTGCAGTTCGCCGGTATTGGGGTCCTTGCTGCAGAAGTACTTGTACTTCTCCGCGATGAATGTCTCATCGGGATACAGCGCCGCCGCAATGGCCGCGGGCGACGGGCTGCAGACCGGCCCCAGGGGCAGCCCGGAATACTTGTAGGTATTATAGGGCGAGTTGACATTCAGATCATCATTGGTCAGCGACATGCGCCGGACACCCGTAATATAGTGAATGGTCACGTCGCTGCCCAGCTTAATGTTCTCCTTCAAGCGAGTGTGGAACACGGCGGAGACCCGGGCGAAATCCGGTTCCTTGGCTTCCTTTTCGATCAGGGAAGCCAGCGTGATCACCTGGTCCATGGTCATGTTCAGCTGCTCGGCCCGCTCATGGAAGGAAGCCGGGTAAGCCACCTCGGTCTGGGAAAGCAGCTTGCGGATGATATCCGCGCTGGTGGCGTCGGTATATACCTCATACGTATTGGGCGAGAGGTACCCTTCCAGCGCAAACTTGCGCTGGTTTGCTTTGGGCGTGGCCAAAACATCGTTGATGTAATAATAATCGCTGAAGTTTTCCCCGGTGCGGCAAAGGGAAAGGAATTCATCCTTGTTTTTGATCACGCCGTCGGTGAAAAGCTTGTTCGCCATATCCTCAATGGTCCAGCCGGGGATGACGGTGATGGTGGCGGTAATGGGCTTGCCGTCGCCTGTGGTCAATTGATTGGCAATCTCATCCATGGTCATGGCCCGGGTCAGCTGGTATTCCCCCGCCTGAATCTTTTGCCCCAGGCCGATAAAGTCGCAGTAATACTTGAAAACGGTCTTGTTGCGAACCAGATTCTGCTCTTCCAGGTTGGTGGCCACACGGGTCAGGCTGTTGCCGCTCTCCACCTTAAAGGTGATGGGGGTGGCATTGTTCGTATCCACCGGCGCCAAAAACCCGTCGTATACCCAGCTCCAGCCCTTCATGGTAATGCCGACCACCACGATCAAAGCGCCAAGTATAATCAAAAGCGGGCGGAGCATATGCCATAAGCCGCTGTACCAATACATGCCGTATTCCCGCTCATCCCGAAGCGACTGATGGGTATAGTCTTTTTTGGGCTTGCGGTATTTCACGTTTGCGCCTCCTTGTATCTGCCTTATTCCAGGCCGGGAAGTTGAAACTCCAGCCCGGAAGCGTCCGTCAGTATTTTAAAAATGTCCCCCATCAGCTGCTGCAGCCGCATTTCCGCCAGCAGGTAGGCCGCCACCTCCTGATTGGCAAACAATAGCGCCGTCAGTTGGGAAAAGCGCTGCATCTCGCTCTCCTGGCCGTTTGCCTGCGCCATTGCGGCCATTTGAAGGCGAGTCTGCATCTTTTTGTATTCCGCCAAAAGCGTTTTGTTGGTATCGTCCGCATAAACGGAATCCTTCAATCTGACATAGGTTTGATATTCTTCGCTTTCGCGTATTTCCCTGGCGAGCTCGTGGGCTTTGGCATACTGCATGGATTCTTCCTCCCTGATAAAACGGATATACCGTATAAAAGACTGCACCAATAAAAAGTTCCCGCACGCCGGGGGAAAACCCTTCTCCAATAACTGGGTAAGGGCCTCCCCAGCCGCGGGAAGCAAAAACGAATGGGTATCAAATTTCCACGATGATCGGCAGCACCATGGGATTGCGCTTGATCTTTTCATAGATAAAGCGATGCAGCTCATCCTTGATGCGGTTCTTCATGGGCAGCCAGTCGCTGCCGTCGATCTTGCCGTAGGACACGATGATGCTGCGCACCAGATCCCGGGTGGATTCGATGATGTCTTCATTCTCCCGCACGTACACAAAGCCGCGGCTGATGACATCCGGCCCGGAAACAAGCGCGCCCCGGTCACGGTCGATGGCCATGACAATGATGATCAGGCCATCCTGAGAAAGGTGCTTGCGGTCGCGGAGCACCACATTGCCCACGTCGCCGATGCCAAGGCCGTCCACCAGCACGCCGCCGGTAGGCACGGTTTCCGTAATGGCCAGGGAGGTTTCGTTCATTTCGATGACCTGGCCCAATTCCGGAATCACGATGTTTTTGCGGTTCATGCCCAGCGATTCGGCCAGCTCCGCGTGCTGCCAGAGCATGCGGTATTCGCCGTGGATGGGGATGAAATACTGCGGCCTTACCAGCACGTGCAAAAGCTTCAATTCCTCCTGGCAGGCGTGGCCGGAAACGTGCACGGCCTCCAGCGTGGAATAGATCACTTCGGCGCCGCAGCGGTACAGCTGGTTGATGACCCTGGACACGTTTTTCTCGTTGCCGGGGATGGGCGTAGCCGAGATGATGACCATGTCGGAAGGCCGGATTTGCAGCTTGCGGTGCTCGTTGAAGGCCATGCGGGTCAGGCCGCTCATGGCCTCGCCCTGGCTGCCCGTAGTGACCACCAGCAGCTGGTCGTCGGGATAGGTATCAATGTCGTCCATCTCCACCAGATACCCTTCCGGCACGGTCAGTTCGCCGATCTGCATGGCCACCCTGGAAACGCTGATCATGCTGCGGCCGATGAAGCACACCTTGCGCCCAAAGCGCACGGCGTTGTCGATCATCATCTGAATACGGTGGATGTTGCTGGCAAACATGGCCACAATGATGCGGCCCTGAGCCTTTTCAAACAGCTTGAAGAACGTCTCCCCCACCTTGCGCTCGGACATGGTGTAGCCGGGGCGCTCCACGTTGGTGGATTCGCACAGGAACGCCAAAACGCCTCGGTCGCCGATTTCGGCAAAGGAAGGCAGATCGGTAACCTCCCCATCGATGGGAGTAAAGTCAATCTTGAAGTCGCCGGAAACCACCACCGTGCCCGCCGGGCAGGTGATGGCCAGCGCCGTTGCGCCGGCGATGGAATGGCTGACCTTGATGAAGCGCACGGAAAATTTGCCGAGCTTTATTTCATCCCTTGGCTGCACCACATTCAGCGGTATGCCCGTCACCCTATGCTCCTTGAGCTTCATGTCCACCAGCGCCAGGGTGAGCCGGGTTCCGTACAAAGGCGCGGGAATCTGTTTGAGTACGTAAGGCACCGCACCGATATGGTCTTCATGACCATGGGTGAACACAAACCCCCGTATATTTTCCTTTTTTCCTACCAGATAGCTGACATCGGGGATCACAAGATCGATGCCCAGCATATCCTCCTTGGGAAACATCGAGCCGCAGTCCACAACAATGATATCGTCCTCATACTCGTAGGCGGTGATGTTCTTTCCAATGCCATCCACGCCGCCCAAGGGTATGATACGAAGTTTGCCCTTAGATGCCACAAGAAACCTCCTTTCATGGTTTCCAAAAATTCCTGCACAATCAAAATAAACTTGGGAAAAAGTACGCAAAAACGCATCGCCGGCAACACTGCACGGCGGCCATTTTCAGCCGGACTCCTATTTACCGTTTTCCTATGTTTTATTTAACGAAGATGTTCCAAATCTTTTTGCAAGATTCGCGAACGCTTCGTATCATCCGCACATATCGGTTGTCCAGACAGGCAACCAACGGTTCCCATGCATTCAACCTATTATATCACAATTTGCGCTTTCATACCAGAGAAAATCCATCGAAAAGGACGCCGCATCCAGCGAATTTTCGATGGATTTTTTGGATGAATCGCAAAATAATCCTTCATTTTTAAGGCTTGTCCCCATCCTTCGATCACGAAAAACGCTTTCCGTTATATTTCTGTAAGAATTCAGGACTGTTTTTTTACAACAGCCACCAGCCTTGGCATCCACTGCGCGCTGCCGCGCAATCGCCCGTCCAGCAGTCTGAGGATGCCAAAACTCAGCACAAGACCTGCCGCCGCGCCGATGACGGCGGGAATGTCGCCGCCAAACGTCCAGCCGACAAAAAGCCCCAGCATCAGCCCGATGAGCGGCACGATATACGCCAGCAGGGAGGCTTTGGCGACCTGCCCGTCGGGCATACTGACGGTAACGCTGTCGCCGACCTGCGCGTCCCCCGCGACCTGTATCATCGCCTGATGTTTGTGCCCATCGCAGGCATGGCATTCCCCGCAGGCCTCGGGCCTTTCAAAACGAACGGTCAGCTGACCATTTTTCACTTCAATGACTTCTCCTGTTTTTTCCATGCGCTTGCCTTCTTCCAGGCATGCCGTCCAAATCAGCATACCCGGAATTATCATAACATATACGCGTTATTTTCGCAAATGTTGACCCTCCGTCAGAATACAAACGCATACCCATTCCTCAAGCCTCCTTTTGAAAGGAGGCGCCGCCCGCAGGCGGTGGAGGATTGGCTCCTTTTGAAAGGAGCTGTCCGCGAAGCTGACTGAGGATTGGCCGGCGCACCGGTTCAGCCGGACGGACGCAGGTAAAGAGTGCAAATTCGAGAAAATGGCTTCGCCATTTTCTCGAACTATATCATATTCCCCGCCAAAATGCGTATATTCTCCGAAGCTTCCCCGCTGTGGGCGGCCGCTATGTTCAAAATCATGGCCGCCTCGGTTTGCGTCAGCTCCTTCTTCTCCACCAGCACGGTAACGGCGCCGCGCTGCACCACGGCCACGCAAGGCGCAAGGCCCGCGCCGGTCAGCGCCCCTTCGATGGCCAGCTCGCTTTCCCGGCACTTTATCAACTCCAGCAGCTGGCCGTGGGCCTGATCCCTTACGAGTTCATCCGCTTTTTCGTTGGCCGCCAGCGCCTCCAGCGCCGCCATGTCTTCCTTGCGGGTGGTTTCCCGCTTTTCCTGGTATTCCTTCAGCGGCGTTTTTGAAACGGCCGGGGTGGGCGTCGCAACACCCCCAGCCGTCCGCGTGATGGGCAGAGACACCAGCTGCGATTCCTGCAATTGATACTGGTTCCACAAATAGGAGCCCGCCAGTGTCAGCAGAATCACGCTCAAAAAAATCAGGTTCCTGTGCTTCTTCAAAAACGCCAGCATAATCCTCTCTCCTTTACTTCATCGGTTTTGTTCCCATGGGATATACCTGAACCGACCGCTGGTCAAGCCCCAGCAGCGTTTCCACGGCCCGCATCAGCATCAGCCGTACCTCTATCTTGTCCGCGCCCTCCGCCACCACTACCGCCCCCACCGGCACGGCGTTTTCAGCCGTGTCCCCCCACAAGTTTTGCTTCTGCTGCCCATAATAGATGGAAATCTCCACTTTTCCGCAACCGTCCATGGCGGAAAGCACCTGGGCAATGCGCTTTTCCACAGCGCTCTGGCCGCCGGACAAATCCAGGTCCGTCAAAAGCAGCGCGCCGGAGAGCGCCAGCAGCAGCACAAGCACCAGCCACTGGCCATGCTTCTTTTCCTTCCACTTTTCCCACAGCGCTTTGAGGCTCGTCATGATCAAGTCCCCCCCGCTTCCATGTGCACCAGGCTCGCCGGTATGGAAAGTGCCTTCGCCACCTGTTCTTTGAGCATTTGATATTCCTCCTGATCCATGCCGGCGCCGGCAAAGGCGGGCAGGGCAGCCCCGGCCGGTGCAAGCCAAAGGGCGGTGATCTCCCCGCTATGCGAAAGCTCCGCGCGCACCGCGATGTCCGCATAGCCGGCCTTTTGCGCCGTACGGCCGGCCGCGTCCTCCACCTGCCTTTTAAGGCTCAACAGCACCGTATCCCGATAGCTGCCGCGGTCGGGGAGCAATGCCAGCTCCGCCTGCTGCTGGTACCGGGCTATACCGGCGATATCGGGCAGCGGCAGCCTGATGATTTCCAGCAATGACGTCAAAATGGTGAGCATCATCAAAAGCCCCATGACCATCCGGCCGGCTTTTTTCAGCCCGCCATCGGGCAGCAAATGCTCCGCCAGGGTGGTCAATACCCCCAGCACCGCCATCTGCCGCAAAAAGCCGTTCATCGTCTCCCCCCTACCGCAGCATCACCGTCAGGTTTCCCACCACCAGCATCTGCGCGATCAAAAGCAGGAACATGGCGCTGATGGAAAGCTGGATGATGAACAAAAGCATCAGCACATTGGAAAAATCGTACAGGCAATCCACAATGCTGGTCTCGGCCATGGGCTGCAATATGGCGGCGCACACCCTGTAAATGAGCACCGCGCACAGCGACTGGATCATGGGCGTGATGCAGACGCCCGCCAAAATCATCAGCCCCGTAGTACCCAGCGCGTTTTTGATCAGCAGCGAGCAGCCCACCAGCGTGTCCACCGTATCGGCAAACATACCGCCCACAATGGGAACAAAATTGTCGATGGCGTACTTGGCCGTGCGGATGGAAACGCCGTCCACCGCCGCCGTGCCCAGCCCCTGCACCATGGTCACGCCGATAAATACGGTAAAGGAGATGCCCAGCGTCCAGTTAGCCATTTGCTTAAAGAGCGAGGCCAGGCGGCTGACATGCAGCTTTTCGCTGACATGGTCCAGTATGATCAGCACCGCGGCGCCCACCGCAAAGGGCATGGTCACATGCTTGACCAGGGAGGTCATGGTACCGCTGGCCGCCACCACCGCCGGCTGAAAAAACGCCGCGCTGGCCGTGCCGCCCACGGCGGCCAGCAGCGTCAGCAGCAGCGGGAAAAGGTTCTGCATCGTGCCGGATAGAAGGTCGATGGTCTTCTGGGCCAAGGCGATATGCTCCGTCAGGTCCTGCACCATAAAGACCGCCACCAGCAGGAAGCATACATACCGACTGATCTCCGCCACCGTGTCCTTGGCAAAGCCGCCCCGCATGTGCAGAAGGATGCCGCACAGCACCGCCGGCACCAGCACCCTGGTGATGCGCCACAGGCTGCCCGTCAGGGCGGAAAGCAGGCTTTTGCCCAGGGATTCTAAGAGCGTGGAAAAATCCCACACCGCGTCGCCCCGGGCCAGCTTCATCACCGTATCCTTGATGTCGATCTTCTCGGTGGTAATGCTGTCCACGGCCCGCTGGAACTCCGCCAGGGAAAGGGAGTCCAGCACGCCCTGCAGGCTCTCCTGCATGGTTTCGGCCCCGGCGGGCGGCGCCAGCAGCAAAAGCGCGATGAGCAGCCATAAAAGCCGCCTCACGGCACCACCTCCAGGGTAAGGTCCACCAGCGCCACGATAATGGGGGATGCCATGGCAAGGACCAGCACCTTGCCGCCCATCTCCACTTTGGCGGCCAGGCTGTCCTCACCGGCATCCCTGCAGGTTTGGGCGGCAAACTCCGATACGTAGGCGATCCCAACCACCTTTAACAGCACCTTCAGGTAGTCCTGGGCCAGGCCCGCCTTTTGTACAAGCTGATTCATTACCGCAACCACGGCCTGCAGGCGGCTTACCGCCAGAAAGAATACCAAAGCGCCGGCCGCCATGGCCAAAAGGGACGCCAGCTCCGGCCGTGACCCGCGGATCACCATGGCCAGGAGCGCCGCCGCCACGCCCAGGCCGGCGATCTGCAGGATTTCCATAGGCCCACGCTCCAACGCTTCAGTCAGTAATATCTATACGTTCCGCTACATCTGTACATTCAGTACAGCTGAAAGATGCTTTTGACACTGGAAAACAGCTCCGCCACCAAGTTCACCACCATCAACAGTACGATCACCAGCCCCGCCACCGTGGTGAGCATGGCCATATCCTCCCGGCCTGTGCGGGTGAGTATCTGGCTGATCACCGACACCATGATCCCGATGCCCGCTATCTTGAAAAGCAGTTCCACCTGCATGATGATCTGCCCTTTCCTTCCATTTTTGTTACAGCAGAATAAGCAGCAGCGCCGCGCCTCCCGCCAGCCCAAGGCTTCTGTACAGCTTGGCATCCCGCTTTGCCTTTTCCTCAGCCTCCGCCTGCAAAGCCTTCAATTGCGCGATGGCCTGGGCGATGGCGGTCCTGCGCTTTTCCAGCACGCCGGTGCCAAGGGCGGCGAAACAGGCGGAGAGTACCTTGTCCTCCGGCATATCCCCCGCCTTGCCGGAGGTTTGCCAGGCCTGCGCGGTGCTGTAGCGCGGGTTTTCCTTCAGCGCTTTGGAAAACGCGTTCAGGCGCCGGACAGCCTCCCCCTCCCCCTCCCCCTCCAGCAGCGCCACCTCCCGCAGGGGAATGCCCTCATGAACCAGCTTCAAATCCATCATTTCCAGGGCGCGCTGCCACTGGCCCAAATGCTCCACCCTTGTTTTCAGCCGGTGAGCCGCGTCAAAGCCCAGCAGCGCACAGGCTCCCGCCGCCAAAGCGGCGCATATCAGACGGATCATACCGCTTGCAGACAGGCGTCGTGGAATGCGGTAATCCGCCCCGGAACATTCCTGTCCAACAGCACATACAGCCCAAATACCTTTTCCCGCATCAGTGTGTTCAGCGCCGGCCGCTCCAGGGCCTGGCCGAGGCTCTGCCCGTGCACGCTGGTCAAAACAGGCACGCCGCAGCGCACAGCCTCCAATACCGCCAGCGCATCCTCCTCTCCGCCCAATTCATCCGTAACAAGGCAGCCCGGCGCCATGGAGCGCAGCAGCCACTGCATTCCCACGGATTTGGGGCACCCGTCCAGCACATCTGTATTCCTGCCCACCTTCAACTGCGGCACGCCATGGACACAGGCCGCCAGCTCCCCGCGTTCATCGATGAGGCAGGCGGTCATCGGCTCCCTGCCGGCGGCGCCGTCGGACAACTGGCGGCATATGTCCCGCAAAAGCGTCGTCTTCCCCGCGCCCGGCGCGCCGACCACTAACGTGCTCACCAGCATGCCGTCCTTGTAAAGCCGTGTCATCACCTCGTCCGCCGATCCTGGGTACTCCCCCGCGATGCGTATGCACAGGGAAGCGATGTCGCGCAGCGCCCGCACCTGGGTTCCCTGGGTCAGCACCCTGCCGCACAGGCCCATGCGGTGTCCGCCCTTGAGCGTCACAAACCCCTGGCGCATCTCCTCCGCCCTGGCATACAACGCATGCTCGCACAGCGCTTCCGCCATTTCTGTTACTTGCTCTCCATTGGGTATAAAACCGACCCGTTCCATGCCCCTTTCCGTTTTCAGGCTTACCATTTGATCTGCCCGGATGCGTATTTCCCTCAGCGGCCCCGCCGTTTCCAGCGTGCGGGACAGCTTCTCCGGCAAGCAAGCGCCCAGGTAGGCCGCCGCTTCCTTCCAGTCCATGGTCATCCCTCCGCCAATCCCTATGAATTTCCCATGGAGGTTATACCTTCTTCACTCAAACAAAATAATCCCAAGGGCGTCGTATAAATCGCTGTCCACCCGGTCCGCTTTGGGCAGGCCGAAGGCTGCCCTGGCCTTCAAAACGGCTTGGCTGGTAGCCCCGCCATAAACGCCGTCGGGATTGCCCGCCAAAAAGCCCAGATTGTACAAGCGCCGCTGGACCTCCCGCACATGGCTGGACCGCTCGCCCGGAACAAGCACCGGCCGATAGCTGTCCAGCGGACCGTAGGGACCGCCCTCGATGACCACCTTTGTGCCGTCAGGTACCAAGCGGTACAGTTCCTCCGCCGCCTTGACAAACATGCGGATGCAGCCGTGGGAGGCATTGGTGCCGATAGAGCCAGGCTTGTTGGTGCCGTGGATGCCGAATTGGCCCCAGGGTACATTCAAGCCAAGGAATCGGGTTCCAAAGCCGGACATCTTGCTGGAAAAGCGGCTGGTGATCCGAAAGACGCCAATGGGCGTAGGATTGTCTGCCGTTCCGGATGCGATGGCGTACGTCTTCAATACCTTTGTCCCTTCGTACAGTGTCAGTGCTTTTCTTACGATGTCGATGTGGATCCACTTTTCAGCGGGAGCCGCCTTTGCGGGTCCGGTCTGAGCAATTGGGCCGGTGCCGGTAGATATCAGCGCAAAAACCAGCGCCAGCACCAGGCAGATCAGGGCTGCAAGGCGCATGCCGACGCCTCCTTTAGCCGGGAATGCCCCATTCTATGCGTAAAAACCCGCGGCTATAACCGAACATGGGGTGATAGATCGGAACACGCAACGTCTGCTTTTTCACAACAAAAAAAGCGGGGGCATCCCCGCTCATAAGCGCATTTGATTTTCAGTCCATCAGTTCGACCAGTACGGCGTTTTGCATATCCATGCCCTTTCGCGTAAGCCGCAAATAGCCATCCGTGTATTCCAGCAGGCCTTTTTGTATCACCGGCCCGATTTTTTTCCCAAAAGCGTCTTCCATGGCCCGGCCATGGCGGCGTATAAAGTCAGCAGACGAAACGCCCTCCAATACCCGCAGCCCCAGCATCAGCGTTTCAAATTCGGCCTCCCGCGGGGAGATCACGCGGTATTCCTCATGAAGCAGCTTGGGATCGTCCGCCGCTTTGAGATACTCCAGAAGCCCCCGCGCATTGCCAAAACGCACATACGCGCCTTTATCCTCTATGCAAGGCATGCAGCTGTGAGCCGCCGCGCCAAACCCCAGATAATACTCTCCCTGCCAGTAGCCCAGGTTATGCCGGCATTCCCGGCCGGGCAGCGCAAAGTTGGATATCTCATACTGCACGAAACCAACCTGTGAGGCCGCCGCCAAGGCGTCCTCATACATAACCCTTTCCGCTTCGTCAGAGGGCATCACAAGCTTTCCAGCCAAGACCCTGCCATTGAGCGGCGTCCCCTCTTCCAGAATCAGTCCGTACATGGAAAGATGCTCGGGAGACAGGCGCAGGGCTTCCGCCACCGTTTCCCGCCAGTCCTCCCGCGTTTGGCCCGGCAGCCCGAACATCAAATCCAGGTTCAGGTTATCAAACCCCGCTTCCCTAATCATTGTGACGGAGGATTCCACCTGCGTCCAGCGGTGGATGCGTCCAAGCATTTTTAACAGGCGGTCCTGCCTGGCCTGTACGCCAAGGGATATGCGGTTGACGCCTGCATTTTTCAGCGTGCGCAAAAAATCCATGATCAGCGTGCCCGGATTTGCCTCGCAGGTCACTTCCGCTCCGGCCGTCAGCGGGAATGCCTGAAAGAGGCTATTCAGCAGGCTTTCCATCAAGGCGGGCAGCATAAGGGAAGGCGTGCCGCCCCCTATATAAACGGCGGATACGGGCAACGGGCCATATTGCTTTGCTTTTTGGGCAATTTCACGCTTGACAGCCTCACAGTATTCCGCCATCAGGTCTTCACGGCCGGCGCAGGAAGAAAAATCGCAATAGGCACACTTGCTTTTGCAAAACGGTATATGCACATAGATTTCCATGCCTGCCCGCACCTTCTTCCCTGAATGGTTGCGTTCATTGTACCATGCAGGGAAGGGCAAATGCAAAAATGCGTGCATTTTCCATAAATATCATGTATGATATATACATAATGGGCTACAAGGAGGGTACGGGATGCCGACAGCTTCACTCACCCGCTGCGAAACGCCCGGATTCATACAGCTGTATACAGACAGGCTCCTTTTGCGGGACCACGTTCCTGAGGATATTCAAACCCACCACCGCCTGCTTTCTGACCCGAAGGCCATGTACTACCTGCAGGACATTAAAACCAATACATTGGCGGAGACTGAGGCGAACCTGGCCTTTTCCATGAAGGAAATCGATCGCCCGGACCGGGCCCATGTGTTCTTGCGCATGGAGGTAAGGGATACCGGCCTGCACATCGGCGAGATCGGCTACACGGTATCCGCCTTCACGCCCGCGGGCAAGCTGGCTGATCTGGGTTACTTTACCCATGCCCACTGCTGGAACAAAGGCTATACCACCGAGGCCGTGAAAGCACTGCTCCGCTTCGCCTTCACCAAGGACAACGTTATCCGCATGTCGGCGGGCTGCCTGAGGGAAAACATAGGCTCCGAGCGTGTCATGCAAAAATGCGGCTTCATCCGGGAAGCAGAATTCAAACAATATACATGGCACGACGGAAAGCTCAAGGACAGAGTGGTTTACCGCATGCTTCAGGAAGAATGGCCGGCCGCCCTGCATACCCCTTATGAGGACAGCAACGACGAAACGGGGAGGAACGTATGAGCTGCTTGATTTGCGAACGTATTGCTTTGATCCGCCAGGGAGACAACCCTTACTTTGTGGCCGAGCTGGAAACAGGTTATGTGGTCCTGGGCGATCACCAGCACTTTCACGGCTACACGTTATTCCTGTGCAAGGAACACTTAAGCGAGCTTTTTCAGCTGCCGGATGGCTTCCGCCAAAAGCATATGGAAGAGATGGTGCTGGTTGCAAAGGCTGTCCATGAAGCCTTCCAGCCGGAGAAGATGAATTACGAGCTGCTGGGCAACGGCGACAGCCACATCCACTGGCACCTGTTCCCCAGGAATGCCGGCGACACGCCCAAGAAAGGCCCCGTTTGGCAGCTGCCGCTGGAGGTTATGTACGACCCTGCCAAAAAGCCCAATCCCGACGCTCTGGAAAGCATGGTGGCGCTTCTTTCAAGCCACATCAAGCGGCTGCAAGCCCAAACCAAAGAGAAAGAATCAAAAAGGGAGTGACCGGCATGGCGAAACTGATACAACTGGAAATCAAGGAACTGGGAGATTGGTGTGTCGCGGGCAGGCCCATGCAATCGCAAATGGGCGGAGAAAACCCCATTCCGGCCTTTTGGGATGCCTGCTTTGCCGACGGAACCTTTGCAAAGCTGGAGGCGCTGGGCGAACAGGTGCTTTGCCCCGATTACGTCGGCTTCATGACCGACTGGATGGGCGGAGACGGCAAATTTACCTATATCGTAGGCATGATGATGAAGCCCGGCTTCTCCCTGCCGCGGGAAGGCTACGAAGGCTTTGTCTCAAGGCCGGTTGCGGCTTGTACAGCGGCCATCGGCTATATACAGGGCGCTTCCACCGGGGATGTTTGCATGAACGCCCACGAACTCACCAACGCCGCCCTTGAAGAAAAAGGATATACCTTTGATGGCAGCACTTGGTGCATGGAGCTGTACAACTGCCCCCGCTTCACCACGCCGGATGAAAGCGGGCAGATCATTTTGGATTACTACGCGCCCTGCCAGAAAAATTGACGAACTCAGCCGCCGCGCCGGTTCCAACACGGTTTTGCACAGCTGGAGGAATTCTGTGAAGATTACGTTCACCCGCATCATCGGCAAGACGGTGCTCATTGGGCTTACCTACGTGAATACCCAAGGCGAGGCCGTTCGTCAGGCGCAGCTTCATGGCAGAATTGCAGAAGCCAGGCCTGAAGAAGGCATCTTTGTATCCATCGAGGGCCAGGCGGAATACTTCACCCTGCCTCCCGATCTTGGCGCGCTTCGTCCGGCCGCCAAGGGGGAATACAGGCTCCGCTCCACCGGCGAAGTTGTCGTAAACCCCGATTTCATATCCAACTGGACCATCAACGCGCAGGAATAACCGCGCATACCATTTCATTCGTTTCCGGAGGATATAGCATGCATCAGGAAAAGCTATTGATTGCCAGCCTCGAAACATACGAGGGCACTCATGTTCAAATGCACGAGCCCTATGAATACTTCAAGCACCTTGTCATGAGCGGCCGGGACAACGCCTGCCAGGTAGCCTTTTACGAGCTTCCGCCCAAGAAATCCAACTATCCCTACCACTACCACACCAATGTCACGGAAGTGTTTTACATCATAAGGGGAACGGGCATTTTCAAAACCCCGGAGGGCGAGCGGCATGTGCGGGCCGGGGATGTAATCGTCTGCCCGCCCTATGAAAAGGGCGCCCACAAGATCACCAACGCCTCGGAAACGGAAACGCTGGTATACCTGGACGTGGACACTGCCAGCGACACAGACATCGCCGTCTATCCCGATTCCGGCAAGGTGGGCGTGCTGGCCCACGGCCATTACACCGCGTTTTTCAAAAAGGAAGACGAGGCAGCGTATTACGACGGGGAATGAATGCCGGCCTTCAATGCACCTGTCCTGATGAAACAGATATCCGCCTGCCGGCCCGCTGCGCCACGAAAGCATCGTGGGTGATCAGCACCACGGTGTGCCCTTTTTGATGCAGCCCCTCCAGCAATATCAGCACCTCCCGGGTGGATTGCTCATCCAGGCTGCCGGTTGGCTCGTCAGCGAGCAGCACCTTGGGGTTGTGGATCAGCGCCCTGGCGATGGCGACCCGCTGCTGCTGCCCGCCGGACAGCTGGGAAGGCTTGTGCCCCATGCGCTGGGATAACCCGACCTGCTTAAGTGCCTCCGCCGCCCGTTCCTCCCGCTCCCTGGCGGGAACGCCTTTTATCATCAGCGGCACCGCCACATTCTCCAGCGCCGTCAGCCTTGGCAGCAGGTGAAACCCCTGAAATACAAAGCCGATCTTGCCGCTGCGGATGCCGGCCAGATCCTTGGCCGAAAGCCCCGATACATTCAAGCCATCCAGCAGATATTCGCCGGCGGACGGCGTATCCAGACAGCCGATGATGTTCATCAGCGTGGATTTTCCCGACCCGCTGGGACCGACGATGGCCACATATTCCTGAGGATGGATGTGCAAAGACACATCACTGAGCGCCGCGACATTCAGTCCGCCGAAGGGATAGGTCTTGGTGATATGGTTCAGTTGGATCACACGTCTGCCTCCAAATTTAAATGCCCTCAAACAAATCTAGTTTGAGGGCATCAATATAAATCTATGCGGCGGAAATGCCGATCAGATTCTTGTAAAGTAATCGATCAGGTTCAGGCCGGCAATGCCTTCGATCACAGCTTCGCTGTACCCGCGGCGGCGCATGCCGGAAATCAGGTGGGGCAAATCGCCGGGATGGCGCAGCCCATCGGGATATACGTCGATGCCGTCAAAGTCGGAGCCGAAACCCACGATCTTTTCCCCGCCCATCTGGCAGATGTAGTCTACATGGTCCAGCACCGTTTCGTAGGTGGAGCCGCCTTCCGCCAAAAACTCGCCGTAGAAGTTGATGCCCACATAACCGCCTTCGCGAATGAGCAGGCGCAGCTGGTCATCCGTCAGGTTGCGAAAGTGCGGCCGGAGCTTGGCAACGCAGCTGTGGGAGGCCATGGGCGGCACGTTCGTCTTTTGAAAGATATCGTAAAAGCCGCGCTCGTTCAGGTGCGAAACATCCACAGAAATTTTTAGCCGCTGCATTTCCTTAACGATGTCCAGGCCGTAGGGCGTCAAGCCCTCCTGGCTGCCGCCCTTGGCCGGGTGGCCCAAATCGTTGTCATGGTTCCAGGTAATGCCGGCAATGCGCACGCCCTTTTTGCGGAATTGCGCCACGGTTTCAATGCCGCCCTGAAAGACCTCGCCGCCCTCCACGGACAAAAGAATCGCCGTCTCGCCTTCCCTGGCGTCTTTGGGATCGTCGATCTGCTTGAAGCCCTGGGCTTTTAATACTTCCAGCCCTGAAAGCTCCGCGGCTACGATGCCCTTGTAATCCCCGGCGTTGCCCTGGGGCCCGGTCCACAGCGCCATGACCTGGATCGTTACGCCGCCGCGGCGCGCCCGCTCGAAGGTAATGTCCGGTGAGATATTCTTCTTGTAACCCACCTCATACAGCGTATCCGAATGGGTATCACATACATGCATCGTAAGTATCCTCCAATGTTACTGCCATTCAATCCCCATAAAGTTATAGCTGGGCGTCAGGTCATACAGCACGCGGATCACCTGCGGCAGCGTCTTCAATATGCGCATGCAAACGCGCTCCAACAGGTCGGAAGGCAGCCTGGCCGCCATGGCCGTGGAGCTTTCGCTGGCATGCACGGCCCGAAGGCAAATGGCGATGCCGCTCAGGCCATGCTCCCCCAAATCGCTGAGCACGGCAAAATGCTTCCAAAGCCGCTTGCCCTGGCCGCTTGATGCCACCTCCTCCTGGAAGATGGCGTCCGCCTCCCGCAAAATCGTCAGCCGCTGGGCGGTCACATCGCCCATGATGCGCAGGGCCAGGCCCGCGCCGGGGAAGGGCTGGCGGGTATAGATTTCCGGCGGCATGCCAAGCTCCTCGCCCACGCGCCGGATTTCATCCTTGAACAATTCCTTGACCGGCTCCACCAACACGGCCTGACGGTAGCGCTCGTTCATGCTCATGCGGCTGTCCGCGCCCATGCCGTCAGGCGAATCGGAATAATTGGTTCCCTGCAGCAGCACCGTCGCGTCCGGGTTCTTGCCGGCCTCGGCGCTTAATATATCCTGCAGAAGCCGCGAGATCACCCGCTTTTTCCGATGGGGTTCCACAATGCCCGAAAGCTCCCGCAAAAAGCGGTCGGCTGCATCCACCTTTTCAATATCCAGACCCAGCACATCCCGGTAGAAGGCCAGAACATATTCGCTCTCGCCCTTGCGCAGGAGACCGGTATCCACAAACACGCACTTCATGCGGGCGCCAACCGCCTTGTGCCCCAGCATGGCGCACACGCCGCTGTCTACCCCGCCGGAAATGGCGCAGAGCACCGCGCCTTCCCCCGCCACCCGGCGGATCTCATCCACCCCTCGGGCGATAAAGGCGGTGCTGTCCCACCAGGCGGTACAGCCGCAAATTTTCTGGGCGAAATTGGCCAGGATCAGTATGCCGTCGGGATCGTTCTGCTCCACCTGGAGCTGCAGGCCGTAAAGCTTCTTCTCCTCCTGTGTGTAGCCGATGACCGTATCGCCCGACCAGGCCGCAGGCGACAGTCCCTCCGGAAGCTCAAGCGGCCGGACAAAGGTCATCATCCGCTCGCCTTCCGCCACCTCCTCAAACAAAGGCAGCTCCGCCTGATAGCGGGCCTTCGCGGCCGCCTGCTCCAAAAAGCTGTCGGCTGCCTGGCCGCCCAGCATGGCGCACACGGCTGCCGCGGCATCGCCCAGCGCCAAAACAGGCAGGCCCAAATCCAATATGCCGGCGTAAAAGCCCGGCAGGCTTAGGGAGCCCTGGGATGTGCCGGCCAGAATAATCCCCAGCGGCTCCTGATTTTTCACTTCTTCCGGCGCGATATCCGCGGGCACAATCTTGCAGAATACCCGCTCTGCCCGAAGCTTTCGTGCCACAGAACGGCCATTCGCCCCGTCGAAGCTTATGATCAGCACCATATCGCGCATAGGAACACCTCCCGGTTTCATCGCATGCGTCCCGCCTTGCCATATTTTCATTACCATTCGACGTCCGCATGCCAAATCCTGCATGCCGCACGGCACAGGCTTTTTTGCCCTGTCCTTGCGCAAAGAAAACCAGTCTCCCCTTACAGCATATCAAAAAAGTGTGAGAACCATGTCTGTTTCAGGCCGCAGGCAATATTTCACTGCCAAACGGCTTTTGATAACTGTATACCAATGCTGTGTGTTCCCTGTCTCCTTTGCCGCAGCGGCAGGGATGTGGAGCGGCGGGCGATTATCAATCGCCCGCCTTGCCGCATAACGCGCACTTTGAATAGTACATTCTACCTCAGGGAACAGCGAGGGGGAACCGCGGTTCCCCCTCCCCTCCAAATTCTATCGTCTGATCTTGCGCGAATTTTACACATCCATCCTGGAATAGTTGGGCGATTCCTTGGTGATGGAGATGTCGTGGGGATGGCTTTCCTTCAGCCCCGCGCCGGTGATGCGTATGAACTCGCCGTTTTTGCGCAGGTCCTCAATGGTCGGCGTGCCGCAGTAGCCCATGCCGGAGCGGAGGCCGCCCATCAGCTGATAGACGGTATCCGACAGCGGCCCCTTGTAGGGCACGCGGCCTTCCACGCCTTCGGGCACCAGCTTTTTCGTATCCTCCTGGAAATAGCGGTCACGGCTGCCTTCGGCCATGGCGCCCAGCGAGCCCATGCCGCGGTAGACCTTGAAGGAACGGCCCTGGTAGATTTCCATGGCGCCGGGGCTTTCCTCCACGCCGGCCAGCAGGCTGCCCAGCATCACGGCGGAGGCGCCGGCGGCAATGGCCTTGGGGATGTCGCCGGAATACTTGATGCCGCCGTCGGCAATGACGGTAACGCCATGCTTGTCGGCTTCCTCGGCACAGTCGCTGACGGCTGTTATTTGCGGCACGCCGATGCCGGCCACCACGCGGGTGGTGCAGATGGAGCCGGGGCCGATGCCCACCTTCACGCAGTTTGCGCCGGCCATGATCAGGTCATGGGTGGCGGCGGCGGTAGCCACGTTGCCGGCAAAAAGTTGAATGTCGGGGTAGTGTTTGCGGATTTCCTCCACCGCATGCAAAACGCCCGTGCTGTGGCCGTGGGCCGTATCGATGGAGATCACGTCCACCTTGGCGCCTACCAGGGCTTCCACGCGGGCGAGCACATCCTTGGTCACGCCCACCGCCGCGCCGCAAAGCAGCCGGCCGTTTATATCCTTGGCGCTGTGGGGATACTTGGTGCTCTTTTCAATATCCTTGATGGTAATGAGGCCCCGCAGGTTGAAGTCGGCATCCACGATGGGCAGCTTTTCAATGCGGTGGGCGGCCAGCAGCTTCTTGGCCTCCTCCAGGGTGGTGCCGACGGGGGCTGTCACCAGATTTTTGCTGGTCATCACTTCGCCGATGGGCCGCAGCATATCGGTTTCAAAGCGCAGGTCGCGGTTGGTCAGTATACCTACCAGCTTGCCGCTTCTGGTGATGGGCACGCCGCTGATGCGGTAGCGGGCCATCAGCGCCTCCGCGTCGCGAATGAGATGCTCCGGAGAAAGAAAAAATGGATCGGTGATGACGCCATGCTCGCTGCGTTTCACCTTATCCACCTGGGCCGCCTGCTCTTCGATTGTCATGTTCTTGTGAATAATTCCCAGTCCGCCTTCCCTGGCGATGGCGATGGCCAGACGCGCATCCGTCACCGTGTCCATGGCGGCGGAAAGCAGTGGAATATTGAGTTTGATCACGTTGGTCAGCCGCGTAGAAAGATCCACATCCTTGGGGAGCACTTCGCTGCGGCGGGGGACAAGCAGCACATCGTCAAAGGTAAGGCCTTCGCGAACCTGATTCAAAGGCATCCGTATCATCCTTTCCATGGGTCATAAAAGAGGGATTTGCACCACGCAGGCAAGCCTGCGAAAGTGCAAAGGATTATTAGGAGTTATTCTATCAGCATGGACAGGCGCTGTCAAAGGGTTTTTGCAACTTTTCTTTCATTTTTTCGACAATTTTGATTTGCGGCCGAAATTGTTAGCACTCATCGATGTCGAGTGCTAATTTTCTCTTGCAATCCTGCCTGTCCAATGATAAAATACCCAAAGAAAGGCAGACGAATCCTCCGGCCGGGAGGCATGCGCCTTGCCGCAATCATCTTTCACAAGTACAGGAGGCACAGCATATGAACAGGGAAAACGGCAGCATTTCCATCCACGCGCAAAATATTATGCCCATCATCAAGCGGTGGCTGTATTCGGACAAGGATATCTTTATCCGCGAACTGGTGTCCAACGGCTGCGACGCCATCACCAAGTATAAGATGCTCCACCCCGGCACGGAGGAGGATTTTAAAGTGACGGTGGAAGTGGACAAGGAAAAGGGTGAACTGCGCTTTATCGACAACGGCATCGGCATGACGGGTGAGGAAGTGCACAAGTACATCAACCAGGTGGCCTTTTCCAGCGCCGAAGAGTTTCTCAAAAACTACAGCGGCGAGAATACCGAAAAGGGCGGCATCATCGGCCATTTCGGCTTGGGCTTCTATTCCGCGTTCATGGTGTCCGGCAAGGTGGCCATCGATACCCTTTCCTATCAGGAAGGCAGCGAGGCCGTGCGCTGGGAAAGCGAAGACGGCATGCAGTTTGAGATGGCCGCTTCCGATAAAGCGGAGCGCGGCACGGTGATCACGCTGACGATTTCCGATGAGGAAAAAGAGTTTTTGGAAACCTACCGCGTGCGCGAAGTCCTGGACCGCTACTGCGGCTACCTGGCCATCCCCGTTTATTTGAAGGACCTGTCCGCCAAGCCCATCCCCGCCGAGAAAAAGGAAGACGCCGAGGAAGCAGAGGCAGAAGCGGAAGCGCCGAAGCTGCCCGAACCTGTTCTCGTTAACGAAACCCATCCCCTGTGGCTGAAAAACCCCAAGGATTGCACGGAGGACGAGTACAAATCCTTCTACCGCAAAATGTTCCACGAGTTTGAGGACCCGCTTTTCTGGGTGCATCTGAACGTGGAGTACCCCTTCAACTTAAAGGGCATCCTCTACTTCCCCAAGCTCAAAAATGACTTTGGCGCCAGGGAAGGCGAAATCAAGCTCTTCAGCGGCCAGGTGTTCGTGGCCAACAACATCAAGGAAGTCATTCCCGAATTCCTGATGCTCTTAAAGGGTGTCATCGATTGCCCCGACCTGCCGCTGAATGTCAGCCGTTCCTTCCTGCAAAACGACGGCTATGTGAAAAAGCTCTCCGCCCACATCACCAAGAAGGTGGGCGACCGGCTGACCGGCATGTTCAACACCCAGCGGGAGATATACCAAACCTACTGGGACGACATTCATCCCTTCATCAAGTTTGGCTGCATCCGCGATGCCAAGTTCTTTGACGCGGTGAAGCCCATTCTGCTTTTAAAAACCACCGCCGGCGAGTACTACACGCTGGAGGAATACAAGGCCCGCAATGAAGGCAAGGCCGGCAAAAAGATCTACTACACCAACGATTCCAAGCGGCAAACCGCCTCTGTGGAGCTGTACACCCAGCGCGGCATCGACGTGACCGTGATGGAGCATGTGATCGACGCCAACTTCCTGTCCTTTATGGAATACGGCGGCGGCATGAACGAAGTCACCTTTGCCCGCATCGACGCCGATGTGGAAAGCCTGAAAGAGGAAAGCGAAGAAGGCAAGGACATCAGCCGTGAAGCCGTCGAAAAGCTGTTCCGCGACGCCCTGGGCCAAGCTGATCTGGAGGTCAAGCTGGAGGCTCTGTCCAACCGGGATTTGAGCGCCCTGTTGGTAGAAGACGAGCAGAGCCGCCGCTTCAAGGAAATGAGCCGCATGTATGGCCAGGATTTCAAAATGCCCGAAAAGTTCACCCTTGTCTTAAACCGCCTGAACATAACCGTGCAGTCTCTGGCCGCCCGCGAGGAAGGCGAAGCCACCACCCTTATTTGCCAGCAGCTTTACGACCTGGCCCGCATGGCCGCCCGGCCTCTGGAGCCGGAAGAGGTGTCCGCGTTCCTGACAAGGAGCCAGAAGCTGTTGAATATGGTTGCCGGGAAGTAAGGGAGTGCCGGGGCCGGGGAGGGCGCTCCCCCGGCCTCCACCCCATGGATACCGCTCCTTAGGAGCCCCGGTTGCGCTTGGAACCGCGGATCATCCTTGGCATGCAAGCCCATAAAGATGACCGTTGACAAAAGCCGCACCCTTTGATACTATTGCAATCACAGTTGAATATTTTTGGTTTTCTAGGGTTCCGCAACAGAAACTGTTGGCCTGGACCGAGAGAAAACGCACAATCTCATCAATTGTGTACACGGCGGGATAAAAGCCTGGGAGTTATGTAGATACTCCCAGGCGTATTTTTTTGCTCAGAAGGAGAGGAAACATCATGTGGGGATTATTGCTTTCAACGGTTTTGACGAGTGCGGCGGACAGCCTGAACCCGATTGCCATCACACAGCAATTTGTTTTGCAGGGTCTGGTGAAAAAGCCCAAACATATTTGGTATTTTATCGTACCAACCGGCGTTACGAACCTGATAGGCGGATTTTTTGCGTATTACGGGCTGATCACCCTCATCGGAAATCTGGCGGACATACTTATCGAAAAATACGGGCAGCTTTTGTTTACCGCCGAACTGATCCTGGGCATTGCCGCTTTTGTCAGTACCGTTTTTTTGCTGCAAAGCAAAAAGATTGAATCCCTTAAAAAGCAGATTCAATCCTTGAAGCCCAGCGGCGGGCATCCTGATAATGAAAACGACGGGACGGAGGCTGCCCCTAAAATAAACTCCGTATCCCCGCCGGCTTTGGCGGCCCTGGGGATGGGGGCAACGCTTTCGGAATTAACCACCGCGTTGCCGTACTTCGCCTTTTTGACCATTCTTTTCAATTACCAGCTCACCTTTGCCCAGGTGACGTTTATACTTGTCCTATATAATTTGATTTACACATCGCCTTTGATTATCTTATACTTCATCTATGTCAGGGCGCAGGATAAGTTTGACCGTCTTTACCGGGTAATGAAAGACCAAATTGCAAAGTGGGCCAGCATTTTTGCTCCTGCCTTTGTGGGCATCATCGGCGTTATGCTGATCTACCATTCCGTATCGCTTTTGCTGAAATGATTTTCGTTACGGAACATCGGCGCATCTTTCCCTGACGTACCGGTCCATAGCGTCCGCGACCCGCCGGGAGATGTTGACAGCCTCCACCACGGTTTTTGCTCCCGTCACCACATCTCCCGAGGCGAATATGCCGTCCCGGGTGGTGTGGCCGGAATCGTCCACCGTGACCAGGCCGCGCTCATTCACCTGTATGCCGCTGGTGGAAGAAACAATCACCGACCGGGGACCCTGCCCCACCGCGACAATAACGGAATCCACTTCCAGCAACGATTCCGTACCGCTGACGGGAGTGGCAACCGTTCTGCCGTCATCCGTTTTCTCCAGGCGCGAATCAGCCAGCACTACGCCATTGTCCTCAAAACGGACAATCGTTTTTTTCAACAGAAATCTGGTGCCGTCAATGCGGGCATATTCCGCCTCTACGGGGCGCGCGGTGATTCCCGATTCATCCAGGTTGCAAACGATCGCCACATCCTCGCTCCCATGCCGGAAGGCCGTACGGGCCACATCCATGGCAACGTTGCCGGCGCCGATGACCGCAACGCGCCGGCCCAGATGATACACATCCGGGTTACGCAGGTATTCGATGGCGTAATGCACATTGCCCAGGCTCTCGCCGGGGATGCCCAGCCTATACGGCCGCCATACGCCGGTGCCCATGAAAATCGCATGATATCCGTCGCGCAGCAGATCGTCAATCGTAAGATTCTCGCCGATTGCCGCGTTGGGGCGGATACGTACGCCGCTTTCAATCAGCTTTTCCGCCAGGCGGTCAAGCACTTTCTTGGGCAACCGGAATTCCGGTATCCCATAGCGCAGCACACCGCCAATCCTGTCATGCCGCTCAAAAATCGTCACATCATAATCTCTGGCGGAAAGGATAAACGCAATGGTAATGCCTGCCGGGCCGGAACCGATGATGGCAATACGGCCCTTATTCCGCAGGGATGTATGCGCTTTATGAATGTTTAAATAGTAATCCGAAATGTACTTTTCAATGGCGCTGATCTGTACCGGCGAACCGCTCCGGCCCAGAACGCAATGGCCCTCGCATTGGTTTTCCTGCGGGCATACATGGCAGCAGACAAGTGAAAGAGGGTTGTTGTCAAACAATAGCTGGCCGGCCTGGGCGATTTTGCTGTCAAGCAGCAGACTGATAGCATCCCGGATGGGCGTACGCACCGGGCATCCCACGGAGCACATCGGCTTTTTGCATTGCAGGCAGCGCTTCGCGTCATCAATAATGTGTTTGCTCATGCGATCTCTCCAACATTCCCATTTAATGCCACGGACAATGCGGGTCATCCATATTAGTATATAGGGAATTTAGGATCGGTGTCAACATAAAAATCAATATATAATTATATCAGTTATTTCTTAATGATATTTACTTGACATTCCCGGAAAATCATGATAAACAATAATGGTATGAAGTTTTTAAAAGTATTGAAAGATGTATTTATCTCCTCTTTGCCGTTGGCTTTGATCATCATTGTGGTCTGTGGGTTTATAGCGCCCATGGAGAACGCCTTTGATTATCTGAAGCTGGCCATTGGCTATGCCAGCGTTGTGGTCGGCCAGGCTCTGTTTCTGGGCGGTTTGGATATGAGCATACTGCCTGTGGGCAAGCATGTAGGCGGCTCTTTTGGGAAAATCAACCGTGCGTGGCTGATTATCTTTTTCGGCTTTCTCTTCGGGCTGCTGGCTACGGTGGCGGAGCCTGCCTTGACGGTACTGGCAAGGCAGACGAACATGCTGATCGACATCGTGGATGAGACCGCCTTTGTATGGATCATGAGCGCCGGAATTGGCGTGTTTGTAGGTTTCGCGCTGTACCGCATCATGAAGAACATGAACATCAAAATCGTGTTCGCCGTTTTATATATTCTGGTGTTCGCGGTCGTCTTCTTTGTTCCGGAGCAGTTTGTCGCCCTGTCTTTTGATGGAAGCGGCGCAACCACCGGCGATATTTCCGTGCCGTTCATACTGGCGCTGGGCCTTGGCATCGCGGGCACCCTTTCAAAATCCAAAACGAATGAGGATACGTTCGGCATCATCGGAATCGCCTCTGTGGGGCCAATCCTTTTCTTGTTTATCTACGGCATTATTTTGAAAATCGCCAACGGGGGCGTTCTCCCCGAAGCAAACGCCTATACGCCCGGCGCCGCCGAAAGCCTGGGCGGGATCATCATTTCCAATCTCGGCGGCGTGGCTTTGGCCCTGATCCCGGTGGTGATTGTTTTTCTGCCCTTTCAGTTTTTTCTGATCAAGCTTTCAAAAAGAGAGCTGGTTGAAATCTCTCTTGGCATCGTAACCGTCTTCGCCGGCTTGCTCATCTTTTTGTCCGGCATCGACTTTGGTTTTGCCTTTGCGGGCAAATACATTGGCGAGGTATTCCTGGACCCCCTTCGCTCCCCGCATTTCAAATGGTGGCTGCTGCTGATTGGCTTTATCCTTGGCATAGCGATCACGCTTTCAGAACCCGCTGTCGTCGTGCTTGGCGAGCAGCTGGAGGAGATCACCAATGGCCATATCAGCAAAAAGGCCATCCGCTTGACACTTGCCATCGGCATTGGTTTCGCCGTTTTGCTGTCGATGGTAAACATTCTCACGCAAATAAACATATTATGGTTCTTAACGCCCCTTTACGCCATAGCGCTTCTTCTGTTAAAATATACACCTGGGCTTTTTGTAGGGCTGGCGTTTGATTCGGGGGGTGTGACCGGCGGCGCGCTGACATCCGCCTTTCTGACGCCGCTGACCCTCGGCGTTGCCCAGGCGGTGGCACGGACGGCAGGGCCTGGCGCGCCCTCGATCTTGACGAATGGATTTGGCATTATCGCGTTTATCTCGGTAACGCCTTTGATCGCCGTGCAGACATTGGGCATCTTGTATGACAAGCAGTCTCGAAAAACGAAAAAGCTTATGGCCGATGCCCATCAGATTGAAATTGATGAGCTTGTCCGTCTTGCTTCGCAGGAGGATGCGGACGAGCCTGACCATACGCCAGAGAATGAACAGCCCGGCGACGATATCATGACGGAGGTTGAAAAAGAAATCCATGCATGAGGGGTTATGCTGCATAGAATTCCTCACAGTAATCGCCGGCAGAAAGCAAAAAGGGGCACTATTGGATGCGCTGACGCAATCAGGTGCTTTGTTAATGCATGCTGCCTATGGCAAAAGTTCTGTCCATGCAGGATATTTGCAGGAAATGCTGGGCCTCGTGCCCGAGGAGCACAAAGTGCTGATTACCTGCCTCATATCCCGTGGGAAGGTGGACAAGGTGATGGAGATGTTGGAGCGTGAGTTTCACTTCAACAGGCCGAATACAGGAATTGCTTTTACTATCCCGATTGAGAAGCTGTCATTATAATTGTAGGAGTACGAGAAAATGGATAGAGACAACGAAATCAAAGCCCTGTTCATCGTTGTAAATGCAGGCTTTGCCGAAACCGCCGTGGATATAGCACGGGAACATGGCGCAGGCGGGGCTACGATCATCAATGCCCGGGGCAGCGGCCCGATACACAAATCATTCATGGGTATAACGGTGGATACGGAAAAGGAAATGGTGCTGACCCTGGTGGAAAAGGCAAAGGCGGACCGCATCGTTGCCGCCATCAAGGAGCGGGCCGGAATCGCTTCACCCATCAACGGTATATGCTTCATGATGCCGGTAGAGAAAATGACCGGCCTGAACACACAGGAATTGCGCAAGGAGTAGCCGGTACATCCAGATGCGTTTTTCTTCGGCCGATTACCATATATTCGAGTATGCAAACGAACGTGCTTCTTGATAAACCTGTCGCATCAAGAAGCGCGTTTCTTTCCATTCATCGAATATTTTGCATCGGCTTATATTTATGCTATCTTTTGTGCTTAACCATTGCATCCACCATTCTTCTCTTTGATTCACCCCTCAAAAACTCTGGTATTTACTCGATATATATATCAAACCACTTCGAAAGGGAGGCCTCATCAATGTACAGATTGGGTGGATTCTTAGGCATACTGACTACCGTATTCCTGGGGCTGGCGCTGCTCAACTATGTTTTGAAATGGATCAACAAACGCTGGATAAGCAAGCTTCCCAAGACATCAAGATTCAAGGCCGCCTACCTCAAAGTCATGAAATTTGTGGTTCAAAAGCACCGTTGGTTTGGGCTGGGCGCGACTGTTGCCATGGTGGCTCACTTGATTCTGCAAATCACGTACGCATGGGTATCCAGAACCGGTTTGATCGCCGCCGCCCTGCTGGTGATCAATGGGATGATCGGCGCATGGATGCATTATAAGCAAAAGGGCAAGCGGGGGCCGCTGCTGATGGTGCACCGGGCCATGGGCGTGCTGCTGATCGCCGCGATTGCGGTTCATGTGATTACACGGTTATAAATGATACAGGGCCTCAGTATTCAACCTGCCGATGCACATGGTGAAAAAAACCTTGTATCCGCGGCGCGGCCAATGGGCTTTCCGCCCATGCGGCTTAATCGTTGCGCTGGTTTGCCAAGGTTCTCGTACGGGATGAAAGAGAACATCCCCATGGTCAAGGGTGAGATGCTTTCAACTTGCCGGCTCAGCACCCTGCAGCATTTGTCGAAATACCACCTCATCCGGCGCTGCGCGCCACCTTCCCCTCCAGGGGAAGGCTTTTGGCGGGTTTCCTTCAACAGACATCTTTAAGTCAGTCGTTGCGCGAGAAGAACGGCTACCGCCGGCATGGCTGCGCCGGATTCTGTATTACACCTTTTCCCCGCCCTGACTCCACTGGTCGAGCTTGCGCATGATTTCATCATATGTCTCATAGCTGATATCAGGCAGCTTCCCGCCGAAGGCCTTCTCCGCCTCCGCAAAGCCCTTATTGATTGCTTCCTTCAGCGTGGCAAGCTTTGAAGGATCGTTGCCGGAAATGGCAATCGCGAAATTCACGATCCTGTCGCTGACAGCTTTTACGCCGAACTCTCCGTCCTCCGAAAGGGAAAGAGCGGCTTCCTCTGCCGGTTTCGGTGCGGCGCTGTCAGGGCGCTGCTTGCCTGCCGTCCCTGCCGATGCCGCCTCTTGTTTAAGCAGCATTTGCCGTACCAGTTCCCGAAGGCTGGCGTAGGTTTTATCCGCCTCCGCCATCAACGCGTCGATTTCGCCGGCACTCAGTCCTTTGCCCTTTGGCTTGGTATACAGGGCGGAAGGGGTTTGCGCGGTGCCAAACGCTACCGTGTCGATGCCTCTCTTCAGCTGCTCCGGCTCCGGTGACAGCGGCGCCGTTTTTTCCTTTGCCTGTCCATTCCTTACCTTGCTTATGTTCTGCTGGTTTGCCTTGATCTCCCGGATCATACCTTTCCCCTCCCGTCGGTTAAGCTATATGGATACTCTCATTATACCCATTTAGGGCAAAATGCTAACGCTATGCGGTGATGAAGCGCATCAAATCCTGCGGCCTCTCCACCGATTCAAAGCCTTCCATGCTTTCCCGCGGAACCGGATGTCGGTTGGTATACCATTTGGCTTGCACGGCCTGCAGGCCAACCCCGCGGGCGCCTGCCAGCTCATTGCTGCCGCCGTCGCCAACAAACAGGCACTGCTCTGCCGTCAGCTGCAACTCCTCAAGTACCTTCCTGTAGATCAATGGATCAGGCTTTGACAGGCCGGCTTCATAGGAAAGCACAATTGTCTCAAAAAAGGAGCCAAGATGGCTCTGGCGTATGGCTGTGACTTCTTCCGATGAACAATTGCTGAGCATGGCCAGACGGATACCCCTCGACTTCAGACCCTGCAAAAGCGCAATGACATCGGAATCGATACAATCAAAGCACGCAGCCTTCGTCTCCATGCGAGTGTTGATCATATGGGCCAGCTTCTGGGGAAAAAGTGTAACGCCGCATCTTTCGCAAACGTATTGGATAGAGTCTTCAAAGCTGACAGAGCCATGATACCTGCCGTACTCGTTCTCCTCCCAATATTGGTTGAACAGCTCGTAATTAAGGCAAAGGTCCTCGCTCATCTTGCGCTTGGTGTATTTCTCATGGCCCCATTCCGTGATAAGCGTCTCGAACAAATCGAAGATAACTGCTTTGATCATCTTTCATTCATCCTTTTACTAAATACTATATTGATCATATCACTAAATCCATCATTATCCAACATTTTTCCCATTTTCAATATGCCAAAGGAGGCGGAGCTTTCGCTCCGCCTCCCCATCTTTGGTGATAAAGTTTTCCTTACTCGGCAGCCTGCTGATCCATGAACTCGAAGCAGCGCTGAATGTCAGCGATCTTCTCTTTCACCACGTCGTCATAGCCGTAGCTCTTGCAGGTGGTGACCATTTCCGTCCACAGGGCGTCGAATTCTTCCGGTGTAGCAGCGTTCACGCACTTCCAGCTGTACTGCTTCATGACCGGCGCAAACAGGCCGCGGGCGCTCTTGGTGGCTTCGCTGGCTTCGGCTTTCACAAAGCTGTTGGCGGCAGCGGGCACAACGGAGACCTTGCCGGTCTGCTTGTACAGGTCAACGCCGCTCTTGGCGCCGTTTGCATACTCGCTGGACCAGGCCTTGCTCAGGTTGGTGGCATAGCGCTCGGCGTAGCCCGGCCATCCCTTGACGGAGAAGCTGTAGGTCTTGCCGGGGATATACTGTTCGACCACGAGGGTGGCGTTGTTGAACTTGTTCTCGCCGTCCTCAAAGGTGCCGCCGCCGTATTCGGCGGGCATTTCGGTTTCTTTCTTGAATTCCTGGCATTTCCAGCCGAATTCGGTCATCTCAGGGATGCCCTCGGCGTTGTAATCCCAGGTCAGGCCTTTGGGGCCATACTGTCCGACGATGATGCCTTCTTCGCTGGTCAGCCAGTCAAGAATCTCCAGAGCGCGCTCGGGATATTTGCTGTTGGCGCCCAGCAGCCAGGGCCAGTTGCCGCCTTCGGTGGACAGGGTGTCCATCGCGGGGGCGCTGTCGCCGATCTGGAAGGTGGTGTAGCCGATACCGTTGGCAGCCTTTTCTGCGCCGTTGTAGTTGTTGATGATCCAGCCCCACAACGCCATCAGGTAGCGGCCGTTGGCCAGCTTCTGGGTATAGGCGTCAAAGTTCTGGCTGACAGACTCGGGGTCAAACAAGCCCATGCGGAAAAGCTCGTTGTTGACCTTCAGGGCGCGGTAGTACAGGCTGCCTTCCGCCAGGGGGTCCACGATGTCACGGGTCGCGTAGTTCACGCCCATGAAGTCAAACTCTTTGTAGCCGTAGAAGGTCATCAGGTCCCAGGTGAACTTCATGACGCAGTCTTCCCAGTCCGGGAATCCGCCGTAAGCGTACACCTTTTCGCCGTCTTCGGTGGTGGGGATCGCTTCCTGCAGGGCCTTTAAGAAGGCGGGCAGGTCTTCCAGGGTGTTCAGTTCGGGCTTGCCGGCCCTCACCCAGGCGTCAAAGCGGATCTGCAGCGCGTAGGTGGGATCCTGGATCTCCTGCCAGGTGTCGGGCTGAAGGGCGATGTTGTGGCCAAAGCCCCAGATGCCGTCCACGCCGCGAACTTCCTTGACATAGTTGCTGACCTTGTCCATGGAGTCCTTGAGATAGGTGTTGATGTTGGTGTAGGGCGTCAGGTCCAGCTCGCTCCAGTCAAGCAGCAGGCCGGCGTCGTACGCCTTGAGGAACTGGTTGTCCAGATCGCCAAGGACGATGATGTCGCCCAGTTCGCCGGCTGCCAGCGCCGCGTTGAAGGCGCCTTCGTTGCTGACTTCACGCACGAAGTTCAGCGTCACGTTGAAGCGGTCTTTGATTTCCTTGGCAAACCAGCCGATCTGTTCACCGGAGAAGTTCGCAAGGCCGTTGTAAACGGTGAGGGTGATGGGTTCGCGGTAGTTCTCGGCCATAGCCATGGACGGCGCGATCGCGACGAGCATGGTCAGACACAGAAGCATCGCCAACAGTTTCTTCATGGTACCTACCTCCTTAAAATATATCTCACCCGCTTGCCGCGGGAAAAGATCAACCCTTTACGGCACCGATCAGTATGCCTTTGACAAAATACCTTTGGAAGAACGGATAGACCAGCAGTATCGGGAACACCACGACCATGGCCACGGTCATCTGCACGGACAGCGCCGTTTGCTTGATGGCTAGGTTGGCCACTGCGCCGACATTCTGCGTCGTGCGCACCAGCGCGGCAAGACTTTGCGCCTCATGCTGATATTTGTACAAAAGGTATTGCAGCGTGTAGAATTTTCCGCCCGGCATAAGCATCATGGTATCGGTAAAGCTGTTCCACTGGCCCACGGCGCTGAAGATGCACAGCGTGGCAAGGATCGGCATGATCAGCGGCACGATCACGCTGGTAAAAACGCGGATATAGCCGGCGCCGTCCAGCATGGCGCTTTCCTCCAAACTGCTGGGCAACCCTTCGATGAAGGTTTTGACGAGGATCACGTTGTACGGCGATACCAGGCCGGGGATGACATAGACCCAGAAGTTGTCCAGAAAGCCCAGAGACTTTAGGTTCATGTACCAGGGGATCAGGCCGGCGCTGAAATACATGGTGATGATGATCAGCCGGTACCAAAGCGCGCGCAGCCACATTTCTCTTTTTGTGACCAGATAGCCCAAAAACGCGCAGCCGGTAACGGTCCACAGCGTTCCAAGGCCGGTGCGGGCCACGCTGACCAGCAGCGCCTCCGCAATGCCGCTGAGTTTAAACACCTGCACGTAATTTTCCAGGTGCAGCTGCCGGGGAAGCAATTGAATGCGGCCCAGGCGCACCAGCTCGTTGGAGGAGACGGTGTTGATGAACAGATAATAGAATGGGAAGATGCAGGCCAGGGTGATCAACACCAGCAGCGTATAGTTGAAGATGTTGAAGGCGATATCCCACTTGGTGAGCCTGAGCTTGTTGCGGTTGCGGCGGGGCAAAATCTGTACGCTCATATCCGCACCTCCTTAGACTATGGATTCGCCGCGCAGCATTTTGGAGGCGAAGTTGGCTACAAACAACAGTGACACGCTGAACAGCGTTTTGAGTATGCCGATGGCTGTGCCGAAGGAGTACATATTGCTGCTGGTGGAAGCGATGGTAATGTTGTAAATGTACAGGTCCAGCACCTCGATCATATTCTTGTTCATGCTGTTCTGGAAGACCAGGTACTGCTCCATGCCGTTGTTGACGATATTGGAGATGGACAGGAGCAGCAGCACAAAGAACGTGGGCAAAAGGCCCGGCAGCGTAATGTGCACCATCTGCCGGAAGCGGCCGGCGCCGTCCACCCGGGCGGCCTCGTACAATTCCTGGTCGATGCCGGCGATGGCCGCCAAATACATGATGGAGCCCCAGCCGAGACCCTTCCAGGTGCTCCAGGCCCACATCTTGATCCAGATGTTTTCGGAACTGTTCAGCCAGGCAACCGGTTCGCTGATCGCGCCGATATTCAGCATAAACTTGCTGTATATGCCCGTATCCATGGCGAACATGGCCAGCGCGAAGCTGAAGACCAGCGTCCAGGAAATAAAGTTGGGCAGCGTGGTAAAGATTTGAACAAATTTCTTGAACCTGGTGCGGCTGATCTCGTTGAGGAGGATGGCGAAAACCATCGGCATCCAGCCGGTGGCGATACCCAGGCCGCTCATGGCCAGCGTGTTGGACATGACGCGGGCGATGTTGCTGAGGTGGCCGGGATTGGTCACAAGCTCGGCAAACCACTTGAAGCCCACAAATTCCTGCTGGTTCATCGGCAGCTCGAACTTGAAATTATAGAAGGAATAACTCCAGCCATACAGCGGCATGTAGCTGAACAGGAACACCGCCACCAGGAAGGGCAGCATCATCAGGAAGAGCTTATACTTTTTGGGCAGCTCCTCCTTGTCCATAAACCCGGCAAAGAACGCGGAGAACACATTGGCGCCCATGGAGATGAACAGCGGGCCCAGTGCGGAAATCTGACCAAGCTCGTCCGGGATCAGGCCTTTGCTGACAGCGGCCGTCACCGCCTGCAGCGCCGCGCCGGACAAAAGCACCGCCACGACGGCCTTCTTTTGACGCCGGGGGCGTGTCATCAGATAGAGCGCCGCCAGGGAGAAAAGCATGGGCGCGGCGGCAAACAAGGCCAGCCTGTTCAGGCCGCCGGTGACAAAAGACTGCACGCTGCCAAGGGTGTACCCATTTGCGGCAGGCTCCCCAGTATACAGCGCCTTCCCCCTGGTATTGACGGGGTTCATCAGCTCTTCCGGCCGTCGAAGCATAATGAGCTCCAGCCCGGAAACAGGCCGCGATACGGCGGGATTGGCGTTTTTGACCTTGCCCGGCGCGTACAGGCTGACCTGGTATACAGGCGTCAAAAGCAGCACAACCGATGCCGCTGCAAGGCACATGCTGACGGCCCGCAGCCTTTTCCTTTGCGGTACGGGGTTGACAAAATACGGCTCGTTGGCCCGGCGAATGCCAAGGACAGCGCTGAAGGCGGATGCGCCGGACACCCCTGTCATCAGCAGCGGAACCAGCGTGTAGCCGCCTAACCCCAAGTACATCAATTGATAGGTCGCGCTGCGGAACTGGTAGCTGCTGTCCACCGCCAGGGTGGAAACAGTTTCCGTCAGCAGCATTACCGTGGCGACAAGCATCAATCCGGCGGGTATCCACCTGTCCACCTTTTTGACAAGGCTCAGCACCGCGCCCAGGAGGAGCAGCGCACAGGCGGACAGCGCGATCATGCGGATGCTGCTGTTGTTGGTTGGAATCATGAACAGATTGCGGATATCCCTGCCGCTGCCGCTGAGCATTGCGAGCCCGGACATGGCGCCGCCGGAGGTTGTATCGGCAAAAGCGGCTTTTTCCGCCGCAATATCCTTGAGCATGGGTTCATTGCCCAGCATCCATTGGATGCCGCTTACGGAACGGGATGCCAGCGCATCCTCCGCAGGTGTTGCAAAGGTGCCGGCCGGCACATAGGTGGAGGCAAAGGGCAGCAGGACCATGAGCAAGGCGGCAAGACCCAGAATGCCGGATATCACCCGCCACTTTCCATCCTCCACCGGCAAGGGGTCCGGCCCTTTCAGGGACAGGACCTCAAACACAAGCAGCACCAGAGAAACAGCAAAGGTGAGCCATACAACCCATTTGGATGTCAGCATGACGCTGTAGAGCATGCTGCCGTCCAACTGCTGCGTATAAAACACAAAAAGGAACAGGCTGAGCATGCCGGCCGCGCCAAAGAGCACCGAGGCATAAGCGGCCACACGGCGTTTCAGTATCGCCAGCAGCCCGCCGGCGACAGCCAGCAAAACGCCAATGGTCAGCAGCCCTTCGCGGAATGTGACAGACGCCAGCGAAGGCATCAAATCAACCGGCAGAAGGTTCGTGCCGCGGAGCATGAGCGCAAGGCCGGATACATCCCCCGGGAAAGCGGCGGCTGCCTCAGGCGCAAGATCCCTGTGGGGATAAAACGAATAAAACGGCATCAGCAAACTGCCTGCCATCAGCACCAGCAATAGGATAATGATGATCCGTTTCCTCACGTTTGCTCCTTCCGGCGCAGTCAAATGGCTGCACCCCGGCCATAAAATGATTCGTTCGGGCTTGCCGTTTGCCGGCGGAGGCACGACCAGGCTGTCGCCGCTATGCAGACACCGGCTGCAAAAACAATGCAGGATGTTTCATTTCGTTTTCGGAGCGCGGCAAAATCCTTTAAGCGCTTACATGCGGCCGGTTTGCTCCGCATGAAGCACATAGGCGCTTTCCTGATTTCTAAACCGTTTTCGACCCAGGGTGTAAAAGACCGTGCCATACAAACGCATAAACGTTTCGCTCTATGCTGGACACGGTCCACTTGCCGGGCCGGACACCTCTTAACATGTAAAATCATACACGAATCTACGAGTTTATGTCAATATCTTTTTATGGAATTTGTTTATAGTGCTTAATTGGTTTCCCGGCCCTGTAAAACCATTTAATTCATTTCCGTGCTTACACAGGAGCTTTTCCATCCGCATACATGAATCGTTTTCGATAATTCGTAGACAATGATGCTCAAAATGCATGATGCAATGCAAAACATACGGTCATCATTTTAGGTCGTCACAAACAAAAGGTCCATTCCAACGCAAAGCTTTTGTTTTCTTGCCGGCAGCCGCTTGACGGGCACACCAATCCATGTTATGACTAATGAGATGCCGGATATTCGGCCATACTTTAAGAAAACGCGGGAAGTGCCTATGAAACAAGAAATTCTGGCCCTGCTTACCGAGGAGGGCGCGTTGCTTGCACCGGAGGAAATCGCCGGCCGGCTGCGCGTAAAGGAGGAGGACATATACCCCGATCTGGGCGCCCTCGTGCAAGAGGGCAGCATCGTTATGACCAAAAAGGGTCGGTACGGCACGCCGGGCGCCTTGGGGCTGATCAGCGCCCGCGCATCGGTGCAGCGCAGCGGCACTTTGACCGCAAGGCCGCTGGGCGGCGGTGACATCATGAAAATGAAGGCCCACGCAAGGCTTTGCTGCCTGCCCGACGATGTGATTCTGGTCAGGCCCGAAGAATACGACAGCACCGGCACCAGATGGTGCAGCCTGCATTCCATCATCAAACGCGCCCATGAAACCTTCAGCGCCGTATTGCAGGAAGGCTATAAAAGCAATGCCTACGACAGATTGCGGCAAAAGGGAAAAACGAAAAAAAGCGGGAACGAACCTAACAGGCCCGCCCTTTTTGCAAAGCCGTATGACAGCCGCATCACTTTCCCCGTGAAGGTGGATGCGAGCGATATAAAAGGCGCGCAGCTTGGCGATTTGGTGGTTTTGAAAACCGTTGCCTGGCCCGAATATGACAAGCCGCTTCTGGCCAAGGTCCTTCGGGTCATGGGCGGAGCGGAGCTTTTGCCGGTGCAGTTGAAAGCCATCGCGGAGGACCACGGCTTTGCCAGCGCTTTCCCGGAGGAAGCGGAAAGACTGGCAGAAAATTATCCACATAGCGTCCGGCCGGAGGATGTGCAAAATCGCCGGGATCTGCGCGAGCTTGTGCTGTTCACCATTGACGGCGAGGATGCCAAGGATTTTGACGACGCCGTGTCTTTGCAGGCACTGGAAAATGGCTGCTGGCAGCTGGGTGTGCATATCGCGGATGTTTCCCATTATGTGCCCGTGGGCCATCCCCTGGATGTGGAGGCGCTTCACCGGGCCACGTCGCTGTACCTGCCGGGGCTGACGCTGCCCATGCTGCCCCATGCCCTGTCGGACCACCTGTGCTCCCTAAAACCCAATGAAGACCGGCTGGCCATGAGCCTGCTAATGAAGGTGAAGGATGGCCGGATTACCGACCATGAGCTGTTTCCCTCCGTCATCCATTCCAAGGCGCGGCTGACCTATACGGCCGTCAACCTTTTGTTTGAGAAAAAGGAAAATAATATACCCGGGGAATTGCACGAAGTGCTTGATAATATGCTGTCTTTGGCCCAGACGCTGCGCCAAAACCGCCAGCGCCGGGGCAGCATAGACTTTGACCTGAAGGAAACCGGCTTTACTTTGGATAAGGACAACATCCCCCTGGATGTGCACCCCAGGGAGCGGGGCGAGGCGGAAAAGCTGATCGAGGATTTTATGCTGGCCGCCAACGAGACCGTAGCCGAGCTGGCCAGGCATGCCGACCTGCCGTTTTTGTACCGGGTGCATGACAGGCCCGACCCCTTGAAGCTGCACGCGCTGGAGTTGTTTTTGAGCAGCCTGAACGTCAGCGCCCACATTGGCCCCGAGCCCCATCCCGGCGTATTGCAGGAACTGCTGAACAAAACCGCCACTCTCCCCCACGCCGCCATCATCCGCAGCGTCATGATCCGCTCCTTGAAGCGCGCCATGTATGACGACAAGCCGGAAGGCCACTATGCCCTGGCCGCCAGGGATTACTGCCACTTTACCTCCCCCATCCGCCGGTATCCCGATCTTGTGGTGCACCGCATGTTAAAGCTTTTGCTTGCCGGCCGGCAAAACGAAAAGCACCCACAAACCGGGAACATGGCGGAACTGGCGGACCAGTGCTCCCGCCAGGAATACGCCGCCACCCTGGCCGAACGGGAGGGAGACGACCTGCTCAAGGCCTACTACATGTCCGGACACGTAGGTGAGGAGTATGAAGGCATCGTGTCCGGCGTAACGTCCTGGGGGTTTTACGTCACGCTGGACAATACGGTGGAGGGTCTGGTGCATATCTCCACGCTGGACGACTACTACCAATATGATCCCGGCCGGTATATGCTGGTAGGTTCCCGATTGGGTCGGGTGATCCGTTTGGGAGACGCGGTCCGCGTGCGGGTCGCAAGGGCAGACGTGCAGAACCGGCAGGTGGATTTTGAGCTATGTGCCCGCCAAATACAAAAGGGAATATAGGTCTTTCCAGAAAAACACCAAACCGGCCCGGATGTGTTCCAATCCACATCCGGGCCGGTTTCCTCTTTTGTAGAAAATTGTATGCTTCTTCTGCCGGCCTTATTTCACGCTTACGATCTTCTGCAGGCTGTCGGAAAGATAGGCGTTCTCCAACAGCTCCGTCAGCGCGATGGCCTTGTCCAGGCCAAAGGGGCTCGGCGTGCCCTTTTCAATGCTGTCCAGCCACTGGCGGATGGCGGAGGGCTGCTGTTCGGGCAGCCTGTCGGGGGTAAACCAGCCGTCCTTTAACTGGCTGGTGCGCATCTTGATCTTGCCGTCTACCTGTACGATGGCGCCCAGGGAGCCCAGCAGCTCAAAGCTTTCGCCGTGGTGCGGGGCGATGAAGGAGGTTTCCAGCACGGCGATGGCCTTGTTTTCAAACTCCACCACGGATACCGCGTTGTCGTCCACGCCGCCGGGAGCGCAGGTATTGTTGAAAATGGAGGCAACGCGGGCGGGCTTGCCCAGCAGGTAGGACGCCATGTACATAGGGTGGCAGCCCAGGTCCATCATCGCGCCGCCGCCGGCTTTTTTGGCATCGTACCAGTAATCCGGCAGCCAGGCGCGGGAAGCGCCGTCGTGGGCCACGCGCATGCGCATGAAGTGGATATTGCCCAGCAGTCCGTCGTCGATGGCCTTTTTGCACAGCTGGGCCAGGGGCCAGGTGAGCCTGGGGAAAGAAATGCAGAACTTGATGCCGTTTTCCTCGACCGCCTTGGCGATTTCCTTGCAGTCGGCAACGGTTGTGGCCAGCGCCTTTTCGGTAAAGATGTGCTTCTTTGCCTTGGCAGCCTTGAGCATTACGTACGGATGGTCCGTTGTAGGCGTATCCACCACCACAGCGTCCACATCCGTGCGGGCAAGGGCCTTGTCCAGATCCGGCTCGAAAGCCGAGCCCAGCTCCTTGGCCCATTCCTCGCCCCGTTTTACATCATCATCCCAAACGCAGGTAATCTTCGCGTCCGGCTGGGCCTGCACGGTTTTGGCATAATCCCTGGCGTGCACATGCCATTTGGATAACATCAAAATTTTGACCATAACTTACTCCTGAACCGCCGCGTTCCTATTCCAGAGAACGCAGGTATTTGATGCAGATGCCCGTCTCGGTCAGACCGTCGGGCGTCAGTGTTTCGCTTTCCACCACCATGGGGATGTGAAGCGCAAGCGCCGCTTCGTACACGGCCTTCACCGGCGCGGTACCCTGGCCCAGAGGCATGCCCTTGTGGTCCGCAAACCCGTCCTTGATATGGATGACCGGAATCCGCTCCGCAAAGCGCTTGAGCACCGCCACCGGATCAACGCCGGCGGCATACGCCCAAAAGGTGTCGATTTCCAGGGCCAGGCCGGTGCGGTAAAAAAGCTGCTCCATGGACACGGAACCGTCGCCGTTGGGTCTGAATTCCTGGTCATGGTTGTGATAGCCCAGGCGGATGCCTTCCTTTTCAAAGCGGGGCTGCAGGGCCGCAACGTCCCGAATGAAGGAATCGATCTTTTCCTGGGTGCTCAAATCTGCCCAGGGAATATAGATGTTCTTGTTGCCGATGGTCTTGTGGTAGGCAATCGTCTCTTCCGTTTTTTCCTTCAGCTCCGCAAGACCGGTATGGGTGCCGGAAACGCGAAGGCCGGCTTCGCGGAGCAGGGCGGAAACTTCATCGGCGCCAAGGCCGAAAAAGCCTGCAAACTCCACAAAGGAGTAGCCCTGCTTCGCAATGCTCAAAAGCGCACCGCGCATGTCGTTTTGCGTGATATCCCGCACGCTGTACAGCTGTACGCCGTATTCCATGGGATGCCCCCCTTACTTATTGAAGTACACAGGTTCGCCCGTCTTGGCGGAAGTGTAGATGGCTTCCAGCAGCTCGGACACCACGCAGGCCTGCTCCGGCAGCACCACGGGGTCGGTGTCGTTTTCCACCGCGTCGATCCAGCGGCGGGTTTCGGTGATGGCCGGGGTTTCCTTGACGCCGTCGTAGAAGGCTACGCCGCCGGCGGAAACGTCAGGCCTTACCTCAACCAGGCGGCCGAACTCGCCCTTGTTGATGGAGATGCCGTTCTTGATCTGCGCGCCGGCCTTGGAGCCGCACAGCTGCAGACTGCCTTCCTGGATGGGCTCGATGGTGTTCAGCGCCCAGGTCGCTTCCAGGGTGATGGTAGCGCCGTCTTCCATGACGATGAAGCCGAAGGCGCTGTCTTCCATGGTGTGGTCGCAGGCGCCCCAGGGATTGCCGCAGCTGGGGTCTTCCAGCTTCTTGTACTTGGTGCCCACCACCATGCGGGGCTTGTAGTTGTTCATCAGATACAGCGTCAAATCCAGGGAGTGGGTGCCGATGTCGATCAGCGGACCGCCGCCCTGCTCATACTCGTTGAGGAACACGCCCCAGTTGGGGGTGCCGCGGCGGCGGATGGCAAAGGCCTTGGCGTAGTAGATATCGCCCAGGTCACCGCGCTCGATGACGCTTTTGAGATAATTGCTTTCGGGCTTATGGCGGTGCTGATAGCCGATGGTGAGCTTTTTGCCGGTCTCTTTGGCGGCTTCCACCATGCGGCGGGCGTCGGCAGCCGTCTTGGCCATGGGCTTTTCGCACATTACATGCTTGCCGGCATGCAGGGAATCGATGGTGATATCCGCATGGGAACGGTTGGGCGTGCAGACATGCACAACGTCAATGGAAGCATCCTTGAGCAGCTCTTTATAATCTGTGTACACCTTGGCGCCGGGGGCGCCGTATTCCTTGGCGGCCGCTTCCGCCTTTTCCGGAATAATGTCGCAGAAAGCCACCATATCCACGCGATTGATGGCCTTCAGAGAAGGCATATGTTTTCCGTTTGCGATACCGCCGCAGCCAATGATACCAATGCGAAGCCGTTTGCTCATATCAATTTCCTCCTTGTACCATATGGATTCAGTATAGCATTCCTCCCACGCGGATGATATAATGCTTTTGAACCAAAATATCATTTTTTTGCAGGCGGTAGCTATGACGCGGTTTTATCGGGAAGAGCGGGGGCCCCGCACGAATATACGCTATATCTACGATTGCAGCGTACAAAAGAAGGTCGGCAGGGCGTCCGTCGTGGAAGCGCACATTCATGAGTTTTACGAAATTTTATATTGCCAGTCCGGCGCGTATACGCTGATGCTCAATGAAACCCCCTATGAGCTGCGCCCGGGGGATATGGCCATTGTGGACCCCATGGAGATACACAGCACCAGGGCGCTGTACAACGGCCTCAATCAGTACCTTGTGATCAAGTTCATACCGGAGGTTTTGTATTCCACAGAGCAGCTGGTGTATGAGCTGAAATACTTTATGCCCTACATCAAGGGGAGCGGCGCCCACCAAAAAGTATTCCCGGCGGAGCTTACGAAAGCCGCCGCGGTGGGCGACATGCTGCAAGAAATCGTGGATGAATTTTTGCGCCGGGACTTCGGCTATGAAATCGCGCTGCGGGCCAATATCAGCCGCCTGTTTTTATGGATACTGCGCTGCTGGCACACGCTGCGAAAGGACGATGTCCCCGATGAAGCAGGGCTTTCCCAATTGAACAAGGCGCTGGAATTTATTGATACCAACTATGCCCAAAGCATCCGCATGGCCGACGCCGCGCAATACGCCAATATGCCCTATACCGCCTTTTCCCGCTTTTTCGCCAAGTATCTGGGCCGGGGCTTTTCGGAATACCTGCTGCTGACCAGGCTGAAAAAAGCCGCGGTGCTGCTGGCGGAAACAGACAAAACCATTACCGACGTGGCCATGGACACCGGCTTTTCCACCACCAGCTACTTTATCCAGCGGTTTCGTGAATATCAGGGGATGACCCCCATGCGCTTTCGCAAATGGTTTGGCGCGGCGCAGTAAAAAACAGGGCATCGCCCCGGCAAGCCGCCCTGAAAGGTGGATCGCGGCGCCCCAAAAGGCTTCCCCCCTTGGGGAAGCTGTCACCGAAGGTGACTGATGAGGGCGTAGCCGGGCATTGCGTATGCGGCAGGAACGACCTCATCCGGCGCTGCGCGCCACCTTCCCCTGGTAGGGGAAGGCTTTTGGCCGGTGCTTCTCTGACCGTCTTTTCAGTTTGCAAAGTCGGTTCGATTACCCCCTAAACCTGGGATTCCCAAGGGATTCAATCCCTTGGGCGGGGTGCCGGGGCAGCGCCCCGGCTATATAAACAGATTCACATTTGATTCCTCGGCGTCGCCCAGGTAGGCCCCTACGCCGGCCAGTTCCACGCCACCTAACAGTTCTTCCTTGCGGATGCCCATCACATCCATGCTCATGGTGCAGGCCACCAGCTTGATGCCGCTTGCCATGGCCTTTTTCATCAGTTCTTCCAGGGAATCCACATTCTTCTGCCGCATGACCATTTTCATCATGGCGGTGCCCATGCCGGCCATGTTCATTTTGGATAGCTTCAATCTATCCGCGCCGCGTGGCATCATGCCGCCGAACATGGCTTCAATAAAGGACTTTTTCACCCTTTGCTTATTGCCCTTGCGCAGCGCGTTCAGGCCCCAGAAGGTAAAGAACATGGTCACCGGCCGGCCCATGGCGGCCGCGCCGTTGGCAATAATGAACGAGGCCAGCACCTTGTCCAGATCGCCGCTGAAAACAATGATCGTCTTGCCGTCGCCCTTGGGGCTGTCCGCTGCGGCCGATGCGGCGGCTCCCTTTTTCACAAGCGCCACATATTCCGTTCCCCGGCGGGTGTTCGCCGCCAGGGTATTGCCGGTACGCCGGCACCAGGAAACGATGTCCTTGGCAAAGCCGGGATCATTGGCGGAAACCTCGATCACATCCCCGTCCTTGAGGCCTTTCATGGCCTCGAACACCTTCATGATGGGGCCGGGGCACTGCATTCCGCTGCAATCCAGCCGCATGGAGGCGACGGCCACACCCTTTACCTCCTGCTGTCCGGAATCGGAAACGGCGGCGCCTGTGACCATACGGGTCGCCTCCTTCTGCTGATAATGGGTGGAAAGATAGAACCTGGTTCCGCCGGGGTAGACCTTGACCTTTTCAAAGCCATGTTCCATCAAGACGCGGGCGGCATTGTAGGCTCGCACGCCGATGGCACAGAAGATGATGATCTCTTTTGATTTATCCAGTTCAGCTATTCTATTGCGGAGCTGTCCAAGGGGGATAAGCCTGGAGCCCGGCACCTCGTATATCATACGCTCGGATTCTTCCCGGACATCCAGCACAATCCAGCTGCCGGCATCCCCGCTTTCCAGCGCGTCCCAATCTGAAAGCGCCGCCCTGCCCGACAGGATGTTCTCGGCCACAAAGCCGGCCATGTTCACCGGGTCTTTGGCGGAGGAATAAGGCGGCGCATAGGCCAGCTCCAGCTCCTTCAAATCCAGTACGGAGGCGTTAAGGCGCATGGCGGCGGCGATCACGTCGATGCGTTTGTCCACCCCGTCACGTCCTACGATCTGCGCGCCGAATATGCGCCGCCCGTTCCTTGAAAACAAAAGCTTCATCGTCAGCGGCGCCGCGCCGGGATAATACCCCGCGTGGGCGTTTTGGGTAATGATCAGCGTTTCATAATCCTGCCCCTTGATGAGGCCCTGTTTCTTCAGTGCTTTCTCGTTGGCGCCGGTGGAGGCGGCGGTCAGCTCGAACACCTTGGCGATGGCGGTGCCTTGGGTGCCCTTGTAGCCGGCGGCAATGCCCGCGATGTTGTCCGCCGCGATGCGGCCCTGCCGGTTGGCCGGCCCCGCCAGGGGGATCATGGTCCTGCCGTGGGAGATAAAATCCTCCACCTCCACCGCGTCGCCCACGGCAAAGATATCGGGGTCCGAGGTGCGCATATGCTCATCCGTCACGATGCCGCCGGCGGCGTTCACATTGAGGCCCGCATCCCTGGCCAGCGCGCTGTTGGGCCGCACGCCGATGGAGAGGATTACCAGGTCGGCTTTCAGCTCCCGGCCACTTTTCAGTTTGACGGTGATGCCGCTGACCGTTTCCTCAAAGGAGGCGACGCCGTCATTCAGGCACAGCGTAACGCCCATCTCAGCCAAATGCTCGTGCAGAAGCTGAGCCATTTCAAAATCCAGGGGCGCCATCACCTGGTCCAGCATTTCGGCAATGGCAACCGTCAGCCCGGCATGGTGCAGGTTTTCCGCCATCTCCAGGCCGATGAAGCCGCCCCCCACCACCACGGCGGAGGCAGCGTTATTTTCCTTGATAAACTTTCGGATACGATCGGTATCCGGCACGGTCCACAGCGTCATGACCCGCTTGGAATTGCGGCCGGGAATGGGCGGCGTCAGCGGCGAGGAACCGGGCGCCAGCACCAGGGTGTCATAGCTTTCCTCGTATGCTTCCCCTGTCAGAAGATTTTTGACCGTTACGGTTTTTGCATCCCGGTGGATGGCCGTAACCTCCTGGCTGATGCGAACATCCATGTTGAATTTGGCCTTCATGCCCTCCGGCGTCTGCAAAAGCAGCGCATCCCGGGATTTGATCACATCGCCCACGTGATACGGCAGGCCGCAGTTCGCGTAGGAAATGTATTCGCCCCGTTCAAAGAGAATAATTTCTGCCGTTTCATCGAGCCTGCGCAGCCGTGCCGCTGTGCTGGCCCCGCCGGCCACGCCGCCCACGATCAATACCTTTTTGCCCATTCTTGCACCTTCCTGATTGTTTATGAATTAACAAGTTGGGAGCCTGTAGAATCAGACTAAGTATATGCGCGATGATGGGCATCTTCTGTAACTTTATCACCAAAGGCAATCGAATATATTTAGGGCAAAGAAAAAGCGGCACTCCACCGGTGCCGCCTATACCTATTTTACAACCACAGCGCTTCGCTCAATACCGCCTGCCCCCGCAGGTCCTCCACGCAAACCATTTTCACCAGCAGCCAGGCCCGCTCCTCGTCGGTCATGTCTTTCATCCTGTCCGTATCGCGGGAGGCTTCGGCGCGTTCCGTGATTTTTTCAATGGATTCTATCTTGTTCTGGGCGGCCGCGATGGCGTCCTCCCACATGCGACGCTTTTTGGCAAGAGCGGCAAGAAACTCCTTGCCGCCCGCGCCGCCGGCAATGATCTTTTTGATCTCTTTTAAAGTAAAGCCCAAGGCTTTCAATTCCAGCAGCGCGTTGAGCGTCTGCACCTGGCCGGCGGTATAATACCTGTAGCCGGAATCCGGATCAATTTTCGCCGGGGTCAGGATACCCATCTTTTCATAGATGCGGACAGCCTTTGGGGAAACGTTGAAAAACGCGGCAATCTCCCCGATCTTCATCAGCGGCTCATCCATGCGCTACTCCTCCTTGGGCAAATGCATTGTCTCCTGTACCCTTTTTACGCCTGCCATGGCCGCTTTGATGTTGACCGTGCAGACGAAAACTGTTAAAACCCCGGCCATCAGCCCGCCCCTAAATTGAAAGATGGCCGTCAGGCCGCCAAAGGACAAAACGCCGTCTTTCACCAGCGCGCCGCCCGCAATGAGCAGCACCAGGTATCCGCCCAGACCAAACAGCGGCAAAAGTCCCGCGCCCAGGGCGCTGCGCCTTCGCATGCGTATTTGGGCTGCCCTTGTTTTCAGGCTGCTTTCTTCAAACCGCTTGAGCAAGAACCCCCGCGCGTCGTACAGGATGGCCGTATCGGCGCAGGCAATGATGGCCGAAAAGTCCGCGGCGTTCTCCGCCTGGGCCTGCTGGGCCCAAAGGCCAAGGGCCGTCATGGGCTTTGCGATAAACACATGGTTGAGGATGGCATGCGGCAGAATGAATGCCAGTATCAACGCATACAGGCCGGGGTTTGCGGCAATGAGCAGGGCGGAAGAAACGCACAGGCTGAAAACGGCGACAGCCCCGTGGGGTACGTGCATCGGCTGGTTCAAAAGAGCGGCAGCCGCGGCGGTATCGGCATTCAGCCTTGTAAACCACTCCCCGCCGGACCGCGATTCTATTTGGGGCAGCGGCAGCTGAAGCAAATGACCAAAGAGCCTTCTGCGAAGCGCGGCAACCCATTTTACAACATAGGTGGCATACAGCCTCCATACCGTTCCATTATACAGAAAAAGAAGTATGCTGCCAAACAAAAACAAAGCGCAGGCATTTTGCAATGCGCCCGCGTCGCCCTTTGTGACAGCATCGAAGGAATGCTGCAGAAAAAAAGCCTGCAACATGGTATACGCGGCGTCAAATGGGCAGCGGAATATGGTGAGCACCACAAAACGCCCAAACCCGCCGGTCAAATGAAACAGCGCCCTGATTTCACGCATCATGCAGCCGCCCCCCTTCCAGCACGTACAGTCTGCTTGCGTTACTCAGCGCCTCCTTTTGATGGCTGACACTGGCCACCGTTTTGCCTTGTGACCATTCCTCAAGCGCATGAAGCACAAGATTTGCGGTGGTGCCGTCCAGCGCGCTGAACGCCTCATCCATAAAGATCACCGGCGCGTCCTTGGCGATGGCCCTGGCGATGGCGATGCGCTGGGCCTGTCCGCCGGAGACCTTTCCTCCCCGCTCGCCTACAAAGGTGTCAAGGCCGTCGGGCAGTGTTTGCACCCATTCCTCCAGTTGGGCAACCCTGACCGCTCGGTCAACCATTTCATCCGGAATCGGATGGCCGCAGGTGATATTCTCCCGTATGCTGGTGGGAAACAGCTGCGCCCCCTGCATGACCATGGCTACATGCTTTCGTATCTGCGCGGGAGTTTGCTCGCCATGCACCGCCAAGCAGCCGCACTGCTTTTCGTACAGACCGGAGAGCAGCTTCAACAGCGTGCTTTTGCCGCCGCCGCTGGTCCCGATGATACCAATATGTTCTCCCTTTTTGACAGACAGGCAAATGTCATACAGCACCTTTTTGTCGCCATAGGCAAAGGACAAATCCTCTATATGAATGCCCATTATAACGCCCTCCCTTTTTCCATACGTACGCAGCCTTCCAACAGTTTGATGTTGGCGGCAAAGCGCCGGCACAGGGCAATGCGCCCCGGCAGGTTCATCAGTACGCCGGAAACGTTGCCCGACAGGTTGATGAAGATATACAGCGTGCCGATGGCGGCGGCTCCGCCGATCACCTGCCGGCCGCCTTCCAGGAACAAAAGCATCAGTGGGATAACGGACATAAGGCCCGACAGGGACATCAAAGCCGAGCGCCTGCGCTCCTCCCTTACGGCGGCGTTTTCCCAGCCCAAAAGGGCCGCGCCGTATTCCTGCCCGACAAGGGGCATGGCGCTAAACATCTTCATCACAGGAAACAGGGTGACCAGCGTATCGGCAAAACCGTTCATGGATGCGTTGGCCCGTTGGGTATCGATGGCGGTCCGGCCGATGACCCTGCTGGACAGGAAGGTATATGCAAGTATCAAAAGGGAAGGGGCGTTGGCAATGAGCGTGAGCCTGGGGTTAAGCCACAGCATAAAGGAAAAAGTGGCGATAAACTTGATGAAATCCTCCACGAAGCCGGTCAGCTGGGTGCGCAAAAAGACAGACACATCGCCAATTTCATTTTGCAATCGGGACAGCTGCTCGCCCACATTCATATCCTCTATCTCTGAAAGGGAAAGGGAAGCAAAATGCCTGGCATAGCCCATGCGCAGATCGTGAGCCAGCGTTTCCACGGTCCAGGCGGAAACAAGGTTCATGATATACGCCGACAGGGCGCACAAAACCATGGCGGCCGCGGCAGGGAAAAGCAGGCCGGCCGGCATGCCAAGGCCTGCGCCCAGGGCGTCGATGATATGGCTCAACAACCTGTTCCACCACAAGGTAAGCGCAACGGAAAAAGCGCTGACAGCAATGGTCAGCGCGGTAAGGCCCCTACGGCCGGATATCAGTTTTTTCATTAAGCCCATCGGTCCGCCCTCCTTATGCACAGTCTAAACCATGCCCCAGGGGCAGAGTCAACAGGGATTTGTATATTACCGCCGGTTCCACTCCTGATGATGCAGGCGGTACAGCGCGGCGGCGCAGAACAGGATGGTCAGGCCGGCAGTGATCAGGGCCGTGCGCAGTACAGAGGCATCAAGCGTAACAGGCAAAGTCTGTGCGGCTTCCATCAGCCCGGTGGGCAGCCAGGTATTGATCTGCAAAAGGCCTCCCACCATGCTCATGGCGTATGCCGTACCCAGGGTCACCATGCCGGCCGCCACAGGCCTTTGCAAAAGCGAACCGAAGAGCAGAAGGCCCGAGAGCAGAAACACCATGAACAGCCCCTGCATCAGCCCGCCCAGCAGGATGGGCTGATAGCCGATTTCAAAGGCGAACAGTATGCCGGAATACAAATAGTTCAACGAAAGGGCCAGCGTAGGGAGGGCAAGCAGAGCCGCGCCAAACACCAGCATTTTTCCGCTTACGATCTGCGAAAGCCGCCTGCCGGAGCATAAGGGCAGCACCAGGGTATTGTCCTTCAGCTCTTGGGCCATCAGCCCGCACAGCGTAAAGGCGACCAGCAGGGAGCCGATTTCAAACACATCGCCCATATAGCTTTGAATACAGCCTATTTGGGTCATATGGAACATTTGGGTCATGACTTCATCCGTCAGGCCCGGCATCTGGCTTTTTATAACGCCGGGCAGCACCAGCTTCATCATCACCGGCGTCATCATGGAGAAAAAGGCAAATCCCGCGGCCAGTATGAGAAACCTGCCGCTGCGCAGGGCATAGCGCAGCTCCTTGATCAGTTCACGCTTCACGGCCGACCGCCTCCTTCATAAAAATATCTTCCAAGGTATGCTTGCGAAGGCCAAAGGACAGAACGGAGATTTCCTCCCCGGCGAAAAAAGCCATCAGCCGTTTGGACAAAAGCGCCGTATCCTTGACGTAAATGGAAAGGTTGTTTTCCTTGACCTTGACATCCTGGACGCCCGAAAGCTCCCTGAGCTTTTCCGCGGCAGCCGCTTGGATGGGCGAGGTCAACTCGATATCAAATATGGGCAGAATATGTTCCCTTTGCATTTCCTCCAGGGGCTTTTCCATGACCATTTTGCCGGCTGCGATGATGCCCACCGTATCGCAGATGCGCTCCACATCGCTTAGGATGTGGGTGGAAAAGAAAACGGTCTTGCCCATTTGCTTGAGCTCCGCAATCAGGCGCAGCACGCCGCTGCGGCCCTCCGGGTCCAGGGCGGAGGAGGGTTCGTCCAATATGAGCAGGCCCGGGTCATGCATCAGCGCCGCCGCGATGCCCAGCCGCTGCTTCATCCCGCGGGAAAAGCCCCCGACACGGCGGCTGGCCGCATCCGTAAGGCCCACCCAGCGGAGCATCTGATCCACCCTTACCCTGTTCGCGGCGGTATTTGCCTCCCCTAAGTAGCTTAACGTTTCCCAGGCGGTCATCCAGGGATAGAACCTGGGATCCTCCGGCAGATAGCCCATGTTCAGATCGCCGGGATGGCGGATCTTTCTCACATCCATGCCGTTGACCAGGCACTGACCGGAGTCCGGCCGGGACAGCCCGGCCAAAATATTCATGGCTGTGGATTTTCCGGCGCCGTTGTGGCCGATAAAGCCGTATACCTCGCCTTTTTTTACATTCAGGTCGATGCCCTTCAACGCCTGAAAGGTCTTAAAATCCTTTTTCAGGTTGCGTACGGTGATCATCAGTAAGCCTTCTTTCTGCCGATCATCAAAAAGAGAATGGGGCCCAGCAGGTTCAAAAATATGCAGATCACGATCCAAAGCCACTTGTTCAAATTCTGCACGCCATCCCTTACAATTTTCACGATGCAGTAAACGGCCAGGCCCAATTGGATCAGGATCAAGGGCAGAATCATCAGGATCATATCGCGGGTCATTTGCAGACCGTTCATATAGATCACCTCCCTTTTTTTGTACAGCCAGAGGATACCAGGAATAACGGGCATATGATAAGTGACCGGAGTCATATGAACAGTCACATGATAAAAGGGCCGGAAGCAGCTGCGACTGCTTCCGGCTCCTTGACTTGCTATTATTTAGATATTCAGACAGTGCTAAAATCCCATTTTTTTGAAGGCGATCACGGCATTGGCCCGGTCGCTTACGTTCAGCTTCAAATAGATTTGACTGATATAATTCTTGACCGTTCCCACAGTCAAAAAGAGCGCTTTGGCGATTTGGGTATTGTTTTGCCCGGCTGCCATCAGGCGGATGATATCCATTTCCCGCTGGGTGAAATCCTCTGCCGCGGCCTTTAACACGGCAGGCGCCTGCAAATGCGCGGTGATTTTTGCCGCGATGCGCCCGGGCAGTATGATATTGCCGTTCAGCCCGTCCCGTATGGCCTCCACCAATTTGTCGCTGCCGATATCCTTGAGCAGATATCCCGTTGCCCCATATGTCATGGCCTTTATTACATATTCATCATCGTCAAAGGTGGTCAGCACAATCACAACAGTATCAGGCATTTCGGCCTTGATTTGCCTTGTTGCCTCCACGCCGTCCAATTTGGGCATGCGGATGTCCATCAGCACCACGTCGGGCGTAAGGCTTTTCGCCAATTCCACGGCCCGCACACCGTCGCCGGCCTCGCCGATGATAGAGAGGTCATCATGCGCCGTCAGCAGTGAGCGTATGCCCTCCCGTATGATGGTCTGATCATCCACCAGCAGAACGCGGATAGGCCTCATTCTTTTTCACCTCCCGCCTGAATGCCGGCCGGCAGCATGATGCTCACGGTAAAGCCCTCGCCTGCGGCGCTTTCCGCCTTCAGCGTGCCGCCGATACCGGCTGCCTGCCGGGACATATTGTCCAGGCCGAAACCGTATTGTATTTTTTCGGCGCCTTCGCCGTTGTCCGTATAGGTGAAGGCCACCACGCCTTTGTATTCCTGGATCAAAAGGTCCGCCTGGGTGGCGTGGCCATGCTTTAGGCTGTTGGTGGCGCACTCCTTTATGGCGTTCAACAGCACGCTTTGCTGTATGGGCAAAAGCTGGGTTTGCATTTCCACAATGGCGGTGATTGCAAGGCCTGTTCTTCTGCCAATATCCGCGGTCAAATCCGCAACCGCCGGCGCAAAGGCCTTTTCCACACCGGCCTGAATGGTTCTGACCGACTGGCGGATGTCCAGCAGACCCTTTTGCACCTGCTCCCGGGCCAACACCAGCTTTTCCCTGGCGGCACCGGGATTCACATCCAGCAGCTTTTCGCCGGCTTCGATGGCAATGGCGGCGCTGGTCAAGGTGTGGCCTACCGTGTCGTGGATCTCCCCGGTAATGCGGCTGCGCTCCCGAAGGGCGGCCATTTCTTCCAGCTTCAAAGCCTGCTCCTTCAGCAGCTTGTTGGTGATCAACTGCCTTTTGAGCATGTAAAAGGCCAGGTATACCATGGCGAACACCAGTATGTTGATGTACGCGGTGCTGATGATGGTATCGGAATTTTGGGGCGGGTTGGACAGGGCCATCTTCACAGAGCTGACGGAAAGATAGGCAGCAAAGATCAAAAGAGAATGAAGCCTCGCCAGCTTCAGAGGGCAGGCGTTGATGATGCCCCCCATGACGATGAGCACCAGGAACTGGCTGTTTTCCGTCTTGTCCAGATAATAGGCCGCCATGACCAGGACGGTCTGCACAAGGGGCAGCCCGATCAGAAGGGCCGGGCGTCTGGGATTTGCAAACAGCCCCTGCGCAATGGAGGCCATGAAACAGGCGGACAAAAGCCACGGCGTGGCAGGCGCGGGAACAGGCGCGTCACCCAGCGCCAGAATACGCAGGCAAAACATTTCAAACGCCACTGTCAGCAGCACAAACGTGCCCTGACGGATGTTGTTGCCGGCTTCCGTATCATCGATACCTTCATCTTGTTTCGCCGCGTCCCTGGGCCGGGATGAAAACAGGTAAAAAGCTGCGGCGGGAATGTTGAACACGGCGATCGCCGCAACGGTCCACGCCTTGGCCCGCTTTGACAGCGCATTGTTGTTCAGGCAGTGGCGAATAAACGTCACCTGAACCAGCACCTGCATGAAGGCTGCCGGAATGATGACAGGCAAAATGGCGTATATGCTCATACATCCTCCAAAGGCGGGTTTTTTTCATTATATCACACATGAACGCGGACAGGCGGAACCATTGCGCCTGATGCATGTTTTCATAAAATAAAATGACAGCCGCGTTTGTATTGCAAATGAAGGCCTGGACAGGTACACTGTATCTGGCCTTCATTGATTTAAGCGAAAGAAGGGTCTCAAAGATGCAATGGCCCCATATGCCCCTTGATGTGCTGCTTGACCGTTTGACCCTGCCCAGGGAGGGCAGGCTTTCCATGGTGCTGGATACCGATACCTATAACGAGGTGGACGACCAGTTTGCCCTGGCCTACAGCCTTTTGTCGCCTGAGCGCCTGGACGTACAGGCCATATACGCCGCGCCGTTTTTCAATGACCGATCCAGCGGCCCCGAGGACGGCATGGAAAAAAGCTATGCGGAAATTGTCCGCCTGCTTGGCAAAATGGGCCGCAGCCCGGAGGGATTTGTATTCAAGGGTTCAAAAAGCTATTTGCCGGACATGCAAGCGCCGGTCGAAAGCCCGGCCGCGAAGGACCTCGTGCGCCGCGCCATGCAGCGGCCGGACGGCGATCCACTATATGTGGCGGCCATCGGCGCGATCACCAATGTGGCATCGGCCCTGCTGATGGAGCCGGAGTTGGTAAAGAAGATCGTAGTCGTTTGGCTGGGCGGGCAGCCCCTGTCGTACCCCACTGCCAGCGAATTCAACCTCTCACAGGATGTGTTTGCCGCAAGAGTAGTGCTTGACTCGGGCGTGCCGCTCCTGCTGATCCCCTGTATGGGCGTGGCCTCCCATCTGCTGGCCACCGTACCCGAGCTTGCGGCCTATATCGGCGGAAAGAACCCTTTGTGTGACGCGCTGGTGGAGCTTTTTGCCGCCTACAGCCCGGATCACTTTGCCTGGGCCAAGGAGATCTGGGATGTGTCGGCCGTCGGCTGCCTTGTAAACCCCGACTGGGTGCCGACGGTTTTGGAGCCCAGCCCGCTGCTGTCGCAGGACAGCTTCTGGGGCCGCGACCCCCGGCGGCATCCCATCCGGGTGGCGTATGCCATCCAGCGGAATCCTCTGTTCAAGGACATGTACCAAAAGCTTTCGAATGCATAAGTAAGGCTTTTGCTGTCCGTTACAGACCGTATTCCCGGAAAGCCCTGGCGATGCCAGCCTCCGTGGTGGAAAACACCATCCCCTGGCCGGCGGCCTTTTCGCAGTTCATGCGCAGGTCGGGGTACTTGCCGGCCAGCTCATTTTCGGGCCGCAAAAGCGCATCCGCACGGCTGCCGGCCCCCAGCAGGGTAAAGATCAGCTTTACCGCCTCATACGTGCTCATGTCGGAACAGCTGCCAAAGTTGTATATGCCGGAAGGGGCGTCAAGTAGCGCCGGTATGTTTTCGATCACCTCATGGACAAAGGTGATCCCCCGGCCGCTGGCGCTGGAAAACGTCAAAGGCGTGTTTGTATACAGCGCCTTTTGACAGATGGTTAAAAGGTTTTGGCTGGTGAATATGCCTCTCATGGGAAAATCATACATCCAGGTCAGGCGGATGGCGGCGTAATCGCCGGTCTGGGCGGCAATGCGCTCCTCCGCCTCCTTTTTGTGCCTTCCGTACACGTTAAAGGGCGCAAGGGCAGTATCTTCCCTGTGGGGGCCTGCGTCCTTGCATCCGTTGTACACCTGGTCGGTGCTGAAGTGAATGAGCCGGATGCCTGCATCGGCGCAAACCTTGGCCAGGTTCTCCGGGCCCAGCACGTTCACCTTGTAGGAAAGCTCCGGGTCCTTTTCGCATTCGTCCATCCGGGAGATGGCCGCGCTGTGGAGGATGGCTTTGGGCTTAACATCCCGGACAAGCCGGCGGCAGGCGCCCAGGTCGGTGATATCCAGATCGCGGTGGGAAAGGCCCAATACCGGCCCCGTTTCTTTCAGGAAACGATATAGTCTGGAGGCACAAAAGCCGTTGACGCCCGTCAATACTAACGGCTGGGAGGAACGCATATAAACAACTCCTTATCAAGCGAAATCCTGTATCGCAGGTTCTCCATAAGGCGTGGAAATTCCTGCAACCCCGCATGCAATAAACAAGCCGCAATCAAGGATACTACACCGGGAGGATTCTCTTTTCCCCCGGCGAATTCAAACACAAATATCACAAGTCCAAAAAGCTGCCGGAAACAGGAGGTGCTTATGTTTCTTACATCAGCCGTCATGGTTCCGCATCCGCCGCTGATCATACCCAAAATCGGCCGCGGCCAGGAAAAAGCCATACAGGACACCACCGACGCTTACCGCAAGGCAGCTGAACGGATTGCTGCCGGGAAGCCGGATACCGTCATCGTTATCACGCCCCACAGCGCCTTGTACGCCGATTACTTTCATATTTCGCCGGGTGCCTCGGCCAGGGGCAGCTTTGCCCAGTTTCACGCCGGCGACGTCAGCCTGGAAGCCGAATATGACGCTGCCTTCGTAACGGAGCTTGCCCGCCGGGCAAAAGCCGGCGGCCTGCCGGCCGGTACCCTGGGCGAGCGGGAAAAGAAGCTGGATCACGCCGCAATGGTGCCTTTATGCTTTTTGAAGGACGCCTTTGGCGGCAGTCTGCCGGTGAAGATCGTGCGCATCGGCCTTTCCGCCCTGCCCTATGCCGATCATTACCGGCTGGGCATGCTGATCCGGGAAACGGCGGAAGCCCTTCAAACGAATATTGCCATCGTTGCCAGCGGCGACCTTTCCCACCGGCTCAAGGAGGACGGGCCCTACGGCTTCGCTCCGGAAGGGTCAGCCTACGATGAAAAGATCATGGACGTCATGGGCCGGGCCGCATTTGGGGAATTGCTCCGCTTCGATCCCGATTTTTGCGAAAGCGCCGGGGAATGCGGCCACCGTTCCTTTGTGATGATGGCCGGCTGCTTTGACGGCCTTGCCGTGCAGGCGGAAAAGCTGTCCTACCAGGGTCCCTACGGGGTGGGTTACGGTGTCTGCACCTACCGGCCGCTTTTAGAAGACCCTTCCCGCCGCTTTCTGGAAGATTACCTGAAGGAACAAAAGCAGGAGCAGGAAACCCGAAAACAGTCGGAGGACGCATACGTCCGCTTGGCGAGACAAACGCTGGAAGCCTTTATCTTGCGCGGAAAAACCATCGATGTGCCGCCCGGCCTGCCGGAGGAAATGACAAAAAGGCGTGCCGGGGTGTTTGTTTCGCTGAAAAAGCACGGGCAGCTCCGGGGCTGCATCGGCACCATATCCGCCACCACCCAAAGCATTGCAAAGGAGATCATGCAAAACGCCGTCAGCGCGGGCACGCAGGACCCGCGCTTTGATCCCATACGGTCTGATGAACTGGATGCGCTTGTGTACAGCGTGGACGTGCTGGGTGAAACGGAAGATATCGAATCCCCCGCCGAGCTTGACGCTGGGCGCTACGGCGTGATCGTATCCGCCGGGCATAAGCGGGGTTTGCTTTTGCCGGGCCTTGCCGGCATCGACACGGTGAGCCATCAAATAGAAGTCGCAAGGCAAAAGGCCGGCATCGGGAAAAACGAAAAAGTGACACTCCAGCGATTCGAGGTGGTGCGCCATCACTGAAATCATTTGCCCCGTTTGCATGCACCACTGCCGGCTGAAGGAAGGGCAAACAGGCCGCTGCCGGACCAGGAAAAACGAAAACGGCCGCAGCGTGAGTATCAGCTACGGCCTGGTTACTTCCCTTGCCTTGGACCCCATTGAAAAAAAGCCCCTGGCACGGTTTTGCCCCGGCAGCAAGGTGCTGTCGGTAGGCACCTTTGGCTGCAATATGGATTGCCCCTTTTGCCAGAACGCCTCCATCGCAGCCGCCTGCAAAAGCGATGTGCCGACGGAAACGCTTCTGCCAAAGGACTTGGCCGCCCTGGCGGAATCTTTGCAGCAAGAGGGGAACATCGGCGTGGCTTTCACCTACAACGAGCCCATGATCGGCTATGAATATATTCGGGATGCCGCAAAGCTTGTACGGGATCGAGGCATGAAAAACGTGGTGATCACCAACGGCTCCGTCTGCCGGGAAACGCTGGCGGAGGTGCTGCCTTATATTGACGCCTTCAATATCGACCTGAAAGGCTTTACAGAGGAATATTACCGCTCCCTGGGCGGCGACCTTACGACGGTGCTCGACTTTATCACCATTGCCGCCAAGCGCAGCCATATGGAGCTGACCACACTGATCGTGCCGGGGGAAAACGACGCGCCGGAGGAAATGCGGGACCTTGCCGCCTGGGTGGCCAGCGTGGACCCTGCCATCCCACTGCACATTACCCGCTTTTTCCCCAGGCGGCGCATGCGGGAGAAACAGCCTACGGATGTCGCGCATATGCGCATGCTGGCGGGTATCGCGAAAGAAGATTTGGAAACGGTGCTGCTGGGGAATGTGTGAATGCATCCGGATTGCTTGGGATACCCAAAAATAGGCTTCCCCTTTGAGGGGAAGCTGTCACCGAAGGTGACTGATGAGGTCCTTGCTTGGGAAGAAAACCTGTTGCAGGAGCACCTCATCCGGCGCTGCGCGCCACCTTCCCCTGGAAGGGGAAGGCTCTAAATCATTGATTCGCTCCATTGTCATAAACGCCGTCGCCAGCGCCCTTCATGCCTTGGCGGCCTCAACATGATACCTGCCCCTGGGAACAATAAAAGGCGATTGGGACACGGGGTCCCGTATAACCATGCACTCCAGCTCGAATACATCCCGGATCAATTGATCGGTGATGACTTCGCCGGGCGGCCCCTCCGCGATCAGCTTCCCCGCGCGCAGCGCGAAAATATGATCGGCATACCTTGCGGAAAGGTTGATATCGTGCAGCACCATCACAATGGTGCTGCCGCGCTTTCTGTTGAGATCGGTCAGCAGGTCGAGAATCTCCACCTGGTAGGCAATGTCCAGGTAGGTGGTCGGTTCATCCAGCAAAAGGATGTCCGTGCCTTGGGCCAGCGCCATGGCGATCCATACCCGCTGCCGCTGGCCGCCGGAAAGCTCATCGACGCTGCGGTTGGCCAGCTCCGCAATCCCCATTAAAACAAGGGCCTCCTCTACCGCCTCAAAATCCTTTTTCCCCATTCCCTTCAAAAAGGTTTGGTGCGGAAACCGGCCCCGGGACACAAGGTCAGAAACCGTAATGCCTTCGGGCACCACGGGCGTTTGGGGCAGCAGGCCCAGTGTACGCGCCAGCTGCCTGGAGGGCAGGGCATGAATCTGCTTGCCGTCCAATAAAACGCTTCCCGCCATGGGTTTTAACAAGCGCGCAAAGGTTTTGAGCAGCGTGGATTTCCCGCAGGCATTCGCTCCGATGATGACGCTGATTTTTCCTTTGGGAAGGACCATACTTACCCCGTCCACGATCACCTTCTGGTCATAGCCCGCGGTCACCTCCCGCGCCAGGAACGATCCAAAGCCCATTACGCCGCACCTCCCCTTCTGTTGACACGGATCAATAAAAAAATCAGATACGGCGCGCCAAGTATGCCGGTGATCACGCCGACGGGATAGCGTGTCGCGAAGGCAAACTGCCCGATGAGGTCAGCCCCAAGCACCAAAACAGCGCCCACCAGCGCCGAGGGCACCGCGGCCGGGGAGCTTGCGCCGGCCAGCTTTTTCGCGATGGGGCCCGCAAGAAAGGCCACGAAGGCCACCGGCCCCGTTGCGGCGGTAGCAAAAGAAATCAAAAGCACCGCGCAAATAATCAGCAATATGCGCGTAAGGTTCGTTTTCAGGCCCAGGGTGGTGGCGGCATCCTCCCCCAGCTCAAGTATCCCAAGATGCCGTGTGAGCAATAAAATGCCGCTGCCGCATACGGCGACCGCAGCAAGGAGGCTTGGCACATCCCGCATTTGAGCGCTGTTCAAGCTGCCGCGCATCCACCGAAGCGCGGTGGGCACATCGTATTCCGAGCCCTTGAGCAGCATGTAGGAAACAAACGCGCCCAGCATCGCCTGCACGCCGATCCCGATCAGGATCAGCCGGCCGCCTGAAAAGCGCCCGCCCCGGGACATGGCGTATACGAACAGCGCCACCGTAAGGCCCGCCGCCAGCGCCGCTATGGATACCACGCTTCCGCTCAGGTGCAGCATCAGTATGCAAAAGACGGCGGCCGCGCTGGAACCGGCGGTAATGCCGATGATATCCGGGCTGGCCAGCGGATTTTTCAGCATGGTTTGAAAGGTATTGCCCGCCATGCCAAAGGCGATGCCTGCCAAAAGCCCCGCCAGCATTCTTGGCAGCCGCAGGGCATGAATGGCATATGCCGCTCCCTGTATCTTTTCCCCCCGCAAAACCCGAAACACGATAGACAGCGGATAATCCGTGTTTCCTTTGATCAGCATCAGGGCGCATAAACCCAATACCACAAGAAGTAGCAGGCCCGAAGCCATGCGGCGCCGGGTCCGCCGTTTTTTGTACCCGGCCTGAATAATTGCAGAATAATCCTGCGTCATGACGACCGCGCCCTCACTTTCCTTGCGATGGCAACGAGGATGGGCGCGCCCAAAAAAGCTGTAACGATGCCGACCTCCAGTTCGCCCGGGCTGCCAAGCAGCCGGCCGATCACATCCGCCAGCGTTAAAAGTCCCGCGCCGCCCACCGCGGTCATGGGGATGGTGAAGCGCATATCCGCCCCAAACAGCAGCCGAATGACATGGGGGATCATTAGCCCCACAAAGCCGATAGGGCCCGCCAGGGCCGTGATGGCGCCGCAGAGCAGCACGCCGGCGGCGGCCCCCAACAGCCGCACAAGCCCCGTGCGCACGCCAAGGCCCACCGCCACATCATCGCCCAGAGCCAGTGCGTTCAGTGACGGCGCAAGCAGCAAGCCGGCCGCGACCCCGGCAATAAGAAAGGGCAGCGCGGCAAGGATATATGCCCACGACGCGCCGCTGACGCTGCCAATCTGCCAGAAGCGGAAGGCGTTCATCACATTGGTGCGGGGCAGAACAATGGCGCTGACCAATGAGGAGAGCGCCGCGCTGACCGCCGCGCCAGCCAGCGCCAGCTTGATGGGCGTCGCGCCGCCGGCGCCCAGCGACGCGATGCCGTACACGAATATGGCCGTAACCGCGGCCCCGGCCAGCGCGAAGAGGATATACTCGCCGGCGGAACCGATTTGGAAAAACGCGATGCCCGCCACCACAAACAGCGACGCGCCGGTGTTTACGCCCAGTATGCTGGGATCGGCGATGGGATTGCGGGTAATGGCCTGCATCATCATGCCGGAAACCCCAAGAGAGGCTCCGGCAATGATGCAGAATATGGTTCTTGGTATCCTTTCCCTGACTACCAGCGCGGTGAACGAGGTGCTTTCGCTGTCCCAAAGCGCTTTTGCCACATCGGCAAGGCCCACAGGCTTGGAGCCCAGTGCCAGGGAAAGGAGGACGCACACAAGAACGCCAAGCAGGCTCAATAGTATCATCAGGGATCTTTTTGCCAGGTTCATTGTACTTTCTCTGCGGCCTGCGCGATCAGCGCAAGATACTCATCGATGGTGGCGGGAATGGACAGCGCGCTGGGCGTGCAGGAGGCCGACAGGTACAAGCCGTCCTTGATCACTGCTACCGCGCCGTTTTTCACCGCGGGAATGGAGCCGGCCAGCGGATCGGCCTGCATCGCCGCAAGCAGCGTTTCATCGCCATAGGTGATGATGATATCCAAATCCGCCAGCTTGTCAAAGTTTTCGGCGCTGATCTGAATCGCAAAGCTATCGCTGCCGCCGGCCAGCTGAACAACGCTTTCGGGGAAGGTCAAACCAAGGTCCGTCAGGTAGGCCGCGCGGGGGTCGGCAAGCATGTAAATATACGCGTTGCCAAGATCGGTGGGAGAAAACCAGAAGAAAGCGGCGCTCTTGCCCTTGATTTGCGGATAAGCGTCGGATTTGTCGGCAATCAGCTGCTCCAGGCTGCTGACAAGCGCTTCGCCCTCGGCCTTCAAGCCCATGCCCGCGGCATCCAGGAGAATCTGATCGCGCCAGAGGGTCTGCCAGGCCAATGTGGGATAGGCTACCACAGGCGCGATTTCGCTGAGCCTATCGTACTCTTCCTGTGTGATGCCGGAGTAGGCCGCCAGAATCACATCCGGCTGCGCGTCGTTGATGGCTTCATAATCCAGCCCGTCGGTATCGTCAAACACGTTCGGCGCGGTTTCGCCAAGCGCCGCGAAGCCATCCATTGTCCAGGGCAGCAGGATTTCCTCAGGACCGACACCGTAGTTTGCTTTGGAAACGCCAACGGGCACAACGCCCAAGGCCAGCGGCACATCCTGATTGCCCCAGGAGATCGTTGCAACGCGCTCGGGCGCTTTTTCAATCACCGTTTCCCCATACGCGTGCGTAATGGTAATGGGATATTGGGCCGCGTTCCCACTTTGGGCAAGCGCGGCAATATGGCCCCCCGCAAGAACCACCAAGACAATGACAGCGACCAGGCCCAGAAACCGGTTGGATTTGATGAAGTGCATATCGCTTTCTCCTTTTTCTCTCTGATTAGCCAATGCTAATTATGTTAGCTATAACTAACTTTTGACATGATAGCATCCCATTCGTTTGCTGTCAATACCTTTCCATATCCGGGTCCAGTTTTTTTTGATTCCTTGCTCGCGGGAATCCCTGTGCCAAACACAGCATTTTCAATGCCACAAAAAACCCACCGGCCCGAAATTGCGGCCGGCGGGCAGGAATATGATCTTTTTCAGGCTTTGAAACCGAAAGCCGGAAAATGAAACAGGCCAAAGAATAAAGCGCAAGCTGCTCAGTAAATATCTTTTGCCGCCAGCTTGTAATCCGCCAGATGCATCTTGTAGGGAATATCAATATGATACGGGCACATATCCAGGCATTTTCCGCACGCTGTACAGGCATCGCCCTTCTTTTCCATGGCGGCGTACCTGTTCCGGCCCAGTTCCTTGTTGCCAAACCAGAACCGCAGCCGCTCCGCCAAGGCATACTCCGCCGTATCCGCAATCACGCCCCTTGCCATCTGCCTGTCAAAATACCCTTCGCAGGCAAACACTTCGGGAATATCGATCCCCTCCACGCAGGAGCACTTGCCACACTGGCGGCAGACGTAATTGCCAAGCTCCGGCGCGTCGCGGAACCAGTCCTCCTCTTCCTTGCGGGTCATGGGCACAAAGCTTTCCGCCAAGGCAAGATCATCCTTGAGCATCTTTTCATTGTTGATGCCTGCCACCACGACGGACACCGGACGGGAGAAAGCATACCGGAAGGCCTGCTCCGGGGACTTGTACAAGAACCCGTCCCCCAGAGGCTTCATGAGAATGATGCCCGCATCCTTTTCCTTCGCCAAGGGCAGCAGTTCCTTTTCGATCTCGGGATAATTGAAACGGTCATAATAGTTGATGGTGGTCATCACCGCCTCGAACTTGTCCCGCTTCAGCGCCTCGATCAGCGGCCCGGGCCAGCCGTGCATGGAAAGGCCGATGTGGTTGATTTTGCCTGCCTTTTTCGCCTCCATGGCCGCGGCATAGGCGCCGTCTTCCGAAAGAATGGTGTTAAGCTCCTCAATGGAGCCCACCGCATGCATGAGCAGCATATCCAAATGGTCCGTCTGCAAATTCTTCAGCGACTTTTCAATGCCCTCGGCGGCGCTTTTCTTGTCCCTGTATCCGACTTTGGATACAAGAACAAAATCCTCCCGGCGGTGCATCAGAGCGCGGCCGATTTTCCGCTCCGATTCGCCGTCTCCATAGCTCAGCGCCGTTTCAATGTAGTTTCCGCCCGCGTCCAAATAGCTGCCCAGCAGCTTTTCCGCCTGTTTGAAAGGAATCTCCAACAGATGAAAGCCGCCAAAGCCCAGCAAGGATGTTTGTAGACCTGTTTTCCCAAACCGCCTGTATTCCATTCACTCGCCCCCTTGACAAACATGATAGCGCAGGCCGGCAGGAATTTCAATAGACGGGCGGAATCCTAAAACGCACTCGTGTAGAATGCAAGATCTGGTTGACAGAACATCAATCTTTTGATAAAATCTAAATTGGGGGGATTTGTGGGAATGGATAACCTCAAGTTGACAAAGGGTCAGATGGAAGCCAAAATCAGCGAGGCTTTCAGCCGGTTTGAGATCGAGTTCATGGGCAGGGGTCCGCGGCAGATCAAGACCTATATCCTGCAGGATATGATCATTGTCAGGATGCTGGGCTTTTTAAGCCCTTCGGAGAAAAAGCTCGCTGAAACGCCCCAGGGTGTGGAGCAGATCAAGAAGCTGCGCGCCATGCTGTTTGAAGGTGTTTTGGCGGATATCGAAGCCATGGTTCTCCCGATCATTCATATGGACATCACAAGCATTCATTCCGATATCAGCACAAAGACAGGCGAAAAGATCATTTTGATCACTTTGGGCGGCAATCTGGAAGAACGCTTGTAACCAAAAGGCAGACGGACCGAAGGGTCAATAAGGACCAGTCGAAAGTAAGCCGATACCTAAAAGCTCCGGCAGGAGTTTTGGGTGTCGGCTTTATTTTTATATTTTATTTATTAGGAGGGCATATTTCATGGAAGCCGCATGGAACAGATTATCATTGCCCCAGGAACTGGTAAGCATTCTCAACAATGCACCGTATTTGATTATGCCTGAGACCCGGGAAGAAATTTTATCCCTGGCCATGGGCGGCAGAGGCGAAGGAAATTATGACGTGGCGTACGACGTGCCCGGCCTTGGCCATTATGTCGAGGCGACGGTCACCAAATGCGCCAACGGCCTGGCCGTCAACTATTCCGATCCGTATATGCGCCGCCGGGACCCCGACTGCCTGGTGGTGGCGGACGACTTGCCCACCGACAAACCCACGTACAGGGATTTGTACGGCAGCGACTTTGCCCCGCTGCGCAGCGACGTTTTTTCCTGGCTCCAGGACCAGCCGCTGCTGGTGCTCCCCTTTATGGCCGGCGGCGAGAGCCTGAACTGCCCTGCCCTTTTGGTCGGGCCGCAAAACGCCGCTTTCTTTGCCGGCGGCCTTGCGGATCTGCAGGGCTTCATCCCCGCCTCCAAGCTGCCCAAGGATTTTGCGCCCAAGGCCGTCATCTATCTGGCTCCGCCGTACCGGCACACCCATTTTGACAAAAAGCAGATTGTGGTGCATCATCGCCTGCCGGGCCTGCATGAAATCTTCTCCTTCAACCTGTATCCGGGCCCCAGCGCCAAAAAGGGCGTGTACGGCGCGCTGATCCACATTGGCGAGCAGGAAGGCTGGATCACCCTCCATGGCTCCACCGTCAAGGTTGTGACCCCTTATGACAACAGCCTGATCATATTGCACGAGGGCGCCAGCGGCAGCGGCAAAAGCGAAATGATCGAGCAGATGCACCTGCAGCCCGACGGCCGCATTCTTTTGGCCACGAGCACGCTGACCAAGGAAAAGCTGTACCTGGGCATCAAGGAAACCTGCGACCTGATGCCCGTCACCGACGACATGGCCCTGTGCCACGATTCCTATCAAAACGGCAACCGGCGGCTGGTGGTCAAGGATGCCGAAGCCGGCTGGTTCCTGCGTGTGAACCATATCAGCGAATATGGCACCGACCCGCAGCATGAGCGGCTTTGTGTTCATCCCAAACAACCCCTGATTTTTTTGAACATGAAGGGCGTTCCAGGCGCCACCTGCCTGATTTGGGAGCACACCATGGATGAGCCCGGCAAGCCCTGCCCCAATCCCCGCGTCATCCTGCCCCGCAGCCATGTGCCCGGCATCGTCAGCGAGCCGGTGGAGGTGGATGTCCGCAGCTTTGGCGTGCGCACGCCGCCCTGCACCAAAAAGAAACCCACTTACGGCATCATCGGCATGATGCACGCGCTGCCCCCGGCCCTGGCCTGGCTGTGGCGCCTGGTAGCGCCCAGGGGCCATAACAATCCCAGCATCACCGGTACCACCGGCATGACCGGCGAAGGCGTGGGCTCCTATTGGCCCTTTGCCACCGGCCGCATGGTGGACCAGGCGAATTTGCTGCTTCGGCAGATCATCAAAACCCCGTCCACCCGTTATGTGCTGATTCCCAACCAGCATATCGGCGCGTATGAAGTGGGCTTTATGGCCGAGTGGGTCACAAGGGAATACCTGGCCCGCCGCGGCTCGGTAAAATTCCGGCCTGATCAAATTGTTCCCGCCCGCTGCCCGCTTTTGGGGTATGCCCTGGATTCCTTAAAAATCGACGGCGAATATGTTCCCAAGGGCCTTTTGCAGACCGATCTGCAATTGGAGGTCGGCGAAGAAGCCTACGATGAAGGCGCGCGCCAATTGCAGGATTTTTTTGCGCAGGAACTGAAACAGTTCCAAAGCGACGACCTGAGCCCCGAAGGCAAACGCATTATCGAATGCTTCTTTGACGGCGGCAAGGCGGAGGATTTCGAGCACATTTTTTAAATAAAACACAGCCGCCTGTTCTTTTTACAACGCGCATTTGGCAGAAGTGTGGGTATAATATACCCATGGCTTCTGCCATAAGCTGCGATGGAAAGGCAGGCGACTTTTATGTTCCGGAAATTATGCGGCGAGGGAAAGGCCTTTTGCAACCTGTATGACGGAGAATGGACAAAGGCTTCTTCCGAAGCCTTTATAGAAATACTCTCCCCGGTGGACGGCTCCCTGGTGGGCCGTGTTCCCGCCATGACCAAAGAAGATGTGGACAGGGCCATCGCCAACACCAAGGAGAACCTGCACGTGTGGGCCCAAACGCCCATCCATGAGCGCGCCCAGGTGTTCTATCGGGCGGCGGAGCTTTTGGAAAAGAACGTGCAGGAGATTGCCAGCGTTCTGACCATGGAAATCGCCAAGGATGAGAAATCCTCCGTCTCCGAAGTCAGGCGTACGGCCGACTTTTTGCGCTACACCGCGGACGTGGGCAAGAGCATGGCCGGCGAGGCCATCAGCGGCGATAACTTTCCCGGCGGCAGCAAAAACAAGATTTCCTATGTCAGCCGGGTGCCGCTGGGCACGGTGCTGGCCATCTCCCCGTTCAACTACCCCATCAACCTGTCTGTATCCAAGGTAGCTCCCGCTTTGATCGGCGGCAACGCCGTGCTGCTAAAGCCCGCCACCCAGGGCGCCGTCAGCGCGCTGTACCTGGCCCAGGTGTTCCAGGAGGCGGGGCTGCCCAAGGGCATACTCAATACCATTACTGGCCGGGGCAGCGACATCGGCGATTATATCGTCACGCATCCGGGCATCAACTTCATCAATTTCACCGGCAGCACGGAGGTGGGCCGGCACATTGCCAAGCTGGCGGGCATGGTGCCCCTGATGCTGGAGTTGGGCGGAAAGGATGCCGCCATCGTCCTTCCAGACGCGGACCTTGATTTCGCGGCGGAAAACATTGTGTCCGGCGCGTATTCCTATTCCGGGCAGCGCTGCACGGCGGTCAAGCGCATCCTGGCGGAAGACAGCGTGGCGGATCAACTGGTACCCAAGCTCTTAAGCCGCATCCATAAACTGAAGGTGGGCGACCCCCGCGAAAGCGCCGTGATCGTGCCCCTCATCAATACAAAGGCCGCCGATTTTGTCATGGATCTCATCGGCGACGCGATTGCAAAAGGGGCGAAGGTATTGACCGGCGGCGGCAGGGAGGGAGACCTGATCGCGCCCACGCTGATCGATTACGTCACTACCGACATGCGCCTGGCCTGGGAAGAACCCTTCGGTCCGGTGCTGCCGATCCTGCGCGTCAAAGACATCAATGAAGCCATCGATATCGCCAACCGCTCGGAATACGGGCTGCAATCCTCGGTGTTCACCAACAACATCCACGACGCCTTCTTCATCGCCAACCAATTGGAGGTGGGCACCGTGCAGATCAACAACAAGACGGAGCGCGGCCCCGACCACTTCCCCTTCCTGGGCGTCAAGGCCTCCGGCATGGGCACCCAGGGCGTGAAATATTCCATCGAGGCCATGACGCGGCCCAAGGCCGTGGTATTCAACCTGGAAGCCAAATGAAGCTTTATCCCCTGACACAAACGCTCCCGTCGGCTTTGTCAACGGGAGCGTTTATATTACACCGGATACAATTCCTCCACCGACATATCGGCGATGATTTCCGGCAGACTGGCATCCTCCTGCAGTTCCCGGGGGAGGACGGTAAGCTTCACGGCCTCTTCAATGGTGGTAATGTCCAGGTAATGCATGCCGGCCACGGCCAGTATCTCCCTGGCCACCGTAGACCTATGGGCCACCACCATAAACCGCTTGCCCCGGGCCCGAAGCTGCTGCAAGGCGCGCTCAAAATCGCCGTCGCCGCTGAAGAGAACCGCCATGTCGTAGTTGTCGATGGTGTTGAACATGTCCAGCACGATTTCCACGTCCAGGTTACCCTTCTTTTTCGTTTCATCCCCGTTGTGGATTTCCTTCAGGGGCTTGGACACGATGGTATACCCCATCAGCGGCAGCATCTGCACGAAACGGTTCTGGGAGACGACGTTGTAATCGATGGCCGTATAATAATAGGCGTCCACCACCTCGCCCATGGTACGGAAATAGTCCAGGAATTTTTTCAGATCGATGTTCCAGCCAAGGTGCCTGCGCTGGGTGCGGTATACGTTGCCCCCATCCACAAAAATCGAGATCCTCATCTGCCGCGCCTCCTTATTAAAAGTCCGGTCGGTGTCATTTGTCCTGTACAGATAGCCTGTCAAATTCCATGGCCGCAAATACCGCCGCCGCCACGCCGTAGGGATAATTCTTCCCGAGCGGCGTGTATTTGTATCCCAGGTACGGGAAGATGTGCACCGGTATGGTCGGCGCGCTGATCTCCTGCATGAAAACACCTTGTTCCGTTTCCTCGATACCGCCCATCACCGCACGGAAGGCATCCAGCCCCGGCCGCAAATAGGTTTCGTCCAGGTATCCGCGCCGCACCCCGTGCAAAAGCCCCGCCGCGATCAGCGCCGTGGCGGAAAGCTCCCGGTAGAGCCGGCTTTTGAGCACCGTGGAAAAGCTGCCGTCGGACCGCTGGCAGGTGATGACCGCCTTTGCCGTGCGCCGGAATATTTCCAGTATCTCCGCCCGTTTTTCATGGTCGGGGCCGATATAATCCAGTATCATGGGCAGCGCGCACACCACCCAGCCGTTGCCCCGGGCCCAGTAGACTTCGCCTTTGGGATGGGGCCGTTTGAATTTCGTCCAATAGCTGTGCCGCCACAGCCCCGTCTTTTCATCCTGCATATAACGGCTGTAGATGGCCGGCTGGCCGGCCGCGTACTGAAGCAAATCCCACTCCCCCGTCTCCGCGCCGTATCGGGCGGGAAAGACGCTGAACATCATCAGGCTGTCCACCCAGATGGATTTGGGATAAAACTTTCCGGCGATATTCTTGCCCAAATGGTTCACCGCGCCGTCTATCAGCCGCGGCTCATTTTTGATGTAGCCCAGCACCTTGTCCGTCAGCTTTTTGTAGTCCTCATTCTTTTTCTGCATGGCGTAGGTGATCAGCGCCGGCGCGCAGGTGTCGGCGCATACCACCCTGGGTTCGTGCACCATATAGTAATCGCAAAAGCCTGTCAAAAAAGACGTGTACTCTTCCGTGCCCAAATAATCATCCAGCTCGGAGAGGGCATAACCCAGCAGCGCCTCGCCCCACATCCAGCGCATTTTCGGTTCCCTGGTTTTCACCATGGTATCGCAAAGGCGCCTGATTTTTGTAAGTTCCGCCGTCGCCATAGCCACGCCCCTTTCAAATGCCATCGCCCGTTCGTATCCCGGCCGCAAGATTCAGCCTTAACTGACAGCCGCCCGCCGCAAGGTAGTATTCCTCAGGGTCCCGCTCCACGCGGCCGAAAGGACACTCGAGGCGGGGATAATCTGTATTTTGCAGCCGGCCCTTCACATCGAACGGCCCTTTGTATGCGATGGACCAATAATCCTCCGAATCCCCGTTGTCAAGCAGCGCGAGCTCCAGGTTCACTTTTCCAAGCTCGTACAACCGCATCCGCTCTTCAAAGGCGTCGAGGCCGGGAAATGTACCCGTATCCCCCATCACCGCGGCCCAGCCGGTTTCCGCACCGCGCTGGATCAGCTCGTCATCGCCTTTTTCCTCCAGGGGATGCAGAGAAAACAGGGCGATATATCCCTCCTCTTTTCTGCCAATATACAGCCGGTCATGCACCCTTTTCACCTGGTCGAACTTCGCTTTGGGAAAATAGGCGTGGGTATACAGCTGCCTTTCCTTTTCCATCAGGCCCTTGCGCGCGTTCAGCTTATACCACACCAGGCACACGTTTTTGTGCTGGGCGGCATCGGGATGTATGCCATTGCCCACCCAGTAGGAGGGGGAGAAATTGCGGGCGTTGTCCTCAAAAAAAGCCGCCCCCGGATGGGTAGTGAACACCGTCACTCCCCCATTGAGGGTGGCCTGCCAAATATGCTGCTGGTCGCCAAACTCCCCGGCGTGGTGCCGCTGGGCGGTGGACAGCATGTAATCCTTTGTTTTGTAGGTATAGGTGTTGGCCCGCTGAATGGCGATGCCCTGGGTCACGGGATTCAAAAGCTTCACCAGCGCCGGCAGCACGCTCAGCCTGCGCAGAACAGGCTTGTCCAGCACCTTCAAATCCTTCAAGAAGTCATTGCTGCGAAGCTTATACAGCCGGAACATTTTCATCGTCATGTTCACGGATTCGGGGTTGGTGAAGGCCTCCATGGCCCACAAATACCGGCCCATGTCTTCAACCGTTCGGCATCCCTTGAATTTTCCCCGGATTTCGCAAAGGTCCAGGCCCATGGAGTCCTTGATCTCCAACGGTCCCTGACGGCGGGCAATCTCATGGACCACCCTTGGCAGGCGGTAGTTTTGATTGAGGATGAACTCCGCCGACAGGCGGGTATAGTCATAGGCCTTCACAAGATCAAAGCCAAAGGCCTTGTCCATGATTTCCAGCACATCCTGCCGGCCGGGGTCCCTTTTCTGCGCCTCGTAGCAGCGGCCGGAGGCGGCGCAGAAATAGCCATGAAAATTGTGCAGCGCCATATCCAGCAGGATCAGGTCCAGCAGCATGGAAGCCTGAAGGCGGATGTCTTCTTCTTTGGCAAAGTCAATCAGTAACGAAAGCGGCGCGATATCCTCTTCATAGTAGGTGTTGGAGTGGAACTCGCTGAAGCCGAACTGAAACCTGCGCCGGCACCAGTTTTGAATGACAGGCTTTGCCTTTTCAAAGTGCATTTGTCCTGTCATGCCGCTGTTTTCAAACACATCTTCCGGATACAGTTGCCCCGCCAGGTATTCACATGCCGCGAACAGCAGCTGATGGTTTTCGGACCAATAGCACATGCTGTCTTCGCCGGGCTCGTCCATCCAATACTTGAAGCCCAAAACGGTTTTTTTCATCGCGGCGAGCACCTTCGCGGACACCTGCCCGGCATAGGCATGCAGCGTGCGCAATATGCAGACCATGCGAAAATCCGCGCAATCGTACCGGGTATGGATGAAATCCAAAATCTCGAAAATTTGGTCCTCATCCGCCGCCTCGCCCCGCGCCAGCTTTTCGATATCCGCAAAGCATTTATGGTTCATTTTCAGGCTCATGGGGATATCCAGGCTTTTCTCCATACCTTCCTCCATGGCAATTATGAGATAAATTCCGCTTTCAGCCGCTCGTATTCCGCCCGCTCCACTTCATCCAGCGAGTCCTCGCCGGCGTCCCGCAGCCTGTCATTATAATATTTCACCCGCCGGCTCACTTCCGGTGTCAGGCGGAAGCCCTTTGCCTTGAACCACGCGAACCCCATCAGCAAAAGGAAGGGCAGGAAGATGACCAGCCGGATGCCTAAAATGGCGGAACCGGGCTGCGGGGGCATGGGCGCTTCGTCGGTCGGCGTCACAAAACCGGTGATGGAAAGCATGTTTCCAATCAGAAAGGTGGCTACCGCGGTACTGATGGTGCGGATAAACGCCATCATGCCGCTTAGCGAACCGGTAATACGTTCCTTCAGCCCCATTTCCGCCATATCCGCCACATCGGGGAACATGATCCAGCTCATGGTTTGGGCTCCGGCAAAACCCAGCGCCGTCAAGGCCGTCAGGCCGTATACGCCCATTTCCGGCCATCCGGCGGGGTACAGGGCGATGCACAGGGAGCCCAATATCGCCGCAGGGATCCCCAGCCGGTAAATCCTTGTCTTGCTGACCCTGTCCACCCATCTGCCGATCAGCGGGAACAGCAAAAGCTGGATACCAAGGAATATACCCAAAAATACGGTAGTGCTCATCCCCTGTACCACATAAAGCGCATAATACATGGTCACCGCCGCCACGATGTCCAGCGTGACAGCCTGTGCCAGGTACAGCAGCAGCAGCTTCCGAAAAGCCTTCACCTCAAAGGGCCTTAAAAGCGCTTCCAGGGATACGCTGACACGGCGGTCCTCATAGGGCACACGCTCCCGGCCGAACATGCCGATCAGGATCAGGGGTATGGCAAACACGGCGCCAAAGCCAAACACCAGGATAAAGTACGTATCGGTGAAGGGCGCGCCTGTTTTGATGCCGTCTTCAAACAGCATGGAAGGGAGCAGCGTACATAGTGCGGTGGCGGCCAGCGAAATCACAAGCCGCAGGACGTTAATCCGGTTGCATTCGCTAAAATCGGCTGTGAGCTCCGTACTCATGGAACTGTATGGCACCGCTATGATGGAAGCCACCGTATTATAAATCAGATACGCGGCGGTCACATACACCGCCTTGCCCAACTGGGAGGAAAAGTCCACCGGCAGCCACAAAAGCGCCATGGCTGGAATGAGCAATATGCCGCCGGTCAATATATAGGGGCGCCGGCGGCCCAGCTTGGTGCGGGTGTTGTCGGTCATTACGCCAAGAAACGGATCAAACACCGCATCCCACACCTTGGATATGAGCATAACCAGGCCGGCCAGCGCCGGCTCGATGCGCAGCACGTTTGTCAGATAAATCAAAAACAAAACGGATAGTATCGACTGGCCTCCGCCGCCAAAGATATCCCCCGCCGCGAACAACAATCTTTCCCCGAAGGCAAGTTTCCGCTTTTCCATGGGACCACCGTGCCCTTCGCTTTTGCATTTCGATTCCTGTCTGCTTTCATTATAAAGCCGGAAGCGGATGTTGTCCACACGGACGGCTGCGTTTATTCCGCTGATATTTCAGCAACGAAAAAGCTCCAAGCGGTTCCGCTTGAAGCAATGCATATGGCCCGTCCGTCAAGGCTCAAATCTGCGCCATATCATCCAGCCGTTGCTTTTCCTTGTCCAGCAGCTGCAAAATGTCCTCGGGCAGCAGCGGCCGGCTGAACAGATAACCCTGCATATAATCGCACCCGGCCCGCTGAAGATATTCCTTTTGCCCGGTCGTCTCCACGCCTTCCGCCACCACCTCGTGCCCCAGGCGGTGCGCCATGGAAATGATGTCGCCGGTAATGTTCTTCTCGGGCGTGAAATCAGACAACCGGGAGATAAAAGAGCGGTCGATCTTCAGGCAAAAGACGTCCAGGTCCCTTTCCATCGCCAGTGAGGAATAACCGGTGCCGAAATCGTCAATGGCCGTGCGGATGCCGTGCCGCTTGAGCAAGCTCAATTTTGCGTTCACGCGGTCCGCGCTTTCGGCAAAGGTGGATTCAGTGATCTCAATGCTCAGGCTGGCGGGGTCAACCTTTGATTCTTCTACAATACGCATCAGGTTCTGCAAAAAATCATCACGCATCAGCTGTATGGCCGAAATGTTCACGGATACAACCACACCGCCATGCCCGTTATCCTTGAGTGTATGTACAAACCGGCAGGCCATGCGCACTATATTCTCGCCCAGGGGCACGATCAGCTGTGTTTTTTCGGCAATGGGGATAAACTCAACCGGCGATATTTCCCCCAGCGTCTTGCTTTTCAGCCTGGCCAGCGCCTCCATATGCCGTATTCTTCCAGAAACCGTGCAAACGATGGGCTGATACATGACGTACAGTCCGCTTTCCGGGTCGGTGCCGGCTGCAATCATCAACTCCCGCTCGATATCGCTTTCCCTTTGCAGCTGCGCCTCCATTTCACTGGAATAAAAGCCAAAGCCAAAGGGCTCGCCGCCCACATGCTCGCCGGCGAGCATGGCGTATTTCAAAAGTAATTCCAGATCGCTTTTGAAATACGCGGCCTCCACCACGCCTACATTGCCGCCCACCATTTTGGACGGCAGCGCGTACCGCAACGCCTCGATGATTTTAAAGCAAAGGGAAGCCAGTTCATTTCTGTCGCGGTAGCCCGTCACATAAAAGGCGAAGCGGTCGGTGGACAGGTGGAACAAACGGTAGTCCGCGGTGTACAGGGTTTTCAATTGCGCCGCCAGGTCCGCGATCACCTGTTCACCGTATTGATAGCCAAAGAGCATGTTCACCTGTTTAAAGTTTTTGTAATTCACCAATAGGAGCGCGCGCTTGTCCCGGTTGCCGCTGTCGGCGTCCCGCTTCAACACTTCCTGCAGGAACCTGGTGTTGGGCAGATCGGTCAGCGCCTGATGATAGGCGTAGTGGCTCAGGCGTTTGTTTTTCCTGCAATTGGTCACGCTGATCGTCAGCGTCATGCCGTACAGCAATACAAGCAGCGTTATCCCCAGCAAGCTCATGCTGCGAATCAGCTCCAGTGTATCCCTGGCGTCGTACTTGAGCACCAGCGCCCCGTTTTTCTGCTCGTTCACGAAAATGGGCAGAACAATACGGTATTCCTGTCCGCTCGGCATCAATTCCACCAGTTCCCTGTCCGTGCTGATGGCGTCCAGGGCTTCCTTGGACAACGGCTCCAGCTGCTCCGCCGCGCCATAGGCCAGCGGGTTCAGGTTCGAATCCAGATACAAGGCATATGTTACGCTGGGATCATCGCCCACCTCGCGCAAAAGCCGCTGCATATCAAAGCTGTCCAAAAAAGCGTTGACCGTGTCGGCCAGGACGCCAATTTGAATAAACCGGCCTTCCGACCCCCGGTAGTAACCATACTTATAGTAGATGTCGGCTTCTGAATCCTTGCGGATCTCTTCCACATAAGTCGGCTCATCGCTGTGCATAAACCGGAATACGGGATGGCCTTCCGGCGCTTTCCAGCCAATATACTTGCCGCTGCCGGAATACATGATCACCCCTTGCGCGTTATAGGCGTAAATCTCATCCACGTGGTTGACCAGTGCAATTTCGGTCAGCAGTTCGCTGCTGAGCTCGCTTTCCCGCGAAACGGCCGATTGACCGGCCGCCAGTATCTTTTCCGCCAGCAGCTTGTTGATAAGGCTGTCGGCCTGCATGGCGGTTTCCAGATTCCTGGCATAGATTTTGGCAAACTGCTTGGCTTCCGTCTGGACGCGCTGATAAAAGAAATCTTCCACGCTGCCCAATATATAGTATCCCAATACAAAAAGCACCAGCCCGCTGATCAGAAACATCACCGTCTGGCTTTTGAAACCCTTTGTGCCTGGAATCCTTTTTTCCATGCTTTGGGCCTCCAACACTGCTAAAGGGATAGACCCGCATTGGTTTTCTTTTGCGCGCCGTTTATTTGCTTGCCGATATTTCCTGTATTTTTCCAAAAATATCATAGCCCTACCGGCGAATTTTGTCAAGAAAGATGGCGGATTTTAGAATATTTTATCGAACTTTGCTGTCTGTCCGCAGCAAAATGCCGCACCGGCAGACCAGTATACTCCTGGCTGCAGATGCGGCGCTGATGCGATGTTTTTTCCTCTTATTTCCCAAACAAATTCCTGGCCTGCTCCATCCGCTTGATCACCGGCACAGCAAACGGGCAGCGCTCCTCGCACTGGCCGCAGGCAATACAATCCTGCGCGTGGGCGGAGAGCGCGCCGTAGTGGTCAAAAAGGGAAGCGGAAGCCTGTTTGCCCTCGGCAAGGTCATAATACTTGTTGACCTGTGCGATGTCTATATTGGAGGGGCAGGGCAGGCAGTGGTTGCAGTACATGCAGCGGCCGGCGGCAGCATATACGTCCAAAGAACCGAGGACGGCGGAATAATCCTTTTCCTCCTGGGTGGCGTTTTCAAAGGCAACGGCCGCACGCACCTGCTCCCTGGTCCTGCAGCCTACCAGAACGCTGGCCACGCCGGGCCTGGTCAAGGCGTATTGCAGCAGCTGGCTGGGCGTCATTGCCTTGCGGAAGGGCGAATGCTCGGCGGAGAGCAGCGACCCGGCCCCGAACCCTTTCATGACCGTGATCCCGGTGCCCTTGGCTTCGCAGGCGCGGTACAGCGCTTCGCGGACGGGATTCATGCCAAGCAGCTTTTGCTCATAGCTGTCCTTTTTAAAAAGGGAATCCAGGTCGGCGGTCTCCGGCAAAAGATCAAAGGCCGGATTCAGGGAAAACATCAATACATCGATCAGCCCTGTCTCCACCGCCTTTTTAGATACCGTGGCGCTGTGGGAGCTCATGCCCACCGTTTTGATCACGCCCTGGCTTTTGAGCTTTTGGGCGTACGCCATCACCGGTCCGCCTAGCACCATGTCCCAATCCTCCATGGTATCGACGAAGTGGATCATGCCGATGTCCACATAATCGGTTTGAAGGCGGGTAAGAAAATCCTCAAAGAAGGCAATATTGGGGCCGATTTCCCGAGTGCGCCAATACTGCCCGTCCTGCCTGCACGCGCCGATGTGCCCCTGCAGGATCACCTTGTCCCGGCGGCCCTTCAGCGCGTTGCCGATATAGGTGCGCACATTGGGCTCGGCCATGAATACATCCAGGATGTTGATGCCCTGGTTCACCGCCTCGTCCACCACATCGAAAACGACGGATTCCTCCTTGTTTTCCAAGTGCTCGCAGCCCAAGCCCACCTCGCTGGCATACAGTTCCGAGGCCCCCAGCCTATTGTGACGCATACCCTGACCCTCCCCTTTTTGAAGTGACAATGGATTTTAACAGGTAAATGCCAACGGCCAAAACGACGGGGAACAAAATCGCCACAAACAGGCCGGTTTTGAGGCCCAGCTGGGTGGCGTCGATGGCAGGCAGTATGCCCGCAAGCAGCGAACCGCCCTCCCTCTGCACGCCGCCGGAGATAATCCCCACCAGACCTGGCCCCAAGGAGCAGCCCAGATCCCCCGCCAGGGCCAGCCAGGCAAACATGGCCGTGCCGCCCGCCGGAAAACGCTTTGCCGCCAGGCTGAAGGTGCCGGGCCACATGAGCCCCACGGAAAATCCGCACAGGCCGCAGCCCAGCAGCGCAAGCAATGGGATGGGAGAGAATACGGCCAGCAAATATCCGGCAATGCACAGCCCGCCGCTTGCCATCATGGCGGCATACAGGTTCAGTCTATTTCCCGACAGGCCGTAGATCAGCCTGGAAAACCCCATCAGCGCCGCAAACAGGCAGGGGCCCAGCAGATCGCCCATGGTTTTGGAAATGCGCAGGCCCGCTTCCGCAAACAGCGACGCCCATTGGGACATGGCCTGCTCCGACGCGCCGGCGCATACCATCAGCAAAAGGAACAGCAGCATCACGGGCAGCGAAATGCGCTTTGCCGCGCCGTGCGACTCCGGCTGATCATCATTAAGTGTCCGAAGGGGCACCTTCAAAAAAAGAAAGAAATTGAAAAGCGGCAGCAGCGCCCACAGCGCGGTCAGCCAGGGCCAATGGCTCAGGCCAAACACAAGGAAGAACGCGGTGGATAAAAGCACCACCGCCACATGCCCCCAGCAGTAAAAGGAATGCAAAAGGCTCATGGCCGATTCCTTCTGCTCCCCGGGCAGCGACTGCACGATGGGGCTGATGATCACCTCAATGAGGCCCCCGCCCACGGCGTTTATGCAGACGGCCGTTACAAGGCCGGCAAACGGGCTGCCCATCAACCGGGGCAGCAAGCCCATGGCCGCAAGCCCGATAAAGCAAAACACATGGGCGGCCGCCGCCACGGCCCGGTAGCCAACCCTGTCCGCAAAAGCCGAGGCCAGCAAATCCACGGCGATCTGCACCATGAAATTCAGGGATATCAAAAGCGCGATCTCGGTCAGGGATAGGCCCAGTTCCCTCTGAAATGTCAAAAAAAGAAGCGGCGCCAGATTGTTGACAATTGCCTGGGTCACATACCCCAGGTAACTCGCATACAGCGTGTGCCGGTAAGTGAAGTGCATACAATTCTCCTTGAAATTGCTGTATACAAGCATAGCATAAGCGCAGGGCGCAATCAAGGGATAGCGCCACCTGTTTTGTGTGCATCATGAATGGTCTTGCAGCCGGGGAAAGACATGGTATAATAAACAAAACAATTGCCGGAGGCGATACGATGGCGCTTCTTCATGCGGATTTCTTTTCCAAGGTGCTGGGCCGGGCCGTCAGCATGGCCGTAATCCTGCCCCAGGATCAAAAGGGCCCCTTCCCCACGCTTTATCTGTTGCATGGCCTTTCCGACAACCACACCATATGGACCCGGCGCACCAGTGTAGAGCGGTACGCGGACGCGTACCCCCTGGCAGTCGTCATGCCCGACGGCGGACGCAGCTTTTATACCGATATGGTTCAGGGCGACCGTTATTTCACCTTTATGGCCGAAGAACTGCCGGAAGTATGCGAGAACCTTTTCCACCTGTCCAACGCGCGGGAAGACCGGTTCGCCGCCGGCCTATCCATGGGCGGCTACGGCGCCATGAAGCTGGGCCTTGTATGCCCCGACCGCTACGCGGCGGTGGCCAGCCTGTCCGGCGCGCTGCAAATGGACCCCAAGTATCATTTGGAGCAGCCGGAAGCGTTTATGCAGGAGCTGATCCGCATCTTCGGCCGGCCCGAGGATTTTGTGGGCAGCAAAAACGATCTGTTTGACCTGGCCCGGAAATTGCAAAAGACTCCGGAAAAAGCGCCAAAAATGTACGTGGCCTGCGGCACGGAAGATTTTCTTTTACAGGGCAACCGGCGCTTCAAACGGGAATTTCAAAAGACCTTTGATCTTACGTATGAGGAATCCCCCGGTACCCACGAATGGGGATTCTGGGATGCCTACATTCAAAAGGTGCTGGCGTTTTTGCCGATCCGTGATGCAGCGGGCAAGCAGGCATGAAGACAAAACCGCAGCGGAAAAAGGCCCTGGACCGGCTGCTGGAGGAAGGCGTGTTTTCATCCCGTGAGGAGGCCCTCCCCTATTTCCTGGGCGGCCGGGTGTTTTCGGGCCAGGAGCGCGTCACCAGTCCCGCCCAGCTTGTGCCTGACGGCAAGCCGCTGTCCGTCAAAGGCCGGGAACTGCCCTATGTGGCCAAGGGCGGGCTCAAGCTGGAAGGGGCCATCCGTGACTTTGACATTGCGGTTTCAGATCGGGTCTGCATCGATGCCGGCGCCTGCACCGGCGGCTTTACCGATTGCCTTATAAAGCACGGGGCCGCGTTGGTCTATGCCGTGGAGGTCGGTTTTGGCCAATTGGCGGGCAGCCTGCGGCAAAATCCCAAGGTCGTGAATCTGGAAAAGACAAACATCAGCGATGAAAAGCTTTTGCGCCTTGACCCCAAGCCCGGTTTGGCCAGCGTGGATTTGAGTTACCTTTCGCTGCGCAAGGCGGTGCCGGTGTTCGCGGACATTATGGGCCATCAGGGAGAGCTTTTGTGCCTGGTGAAACCCTTGTTTGAGGTGGAGGATGCCGCCGCCCGGCGGACGGGCATCCTCAAAGAGGACGCTTACCTTCCCCTTTTGCTGGCTTTGATCCGGGATATCAACAGCCAGCCGGATACCCAAGCCGCAAACATCACCCACAGCCCGGTCACCGGCAACAACGGTACGCTGGAATTCTTTTTGCATATCGTGCTGGGTGTTACAGCGGCCGCTCCTGATTTGACCCTAGCTGCAAGGCAGGCGGTGGAGCGGGTTTTGCTGCTGGAAAATTATAAGAAAATGTAGATTTATAGACCTTTGTATTACAAAAGCGGGTCGAGAAATTGTTCTGAAATCAGCATTGTAAATTGAGCATATCGTGCTGATTCCAGGGAACAATTTCCCGGCCCGTTTCGTTTCATTTATGAGAGGCAATGAACTGCTGCCTCTTAAGGAGAGATAGGAATATGGTGGAAATCAAGCGGCGCCATTCCCCTCTTCACAAAAGATGGGCGGCCTTGATATTGGCCCTGACGCTGACACTGACAAGCGCCACAGCCCTGGCCGCCGCCGAATTTGCCGTCGTATACAACACCGACCAACTGAACCTGCGGCAGCTTCCCAACTCCAGCAGCACCTGGCTGGGTTCCTACCGGCCCGGCGCCTGGATGAAGGTAAGCGACGCGCCCGGCAACTGGTATGCCGTGGTCGCGCCCGACGGCAAAACAGGGTATATGAGCCGCAACTTTTTAAACAAGGGCATCAATGACTATGTAACCATCGCCACCGTGCAAAACCCCAAGAGCACCCAGTTTTTGAACCTGCGCAGGGATGCCAGCTACACCGCCCAGGTGCTGGGCATCTACTACAACGGCGTGCCGGCCCTGGTGCTGGGCGAATCCGGCGGGTGGTATTATGTATCCGTGGATGGGGTCAGAGGCTACTTCCGCGGCGAATACCTGAAGCTGGATGAAACGATCGGCAGCGACGACATCGCCACCATCGTCACCCCCAACAACACCGGCCTGAACCTTCGGGAAGGCCCCGGTACCCAGTATCCCTCCCTCCGCCAGTTCAAGGGCGGCCGGTATGTAATGGTATTAAACCGCGGCGACGGCTGGTGGAAGGTATCCATTGACGGCTACCAGGGCTATATGAGCACCGACTTTTTGCAGGAAGGCATCCTGCAAGGCAATAGTGGCGGCGGCTCAACCCCCAAGGTGCCCTATGCCGTCGTCAAAAACCCGAAATCCACCCAGGTGCTGTACCTTCGGGAAACGCCAAGCCTGACAGGCAAGGTGCTGGGCCAGTACAAAAACGGAGCCCGGGTCACGGTCCTGAACCACGGCAGCGAGTGGAGCCAGGTTACGGTAGATTCCACAGGCAAAACGGGCTATATGATGTCCAGCTTCCTGACCTTCTACAACCTTGCTTCTCCCCCCACCATGAAGGTGAACCACCCGAACGGAACCTTTGTCAACCTCCGCAGCGGCCCATCCATGACAAACACCACGGTCCTCACCCAGGTAAAGGATGGCGCCACGGTAGAGGTTCTCATTCCCGGCACCGACTGGGTCAAGGTACGCTATAACAAAAAGGTCGGCTATATGGTTGCCGCATTCCTGCAATGATCCAATTTATACCACCCACACAGGTGCTGTGCCGATATGGTGCAGCACCTTTTCAAAAAAGCCGCTTCTTTCAAAAATCAGGGTTTCGGTATTGACGCAGGGATGAAACGCGATGCGCGGGTACTCCCGTATTTTTTCATCGCACACCAGCGTAATGCGGTGCTCCTTGTCAAACAACAGCCCCAGCGGGCTGACGGAGCCGGGAAGCAGGCCCAGCATCTGAGGCAGATACGCATCCGGCGCAAAGCTTAAGCGGGATACCCCCAGCGCCTTGCTCACTTCCGCCGTGCGAAACTGCTTGTTGGGGTGCAGCAGCATCAGATAAAACTGCGTCTGCTGCCGGTTGCACAAGAAAATATTCTTGCAGATCACCACATCCGGCGTGATAAAATCCATCAAGAGGCAATCGTCAATGGTATGTGCCGGTACATGGATATGGTGCTCAAAGGGAATCCCCCACCTTTGGAGGGCATCCAGAACGATATCGCGGCTTTCCATGAAAGGCCTCCTTTGTATGTATACGGGCATTAGTATACGCCATTTCCCAAGGCTTGTTCAACCTGAAAAAAAGAAGCGTCCCCCCGCTTTGAAGCTTTTGCCTCTTGTGTTATAATCAAGGCAGCAAGTGTGATGAAGCAGGGGGATTGTTGCATGAAAAAGAGGATCGGCATCCTGACCAGCGGCGGCGACTGCCCGGGGCTGAACGCGGCCATCCGCGGTGTGGCCAGGGCGGCTTATGAATTGTTTGACGCGGAGATTATCGGCATCCGGGATGGATACAGGGGCCTTATCCAGGGCGACTATCAAGAAATGGAGCGCAAGCAGTTTTCCGGCATCCTCACCCTGGGCGGAACGATCCTGGGCACCAGCCGCCAGCCGTTCCGCAACATGCGGGTGATCGGCGAAGACAACGTGGACAAGGTGGCGGCCATGAAGGCCAACTACAAGGCCCTGAAGCTGGACTGCCTGGTAACGCTGGGCGGCAACGGCACCCACAAGACGGCCAATCTGCTAAGCCAGGAAGGCCTGAATGTGATCGGCCTGCCCAAGACCATTGACAACGACCTGTACGGCACCGACTTCACCTTCGGCTTTCATACCGCGGTGGATATCGCCACGGAGGTCATCGACCGCATACATACCACCGCTACCAGCCACGGCCGCTGCATGGTAATTGAGCTGATGGGCAACAAGGCCGGCTGGCTCACGCTGTATTCGGGCCTGGCCGGCGGGGCGGATGTGGTGCTGATCCCCGAAATCCCCTACGATATCAAAAAGGTGGCCAAGATCGTGGAGCAACGGGCCAGCGGTAAAAAGCCCTTCTCCATCCTGGCCGTGGCGGAAGGCGCCATGGATCTGGAAGAGGCCAGGCAAAAGAAAAAGGAGCGGGAGGCCGCCCGGGCAGCTACGCCGGGCTTTAGCATCGCGGCACGGCTGGCGGCCCAGTTGGCGGAGCTGGTGGGCGTGGAAGCCCGGGCCGTCGTCCCCGGCCATATGCAGCGCGGCGGCAGCCCCAGCGCCTACGACCGGGTGCTGGCCACCCAGTTCGGCGTGCATGCGGCTCAATTGATACGGGACGACATCTATGGCGTCAGCGTGGCCCTTTCCGGCAACACGGTAACCCACAACGCCCTGCGTGACATCGCCGGCGTGCCCAAGCTGGTGAACCCGGACGATCAAATGGTGCAATTGGCCCGCAGCATCGGCATTTCCTTCGGGGATTAACAGACAAAAATCTGCGCATGCTATCCGCGAGGTGATGTGCATGCGCTTAAAGAACAGTCTGAAGCTGATGGCGCTGGGGGCCGCGGCCTATCCGCTGATTGAACTCATGTGGCGGGGCAGGACAGCTCCGTCCATGGCGGCGGCCGGCGGCACCGGCATGATGGTCCTGAACCATATCAACAAGCGGCTGCACCGCCGTCCCCTGTGGCAAAAAAGCCTGGCCGGGGGCGCCGCCATCACCGCCATGGAGTATCTGATCGGCCGCATGGTCAACCGCCGCCATCAGGTATGGGATTATTCCACCATGCCCTTTCACATCGAAGGGCAAATCTGCCCCCAATACGCCGCACTGTGGTGCCTTATGACACTGCCGGTTTTCGCGATGCTGAGCAGGGGCAGAAGATAAGCTGATATAAAAAAGGAGCGCATGCCTGCGTTCCTTTTTTGATGTACACGCTTTATCTGAGCACCTTGCGCAAAAACTCCTGGGTTCTGGGATGCTCAGGATTCGTAAACAGCTTATCCGGCGTGTTCTGCTCGGCAATCCGCCCTTCATCCATGAACAGCACCCTGGTGGATATTTCCCTGGCAAAGCCCATTTCATGGGTGACGATAATGCTGGTCATGCCGTTTTTCACCAGGTCCTGGATCACGTTCAGCACCTCGCCCACCATTTCCGGGTCCAGGGCGCTGGTAGGCTCGTCAAAAAGCATGACCTCCGGCTCCATGGCCAGGGCACGCACGATGGCCAGCCGCTGCTTCTGCCCGCCGGAAAGCCGCTTGGGATGCTCGTTCAGCTTGTCGATGAGCCCCACACGGTTTAAAAGCTCTTTGGCAAAGCCCTCCATTTCGGCCTTGCTCTTTTTTCCCGTCAAAACAGGCGCCAAGGTAATATTGTCCTTCACCGTCAGATGCGGGAAGATGTTGAAATGCTGGAACACCATGCCCATCTTCTGCCGGTGCGCATCGATATTCACACCCTTTTGGGTCAGGTCCACGCCATGGAACAGCACTTGGCCCTGGGTAGGCTTTTCCAGAAGGTTCAGGCACCGCAAAAAGGTCGATTTCCCTGAGCCGGAAGGACCGATGATAGAGATGACCTCGCCTTGATAAATCTGTTCATTAATGCCCTGCAGTACCTTCAGGCTTCCAAAGGACTTATGCAAATCACGTACTTCAATCACTGGCTTTCAGCCTCCTTTCCAGCACGGCGACGGCCTTGCTCAGCGTAAACGTCAATATAAAGTAGATGATACCAATCACGATAAGGGGCTCCAGCACCAGGAACATGATGCCCTTGATGTTGTTGTAGGTCGTCATCAGGTCTCCCACAAAGAAGGTGGCGGCCAGGGACGTTTCCTTGATCACGGTAACGAATTCATTGCACAGCGCCGGCAGTATGTTTTTGATGGCCTGGGGAAAAACGATGTGGGTCATGGTCTGGCGGGAATTAAGCCCCAGGGACCGGGCCGCCTCTGTTTGCCCGCTATCCACGGCTTGGATGCCGGCGCGGATGATCTCGCTCACATACCCTGCGGAATTTAGGATCAGCGCTACGGATACGTTGAAGAAGTTGGCGTTTTTCAAAGCCGGGATCAGCGCCGGGAGCAGGAACGCAAAAATATACAGCTGCAACAGGAGCGGCGTACCCCGGATGATCTCCGTATACGCGATGGCGATCCACCTGGTAGGCGCGATCTTCGACCGCCGCATAAGCGCCACCAGGGAGCCAAGAACAGTCCCCAGCAGGACGGTGATCAAAGACAGGAGCAGGGTATACCCTATCCCCTTCAAGAACAACCCCGGAAATCTTTGGATTACAGTAAGAATGTTTGGAATTATGTTGGCAAACAATCCGGCGCCCCCCTATCAAGTCCGTATGATCCGTACCGATCTTCTGATTTTTTAACCGCTTCCAGCACCATCTGCGCTGTCACCCGATAAGGCAGGCGCCTCATGTCCGGCAGGCCCGGTACATTATCCAAGGCTTTTTGGAATGCGGGTGAAGCGGCGTCAAGCCCCATCTCATAAAGGGTGACGGGCGTTTTGAGCCTTTTCAAAAGCTGAAGGACCTCTTTTGCTTCCTCTTCCTGCCCGTCCATCATCAACTGGACCAGCGTCCCCCAGGCCACCACATCCCCATGCAGGCAAGCTTTGATTTGCGGCATGTCCTCCATGGCGTAGTAGAGGGAATGGGCCAGCGCGCCGTTGAATTCCTCCCGGACCAGCAGCGATACAAGCCCCGTGCTCACGATCACGGACTGCACCGCCTCGCGGAATTCCGGCGAATCCATCCCGCCCTCGCAGTCGCGCAGCGCCTTTTCCCCCAAGCGGGAAAGGGGCTCATAGCAGGTGCGGGCAATAGACAGCCCCAAAGCATCCTTGTAGCTTAATGCTTCATTTCTGGCAGAAAAGCCGCTTTCAAAATACTTGGCGATGGCGTCGCCCATCCCGGCCCGAAGATACTTGGCCGGGGCATGGGCAATGACCCCGGTATGGATAAACGCGAACTCCGGCGGTCCCGCAAGAAACAGAAATTGGTCAAACGCGCCGTCTTCATGGTACATCACCGACAGCGCCGTCACCGCCGCGCAGGTGGCCGCGATGGTGGGCAGGGTGATTACCGGCAAACCCGCAAAATGAGCGCAGGCTTTGGCGGTATCGATGGCTCTCCCGCCGCCCATGCCAGCGATCACCTGGGCGTTGACTGCCTTCGCTTTTTCCGCCAGCGCTTTGGCGTCCCCGATGGTGCAAGGCCCCGCGTAGCGCACTGCCTCCGTAAGCGTTATCCCCGTTGCGGAAACCGCCTGCTCAAGAAGCGGCAGCCCCGCGGCCAGCGCTTTTTCGCCGCCGATCAAGAATATGCGCTGCCCCAAAGCGGAAAGAACGGCAGGCAAATCTCCGTACGCTTCCGGCCCGATGGTATACCGGGGCAAAATCACGCTGCTTGTATTCTTATTTCCTTCCGCCATTTATACCTCCGCGAGTTTGGAAAGCCTTCTCAATGCTTCCTGAAGCGTTGCTTTTTCCCGGGCGAAGTGCAGCCGGATCAGGTGGTTTACCGGCTCCCTGAAAAAGCTGGAGCCGGGCACGGCGGCCACGCCGATATGTTTGATCATCCATTCGCAAAACTGCAGATCGGACCAGCCGCTGAACTGTTCCTTTTGTAGGAACCGGGAGATATCGACCATCACAAAGTAGGAGCCCTGGGGCACGGTATGCTTTAAGCCCAGGTCGTCCAGCCCGTTTAGGAAAATATCCCGCTTTTGGGTATACAGCTGCTTCAAATCCACATAATACTCCGGTCCCATCGTCAGCCCGGCCACGGCGGCGGCCTGCAGGGGCGCCGCGGCGCCTACTGTCAGAAAGTCGTGGACCTTCTTGGCGCTTTCGATCACCGCTTCCGGCCCGATCAGATAGCCCAGCCGCCAGCCGGTAATGGAGTAGGTCTTCGAAAGGGAACTGCAGGTGATCACGCGGTCGTACAGCCCGGGCAGCGACGCCGCGCAGACATGCTTCCACGGATCAAAGACAATATGCTCATACACTTCGTCCGTTATAATGAAAGCATCGTGCCGCTGGGCCAATTGCCCGATATACAAAAGCTCTTCCCTGGTAAACACCTTGCCGCAGGGGTTGGAGGGATTGCAGACAATAATGGCCTTGGGCTTTTGCAAGAAGGCGCTTTGAAGCACTTCCTTGTCAAACTTGAAGTCCGGCGGCGTCAGCGGAACGAAAATCGGCTCCGCCCCGGAGAGGATCGCGTCCGCCCCATAGTTTTCATAGAAGGGAGAAAATACGATCACCTTGTCGCCGGGATTGCACACCGTCATCATGGCGCTCATCATGGCCTCGGTGCCGCCGCAGGTGACTACGATTTCCTTTTCCGGGTCGATGTCCCTTAAAATGACAGCGCTTTGCTTTTGGGCCAGCGCCTGCCGAAAGTCCTGTGCGCCGAAGGTGATGGAATACTGGTGGGGACCTTCGCCCGCGATATCGCGCAGCGCGCCGGTAATGGCCTTGGGCGGCGGAAAATCCGGAAAGCCCTGCGAAAGGTTGATGGCGTCGTATTCATCGCTGATGCGCGTCATGCGGCGGATTACGGAATCCGTAAAGGTTTGCACCCGGCGGCTGAGTTCTGGCATTTCGTCGGCTCCTCAATTGTATAATTCTGTGAATATTCAGTATAACACGTTTTAGTATACCACATGCAGGCCCATTTGTATAGAAGGTTCACAGCTTTTTCTATATGGGTTTTCTTTGCCTTGCAAGCGTTTTTCAAGCGCGCTGTCCGGGCATGAAAGAAAATGCATAAATTTTCATCGTAATGTATTGACATTTATCCTGCATAGGTATACAATGAGGCACATCAAAGATCGCAAGGAGGAATCCCCATGAAAAAATTGCTCGCGCTCTCCATGGTTCTGGCCATGCTCTTTACAATCACCGGCGCTTTCGCCGCCCCCGCCAACCGTCTGGAGAAGATCAAGGCCGACGGCAAGCTGCTCGTCGCCACCTCCCCCGACTATCCCCCCTATGAGTTTCTGGATTTAAGCGGCAACCCCGTGGGCGCCGATATCACCTTCGCCCAGTATATTGCCGACAAGCTTGGCGTTGAACTGGTGGTGCAGGCCATGACCTTTGACGCCGTGTTGGCCGCCATCGGCACCGGCAGCGCCGACCTGGCCATCGCCGGCCTCACCTACAAGGAAGAGCGCACCGTTTCCATGGACTTTTCCGATCCTTATTTCAACGACGGCAACCAGGTGATCGTCATCCGCAAGGAAGACGCCGAGACCATCAAGACCCTGGCCGACTTCAAAGGCAAGTCCGTGGCCGCGCAGAACGCTTCCCTGCAGCAGTCTCTGGTCACTGATCAGCTGACAGAGTCCACGCTGGCGCAAATCACCCAAATCGATGAAGGCATCCTGCTGCTCAAGTCCAAGCAGGCCGACGGCATCGCCCTTGCCGCCGTCGTGGCCGAGCCTTTGGTCGCCAACAATCCCGACCTGATCATCTGTCAGACTCCTTTTGACTATGCGCCTGCCGGCGCTCTCGTGGCCGTCGTGAAGGGCGAAGCCGAACTCCTGGCTGCCATCAACGAGGCCATCGCGGAAATAATCGGCGACGACGGGCTGTACGTGCAGTGGATCAACGAGGCCAACGCGCTGAACGCTCAGCTTGCCTCCGGCACCGCCCCGAATCCGTAAGGCAAACAGATAGCAACAGCAGCTTGCCGCCGTATACTTCTACGGCGGCAAGCTTTTCCTATTGTCACACACGCGCAAGGAGATTCACCATGCATCCGAATACGAAAATCGCTATTATCGGCGCCGGCCATGTGGGCAGCCATGTGGCATTGGCGTGCGCCCTTCAGGGGCTCGCCCGGGAAATCGTGCTGCTGGACACCGACCGCAAAAAAGCCAAAGGCCAAGCCATCGACATCATGGATGCGCTTGCATATTCATCCTGCAATGTGAATGTTTATGAGGGATGGTATGACGCTGTCGCCGATGCTGCCATCGCTGTCATGTGCGCCTGCGCGGTAGGCTATGAAAGCTCCGACCGCTTACAGGAGCTGCAGCCGACCCTGCGGGTGGCCGACGAGGTGGCCAATGGGCTAAATGGCTGCGGGTTTTCCGGCATTCTTGTCAGCATTTCCAACCCCTGCGACATCATCGCCCAGTATCTTCAAAAAAAGACGGGCCTGACTGTGATCGGCACCGGCACGGCGCTGGATTCCGCCAGATTCCGCGTGCGGCTGGCCCAGGCGCTGAGTGTGGATGTTGCCAGCGTGCAGGGGTACTGCCTGGGCGAGCACGGCGACAGCCAGGTGCCGGCCCTGGGCACCGTAACAGTCGGCGGCATTCCGCTTAACCGGCTGATGAGTGCTTATCCCAACGCAGACTTTTCGGCCATAGTTCAAAACACCGTCAAGGCCGGCTGGGAGATTGTTTTGGGCAAGGGCTGCACGGAGTTTGGCATCGCCGCCGCAGCGGCCAGAATGGTCCGGGCCATCCTGCGGGATGAGCAAACCGTACTGCCCTGCTCCATACTGCTCAGCGGCCAGTACGGCGGCAGCGGCATCTATGCCAGCCTCCCCTGCGTCATCGGCCGGCAAGGCGCGGAGCCCCTGCCGGAAATGGATTTGTCCGGGCAGGAGCGGGCGGCGCTTGCCCGCAGCTTTTACACCATAAAACGCCACCTGCCTGAAGGCATATAAATCACAAAACGAAAGAGGAACGAACATGCGCGACATATTGGAAACCCTGGAAAAATACGTTTCCCTGCCCAGCGGCACATGGGACAAGGCGGACGTCACCCTGGCCGCCCAGGCCATCGCGGAGGATTTTAGGGCCCTTGGCATGCAGGTAACGCTGCATCCCGGCAAGGACATGGGGCCGGTGGTGGAATGCATTTTCGGCCATGGACCCAAGCAGCTGATGCTGATGGGGCACATGGACACGGTGTTCCCAAGGGCGGAATGCCAGCCCTTTCAAATCGTGGGCGACAAAGCCTCCGGTTCCGGGGTTTGCGATATGAAGGGCGGCATCGCCGTAATGCTGCACGCCCTTGCCGAGGTGCTGCCCCAGGTGGACAAAGAGAAGTACACCATCAAGATCATACTGAACCCTGACGAAGAGGTGGGCTCGCCCGAAAGCGGCGAAATCATACTGAATACCGCCAGGCAGTCCTTTGCCGCGCTGAGCTTTGAGCCCTCCCGCAAGGGTGGCGCGCTTACCTGCGAACGCAAGGGCGTCACGTCCTTTGCCATCCGCTGCACCGGCGTAAGGGGCCATTCCGGCGCCAACTACCTGCAATGCGCCAGCGCCATACAGGAGCTGTGCGCAAGGATCAACGCCATCTATGCCCTGCGGGACGACAGCCGGGATATTTCCGTAAACATCGGCGTGATCAAGGGCGGAACGGCGGAAAACGTAGTGGCTGATGAAGCTACTGCCCATGGCGAATTCCGCTATTACGACCAAAGCTACCGGCAGGAATTGATGGATAAGCTCACCGCCATCGTCGCGGCTCCCGGCGTTCCCGGCACCACCACCACACTTGCCTGGGGCAATACCCATCCGGCGCTCAAAGCCACGGAAAAGAGTATGGCGCTGGTGAAGATCGCCCAGGAGATCGCCGCCGAATACGGCGTTGCGCTGACGGCCGAAAGCACCGGCGGCGCGGGGGATATCTCCATCGCCGGCCTGGCGGGCATTCCCGTGCTGGACGGCCTGGGCCTGGAAGGCGGCGGCATGCACACCGTGCACGAATATTCCCTGATCCACAACCTGCCCTACAAGATCGCCCTGGCCCGGCGGATGATGCTGGCGCTGCTGAAATAACCGATCAGCAAAATATCAAAAACGCCTGTTCCGGCTTGAACTTGCAAGCCGGAACAGGCGTTTTCATTGCAGATATTATTTATCCCTTGCGGGCAGCACCACCGTGAAAGCGGTCCCCTGCCCGGCGGCGCTTTCCGCCGAAATCCTGCCCTTATGGCCTTCGGCAATGCTCCTGGCGATGGCCAGCCCGAGTCCGTAGCCGCCCTGGTCCCTGGCCCTGGAGCTGTCGGCCCGGTAGAAGCGTTCAAAGATGCGGGGCAGCTGCTCCGCCGGAATGGGCGCGCCCGTATTGTGCACCGTCAGGCGGGCCTTGTCCTGGCTCTTTTCCAGCGCGACGGTTACCTTTCCGCCTTCCCCGGCGTACTTGCAGGCGTTGTCCAGCAGTATGGCGGCAAGCTGTTTCAATTGCCCCTCATCCCCCATGACAAGAACATCCGGCGCGATGGCGCTTTCCAGCATCACATGCCGTTCAAAAGCCACGGACTCAAAGGGCAGCACGCTGCTCCAAAGGATGTCGCTGAAATGGACGGGTGCCAGGGCGGCCGGCGCCCGCGCCGCGTCCGCTTTGGCCAGGAACAGCATGCCGTCTACCAGCTTCTTCATGCGCTCCGCCTCATCGCGGGTATACTCCACCCATTTGAGCTGCTGATGGACCGTTTCCTCTTTATGCCTGAGCAGGATGCCCGTATTGGCCAGGATCACCGTCAGCGGCGTCTTCAGCTCGTGGGACGCATCCTGAACAAACTGGCGCTGCTGTTCCCAGGCTGCTTCCACAGGCTTCAGCGCCCAGCGGGCCAGGAACAGACTGATTGCCAAAAAAGCGCCCAAACCGCCCAGACCCACCAGCAGCGAAAGGACAAGCCACCTTGTGACCGCCGCCGTTTCATAGGAGGTATCGGCAAAAGCAATCAATGTGCCGCCCCGGACCTCGCGCTTCAGATACCGCAGCCCAAGGCTTGCGATTTTCCCCTCCGGCCGGTCCTGAGCCATCGCCTGCCCGGCGGCCGAAACGATGACCTCTCCGTCCACCTCCGCCCGTTCCTGGCTGATGGCGGTCACGCCCCCGTTTTCATCCACCGTCACGGTAAACGTGGGCACCAGGGAAAACGGCTCCCGATGGTCCATGGGCCCAATCTTGGGGCGTGGAAAGGCTTCCCCCTCCTTGATCATCGCCGCCCGGTCCAAAGCGTCCTTTGTTTCCCTTTGCGCCTGATTCACCGCGGATATAAAAAGGGCGGCAAACACGATCAGCAGCACGATACATACCAGCGTCATATTGATGAGAACGAATTTTTTCCGCAGCTTTTTGATCATGGCTGTCCGGCCTCCAGTTGGTAACCCACTTTGCGCAGCGTGGCGATGTTCACCCCGGAGCCAAGATAGAATATCTTTTTGCGCAGGAAGGAAATATAGGCTTCCACATTGTTGTCCTCCGCGCTGGATGCAAGGCCCCACACCCTGGCGATCAGCTCATCCTTGGGCAGCACGGCTTTGGCGTTAGCCATTAACAGGCGGAGCACCTCAAATTCCTTAAACCCAAGGTGCACGGATTTTGCGCCGCAATGCAGCGTGCAGGCCGAAAGGTTCAACACAAGATCGGAGAACCGCAATTCCTCCAGCACCACCTCCCCTTGCCGGCGGGAAAGGGCCCTTAAGCGGGCCAGCAGCTCCTCGGGCGAAAAGGGTTTGGTCATATAATCGTCCGCGCCGGAGTCCAGCCCGGCCACCTTGTCCTGTATCTCTTCCCTGGCGGTCAGCATCAATACAGGCGTAGAGATGCCCTGCTTGCGCAGCTCCCGCGCCACCTCAAAGCCGTTTTTCCCGGGGAGCATCACATCCAGAACAATCACGTCATACTGCCCGCTCAAAGCATATTCCAGGCCGTTTATGCCATCATGCACCGTATCGGCCAGGTATTTTTGCTCAGCCATGATCTGGCCAAGCGCCTCCGCCAGGCGGAACTCATCCTCCACAATCAGCACACGCATCCGGCCCTCCCCTTTCGCGCAACGCCCTGCTCCTCCGTCCTCCATGGCCGGATGCCGGAGGGAACCGTACCTTATATTATTGCGGCCATTATAGCACGTCAAGCTGAAAAAAAACTGAAATGTTCTTTTCAGAAAGATTTCAGGTTCAAGGTTTATGATAGATTCCTGTAAGAAACCTGAAAGGAAACGGGGGCAAAACACAATGAGTGCCTATCAGGGCGTATTCAAAAGGTATGAAAAAAAGTATTTGCTGACACGTGAGCAGCAGGAAGGTCTTATGCGCGCCTTTGACGGGCGCTTTGCGCCGGATGACTACGGGCAGCATACCATCTGCAACATTTATTTTGACACGGAGGATTTTGCGCTCATACGGACCTCCATCGAAAAACCCGTATACAAGGAAAAGCTTCGCCTGCGAAGCTATGGCATCCCTGGTGATCATGATACGGTGTACCTGGAGCTCAAGAAGAAATACAAAGGTGTCGTATACAAGCGCCGCGCCGCCCTCCCCCTATTGGAAGCGCAGCGTTACCTGGCGGATGGAAACCCGTCCGAAAAGCAGGAACAGATCCTGCGGGAAATCGGCTGGTTCATGGGCCTTTATCACCCCGTGCCCAAGGCCTGCATCACCTATGACCGGGTCGCCATGTATGGCAGGGAGGACAGCGAGCTGCGCGTGACCTTTGATACAAACATACGGTGCCGGGCGTCGGCGCTGGACCTTCGCAAGGGCAGCTGGGGCACCCCGCTGCTGCCGCCGGACACCGTGCTGATGGAATTGAAGCTTCCGGGCGTCATGCCTGTATGGCTCAGCCATGTGCTGAGCAAAAACGAGATTTTCCCCGCTTCCTATTCCAAGTACGGTGCCTATTACCAAAACCATCTGGCCCATTTGCCCTATACGAAAGGAGCGCTTCTTCATGCTTGACAGCATTTTTCCCGCCGCCGGAACCATGACCCTGCCGACCCTTTTGCTTTGCACACTCGTTTCCCTGGCCGCAGGAATGGCCATCGCCTTTTTGTACATGCACAAAAACGAGTACAACAAAAACTTTGTCGTCACGCTGGCGCTTTTACCGGCCATGGTGCAGGTGGTCATCCTGCTGGTCAACGGCAACGTGGGTACCGGGGTTGCTGTGCTGGGCGCGTTCAGCCTGGTCCGTTTCCGCTCCCTGCCCGGCGGCGCCAGGGAGATCGGCAGCATCTTTTTCGCCATGGCCCTGGGGCTGGCCACCGGCATGGGCTACATAGGTGTCGCGCTCCTGTTCCTGCTTTTAATCGGCGGCGCCATGCTGCTGCTCACGACTTCCCCCTTCGGCCAGCGCAGGGAGGAGGCAAAAGAGCTGAAAATCACCATTCCCGAAAACCTGGAATATGAAGGCATGTTTGACGACCTGTTTTCCCGCTATGCCCGCAAGACAGAGCTGATTCGGGTCAAGACCACCAACATGGGCAGCCTGTTTGAACTGACCTACCACGTTCAACTGCAAAACCCCGGCATACAGAAGGAGCTTCTGGATCAGCTGCGCTGCCGCAACGGAAACTTGTCCATCGCCTGCGGGCGGCTTCCCGTAAACCGGGAAGAGCTATAAATCCAAGGAGGTTATGACATGAAATTCAAAAATATCAAAACCCTGATCATCGGCGTTGTCTTATCCGCGGCGCTGCTGCTTACGGGCTGTACCTCCACCGCCGGCAGCGCGCTTTTGCCATCGGGCGCAGCACTGGCGGAGGCGGCTATCAGCCAGGAGGATACCGATGCGCAATGGGATGCGCAAAGCGCCGTTTCCATTACCTTGCACAACAGCGAAACCGCCATTGCAGGCAGCGGCGCAACGTTTTCAGATGGCGTGCTGGTGATCTCAGCGCCCGGCACCTATGTTGTAAACGGCAGCCTGGACGACGGCCAGATACGGATCGACGCAGGAAAAAACGACACCGTCCGCCTTGTGCTAAACGGCATGTCTGTTACGAATGCCAGCGGTTCCGCCCTGTATGGAAAAAAGGCCGGCAAAGTGATCCTCACCCTGGCGGCGGGCAGTGAAAACAGTCTGACGGACGGCACGGAATACGTTTTTGAGCAGGATGAGACAGAGCCGGACGCGGCGTTGTACGCAAAGGACAGCCTGACCATCAACGGAACCGGCAAGCTGGCGGTCACGGGCAATTACAACCACGGCATCGTATCCAAGGATGACCTCATCATCACCGGCGGAACGCTTGTTGTGAACGCCAATGGGACCGGCATCCGCGGCAGGGATTCCCTGACCATTACCAATGGCGATATCACCGCTACCGCCAAAGGCGACGCGCTGCAGGCCAACAATGCCGAGGACGCCTCAAAAGGCAGTATTGACATCTCCGGCGGCACTTTCCGTCTGACTGCCGCCAAGGACGGTATACAGGCCGAAACCACTTTGCACATTTCCGAGGGCAGCTTCACCATTTACTCCGGCGGCGAAACGGAGACCGGCTCCTCCGCCGCTGCGGATACCGCCGAAGCCGCCGAAACGAATACGGACCAGCCCTCCCGTATGGTCGGTTTCCCGACAAAGGGCGCCTGGAACCCTGAGCAGAACACGCAGCAGGCGGACACGGAAAGCGGGAAGGGCTTGAAGGCCGCAGTCGGCCTTACCATCACCGGCGGCAGCTTTGAAATCCATTCCGCCGACGACACCATCCACACCAACGGCAACGCCCTCATCGAAGACGGTACCTTTACGCTGTACAGCGGCGACGACGGCGTGCACGCCGATGGGGACATCACCATCAAAGGCGGCATTCTCACCGTCCGGCAAAGCTATGAGGGCCTGGAGGCCGCCAACATCACCGTGGAAGGCGGAGAGATCCAACTGACCGCGGATGACGACGGCTTCAACGCCGCCGGCGGCAACGACGGCTCCGCTCTTACCGGCTGGCGCGGCCAGGGCGGCTTTGAGGCCAGCGGCGACTATTCCATCCACATCCTGGGCGGCACCATCCGCGTGAACGCCGGCGGCGACGGTTTGGACTCCAACGGCGATATGTTTTTGAGCGGCGGATCTGTTACGGTGGACGGCCCGGTAAGCAATGGCAATGGAGCCCTTGACTATAACGGCGTCTTTGAGCTTACCGGCGGAACCCTGGCGGTATCCGGCAGCGCCGGCATGGCCCAGGGGCCCAGCAGCTCCGCAAACCAGGCGACCCTGCTGGTCTACGTAAGCGGCAGCGGCACGGTAACGCTTGCGGACAGCAGCGGCAGCGAACTGATCGCCTACACGCCCGCCAAGACCTATCAAATGCTGGCCATCAGCACCCCGCAAATGAGGCAGGGCGAAACCTATACGCTTTCCATCGGCGGGCAAAGCAGCTATCAGATCACACTAACCGACGCGGTCACCACCTATTCCGCCGACGGCACGCAGGGCGGCACCTTCAACCGGCAGTTCCCCGGCGGCGGCCGCAGGAACCCGTAAAAAGCTGAAAAGTCCCGCCCCGTTCATCGCGGCGGGCAGCTTTATCTATAAGGAGAATGCATATGTCCTCTTCCAAAAAGCCATTGCCGGCTTACATGCTCATAGTGATAGATGTTTTGCTTACCGGCGCGGCCCTGTGCGTATTTGCGCTTTTCCATCATGTGCTGCCGCAAGCGCGCAAGGGAGAAAACATCACCATCAGCCGGCCCGTCGCGGCCGTCACGGCGGAGCCAGGCGGTCAAAACAGCGCGTCGTCATCGGCAAACGCGGCGCAGGAAACTGTGGGCAGCTTTTACGAAAAGTTCGCCGATCACTTCAGCGATACGGTTGTTTCCACAGAAAACAGCTATACCAGCCCCAACGTATCCATTACCGTACACAAAGAAGTCCTGGGCAGCGGCAGCAGCACCATCACCTATTATCTTGCCGATGTATATATCGCCGACATCTCCCTTTTGCGCACCGGCTTTGCCGGCGACACCTACGGAAAAGGCCTGCGGGATTCCCTTGCCGATATGGACGCCTTCTATGACGCCCTGCTGAGCATCGCCGGCGATTATTACGGCAACCATGACGATGGCATTGTCATCCGCAACGGGGTGGTGTACCGCAGCACCGTCACCCAGGAGGATATATGCGTGCTGTATTACGACGGCACCATGGAGACCATCGCTCCCGAAGACTTCAATATCGATGCGGTGGTGGCAAAAGGCGCCTGGCAGGCCTGGACATTCGGGCCCATGCTGCTTGAAAACGGGCAAAAAACAGCCGCTTTCAATACTTCGTCTTACCTCACACGCAGCCACCCCCGCACCGCCATCGGCTATTATGAGCCAGGCCATTACTGCTTTGTCGTAATCGACGGCCGGGATACGGGGTATTCCGGCGGCATGACGCTTGCGCAAATGTCCGATCTGTTTGCCTCCCTTGGCTGCCGGGCCGCCTATAACCTGGATGGCGGAAGATCCGCTGTCATGGTCTACAATGATGAAGTGATCAATCAGCCGGACGGCGGCGGCCGGGAACTGAGCGATATGGTCTATATCGCGGAGGAAATACAATGAGCAGGATCATCAACCGATTGTACCGGGCGCTGCCCCACGCGGCGATCATTCTTTCCCTGATGTTCATCGTCTTTCTGATTCTGGATGTGTACAATCCACTGATGCAGTTTGTGGATAACGGCATGTCACGGGTGCTGCTGGGTCTGCTGGCCATTGCCTCCATCACCACGGCGGGGCTGCTTATCCGCTGCCAGCGCAAGGGCAGGGACTAGAAATTCCCTTTGCGAAAGGCCTCGCCCGCAACGCCCGAACACACTCCATGCCCGGCATTGCGCCGGGCATTCGTTTATCCCAGGCATATCCGCTTGACAGGAAAAAAATGGTCTGCTATGCTTGGGGTAATACTTGCATGGATCCGTTTCCCTTCAAATACATATAGGCAGGTCTGCTCAACATCAAGGAGGTCATTGTATGAAAAAGGGCTTCACGGCGCTGATGCTTGCATCCCAAATGCTGCTTGCCCTGGGCCTTGGCGGGTGCCAGACGGAGGCGGCCTCCGGCGACGGCGTCTATTACCCGTCGGACGCGTGGCGCACCTCCAGCCCGGAAGCGCAGGGCATGGATTCACAAACGCTGCTTAACATGTTTGAAACCATTCAAGCAGACAAGGTGCCTGTCCACAGCGTGCTGATCCTGCGCCACGGATACCTGGTATGCGAGGCCTATTTCCAGCCCTTTGACAAGGATACGCAGCATAATCTGTTCTCCGCCACCAAGAGCTTTACCTCCACGCTGATCGGCATCGCCATCGAGGAGGGAAAAATCAAGGGGGTGGACCAAAAGATCGCCGACATTTTTCCGGAGGTGAAGCTGCCGGAAAATGACCTTGGCACAAAAGAAATGACCCTGGAAAGCGTACTGACCATGACCGCCGGGCATCAGGCCGATTCAGTGGATGATGTGTATGGCAGCCCAAATTGGCCGCGGACGTTTTTCAGCCTTCCCTTTTCCACAAAGCCCGGCGAACGCTTTTTGTATGACAGCGGCGCATCCCACCTGCTGTCCGCCGTCCTGAAAAAAACGACCGGCGAAAACGAGGAGACTTACGCCCGCAAGCGGCTGTTTGAACCCCTTGGCATACGCGGCTACGCCTGGGAAAAATCCACCGAAGGCATCAACACCGGCGGCTGGGGCCTGCGTCTGACTCCCAGCGATATGGCGAAGTTCGGCTATCTGATTATGAACAAGGGCGTGTGGAAGGGCAAGCAGATCGTTCCGGCCAAATGGGTGGAAGCGGCTACGCAAAAGCACAGCGAGGGCTGGTGGGGCGAAACCCGCGGCGACGATTACGGCTACCAGTTCTGGATGAATTCCTTCGGCGGCTTCCGGGCGGATGGCTTTGCCGGGCAGTACATTTGCATCCTGCCCGAGCAGGACCTGATTGCCGTGTTTACCAGCGGCATCAACTATTCCGAACCCAACCAGCCGCTGAACCTGATGCGCGACTATGTCGTGCCCGCGGTAAAATCGGAAACCGCGCTGCCGGAAAGCGCAGAATCGAATCAAAAGCTGGCCGCCTGTCTTCGGGAATTGGAAAATCCCACACCGAAGGCCCCACCGGCGCTGCCGGAAACGGCCAGGCGCATCAGCGGAAAGACGTTTCAAACCGCCGACCTATCCATCATTTTTGCCTTTGTATTTGATCAACCGGATAGCTGCACCCTAAGCTTTACGCAGCAGGGCAAAAAGCATTCCCTTCCCGTCGGACTGGACGGCGTATACCGTAAATCCAATGTAAAACAGGTCGGCACGCTTCAATGGTATCCGCCTTATGAGGGCATTGCGCTGAAAGGCAATTGGGAAGGAGAAAATACGTTCATCCTCGATTGGCAGTACAATGGCGAGCCGTATCATGAAACGTATAAATTCACCTTTGAAGAAAAAAGCGCGATCATGGAAGTGACGGAGTATGTGGTGGGCTGCGCGGGACCCATGCAGCCCTACGCCAAGACTACCGCCGTCATGAAGGAATAGGAACGATGCAAAAGCAGGTGCTGTTTACGGGCGCCACCAGCGGGCTGGGCGAGGCATGCGCCAAAGCGCTGTCCAAAACCGGCCGGTGGCAGGTGTTTGCCGCCCGGACAAACGAAAAAAGCTGGCGGGGCTGAAAGCGCTCGCCAACGTGATTCCGATTCCTATGGATGTTGCGGAGAATGACAGCGTTCAAAACGCAAGGCGGCTGGTGGCGGAGCATACCGGTCATCTGAAAGGAGTGGACCTTTTATACAAGGCGCTGCTGCGCTTTCTGCCGTCAAAAGATACAAAAGCTCCTTCGCAAAAGTGACACCTTCCCTTTCCCGATAATAGCAGGAAGGACGGGGTACACCCCGTCCTTCCCACTTAATCGCCCGGACTAAACACTCCTGCTTGATGTTCCAGGAAATTAACAAGGTGACGCGGACCAGTATTTAACCACATGGGCTTCACCTCGCATTTAGCATGGCGGAATTGCGCCGCCCTTATGCATTGCTTTCTTTTTTACGAGGCATTTTTTCGCGCCGCTTATTGCCAGGCTTCCGGCAAAAACCCCTTCGTATTTTCGATCATCTTTTCAAAGAGTCTTTCTCCGTCTGCGGGGCTTACAGCAGACAATTGCGGATCATGCAGGAAGGTACCCAGCGCCATCTCCCTATTGCAGGTCATGCCGGCCGCAACCGCCGCTTCCTGGTTCAGCACGTGGCGCGTAACCAGCGCGTCAACGCCCTTTGGCAGCGCTCCCGCGAAAACGGGGGCGATTTCATTGCGGCGGAAAAGGGCGTTTGTTTCGACAACCGCATCCCGCGGCAGGTTTTCCACCTGGCCCCGGTTGGGAATGTTGACGTTGGACACCATATCGCCCAGCCCCAGCAGCGCCTTGATTAAAAGATGCCCTTCCTCGCCGGAACCGTCCAGCTGAACCGGCTCCGCGCCGCTTAAGATCGTTTCCCGACGGCGAAGGCGCTTTTTCAAATCCTCCTCCCGCCAGTCAACGGTGGTCAGGCCAAAGCCCCAGGCGCGGACGGTTTCCGGATTTTTCAAATACCAGGGCGGCATGAACTCAGCCAGGTGGCGGTCCCCCGCCGCGGCGATGAGGCCATAGCGGCGGAACAGGTCAAACTTGACCCGGTGGGAGCACTCAAAGGAGTTGTTCATCCAGTTTTCATCCTTGCCCGTTGTGAAGCCGGTTTCGTAATATTTGTCCGCGAACCGGCGGTACAGCGGGAACAGATCGTATCCCTGATAGCTGGCGCTGTACAGCCAGGTGAAATGGTTGATGCCCGTCACGCCGGTTTTGATTTCCGTACGGTCAACGTTTTGGATCCCTTCCATGTCCTTTAGCATGGCCGCCAGCAGCTTCTGGGTGCCGAACACCTCATGGCAGCAGCCGAAGGCCTTGATGCCGGGGTACACCTTGTACAGCGTGCGCATGCAAACCGTCATGGGGTTGGTATAGTTGATGACCCAGGCGTCCGGCGCGTAATCGCGGATGGCCACGGCAATTTCCACATACATGGGCACAGTTCGCATGGCGCGAATCAACCCGCCGGGGCCGACCGTATCGCCCACCGGCTGCCAAATGCCATAGGCTTCAGGCAGGTGCACATCGGAGCGCATTTCCCGGAATGTACCCGGCAGAATGGAAATGACCACAAAATCAGCGCCGGACAAAGCATCCTTCAGCGTCTGGCTGACCTCATAACACCAATGGGATTTGGCATCGGGATGGGCCGAAATCATATCGCCGATGCGCTTGTTCTTCTCCGCCGCGTCCCGGTCGATATCATATAGACGAACGAGGCCTTCCATCTGCCCATCCATGGCCAGGTCCTTCATAAAACCCCAGGCCCATCCCCTGGAACCGCCGCCGATATAGGCTACCGTCAAGTCACACACTTTGCCGTCTGAAAACAACATAACGATTCCTCCATTTATTCCTGCGCGCCCAAAGACGCGCCGTCCTTCTGACATATCATCTGCCGGTATTGGGCCGGCGTCATGGCCATGTACTGCCGGAACCTGCGGATAAACCCGGAAGCGTCATAATACCCCACCGCAAGGCCGATATCCTTCACGGCCATCTTTGTCCCGCCCAGCAGCTCCTTCGCCTTTTCCATGCGCAAAAGCAGCAGGTATTCCGACGGCGTCATGCCGCTGAGCTCCTTGAAATCCAGCGACAGCCGCACCGCGCTGATGCCGTAGGCGTCCGCGATGGCGCTCATGCTCAGCGTGGGGTCCGCGTAATGCTGGTGCATGTAGGCGATGATGTCCCGGATGACCGTCGGCGTCTGCACCGTTTCCGGCTCGGCCCGTGACAGTATATCATTGCACAGCTTGCGCAAAAGGTCGTCCAGGTCGGCGATGGAGCGGCAGCCCGACAGGGTGAACACATCATAATACTGCAAGGCATCTATGCTTTCCCCATGCCTGTCAAAATGCTCGCTGAGCATGGCCGCGATCACGTTGTTGTAGATCATGCGGAAGGCAAACAGCGAAAGCTCCGTGCTGCCCAGGTAATGGAACAATTCATCCATCCGGTCATTGAGCGCCCTTGTATCGCCGGCCCGCAGCGCCTTTTTGAAGCCTTCCAGGTAGCTGCGGGTGAAGGGTGTAATATCCTTAGCCGCCGCGCTGACATCCGCAAAGCGCAGCACATGGGTGCTGCCCATCACAAAGCGGTTGTCGTAGGCGGTGCTTGCCTCCAAATAAGCGTTGGCGGTATGCCTGAACTCCTTGTGCACCTTGCTGATGGACACGGCCACCCCGGCATCCGCCGCCTTCAGGCCGCCCTGAATCCGCCAGGCCCAGGTTTCCAGCGCGTCGGCCGTATCGGCAAAGACCACAAACAAGAACTGCTCCAGGGCCAGCAGCTCCACAAAATAGCCGGTGACATCGCCATTAAGCTGCGCCGCGGCCTTCTCCATGTCCAGGCCTGCGCCCTCCTTGGGCGGGGTGCCGATCAGCGATACCGCATAGCAGGCCTTGTCAATATCCATGCCAAGCAGCGCCGCAGCCTTCACGGCAGTCTGGCGCTCCTGATAGCGGCCCTTGACAAAATCCTTGATGAAGTTGGCTTTGCGCGCCGGCAGGCTTTCATCCAGCCGGGTATTGAGGGCCACGTTTTTATCCACCAATTCCTCGATGCCGCTTTGAATGGCCTCCAGGTCATCCTTGCCGGGCGTGGTGGCGGAAAGCAGGTAACGAAGCTCCCGGATGGGCTTTGCGTGCCGCCTGGAGAAGTAGAACGTGAGCGCCATGCAGGGGATGCTCAGCGCAAACAGGAACATGCCAAAGCCCAGCTGCGCCTTGTTCATGATATCACGCATATTCTCCACCGGGATCAGGGTGACATACTGCATGTCAAACATATGGCCCTTTTGGGCAACAAGCAAATACTGCCGGTCCTCCAGCGTAACATCCTTCGACAGCGTGCCTTGATTCTCCTTGATTTGCGCCCATACAGCCTCATCCGCAACGCTTAAGTCACGGCTGGCGGCCAGCGTCTGATTTCCATAAAAGATAAAGGTGCTGCGGGGTTCATAGATTTCATCGGCAAACATTTGCTGATAGGTGCTTTCCTTGATCAAAAACAGCAGATTGCCGGTGGTGTATCGGTCGCCCATGCTTAGCGGTACGATCACCGCCACCATGCTGTTGATGACGCCGTCTGTAAAAAAAATGCTGCTGGCATTCTGGGCCGGTAAAATCTTCATGTCAATATCCTGCTTGCGCAAAAGTGCCCGCAGTTCTTCCGGTGCCGTGCTTTCAAAGAGCATCAGCTTATATAAAAACATCTCCAGCCCCACGGAGGTGGAGGAGGAGTACAAATACTCATCTTCGTGAAAGATCAGATAAAATTGGTCAAAAAAATCGATGGTCGTAGTATACGGCAAAAGCTGCAGCTTCAAATGGTACGCCCGCATGGGACTTTGGGCCAGCTTGAAGGACCGGGTATAGGGAGAAAGGCCAATCTGGCGGCCTACGCTCAAAAGCGTCGTCAGATTCGCCTCATGCTGGTATCTGATTTTGCCCAGCTTGTTGATGTTGCTTTCGATGGTGTTCGCCCGCACGGTATTGGTGTAGGTGTTGTTCATATAGATGCCTACGCCAATAAACAGCACGGCCATGACCGCCGCGTAGGAGATCATATAGCGCAGCAGAATGGAATGGATGATGCCTTTCCTTTTCACAAAACACACTCCCGGCTGCGGTATGCATGGCATATGCCGCAGCGCCAAAGGCGCTGCGGCACAGGCCGCCACTCTATTGGTTATCTTACCACGATCATTTAGTGCTTCGCAAGGTAATCGTCATACGCCTTCTGGTACAGCTCAACGTACTTGTCGGCGCCCACGGCCTTGGCGGTATCCAGGAAGGTCTGCCAGCTTTCATCGGTCACGCCGCTGGTGATGAAGTTGGCGATGGATTCCTTCATGAACTTCTCAATCTCATTGAACAGGCGGGTAGCCTCCAGCGAGCTTTCGTTGTCCATCTTGACCAGCCTGTACAGGAAGTAGTAGGAGTTCTTTTCCAGAACGCCGGCTTCCTCGTACTCCTTGCTGTAATTGTAGCGCTCCACCCGGTGCGGCGGCATTTCGTAGATATCAAAGTAATAGTCGCCAGGGGCGAAGAACTGGCCATGATATACGGGCACATACTGGTATAGGCCGTTGTTTTCAGGAATGGAGAGGATTTTGTATTGGCCTTTTTCATTCAGGCCCATGGTGGGGGCGATGGGGCCGTCCTCCTGGATGGGGCCGTTGACGCTGACCATCATGGTCTCGGTTTCAAACTGGGCATCCAGCCAGCGCAGGGTTTCGGGAATGTGCTTGTTGGCGGTGGTGATGCACGCGCCCAGGGACGGCACTTCCAGAATGCGGGGCACCTGCACGCCGTATTCGCTGGCAGGGGGGATCAGGGAGGTGAACTGGGCAGCGATTTCCGGGGTGAGGGCGGTGTTGATCAAACGCAGGTACGTGGAATAGCCCACCTGGCCGGCGTTCATCTTGGTGCCCCACACGTTGGAATCCTGGGTGATGGCCTCGGGATCCAGCAGGCCTTCCTTGTAGCACAGGCTCAGCCATTCGCAGGCGGCGCGGAAACCGGGCATGTAACCGGGGAAGACCACCTTGTTGTTATCGTCGATGGCGGCATACACAAAGCGGTTCAGCGGCACGCCGAAGTTGGCAAAATGGGTGTACACGCCCTGGGTCTGATGAATAAGGTCCGCGGCGGACATGGGAATTTCATCCTTCTGGCCGTTGCCGTTGGGGTCCTTGTCACGGAAGGCGCGCAGCACTTCGGTGAGCTCATCGATGGTCTTGGGCACTTCCAAGCCGAGTTTGTCCAGCCAGGCCTTGTTGATGAAGTGGTTGCCGTCGTGGTTCACGTTCTGGGCGGTCAGGTTGCCGATCCAGTACGTTTTGCCGTCGGACGCCGGAATGGAGGCGTTGGCGCTGTTCATATTCAGGCGGCTGTAATAGTTGGGCATGTACTGGGGAATCAGGTCATCCAGGGGCATCAATAGGCCCTGGGTCACGCCGTATTCCTCAATATCCACTTCACCGCGGATGATCACGTCCGGATACTCGCCGGAAGCAAACATCAGGTTCAGCTTGGTCTTCCAGTCGGCATCTTTCACAACTGTCCATTCGACCTTGATGTTGGTCTTCTTTTCCAGTTCTTGATAGAACCACAGGTTTTCAAAATCCACCTGCTGATTTTCCAGGCAATACTGGAATACCTTCAAGGTGATGGGTTCCTGCACGATGGGGTACACGGCTCCGGCAGTCGCGCCGACGGTGCCCAGCAGCAGGATCGCGGCCAGCAGGGTGCACAGCAGCTTCTTCATGATTCCAATTCCTCCTTGCAAAATTTGATGCTATATCCACCATCCTTGGATGGCGAAAGCCTATGATGGTTAAAATGTGCCCGGGCACACATGGATATGCAAAATCATGCTTTCCCAGGCGGCGCCTTTCAACCCAAAGGCGTTTTCTTATCCCTTCAAGGACCCGATCATGACGCCCTTGACAAAATACTTCTGCATGAAGATGTACAGAACGACGGCGGGAACCGTGGCGATCACGATGCAGCAGTACTTGGCCACCTGCGCCTTGCGGACAGCTTCCGTCACGCCCTGGACATTTCCGTCATACGCGCTGAAAAAAGAATCGGTGGCCGTGCTTGTTGTCAGCATGGCAAGTATTTCCCGCAAAATCGTCTGCAGCGGAAGCTTGGCCCGGTCGCTGATATACACCAGCGCCGTAAAATAATCGTTCCAGCGGGCCACGCCGTAATAGACGCTGAGCACCGCGATGATGGTGCCTGAAAGCGGCAGCACCATGCGGAAAAAATACGTGAAATGGCTGGCGCCATCCATGACCGCGGCCTCGTACAGCTCGTTGGGAATGGCACTTTTGAAGTACGTCCTGGCCACCATCAGGTTCCATACGGATACGCAATTGATCAGTATCATCAAAAGCCGGGTATTGTAAAGCCCCAGGTTCCGCATGGTCAGATAGGTGGGGATCAGGCCGCCGGTAAAGAACATGGTGAACACGAAGATAAAGTTGAAGAACTTTTTGCCCACAAACTGCCGGGAAAGGGCATAGGCAGCCATCATGGTGACAAAGACGCTGATGGCGGAGCCCGTTACCGTGTAGTATATCGCGTTCAGATAGGAATTCCATAGCTCCTTTTGCTGGAAAACAGCCTCATACCCGATCAGGGAAAAGCCCTTGGGAAGAAAGCGCACGTTGCCGGCAATGACCTCATCCGGGTTGGATACCGACGCGATGAGGATCAGCCACAGCGGATAGAGGATCGCTGCCAGTACAATAATCCAGAAAGCCAGATTGAAAATATCAAAAATGAGGTCGCCCTTTGTCTTTCGAATCCGCTTGCTCGTGTGTGCAAGCAACAGATGGAAATCGCTCATCTTGCACTCCCCCTTAAAACAAGCTTGTTTCGCTGACGCGCTTGGAGATAAAATTGACAGAGAGAATCAACACAAAGTTGATTATGTTTACGAAAAGGTTGATGGCCGCCGTATAGGAAAACTGTATTTTGGAAAGCCCTTCGGTGTACACGTACACGCCAATGATGTCTGAAACAGGCATATTGCCGGAGGTTTGCATCAAAAACGCCTTGTCGGTATTGCTGCTCATCAGGCTGCCGCAGTTTAGGATCAGCATCATCGTAGCCAGAGGAAGCAGGGAAGGAATATCAATATGCCAAATCTTCTGCCGCTTGGTGGCGCCGTCGATGGTAGCAGCTTCGTAGATTTCCGGGTCGATGCTGGTCAGCGCCGCGATGTAGAGGATGGTGTTCCACCCGGCGTGCTGCCAGACATCGGTGCCGATGAACAGCGTGCGGAACCAGCCGGGCTCGAGCATAAAATTGACCGCCTTGCCGCCCGCGTCCTTGATGAAGGTGTTGACAATGCCGCTGATGGGCGAAAGAAACAGGTAGAGGATGCCCGCCATTACAGTGGTGGAGATAAAATGGGGCACATAAATAGCCGTTTGGGTAAACTTTTTCATCGGCCGCCATTCCAATTGATTGAGCAGGATCGCCAGGATGATGGGGATGGGAAAACCAATCAACAGACCATACACATTCAACAGAAGCGTATTGGTAATCAGCCGTCCGAAATAATAGGCTTTGAAAAAATCCTGAAAATGCTTCAAACCGACCCATTTGCTGCCGGTGATGCCGAACGCAGCCTTAAAGTCGCGGAAAGCAATCTGCACGCCATATAGAGGAAGATAATTGTACACAAAGAAATAAATAACCGCGCACAGCAAGAGCACATAAATCTGCCAGTCGTTTAGTATGCGCCGCCCCATGCGCTTTAAGTGCGGGGTGCCATAATAGGGCCCCGCCGGCCGTTTTACCGTTATCACGCTCTCCACGCCCTTCTGTGAAGGTATCTTGTTGACGTATTGTAGCATAGTTCACATCGAATAGAAATAGTCGAAAATTTTGCCTATATCGTATAAGAATGCTTTCTGATATAAATATATGCTAGAGAGGGGCTGTATCTATGCGTCCGATACCAACCAGCGTACAATTTCAAATCGACGATCCGCTGATCCAGAAATTATTTGACGCGGCGGAAGCAAAGCTGAAAAGGAATATCCAGGATTTCGGCGGCCGCCCGGTTTTGATCGAGGGCGGCGGCTACCACAAGATTTGGCTGGAAACGCAGCCCATGGGCGGCGAAATGTACGCCAAACGGGATATGGCCGCGGCCACCAACAACCAATTGCTGTTCATGGAGCATCAACGGGCTGACGGGCGGATTCCCGGCAGCATCATGGCGGAAAACGGCAAAGTGATCCCCCAGTTCAACAAATTCCAGGGCTTCTGCTTTCCCGCCCCGGCCCTGAACATGTATTACTGGATGGGGCAGGACAAGGATTATTTGAAGCTCCTGGGCCAGACGCTGGAGCGCTTTGACGGCTACCTGTGGCGCGTACGGGATTCCAACCGGGACGGCCTGCTGGAATCCTGGTGCGTATATGATACCGGCGAGGACAACGCCCTTCGCTACGGCGACGCCCCCTGCTGGTGGGAAGAGGATACCCCGCCTCAAGGCTTTGCGGTCGTGCCCATGGCCTCCATGGATTTTATGAGCTTCTCCTATTCGGCCCGGGATACATTGGCGAAAATTTCTACCATCCTAAAGAATGGAAAAACAGCCTTCTGGCGCAGCGCGGCTGAGGAAATCAAGCAGAAAATCCGGACCCATCTGTGGCATGAGGAGCGGGGCGCCTGCTTTGACCGGGACAAAACAGGCTGCAGGATGAATACGCTTATCCACAACAACCTGCGCTGCATGTATTGGGGTTCCTTTACCGTGGATATGGCCCGGCGGTTTGTATCCGACCACCTGCTCAATCCCGAGGAATTTTGGACGCCCATGCCCCTGCCTTCCGTTGCGGCAAGCGATCCCCTGTTTCAAAATGTGCCCACCAACGACTGGAGCGGGCAGCCGGAAGGCCTCACCTACCAGCGGGCCATTCGGGCGCTGGAAAACTACGGGTACCAAAAGCTGATTCCGGTATTGGCCCACAAGCTGTTCGCGGGGGTTGGGGATGACTGCATTTTTACCCAGCAATTTGACCCGTTCACCGCGAAACGGTCCGGCGATACCGACGGCTACGGCCCCACCATGCTGGCCGTGCTGGAATACATCTCCCGGCTGTACGGCGTCCATCTGGAAGGGGAAGAAATCCATTGGGGCATTGCTGGCGGCAGGGAGTGCGTCTACACGCAGGTGTGGGGCGATACCACCTATACCCTTAAGAGTGACGGCCGCCGGGCTACCGCTTATGTCCACGGGAAAACGGCCTTTTCCGCCGATGCCGGGGTGAGAATCGCAACCGATTATCATGGGAACATACTCAGTTCTGTTCCTATTTAAAAGGAGGATACCCATGCTTCTTCGCAACCAGATACAAATGCGCGATCCCTTTGTCTTTGTGGAAAACGGAAAGTACTACCTGTACGGCACTACCGACACAAACTGCTGGCGGGGACAGCCGGACGGCTTTGACGCCTATGTCAGCGAAGACCTGATCCATTTTGAGCATGGCGGGCGCATCTTCGCGCCAAGCGGCGCTTTTTGGGGCACAGAGAATTACTGGGCGCCGGAAATGCACAGGCATCAGGATGCATACTATCTTTTCGCCTCCTTCAAAGCCCCGGGCCGCCGCCGGGCCACCAGCATATTAAAGGCCTCAAACCCTTTGGGACCCTTTGCGCCCTGGGGCGAAGAGACCGCCACCCCTGCGGAATGGGAGTGCCTGGACGGCACGCTGTACGTGGATGACGCCGGGCAGCCCTACATCGTTTTCTGCCATGAATGGGTACAGGCGGGCGGCGGGACCATTTGCGTGCGTCCGCTGAAATACGACTTGTCCGGGCCGGCCGGGGAGCCTCAAACCCTGTTCGCGGCCAAAGACGCCGCCTGGACAAAGCAAATCACCCATTCCAGCGGCATCAGCGGCCACGTCACCGACGGACCATTCGTGTACAGGCATCAAAATGGGCAATTGTGGATGCTCTGGTCCAGCATGTCGGAAACCGGCTATGCCATCGGCCAGGCCGTGAGTGAAAGCGGGAAAATACAAGGCCCATGGCGTCAGGCCGAAAAGCCCGTCTACAGCGGTGACGGCGGCCACGGCATGGTCTTCCGCGCGCTTAATGGAAAGCTGTACCTGACCATCCACACACCCAACCGCACCCCGGAGGAACGGCCCATTTTCCTGGAGGTCATCGAATCAGACAGCGGCTTGATACTGGCGTAAGGAGGATATGCTTCATGCAATCGATACACGTGCGGCTGGACGGCCCCGGCGGCGTCGCCATGCCCAAACCCCAATTGGAATCTATTTATGCAAGCGGCCTGGATTTTGAGCCCGATGAGCGCAGGCAGCGCATCCTGCCGGATGGCACGGTGGAACTGAACGTCACCAAAAAGCCTTATATGGTGCACGCCAAAATCAACCTGCCGCTGTACGGAAACATCTGGGTTATGGCCGACAATTTGGGCGAAGGCTATACCGGCGATTTTGTGGATTTTGTGTCGGAAGCCATACGCACCTATGTGCGGGAGGCCAAACTGCTCAGCGAGGGGATCACCCTCTCCCCCGCCGCCCAGGGGCATCTTGATGCCGCCGAGGAATTCGCCCACCTGGCCGACCGCGGGGTGAGCACGCCGGAGAACAGGCTGTATGCCTTGTCCCACGCCATCTACGCCGCGGAAGCTGCTTTATTTGAAAGCGCGCAGCAAAAAGCCTTTGCCTCCCCCAGGGAGGATCTGCTTCTGGGCTGCAATTTTGCCCGTTTTACCACCCCTGGCGCCAGGTATGCCAAATTCTTTGCCCAGGCCTTTGATTTTGCCACGCTGCCCTTTTACGCCGGCCGCACCGTTCCGGAAAAGGATCGCTATGATTACGCCTATATCGACGCGGCGCTGGATTTTCTTTCAAGCAAGAATATCACGGCCAAGGGCCATCCTGTGTGGTTCGGCCACAAAAGCGTCAATCCCCCCTGGTTGTTTGGCCAGGATTTTGACACGCTGAAAGAAAATGCCCGAAACATCGCCCGCCACCATGTGGAGGCCTATAAAGGCCGCGTTGATATTTGGGACGCCATGAACGAAGCCCATGACTGGGCCAACTGCTTCGAGCTTTCCCAGCCTCAATTGATCGAGCTTACCCGTGTCTGCTGCGATGCGCTGCACGAGGCCAACGACAAGGCCACCGCCATCGTCAACATCTGCCTGCCCTTCGCCGAATATGCGGCCGGCCGCTACACCTGCTACGGCGCGCTGCCGGAGCATTTGCGCTCCCCCCTTGCTTATTTCCGCGCTCTTCTTGAGGCGGATGTCTCCTTTGACGCGGTGGGCATACAATTGTACTTCCCCGCCCGGGATATGGTGGCCGTCAACCGCATGCTCGGCGTTTTCGCCACCTTAGGCAAGCCTGTGCACATCACCGAAATGGGCGTAAACGGCGGCACCAGGGGCGTGGCAGGCGCTGCCGGCAGCAACTGGTCCCAGCTTTCCATGTCGGAGGGCACGTGGCACGGCGGCTGGAACGAACGCACCCAGGCGGATTGGATGGAACAGTTTTATACACTGGCCGCCTCCCGCCCGGAAATCAAGGCCCTCACCTGGTGGGATTTTATCGAGCCATCCTTTTCCGGCAACGGCGCGTTCTTATATGAAGATGAAAACCCCAGGGAGATATTCTTCCGCCTGCTGGCGTTGAAGAACAGGATCATCCAGCGAAAGGAAACAAAATAGCCTTTCTATGCAATTTAAAAGGCTGCCGGCTCATTTGCCGCCGGCCTTTTAAATTGCATAAACCATCACTACTCAATTATTGAACGACTCCAGGTCCCTTACCAAAGCCTCCAACATTCGTTTCCACCCTTCATTTTCTTATGGCGAGGCTATTTACATGGAACTGCATAGAGTATTTATGCCTTGTGTGGCATATCATCCATATGGGCGTTTTTCCTTTACCGAATGATAGCTTGTAGGAAGTCACTCAAATTTCTTGCAAAAGTGCAACTGACTCTTGACAGAAAGATGTTTCACGCTTATACTAATTATCGCTGCCTGCACAGAACGACAAGTATAACCTCACATTTTGTAGCGGGTATAAAGAAAAATGCGATCGTGGCGGAATTGGCATACGCGCACGTTTGAGGGGCGTGTCCGAGAGGGTACGGGTTCAAGTCCCGTCGATCGCACCACAGAAAAAGCCAGAAGTTTCAAACGACTTCTGGCTTTTTCGTTGCACAACTTAGGCTTTCTCGCGTGTATGCACGCACAAGGCTGTTATCAAATGCCATGGTTCGCATACGTGTTAGATGCAGCTGAACTCCGCCGGCTACCAGACCGTGCTTCATATCTACGACGAGATTATAATCGAACACCCCAGCAACGACCTGGAGGCTGTGCTGACCAATATGGCGAAGCCCGTGCCCTGGGCGCCGGGGCTGATCCTTAAAGGCGGCGGCTTCATTACAGCAAAGTTTTGAGGGAGGAATAGATTGCGGAATGCACACCCGTACAAAACGCCTTCCCACGGGTGTAAGCTTAATAATTCCCCTCCGCAAATAGAAACGATATTTCTCTTTACGCTCCGGTGAACTGCCATTGTTATATTCCTTATCAAGCTTCTTGTACGGTTCGGTCTTTTGGTAACTTCTAAGCCGCCTTATGTGGAGGTATAAAGATAGCCCCGTTACTGCTTTGCCGGTAGCGGAGCTTTTATCGTTTTTGTTGCCTGTCTAGCAAGTCATTTGATTTTAGTTGGGGAAAATCAAACTATATTTGGAAATTTAGAATAATATATCCAATATGTTGAACAATATATTTGAGGTTATTTACCAGTATGGTGAGGTTATGAAATGATGAGTGTTCTGGTTTTGTTCTTGCTGCACGCCTTATCCCTATACTTTACAGGAACATGGCGAAAATGGAAGGAGTACTACTCCACCGTCCAATACGTCATCATAGGCGATTTCTCATATAACATCCTATTTTCTGACCGGTTGCTGTGGCGATATGAGGTTTTGTTTGATCACAGGATTGCAGATCTATATTATGCATTCATTATTTTTCCATGCGTGGTGATGTTGTTTCTTAGGTATTATCCTAAAGGATTGCTAAAAGAGCTTCTATATATTATGTCGTGGACAACATTCTACTCAATCATCGAAAGTATATCTGTGAAAAATGGAAGCATGACGCATTTTGATGGATGGAACATATACTGGTCCGGTGGTATATATTTTTTTGGGTTCATTTTGATTCGGCTGCATTATAAGTATCCGCTTGTTGTATGGCCTGTATCCTTGGGCTTTGCGATTGCCACAATGATTATCTTCCAACAGCCATTTCATTTTATGGCCTACAGATAATTGCAGCATAGACAAAGGATGCTTTATTGCTCACGCTATGACAATCAAGTAAAGGGGAAAAGAAAATGAATTTGGGATGGAATATCGAAACCTGTTTGACCCTCTCCGCGGTCGCTTTTTCCACCGCCGTCTTATTTCTGGTCATGCGGACCAATTGGAAAAAATACGGCTTGCTCTTTTTGCTAAGCGCCATTATCGGTAATATTCTGTGCTACATTTTCGTCAAGCTAGGCCTCTACTATTATCCCTACAGGCTGTTTCCCAAATTGTTTATCATGCCCGTGACACTGATTTTGACCATGTTTCCAGCCTGCATTGTATTTTGCGTAAGGTACAGTCCAAAGGCATGGGTCCACAAGATACCTTTTTACTGGGTCATTGTTCATCTCGGCGTACTGATTGAGGGATGGGCCGAAAGCCAGACACAACTGATCAAATACAATACTTCTTGGGATCTTTGGGCGTCATATACTTGGTGGTGGATCTTTCTTTTGGTATTCGAATGGGTTGGCGGGATCATCGTGCCCTCAGAGGATAGGAAGCCCATTGATCAGGAATTGTTTAAATATGGGAAAATCGGATGGTTCATTACGCACTTTATTCTGATCTGTACAATTTTTATTGCAGGAGTGTACACAGGGTATTCACTCCTAAAATGAGCATGCTGCTGTGCTAGTGATACAGCCTTTCAGAGCTTCTTCCGTAGCGCTGTCAACTGCTTGCACAATAAAGGCGTTGTGGCTTAAGCCCTGAGTAGGCGCTGCGGGGGTCTGTTTCCTTTGCATGAGTCTAGGGTATGTTATATACATACGTACAATCATTCAATTTAAGGAGGCACCTATGAAAGTCCAGGAAATCACCATCAAATGTTATATCTATTCGCATGATGAAACGAAGGACAAGACGGTCAAATGCACGGCTTATGTGGAGCCCTCCCATAATGCCAACGCAGCTAAGAACACGACGAAGCATAAACGAGCATGCGATATCTGAAATGTCCGTTTCCTCTCCCTGTTGCGTTATGATTTTCAATGCCGTGCGTATAACATATTCCCGTGTCAGGTTTGGGAAGCTCGGAGATAGGCTAAAGATTTTATGGTGCGAAATCTAAAGGAGTTAATCTGATAGTAGAAAAACCTTTCTACATCTTTAGGGAGTAATTTTAATGCCACAGCGTCAACAATATATAATCGATGTGTATCGAAAGATTGTAGATCGCGACCCCAATACTTCTTTTGCATTGTTATTTGCTATGATCATGGAGGAAACGGGTGCTGACACAGACGAAATCGTGAATGTCCTTCATCTATTTTCTCTAGGTGTTCAATTATAGTCCGCTTTATTATTTCAAAATAGCAGACTATACTGAGGAGCCATACATCAATAAATTGTCTCCGTCTTTGCCAGAGCCCTTTGTTTCCATTGTGTTTATAGGGTATAGGCAACATGGCTATGCCTTTACTTCGCTTACAAATGGTGGGGAAGCAACACAAAAACCTGCTCCGCGACATCGAAACGTACATTGACTATATCAGGGAATCTGCTGAGCTCAAAATTGAGCCGAGTACATTTCTCAAAGAAAGCAGCTACCAGGACACCGCCGGCTGCACGCTCAAGTGCTACCTCATTACAAAAATGGGCTGCGAGATGATTGCGAACAAGCTGATCTGAACAAAGGGCGTAAAGCTCACTGTCATATGTGCGGGCAAGACCGCGGGGCCAGCTTTCCCCCTCAAACTTCAGAGGGGTAAGGGCGCCAGACCAAGAGGGTTACGTTCCGGGAATACGCAGGTCGCGCGCAAAGGGGGTGCAGTATCACAAAAATTGCGCTATTTTTCCTTGCTTATAAACTGGTATATCATCAGTAAACTGGTCAAAAAAGGCCCGATGCAATTCGGCTTGGTTTATATTCCGGTGTCGATGTACACCACGGTCTCGGAGGGCAGCCGAGCTTTAACCAGCTGCGCAAAGATAACCATGCCCGCAGTGAGATTCACCTATTTCCGAGGCCCTAAAAGAGGGAGGCTTGTGCTCCGCGCTTCGCAGAATTTAATCACCTGACAGGCGCCGTATTGCGTGACGGTCAGTAAAAATTTACTTACAAGTCATCGGCGTTGTTCACCACGATCTCTCCCCCATGTACCACCATTCTTACCGATAAAAACGGGTTCTCGGAGAGCGGGTCGCCATTGACCACCAGCAAATCCGCAATTTTTCCCACTTCAATCGTGCCCAGTGTGCTGTCCAGCCCGCATACATGCGCAGCGTTCTTCGTGCCGGCAATGATGATATCCATGGGAGTCATACCGGCCTGTTTCATTAAATTCACCTCTGTAATGGGGAAACCGGTATCAAAGCTGATCGTGTATCCAGCAAAATCCGTGCCCAACGCCACCTTTCCCCCGGCTTTGTAAAAGGTGGAAAGATTCTCTATAGCCACATCTATCCAATCCAGACTGTAATCCTTGCTTACACCGTTCCAGAGTTCCAGCGTAGGCACCCAATATATCCCTTTTTTTACCACCTGCTCGGCGGTCTCCTTGCTGATGGGTTCCACCACCATGTGCGCAATATCGTCCACCCCGGCATCGATCGCCCATTTCAGGTTGCGTTCATGGCTGATGTGCGCCGAAACCTTGCGGCCGCCCGCGTGGGCCGTATCCACAATGGCCTTTACCTCCTCGTATGTGGGCATGTTCCATGTACGCCCCTGCAGATCGTCCTCGATGGAAATTTTGATAATGTCCACACCCTCAGCGATATACTGGCTTACCTTCTTGCTCGCCGCATCGGCAGAATTGAAGGAATCTCCGCCGTAACCCCCAGGTACGCTGAGGATCGGCGTTGCTGAGACGATTCTTGCATGCGCCGGGTTTCCGTTCAGGCGGTCTCTTTCAGCCAGGAAATTGCCAGACGCCCGAGGTGCTTCGTCACGGACTGTCGTGATCCCTGCCGTGAGCCAGTTTTCAAGGTTTTGTTCATTATACGCACTATGCACATGAGCGTTGATGAACCCCGGCATGACCGTGGCGCCGTTCAAGTCTATCACCGTAGATTCTTTGGGTATGGCAATTAAATCACCGGTTCCGACTTCGGTAATGATGCCGTCTTTAAAGATGATGACTGCGTTATTCATTGGCGGTGCGCCCGTACCGTCTATCACCCGGCAGTTAATCAGGCAACTTACGCTGTCTGCTCGGCCTACACCTTGGGCAAAGCAACCCACGCACAGAACCATGATGAAAATAGAAGCCAGCAGTGATCTTGGCCTAAACATTTTCCGCCCTCCCGAATTTGGAAAAATATGCATCATTAATATGATTATACGCTGAAAATGATCAAATACAATATCGGGTGGAAAATACATCAGAGTTTTTTACGCAAGAGTGGGAGCATGATTAAATCAAAAATTGGATTATGACCATTGTACCCAAATTAAAATCGACCACCATCAGTCATGCATTAAGGCCGAAAAAGTATCCCGGACTTGGGGATACCTCCCCCCGAATCACTGAATTCAAATTTGATATGAGTGGTATGATCAAAAATCAAATCTGGAGTATGACACCCCAACATAGAGGTCCATCAAATTCAGGGGTATCCGTAAGTTGGGGATGCCCTCGATTTAACCGAGGGCACTGAACCTAGTTTGAATCTAGGGTGATACCGTATGTTGAGATAACGATTTTCAAAGGGTAGGTATTCAGCACACAGCCTTTGAGGCCGATGACATGAGTTCATTTCACGCTGTCGGTCAGAACGACCGCATTCATCCTGTATTGAACGCAGGGTGTCCACCCTCATTCTAAGTGATAGTGCGGCAAGGGGTATGAACGCAATTCGCACCCCTGAAAGGGTGTCGTTTAAACAGACGCCCTTTGACGGGCTATATCGGGCATAGGGTGCCCCCCGATGGGTAGGTGCTGGAAATATTAAAGGGGTCCGAACCAACAGGGTAAACCAGGAAGATAATATATTCGCCGATCAACTTTAGCGGCATAGGGGGTATCACTTCTCTGCTTGCAGCCGGAAGCATACGGGCGGTAGATATCACGCAAAAAGCCACGAACTCAAAGAGGGGTATAGCCAGCAGAAGGGGCGTATGCCCTCCACCGGTGCCTTTTGAGTGTTTTATATGTTTTAAGAGATACCGTATGTATTTCAGGTGTTTTTGGAAAATCCATAGAAGCATTTTGAAACAATATTTATATTATTATAAATATTTTCTACCCCAGTTTTTACCCCAAATACGATTTCATGTGATTGTACATCGTTTGTTGAAAAGCCAAAAAACCAAGGATTTAAGCCACTCTTTCAGACACGTTTTATCAGTATTTTACATCGTTTTACGGCGATTCTCGAATTCAAGTCCCGTCGATCGCACCAAATCAAACACCCTCCATAGATGAGATGTCTTTCATCTATAGGTGGTGTTTTCATTACGGCCCACTTTGGCATCGCCTTATTTTATGGAATGTAAGGAATCATTCCCCTGCGGTACGCTTCCTCCTGTACGTCCTTGGGCATATCGCGGATATCAACGATCCTACCGTTGACATGCATCATCCATATTGCGGGATTGTGGTCGATATTGGCTTTGAGCATATACTCGGCCGACATATAGGAAATATCCAGCAGCCGTATGATTTCAGACGCTTTGTTGCCTGCGGTGCTTGGGGCAAGCCCAAACCAGCCTGCGATTTCTGCCGCCGTCATGTGTATCGGTTGTGTCTTGTCAAAAATGAAGTTGCTCGAGCCAATGGCATAAACGATGCCGCAGGCCCAGGTCTTTGGCCTGCCGCCCAGCAGCGGCGAAGGGCGCTTGCGGCAGAGCTTTGCCAGAGCGTACAGGGAAATCTTTTCATATTCATCGTTCAGCTTTTCAGCGCAAAAGCTTGCAATGATCTGCGCGATCTCGGCATACCGCTCCGCCATGGCTTTGGGCACGATGATGTCTTTGGGCACAGCAGCCGTTTTCGATGCAGTATCGAAGGTTTGCTTGGTGGGTCCGCCTTTCTTTCTTGGGGCGAGCTGAACTGCTTGATGCGGTTCTCCGTTGAGTTCTTCTATAATTCCATAAGTTTCCCTTGTCCTATCATACTGCTCCTTTATCGTGCTCCTGATCTGCGCGCCGAATGAAACGCTGTAGCCCTCAGCCAAGCTGTCATAAATAATTCTCCCCTGAAAGGGCAAAAGAACCATTCGCATCATGAATGGCGCGGGTTGCGGAAAGTTATCTTTGATGGAGTCCGTAATGCCGCAAACGCCATAAAGCAAACTGGGCTGCGTATCCGCTCGCATAAGCACGGAATAGTTCGCAAGGTGTTTGACGATGAGAAAGTCACCCTTGACAAAATGCTTACGCCAGTTTGCAATGATCCCTTTCTCTTGCTCGGCAAATTCTCCATAATCCGCGTCGGCCAAAAACTCGTCGATCCACTGGGGATGATCCCACATTTGGTTTCGGACTTTCAGGAACTCCTGAAGGCTGACGGAAACAGGGATGCCATAAACAGGCTTCTTGAACCGGGGTATGACCTTGTGCTTTTCGTTGATTCCCCATACCAAGCCATACCAGAGCCTATAAAAAAGGGCAATATCCCGCTGAAGCAGACGCATGTGGGGACCTCCTTACACACAATATTCGCAATCCGTTCTTCCGGGATTGTATCAGGTATTTCTCCGGATGGCAATCATTAAGACGGCTTGCACCGCTTGCGAGATACAGAACGGCCTCTGGCGAACACCTCAAACTTCTGCTGACACCTCCAGCGATTGACAAACCTCCCGCGCTGTTCATTTTCGCGATTTTGCTGTATAGTAATAGCATTGGTGCAGGCTCAGGGCAGGATGAACGGCATAGAAAGATTTGATAGGCATGGCGCGGCTGAGAATCAGCCATTGATCCAGTCTCCCATGCTTTATCGAAGAATCCGCAAGAGGTGTTTTCATGAAATTCCCCAAAAGCAGCTGCATGAAAATCGTGCATGAAATCAGCAACATCATCGGCGAGCAGGTCAACATGATGGACCATCAAGGCGTGATCATCGCCAGCACCGACCCGGCCAGGATCGGCACGTTCCATGCCGGCGCCAAGCGGGTGGTGGATGAAAAGCTGGAAAGCCTGACCATACACGGCACCAAGGAATATGTGGGCGCAAAGCCGGGCATCAATTTGCCCATTGAGTTCCAGAACGACATCATTGGCGTCATAGGCGTCACCGGGCCTGAGAAAAAAGTAGGAAAATATGGGCAGATTATCAAAAAGATGACGGAGATACTTCTGCTGGATATCTCTATGCGGCGGGAGAACGATATTGATCAGCGCATCCGCACCCGGTTTTTAAACGACTGGATTCATGGCACGCCAAAGGAAATCAACCGGCAGATGGTGGAGAACGGCCGGCAGATTGGTATTGACATCACCGTGCCCCGCAGGTTTTTGCTGGTGAGCATCATCCCAAGGGAGGAGACGGCCTCTGTCGCCCTGCAGCGCACGATCGACGCGGCCGAAGGCAGTACAAAAAAAATGGTGAGCGCCCTTACCGAAGCGATCGTTTTCAAATCCGGCAGCGCGCTTGTCTGCAGCGTCCGCCAGATGGATGACGCGCACATGCTGGAAATCGCCAGAACCATCAAGGTGAATATCGAAAGCAACAAGTCCTTGCTGGTTTGCATCGGGATTGACGATGCCGTGCAAAGCTACGTATTTATCAATACCGCATACCAGCACGCCCAAAAGGCGCTGCGCACCTGCCTGCGTTCGCCCACAAAGGATATCCGGCTGTACGACAGCATCAATATGGAGATTTTCTCCGGAGAAATCCCGGATATTACGAAGCTGGAATATGTGCGGCGCATTTTCCGCAACTGCTCCATGGATGAGATCGCAAACTGGATTTTGCTTTTGGATACTTATTATTCCTGCGAGGGCTCCATTACCGAAGCCGCAAAGAGTTTGTTCATCCATAAAAATACATTGCAGTACCGCCTGAAGCAATTGTATGAAAAAACTGGTTATGATCCGCGCAGCATTCGCTTTTCCTCCCTATATTATAACGCGATTCACTTTTACCATGATATAGGGGAGAAGCTGCAGCTGGATTCCGAAGCCGACCATTCTCAGGACGCTTAGCCTGTTATCCATAACATAAAACGCCCATGAATTTTAATCTTTGTAACATAGTCTTATCGGCTGATCCGTGTATAATGAAAAACAACGAGGTCGTTACAAATTCATAAGGAGGTAATTTCATGACCGGTATTGGACTCATCATCGTATTTATTCTGGCCGTCGTGCTGATGATCGTCGCCATCAGCAAATTCAAGATCCATCCCTTCCTGTCCATTATGGGCATCGCACTCATCTTTGGCCTTATTGCCGGCATCCCGCTGTACAAGTATACGGACGCCGATGGCAACGCCGTATCCGGCATCGCGGATGTGATTGGCGCCGGCTTCAGCGGCACCTTCAGCAGCATCGGTATCGTGATCATCTTCGGCGCACTTGTGGGCACGCTGCTGGAAAGAACCGGCGCGGCCCTGAAGATGGCGGACAGCGTTGTTCGCCTGGTCGGTAAAAAACACCCGGAACTGGCGATTGAGCTGATGGGCTGGATCGTATCCATCCCGGTATTCTGCGACAGCGGCTTCGTTATCCTAAACCCCATCCGCAAGGCATTGGTCCGGCGGACCGGTGCCAGCAGCGTCGCCATGACTGTGGCGCTTTCCCTGGGCTTGTACATCAGCCACTGCTTCATACCGCCCACGCCCGGCCCCATTGCGGCGGCAGGCACCCTGGGTGTCGGCGACAACCTGCTCCTGGTCATCGGCCTTGGCGTGTTGCTGTCCATCCCGCCGCTGGTGGCAAGCTACATTTTTGCGAAGTACATCGGCAAAAAGGTGAAATCCGCAGAAGACCAGGACAGCGAAGAATCCGTCAAAACCTATGAGCAGCTGGTAGCGGAGTATGGCAAGCTGCCCAACGGCTGGCTGGCCTTTGCCCCGATCGTTGCCCCGATCCTTTTGATGGGCCTGGCTTCCGCGTTTGCCATGGCACAGATCACCATCCCCTTCCTCGCCTTCCTCGGCACCCCTATCATCGCGCTTGGCGCAGGCGCGGTCATCGCAATCATCAGCCTGTTCATTGCCCACAAAGGTGAGGATTTCTATGAGCTAACCAACGAAACACTCAAAACGGTCGGCCCCATCCTGTTCATCACGGCGGCAGGCGGCGTGCTGGGCAAGGTAATTGCTTCCACCGATATCGTCAACTTCATCAAGGCAAACGCTTTGTCCCTGCAATCTATCGGCCTTTTGTTCCCCTTCCTCCTGTCGGCCATTTTGAAATCCGCCCAGGGCTCTTCCACCGTTGCCATGACGACCACGGCCGGTATCGTCGCCCCGCTTCTGCCGATACTTGGCCTGTCCAGCCCCGCTCTGGCGTCGCTGACAGTCATCGCCATCGGCGCAGGCGCCATGACCGTATCCCACGCAAACGACTCCTACTTCTGGGTAATCACCAACTTTGGCGGCATGGCCCCCCAGGATGGCTACAAGACGCAGACGCTGGGCACGCTTGTGGTCGGTATCGCTTCCATTATCGGGGTGTACATCGTATCCCTGTTCCTGCATTGAGTCAAGCCCAGCCGGACTGTTTGCACGAACAGTCCGGTCATTTTTATGCAACAACGAAGGCTCTCAGCGCCTGAAACGGATATTATTTGGAGTGACATATGATGCGCTTAAGAGAAGACTGTGATTTTATCGTCAGGGAAGCCATATCAGCCGTTCAGCCGGATGCCGCGGTAAAGCGCGCGCTGAGCGGGAAAACCCTCGGCAACGGCAGAGTAATACTGATTGCCGTCGGCAAGGCCGCCTGGTCCATGGCCGCCGCCGCAAAACGTGTGCTGGGCGAAAGGATCAACCAAGGGATCGTTATCACCAAATACGGCCATTCCATGGGCGAGATCGCCGGCGTCTCCATTTATGAAGCCGGTCATCCGGTTCCCGATGCCAATTCCTTTTTGGCTACAGAGGCAGTGCTTGAAGCGACAGCCCACCTTACCGATACAGACACCGTGCTGCTGCTGATTTCGGGCGGCGGATCCGCCTTGTTTGAAGCGCCTCTCATCAGCGCGGAAAGGTCGGCGGATCTTACCGGCCAGCTTTTGAAAAGCGGTGCCAATATTGTTGAAATGAACACCATCCGCAAGCGCTTTTCCAAGGTGAAGGGCGGCCGCTTTGCCCTGCATTGCCAGCCTGCGCGCATCTATTCCATCGTGCTGTCGGACATTATCGGCGACCCGCTGGATATGATCGCGTCCGGCCCCGCCTATCCCGACAGCAGCACGGTGGAAGATGCCGTACGGATCGCCGAAAAATATCACTTGGACCTTACCGATGAAATGCGCGCGTTGCTGCGTGCGGAAACGCCAAAACAGCTAAGCAATGTTGAGACGATGATTACGGGAAGCGTGCGGGAGCTTTGCTATGCCGCCGCAGCAGCAGCCGGCAAAAAAGGGTACCGGCCGTTGATCCTGACCGATTCGCTGGATTGCGTAGCCCGTGAAGCCGGCGCTTTTTTCGCCGCGTTGGCGCGCTACCATCAAAACAGCACGGCATCTATTGCCCTGATCGCCGGCGGGGAAACAGTCGTTCATGTCACGGGCAAGGGCCTTGGCGGCCGCAACCAGGAGCTGGCGCTGGCCGCAGCCCTTGGGATCCGGGGCCTGCCCCAAACAGCTGTGTTTTCCTTTGGTTCCGACGGTACCGACGGCCCGACGGATGCGGCCGGCGGCTTTGCGGACGGCGATACGGTGTCCGCCTTGGAAAAGGCGGGAATCGATGTTTACCGGTCCTTGCAGAACAACGACGCCTATCACGCGCTGAAGGCCGGGGACGGCTTGATCGTTACCGGCCCCACCGGCACCAACGTCAACGATGTTTCCGTGCTGCTTATCCGGCGCTGATACTGCAGTTATTGGCCGTTCACGCTTTTGGGGAATGAAAACCAGCACACCCAGCGCAATCTTAACACAAGGCAGTCTGCGAGCCGGTTCATTGACGGCAGGCGGGCTGCTTTTTTACTGCACCAAATTAGAGCAGCACGTGACTGATCATATTGGCCACCCCTTTTGCGTATATTGTAGCAGCCAGATCTTGCCCCTTGGGGGGGAATGAGCACACATGTCAAAAATGGGTGTTGACATTCCATATGTGATATGATAACATTCGATTATCAGAAATTTAAACGATTAAATATCCAAAGAATTAGCAGTGCAACACATTTAAACGATTATATTTAAGCAATTGCTCATTCCCTAAAGGCAAAGAGGACAGCCACTGGCGGCCATTACGCAGCAACAGACGCAAAACCAAAATACAGGATGGATCGTGTATGAAGTGTGCAAAAGCTCTGCCCCTGAAAAGCATCAGCTTAACGGAAGGCATATTGCAAGGAATGCAGAAGCTCGTAAAGGAAAAGGTGCTGTCCTATCAATGGGAAGCTTTGCATGACCGGGTTGCAGGTGCAGCCAAGAGCCATTGCATCGAGAATTTCCGCATTGCGGCCAGGCTGTCCGCGGGCGAGCATTACGGCAATATCTTTCAGGACAGTGACTTGTACAAGTGGCTGGAAGCAGCCGCCTATTGCATCGAAGTATTTCACGACCGTGAGTTGGAAATGCTGGCCGATGAAGCATGCGATCTAATCGGGAAAGCCCAGGGTATCGATGGCTATATCAATACCTATTATACGATCAAGGAACCGGGCCTGCGGTTTACCAACTTGCAGGAAGGTCACGAGCTATACTGCGCCGGTCACCTGTTCGAGGCTGCCACGGCCTATTACAAGGCAACCGGAAAAAGGCAGATTCTTGATACTGTCTGCCGCTTTGCCGATTACCTGACAACGGTATTCGGCATGAAAGAAGGCCAGATTCCCGGATATCCCGGACATCAGGAAGTGGAAGTCGGCCTGGTAAAGCTGTATGAAGTAACCGGCAATGCCGCCTATCTTGATCTGGCGAACTACTTTATTGCCCAACGCGGTAAAGAGCCGCTATATTTTTCATTGGAACGAAACAGGCCCGAATTCAAGGATATCTTCAATCTTCCTGTCATTGCGGAGCGGACGTACGCCCAGACCCACGCAGCGCCGGTCCACCAAACGGAAGCGGTGGGTCATGCGGTGAGGGCATTGTATATGTATAGCGCCATGGCTGACCTGGCAAGGCTGAAGGAAGAACATGCGTTGAAGGAGGCCTGTGAAAAACTCTATCATAACGTCACACAGCGGCGCATGTATATCACAGGCGGTGTGGGTTCTACCCAGTATGGCGAAAGCTTCACCACGGATTTTGATCTGCCCAACGACACCATTTATGGTGAAAGCTGCGCATCGGTAGCGCTGATGATGTTTGCGTCGCGCATGGCCTCCCTCACAGGAAACGGGACGTACTACGATACGGTGGAACGGGCGCTTTTCAATCAGGTGCTGGGGGGCATCGCGCAGACAGGTACGGAATTCTTCTACGTGGGGCCGCTTGCTGTCCATCCATCCAATTGCCACTGCAACCCGGGTTTGCGGCATGTGAAACCGGTCCGGCAAAAATGGTTTGATTGTGCCTGCTGTCCCACCAATATTGCACGTACCATCATGAGCATTGGCAACTACGCTTTCAGCGCCGCCAGTGACACACTGTTTATCCACATTCCACTAGCCTCCAGAATACAGACAGACGCCTTTTCCCTGGAGCTTGCGACGCAGTACCCCTTTGGCAACACACTTGCTATCCAGGTTTCAGGGCAAACGCAGAATGTCGCCATCCGGGAGTCCGGGGTTGCGCCCATCAAAGCTTTGCAAATCAACGGAAAAGAACAATCTGTTACAGCCCAAAATGGCTACCTTCATTTGTCCTCGCTGCAGCCCGGCGATGTCATCCAGGTGACATATGACCTGAAGCCAAGGTATGTGGTGTCCCATCCAAAAGTAGTCGGCAATGTGGGCAAAGCCGCTGTCATGCGGGGGCCGGTAGTCTACTGTGCAGAGCAGGCGGATAATGGCGAAGGCATCGCATGCCTTAGGCTCCCCCATACCGCTGATTTCCAAGAAGCGAAAGCATTTGGGGGCAACGGAACCGTCGCGCTTGCAACCAGGGGAGCAAAGGCAGCCTTTGCGGAGAAAGACACACTGTATCAGGATGATCTGCCCGAATGGAAAGAAAGTGATATCACGCTGATCCCCTATTATTTGTGGGCCAACCGCGGCGAAGGAGAAATGCAGGTTTACCTAAACGTCGCACAAGACTGAATCCGCCCGCCAATGGTATCCAATACACAGAGGTGTATTAAAAATACAAGGAGGTTTAGGACATGAAAAAGGGAACGAAACTTCTCAGCCTGGCAGTCGTGCTGGTCATGATGCTCTCCATGGTATCCGGCCTTGGCGCGCTGGCCGAGGGCCGCGTCACCATCACCTACTCCATGTGGGGCGATGATGAAGAAGTCCGCGTGCTTCAGGAGACCATTGACAAGTTCGAGAGCGAGCAGGATAAGATTCACGTGGAAATCGTGCAGATCGACCGCGCCGACTACGTTGGCACGCTGAACACCCGCGCCGTCGGCAACAACCTGCCCGACACCGGCATCATGGCGGAAGACGCGGTGCTCATGTGGGCCGAGCAAGGCATGCTGGCGGATGTAAGCGACATGTACGCCGCCGGGGAAGCCAAGCCACTGGACAGCCTGGCATTCACCTATGAAGGCAAGCCCGTGGGCTACTCCGTAGCCAATGAAGTGCTCCTGACCTTCTATGACCGCAAAGCCTTTGCCGATGCGGGCGTCACGTCGCCGCCCGCCAGCGCCGACGCTGCCTGGGACTGGGATACCTTTGTGGACGTGGCCAAGCAGATGACCTTGGATGTCAACGGAAACAATGCCAAGTCCGACAAGTTTGACCCCAACAACATCAAGCGCTACGGCGTCATGCTCTGTCCGGACTTTTGGCAGTTGGAAGTTTGGTCCGTCATGAACGGCGGTGCCTGGTACGATGCGAACGGCAACGTGACCATCAACAGCCCGGAATCCATGGAAGCGCTGCAGCGCGTCGCCGACCTGGCTCTTGTGCATCACGTAGCCCCCCAGTACGGCACCAACACCGCCACCACCATCGACCAGGATCTGGTCAACGGCAACGCCGCCATGTACATCAACGGCCAGTGGTCCATCGGCGTATGGCTTGGCAAGGCCAGGGAGACCGACGGCCTGGATTTTGGCGTAGGCGTGCTGCCCTACATGCAGGATAAGGTGACCCTGAACACCGGCGGCGTCAACGTGGCCTTCGCCACCTCCAAGCATCCGGCCGAAGCGATGGAATGGCTCAAGTGGTACGCCAAGGAAGAAAACTCCTGGGGCCTTATTCAAAGCGGTATCTGGATGCCGGTACTCTCCAGTTACTACACCGACGAAGCCCTGACCCACAAATGGGTTGACAATCCCAATTTCCCGCCCTATGATGAGTACAAATCCGCTGTTGTAGACTATGCCATGAACAACGCCAAGCCCACCTCCTGGTACTGGGTAAACAGGACGAACCTGTTCAACGACGCGCTCAGCACTATCCTTGCCCCCTGCTGGAGCGGCAATGAAAAGGTGGCTGACGCCATTACCAAGGGTCTGGATACGCTGAAGGCTGCCAACCAGGGGCTATAAGTTCAGTTCGATCCGTTGGGAATCCGCCTGTTCTTCAGGCGGATTCCCAATCAGATGGAGTGTTGACATGAAAAGACGATTTCAGCCAGTCTCCAGAATGGCCCGCCAAGAAGCGCGCGCCGCAAAACTGTTTCTGATTCCCGCCTTTCTGGGTCTCACGTTCATTACCTATTTGCCCCTGCTATCCGTTTTTCTCCTATCCTTTTTTAAATGGACAGCCATTATGCCCCAGCCCATTTTTGTAGGGCTGAACAACTACGTAAAACTCTTCACCAAGGATATGTTCTTTTGGACGTCGGTAAAAGTGACGGTGCTTTATGCGGTGCTGACCGTATGCATCAGCATGGTCTATTCCGTGGCCATTGCCATGCTGCTCAACCGTAAGGTGCCGGCACGCGGCTTTTTCCGGGCGGTTTTCTACGTTCCCTACATTATCCCCGCCATGGCCGTATACATGAGCTGGGCGCTTTTGTACAACCCCGACTTCGGTGTTTTGAATGCGTTGCTGGTCCAAAATGGCCTGCCCAAAATGGCTTTTTTGGTGGACTCCAGGTTCATCATCCCGTCGCTGGCGGTCATCGCCGTATGGGCCAGCGGAAACCTGATCGTTATCTTCCTGGCAGGGCTTACGAATGTGCCCCGGGTATACCATGAAGCCGCTGAAATCGACGGCGCATCCTTTTGGAAACGTCTGATCCATATTACTTTCCCCTGTATGACCCCCATCATCTTTTATAACCTGCTGATGAGCCTGATCGCCAATATGCAGGTGGTTGTCCCCTCGCTGATCTACGCCGGGAGCAACCGCACCACCTACCCCGAATATACCTTCATGTCCTTCCTCATGTACCGCACGGGCTTTATCAACAACGAAATGAGCTACGCCAGCACCATATCCTTTGTTTTCTTTGTGATCATCGGCGTATTTACGCTGATCCTGTTTGCCACCTCCAAGTCATGGCTCTTCTATGAAGGGGGGGACAAATGATGCGCGGCAGCCTGAAAAGTCAAAAGCGCGCGCAGCGGATTGCCGACGCCGTTTCGCTGGTATTCATCCTCTTCTTTGCCGCGCTGGTGCTGTTTCCCTTATGGTGGATTTTCCGCTCCTCCCTGATGACCAACCCGGAAATCGGCTCGCTGAACTTCTTCCCCAGCAGATGGATTTTCGCCAACTATATGGAAGCGCTGGGCGTTTTCACTTTTTTTCAGTATTTTGCAAACACCATGTCGATTGTGCTGCCCTGCGTGGTGTTTGGAACCATCACCGCCGTTTTTTGCGGGTATTCCTTTGCCCGTCTGTATTTCAAGGGCCGGAACTTTGTTTTCGGTTTGTGCATCGCCTCGCTTTTGCTGCCGCCCATCGTTACGCTGATTCCCCTGTACATTGTTTGGATCCGCTTTCTTGGGCTGGGCGGCACCTACTGGCCACTGATTCTGCCATACCTCACCGGCGGCGGCGCGTTCAACATCTTCCTGGTCCGCCAGTTCATTATGACCGTGCCAAGGGAATTGGATGAGGCCGCGAAAATCGACGGCGCCGGCAGGATGCGCGTGCTCTTGCAGATACTGGTTCCCTCCATCCGGCCGGCCATCATCGTGGTGGCGCTGTTCATATTCATTGGCATCTGGAATGACGTGCTGCTGCAGACGGTGTACATCTCCGATTCCAGTATGTACACCATCGCCCTGGGCCTTAAAAAATTCTCCGGCTCTTACGGCACCGACTGGAAGCTGGCCATGGCCTCCACCTGCATGGCCATACTGCCGGGCATTCTCGTATACCTTATCTGCCAGAAGTATTTTGTGGAAGGCATCGTTATGACCGGCATGAAGAACTGAATGCCGCAGCAATCCCGACTGTCCTTGAACTGCCTGAAGCGTTACGCCCAGGCAGTTTTTGCTATTGAGCACTTGAACGCATGCAACTATAATTTCTGATGGTATATGTCATAAAACAGCCGTTGGCAAGCATCGGATGATATGGTATTGTGCTTGTAATGCCATTTGTCATGATTGGAAAAGGAAGGATATAATTCATGCAGTGTGAAAGTATGAAAAACACCCACAACCTGCTGGCCGATTGCGGCATACCCCAGGCGGATATCGACAAAAGAATCAGCGATGCGTTTCATGCCCTCTTTCATGACACGCTGGAACGCTTTTATTTCCCGCTGGGTGAGGATACGGGCTTCTTGATGGATACCGGCAATTTCGACGCACGCACGGAAGGCATCAGCTATGGCATGATGATGTGCGTGCAGCGCGATGAAAAAGAGCTGTTCGACCGCCTGTGGCGCTTTGCCAAGCGGTACATGTGGCAGGAAAAGGGCCCTTATCAAGGGTATTTTGCCTGGTCCGTCAAGCCGGATGGAACAAAGAACGCCCAAGGCCCCGCCCCGGACGGCGAGGAATACTTCGCCCTGGCGCTGTTTTTCGCCTCCAAGCGCTGGGGGGATGGCATCGCGCCCCTTGATTATAGCGTGCAGGCCAGGGATATTCTTCGCCACTGCCTCCACCAGCACGAGCTGGTTCCCGGCGGCAAACCCATGTGGGAGCCGGAAAACGCGCTGATCAAATTTGTGCCCGGCCTGCCCTTTTCCGATCCATCGTACCATCTGCCCCATTTTTACGAGTTGTTTGCCAAATGGGCGGATGAAGAGGACCGCCCCTTCTGGCAGCGGGCCGCGGCGCAAAGCCGGGCTTATCTTGACCTCAGCTGCCACAAGGGGACGGGGATGGCCCCGGAATACGCCCATTACGACGGCACCCCGGAAACATCCAGGGGCCACGGCGATTTTTACAGCGACGCCTACCGTGTCGCCATGAACATCGGCCTGGATGCCGCCTGGTTTGGACCGCGCCCTGAATACAAAGCCATCGTTGACCGGCTGCAGGCGTTTTTGCAGGACAAGGAACCGTTTATGACCTACCGCATCGATGGCACGGTACTTGATACGCCCGCGCTGCACCCGGTTGCCATCATTGCCACCACCGCCGCCGCGTCGCTGGCTACGGGCACGGAATTGTCCAGGGAATGGGTCAAACGGTTCTGGCATACGCCGCTGCGCACAGGCGAGCGGCGCTATTACGACAATTGCCTGTACTTTTTCTGCCTGCTGATGCTGGCCGGTCAATACAAAATCATCGAATAGCGAAAATTGTCATCTATAATTTGTCCGGTACATCGTATGGATTCAGCCATTTCTTCCGTTGATAGTTTGTGCTATGCTCATAAAAAAGAGGCCGCAATGTGCCTCGAAAAGCAATAAGGGAGGAAACTTACATGCGCAAGCTGGTTACCCTTCTGCTCGTGCTGGCCATGATGGCATCCCTGATGTCCATCCCCGCAATGGCCGAAACAAAAGAGGAACCCATTACCGTGACCGTCTTTGCCGGCGAGGCCAGGGACCAACCGACCTCCGACAACAAGATCTTCAAGAAAATCGAAGAGGAATTCGGCATCAAGTTTGAGTTCGAATTCCTGGCCGGCGACCTTCGCGAAACCCTGGGCATCAAGATTGCGGGCCAGGACTACGCGGACCTGATGGACGGCGGCAACAGCGAAACGCTGATCGAAGCCGGCGCCCTCATCGACCTGATGCCCTACATCACCCCCGAAAAAACCCCCAACCTCTACACTCATCTGGAGCCCTACCTCAAGCGCCTGCTCAATGATGAAGGGCAATTGTTCGTTATCCCCAACTTCGGCCGCTACTACAACACCCAGGACTACGGCATGAACTATGTCAACGGTCCCGCTTTCTTCCTACAGAAGAAGGTGCTTGCCTGGGACAATTACCCTGTAATCAAAACCATGGATCAGTACTTTGACCTGATCGAGCGCTATGTGGCCGCCAACCCCACCGACGCCAACGGCAACCCGGTAACCGGCTTTGCCATCCTGTGCGACAGCTGGCGCGCCTTCTGCCTCTTTAACCCCGTTCAGCACCTGATGGGCCGCCCCAATGACGGCGACGTCATCGTGGACATCAATGACGGTTATAAGACCAGCGCTTACGTGGTTCAGCCTTACGCCAAGGCCTACTACAAAAAACTCAACGAAATGTTCCACAAGGGCCTCATCTCCCAGGATACCTTCGTGATGAACTACGACCAGTACATCGCCAAGGTTTCCAGCGGCACAGTGGTGGGCATGTTCGACCAGGCCTGGGATTTCCAGAACGCCACCGACGCCCTGAACACCGCCAAGATGTATGACAGCACCTATCAGGGCCTGCCCATCGTCTACGATTCCCAGTATGTGGACGGTAAGGAAATTGAGGAGCACTACCTCAACGGTACCGCTATCAACGTCAACCGCGGCTTCGGCATCTCCGTCAACTGCAAGTATCCCGAGCGCCTGGTCAAGATGATCGACGCCATGCTCAGTGACCAGTGGCAGAAGCTGTTCGCCTGGGGCGTGGAAGGCGAGGACTACTATGTAGAGAACGGCCGCATGCTGCGCACCCGTGAGCAGTATGACAACGCTCAAAACGCCGTGTGGCGCAACGCCAACAGCGGCCGGGCGCTGTGGCAGAGCCTGCCCAAGAAGCAGGGCATCATGGATGACGGCAACTACTGGGATGCCAACCGTCAGCCGGAAATCTACTTCAGCCTCATGAGCGACTATGACAAGGACTTCCTCAGCCGCTACGGCTACCAGATCCCCCTGGACTTCTTCAACCCACCCATCGAGCTGGCGCCCTACGGCGAAGCCTGGCAGATCGACACCACCGTCAACCAGGATGCGGATGATGCCAAGATCGCCTTCCAGGATATCCAGCGCCGCGACCTGCCCCAGATCATCATGGCGGATCCCGCCGAGTTCGACGCCAAGTGGGATGCGTTCGTCAAGAGCGTGGAAGAAATCCCCGTATCCGACTTCGTGGATTTCATGCAGGAGCAAATCCTCCAGCTGGTGGAAAAGAACGCCAATTAACCCACGTCAAAGTTACGGCGGCGGAAGGGAGGCTTCCCTCCCGCCGCCCAGGGCGTGTACCGGAAACAGTTTTTGAAAGCTGCCGAGGCGATTTTTCCAGCCAGCAAGGCGCAGGACCGAAGGAATAGCAGCGCTATTTCAAGGTCCGGCAACGCAGTTGGATGGAAATAAGCGCCCGGCAGATGGCCAAAAATGTTTCAAGGGCACGCCCCCTATCATTCCAGCCTGATGGAAGCGAGGTGTTCCCATGAAAAGTGCAAAAGCCTCAGCGCTGTACGCCCCAGCGGCCCCGGTGCGCCGCCCGGGCAAATGGCAGCTTTTGTGGCAGCAGCGGCAGCTGATGTATATGTCGGTGCCCGTGCTTTTATATATTTTCTTGTTCAATTATTTCCCCATTTGGGGTTGGATCACGGCTTTCATGGATTATAACCCGGCCGCGCCGCTGCTTTCCAACCCATGGATCGGCTTGGAAAACTTCCGCTGGCTGTTCAGCCGGCCGGAATTCATCCGCAGCATCCGCAACACCTTTGCCATGGCCACCATCAACCTGGTGCTGGGCTTCGTCTTTCCCATCGCCATGGCGCTTTTCCTCAATGAGATCAGACATAAGGGCTTCAAACGCACGGTGCAGACCGTGACCTACCTGCCGCACTTTTTAAGCTGGGTCATCGTCGTGGGGCTTGCGCAAAACGTGCTGGCCAGCGACGGCATCATCAACGAGCTTCTCACGAGGCTTGGCCTTGTCAGGCAGCCTGTTTTCTTTCTGGGCGAAGGCCGGTATTTCTGGTGGGTGGTTGGCGGCATCAACATTTGGAAAGAATGCGGCTGGTTCACCATCATCTATCTGGCGGCCATGTCCGCCATTGACCCCGCCTTGTATGAGGCAGCTGAAATCGACGGCGCCGGGCGCTTCAAGCGCATGTTTTATATCACCCTGCCGGGCATCAAATCCACTTTCCTTGTATTGCTGATTATGAATATCGGCCATCTTATGGAGGCCGGCTTTGAAATACAGTACCTGATGGGACAAAACCTGGTGATGGACTGGTCACAGACCATTGATATTTTCGCGCTGAAATACGGCATCACCAAGGGGCAGTACAGCCGGGCCATCGCGGCCGGCATATTCAAGAGCACCGTTTCCATCGCATTGGTGCTGAGCGCCAATTTCCTTGTCAGAAAATTCGACGAAAACACGCTGCTGTAACGCCAGCAGGCAGTGCTGTTTTCCAGAAAGAAGGATGGTTCGATGAGCAGTATTCCTGTTCGAAACAAGCATTTCCGACGGCACAGAACCTTTGAGATTCTTAATACCGCCGGCATGTGCATTTTGATGCTCATAACGCTGTACCCCGTGCTCAACACCCTTGCGCTGTCCTTCAACGACGGCACCGACGCCGTGCGGGGCGGCATCAAAATATGGCCGCGGATCTTCAGCCTGAAAAGCTATGAAACCATTTTTGTGGATGAAACGCTCTTTTCCGCGCTTTTCATCACCGTGTCCCGCTCGGCGCTGCAAACGGTGCTCAACATCGTTTTGACATCCATGCTGGCCTACGCCCTCTCGCGCAGGGAGTATGTGCTGCGCAAGTTTATTACCACCATGTTCATCCTGACCATGTATGTCAACGCGGGCCTGATCCCTAATTACCTGCTGATCAACAACACCCTGCGGCTTTCCAAATCCTTCTGGGTTTACATCATTCCCACCATGATCAACTGCTTCAATATGATTGTGATCCGCACCTACATCATGAACCTGCCGGAAGCCATGGTCGAATCCGCCCGCATCGACGGCGCAGGCGACTTTTACCTGTTCTGGCGCATCATCTTCCCCTTGTGCATGCCGGTGCTGGCCACCGTGGCCCTGTTCGTGGCGGTGGGCGCGTGGAACAGCTGGTTCGATACGCACCTGTACAACGCCAGCAAATCATATTTGCATACGCTGCAATACATGCTGCGCATGAAGCTGGCCACCACCACCAACAGCGCCAATGCCGCCATGACGACGGCGGACGCCCTGACTTCCACGACCCTTACGACGCCCGTTACCATCCGCGCAGCCATCACCGTGGTATCCGCGGCCCCCATACTGGCGATTTACCCGCTTTTGCAGCGCTATTTCGTGGTGGGCCTGAGCATCGGCAGCGTCAAGGGCTGATCCCCTGCCTGTAATCGACCGGCGTTTTCCCGTATAAGCGTTTGAAATGGGCCAGAAACAGCTTGTATTGCGTATAGCCTACCGCATCGGCAATTTTATGAACCGGCTGGGTTGATGTGAGCATCAGCTCAGCCGCTTTTTGTACCCGGAAATCGCTGAGGTATTCCCGGAACCCCGCCCCCGTCTCCTCCCGAAAGATGCGGCCAAGATACGTGGCGTTGTATCCCAGGGCGGCCGCCACATTTTCCAGCGTCAGCCGCTTTGCGTGATGCGCCTGCAAATATGCCTTCACCTGGTCGCTGATACGGTTTGCCGCCGGCGTCAAAAGCCGCATGACAGCCTTGCCAAGCCGCAGAATATCCTGGCCGGGTTCCTTCAGCAGCGCGTTCAGCCTCTCCTGATCCTTTTCCAGCTGCCGCACGCACAGGTGGTAAAACAGCTCATACGCTTTTGCCGTAAGATCGCTGCCCCGAAGCTGGCAAAACAGATTCAACACCCTTGTATGGCTTTCAAAAACATCATGCTGCAAAAGGGACACGGCCTGGGCCAGTTCCTGCACCCTGCGAATCAGCTCGGCGCCGCAGTCGTTCAATTGCGCGCATATCGTACGGTATTGTGACAGCATCTGTTCCGCCGATTCCGTTTCCATGCCTATTAGATATTCCCTGGGCACAGCGGCCAATGTTTTTTCCAAATCGCAAAGCAATGTGTCCTTCATGCCATTCCGGCCGTACAGCACCAGCCACTCCCTGCCGTCCACAATATGGGTCGTGGCCCGGACATCCACATCGGCAAACGCATCCAGAATGCCGCTCACCTTTTCATAGGGCAGCGGCATTCCCCAGGTAACAATGCGCCACGCGCCAGCCGGGAGCGCCGCTATCTTTTGCGTTTGCCCCATCAAAAGCGCCGTGACCTCCTGCTGATAGTCCGCCATGGGCAGGCGATGCTTCAATTCCTTGTCGATCAGCTGCTTTCGCACATGCTCCAATACATCAGACGCTTCTTTTGCATCGATGGGCTTGAGCAAATACCCCGCCACCGAAAAACGCATGGCCTGCTGTGCATACTCGAAATCGCTGTAGCCGCTGACCACCAAAAAAGCGCCGTCATAGCCCCGCTCCCTGGCGGCATGCATCAATTGGATGCCGTTCATATTCCGCATGTTGATATCCGTTACGATCAGGTGCGGCCTGGCACCGGGAAGCGCCTCCAGCGCCTTTTGCGCGCTGTCGCAAACCGCGCAAACCAAAAAACCTTCCCTGCCCCAATCGATGAGCAGTTGAAGCCCTTCCAGCGCCAACGGCTCGTCATCCACCAGCATCACGCGAAGCATGGTTCACGCCCCTTTCATCGGCAGGCGGATGCTGACGATCATGCCGCGCTCCTGCGCGTTTTGAAGCTTCAGGCTGACTGTCTCGCCATAGTGCAGCTTCAATCTCCTGTAAATGTTTTGAAGGCCTACGCTGCCCTTCATATCCTCGGGGTCGGCAATCTGCCGCTGCAGATCCTGTAAGCGGCTGGGCTGAATGCCTACCCCGTTGTCGCTCACCTCAATGAAGAGCATGCCCTCTTCCACCCTGGCGGCAATACGCACCACGCCTTGACCGCTGATGTGCTGTATGCCATGCTTGCAGGCGTTTTCCACCAATCCCTGCACACTCATCACGGGCACCAGGGCGCCCAGCGCTTCATCGCTTACATCAAATTCATAGCACAGCTTGTCCCCGAACCGGAACTGCTCAATTTTCAGCACCATGCGCACAAATTCCATCTCCTCAGAAAGCGGCAGGATATCCCGGGAGGTGTCCACCATGCGCCGGAGAATTTTTGACAAAGGCGTGATGATCTCCACCAGCTCGTTATACCCGTTGCGCACGCAAAGCACCAGGATGGCGTTGAGCGTATTGAACAAAAAATGCGGATCGATCTGCGCCTGCAGGTACTTCAGCTCCGCCCGCACATTCTCCAATTCCAGGCTCTTTTGATGCAGCTGCAGCACATAGATGTCATGAATCAGCTGTTTCAGCCTTTCCCCCATGGCGTTGAAGTGCTCCATCAGATCGCCGATTTCATCCTTGCCCATTTCCTTGGTGATAGGCGAAAAATGCTCGGCCGTAATGCTGTCCATATGCCGCAAAAGCCGCTGGCTGCGCAGCGCGATGGAGCGCGCGAACAAAAAGGACAAGAAGCCCGCGAACAGGGAGCAGCCCGCCCCCAGCAAAAGGCCCACCCAGATGGCGTTGCGTATGCTTGTCTCCATCGGCCCCTTGTTGATGTTGGCTACCAGGGTCCACCCCTTCATGGCCGTGCCCTCGCCAAAGGCCCGGGCAAGCTCCACCTTTGCCGGCGGCACGGTGTAGCGCTTGGCCACAACGCTGTCGGTCATGCTGCCAGGGTAACTGACGGCAGCACCATCCGGCGCCACCAGATACACCGAAAGATACGCGTTTTCCTGCTCCACCACGCGGTGTATGGGTCCCATGTTCAAATCCAGCTTCAATATTTGGGCATAGGCGTAGTCATGGCTCATGGTGCGCAAAATGCTCAATTGCAGCCGGGTCCCAATTTCCGCCGTCTGCCTGACATAGGCCACCATCACAGGCGATTGGGTAATGGGATGGTTGGCGTACCATTCCTCCGCCATAATGGCCGGGGTAAGGCGCGGGCAGTATCCGCCGTCAAATATGGTCGGATTGTCCGTGTACACGGAAATGCCGGTGACCTGCTCCACATAGGCAAACAAATACCGGTTCATGATCGGCCGCAGCTCCAGGTAGTAGGACGCGTAATACCCTTGCGGCGTGGCATAGCGCCTGTTCATCAAAAGCCCCAGCTGTACATCGGAGGAAACGGCATTGCTCAGCGCCACCGCCTGGGAAAACTGCGTTTCCAGGGTGGTGTACACCCTGTCCAGGGACTGTACGGCGTTTTGATATTCCCGCTGCCGGATTTCCGATGTCACGTTGGTCAAAACGTACGTTAAAAGCGCGGCGATGGGCAGCAGTACCCCCAGCAGGTACAGCAGTATGAACTTGCTGCGGATGGGCAAATCGTTGATCCGAAACCGCCTCAACCGTCTTCCTCCTTCCCGCCGTCTAGGCCCCGGTACGCGTTTGGGCTCATGGACATGCGCGTCCGAAACTGCCGGGAAAAATAATCCACATCCCGGAAACCGACGGCAAAAGCGATCTCGCCCACAGGGCGCGATGTCTGCCGAAGCAGCCGGCACGCGTGGTTCACCCGCACATCCAGCAAAAGGGTGTGAAACGCCTTGCCTGTGGTGCGAAGGATCAGCTGGCCCAGATAGGCCGGGTTCATATGCAGTTCCGCCGCGATTCTGCCGATGGACAGGGCCTTGTCATACTCCTTGTCCAGCGTATCCAAAACAGCGCGCACAGGCGCGGGATATCCATCCCCATTTTCGCCGGCTGTTTGATAAGACATGATCGCCCCGCAAAAGGCGTTCACCCATTCCTCCTGCCCCATGGCCTGCTGGCCCCAAAGCGCCCGCAAATTCTGCGCCCCTTGCGGCGGCCGGCCGGATTCGGGCCGGCCCAGCAAAAGCATGGTCTCCACCGTTTTGGCCATATAGCGCAAGGAAAAAAACGCGGGCTGCCGCTCCCTTACCAATGCGCGAAGCCGGTTCAACTGCTCCTGAAGGTCTTCGCTCCGGCCCTTTAACAGCGCCTCCACCAGCGCGGATGGAGCGGCCCGCGCCATCCAGCCGGATACGGCCGCGTCCACGGGGCGGTACATGCGCAAAGCGCCATGGGGCTCAAACAAAACGCCCATGGCGTCCAGCGCCTCACAAAGGCTGCGGCCAAAGCCCTCCGCGCCCCGGCCCACGCTTCCCACGCTTACCTGCGCCGCAATGCCAAAGCTTTGTTCCAGCAGCTTTTGCAGGCTTTGCAGCTTTGCAAAATCCCGGTCAAACTGTTTGAGGCACAGGCCGCACTGATTGGCGGACAAAAGAAAAGGAACGCCGCCGTAATTGGCGATCATCAAAAGCGCGCCCTCCGGCAGCGCCTTTTGCGGCAGCGTGATGACGGCGCAGTAGCAGGGGTCCCCCCGCTTGATGTCCAGCAGCACGCCGGCCCGAAGCAGGCATTCCTCTCCGGTATCCCCGTTGGCGATGCGGCGCATCACATGGTCCCGCAGAACAGGCATGCGCTCCCCTTCCGCCTGATCCATAATAGTGCGGGCGTCCAGCTCCGCCTTTACAGCCTCCAGCGTTTTGTGCACCTCGTCCCTGTCGATGGGCTTTACCAGATAGCCAAATGCATGGGACCGGATAGCGGACTGGGCGAACGCAAAATCCCTGTATCCGCTGTAGAACAGCACGATCGTCTGCGGATGATAATGATGCACGATCCCGGCAAGGTCCGTGCCCATCATGCCCGGCATGCGCACATCGGTGATCAGAAGATGTGGTTTGAAAGCGTCTATCAGGTGCAGCGCTTCCTGCGCGTTGGCAGCCTCCCCGCACACATGGAAGCCATGCTTCTCCCAATCGATCATCAGGCGCATGCCCTCCAGCATAAACGGCTCGTCATCCACAATCACAACACGGTACAATGCGATTTGCCCTCCGCTTCATCAGGAAACGTATAAAAAAACGCATACAATATAATTGATATTATACAATTTCGAAACCGTTTTTGCAAGGATGAGTCGGTTTGCCCGGCATGCGTTTCCCCTAGATGCCAAAACAAAAAGCCTCCCACTCCTTAACCGAAGTGGGAAGCCCGCGCCCGGCACAATGAATGAAACAATGCGCCGGGCAATATCAAACCGCCAACGCTCATGGCAGGATCATGCCGATAGCCGGCGTACCCAATCTACCAGCGCCTCCAGGTACTGCTTCAAAAACCCTGTCAGGCTATCACCTATGACGGCGCCGTTTTCATCCAAGGCTGGAATAATGTTTCCAATGTATGCTTCCGGCTGCTGGAGTGTCGGTACGTTCAAAAACGCGAGGACCTGGCGCAGATGATGATTGGCGCCAAAGCCGCCAATCGCCCCCGGGGAGACGCTGACGACCCCGCCCGCCTTGCCGTTCCAGGCGCTGGCGCCGTACGGCCGCGAACCCACATCCAGCGCGTTTTTCAAAGCGGCGGGAAAGGAGCGGTTATGCTCCGGCGTCACAAACAATACGCCGTCCAGCGCCTTGACCGTATCCCGGAAGCTGACCCACTGCGCGGGCGGCGCTTCATCCAGGTCCTGGTTGTACATGGGCAGATTGCCAATATCGACGATGCGAAGCTCCACGCCCTCGGGCGCATGGGATACAAAAAAGTCCGCTACCGCGCGGCTGAAAGAATTTTTGCGCAGGCTGCCTACAAAGACGCCTATTACCTTGTTGCTCATACGTTTACCTCCATTTTATTCGTGTGGTCATCGTTCTTATATATGGAACTCCGGTCCATCCGATGCCGTAAAACGGGAGCGGAGGACGGAAGGATTTTCAATTTCGTTCAGCACCGGCGCATGCTTATCGCTGCAGCGAAACCAGAATATCCGTAAGGCTGACCCCGCCAAGGCGGTTTTCAAAATCCGACTGCACCTGCCCGTACACATGTGTCAGCGTACGCTCGATGTTGGCGCCCACCGGGCACTGGGGATTGGCATCCGTGTGGATGTCAAATACGCGACGTTCCTGCTCTACGGCGTGAAATACATCCAGTATGGTAATATCCGCGCTATCCCTGTTCAGGCCCACGACCCCCAGCTTTGTGCTGGTGCGGATCAGACCGGCTTGCTTGAGCCTGCTCATCAGCTTGCGCACCAGCGCTGGGTTGGTGCCGATGCTGCCCGCTATGCGGTCGGAGGTGACGCTGGCATCCGGGTTCAGGGCAATCACACACAGGATGTGGATACCAACCGAAGTCTTTGTGGAAAACATAACCAACCTCCTGTAACCATTATAGTTACAAATAGAGTGATTGTCAAGACCCTGATGAAAAAAAAGCTGATTTTCTTTTCGCCGCCCTGCCTGCAGGTACGAATCGGGATGGACAACCCCTTAAACACAGGCATATTCTTTTCGATATCATATCCCTGTTCACCAATCCCGCCGCCTCCCCATAGGCTATAAGGAATATAGACGAAAGGCGGATATGGTATGGTCTCTATCTTATCCATCGATGGCGGGGGCATCCGGGGCATCATCCCCGCGGCATTTTTGACTACTTTTGAAAAACGGACAGGAAAGCCCATTTGCGAGCTGTTTGACCTCATCGCCGGCACATCGACAGGCGGGATTCTGGCCGCCTCGCTGACGGTGCCAAACAGCCGGGGCAAACCGGCGTACTCGGCGGAGCAGATACGCGCGGCATACTTTGAGCATGGCGGGGCGGTGTTCCACCGCAGCCTCATCCGCAAGGTGACAACAATTGGCGGCCTCGTAAGGCCCATCTACTCGCCGCGTACGCTGGATAAAATGCTGCATACATATCTGGGTGACGCGCGGCTGCATGAAACGCTGACAGAAATTCTGGTCACGGCCTACGATATGACCAGCGATACGCCTTGGTTTTTCAAAACCTCCTTCGCAAAGGACCACAGGGAGCCGGACAATGATCCCCTGCTGACGCAGGTTGTCCGCGCGACGACCGCGGCCCCCACCTACTTCCCGCCCCTTTCCATGGAAGGCCATTGCATGATCGACGGCGGCGTGTTCGCGGCCAACCCGGCGCTGTGCGCTTATGCGCAGGCCCGCGTTATGTACCCTGAGGAGGAGAATATCCTGGTCGTATCCCTTGGCACCGGCTTGCAGGTGCAGGCGCGAGCCTGTTCCGAGGTGAAAAACTGGGGCATACTGCATTGGGCCGTGCCCATCAGCGGCGTCATGTTGAACTCCTCCAACGCAACGGTCAATTATCAGATGAACGCGCTGGCCGGCAGCAAAAATTATGTTCGCTTTCAAGTGCCGTTGGCGGCGGACGCTACCGGCATGGATGACGCCAGCGAAGAAAATATGCGCAAGCTGGATGAGCTTGCGCAAAAAGCAGTTGCGGAAGAATCGGACAGAATCAATCAGGTCTGCCGCGCTTTGGCAAAGCGGGGATCAAAGGCGACGGCTTTCAAATCCTACGGAAATGGCAGCATGCGCCTGGCATAAAGGCGGTTTGGATATTCCTCACGCCCGGCGCCTTCAGTCCTCCATGGCCTGCCGGCGCAACACGCCCTGGCTCCCCTGCTTCTGTTTGATGAACACTTTGTTCCTGTACATGTTTTCATCGGCAACGCGTATCAGATCGTCCATCGTTTGGCCGGAGCCCGGCTGATACTCGGCGGCGCCGAAGCTCAGGCTCAGCAGGAACAAATGCCGGTCGCTGCTGTTGATCGCTTCCGCCTTGTCCAGAATTCTGTGCAGTACAGCCTCCGCTTCCGCAAGGCTGGTTGCGGCCAGTATGACCAGGAACTCATCGCCCCCCAGCCTGCATACGACATCCGATTCCCGCAGGCTGTCTTTCAGCACACCTACGGCCGTAACGATCAATTCATCCCCGCAGCTGTGGCCCAGCGTATCGTTGACCGATTTCAGGCCGTTGATATCCATGAAGAGTATAACAAAGCTCTGATTTTCCTGGTTGGCTTTTTGTATCTGCCGCTGCATGATCAGCATGCCCGACCTGCGATTGAGGGTTCCCGTCATCTCGTCCGTTGTCGCGTATCTGTGCAGCAGCTCATCCATTTCCTTGCGCCGGGTGACGTCCTCCTTGATGGCGATGTAATGGGTGATCCTTCCCTTTTGGTCCTTCACCGAGGAGATGAGCGTCTCCTCCCAATACAGTTCGCCATTCTTCCGCTTGTTGCAGAATGTGCCGCGCCAATCCTGCCCCGTCTTGATCGCGTGCCACATTTCATCAAAGTACGCCTGGTCATGCACGTCAGATTTCAGCAAATTCAGATTTTTGCTCACGCATTCCTGCAAGCTGTAGCCGGTGACCTGTGAAAAGGCCGGATTCACATATTCCACGACGCCGTTTGTATCCGTGATCACAATGACGCTGGAGGACTGCTGCACGGCCAGGAACAGCTTTTGCTGCATTTCTTCGGCCGCCCGGCTTTTGCTGACGCTGTGCACCATCATGGCGATGGCTGCGATTAACAGGACGAAGAAGGCAAAGAGCGCCGCCATCAACCACCACTGGGCCGGGCTCAGAATCGGTATGCTGCCGGGCGCCAGAAAAGTGTACAGTATCCAGTCTGTATCGCCAATGCTTCTTTGAGACAGGACATATTCCCGGTCATCGATGTTCGCGGTGTCGTCTTGGATGGACAAACCCAACTGCTCTATCGGAATATTCAGAAACTGCTGTGACGCGGTGATGGCATCCAGCGCCTCGGAAGACAGCGGATATATGGACCTGTACAGCCAGCCATCCTGATTGGCGGAAAAAACGATTCCGTCGCTTGTCGCGACAGCCGCCGCAGCCGGAGCATGCTCAAGAATTTCATCAAACACCTGCATACCGAGTTTGCTGACCAATACGCCCAGGATCTCGCCCGCGGCATCACGCACCGGCGAGCTGAAGTAAACGCCGCGCTCCTGTGTTGCCGAGCCAAGCGCGGGATAGATAACATCAAACCCCTTCATGGCCTCCGTAAAATAGGGGCGGAAGCTGAAATCCATTCCTTCTATGTTGAGTGACTCATCCTTGGCATTGATGCTGGATGCGGCAACAATCCCCGTTATGTCCATCAGGTAACACAAATCCAGGCCAAGCGTCATTTGCACGGTATTGAGCTTGATCCTGGTATCATCGTATCCATCCGCGCTTCTCGTAGAAAGCAGTTCGATAACCAACGCATCTGACGCCAGTATTTTTGTCACACCCGACATCTTTGGAAAGGAAGTGTGGCTGATATCCGTAAAGAGCGCTTCGCTGCTTTTTCGCGCATATTCTTTTTTGTTTTCGGCCCTGAATAAAAAAAACATGCACAGGGCAATGGCCAACAGAACAGCGGCAGATATCGCGATAAAAAAAGACAATGACTTTTCATTCACCCTCATCTTTTCCATAAGGCCACCTCCCGCTTTTGTGAAGTGCCGCCTGTGTATATAGAATGTGATTGATATACCCGTTTTCACGTGAAGAGAACCATATCATAGCAAAAAAAAAGGCTGTAACCCAGAAACAGAAGGATGCCTGCTTTGTTGTATTCTGTCTTTGGACATAAGATGAAATATGATATGCCGCGCCAAAAGCCTGGCACGGCAGGAAAATATCAAATATGAGCGAAATCATTGCCCAGGCGTCCCCGCGGCAACCTTCCCTTTTTGCTAATTCTGGGCATCGTCGCTCTTGAGTTCAATGGAGAATTCCACGCGCCGGTTGAGCGCTCTGCCCTCGTTGGTCGTATTATCGGCGATGGGGCGGAACTCGCCATACCCCGCCGAGGAAAACTTTTCATCCTGCACGGTGGATCCGTCGATCAGATACCGAACCACGCTGCCGGCGCGTCCGGTGGACAATTCCCAGTTGCTCGGGAATTGCGCCGTGGAGATCGGGAGCGTATCCGTATGTCCCTCGATATGGATGTACTCAATGGTATCGTCATACTTTGACAATATATCGGCAATCCTGTCCAGCACAGGCTTCACTTCATCTTTGATATCCGCCTTGCCCACATCGAACAGAACGGAGTCCATCAATCGTATCACCACCCGGTTCTTCCCATGCCGGTTGGCGCTGACCCGTCCTTCCATCCCGGCTTTCCTGATCTCCTCCCGCAGTTCCTTGATGAACTCTTCGAGATTCATCTCCATAATATCAACCTGCTCGGGAATGTTGAGCTCCTCCGCTCCCGGATTGAGTACCGGCTCCTCGGTATTCGTGACTGCCGCATTCCCGTCCTCGGGAAGATCCCGGTTGACGCTGAGTTCTCCTTCCAACCCGGCAAGCCTGATACTCTCCTCCAGTCTCTCGATGAACCGGTCGACATCATTTGCAGCTCCGTTTTCTGCCGCTTCGACAATGGCGTCCATACTTTCCGACAGCTTTTCCGCGGACTCGCGCACCCTGACCCCCTGTGACAGAAGAGCAAAGGAGAGCAGGAGCACGAATACCGCCATCAGGTCGGTTACGAGGTCACTGTAACTGGCCAAATAACCTTCGTTTTCCTCTTCCTCCTCCTCTTCTTCATCGTCCTCTTCCCAGTAGGGCATGCATTACGCCTCCTTCCCTCTCACAGTGCGCGTCTGATCATCCATCACATTCCCGCCGGAACTGTCTTTGCTTTCCCCTTCCGCTTCGCCTCGCTCTTCTTTGCCTGCTGTTTTGTCACGTGGGACATCAGCTCTTCACGCAAGAGCCTTGGGTTTTTGCCGCCCCGGATCGCCAGGAGGCCATCCATCAGCAACATATTTCTGGCCTTCTCCATCGCGCTGTTTCTCTGCAGCCTCTTGGCCAGCGGTGAAAAGATGACGTTCGCCAGAAACCCGCCATAGAAGGAGGATACCAGCTCAATTGCCATCATGGGTCCCAGTTTATCCGGATCCATCATGTTGACGAGCATCGGGATCAGGCCGACGTAGGTGCCCACCAGGCCCAGACTTGGCGCCGTGCTCGCGATCATGCTGACCATGGCGATACCGTCTCCATGCCGCCGCTGGCTGTGGTGGATTTCCTTTTGAAGGGCAGATTCCACATCCTCCCATCCGCCTCCATCCACCAGCAGATTCAGTCCTTTCTTCAAAAAGGGATTGGTTGTTTCATCCGCATACTTTTCAAGCGCCAGCAAACCATTTCTTCTGGAAATGTCGCACAGTTCCACAATAGTCTCAATGTCGTCAAGCGGTTCGTGCTTGTCCATCACAAACGCCTGCTTTATGACGCTGCCCAGTGTCTTCAAAACGCTGAAGGGAAAGGACATGACCAACACGCAGATTGTTCCACCCACAATAATAAGCAGCGATGGGATATTAACAAACAGCCCAATATTTTCTTCTCCGCCCTCCATGATCGCGATGGCGACGCAGAAGACACCCCCGATTAATCCAAGAAATGTCGTCAACGCAAACTTTTTCTTCTTTTTTTTCATTTGCGTTCCTCCTCTTCCTCCACCGTTGGGATGAGCTTTGACATTAAAAAAGGAAAATGTTTCTGCAAATCAGCCTGTAAGCATTCCTTGCACCGGACAAAATCGCTGGATGAGGCACTTCTGAACAATCACAATCGGCCGGTTCCGTTGCTTTGCGGCATCGGCTTTCGCCGTCTCCGCGCCAACTACATATCTGGGAGAGAAGGACCCGATGTGTAACCCTCACGATTATTCATTATAACATTGTTGCGAAAAATGGCAAGTTGATAGTTGTTTTTTTGACATCCTGGCGATTTTTAGCGAAGAAAGTTGCACCCTGTCGCACAGTGCGGCTGTTTGGTGATGTGAATCTCACGACCAAAGGTGTTCACCCAGTACAAGCGGCATGTGTTCAATCATTTCCACGAGAGAGCATGCCTGCAAAACCACCCTGAACAAAAGTGCAAAAAGAAACAGCCGCCTTCCCTGCAAAGCCCCAAAAGGGTTCGGGTGACGGCCACTGTTTCATGCCAAGCAAAACTATCCTTCTTCCATGGACCGATTCAAGTGGTGTACGACGTTTTCCTCAGTATATATCGCTGACTTCAGGCTTTAAAAACAAAACAGCGCTCCGCGCGTGATATATCAATCATCCAGGCAGGCATACACGATATTCCGCAGCCTGTAATAAACGTATGGCTCATGGCTGCCCAGCATGTGCTGGGCGTATACGATGGTGACCTCATTTTCCGGATCGATGATCATATACGTGCCGGCAGCCCCGCGCCAGCCGAACTCGCCGATGGGGCTCAGGGATTCCCCCGCCGCCCTATCCGCCATCGTATGCACGCCCAGCCCATAGCCGTATCCGGCCATGTGGGAAAAGCACTTGTGAAAGTCGTCCATCAAGGTGGGGCCAAGGTGGTTGGCCCGCATCAGGTCAACGGTGCGGCTGGAGAGGATGCGCGTGCCGTTTTCGGCCTTCCCCTTGCGGCAAAGCGTTTGGGCAAAGCGGGCCAGGTCGTCCACAGAGGAAATCAATCCCGCGCCGCCGCTCTCATACAAAGGACCCAGATGATACGCGTTGGCCGTCTTGGCCGGCTCGGGGCGGTTTGACTTGGGATTGAAGCAGTATTGCGGGGCCATCCGCTGCGCCATATCCTCCGAAATGGCATAGCCGGAGCGTGTCATGCCGATGGGCAGCAAAACATGGTCCCGCACATATGCGCCGAAGGTTTGCCCGGAGACGGCCTCCACCAGCCCGGCCAGAACATCGTGGCAAAGGCTGTAGTTCCAGTGCGTTCCGGGCTCGAACAGCAGCGGATCTCTGGCAATCGCGCGCACGATCTCGCGGGTGGGGCATGCCCCGCCCGTTCTTTCCCTGACTTCCCGGATAAATGCGTATCCCGGTCATAATCAAGCCCCGCCGTCATCATAAACAGGTCGCGGACCTTCACGGTGTTCATGGCCTTGTCAATCGTTCCGTCCGCTTTGCGGACGAGCATTTGCCCAAACTCGGGCAGGTAGTCGGATACCGGATCGGTGAGCAGAAACGCGCCTTTTTCGAACAGCTGCAGCGCTGCCGCGCACGTGACGATTTTGGAAACGGAATATACGCAGTACAGCGCATCGGGGGAAAGCCGCCGTTTTGATTCTATATCCGCATACCCTGCGCTGTGCCGGTAAACAGGCTTGCCCTGATAAAACACCGCGCAATCCAGGCCGGGGATCCGCCAATCGGTCAAATGATTGAGAAAGTCAGTCAATGGTTCGAAATTCATGATTCTTTCCTTGCTTTCCTACGGTTTTACGGCAATGAGCAGCGCATCCGAATTCATGCTGTGCATGGGGATGACCGAAACGCAGTCCTGATGGATAATGGAAGGCGCTGTGAACAGCCTGTCCTCCAGCTGGATGAGCAGGACGTCATACCCGTTAAGATCGATGGCCAGCCTGATTTCATCATTGTAGGGGATATACGCGGCGACCTTGGCAAGGTCCCCGGACACAGACAGCCGTATTTCCGCCGTATCGTTCAAAACGGCTTCCTGCCGCGGCAGCATGTCCCACAGCGCGTAATTTTCAAAAACCCATTTGGCGAAAGATGCGTCCCACGCGCCCTTTAATTCAAGGGCCTTGCGCCATTCCAGCGGTTTGCCGCCAAACGGCTCGTTGGAAAACTGTTTCCCGGACCGGTGCCAGCTCCAAACGCCCTGCGCCCCGTACGACACACCGGCGCCGGCGCCGGAAAGCAGGCTTTGCCAGACCGCCTTGCGTATGTCAAAGCGGCTGTACCGGCCATACCGGCCGCCAAACGCGTGGGCCTCATAGCAGGGCTCGCCGTTCATGACAGGCTGCCGCGGGTGATGCCGGGCATGCTGTTCATCCGCAGGCCATCGCTGGTCAAAGCTGTGTGAGGCGATGAGAGGTGTTGCGCCTTTGTGCCGGACATGGGCCACAAAGTACCGTATATCTTGTTTGGTAAAATGCATATACCAAAGGCCGCAGGCTCGTTATGGCCTGCGGCCTTTGGTTGTCTTGTATTGGAAGAGGATGGAAATAATCGGAAAGAAACACACAAATCCATCCTTTGCGATACTACGGCTGAAGCGACTCCGGTATAAGGTACCACTTTCCATCGATTTGCGCAAGCTGCGCCTGCCTGCTTTCCTGCACGTATGTTCCTGTGGTGTCCGGATAATACAGGTTTACCTCAACAGTCGCTGCGTCGTCTTTGCCGGCCTCTTTTTGGGCTTCGCCATATGTCCAATAGTAAGACCTCATCTCCATCAGGGACTTCAATAGTTCCTCCCTTGTGTCTGTCTCCCCGGCTTTCGTTTGATCTTTTCCGATGGGCACGCAAACTGCGGCCATCTGTGCGATATCCTGATCGTGGCAGGCGCGGGCGAAGGCTTTGAGCACACGGACCGGCTCGCTGTGCATGTACTCTTCCGTGGGCAGCGGCCAAAGCTCAAGCCCCACTTCGGACACGGTCAAGGTGAGCGCCGGCGTGCTTTCCTCTTGCGCCAGCTTAGGCAACCGCTCTTTCAGCGCCTTGTCAAACGCCTCCCAGTCTTTTGATTCCCACACGGCGTCGGCCGCCGCGTCCCGGATGCGGGTGATCAGCTTGCTGATCGCGTCGTGCCGCTCTCCGACGGTAATATGATCCGGATCGACTGTCCTCCAATCCAGCCGATACGCGTAATTGATACAGCCGCGCATCGTCCATGCAGGCATCAAGGAGAGATCAGGAGTGGATAAATAGAAACGGGTTGGAATTCCAATCATTTCCCCGTACGCTTCTTCAACGACTTTATACACCGTGCCTTGTATTGCTTCTTTTGCTTTTTGATCGAAGAGATCCTGGTTTTTTTTCAAAAAATCCTGGTACTCTTTAGCGGTCTGATCCCGGTAGCCTTTGGGCATCAAGAGAGCAATAAATTCCCGCTGCTCTCTGCTTAAATGATTATCATCATACAAATGAGTATCTATCATGACGTTTGTGAACCATATGGACAGCGAGTTTCCGCCAAGCTCCTTGGCAATCTCATTCAGCTGCGCGCCCAATTCATTGCTGGCGTTCTTTGGCGGAACTGCGCCAAGTATCTGCGTAATATCCAGCGCGCGCGCCGCGCGGTCTGCAGATGTGAGTGCGGCATCCAGCAGCTGGTTGCGCTGGGCGCAGGTCAGCTTTTCGTCTTCGAGATACTTCCAATTGAGATCACAAAAGAAGCCCACGCTTCCGGCTTGGTCATCCCGCCCAAATAGCGTACTCCACCGCACTGTGTAGCTGTCTCCACGGGGATTTCTTGCTTCCGCGACGCTGTATTTCAGCTGACGCATGAAACGGTTTTCCGCAAAGCGCTGATCAAAAATCATTTTGAGCTTATACAGTTGCGGCGTGATCTGCATAGCATATGCTTCGGTTGATAGTTCTTCCCAGCCAGGGGTCTGCATGGACATCAAAAGGTCATAGCTCGCTTGCGGCATGTAGTCGGATACCGGGACGAGTCCGGTTTCGGGTATGGAAAAGGGGACGGCCGATACCTTATCCGCCAGTACGCTGCCGGTGAGCAGCGCCAGCAAAAGCGTTAAGACAATGAATCCGGCGCCCGCCCTGCGTGGCTGGAAGGGGGTCAAAAGCGTGATCCGCTGCTTGATATGTTTCATTTGTTTCACTCCTCCGTTCAGTGGTGAGCATAGCGACGTGCGCACGGCTTTTGTGAGCAGCGCCGCGTTTACAATGGTATCCACATAGGCGCTTTGGTGTTCCGGCTCTTTACGTGTAAGCACTGCCTCGTCACAGGCCATTTCGCATAGAACGCTCATTTCACGCATGAGAAAAGGCATCAGCGGATTGAACCAGTGCGCCGCGGAAACCAGGTAGCCCAGGGCCTTCCCCCACAGGTGCCCATGCTTGTAATGGATCAATTCGTGGGTCAGCATCAGGCTCAGCTGCTGCTTATCATATTCTATTGCGGGCAGCAAAAGCATTGGGCGCAACAGCCCCGCCACCGTGGGCGACTGCACGCAGGGTGTTACGAAGGCCGGCGGGGGCGTTATGCCAAGACAAGCGCTCTGCTCCGAAAGGGCAGCTTGCACATCCTGCGGTACTGGGCTTTGCCAGCGCCGGATCAAAAGCAGGAAGCGCGCGTGCCGGATGGTCTGAAGCAGCAATACGGTGATGGTTCCCGCTGCCCAAACCGCGAGCAGCACCCACGCCCACGGGATGTTGAACGCGCGATTCGCGGAAGAGGCGGCCGATTGAGAAGTTTTGGCCTGATGCTTCATATCGCCCGAGGTCTCTTTCGTGGCAGCCTCGGCAGAGACGCCTTTCGCCGTACCCTGCACGGCCGGATTATCGGCTTCATCAGAAGCTTGCGCGGTTAGCATGGAAAAAAGGGATGCATCTTCTGTGAAAACGGCTGCCCCCGCCACCTGCGCGGCAGGCAGCGTGATCTTGGGCAGCAGCAGCGCGGGCCGCCAGGGACACAGCAGCAACGCGGTCAGCAGCAGCCCCAACAGATACAGCGTGCGCGCACGGTAACGGGTCAGCAGCCGCACCTTGCACAGTGCAAGCCCGCCCAGCAGCAGCGATACGCTTAGCGACATGCTCAAAAGCGAAACCAGAAAGCCCGCCGCATCAAAGGCATTCATCCTATTGCCTCCTTTGCTGCACCCAGCGTTCAAGCTCCTTCAACTGCTCCTCGGTCAGCGCGCTGGCATCCACCAGCGAGGCCATCAGACTGGTAAGCGACCCGCCGTGATACTGCTTCACAAAGCCTTCGGTCTCAAAGCGAAGGTACTCCTCCCGAGCAACCAGCGGGAAATAGGTGCGCTCCTTCTGCGTTTTCTCGGTGGATACAAAACCGCGCTCAATCAGGCGGTTGAGAAGGGAAATCAGTGCAGGCAGCTTCCAACCCTTTTCGTTGCCTACCTTGCGCATGAGCTGCGCGGTGGTTACAGGCGGCTCGCTTAACCAAATGGCGTTCATGACGGCAAACTCGGCTTCCGGAAGTTTTTTCATGACGTATCCCCCACTCGTGAATGTTATACAGCTGTATATGTTTATTATACAAGTGTATAACATGGCTGTCAAGCCCTGTTGGAAAATAAAAACAAAATACCAAGTTTCATTTTGCATGCATAGGAAATGCCCGCCGTAAAATCGGCGGGCATTTCCCGTAACGAAGGTCTATTCTGCTTCCGGCGGATCAGGGGAAGACACCCCGGATCTTTTTGGCTTTGGAAATCCGGCTCAGGGCCACCATGTATGCGCCCGTGCGCATGGTTGTATGGTTGGCCTGGGATTTGATCCATACCTCATCAAACGCACGGCCCATGACACGCTCCAGGGTCTTGTTTACCTCGTCCTCGTCCCATGTCATGGATTGAATATTTTGCACCCATTCCAGATAGGACACTACCACGCCGCCGGCGTTGGCCAGAATATCCGGAATGATCGTGACTCCCTTGTCCTCCAGGATCCTGTCCGCCTCCACCGTCGTGGGACCGTTGGCCCCTTCAACGATGATCCTGGCACGGATATCCGCCGCATTGTGCTCATGGATCTGGTTTTCAATGGCCGCCGGGATCAGCACGTCACAGTCCAGAAGCAGCAGCTGCTCATTGGTGATATGCTCCACCCCGTCGTCCCCGTATTCGGCAAGGCGCCTGTCGTTATCGCCGCCAATAAAGTCCAGCACCTTGTTGACGCTTAAGCCTGAAGGGTCGTACAACCCGCCGGAGACATCACTGATGGCGACAATTTTGCAGCCTATGTCGGAAAGCAGCCGGGCGGCAGCCCCGCCCACATTCCCTACGCCCTGTATGGCAACACGGGTACCCGCTTCAGGCAATCCAAGACGCCGCAGCACTTCCCGGGTGATCAGCATGACGCCCCGGCCCGTGGCATCCTGCCGGCCCAGGGATCCGCCCAGCTCCAGCGGCTTGCCGGTAACCACGCCGTGTACGGTATATCCTTTGAATATGCTGTACGTATCCATGATCCATCCCATGATCTGGGCGTTGGTACCCACGTCCGGGGCAGGAATATCCCTTTCCGGGCCGATCAGGGGCAGAATCATGGCTGTATACCGCCGGGTCAGCCTTTCCAGCTCTCCTTTGGACAGTTCCCGGGGATTCACCTTGACGGCGCCCTTGGCGCCGCCGTAGGGGATATTCACCACCGCGCACTTGAGGGACATCCACGCAGCCAGAGCCTTCACCTCGTCGATGTCAACGTCCTGGTGGTAGCGGATACCGCCCTTGCAGGGGCCCATGGAACTGGAATGCTGCACCCGGTATCCCTCAAAAACCCGGATGCTCCCATCATCCATAACGATAGGCACAGCCACCTTCAATTCTCTTTCCGGGTACTTGACCGCGACGTATTCCCGCTGGGGCAGGCCCAGCAGCCCAGCGGCCCTTTCCAGCACCTCCAGCATGTTATCGTAGGGATTATAGTTCGCGCTCATCGCGCATCTCCTTCCAGCTGAAAAAGCCGCATCACTATTCCGGGCAGCAAAAATCAGCCCTGTATTGTTACTCCTATATTATCACTTAGCGAACCCGCCGTCTATAGCCAGTGAATCATTGGCGGCAAGTATCTGCACCGCAAGCAAAGAACCATCCCCTGTGCTTATACACAAAAAGCCCACAACCTTCGGATGAAAGCTGTGGACAAATTGGCTAATAACTAACTTTTTGATACAATGGACGGATACCCGAGTTTCGTTCGAGGGTATTCAAATTCAATTCAAAAACGCATAATTATTCATATTCGCAGTATCTATGCAAAAACAGCCTCATCTTGTGCATAGATTCCGCGATGCAAAGCCGCCATTAGCCTATAGGCCGTCAGAGCCATCCTCCTCAAGGAGAGCGCGACCTGCGCAATTCTTTATCACTTGCATCCTTTCCATGTTCTCGCCGCCCGAGATGCTCATCTTTTCGCACAACAGTAGGATCGTACCAATCTGCCTTTTTCTTGGCCCTCTCCACCCATTGGGTACCTTCGTCGGTTAGTTCTCAAGCCGCTTCAAGTGCTGCAACATAAGCACGAATCTTGCATGCAATAGCGTGGTCCTCAGCTTCATTTGCCAATTCTATACGGTTCAGGCTCTTCTACGCGCTTCGTCTCTAAAATATAGATATCTATCATTGTTTTTATCATATCCGCCTGCCTCTTCAAAGCTAAGCATTTGTCGCTTGCATGAGGATGTGCAGGATCTGTCGATGGCAAGATAGTAATCAGGCACATTCGCCGGCACAATCGGCATAAACGAACCGCCTTGGGCGTCATCGCTCGGTGTTACGGTCTGCTTAGCGCTTGGTGCTTCGACCTTTTTCAGGTATCTAACGCGAACATAGCCCTCTATCCCCCCTGCGGTTCGGATAAACGCCCAGTCGCCGTTTACTTGAAGGACACAAACCGTCTCGCCGTGCGCTCCATAACCATTTTACCGCGCTGTTTTGCTCCGTTGTTTTTCGAATCCGGATTGACGGATCCTTTTCCAGGGAAATAACCGCCTCATACTGTATTCCCTCGTCGGAACAGACAGTCGTTGGCGCGAGATTCGCGTTCTTTCTATCTATCTATCTGATCCGCTCTGGGAGGATATGTCACAGGAAACAGCGGATGGGTGTCCGCACCAATCCGCTCTGAAATTTCGATTCCTTCCATTGAAATCCGATCCATCACATCCGCCAGGGAAATGGGTTGCGGCTTCAGTCGTTTTTCAGACACATAGCCACTCTTCTGGTCTCCGTCGTCGGTAAACCAAACCAGCAACGCAGCACTTTTGCTGTCACGATCTACGTATTCCGTTGCGTATAGAATGATATTTTTTCCTTTGAGCGTATAATTGCGTCGCACGTCATGCATCGCATAGTCGAGATAAACGCCAACTTCATCCTCGTTTGTCAGAACATATGCATATCCGTCTCTCTTGATCGCTTGTGCAATTGCCGTTGGCTCCGACGCAAGCGCTTTTGCACTTGCGGATATCTCACTGGTTTGTAAGCAGATCAGCAAAAAAACTGCTAACAGCGTACCCGTGAACCTTGTGAAAAATTTCTGAAATCTGCCATGTAACTTCATTCTCTTACCGCACCTTATATTCCCTACATCATGTCCGACTGAAGCTGTATGCCTAACAAACTCCATCCAACTCATTGCTTTTGTCCATTAGTGTAAGGTAACTTCATGTTTTAAGCTGACGTACTGATACTACACCTTCGCGCGCTGTCGCATTGCAATTTGTTCCAAATGAGCCGGTTTTGGTTCCTAATTTACGGAGAAACCGTGTGCTACGGTTTGTTGAGAAATCCGATTTGCCGATTTTTTGAATCAAGAATGGGGGCGTTCCGCAATGAGGATTCAGAAAGGATGTAGTCGGGACAGCATGGTTGAGGCGTAAAATGGCAAAAAAACAACAAGGTGTGAAATAACCTGCCTCCTTAAACGACATACTGGGCGAGTGCCTAAAACGTGGGAAAACCCTACGATAGTGCCGGCTCGGGAACTTGGACAATACATTATCGCTGTTTGGCTACAGCAAACCGCACTGAAGGATATGTTCAAGATATACTGGAAGGGAAGGGTGGGCGAGAAGTTGGTAGCGGACCTTAACCTGAAAAAGCGCTACTGTAGGACGTACTGTCAAAAACTGGGGACGACCTACCGACCGGCAGGAAGAAGGTAAATACATGGAAGCAGCGCACAACGAGAGCGAACGGTTGATACAAGGAGATTGCGCAGATGCGCGTGCGGTACGGATGCTGATACACCAACGTGCTTTTAAAGCGCGAGTGCTGGACGAGCGACTTTGTGTCGGATCATGGTGGTCAAGTCGTTCGTGTGGTCGACTCGTCTATAATGTGCGGTCAAAATGATTGTACTTTGGTCTGTTTTAGGGTATATGCCCCGCAGTCGGTTTTGCCGTCCTATTCTAGCCGTCATATCGGATCATACTTTTATCTGGGCTTGCGAGTCGCCAACGACACCCATGTCAACGCATTGACAAAGACGCAGACATAATGAACTGACCCAGCAGAGATTTTATCGCGGAAATTCCGACATACACTGCAATTAACCTCATTATTCCCAATCGCAAATGCCATTCAATCTGCCTTTTGTCGACAGCAATGACTCGCGCAACCTTATGCATACCGTATTCATACCTGTAAACGGCTTTCGTTCGAGGGTATCCGGGGGTATCCATTTTCATCAAAAAAGTGGCCGAAAGAGCATTTCGAGGCTCTTTTCGGCCAAATTTCTGCTTTCCCGCCTTCGGGCCTGAAACCCGGCAGTTTCCAATTATGAGAGCCCGTCATCCTAAAACTTCACTTTCAGCCCATCTACAGGTTCAATTCTCCTGAATTTGCACCAAAAACAATGAAGCCATCGGTTTTTGCCGATGGCTTCATTGTATCAAACTTTGCGTCCGATAATGGCTCCCCAGGTAGGGCTCGAACCTACAACCCTTCGGTTAACAGCCGAATAGTAATTGAGTTTCTTCTTATATATATGCATCATGGATTTTAGCCGCTTTGTGACCCTTTGTGCGACCCTCAGATGCTTTTGCAGCGCCATTCGTTGGCTTCTTGTCTACGTATTTAATGCTGTTGACCGTAGTTGCGTAGACCCCATTTATATGCAATTTACCACAGTGAATAGCAGCATCACGGTCGGTGAGATTTACAGGGTTCCTTGGCAGATTGATGTGCTCCTTTAGCAGGATGTAATTGAGATATGCTTTGAGAAGTACAATATGACCGAGCTTGTAAAGAATATCCGTGGATGGATAACCACCATATGTGCATATTGCCGACATGTCCTATGCCCTCATATATGCTTTCGGTATGGTTTTCTATCTTGATAATATTACTGCATATCCTTATATGTGGAAATAATGGAAGGATTATCGGAAGGAGTATTGAAGCAATGAGGTATACGCTTGAGCAAAAAAATGAGGCTTTAAAGAGTGTTGAAAAAATTGGGGTTCCTAAAACTGTCGATGCGTTAAAAATATCCGCCCAAACCTTGTATAAATGGCGTAATGAGGCCAAAGCCGAGCAATCTCCTGATACGGCAGAAGCTGATTACGATGTGACCAACGCTCAGGCGTTATTGGATAACGACAAGTTAATGCAGGAAAAGATAGATCACCTCGAAGCTGAAAACAAAGCATCGCGCGCAACACTGATTCGATATCGGGCTGCCTTGGCTGCGGTACTTGAAGAAGGGAGCAATTAAGGATGTCGAATGTAGATGAATCTTGCAGGGTATGATAAGCGAAAAAAATGTCTACCATCTCAATATCCACTTTTGGATTTTGGCAGAATAGTATCTTGGGATGCTTCATGAGGGAAAGCAGTTGGCAACACTCTACTTTTCTCTACGCTTCATTCTTATACTCTCCTTGCCCTTTGATCTATCCGCGTACCTTTTCCGACACTAATACAAAACACCACTTTGACCCGATTTTAGAGCCTTCGTCGTGACTGGACGTGGCAAATTCGAAGAGCATTATCCATTATCATCAGGGCAGTCTCATTTGAAGTTTTTATTGAAAGAGAGGATGGCTCCGAAGGTCCAGGGCGAGCGGAAAGCCCTGGTCGCCCCCGCAGGGGCGAAATTCTTTATACCTCAAAAGGTATTTGACCGGAAAAGGAAGGGTGTTTCGTGCCTCACGGCACGACCAGGGCTTTCCGATCGCCCTGGACCTTCGGGTGCACATGTTGCTTTTCTTTTTTGCAACTCCTTTTGCCTTGATAAAAATCCAAATGAGACTGCCCTGCCATTATCATAATATCCCATTGCACTTTTGATGCTTTGTTGTTATAATATGGATATGAAAATTTTTACCGCAAAGGATGGACGACGATTGACGACGGCTACAAAAGTTGCGGTTGTTTTCAATTAATGAATATAACAATGCGGGGATCTTTTTTGGATATAATTCATGGTGTATTATTCGTTAATCTAATATTATATCATAACCAAAGATGCGGGAGGCAATAATATGGTTGCGATAAATCCGGTCACAATTGAAAACACAGAAATAGTGATCGACTTAACTGGGCCGATTATTGACATCACTAAGATACCAGACTTTAATGGCATATGTTCAATTAGATATCTTGGTGAGGAACAAATTGCCACAACACTGTGTAGGGTAATACCTCGTCAAGAGGGTTGGCGTGGAGCTGATGTACTTGAAGCTACAAAAAAAGCATTGCAATCGAAAATAAGAATGCAGATTATTGATCATAAGGTTGTTGAGTTACTCTGTAAGGCAAAAGCATTTGGCGCGAAAGTAATAATTGTAAGTGCTACAACAGATGCCGGGGTTTTTGATGCCGCCAAGAGTAGTATCATTGCCTTTTCAAAAGTATTAGTCAAGGGAGATGTTGTATCTGCTGAACTAGTTGAATCTGATTTTGTATCTTTTGCTAAAGAATCTATATCAGGCCTACAGGAATTCATTGAAGAAAAACTTCAACGAAATTCCTTTAGAATTGTGTTTGATGATGAAGTTGATTTTGATATACTCGCTAAAGACAATAGCGAGACAATTGTTGCACAATGGATTAGTGGGTTTAGAGATGCAAACTATGTTCAAATATTGGAAAACCTTATTGCCGAAAGAGAACGTGTTGCAAAGGTAGGCGAGGCTCTTAAAAAACTGGCTCCAGACGATGCAATTATTAAAATTGCCAATTTTGCTTTACTAAATAATTCTTTCTATGTTTTTGATGATGAGATAAGGCAGCGATTATCCGATAATGTGGATGCCATTAAAACTGTGATCCAAGGCGAAGTTGCTAAGACTAAACCTATATGTGTTTTCTTGGCCGGTGCGCCTGGGACTGGTAAATCATTTTTTGTAAAACTATTCTCCGAATATATCGATGCCAAGAAAATGTTTCCTACGGCCTCATTAGCAGGAGTCCCCGAGAATCGATTTGCTGATGCAGTAAAAGAGCATATAAACAATGTTTATCGTAACTCCCTATATATAAATGCTGGAAAACCGAGAATAGCTTTTCTAGATGAAGCCGATACAAAAGGCGGAGTGTTACCTTTTAGATTTTTGATGGATGCCATGACCGGAAGTCTTACAAACGATAAGGGCGAGCTTGAAAAAAATGAGACTGAAAGGCTTATATGGATATTTGCTGGCAGTGCTGCTCTCAATGAGGAAGGTTTTATATCTAAGTTTCAACCCGATGACAGAAAAGTAACCGATTTTTTTGACAGGATACATTTTAATCTGGTACTACCCACTGTAGACGAACCTGGTCAAGCCATTCTGACCTTTTTAAGTACATTGAAACAGTTTATCGTTTCGGATGGTAAAAGTTTGTCTGATGTGCATGTTTCAAAATATATCTTGCAGTTGTTTGGCCGCACAGCATGGAAAAGTGCACGGCAAATCAATACCGTATGCAGAATCGTTTATGCCAAAGCAAGTTTTACGAATGGCACGATTAATTTGAAGTTTGGTGACTTTGAGGATGTTGCCAACAAGATGGCGGTGATAAAGAAGTTCCAGGAAACGTATAATGCAATGAGTAAATCTTTATCTAATCCGGATGGCAGTTTGATAGTTGAAGCGGTATCGGATTTTCTAAAAGTTGATTATTCCGCTTGACTTAGAGAGGGGTGGAAGTGTGAAAAATACAATTGTAATGTTTAGAGATACTGAGTTGGCACTGGGGAATGATATTGGTGGCAAGGCAAAAAGCTTAGTACAGATGAAAGCTGCCGGATTCAATGTGCCTGATGGCTTCGTTATCACAGCCGAAATGCAGCGTAAAGTACTTGGACGGTACAATATTTCTGCAATTATTCGCAATGAAACGCCCGCCTTGCTTTCTGATGACTTTGCTGAAGCATCAAATGCTGCCAAACGCATTCGTGATGCTATATTATCGATTGAATTCACTTTGCCCGAGGTTGACTTAATTAATACAGCTATAAAAACATTTCTTGACAAGACAATAAACGTCACATTTGCTGTGCGCTCTAGCGCCATTGTCGAAGATGGTATAACGGACTCCTGGGCTGGACAGTTCGATTCTTTCCTTGATGTACGAAGCGAAGACGTTCCCATGTATATCAAGTATTGCTGGGCGTCAATGTTTGGGTTGCGTGCAGTTCGATATGGTTCAACTGATCTAATAAGTAATGAACTGCCTGCTTTTGCAGTTGTGGTTCAGGTTATGATTGTCGGCGATTATTCGGGCGTCGCCTTCTCTATAGATCCCGCTGACGGCGATACTACCCACGTTCGCGTTGAAACAGTAGCTGGAACAGGGGATAAAATTGTTGGGGGCCAAGAAACACCTTACTCTGTTGTGCTTGGCCGAGAAGACGGTCTGATTGTAAAGCGCAGCTTTGGAAGCCAAGGTCGGATCGAGTTGCTACCACCATCGGTTCTCGGGAGATTAGTGGAAACCGTCTTGAAAATAGAAGATCTGTTCAAAACTCCAATTGATGTTGAGTGGACAATCCTGAATAACAGCATTTATGTTCTTCAAGCCAGACCAATTACTGCATCACAGTCGACACATAAAGAAAGTGAAAACGGCAAAGCCCTTCCAGATATTTTGGATTATGAATTGACCTTTAAGGTAAGCGGACTTGGTTTTATGTTTGCCGACCTGCTCTGCCGCGGATTTGGGTATTTGCACCCTCTCTTCATTTGTTCCAAGGGAGATTTTTTACAATACTTTACAAATGAGCGAATGGAGTATGCTGCACGGTACGGGCATCGCTGGCTAAGCACCCCCGGTGGATTTGATGAATATAGACAGGAATTTACTGAATTTCATAGTGCGTCGTTCAATGAGTTAACGTACATCGTTGAGGAAGATCTCACTGAGGAACGCATACAGCGGTTCTTTGAGGTGATTTACCAGTATTTTACTCGCTATTCAAAGATGGATTATCAGTTTACAAATCTAACTTTCCTTTATGCAAATGAGAACCCTGTCATAGCAAATAGCCTGAAAAGCCTCGCTGATTTCAAAGATGTTGCGCGTGTTTGGGTTAATGAGGTGTCGATTAATATTGATTGTCTCCTGAACAGGCTATTAGCAAAAATTGCTGCACAATATAATGTAACGGTACAGCAATTGGAATTGTATAAGATCTTGGAAATTGCAGAACTCTTTAGTAGCCATCGAGTTGATACTGACGAACTGGAGCGACGTAGCGTTAGCTCGGTTGTCATGACTGACGGTCGTAGCATAAAATACTTTGTAGGCGAGACTGCGAATACCTTCATTAGTGAGGTTGAGTCGATTCAAAAATCCCAATCTCTCGCCAACATTATCGGCCAGGTTGCCAATCGGGGTACTGAGCGATATGTGAAGGGTGTTGTAAGGTTAATCAATGTTGACTACGGTAACCTAGAAGATATGGAGAAGGAAATGGCGGCCATGGAAACAGGTGAAATACTGGTATCTGAGTTTACTTCTCCAGAATTGATGCTAGCATGCGCAAAAGCAAAAGCAATTGTAACTGATTTGGGCGGAATGCTTTCACACGCAGCAATTGTAAGCCGAGAACTTGGTATTCCTTGTGTCGTCGGAACAGAGCACGCATCTCGTTCATTAAAGAACGGAGATGCCGTAATAGTCGACCTCGAACTTGGAATCGTGGAGGTAATTAGATGAAAACAGTGTCCATAGGCGGAAGAACGGATTCTGCTTATCTATCAATAACGAGAAGCATCATTGATGTCTTGCCCGGCAAAGGGCTAGACCTTGATTCCTTTTTCCTCGCTAATAGAACAATAAAGTCATCACGCACATCAGGCTTACTTGTTTCAGCATCTTTTGGCGCGAACTCCATTCTGTATGCAGCATGGCTGGGATACATTATGGGATTCTGGGCGTTGATAATACATGCTGCTTGGTGTCTGAGTTTTGTACTTTTATCAAGATACGCTCAGAAAATATACCAACATACAAGTTTGCACGATTTTCTTGGTTGCAGGTTCGGATGCGCTACCCGTAGGGTAGCCTCTTTATGTTCGATTATTGGATTGCTCTACTTTGCTGGTTGGGAAATTGCGATAGCTAAGTCTGGTGTCCAATCTCTTCTTGAAAGCGCAGGAATGAATTTGGGCTTCGCCCTACCTCTCGTAGTGGCTGTTACAATTTTATTCGCATTATTGTATACGACAATTGGCGGAATAAAGGCAAATGGTCATATTGATTTCATATTGAATATTGTGAAAATACTCCTGCTCGCCATTGTTGTATATGCATTAAGTAAGAGCGTTTTGTCGTCTTCTAATTTGGAAACTTCTGTTTTTCTACCGAGTATGTCAACTGCTATTGGTGGAATCGGAATAATTGGGTTCTTTACGAACATGATATTTAGTATATCGTGGCAATTCGTCGATAACACATCTTGGCAGACTATTAGTTCAGGCAGTAAAGAAGAAGCCAATGTTGCAAAAAAGACACTTAATATTGCCAGTAAAGAGGTTTTTGCTGCCTATATACTAGGCACACTTTTGGGTGTCCTATTGAGAGTTATTCCCAACTTGAATTCTGATAATATCTTAGGTGGCATTGCTTCGTCTGGAATGGCTAACATCAGCGTTGTTCTGTGCGTCATTATCTTGCTTTTACTATCGATGGTTTCATTGATTGATGGTGTAGGACTATCTGTTGCTCAAACCTTTTTGGTTGATTTAAGATTTGGTGAAAAGTTCAAAAAGATCAATGGCTATACGCTCGCAAGAGTAGTGACCATCGTGTTTGGAGTCATCGCTGCTTGGGGTATACAGTTGTTATTGGGAGCTATCGGAAAAAGTGTTTTTGATTTTGTATATATTTTTATTGTTGCTCAGTTAAGCCTATTGGGTGTTGTAGCTGTGGGCTTAATGTCTAAGAATGCAATGTCAAAGAACATGTGGATTTCAATCCTCGTTGGGGCTTTGAGCGGAATTACTACCAGTATATGTGGCGGAATATATCAGCTGCCAGCACTAACTGAAGCTGCAGGAGCAATATCGGCTGTATCCTCAGTCCTTGTTGCCTTAATACTGAGTCGGCATCTCTCTAATCGGGTTACAAAAGAACAGTTGTAGAGGATATTGAAGAAGCATATAAATGAATCCATGATCATCTGAAAGAGTCTGGCATTATGTTTGATTTGTGTTGAAATGTTGGTTAATCTACCCACATGGGTAGAGCACACTGGTCGTAGTACATGACCAACCCCGACCCTGTCGCCGATCCGAATGTGACGCCTCGGCGAAGAAAAATTTCGGCCTCGCCCCTTTCCACGCAACGCGTGAAAATGAGCTCGGCCAACCGGCATTGAAGATGCCGATCGGCTCTCCCTCACTCTTGGTCTGTTGGCTCAGTTGGTAGAGCACATCGTTCACATCGATGGGGTCACTGGTTCGAGTCCAGTACAGACCACCACAACAAGCAAATCCGAACCCTATCCTGATTGGAGAGGCGTTCGGATTTGTTTTTTACTTTGAACCGTGAGCTGCCCTCGACGTAGATAATGCCGCCCGGTAGCTGTAGGGGCTATCGGGCGGCATATTGCAGTTTGCTTATTCGCTACGCAGATTTCTTTTTAAATAAACCTTGTCTTTTAACTGGATTCCAGCTTCAAATATTGGTTTATCATATTGTTCAAGCATGTAGTTTTCTATTCGATGAGAGAAAGAAAAGCCACAACGTTCGTAAAATGGGATGGCTAAGGGACCATCTCCTGTACCGACATACATAACCAAAGCCTTATCTTTATAATAATCAAATACATGCTTAACTAAACGAGTGCCATAGCCTTTATTTTGGAATTGTTCATATGTAGCTAAATTTTGAATTTCATAATTGCCATTACCTTCGTCTGTAACAACACAAATGCTCTTCAAATCATCATCATACAAAGCAAATAAAGTTCCTCTGTCTAAATATTTATCAATCATATACTCTTGATCAGCTAAGAGTAATAGGTCTAAAAAATCTTTTTTATTTTTGGTAATTATGACTATTTTCATTAGATTTCCCCCTCGTGCAAATATAAATTCACTCTCATTATCCGACTAACGCATACCCTTTGCTTATCCAATTATATCACATAAAAGTCAAAGGAACAATCGGCCACCTTCGTGTGACATTTGCTCGTTCCTTTGACTTTTTTGACACTCTGCAGCCGCCCTGTTAGGGCGGTTTTTTTATTACACATTCTACAAAATCCGGCGCTATATACCGCCAAAATGCCGCCTTTGGACGAGGGCGGTTTTTTAGGACATGCGGCTGAAATTGCTGGAAACCTTTACCACTCGAACGTACGGTTATTTCAAATTATATCCTGTTGACAGAGAAAGAGAGGCGGACTATACTGTAACCGAACGTATGTTCCTATCTATGAAAAATGGTGCCCAGGGGGATGGAAGCGAAGAATTGTATCATATATTCCCCATGACCACATTGGGAGTAAACATCGCCAGACTGCGGGGCAGACTAAATCTCACGTCTACGGGCGAAAGATTTTAAAGGAGGTGGCCGGAGACGATGACGGACAGAGCCTATATCTCTATCGATCTGAAATCCTTCTACGCTTCGGTCGAGTGCGTGGAAAGCGGCCTTGATCCGCTGACCACCAACCTCGTCGTTGCCGACGCCAGCCGCACCGAGAAAACCATCTGCCTCGCCGTCACCCCGTCTCTCAAGGCGTATGGCATCTCCGGCAGGTCAAGGCTATTTGAGGTCGTACAAAAGGTCAGGGAAGTAAACGCGGAACGGCGGCGCAAAGCTCGGGGACGCGCCTTTTCCGGCGCATCCTTCAACGATATGGAATTGAAATCAAGGCCTGATCTCTCGTTGGATTACATCGTCGCGCGGCCGCGAATGGCTTTGTATATTGCGTACAGTACGCGGATTTACGACGTCTATCTGAAGTATATCGCACCGGAGGACATCCACGTTTATTCCATCGACGAAGTGCTTTTGGATGCAACCGCGTACCTGAAAACCTACAAGCTCTCAGCCCGTGAGCTTGCCTCGAAGATGATCCTCGATGTGCTGGAAACAACCGGCATCACAGCAGCAGCGGGCATCGGCACGAACCTGTACCTCAGTAAGGTAGCGATGGACATCCAAGCAAAGCACATCCCGGCTGACGCGAACGGGCTGCGGATTGCCGAACTTGACGAAATGAGCTACCGCCGCTTGCTGTGGTCACATCGGCCTCTGACGGACTTCTGGCGCGTCGGCAGGGGATATGCGAAAAAGCTGGAAGAACACGGCCTTTGTACGATGGGCGACATCGCGCGCTGCTCCCTCGGAAAATCTGCCGATTACTTCAACGAGGATTTTTTGTACAAGATGTTCGGTATCAATGCCGAACTGTTAATCGACCATGCGTGGGGATGGGAACCCTGCGCAATGGCCGATATTAAAGCATACAGGCCAAGTACAAGCAGCGTTGGATCGGGACAGGTGCTGCACAGCCCATATACGTTTGATAGGGCGCAACTGATCGTGCGCGAAATGACCGATCTATTGGCGCTCGATTTGGTCGATAAGAAGCTCGTGACAGACCAGCTTGTTTTGACGGTTGGATATGATAGAGAGAGCCTGACAGACCCAATGATAAAGAAAAGCTATCGCGGGGAGATCACCACGGACGGCTACGGACGCGCTGTTCCGAAATCCGCGCATGGTTCGGTGAACCTTGGTAGACCGACATCCTCAACGAAGTTTCTACTGGATGCCGTAACAGGGCTGTATGAGCGAATTGTCGATAAAAATCTCTTGGTCAGACGGGTCAATATCGCCGCGAATAACGTTGTAGACGAAGTATCTGCGCAAAAGAAAGGCACCTTTGAGCAGCTTGATCTCTTTACCGATTACTCGGCTGTCCAAGCGCAGAAAGAAGCGGAGGAAGCCGCTCTCGCGCGGGAAAAGCGGATGCAGGCGGCAATGTTGATTATAAAGAAGAAGCACGGGCCAAACGCCATTCTAAGGGGCATGAATTTGATGGATGGTGCGACCACCATGGATAGAAATAGGCAAATTGGAGGGCACAAAGCATGACAGCAGGCGAATATGACGACATCATCAATTTGCCGCATCATGTCTCGAAAAAGCACCCTCATATGACGGCGATTAACCGGGCAGCTCAGTTTTCACCGTTTGCCGCGCTGACCGGCTACGACGCTGCTGTTAAAGAAACCGCGAGATTGACCGACGAGCGGGTGGAATTGGACGAATACTCAATGAACGCTTTGAGCGATAGATTACAAATCATAGCAGAGCGAATTATTGAGCAGCCAGAAATCGCAATTACCTACTTCCAGCCAGATATAATGAAAAATGGCGGGTCTTATGTTACTGCTACCGGTGCGGCAAAAAAGATCGAAGAATACACACGACTTGTTGTTTTGACCAATGGGACAACGATCCCCATTGATGAAATAGTCGCCATAGAAGGGGAGATATTCGGGACGTTCACCGATCAATAAGCACGAAAAATCCGGCGCTATGCCGGATTTTTCTGATTTACTTACTTGCCTTCATCCTCGGTGGCCGCCGTGCCCTTCTTGCCTTTGCCCTTGCGCGCGGGTTTCTTAGCCGGTTCGTTATCCTCGGGCTGCGCCTCGGATTCCACCGGGGCTTCCGTAGCCGGGGCATCCGTGGCCTCCGTGATGGCCTCCGCCGTAGCTTCCGTGGCTTCCGGCTCTGCGGTGATTACGATTATCGCTATCTTTGGACGGCGATAACTTTTCCCGCAATCTGACCTCCATCAACAAGCAGATACAGGAAGCGGAGAGCGAATTCAAGCGGGCCGCCGCTGGGGTAAAGGATTTCGAGAAATCCGCCTCCGGCGCACGGGCTGAATTGGACACGCTGGGGCAGAAATTCACGCTCCAGCAAAAGGCGGTCACGCAATACGAACGCGCGCTGGAGGCCGCGAACAAGAAGCTGGAAACCGCCCATGCCAAGCAGGGCAAGCTGACTGCCTCCCTTTCGGAAGCCTCTACCCGCAATGCCGACCTGAAAACCAAGGTCGCCGCCGCCACCAAGCAATACGAGGCGTTCCAGCGGGAGCTGGGCGATGCTGATTCCGCGACCATCGCCGCAAAAGCCAATCTGGACGCGCTTTCGCAGGAATACGCCGAATCCTCCGCCGAAGTCAAGAAGCTGGAAGGCCAGCTCGCAGCCAACACCAAAAGTCTGCAAAACAACGCCGATGCCGTCACCAAGGCCCGGACGAATCTCAATCAGGCGCAGGCGGCGCTCAAGCAGACCGAGGCGCAGATCAAGGCCACCACCGACAAGCTGGCCAGGATGCAGTCTGCATGGACGAAGGCGGGCGACACGCTCACCGCCTTCGGCACCAAATGCGCGGCTGTGAGCACGGCCATGTCGAAGGTCGGCAAGGGCATGACCGCCGCGCTGACCACGCCGGTCTTGGCACTTGGAACGGCGGCGATCAAGGCGTCCATAGATTTTGAATCCGCCTTCACCGGCGTGCGCAAAACGGTGGATGCCACCGAGCAGGAATACGAACGGCTGTCGGATGCCGTGAAGAAGATGAGCACCGAGGTCGCCACATCCTCCGGCACCATCGCGGAGGTCATGGCGAACGCCGGGCAGCTCGGCATTCAGAACGACTACCTCGTGGAATTCACCCGGACGATGATCGACCTCGGCAATTCCACCGACATCGCCGCAAACGAAGCCGCCACCGCCATCGCGCAGTTCGCCAACGTGACGAACATGGCGCAGTCCGACATCGGGCGCTTTGGCGCATCGCTGGTCGATTTGGGCAACAATTACGCCACGACGGAGAGCGCCATCATGCACATGGCGACGCGTCTCGCGGCTGCCGGTTCGCAGGTCGGCCTTTCGCAATCGCAGATTTTGGGCTTTGCCACGGCATTGTCCTCTGTGGGCCTCGAAGCCGAAGCGGGCGGCACCGCGTTCAGCAAGGCCATGATTCAGATGCAGGTGGCCGTGGAAACGGGCAACGACAGCCTCGCCGACTTCGCCCGCGTGTCCGGGCTGACCAAGCAGGCGTTCAAAGACCTGTGGAACAGCAACCCGGCTGGAGCAATCGAGGCGTTCATTGTGGGCCTTTCGCGGATGGACGAGCAGGGTGTTTCCTCCATTGCGACGCTGGAAGAAATGGGCCTCAAAGAAGTACGCTTGAGGGATACCCTCATGCGCGCCACCAACGCCACGAAGCTGTTTGCCTCCGCGCAGAAAACGGCTAACCGCGCGTGGTCTGAGAATACGGCGCTCACGAACGAAGCCTCCAAGCGCTACGCCACGACGGAATCCCGGCTCAAGAACCTCAAGAATACCGCCGTGCTCGCGGCGCAGCGCATCGGCGATGATTTGAATCCCACGGTGCAAAAGCTCATTGACGGCGCGAACGGCCTGCTTGAGAAATTCATGGCGCTGGACGAAAAGCAGCGGCTCATGATTATCAAATTCGCCGCCATCGCAGCCGCCGCTGGCCCGGCGATTCTGGCCTTCTCCAAGGTCGTGAAGGTGGTTGGCCTTGTCTCCACCGGCTTCGGCAAATTCGCCCTGTCGGTCGGCAAGGCGGGTGGCGGCTGGAAGGGCTTCATTTCGGTGCTCGGGAAATCCCCGGCTGTATGGCTCGCGGTCGGCGCTGCCGTGGTGGTGGCGACCAAGGCACTGTACGACTACGCCACCGGTGCGACCGAGGCGCGCAAGGCGCTCGAAGGTATGAATCAGACTGCCGACAAATGGGCCAGCCATACGGCGGAGAGCATTTACAGCAATGAGGGCCTTGCGTCCTTCGGCCTCTCAAAAGATGACTTCAAAGGCGCCTTCGCGCTGAAAAGCGCGTCCGCCTGGAAGGACGGCCTGATTCGGGTCTGGACGGATGGCAAGAAGGAAACCAAGGAGATCGTCGCCGAATGGACGGATTCCTTCAAGGCGCTGAACGTCGGCATGACCGAGAGCCTGCAAAAGCTCAAAGCCGACGCCGCCGCCACCGGGCATAACGATGTGGCCTCCGGCATCCAGAAGGACATCGACGCGCTGGCGGCGATGGACACCGAAGTCGAAAAGTTGCTAAAAAAGCGACAGAACGGCCTGCTCTCCGCGAAAGACAAGCTGCGGCTGGACGAGCTGATCGACGCCCGCGAAGCCATTCAGATCAAGTACAACCTCGTGCCGGATGGCGAGAACGGCTATGCGCAAATCCTTCAGGGCATTGAAACCGAGAAGGCCAAGGCGCAGGCGCGCGGGCAAAAGCATGTGGACAATGCCGTCTATGAGCGCGGCCTGACCGCCACCGCCCAGGGCTATTCCGCCGTGACCGCCGCCATTGACGAACAACGAGATGAATTCCTGGCTGAATTTCGGCGGCTGGATGGATGGCTGGGACAGAAAAGCTGCTGCGGATACCATCTCGAATTACCTCGACGCGACGGAGATCGGCAACCTGCAGGCGGTGGTCAACGAGGCCATTACCGCCCTGAACAACGGCGAAACGCTGTCCGAGGACGTGATTGCGAACCTGCAATCCATTTCGGAGCTTGTCAATCTCATGGATTCCATCGGCGTCGGCGAGAACATCCTCGCAGGCATCGCCGAGGGCATGACGCAGGCGGGCACCGACACCTCTGCGGAAACGGTCGCCGCCAACCTCGAAGCCGCGCTCAATACCGCGCTGGGCATCCAGTCCCCCTCCACCCGCATGAAGCCGGTGGGCGAAAATGTCGCCGCTGGCGTCGGCGAGGGCATGGCGGGCTATGACCTGTCCTCCGATGCCGCAACGCTGGCGAATGGCGTGGCCGCCGCCGTAGGCGCTGCGTTGACCGGCGACGCGCTGTCCGCCGTGGGAACCGCCGCCGCTTCCGGGCTGGCCAACGCCATGTCCGCTTACAGTATGGCCGCCACCGGCAGCACTGTGGCGGCGAATGTCAGGAGCGCCGTATCCGGCAGCCTCAACCTAACAACGCTGCGGGCTGTGGGCATCAACCTCGCGCCGCACCGTTATTTTGACAGACGCGTTGCTGGACAGGTCGAGCGATTCGCCGACGTCGGCCGCCAGCTTGATTGCGGTGATCGTGTGCGCCTGGATGCGGTCGGCACTCAGGAAGCCCGCGATCAACATGTCCGCAGTGAATCCTTCGCCTGTGCCGAACGTCCGCCAGTCCCACGCGCCGTTATCTGTTCGGCCGCCCGCGATCATGAAGCCCTCGCCGCACAACTTCATGGCGCTCCGCCCGTCAAGGGACTCGAGCACCAGATTGCCGTTTTCATCGGTGTACCAGTTGGAGACGGACGAGGTGAGCCTGGTTCGGAGGACGTCGATCATCCCCTCCAACCGCTTAGCGGGAATGGAGCCGTCCTGCGAAATCGCTCTCGCGCGGTCGTAGAGCGCCTGCTTCTTGTTGATGATCTCCGCGATGCCGGTGATCCGGGCGATGATGCCGTCCAGGGATACGCCGCCGATGCTCGTCAGGTCGTTGCTGATCGACACCGCATCCTTCTCCGGCGTTTCGGGGTGCTCGACAAGCTTCGTGACATAGGCGTAGTCGTTCAGGTTCAACGCCTCGTCCCAGATGCGCAGCGCCATATTCGGCTCGAACACCTCCCGCTCGTAGCCGCTGACGCCGGAAAGATTCTGGATCGTGACCGCGTAAGAGGCGGAGGGCTTGGCCAGCTTGATCCGCCGCTGCGGTACGTCGATGCCGCCGTGACATAGCAGGAGGTGCCGGATGAGATCAGCCTGATAATCTCGGTGTCCAACTGCCCGTACCGCTGTCCCGATTGTCATTCTCCCTATTTGCGGGAGGATGCCGGCAGGCCGCTCCTGCCCGATCTGGACATTCTAATCGCCCCATGCACCGCGCCTTCAAGGCGAATTTACTAGCCGCGTCTCAAGACGCATTGAACCATCTATCAACTGCATTTCATGCCCCACCGCTCGTAAACGAGCTATAGCCCTTACTCTTGCGCTGCGAACGGC
>JAFADG010000025.1 GCA_023425025.1 Bacillota bacterium
AGCCATGGCTCCTGTCAAGTGCAAGCTTTTTGTACCTTCTCTGGTCTTTCCCTTGCACTTATTTTACCACATCCTGACCTGTTTTGCTTGTATTTGCTGGGCTTTTCGCCCTCGCAGGAGCCACTACGTACGTTTTTTTGATGTAACGCCCCACGACGTCAACATAGATGAAAACAAGTGTTATTGCGTAACCTGGCGCAGCGATGATTCCTATACCGGCGATGGCGACCATTGGTTTCCGACACGTGAGGAAAGAAGAGATCGTGCCATCCAATTTGTCAGGGCCGGTAACCTGCAGGGCTATCTTGCCTATCGCGGCGATGAAATTGTGGGATGGTGCAACGCCAGCGCGGATTGTCAGCTCGGTATCAATTATCTGCGTTCCTATTGGCCGATAGAGGAATACCATGCAGATATCAAAGTAAAGTCTATCTTTTGCTTTGTGATCGCGCCGGCGGTGCAGAGAATGGGCGTAGCCACACAATTGTTGGAGCGCGTCTGCCAGGATGCGGCCGCCGATGGTTTTGATTTTGTCGAAGCCTATGTAAACAAGAAATTTACGGATGAAGCCCATGAATTTAGAGGACCCCTGGCCATGTATGAAAAATGCGGGTTTCGTATAGGCGCGGAGCAAGATGGCAGAGTAGTTGTGCGAAAGGCATTGAAATAATGACCAGATGTATTACACATTTGTGCAAGTATGCATATGCTTAACAGAAAACTGACAAATTCCAGTTTTCCGACCAGTTTCGAACTTCGGCTTATTTTTGGATGAGAGGAAGAACGCAATGTCAAAATACCCGCAATTTACTATTTCATTCAACATCAATACGACCAACGAAGAAAGAAGGGCAATGTTTGAGCTGTATCAAAAGGCTTTCAATGCCAAAAAACTTTTCGAGGGAACACCGCCAAATGGCGACGATATTCACATAATGATGGAAATATGCGGAGTTGAAATGCTATTGGGTCCGGGTGGTACAATCGGGAAAGGGTTGGACAATGCAATCGTTTGTGAGGTTCGTTTCGATAATGAAAACGAATTTCGTAAAGCGTATGATGCATTAGCTCAAGAAGGGCAGAGTTGTTCGCTCGAAGGACCTTATCCGTGGGCGACACGGTTGGCACTGGTCACGGATAAGTATGGTGTAGGTTGGGCTCTTTATTTTAACGAATGAACATAACGCGAAGCAGCAAAATGCCAGTTTTTCAGCGGGACTCAGCACAACACAATATATTGATAAACAGACGGAATGAAGCACGCCTAGCTGACGTGCTTCATCCGGCAAATACATTGTAGTAGGAATTTGTCGAGTAGCTTTGTACTGTGGATTATTTATATAATATACGGAGGGGACTGAATGGAAATTATTATTCGTGAGATCGAAGAAAAGGATTACCTTGCCCTATTACCAATATGGAATAATGAACTTGATAGTCAAGTAGTTACTGCTGACAATATCGCTCGTCATTATGACCGGATAAAGAGCGATGAACGATATAAAACATTTGTAGCACTGCTTGAAGATGATGTAGTCGGCTTCGTTTCCTCTGTTCAATCGTATGCGGTGGGTTTTGAAGGTTGTTTTATGCAGATAATAGCGTTTGCGGTGAAGAAAGAAGCACACAGAAAAGGTATTGGTTGTAAACTATTTCAAAAAATGGAGGACTATGCAAGAACCTGCGGTGTCTATAACATCGGTTTAAACACTGGAGTAAAGCGTGTTGATGCACATGCTTGTTATATTCGCAATGGTTACACTACGGGGGGTAATCTGAATTTTAGTAAAATGCTCTAACCTCGCAGTATAAGCATAACATGAAACTGGCAAATTCGAATTTATCAGGCGCTATCGAACATCGTGGGAAGGTGGAGATGCTTTTATGAAAAACATAATTACAATACAGCATACTCAATCCGTTCAGCACACAAATGGAATGCTTGGTGGATGGGCAGATTGGGACTTAACCGAGGTTGGAATTGAGCAAGCTAAACGAATCGGCGAGAATCTTTCGCAAGAAATCAATGACAAAAAATACATCATGTATTCATCTGATTTACTGCGTGCAAAGCATACGGCGAAAATTGTAGCGGAATTTTGGGGTATTAAGCCGATACCAACTGCCGTGTTGAGGGAGATAAATTTGGGTGAGGCGAATGGAAAATCAAAAGAATGGGCGCGGCAAAACGATTTGGGCCAGATAAAAACCATTGATGATAAACAATATAACGGATCAGAATCTAGGAGAGAACTTTGGAATCGGCTTTTAGAATTTCACAGTGAAATTACAGATAGTACAGAAGAAAACATTATTATTGTTTCTCATGGCATCACTTTGGGCATATTTCACGCTATGTGGCTTGGTTTGGATGTTGAAATGCTTAATAAATGCGGTATGCAGGGCGGTTCAGGCAGTGTATCATTCATGCATGAAGATTCGGATAAAAAACGCATTATATCTCGTTTGGGTGACCGCTCATACGTTAAATAATAAACATATACGAGGCAGTCAAATTTCAATTTATCGAACAGATCATCCAACCAATAACGACATACTTGCAGGCCCCCTGTAAATCGACGAAGAAAACCGTTTATAACATAAAGACTCGCAGACCGCAATTGTTCCCCATCCAGCACAACGCCCTGCCATTTGCAACAGACAGCGCCACCGCAAGTGCGGCGGCGCTGTCTGTTTTTTATGCAAGAAATATCTTTTCTACCCGATTCGTTTTCAGCCCCGGGCCAACACTTTGGTGCCGTGGGAGGCAAGGACCGCCTCGCTGTTTACCGGCCCGCCACCAAGCAGGTCAACAAAGCCTTCGGGGACATTCACTGTTTTCTCTTCGCCCAGGAAGTTGGAAAGGAACAGATACTCCCTTCCCCCATCGCCTACACGCTTGGCAACGCCCACGCCGTAAGGAATGTCCTCCAAAACCGGCGCAACGCCGGCTTCCCCGGCGATATGGCGGTAGAAGTCCTTCAAGAATTCCTCGCCGGTACGGGCCGCAATGTAGTAACAGCGCCCGGAGCCATAGCTGTTCACCGTCAGCGCGGCCATGCCCCGGTAAAAATTCTTGTCATAGGCCGCCAGTGCCTTTGCGGTTTCCGGATGGATCAGCTCGCAAAAATCCACCGCCTCATACGTCTTGCCCTGCCACTTGAAGCTGTTGGTGACCTCCGGGAAAAGGGCGTCCACTTCCTCGGCCCAAATGCCGGCGGCCTCTTTCAGCGGCCCGGGGAAGCCGCCCAGGAAGCACAGGTCTTCTTCATTGACATAACCGGAAACATACGTCATGACAAAGGTGCCGCCGGTCTTTACAAACGCCTTTACCCTGTCCGCAAAGCCTTCCCGGAACAGATAGCTCATGGGCGCGCTGACGATTTCGTATTTGCCAAGATCCGCCGTCTGGTCAATGATGTCCACGCCCAAACCGGCACCGTACAGCCCATAGTAATGGGTGCGCACCGTCTGCTCGTAATTTTTGTCCGACTGGCCAAAGCGCGCATCCTCCAACGCCCAGCGATTTTCCCAGTCGTAGACCAGTGCGATTTCATTTTCCGGCGCGGAGCCGGCGACTGCCGCCAGTTTTTTCAGCGCCTCGCCCACCTGCACGACTTCCCGGAAGGCACGGGTTTCTCCGTGGCCCACATGATCGATCACAGCGCCGTGAAACTTTTCAAAGCCGCCCTGCCCTTTTCTAAACTGAAAATACTGCACCGAGTCCGAACCGTGGGCCACCGCCTGCAAGCCCTGGGTCAGCACAACGCCGGGCCGGCGCAGGGAATTGATTGGCTGCCAGTTGACCGGGCCGGGGCTGGATTCCATCATCAAAAAGGGCTTCTGACCCCCGACGCCGCGCATGAGGTCATGGTTGAAGGCGGCGTTCATGCCGGCCAGGGCGTCCTTTTCTGTGCCGGACCATACGGGATAATTGTCCCAGCTGCATCGTTCCATCAGCTTGCCCAAGGCAAAGTAATCGATGACGGGATATGTGCTCATCAGGTTGGTGGTGCAGGGGATGTCCGGGGTGACGCGCTTTATCGGCGCGATCTCATCGCTATAGAAGCTCAAATGCTGATGGGAAACAAAGCGCCGCCAGGCAAGCTTCAAGCCATGGCTTTCGTTCTCACCCAGCCAGGAAGGGGACGTGGGGCTTTCTACCTGGTCAAAGCTGTTGAACCTGTGGGCCCAGAATTGGTTCCACCAGGCGTCGTTGAGTTTGTCAATGGTGCCGTAGCGCTCCTTCAGCCAGTTTTGAAACGCCTTCTGGCAAAGGGGGCAGTGGCACTCGCCGCCGTATTCGTTGGAGATATGCCACATCATCAGGGCGGGATGTTTGCCATAGCGCAAGGCCAGCCGCTCGTTCATGGCAGCCACCTTTTCCCGGTAGACGGGCGAGGTGAGACAGTGGTTGTGCCGCCCGCCATATAGGTTGTGCTTGCGTTCGTTGTCCATGCGCAGCACTTCGGGATACCTTTGCGCCAGCCACGGCGGCCTGGCGCCGCTGGGCGTGGCCAGTATGGCCTTGATGCCATTTTGATGCAGCATGTCCATCACCTGGTCCAGCCAGGCAAAATCAAATGTACCCTCCTCCGGCTCCAGGTGCGCCCAGGAGAAAATACCTACCGTCAATGTATTGATGCCCGCCTGATGGGCCAGTTCCATGTCCTTTTTCCAAATCTCATCCTTGCGGTCAAGCCACTGCTCCGGGTTGTAATCGCCGCCGTGGAGCAGCGCCTGCATGCCTTTGACAAGGGTGGGGTACTGAGCCATAACTGTTTCTTCCTCGCTTATGAATGATTTGCGCTGAATTTCAATGTGCCGCTGCCCGCGGTCTTTTGGCCGTTCAGCACAACGGCATAGGGCTTTTTCGAATCCGTCGTAACGGTATAATCATCGCCCTTGCGCGTGACCGTGAAAACGGCGGCTGTCTGCCCGTTCAAATTGGGGATCTCTGTCTTTATAACAGCGCCGTCTTTGATTCCAAACAGGTGCAGCTCAAGCCCTTCCAGATAGTCGTAGTCGGGCCTGTCATCCCGGCGGCCAAGAGGCAGCACGGTATTTTCACGCACATACAGCGGCAGGCTCATAAACCCATGGTTTTCCCTGCGCCACGCGCCGCCCTTAACTTTTTCCCCATTGCGCAGGCTGGTCCACTCGCCCTCGGGCAGATAGCAATCCACATGCCCGTCGGCATGGAAAATGGGGGCCACCAGCAGGCTTTCGCCCAGCATGTACTGCCGGTCCAGCATTTGGGCAGTCACATCCTCCGGGAATTCCAGGAGCATCGGCCGCAGCACCGGCGTGCCGGTTTCATGGGCCGTAACCGAAGCGCCGTAGATGTAGGGCATCAGGCGGCACTTGAGCTTGACGAAGAATCGGACCACATCACAGGCCTCCTCGTCAAACAGCCACGGCACCCGGTAGCTGCTGGAGCCGTGCAGGCGGCTGTGGGTGGACAAAAGGCCAAAGGCCACCCAGCGCTTGTACACATCCGCCGGCGCGGTCTGCTCAAAGCCGGAGATGTCATGGCTCCAGAAGCCAAAGCCGCAGTGGGCCAGGGACAGGCCGCCCCGCAGCGTTTCCGCCATGGAAACATAGCTGGCGCTGTTGTCGCCGCCCCAGTGCACGGGGTACTGCTGCCCGCTGGCGGCGGCGCTGCGGGCAAAGAGCACCGCCTCGCCACGGCCGCGGCATTCCTCCAGCAGTTCAAACACCATCTGGTTGTACAGATGGGTGTAGTAGTTGTGCATGCGTAAGGGATCGCTGCCGTCATGGTAAACAATATCCTTGACCGGTATCCGCTCGCCAAAGTCGGTCTTGAAACAATCCACGCCCATGTCAAGCAGCTTGCGCAGATACCCCTGGTACCACGCTTTTGCCTTGGGATTGGTGACATCCACAATGCCCATGCCGGCCTGCCACCTGTCCGACTGCCAAACGTCACCGTTTGTCTTTTTCAGCAGATAGCCATTTTCCATCCCCTCGTCAAACAGGGGGCTCAATTGGGCGATGTAGGGGTTCAGCCACACGCAGATGCGCAGGCCCCGCTCCCTGTAGCGGCGGAGCATGCCCACAGGATCGGGGAAGGTTTCGTCATCCCAGGTAAAATCGCACCAGTTGAGGCCCTTCATCCAGAAGCAGTCAAAGTGGAACACATGCAGGGGGATATCCCTGTCCGCCATGCCCTGAATAAAGGAGGAGGTGGTTTTTTCGTCATAGCTGGTGGTAAAGCTGGTGGTCAGCCACAGGCCGAAGGACCAGGCCGGCGGCAATGCCGGGCGGCCGGTGAGGCAGGTGTAGCGATAGAGAATCTCCTTGGGCGTCGGGCCATAGATCACATGGTAAACAAGCCTCTCCCCTTCCACGGAGAACTGCACCCGCTCCACCTTTTCGCTGGCCACCTCAAAGGAAACGTCGGAAAGGTCGTCCACAAAAATGCCGTAGCCCCGGTTGGTCATGTAGAAGGGCACGTTTTTGTACGCGATTTCGGTGGCGGTGCCGCCGTCCTCGTTCCACATATCCACCGTCTGGCCGTTTTTCAAATATGGCGTAAAGCGTTCGCCCAGGCCGTAGACCCACTCGCCCACATCCAGCATCAATGAATCGGACATATAAGCCCTGCCTGTTTGGGTATTCAACGCGTGGGCCATGCCGCGGTAGCCGCTGGTGGTCAGCGTCTTCCCTTCCGCCATATAATCCACCCGCCAGCCGCTTGGCGCCTTGTCTACCCGGGCGGACAGGGAGCCGCTTGTAAAGGTGCAGCTTGTAGCGTCTTCCAAAATCGCCGGGGCGGCTTCGCTTTGCGTAATACCGTGCACCGGCCCATTTTGCCGGACGCCCTTGAAATGCGTTACAGATACGCGGATGACCCCTTCCATCGGCGCGGTGAATTCCACCTCCAGCGCGGGGCCGTCCAGCGTGCTCCCCCGGTTGGCCACGTGCCGGTTCAGCGTCACCACTTTCAAGCTGCGTTCCGTTTTCAGCGTTCTATACCATTCCACCGCGTAGCCCATTTTGAACTCCGGCCTTAACTGCCAGTAACCATACGTAAAGCGCATATGTCTCCTCCGAGCAGCATTCTTCTCATCCTTTGCCAAAGGCAAACTTTAATAACAATTCAAGAAACCGCCTATTTTCCCCTGCCTGTTTCGTAATTTTCGAAACGGGCAGGCGCTTTGCATTGCGCGCGCTTTTGCAGTATACTATCTCCAGGAATGCAGCGTCTTTTACATGCGGAGGGCTTTTCCATGCAGGCATTGCAGCAGCTTTCATCCATCGCAGCCCGGTATCCCTTCTGGCCGCAGCTAAATGAAAGCCAAAGGAACTTTCTTTTAAGCCACGCGTCGCTTTTATGCTACCCAAAGGGGACCAATATCCACAACGGGGAAACCGAGTGCGTGGGCTTTATTTTCGTGCGCAGCGGGGAGCTGCGGGTATACATGCTGTCGGAGGAAGGCCGGGAGATCACGCTTTACCGGCTGAAGGACGGCGACATGTGCATCCTGTCCGCCTCCTGCGTATTGAGCACCATTACCTTTGACGTGCATGTGGACGCGCAGACAGACACAGAGGTGATGTTGGTCGGCGCCGCCGCCTTTGCCGAGCTGTCCAGGCAGAATATATATGTAGAAAAATTCTCTTATCAACTGGCCACCGAGCGGTTTTCAGACGTGATGTGGACCATGCAGCAGGTGCTGTTTATGAGCTTTGACAAGCGGCTGGCCATCTTTCTGCTGGATGAACTGGCCAAGACCGCTGACGGCACCATTTCCCTCACCCATGAACAGATCGCCAAGCTCGTGGGCTCTGCCAGGGAAGTCGTGACCAGGATGCTCAAGTACTTTTCCAGCGAGGGCATCGTGGCCCTGTCCCGCGGGGGCCTGAAGGTGCTGGACAAGAAAAGACTGCGGAGTCTGACCGAATAAAAAGCGATGAGAAAGAATTAAAAAATTTGCATTTTCCCGTTGCATTTTCCAAACAACTTTGTTATAATACAAAAGCTGTCCCAAAGACAGCCTCGGGCCCGTAGCTCAGCTGGATAGAGTGTTTGACTACGAATCAAAAGGTCGTGGGTTCGAATCCCGCCGGGCTCACCAAATACCGACATTCGTTGGTGCAACGAAGCTCACCCATTGCGGTGGGCTTTTTTGTTTGCTTGCAAACTGCCCATGAAAGACCTGCTATCGGCGTTCTTTTTGCGGAGTGCACGGACGGGTTCACACGAAGCATGCCCGCACGGGTTGCCGGAGAAAAAGTGTGCCTCAGTAAATCAAAAAATGCACCCATGTCCGCAGACTCCCGTGTAACCGTGCAATGATGCATCCGTCTTTCTGAAGCGTACCCTGAAAAAATGACAAAAAACGCAAAAATACCTCAAAATGGGGTATGAAAAATGCAGCCGGATCGCTGACAATTAGAATACACTTCATCCGCGCGGAATCGGGATACCGGGGCATGCTTTCAGCCAAATGGCGGCGCAAGCATGCGGAAGCCCGATTCGATCCATCGCGGATTGCAGCACAGGAATCTTCATTATCTATCTCCCCATAGCCGTTTGGACCGGGCGTCCTGCCCGCGGGCAAAGCGGCGAAAGATCATCAGCCATCGGATAATACGCAAGAAGAAGGGAAAAACATGAAGAACTTATCCATCAGGAACAAACTGGCGCTCGGCTTTGGCATTGTGTTTATCGTTACGCTGATATCAATGGGGATTACGGTCTGGAGCATATCCAACATCGGGCAACAGGTGCAGTTGTACGGGAAATACACCTATCCCCTGGGCAATTACAATCTATCGGCCCAGCGGGAAATGGTTTCGACCCAGTTGAACCTGCTCAAGGCCATCACGCAAAAGGAATACGGCGAGGACTTTGAGCCGGCTCTCAGCTTGTCTGAACAAAGCGCCGCCGAGCTGAAAAAGCAGTTCGACCTGTTCGCAAACAACCAGCGAAACAGCGCAAACGATGAGAAGCTAGCTGTCACAAGAGGTTATTTTGAGCAGTCAAAGGTAGCCCGGGAGGCCATTTTTGCGCTGCTCAGAGACAAAACCCAGCAAAACGCGAAAGCCGCATACGCCCTGTTCCAAAGCGACTACCTGCCCGTCTATGCCGAAGCCGGAAAGGCCATGCAGGATTTCATGGTGGTAGGCGGACAGCGGGAAGCCGCCCAAAAGGAAACCGCCAACCAGATCATTTCGCAGGCGTGGATCATGCTGTATGGCATCCTGTTCCTGTCCGTGGCGGTCATCGTCGGCGCCGTTCTCCTCCTGACCAAGTCCATCCTAACGCCGATCAAAGAGATTGTGGGCGTGTATGACGAAATCTCCAAGGGCAACATGCAGGCCCAGATCACGTATGAAAGCCACGACGAGATCGGGCGGATGGCGTCGCTGATACGCAGCACAAACTTGATGCAAAGCACCATTCTTGGGGATATCATCGCCAAGTTCACAAAGATTTCCCAGGGCGACCTGCAGATTAGGATCGATCAAAACTACCCCGGGGATTTTGCGGCGCTCAAGCAGACGATTGAAAATACGGCTTCCAGCCTGAACCGTACGATGAAGGCCATCAGCACCGCCGCGGAACAAGTCAGCACCGGCGCCTCCCAGGTGGCCAACGGTGCCCAGGCCCTTGCGGCAGGTTCTTCCGAACAGGCCTCGTCGGTGGAAGAGCTGAACGCTTCCATCGCGAAAATTGCCGGCCAGGCCGCCGAAAACTCCACCAACGTCAAAACGGCGGCGCAATATATCGAAAAATCCTCCCAGGGCCTTGGCGCCAGCAACGAACACATGGAGCAGCTTACGGCGGCCATGGCAAACATTGACTCCGCCTCCAACCAAATCACCAACATCACCAAGGTAATAGAAGACATCGCGTTCCAGACCAACATTCTCGCACTCAACGCCGCCATTGAAGCGGCCCGCGCAGGCAATGCCGGTAAGGGGTTTGCGGTGGTGGCCGATGAAGTGCGCAACCTTGCCGCGAAATCGGCGGAGGCCGCCAAGAAAACCGCCGGGCTGATCCAAACCTCGGCTGCCACGGTGGCGGACGGTTCTCAAATTACCGCGCAGACTGCGCAGATCCTGCGCAATGTCAAAGAAGAATCGCGGATGATTTACGAGATCATCAACCGTGTCGAGCAGGCGTCTTACGAACAGGCCGCGGCCATTGACATGATCAGGCAGGGCCTAGGTCAGGTATCCTCCGTCGTGCAGACAAACGCAGCCACCGCTGAGGAAAACTCGGCCACCAGCGAGGAAATGTCGGCCCAGGCCGCCACGCTGCGGGAGGAGGTCGGCAGGTTCAAGCTGGCGGGCAGCCCTGAAAAGGATGACCCCTTTACCATTTCCCTTCTGAAGGAACCGGCCAAAACATCCGCAAGGCCCCGCGCAGCAGCTTCTTCCTTTGGAAAGTACTAAGGCGGGATGTTCATACAATTTCTCGAAAAAGCCGGCGCCCTTTGCTTTGATGGCAAAAGGCGCCGGCTTTTTCCTTGGAAACATAAATGCAGGCATAAATATTCCCTCATGAATCATACTATTTCCAAACATGAATTACCCGTCGTGCCAGTTCTTTTCGCGCGAAACTGCGGCGTTGCCTCGCTCCGACTCCTTGTTCCGCTATCTGCAATACCTTGGCGCTTTGGCGTAATGAATGTTTTGCAATAGTATAAGCCTGAAAGCAAACCCTACTCATCGCTGATCGTTTCGATAATAAAGTCCACGCGCCTGTTCTGGCTTCTGCCCAGCTCTGTATCGTTGCCGGCGATGGGCCTGTATTCGCCATACCCCACCGCGGAGACCTTTGCAGGATCCAGCTTGGATATTTCAACCATCCGTCGCAGCACGTTGACGGCGCGGCTGGTGGACAACTCCCAGTTGCTGGCGAACTGGCTGTTTTTAATGGGCATATTGTCCGTATGTCCCTCTATGCCGAAGTTCACAACATAATCATTATAGGTGATCATAATTTCAGCAACCTTATCCAGCAGCGGTTCGGCGCTTTGGGAAATGGTTGCGCTGCCCGACGGGAAAAGGACGGAGGATTCAACGCGCACCAGAATGCGATTTTTCCCCAGCTTTGTGACGCTCAGATCGCCAGACAATCCATTTTCCTGAACGTAGGCCCGGATGGTCTCAAACAGGCTGTTCAGGCTATCCTGAATCGGCGCATCACTTACTTTAGGCAAATCGGCTTTCGCGGCCGATTCCTGGGTCGGTTCCGGCGAAGCTGTGCTTTCCGTCGGGATCAGGGTGGCCAGCGCGTTTTGCGACGCGGGGCTTTCCTCGCCCACAATGACTTCCACAGCTGCGATGTCCGCTTCCTCCGCGACTTTGGCCTTATAGGCCACAACCGCCTGATTGGCCATGGCAAACGAAAACAAGATCACGAAGATCGCCATCAAGTCCGTGACCATATCGGCATAGCTGTCCAGCCAGGTGCTCTCTTCCTCTTCTTCTTCTTCGAAATGCCGTTTACGCTTTCGTGCCATAGCTGTTTACGCGACCCTCTCTTCATCCGTACTGCGAAACCGTGAACCTCTCCGCTTTTGGGTATCCACCTCTCGGGAAGCAAGAAAGAAGTTCAGCTCTTCTCGGATGATTCTGGGATTCTTATGCATTAATATGCCGACAAGGCCCTCGGTCATCAAGTCACGGCGGCTGACCTCATCCCGGTTCAAAAGCTTCAGCCGTTTGGCGATGGGAGAAAAAATCAAGTTGGCGATAAAGGAACCATAAAACGATGTAACAAGTTCCACCGCCATCAACGGCCCCAGCTTGGTCGGGTCATCCAGGCTTGTCAGCATGGGGATGAGGCCGATGTATGTGCCCAAAAGGCCCAGCGCCGGCGTGGTATTTGCGATCATCTCCACCATGGCGACACCCTTTTGATGCCTTTGCTGCATGAAATAGGTTTCGGATTCCAGAGAATCTCTGAGCTTGTCTTCATCGGCGCCATCCATGATCAATGTGATTCCCCGCTTGATGAAGTCATTTCCTTCATATAATTCTGTGGCGCCTTCCAGCGAGAGCAGGCCTTTTCTTTTGCCCAGCTCATCCAGCGCGACGATCACATCAATGTCTTTTTGCAAATCAAATTTTTCAATGACAAACGCCTTTTTGAGCACAGACCCCAAGGTCTTGAGCCTGCTGAAGGGGAAGGCGGTGATCATCACGCCAGTGGTTCCACCGACCGTAATAAAAAAGGACGGCAGGTTAAAAAACAGCCTTATATCCCCGGCCAGGAACATAGACGCACCAATCAGCGCCAGGCTCAGCATAAGCCCGAATACAATGCCCACAGACAATCTTGACCGCATAAGCACCTCGCATACAAGCAGCATATATTCATCCGCCAAATGTATGAGCCCGCGAAATGACTCGCCCTTCCACATGGCTCAGGCCAAGATGTTCCGCTATGGTTCACCCAAACACAATGCCTGACGGCCGGTTTTATACAAACAAAAACCGACCCCGGTCTAAATTTCGACATCATAACAGGATTTGGAATAGAGAATACATATTATACATCGTGCTTCTTTAAAGAATTTTTACGCTTTTTGCAGAAAGAATGAATATATATCAAAAATAAGTTATGATCCGGCTGTCCTATGAGAAAAAAAGAGGCTGCCGTGCCAGCCGCACATATCCTATGCGGTCAGGACGGCAACCCCGTTACAAAGCAAATCCTCTTTATATATTGCCTTTTAAGGCAGCGCGTCAATCGCCCAGTATCAGCGTGCTGTAGGGCGGAAGCGATACAGCGTCCCCGTCCCATACAGCTTCGCCGCTTTTGTATACTGTCTCAAGCCCGGCGCTTATGAAAGCGGTCTGCTCTTTGCCGGAGAAATTATGAATCACATACAGCGTTTCCCCGCCGCCCTGCATGGCATAGGCCGCAAGTATATCGTTCCCTACGTCCAAGGGCGACAGCGTGCCTGCCAACAAGGCCGGGTGTGCGTTTCGAAGCGCTATCAATGTTTTGTAATGCGAAAGCATGGAATCCTGTTCCATATACTGCTGCGCAACGGTTTCCGTTTTTTTGTTGTAGCGTGATTCCAGCCAGCTTGCCTGCAATGGATCATCGCCGCCCCAAAGCATGGGCGTGCGCAGCTGGTCATCGGGCTTGGCGCCCAGCATGCCGATTTCCTCTCCGTAATAGACAATCGGGTTGCCAGGCAGCGTCATCAGCATGTTTGCCGCCATCTTGGCCCGTTCAGGCTTGGCCCCCACCATGCCATACACACGGTTCTGGTCATGATTGGTCAAAAAAGGCGCGTCGATCACATTCTCACGTACTTTTGCGTAGGCGGCATACATCTTCATCAGATTCTGCACATACACCTTGCCGGAACCGCCGGTTTTGACAAGGCCGATGATGTATTCGCCCACGTCAAAATTGAGCGCTGAATCCAGCCCCCGCAGCAGCTGTGCACGCCGCTGGACATTCTCCCAGGCTTCGCCAAGGATATAGCAATCCGGATGGCTGCTCTTGACTGCCGTAAAGAATTCCGTCCACCACTGCGCCGACTTGTCCGTATCCTGCATGGGGGTGAGTTCGCCTTCGGCGTAGATGTGGGAGGTGGCGTCCAGCCTGAAACCGTCCACACCTTTGTCCAGCCAGTACTGCGCGATGGAGATGACTTCCTTGCGCACATCCGGGTTTTCAAAATTGAGGTCCGGCATCCCTTCAAAGAACAGCGCGTAATACCAGCCGTTTTCCGACTCCCGCCACACATTGCTGCCCCACACCGACTGCTTGAGATTGACGCCCGCGGTGGCTTCGTCCGCCCAGTGGTACCAGCCGCGCTTGTCGCCGGATGGCTCCTTGCTGTCCAAAAACCAGGGATGCTCAGTGGAAGTATGGTTGAAGGGAATATCCAGCAAGACCCTCATGCCGCGCGCATGGGCTGCCGCAAGAAAGGCCTCAAAATCCGCCATGGTGCCATATTCCGGCTGGATGGACCGGTAATCCGTCACATCATAGCCGTGATAGGACGGCGACGGGAAGATGGGCATTAGCCAGAGCCCCTTCACGTTCAGCTCGCTCAAGTAGTCCAGCTTTTGGGCAAGGCCCTTTAAATCGCCGATGCCGTCGCCATCGGAATCCGCGTAGGAGCGCACGAACACCTCATAATATACGCCGCGCTCCACGGCCTGGGCGGGCATGGCCTGGAACAGAAAAAGCGCCGCCAAAAGAACCGTCAGGCATTTCTTCATACATTTATTCCTTTACCGCGCCGGATGATAGCACCTGCGTCATGTACTGCTGATTGATGGCAAACAGGATCATGAACGGAACAGCCACCAGCACAGCCCCGGCTGCAAACATGGTGAAATTCGTCCGTTCCCGGCCGTTGATCATATCGAACAGGCCGATGGCCAGCGTCTTTTTGGCGTCCGATTTGATCAGCAGCCTTGGCAGTATGAAATCCATCCAGGGACCTGTAAAGCTGGTGACGGCCAGGAATGTGACCATGGGCCGGGCAATGGGCAGAATGATCTTCAGGAAGGTTCTAAAATACCCGGCGCCATCCACCCTGGCGGCCTCGTCCAGCGAACGGGGAACGGTATCCAGGTACCCTTTGATCAGCCAGGTATTGTAGGGAATCTGCCCGGCGGCATATACCAGGATCAGGCCCAGGTGCGTATCCAGCAGCCCCAGGCGCCAGACAAGCACATACAGCGCAATCATGCCCGCAAAGGAGGGGAACATCTGCAAAATCAGCATGCCCATGAGCATGGGCTTTTTCGCCTTGAAGCGGAACCTGGAGAATATGTAGGCCGAAACCGTTGTGATGCATACCGACAGCGCGGAGTTGACGGCCGCGATTTTGAGTGTGTTCAGGTACCAATTCAGATATTTGGTATCATGAAACAGACGGTCAAACTGGCGAAGGGAAAACTGCTGCGGAAAGGGATAGGCGCTCAGCCCGGCCAGCGCGTCGCCTTCCGAAAAAGCGCTGGATACCGTGAAAAGCAGCGGATAGAGGACCAACAGCACGACCGCCACAAGGAAGAAGTACAATACGACATACCGCAGAGCCTGCATCAAGCGGGAAGATAGCATTACAGATCACCTTCCTTAAACGCCTTGGTGCGGGAGAAATTGTATATGGCAAAGGGAGCGATGACCACAAACAGCAGGATAGCCAGAACGGCCGCCTTGTTGTATTGGCGAAGGTCGTAGGTCAGTTTGTACATCCAGCTCATCAATATATCGGTGCCGCCCGCCCCGGACTGTGTGGTGGCCGTATCGGTGGGCCCGCCCTGGGTGAGGTAATACACCGCCCCGAAATTGTTCAGGTTGTAGGAAAAGCTCATGATGAACAGGGGGATCGTTTGGTACAGCACCAGCGGCAGCGTGATCTTCATGAATTGCTGGCGACGGCTGGCGCCGTCGATCTGCGCTGCCTCATACAAATCGCCGGGCACAGATGTCATGACGCCCGTGATCAGCATCATGAAATACGGGAAACCCAGCCACAGGTTCACCAGCACGCAGGAGAAGCGGGCCATGCCTATCTCCGAGAGCCAGGGGATATTTTGACTGATGATCCCCCATTGCTTGAGCAGCATATTGACAGGCCCGAACTGGCCGTTTAGAAGGTTACGCCATATCATCAGCGACAGCATGGCCGGCACCGAATAAGGCAGCACATAGATGCTTCGAAAGAGCTTGGGCAGCTTGATCTTTCTGTTGAGCAGCGTCAGCGCCATGAGCATACCCCCCGCGTAGCTGGTGGTGGTGGCCAGCGTCGCCCATAGAAAGGTCCAAATGGCGGTGCGGGCAAAAGCGCCGGACCACAGGGGCCTGTTGGCGATTTGCTCAAACGTCTCCAGACCGACCCAGTCCACCGTATTGGCCGGGGGGATATTCTTGGGCGTGGAGTAATTGGTAAAGGCAATCAGGGCGGAGAACAAAAGCGGTATGAAAATAAAAAATACGATCATCACCAGGATGGGTGAAAGCCCCACCACGGCAAAGGACGTGTCTGCCAGCGAACTCAAAAACAGCCGGTTGGTGGGATAGCCGCCCATGCGCTGGTACCTGCGCTGCGTATGCATGGCATCCCGGATATTGGCGATGTACAAGCCGATGAAAGCGGCCAGCAGGATCATGTAAATGATCCCCTCCACCATCATGAAAAGGGAATTGTCGCGCTGCAGAATGTTTAGTTCGGGATGCGCGTCACCCAGCGTGATGAAGCCCCGTATCTTCTGAAAAAAAGCCGTGCAGTTGAAAAGAAACGCAAGCTCCACGAGCGAAAAAAACGTGCCCTTGATGTACTGCTTTTGAAAAAGCAGCTGTCCCAGCCCCATAAACAGGCCGGAAGCGATAACAGGCCGCCTGTCAGAAATCCGCTCCACTTTTTTCGGCGCTTTTACGGCAAGCTGCGCCATACGGAACACCCCCTCAAGAATTGCTGCAACGGGAGCCCAGAATCAAAACCACCGGCTTAGCCGGTGGTATGCACCGCGCCTTCAAGGCGAATTTACTAGCCGCGTCTCAAGACGCATTGAACCATCTATCAACTGCATTTCATGCCCCACCGCTCGTAAACGAGCTATAGCCCTTACTCTTGCGCTGCGAACGGC
>JAFADG010000043.1 GCA_023425025.1 Bacillota bacterium
TTGGCCCAGTTGCGCCCTGCGGGCCTTCTGCTCCGGGGTGATCTTGCTCTTTGCCATAAACGAAACCTCCATGCTGTTTCTATCCTATCACAGCTTGGAGGTTTACACAAAATTCGGGACGGTCTCAATTGAATACTAATACTATTTCCAAACATTAATTATTCGTCGTGCCAGTTCTTTTCGCGCGGAACTGCGTCGTTGTCCGCTCAACGTAGCGCTGCTACGCCTCGCTCCGACTCCTTGTTCCGCATCGAAAATACCTTGGCACTTTGGAGTAATTAATGTTTTACAATAGTATAAGGTAAGAGCTGTCGTGAAAGCAAGCCGCAGCGCAACTGAAAAGAGGCTTCCCCTTGGGGGAAGCTGTCACCGAAGGTGACTGATGAGGGGCGCCTGCAAGTCATCATCGCAGCAAAACACCTCATCCGTCGCTACGCGCCACCTTCCCCTCCCAGGGAAAGGCTTTTGGGCATGTTTCGCGGCTGTTTCCTTCGTATGTTACTCTTCTTTCGAAAGCGCTTTAAGGACTTCATTGACCGATAGATGATGGTTTCTTGCCGCGGCGGCGACATCTTCATACTCGAACTTTGATCTTTCGACCCCATACCCTGTACTGATTTTTTGGCGGATGGGTCCGAAGGCCGTCTCCACCGTTTCAAACTTCCGGTCCAGCATATAGCGGGCGCAGGAGACCCTTCGCACGCCCAAGGTGGTGGTGTGCCGGAGCATGGTCTGGGCCAGATGGTCGGCATCCGCCTGCCTGCAAAGGCAGACCAGCATTTGCCCCGGCCGGCTTTTTTTCATTTGGATGGGCACGATGAACGCGTCCAGCGCGCCTTCATGAAGCAGCGCTTCCAGGGCAAAGCCCAGTGCCTCTCCGGTCATATCGTCCAGGTTGCAGCTCAGTTCCGCGATTTCCCCGTTGGGGCCGCCGGCGCTGCCTGCTTCGCCCAGCATGACCCGCACGCAGTTGGCGGCCTCAAAATCCTTTTTACCCATGCCGTAGCCGATGGCGGCAACCCGCATGATCGGCATGGCGCCAAACTCCGTAGCGAAATGCTTAAGTAGCGCCGCGCCGGTGGGCGTACACAATTCGCCGCGGATCATGCCGCCGTAGATGGGCGCATCCTTCAAAATATAGGCGGTTGCCGGGGCGGGGACAGGCAGTATGCCGTGAGAGCAGCGCACCATACCGGCGCCCACATGCACGGGGGAAACGACCACCCGATCCGGGGCCAGTTCTTCCATCAAGAGGCACACGCCCAGGATATCCGCCACGGCGTCCATGGAGCCCACCTCATGAAAGTGGACCTGCTCCACCGGCCTCCCGTGGGCGTGGGCTTCCGCCTGGGCAATCAGGCCGTACACCGCCAGGGCATGTTCCCGAGCGGATGGGGAGACGGGCAGCGAATGGATCAGCGTGCGTATATCCGACATGCCCGTATGGCTGTGGTCGTGGCCCTGTTCGTGTGCATGGTCATGCTCGTGCTCATGATGATGGTCATGGTCGTGCCCGTGATGGTGGTCATGCGCATGGCCTTGAGCATGCACATCCAGGCTTTCTTCCTCCACACCGCCCACATGCACGGAAATGTGGGTGCCGGTGATGCCGCACTTCTGGGAAGGCTGCCTTTGTACGGTAACGCCGGGGATGCCAAGGCTGTTGATATACTCAATAAACCTGTCGGGATCGGGCAGCAGCTCCAATAGAGCAGCCATCAGCATATCGCCTGCGGCGCCCATGGCGCATTCAATGTACAGCGTTTTCATGGTTTCACCTCCGCCATCTTACGCCAGCGTTTCGTTCATACTGCCCGTTCTGTATCCCTTCAAATCCAGCGACACATAGCTGAACCCGTATTCTTTGAACTTTGTATACACCGTGTCCCGAACATCCTCCGCCATGATCTTTACAAATTCGGCGGGGGAAAGCTCAATGCGGGCAATGGTGCCATGGATGCGCACACGCACCTGGGTAAAGCCCAGATCCAGCAGCAGCTGCTCCGCCTGGTCCACCATTTTGAGCTTTTTCTCGGTGATTTCTTCGCCATACACAAACCGGGAGGAAAGGCACGCGAAGGATTGCTTTTTCCATGTGGGCAGGCCCATTTCACGGGACAGTTCCCGGATTTCCGCCTTGCTCAATTCCGCCCAGCGCAGGGGGCTTTTGACATTCAGTTCCTTTACCGCCTGCAGGCCGGGCCGGTAATCGCCCATGTCGTCGGTGTTGGAGCCTTCCACCACATGATTCAGCCCATGCTTTTGCGCGATATCGTTGATCTTGGTGAACAGCTCCGTCTTACACAGGTAGCAGCGGTTTTTTGGGTTACAGGAAAAGCCGTCGATGTTCAATTCCTCGGAATCGCAAATCACATGGGAAATGTTGTGCTCCGCCGTGAACGCCTGGGCCTCTTTCAGTTCCCGCTCGGGAAAGGAGCAGGAGCGGGCGGTGACGGCAATCACCTTGTCCCCCAGGGTATCATGGGCGACCTTCAATAAAAAGGTGGAATCCACCCCGCTGGAAAAGGCAACGGCCACGCTGCCAAGCTCCTTCAAATAGGCGACGAGTTTTTCTTTTTTCTGTACTGCGTTCATAATATTCTCCTTTATAATGACATTATCTCTTATACGCTGGCGTCCGAAGGTTTCCAAAGGGCGACCGGAGTTCCATCCGGCTCAATCGTCGCACTGCTTCGCTTCCGCTCATAACCCAACGCCCTCAATTGTCGCGCTGCTGCGCTACCGCTTGCATCGCTCCGTTTCTGGCGCTTCCTCCGCCTCGCTTTTTCCGCCACAGGCGGCGCTCAGCTTCGGAACCCGTTTCGCCAGCCTCCTCCGCCCTGCCCATATCCGCCACTGGCGGGGGCGGGGCTACTGAGCCCTTTGGTCGCGCCGAAGAGGGAAATCCTATTTTCTTTTCTTAAGATATCCCCGTCATCTGATTGATCCGGCTCGCCAGGAACCCGGCCCCAAAGCCGTTGTCAATGTTCACCACGCTCACGCCGCTGGCGCAGGAATTGAGCATGGACAAAAGCGCCGCGATGCCCCCAAGGCTTGCGCCATACCCCACGCTGGTGGGTACCGCGATCACGGGGCAGTCCACCAGGCCGCCCACCACGCTGGCCAAAGCGCCTTCCATGCCGGCCACGGCAATCACCACCCTGGCCCGCATCAGGTCATCCAGGCGGGAGAGCAGCCGGTGCAGCCCGGCGACGCCCACATCGTACATCCGCGTGACGTGGTTGCCCAGGGCTTGGGCGGTCAGGGCCGCCTCCTCGCAGACGGCCATATCGCTGGTCCCGCCGGAGGCCACCACGATGGAGCCCACAAGCTGCTGCTCTCTTTTTTCCGCGATGCCTACCCGGGAGATGGGGTCGTATTGCAGGGGCAGCCTGGCCGATACAAATGCCGCCGCTTCCGTGGACATACGGGTGATGAGTATGTTCACGGCGCCGCCGGCAATCATTTTCTCCACGATGCCAAATATCTGCTCCGGCGTTTTGTTCTGGCCGTAAATGACCTCCGCCGCGCCCTGGCGCAAGGACCTGTGGTGGTCTACCTTGGCGTAGCCCAGATCTTCAAAGGGCTGCAAACGAAGCCGCGTCAGCATTTCCTCGGGGCTTATCTCCCCCTGCTTCACCTGATACAGTGCGCTCAATAGGGCTTGCTTGTCCATTTTCTTCCTCCCGCCGCCCCGCTGGGGCCTGAGTTTGCTACGCCAGCAAGGCAGATTGCAAAAGCTGTGGATCATCCAAAAGAGCTGCTTCCCCCTGGGCGAAAATGCGCCCTTCCTTTAATACCAGCACCCCGTCCATATGCTCCCTGGCCAAACGCAGGTCATGGGTGGCAATGAGTATGCCGATGTCCAGGCGGCGGATCAGGCTGATGAAATGATTTCTGGCCCGGGGGTCCAGAAAGGCTGTGGGCTCATCCATCAGCAGCATTTTGGGCTTCATGGAAAGCGCGGTGGCGATGGCCGCAATGCGCTTTTCCCCGCCCGACAGCCGGTAGGGGGGCCGGTCCTTCAAGTGGGAAATGCCCATCTCGTCAAGCAGCGCGTCCACCTGCGGCGCGATATCGCTTTCCTGCCGGCCCCGGTTGCGAAGGGAGAAGGCCACGTCATCGTATACGGTAGGCATGAACAGCTGGTCGTCGGGGTTTTGAAACACCATGCCCACCGTATCGCGAATTTGCTGGGTATGGGCCTTGTCAAGGGGCAGGCCGCCGATTTGAATGGTCCCGCCCTGAGGGTATTCCAGCGCACATAAAAGCGACAGCAAGGTAGATTTTCCCGCACCGTTGGCGCCGACCAGCGCGTACTTCCTGCTGCTTTCAAGATGAAAGCTGACGCCCTTTAATGCATCCACCCGGTTGGGATAGGAATACACAACATCCCTTGCTTCGATCATCATTTCATCTCCGAAAAAGCCATCAGGCAAACAAATGCGAAAGGGGCAGAAAGCGGGCGGCCAGGATCAGCGTGCAGGCGGCAGCCGTAAACAGAAGGTCGCCTCTGTTCATAGGCGCAGGCTTTGCGGCCGCAAAGCCGCCGTCAAAGCCCCGCAGCTTCATGGCCTTGTACACCCGCTCCGCCCGGTCGAAGCTTTGCAAAAGCAGCTGGCCCACAAAGGAGCCCATATCCTTCATGGCGATTCCCCTGGGGCTTTTTGCCCGCAGGTGGTAAGCACGTGTCATCCTGTCCGCCTTTAAAAACAGCAGCGACAAATACCGGAAGCTGAGTATCAGCACAGTAACGAGCACCCTGGGCACGCCGATTTTTTGGAGGCTGGAAAATACCTGCGCCGCCTTGGTGGTGGCCATCAAAATCAGGATGGCGCTGACCGTCAGCACCGTTTTTTCTATCAGCATGACCAGGGATACAACGCCGCGGGACACGGCAAAGCCGGGCAATTGCAGGTACGGCGCGGTTTCAAACAGCACGTTGGAGAGGCCGGCGAAAAGCACGAAGGGCAGCGCAACCGCCACGCGCTTTGCCATCATGCTAAGGGGGATTTCTGCAATGGACAGAAAGATGGCGGGGTAAAAAAAGAACATGCTGAGGGTGAAGAGGTCCAGCCGGCCTACCGAAACCACCACCGCCACATACACGACGGTGGTGGCCAGCTTGGCCATGGGATGCCGCCGGTGCAGGGCGGTGTTTTTCAAAGCAAGCTCCTCCAGCGCCATCATCTGGCTGACCGCTCCGGCAGCTTTTTGCATAGACGTCCTTTCGATCTATCTGGCTGTTGCTCTACATACATTGCCATTCGAGGAGAGAGATTTCGCGTCTTCGGACGCGACCAAAGGGCTTTCCGATCGCCCTTTGGAAACCTTCGGATGCCATCTCTTCGTTTTCTTTCTTACGCGGTCTTCCGCTTTGCTTTGGAAATAATCAGCCCCGCGCCGCCGGCCAGCAGCAGCACGGCAAGGCTGCCCCCGATGCCGGCCACGCTGGTGCCGGCCGCGCTGTCCGAATCCTTGAAGGCGTAATCCGGCATGACGGAGGTCGCCTCCTGAATGCCGGCGAAGGCATCATACACGCCGCCTTCGGCAGTCACTTCCCGCAGTTCGCCGTCATTCGATGCGGGAACGGCTTGCGCCTGCTTCAATACCCCGTCCACCGACCATTCCAGCCCGTCGGGATAAGCGGAGGCAAACAGCGACAGGCCGCCGCCCACCAGAAGGACCAGTACGCCCAATACCGCCAGTACATTTTTCAGGGAAAGCTGCCTGGAAAGGGGCCGCATGACCTGCGCGCTTTCTAAAAGCTCCGGCCTTGCGCTGTGCACATACACAAGCACCGCCGCCGTAACGATGCCTTCCACCACGCCGATGGCCAGGTGGATAGGCTGCATCAAAAGAGCAAAGGAGCCAAAGGGCAGCTTTGTGATGCCGGACAACAGCGTCTGCAATACCACGGAAAACGCGCCCAATTGCAGACCGAGTACAACCGCCAGCACCGAGGCAAGGGTGACGTTCTTTTTGGATACGCCCTTTTTCAGGATTGGCTTGAACAACAGCGGATAGGCGATGAGACAGGGAATGACACCCATATTGAAGATGTTGCAGCCAAGGGCCAAAAGGCCGCCGTCCGCGAAAATCAGGCACTGTATGAGCAGCACAGCCGTGATGCACAGTAGCGCCGGACCGCCGCCAAGCAAAGCCGCCAGCAGTATGCCGCCGCCGATATGGCCGCTGGAACCGGTGCCGGGGATGGTGAAATTGATCATCTGCCCGGCAAATACAAACGCGCTCATGACCCCCATCACGGGGATTTTTTTCTCATCCAGCAGGCTTTCCTTCCGGCCTTTTACTACAGACCAGGCAATTGCCGCGCCGCTCGCGGCGTACATAATGCCGCCAACTGCAGGCGAAATCAAGGCATCCGCCATATGCATAGGAAGTTCCCCCTTTCCTGTGAATACAAAAAACCATGAAAACACCAAGCCCATTCTTGGGCCCCCGATGCCTTCATGGCATGAGAACATTACGTTTCTTCCGCAATATTATGCAGGGGATGCCCTGCTTTGTCAAGGGTTGGTTGCCCGGCAAGCAAAACGCATTGGAAAGGGTACGATGGCTATGGCGCTTTCGCGCCGCCATCGTCTGCATTGTTGCCGGGCAGGCTTTCCGGGTGAAAGACAGCGCTTGCCAGAATCTGCTCCAACTCAGCTGTGACCAAATCGCTGGCAGGCAGCGTATATACATATGCATTGAAAATATACAGCATGCCGTTTTCGGCTGTCAGATATCTTGCGGTGGCGGTAAAGTCTTTCCCCGTGCCGCTATGATAGGCCATATAAATGAAAGGGGTCTTCCCAATGACCTGTATTTCCGGCCAGATGTCTATGGTAATATCCTCATCCCAGAACAACTGTATGGCGGTCTTAACACCATTCGCGCTTGAGCGCAGGCTCTTGTCATTCATCTTGGAAAAATCGGCAATCAGCATCCCTTCCATGATATTGACACGCAAAGAGTACTCGTTGGAATAAGGCAAACCATACAGGTACAGGTCTTTGTAAGTGTCAAACCACCCGCCGTTGTTCCCGCGGTCCAGGCGGTAGGCGTTAGCTGCTTCCCTTGTGTACACCAGCATATCTGCGGGTACGGACAGGGTAAGGCCCGGAATGCTGACGGGCAGGGTTTCAGCCATGGCCGGAACGATAACCGCTGCCAGCAGTACAAGCAGGATGAATAGAAGGATGCCTTTTTTCAACGGAATCCACCTTTCCAAAATGGTGGGGGTTCCCATCTGAGGGGTGAGGATGGAGGAGAAACGTGCAACCATTTCGTTTCCATGATATACCGGGCGTCTTGGACCTGTAAAGAAATGGGGGTGCGCAACAGAGCTAGCGCATGTATATTTCCTCAATACCCAATCATGGGGATGGACTTTGGCGGCCTGTTGTAAGGCGGAACCTCGCCGTTCTTTACCTTATACAGTATTTTGGAGGTCTCCAAGGCCGCCCCCATCAGTTCCGGATAGGGCTGCAGGCAGATATCCACCATGCCGATTTGATAGTTTTCCCCGTCGTACCGGCCCAGGCAGAATTGGTCATTGAACTGGAACCAGTGGGCGCCCACGCCCAGGGGATGGGCGGCGCATTTTTCCACAAAGAACCGCCACATTACGCCCCGTTCCTCCTGGCTGACGACGCCTTTGAGGCCGGTGGCGGGCAGTCCCCTGTCCAGCGCGCCGCAGTGGTATTCGCCGATCAAAACCGGCAGGTCCACCCCCGCGTGAAGCACAAAATCCATATCGGCGGTGGGGTCAAAGTCATAGCAGTTGATGGAGAAGACGTCAAAATATTCCCAGCCGGTCATCATTACGGCATTGTTGGCCTTGGACCAGCGCAGGCCAAGATTCAGGTGGTTTTGATCCACGGCACGGCAGGCCTGAGCCGGAATGCGTATGTATTCCCGAATCAAATGAACGGAATATTCGGTGATATCTTCCTTGGAACCCGGATACTCCATGGAGCAGCACCCAATGGGATGCTCAAGGTCCGCAAAATCCGAAAAGCTTGCGCCCCAAGCGCCACCTAGCGCGCCGATATCCGCATACTTTTCCTTCAGCCAGGTGATCAGCCCGGATTTGCAATGGGTCTTGGCGGGGTTGTGCAGCACCTCGTCGGCGATAAGAAGGTTTTCCACAAAGTGGAACTCCGGCTCGTTACGCAGAAAGTAGCCTACCAGCCAGGGGTCATCCTTCCACTCCGCAAGCTTTGCGGCATAAGCTTCGCATTTTTTCCGGTATTCGGGCGAGAGCACATCGGGAAAATCGCGGAAGATCAGGGTGTCGGTGGCGGGAAAGCCGGGCAGCTCCCGCACATAGGGAAGCTTGGTGTTTCCGTCGTTGACAGCAAGGCCCGGGAAATTCCCCTGGCAGTTGATACCGCCGGACATCAGCACATGATGGGCGATCTCTTCGCCCTTTTCCCGCCAGCGTTCGCCGTACACCCGTTTTAGGTTCAGGGCGGCAAAGCTGGTCATCTTGAAACTGTCCGGGGGCATATAAGCGGCCCGGCGGCGGGTGCCCGTCCTGTACAGGTCCTTGTATTCCGGATCGGATTCCTCGGGCAGCCAATCACACAATTTTTCCAAGTGGTCCACGCGGCAATGATCCCCCAAGGAGGTCAGGCAGGGACCCAAAGAAAAATACTCATACCCCTCCGGGTCCACAAGGTGCCAGCGGCCGTCCGCCGTTTTTGCGGTGGAGAAAAAGCCGGTGCCTTCCTTTAGTTTTCGGGTTCTGTCGCCGCCCCATTTGTTCCATTCGGGATAGGGGTAGGCAGCCGGGCCCTCGTTTTTTGAAAAGGCAGCCTTCAGTTCGTCCATGGAATGGATCTTGCCCGGCCAGTCCTTTTGCTTCCATTGGCCGAACGCGTCCACCAGCTTCACGTCGGGTATGGGGAATTCTTTGGGATATTCATCGGTCAAAACAAAGCTTTCAAACCGCACGCGCACGTCATGAAAGGTTTTCTCGATACCCAGCACAAACCGGTCTACCTCAATAACTTCCGTCCGATGGCCGTGGATGACCAGCTTTAATGTGCCTGGGGTGCGGTTGGTGAATATGGAGCCGTTGTCCAGCCAGTTTAAATCAAAGCATACCAGCGTTTTGAACCTTGGCAGCAGGCCAAAGCGGATGCGGATATTGTCCTTCTCCTCGCCCTTTTTGTAGCAGCGCAGCGTCAGGGCGGCGGAGTGATCCTCCATGACCTCAATGAACCCGACGATATACCGCTTGTTCGTACCCCTGGCTTCGTTTAAGACAATGCCGCCGCCGGAAGCGTCCAGCACCGCCTCCAGGGAGCGAGAATTGCTGAAGGTGATCTCGGCGTTTTGGGCAATGGCGTTTGAAAAATCAATTTTCATGGCAATGCTCCTGTCATCTTCTTTTCTTTCATTGGCATATTGCCGGCAGCAAAGCCGGGGGATGAAGGCCAAGTTCACAAGACTGTTATCTTTATTGTATTCCCTCCTTGGCATAAAGACAATCCCTGAGTTTGCTGCCGGCAGCAAAAAGGGCAGGCTGTACCAATGAAAGCCGTTATTTTAAGGCACAAGACCACCCAATTTTCTATATGCAAATTTATTTTTGAAAAAGCGGTTTTATCGCGAAAATTGTGTTATACTGATTCAGTTCGCGTATTAGTTTTCAAGTATATCTCTTGGTTTCATGCAACGTCCAGTGACTGATTGTAGGGCCATTTGCAACGATGAAGATGAAAGACGGCTGGACAGAAAAATCAGGAGGTATGATCCATGTACACCGACAAAACCCTTACTTGCCGTGATTGCGGCGCCGAATTCGTATTCTCTGGCTCTGAACAGGCATTCTTTGCCGAGAAGGGCTTCACCAACGAGCCGGGCCGCTGCCCTTCCTGCCGGGCCAACAAGCGCAATGGCGATGGCCGCGGCAGAAGCAATGGCGACCGTCAGATGTATGAAGTAATCTGCGACGGCTGTGGCGCCACCACCCAGGTACCGTTCCAGCCCCGCGGTGACAGGCCCGTTTACTGCCGCGATTGCTTCGCCAGGCAGAACCCGCGCTATTAATCTGAGTAACAGCACTGAGTCTGTCTCAAAGTGATAGTATAAAGAAAAATCACGCACCGTTTCGGCGGGGCGTGATTTTTCTTTGTACATGAAGGAAGGAAATATGCGGAACGGGCAGCCATAAAAGGAGCTGCCTCGCCGCGTTTTCACACTTTGAGGCAGCTCCCGGTAAGTTTTGTATCTCAGGCAGGATATTACGGCTTCACCGCAACGGGATACAGGCTGTAGCGCCCGTTCGCCAAAAGGCCTTCCATCTCCAGATGGATGCCCGGCTTCCCGCTGGGAGGATCCAGGATGGCCACACACAGGGTATAGGCGCCTTCCTTCAAATCCTTGGGCAAGGTGAGTGTTTCGGTAAAGGCTGTACGGCCCGGCAGCCACTGGGTGATGTCCGCTTCCGATGTCTGCGCGTATACGGTGTTTCCGCTTTCATCAGCCAGGGAAAGCGCCATGGGCCAGGGGTAGTAGAAGGGGGCCACACCGCGGTTGTTGATCACGATCTCCAACGCGAGCGTTTCGCCTGGTTTGGCTGTATCCACCTTTGTGATGCTTTCCACCCGCAGGTGGTAGCCCATGGTGCTGCGCAGGAGGTTGAAGTTCCCGTCCCGCTCATGGGCGTCCGCGTCACTTTCCAGCACATCGGTGGGAGCGCAGGGGCCGATCAAAGAGGAATGGCTTTGCCGGACCAGGCGCAGCGTGGCGGCGATGGCGTCGTCCCCCGTCCATTTGCGCACGTTGCCCTCGGCAAATTCGCCGCCGGAATAGCCGTATTTCCAGAACTCCGGCATTTTGGAGGCAGCTACTTCTTCGGCGGTGGCGTGGGGCATGTCGGCGCAGCCTTGCGTAAAGTAATCACGGAAGGTGTCGGTAGCGCCCACATCGCCGAACATGTCGTTGTACAGGCCCCAGCTGTTTTGCGCCGCGTAGGGGTAGGGCTTGCGGGCGGCGAGCTTTACATTTTGGAAGGCCTCGGTGTAGGCGGACATGTATACGCCCACCAGTTCGGGGTTCGGGAATTCGCCCGTGCCTTCCGGCCAGGTGTGCATTTCCGCCCAGTGGCCCAGGCTGCCCACCTGCACAAAAGCCAGGATGGAGGGATCATCAAACCTTTCGCCCAGGGCCGCGATGGCCTTTTGGTGATAACCGATCAAAAGCTGGCTTTCGTAATTGGGCGAGAAGCCTCCGCCGCCCAGGGCTTGCGGCTCGTAGTAGAAGGTCCCGGCACCCTTGCCATTGTGGTTTTCGGCCGCAAGCTCGTCATACAGCCATTGCGGGATATCCATGCGGTGCTCGCCGCCGTTATCAATCACGTCGTCCATCACAAAGCGCAGGATGACCCGCTTGCCCAGCGACTTCCAGTAGGAAAGATGGTAAGTCCTCTCCAGCGCCTCAAAATCATACCCGCCCTTTTGCGGTTCAAACTCCGCCCACTTTACATCCATGTACACGGTGGAGAAGGGCTGGACGATTTTTTCATCAGGGTCCACGCTGGCCCAGGCCATCCAGCCCAGGTAGGGGTTCTCCCGAAGGGTATAATCGGCCTTGGGGAAATAGGCGATTTCCGGCATGGTCATGGTAAAGCTTTCCGTGATCTCCATCATACCCTCCTTGGGCAGCACCGTTTCGTTCCCCTTTAGCCAAAGGGCCGCGGCCAGCGTTTGAGGATTGCCCAAATCAGAAAGAGCGATTTGCAGATGAAGGTGATCCGCGTATACAGCTGCCTTTAGCGGAATGCCCGTCTCCGACAGGGTTTCCTCTGCCGTGACAACATACAGGCGGCTTTCCTTGACCACATGGGAGACCTTTTCGTATCCTTCATACGCAAAGCCCTGTCCGCCGGCCGACAAATACGCCGTATTCCGGCCATCCAGGTTTTCGCCCAGGCCCATCAGATACAGCATATCCTGGCTCCTTGCGGCGTACAGATTCTGGCTTGCCGCAGTTGTTTTGGGCACGATCTTGTTGGCCACGCCGTCCCAGTCGGTAAAGCTGTCATCGGTGAGGCTCAAACCATCCACCGTGGTGCGGTACTTGGGCACAGGCGCAAGGCCGCTGTCCGCGCCGCCGGCTGCGGGTGCGCTGCCTTGAGTAGTCCCTTCCTGCATATCGGTGATCCGGTCCACGGCCGCATACAGGTCGTCGGAGACCTCCGGCAGGTTGGCGCGCAAAAGCGACATGGGGATTGCGTATTCCACCAGATACACACCATCGCCCTGGTCCTTGACAATCTTCTTGATGCCTTCCGGGGCGCGGTAGTTGCAGCTGAACCATTCGTTGCTGGGCTGCTCGAAAATGAACAACTCCAGGTTCATGGAGTGCCAGTCCTGCACCAGCACATCGATGCCGCTGTGGGCGGGGTAGCCGGGATGGTTGAAGCCGTTGTCCTTGTTGCGGTCGGCGTCAATGAGGATGTTCAGGGAAAACGCCGTGTCGCTGTTGGGGTCCGTGATGCCGCTGATATAGGTCAGCACATACAGCGCGTCCGCCGTTTGCGCGGCATACACATCGCCCACTACGCCGTCGCCGGGCGCAAGCGGTGCGATGTCGCCCCAGTCGCCCCGGCTGCCGTCGGCCTTGATGGCCGGGGAGAAGAGCCGCTCGGGGGAGGTGACAGTAAGAAGCCCCGCGCCGCTATCGGGCAAGCGGCTTTCCGGGCCGTCGGCGATGCCGATGGAGAAGGTCTTGGCGGAGGGATGCAAAAGCGCCCCCAGCACAAAGCCCTCCACACCCTTTTCCGTTTTGCGCAGCTTGATCTTACGGCCTGTATCGGCGTACTGCTGCCCATCCCACTTGTACAGCACGCCTTTGGAGTCGATCTTGTGCTGTGGTTTCGCGCCGGGGAAAAGGCCGGCAAGTTCGGGGCCTTTTTCAATTTCGTTTTCCATGTAGATTTCAAAATCATCGGAAAGGTTTTGTGCCGCGGCATGGAAAAACACCTTGTTGCCGTCGGTCAGGGCTTTCAAAACCTGCAAATTGGGCAGGGGCGTCATGAGCGTATGGGGTACGGCGTACCATTGCCCAAGCGCCCCGTCAAAGATGTCCGGGGTGATGGGGGTATTGGGATCCTGGGCCTCCACCTCAATCAGCAGCGGAAGCTCCGCCTTTCTGATTTGGCTTACTACCTTTAAACATACTTTATAGCTGCCGGGAGCCAAAGGCGTTGAACCAACCTTCAACTGATTTCCATCCAGTACAAACAAGCCGTTGTCCCGGCCCTTGTTCACATCGGCCTGGAAGGAAAAATCATAGGTCACACCGTCGCCGCCGGCCGCGGTAAGGATACCCGCCGTGCCGCCGGGCATGGCGTTTTGCGACAGCGCCCGCAAAGGCGCGTTCAGGGTGATGCCCATATCGCGCAGGGGCTCGGTAATGGGTGCGCCGATCACCTTTTCAAAGTACGGCACTTCGATAAAATCTTCGCCGATGGCCGGTGCATAGCCGATGGGCTGCCAGTCGCTGTTCATGGCCCACACCGCCATGCGAATGGTTTTGGGGTTGCCAAGGCTTTCAAGGGGAATGGTCACTTCCGCGGTGGTATTGTCCTTGGAGATGCCTTTTTGGGCGGGATAGGTATCCGTATTCCATTCCCAGCTTGCGCCGTCGCCGCCGTATACCCCGGCGCTCCAGGTCTCAATCAAAAAATCGGCGCCGGCTTTGGGGTGGCGGCCATCCCCCTGGTAGCCGGTGGACGGATCGTTATCGATATCCAGCAGCACGTCATAGACGCTGATATTGGTGTTGTCAGGGGCCTGGAAGGCGATGCACAAATCGGTATCGGTTACAAAGGCATAGAGGATGCCGATCTTGTCTTCGCCGGAGCAAAGGCTGTAGATACCGGCCCAGTCGGCAAGGTCGCCGTCCGCCGTGATCACCGGGGCTTCCGCCGCCAGAGCGTGGCCGAACAAAAGCATCATGGCAAGGAGCAGGGGTACAAGAAGACGCTTTTTCATGGGGGCCTCCTTACAGATAGAAAGAGGGCTGCCGCAATGGTGAGCATTTTGTATGCGATTGCTTAAGGAGAAGGATTTCGCGTCTTCGGACGCGACCAAAGGGCTTTCCGATCGCCCTTTGGAAACCTTCGGACGCCATCCCCATAAGCAAGAATACAATCATGCGGCTATTACGACAGCCCAATGGGTTATTTGTTACTTCTGCGTAGCTTTGAACTCTTCCAGCTGCTTGTTGATTTCGGCAATGTACTGGTCAATGCCGGCGGCCTTCAGTTCCTCGATGGCGGCGGGATACTCGGTCTCAAAGTCCACAAAGCCGTAGAGGATGGGGGCCAGCTTCTGGCCGAACACCTGGTTGCAGGCGGTTTCGACATCCACCACATTGGCGTTGTTGAACTTGAAGCCCAGCATGCCGGAAGCCTTGGCATCCTTGTCCCAGCTCAAGTAGGTGTCGATGTACTCCTGAGAGGTGCTTTCCGGGAACACCTGGTAGTTCACATTGCGGAACATCCACTCATAGAGGTAGCCTTCGCCCTTGGCGGCATCGCTCAGGGGGATCAGACGGCCGCTTTCGCTGATGTCATAATCCACGCCCTTAACGCCGTACAGGCAGAACAGGTAGTTTTCCTGGGAGGAATACAGCCAGTTCAGGAATTTCACTGCGCCGGCGGGGTTCTGGGCGGAGTAGGGCACGCAGATCACTTCACCGCCGGTGGCGTTGATGTAGCGGGGCTTTTCGGGGGCCAGCAGGTAGGATTCCAGGGTCGCGTCGGGATCATTGGCCTTCACGGCGCCAATGATTTCATTGGCCTTGCCCAGGGAGCCTTCGCCCCACAGGTACAGGCCGCTCTGGATGCGGCTGGTCCGCTCGTTGTACTTGATGGTCAGGTCATCGCTGTACAGGCCTTCCAGGTACATATCCCGGTTAAACTTTGCGACCTCCTGGAAGGCTTCGGTCTGGGCGTAGGAATAGGCCTTTTGCGTTTCTTCACCGAATACGGCCAGCTCCGCAAAGCCGACCCAGAAGTACTGCTCATCGGCAAAGTAACGGGTCAGGGGCTTGAAAATGGGGTCCGCGGGGCCCTTGTACTGGGGGAGCTGTTCAGCCACCAGGGTGGCGTACTGCTTTAAATCTTCGGGGGTCTTGACTTCCGTCATGCCCACCGCTTCCAGCAGGTCCTGGCGCAGGCACACGAACTGGTACATGCCGGAAGAGGGGGCGTAGGCGGAGGGAATGCCGTAGAGCACGCCGTTCACCTTGCCGCCGGCCAGCTGGGAGTCGGGCAGGACCTTCTTCATATCCTGGCCGTACTGGGCAAGCAGTTCATCCAAGGGCTGGGCCTGCTTTTTGTTGACCATGGAAGCCAGGTCCGGCAGGCCGTCCCAATACAGGTCGATGGGGCGCTGGGCGGCCAGCATGATATCCTTCTGCTCCCAGTACTGATCCCAGGGCAGGAAGGTGAATTCCACTTCCATGTTCAGATCGGCCTTTACCTTTTGGGCAAAGGGGCCCTGCAAAAAGGCCGTCATGGCATCCGATTCGGTGCCGGGGTAGAGAATGCTGAGTTTTTCCGTGGCGGCAGCGCCGGCCGGCAGGACTAAGCACAGGGAAAGCACCATGACCAGCACGAGGAGCAGGGAGATACGCCTTTTCATGGGAAGACCTCCTTATCAAATATCACACACCGCATCCGCGGTGAGGGTTACGGGTTTATTCCTTGACCGCGCCCATCATGATCCCCTGCACAAAATACCGCTGGATGAAGGGGTACAGGAAGATGATAGGGCCGATGGTGATGAGGGTCACCGCCATCTTCACCGTTTCGGAAGGAAGCTTGATCATCGCGGCCGCGCCGCTGGGAATGCGGCCGGAAGAGACCGCGTTGACGTTGGAAATGATGGTGTACAGGTAGTATTGGAGGGGGAACAGCTCCTTCTTTTTGATAAAGATCAATGCGTTCCACCAGTCGTTCCAGTAGCACAGGGCATACATCAGCCCCACGGTGAGCAGCGCCGTCTTGCTGATGGGCAACGCGATGCGAAAGTAGATGGAGAACTGCCCGGCGCCGTCGATCTTGGCCGCGTCGTACAGCGCCTCGGACACATCCATGAAGTAGGTGCGCATCAGGAAAATGTTCCATACGCTGACCATGGAGGGCAAAATCAGAGCCAGCAGGCTGTTCTCCATATGGTAGTAGTTGACGCATACCACATACCAGGGTACAAGGCCTGCCGAGAAAATGATGGTGAAGTTGCAGAAGAAGGCGATCACATTGCGGTAGCGCAGCTCTTTCAGGGACAGGGCGTAGGCGATCATGCTGGTGACCAGCATGGCCCCCAGGGTGCCAACGACAGTGACAAGGATCGTGATGCCGTAGGAACCCAATATACGGCTGCCGCTGTGGGCAAACAGATACGTATACGTATCCGCCGTGAAGGCCTTGGGGATCAGGCGGAAACCATCCTTGGCGATCAGGTTTTCACCGGTGAAGGATACGCTGACGGTCAAAAGCAGCGGATACAGGCATGCGACGGCGAACAGGCCGATCAGCCCATAGGCAAACACCTTGACCGCTTTGTCGGAGGAGGACTTGCGGATTTTTGCATGCGTTGCCTGCATCAGAATAGCCCTCCTTTTTCGTTGTACCGCCTGGCCAGGCCATTGGCCAAGGTCACCAGGATCAGGCCCATCGCCGACTGCATGAGGCCGATGGCGGTGGTAAAGGAAAAGCCCATGGTGCGCATGGCGGAATACACAAAGGTGTCGATGACGCTCACGGCATCCCCCAGCACCGGGTTGTTGCCCACAATGCCGTAGATCATGCCAAAATCACCGTAGAAGATGCGGCCCACGCTCATCAACACCAATACCACCACCGTGGGGCGCAGCATCGGCAATGTGATGAAGCGGATCTGCTGGAACTTGGTGGCCCCGTCGATGGTGGAGGCCTCGTACAGCGTGCCGTCAAAGTTGGCCATGGCCGCCATGTAGACGATGGAGCTGTAGCCCGACCACTTCCACACGTTGGCCAGCACGATGATGGTCTTCCAGTACTGGGGCTCCGCGTACCAGCGGACGGGATTTGCGCCTACCCCTACCAAAAGGCGGTTGATCACGCCGTTGGCACCGTTTAGTATGACCTCGCCCGTCTTTTGGTTGACCCGGAAATTGGAGGTGAAGAAGCCGTACATGATGGCCCCCACCACGATCCAGGACAAAAAGTAGGGGAAGAACATGGCGCTTTGGGCCACACGCTTGAACGGCCTGCTTTTCACCTCGTTCATGCAGATGGCGATGGTCACCGGCAGCGCGGTGCCCAATAAGATGCCGAAGAAGTTGATGACCAGCGTGTTTTTGATCACGGTCCAGCAGTAGGGGTTGTTGAAAAAGAAGAGGAAATTGTCCAGCCCCACAAAGGGGCTGCCGAATATGCCGTCCACCACGTTGAACTTGGTGAACGCCATATACAGTCCGCCCAGAGGCACATAGCAGAACATTACGAGCAGTACCATGGCCGGCACGCACATCAGATACAGTGTTCTGTTGCGCCAAAGCTCCCGGCCAACGCCTGTACGTTTGTCCGTCCGGTTTGTGACCGCCGGCTGCAACATTGCATCACCTCCTGATTATAGGTCCCTGGAAAGATAGGGGGAGGTTCCAATTGCCTGAACGTCATCCCGCAGCACAAACATGCCCGATGTGTGGAAGGGAATGCTCTTTTTGTAGCAGTCTATCATGGCTTTTTCCAGGCGGGTCTTGGGCTGATAGGTGTCGATGTCAAGCGCTATATCTCCAAACACTTCTTTGTGTGCCATTTCGCCGCCCTCCATGGTAGGGTAGCAGTAGAACTGTTCCTGCACCCTGATGATGTTGCTTTCATGGGGCAGCAGCGCCTTGAGGCCAGGGTCATACAGCCAGCTTTCGCTCCAGAAGCCTTTGATGTTAAGGGAGGGGAAATAGGTGGCGTAAAACCGCAGCGCCAGTTCCATGGAGTTTTTCAGCCGCTCTGTCGTATATCCTTCGCCGCCGGGAATGTGCAGGGCCAGGGTGTAATCGCCTTCGCCAAGCGTCTTTTGCCATTGGGACTTCAGCAAGGTGACAGGCTCCTTTTCCACAACACCGATGGGGTCTACCTTGTGCGCGGTGACCGCCAGTTCATCCTCCCGCCAGACGGTTTGAAACGCCTGTTCGTCAAATACGCCGTTCACGCCCTGCAATTGCCCGTCCTGTCGAATTAATTGATCCCCCGGCCACAGCGCGACGGTTCGGCCGGTTTTGCTGTTCCGCCATACTTCCGGCGTGCCGTAGCGGAAGGGGATGAAATAGAAGCGGTCCATCAAAAAGATGGCGCACAAGTAAAAGTTCATGTCCCAGGGGTAATCGGAAACCGTAATGTCCCCGGTTTCCTTGAACTTGGCAAGCTGCCTGTCGGCCATGATCCACGGCACGTATTCGTACTGCTCTTTGGGAATGCCGCGGGATGCCGCCAGCTTCAGCGCCGGTTCCACGCAGGACAAGGCGTACAAAAACGCGTAGGCATCCTTTGCAAAACCGCTCAGGCACCTGGGTTCCGGCCGGGGAAAGTGGCAGGCTGTGCCGCGGTTCAAGGCGACAAGAGCGTCTTGGCGCAAAACCAGTGAAAGCCGCAGCAGCGTTTCATCCGCTTCGATCATATTCAGCGTGTCCCGAAGCATTTGAACCTTTTCAGCGGGCATGGCGCATCTTGCCATGGCGCTTGCAAAAAAGTCCGGGTCGATCAGATGCGCTTGCCTGGGCATTTCCATGCCTTCGACATATTGCTCCACGCCCTCGGGCAACGGAATGCCCGTATATGCCGCCCAGGCATGCAAAAGATCAGCGGTAACCGTTTGTTTGGTGGTGCTTGCCAGTTCCCGGCGGTAGGCAGCCATATCCACTGTCGCATGGGACAGCCGCGAGGCTTCCGCCGCGCAGGCGATAAGATGGCTTTCCACCGACCGTGCGATGGAGGTGGCGGCATCGCCGTTCTTTTGCTGCAAAAGCGCCAGAAAGTCCCGCATCAGCCCATCATCGCCGCCGTTGTGGCCGCCGGACGTCTGGCCGGGGAAAACGGTGCGGGCGTTCGTCTCGCCCACGCCGGTGGATACAAAGGGAATGATTTCGATGCGGTTGTCGTAGTCTGAACCCCTGATCTCCCCATGCTCGCACATGACCTTGATGGTGCGGGAGATGCGGTTGGTGAAAGCGCTCAGGCTGAAAGCCGCGGTGACGCCGTTCTTGAACTGTATGTTCACGATTTGGTGGTCGCACACATCGTTGTCGCAGCGGTATACACACCGGCCATAGGGGCCTTGTGCAATGGCCTTCATGAGGCCTTCCTCGGTTTGATCCAGGGTCAATACCGCCGCCGGCCAGTTGCCGGCGATGGGCAGGTAGCACTTGCGGGCGTCATACCGGCAGCCCTCTGCCGCGGGGCATTCCAAGCATCTGGCCGCGCTGTTCTTGGGCGCGTTTTCTTCTTTAAAATAGGTCAACTGCCCAAAGGAGGAAACCTGCTCCGCGTAACTTTCGGTGAGCCATACCAGCAGGTCCATGTCGTGGCAGGATTTTTGCATGATGATGGGGCTGCTCTCGAAGCTTTTGCGCCAGTTGCCCCGCACGAAGGAGTGGGCCATGTGAAAGTTGCCCACGTTTTCGTTGTGCACGATGGAGATAACCCGGCCCAGTTCGCCGCTGTCGATGATGGCTTTCAAGGCCCTGAAAAAGGGCGCGTACCGCAATACATGGCACACCGTGACCGTGCGCCCCGTTTCCTCCGCCTTTTTTGCAATGCGCAGGCATTCCAGCGGGTCCGGAGATACGGGCTTTTCCAGCAGCAGGTGGTAGCCCAGATCCATGGCGGTCATGGCCTGGTTGTAATGATCCCTGTCCATGGAGGCGATGATCAGGGCGTCGCCCAGTTTGCCTGCTTTCAGCAGCCCCTCGGCGCTGTCGTACACATGCTCCGGGGGGATGGAAAAGGCCTTTGCGGCAGCCTGGCGGCGCAGCGCATGGGGCTCTGCCACCGCCACAACCTCGGCCAGGCCGCTTTTTTTCGCGGCCTCCCCATAGATCATGCCCCGCTGTCCGGCACCGATAAGCGCTAGTTTGAACATATACGCACCTGCTTTCTGAATCAAAAAGGCGTTTTGCTTACGCGGAGATCACACGGCTGCTTTCCCGGTGGATGATCCTGTGCATATCATGAAACTTTCGCTCCATGTCCGCCACCAGATGCAGTTGTGTCCTGCAGCGGTCCAGGTTGTGCCCTTCCCGGTGGGTCCGGAAGTATACGTCGCCTTCCAGGTAGTCGGTCAGAAACCGAAGGCCGCATTCCAGCGTCATCAGCTTGGCCGCCAGCGGCAGGGTTTCCAGCTCCAGCGCGGTGAGGCTTTCGCCGCAGGCGGTCAGGAAGCCTCTGGCGTATGTCTCAAATAGCGGAAGCGACAGGCTCACCCGGCTTACATCCTGCTCGTCCTCCAGGGCGGTGGATGCCCCGAAACGGATGGAATCGCCAAAGTCATTGCCGCACAGCCCCGGCATCACCGTATCCAGATCCACCACGCAAAGGGGCTTGCCGGTTGCCTTGTCCAGCAGCACGTTGTTGAGCTTGGCGTCATTGTGGGTGACCCGCAGGGGCAACTGGCCGGATTTGAGCATTCGGACCATGGCGCCGGCCTCGTCTTCGCGCCTTAAGAGAAAGTCGATTTCCGGCCGAACTTCCCTGGCCCGGTTTTGCGGGTCGTCGTTCAGCACTTCGTGAAAGCGCAGGTAACGCAGGGTGGTATCATGAAAACCGGGAATGGTTTCGGAAAGCTTTTCTGCGGGAAAGTCGGACAGCAGGCTTTGAAACTGGCCGAAGGCGACGCCGCTTTCGTAAAACTCCTCCGCCGTTTCCGCTTTGTCCAGGCAAACGCTGTCCCGGATGAATACATAGGCCCGCCAGTACTCTCCCTGTTCATCCACGGCGTACGATTTGCCGTCCAGCGCTGGTACCAGGCGCAGCACGCGCCTTGCATCCGGGCTCTTTTTCCAAAGGTGGTCCGTCACGGACTGGATGTTGCCCATTAGCGCGGGAACATTGCGGAACACCTGCCGGTTGACCTTCTGCAATATATAACGCGCGTCAAGGTCGGTATTCAATAAAAAGGTCGTATTGATGTGCCCGTTGCCGTAGCGGCTGCATAATACGGGCCGGCCATCCAGTTGAAATGAAAACGCCATTGTTTCCATTATTTGCTCCACAGCCTTTCGGGATAAATTCCAAGGCTTTTCCTTTCCGCAATGGCCCTTTGAACCAGGGGCATATCCTGCTGATAGGTGACGCCGAACCAGGTTTCCTCTGTTGGCAGAACCCTGACGCAGGCCCGGCCTTCTTCGATCAGCTTGTTTGGCACCCAGGGCAGGAAGTATTCGCACTTCTCCGGGTCTTTGGGCAGGCGGTCTATTAAAAAAGAAGAAAATTCTTGTTGGATGGCTTCCAGCATGCTTTTTTGAAAGCCCCACAGGTTCATGGAAACCGTTGTGCCCCGGGGGATGTCGGTGTAGTGCTCCCCGTCCTCGGTATAGGCGGCGCAGTCTCCGCGCTTTTCAATGCGGGTGCGCTCCACGATGGCGGCAAGCGTCCCGTCCCCGTTCACCCGGCACACGCCGCGGGCCACATGGCCGAATTCCGTCAGCGTGTTTTCAATGCGGTAACCCACCATGGCGTGCTCATTTTCTTGATGCGGCTTGGATAAAAAGCCGTATATGCTTTCAAAGGCGCCCCGGCCGTAAAAATCGTCGGCGTTGATGGCGGCAAAGGGGCCGGTGATTTTATCAGCGGCGCACAATACCGCATGGGCCGTGCCCCAGGGCTTTTTACGGTTTGTTGGAACGCTGAAGCCTTCGGGCAGCGTTTCAAGGCGCTGATAGGCATAGCTTATGCTGACAAACGGGGCCATGCGGCCGCCGATGGCCTCGCGGAAATCCTGCTCCATCTCCGGCTTCAAAATGACAACGACATCTTCAAAGCCGGCCTGTAGCGCGTCGTATATGGCAAAATCGATCAGCAGGTGCTTTTGCCCGTCTACCGGAGCGATTTGCTTGAGCCCGCCGTAGCGGCTGCCCAGCCCCGCCGCCATGATCACCAGTTGCGGTTTTTGCACGTTTCTCACCTTGGTCATACAGTATATACACATGAAACAAAATGCGGGCAGGAAAGTCAATAGCTTTGGCCAATGTGTGAAGATTTGGATAAGTTTCTGATAAATTTGGGCCTATTGCGTGAAAGTTCTGGTATAATGCAACCAATGCAGGCAGCGGGGGAAGCATCATGATCGAAAATTTGAACGCCCTTACGATTTCCGCCTTCGGGGAAATTCTTTTGGATGAAAATAGGGATGGGTATGAGCAATTATCTGTCCATATGCACGAAAATCCGCAGGAATACTGTGTCTTTGCGCAGGACCCCGTGGTCATCGGCACGCCTCGGGACATGGTGCTTTTGCAGGTATACAATCCATCGGCAGGCAAGTCAACGACTTTCTATTTGGATAAGCCGGTTCGCTTGTTCCCCGGCGTTCCTTTCGCGCTTTACCCGCTGTCCCCGCCTTTGGATGTGGAGCTTTATATCAGGGCAGGCGCCATAAAATCCATCCTGCCCATGGAAAAGCCCGGCGCGTCGGTTTTGCGCCCCCAGGTCAGCATCCCCTGCCTGTACACCCTGTTTTACCAGGAGAAGCCCAAGGGCTTTTTCTTTCCGGGGGAAAGCCACGCGCCGTATGAGCTAACGTATGTGGACATGGGCCGGCTCCATTGCGTGGTAGGCGGCCGCGATCTGGCGCTTTCCCAACAGGAGCTGATGCTCTTTGCCCCCAGGCAGTGGCACATGCAGTACGCCCAGGCGGATATGCCGGTGAACTTTGTCACCATCAGCTTTGACGTGCTGCCTGCAGATTTGCCGCTGCCTTGCGGCGCCGTGATCCCCGCTACCAGGGAATTGACGGCCTGCCTGCAGCGGATCCTTGCCCTGCAAAAGGAAGAGGCGCCTTACCAGGGGGATATGATATTGAGCCTGTGCACCCAGGTGCTTTTGCTGCTGCTTCGCGGCCAGGCGGACCAGGCGCAGCGGGAGGAGCCGGCGGCCGCCGCGGAAAGCCTGCTGGTGGAGCGGGCGCTGCTATACATCGACGCCCACTTCATACATCACTTGACGGTAATGGAAGTGGCCTCCCACATCCACGTCAGTCCCTCCTATCTGGCCACGCTGTTCAAACGGCAGCTGAACGTATCGCCCCTGCACCACATACAGCGGCTTCGCCTGAACCAGAGCAGGCAGCTGCTTGTCAAAGGGGAGGAGAGCATCGCGGAGATATCCGCCCGGCTGGGCTATAAAACGCCGCAGCACTTTTCCAGGTGCTTCAAAAACCAATTCGGCTTTTCCCCCCGGGAGTTTGCCCGGTCCTTGAAGGTGGCCGCCTCCCGGGAGGGGAAGTAGCCGATAAAACGGACGCAAATCTTATGTCTTTATACAGGTAATTTGTTTCATTTTCCCCTTGACAAAGGCCCAGGGGGAGGGTATGATAGCCACAACCATATTTCATACAAATTTGGTATGTTAGATGTGAAATGTGAATTTTCCGCATCGTGCGGTGCGAAAAGGAGGGTGGCCCATCATGCAAACGCATGGCTCTGCAGTTAAGTGGGAGATCGTCTCACCCCTTCATGTGCGAATGCGCTGCTGTATGTGTTGTTGTTAAGGAAAGTTCCGCATTCCAATCAACCATAAAATTGAAGGAGAGACTTGATTTATGAAACGTTTGCACCGTTTGGCCGCCCTGGTTTTCGCCCTTGCCCTTTTGCTTTCCCTGACGGTTACCGCCTTTGCCACTGAGCCCAAGGTGGTGTACGTGGGCACCGAAGCCGCGTATCCTCCCTTCAACTACACCACCGAAGCCGGCGATGTGGACGGTTATGACGCGGCCGTGATCCGCGCCATCGATGAGTTGATTCCCGAACTGACCTTTGAATTTGTGCCCACCGCCTGGGATTCCATATTCGTCGCCCTGGAATCCGGCAAGTTTGACATCATCGCCAACCAGATCAACAAAAACCCCGCCCGCGAGGAAAAGTACCAGTTTGCGCAGCTGCCCTATTCCTATGCCGGCAACTCCATCATCTTCAAGGCCGGCCGCACCGACATCAAGAGCGTTGCCGACCTGCACGGCAAGACCGTGGCCGCCGGCGTGGGCAGCTATAATACCACCTGGCTGGAAGAGTACAATGCCAAGAACGGCAACCCCATCACCATCAGCTACTATGACGGCAACGTTTCCCTGATCCTGCAGGACATCGTTTCCGGCCGTGTGGATGCCACCCTCAACAGCGAGGTGACCACCAAGCTGATCGCCGAAGAATTGAAGCTGGATTTGGGTTATACCCTCATCGACGACACCGGCATCACCGAGCAGTACCTGCTCTTCTCCAAGAGCGAGACTGCGGGCGAAATCAAGCCCCTGGTGGACGCGGCCCTGAAAACCCTGGTGGAAAACGGCAAGCTGGGCGAACTGTCCACCCAGTACCTGGGCGCGGATTATTCCACCCTGGATTCCGTAAAGGCCATCCTGGATGCCCAGAGGCAGTAACCTAAAAAGCAGATTTTTTCCGGGCAGGAAGCCAACGTTTCCTGCCCTTCGTTTGCATTTTTCTTTGAGGGAACAGCGAGGGGGGCGGCAGCTCTCCTCGTTTGGCCATTCGGAATCGACAGTATGTGCGGGGATTCCGTAAAGAATTCGTAAACATTTTGTAAAAGAAGCCCGATCCCTGTAATATCGCAAGGAAATTCCGCCATGCATCCAGAAAATCAAATAGGCGGTTTTCCCGATAAGTACCCGGTTTGGCATGTTAATGAACAAGGGGGCTTCCCATGGGGAACATATTCGACCTAAACTACATGCTGTCCACAGTCCCGCAAATCCTGCCGTATCTGCCGGTAACGCTGGGGCTGGCTTTTTTGTCTGCGGGGCTGGGGCTTGTGATCGGCTTTCTGGTGGCGCTGGTCCGGTATTTTCGCATCAGGGTCCTTTCCGGCATTTGCAAGGTCTATGTTTCCTTTATCAGGGGCACGCCCATGCTGGTGCAGCTTTTTCTGGTCTATTACGGCATTCCCATTTTGCTGGCCGGCATCAACAACTCCTTCGGCACGAATCTGAATGTAAACCGCATCCCCGCGGTGGTGTTTGCCGCGGTGGCTTTTTCCCTGAATTGCGGCGCGTACATGTCCGAAACCATCCGCAGCGCCATGCTGTCGGTGGATGCCGGGCAGCTGGAGGCCTGCTACAGCGTGAACATGACCACCAGGCAGGCCATGCTGCGGGTGATATTGCCCCAGGCCTTTACCGTGGCGCTGCCGCCCCTTGGCAACAGCCTCATCTCCATGGTCAAGGAAACCTCCCTGGCTTTTAGCATCTCCCTGGTGGATATGATGGCCCAAGCCAAGCTGGTGGGCAGCCGGTCCTTCCGCTTTTTTGAGGTGTATGTGGTTGCTTCCATTATGTATTGGGGCGTGTGCATCCTCATCGAGCAGGCGCTTGCCTTTGCGGAAAAAAGGATGCGCCGCTACGAAAGGAGGGCCGTCAAATGATCGACGTGAAAGGCCTGAAAAAAGCATACGGCGCTGTCAAGGTGCTGCAGGGCATCGATTTGCATATTGAAAAGGGCGAAGTCGTTACATTGATCGGCCCCAGCGGCGCGGGCAAGACGACGCTGCTGCGCATGCTCAACTGGCTGGAAAAGCCGGACGCGGGGGTAATCACTCTGGCCGGCAGTACCATCCACGCGGCCAGTGCCACGAAAAAGGATGTATCCGGCCTGCGCGCCCAAAGCGCCATGGTGTTTCAGCATTACAACCTGTTTCGCAACAAAACGGCGCTGCAGAATGTGACCGAGAGCCTGATCCAGGTGAAGAAGATGAATCGCAGGCAGGCGGAGGAAGTAGGCCTTGCCCTATTGAACCGCGTTGGGCTGATCGACAAAAGGGACGAATATCCTTCCCGCCTGTCCGGCGGCCAGCAGCAGCGGGTGGGCATTGCCCGGGCGCTGGCGGTGGAGCCCAAGGTGATGCTCTTTGACGAGCCTACCAGCGCCCTGGACCCGGAGTGGGTGGGGGAGGTGCTGGCGGTCATGAACCAAATCGCCGCCGACGGCATGACCATGGTGGTGGTATCCCACGAAATGCGCTTTGTGCGCAGCGTATCCAGCCGGGTGCTGTTCCTGGATGAGGGCCTGATTTTGGAGGATGGGCCGCCGGAGCAGATTTTTGGGAACCCCCAAAAGGAGCGCACCCGCAAGTTCCTGTCCCAGGCGAATCTTGCCAAAGACTGATGCCGGCAGGCGGGGCCGGATTGCTGCCAGCCGGCCCGCGAGCCATGGAGAAATGGAGATATGATGAAGAAATTCCGCGTGAGCCTCATTTGTCTGGTTGTTTCATTGCTGGTGCTGCCTTGCGCGGCACTTGCGGAACTGAAGGTGTCCTTTTTCGATGCCGGCGCGGGCGCAGCGGTGCTTGTGCAGGCGGATGGGCAAACTGCCCTGATTGATGCCCTGGGTCAACCGGATGCGCAGGCGCTATTCAATACCCTGGATGGCCTTGGCATAACAAAGGTAGAATTGCTGGCGGAAACGCTGCCTTTTACCGGCCAGCAGGAGGAAGCCGAAGCGGCGTTTGGCACATTCCAGACATCCGCCTTGTGGCTTCCGGTTGCCCAGGTAACAGAGCAGACAGCCGGCGGCTTTGCCGGGGCTTCGGTGCCCGCATCAGAGCAGAGCTTTGCGCTTGGCGGCGCGAAAATCACCGCCCTGCCGGTTTCGGATCTGACCGGGGAGCCGGCCTTGGCCCTGCGCATCGAATACGGCCAGCGGTTCTTTCTGGTGCTGCCGCCGGCACAGATCGCTGCCGGCAGCCTGACGGGTGAGGCGGAAACGAAGAAAGCGGATGTGGTCAGGGTGAAGGATGGGGCTGACCTTGCGCTTGCCGAGGCCGCATCCGCCCTGTGGGCGGTGGCCGGCGAATTGCCCGCCCAGGCGGAGGGCGCGGAGGACGCGGCTTCGGGCCCCTTGGTGCTGCGCCCCTCGCTGGATGGGGTCATAACGTTCATCACCGACGGTACAGCCATCAGGGAGGAACATGCCGCCGGAGCTGTTACCATTAAGGGCAGTGTCAACGTCCGCAGGGAAGCCAAAACAACGGCCAAACGCGTTACCACATTGTTAAAGGGCACCCTGGTGACTGTAACAGGCTCTGTGGCAGGCGGGGAAGGCGTTTGGTATGCCGTCGACATACAAGGGAAGCCCGGGTACATCCGCGCGGATCTGGTCAGGGAGCTGACGGGAGAGGAGCTTGAGGGCCTTCAAACCAAGGCCGCGCAAAAGCCCGCAAAGCAGAACGGCAATTCTTCCGGCAAAAAGGGAAGCGGCGGGGAAGAGGCACCGCCGGCTGAATGCCATTGACATGTTTTGCCGGGAAATATATGAAATACAGTGAAAGAACAAGTCTTACGCATTCAAAACGAAAGCCCCAGCCCCTTTGACAGTGCCGTCCCCGCGCATGGCAGCGCGGGGCTTTTTGTGCGCTTTTTGCAGCAGCAGCCGCATTTGCGGCGCGTATCTGTTTCATTCTCCACAAACAATATGCATACACGAAATGCAAACGAAAATTGTCGTTATATTATCGTCAATGTAATTGGTATAAATAGTGATATATGGCCATTGACGAACCGCAAAGCTAGTCATATAATGACATCTGGTCTTCGCAGGCACTGTTTTTTACATGTGTAACGCGCAGGCTCAAAAGCCCGGTGGCCTTGATATGCACGCTATGAAAGCGGCGCAGGGGGTAAAGTGTAATGGCAGGCCAGACCTTATTGTTGCTTCTTACCGTATTTATACCGCTTGCAGGTGCATGCATCCTGCCCTTGGCGGGGCGCGTATCGCCTAAGCTCCGTAACGGGACCGCATTTCTTTTGATATTGGTCCCGATGAGCATCCTGATATACATGCTGCCAAAGGCGCTGACAAGTGCGCCTTTTGCTTTTGATGCGCCTCTGCCGCTGGGGCTGAGCTTCGGCTTTCACGCCGACGGCCTGGCCGTGTTTATGGCGCTGATCTCCTCGTTCCTGGGGCTGATCATCGTTATGTATTCGTTTGGGTATTTGAACCATGCCCAGAACCAGAATGAGTACTATCTGTTTGTGGTGGTGTTCCTGGGCGCGATGATGGGCATCACCCTCACAACAAACCTTGTGTTCCTGTACATTTTCTGGGAGATTTCCGCCGTCTGCTGCTGGCGGCTGATCGGCTTCAACCGTGAAAAGGAATACGTGCGCCGGGCCAACAAGGCGTTTTTGATCACCGGCGCCGGCGCCATCGTCATGCTGGCCGGGTTTTTGATAATCTACCAGCAGTACGACACCTTCGACCTGCTTGCGCTGCGGGGCAAGGAAATACCGGACGCGGCCATGATCCTGATCCTGTTTGGCATTTTGTCCAAATCGGCTACGCTGCCTCTGCATTCCTGGATCGCCGACGCCGGCGTGGCCCCCACCCCTGCCACCGCGCTTTTGCACGCGGCAGTGCTGGTCAAGATCGGTGTGTACGTATATGCCCGGCTGTTTGCCGTTACGTTTGAGGTGCAGGCCGTATGGCATACCGTGGTGCCTGTCATCGCGGCGGTCAGCGCGCTTGTATCCGCCGGGGCGGCCATCGTGGAAAACGACATCAAGCGCATCATCGCCTATTCCACCGTCAGCCAGATCGGCTTTATTTTCCTGGGCCTGTCTGTCGGCGGGGAAACAGCCCTGGCCGGCGGCCTGATGTACATTCTGATGCACGCCATCTCAAAGGCCGGCCTGTTCCTTTGCGCGGGCATTGTGGAGCACGGCCTGCACACCAAGGATATCCGCAAAATGGGCGGCCTGTACAAGGCCATGCCGGCGACGGCAGCCTCCTTTTTCCTTTGCGCTTTCTCCGTGATGGGTATACCGCCCTTCGGCGGCTTTTTCAGCAAGTACCTGGTGGTGAACGGCGCTGTGGAGGCTGGCCATCCCTACCTGGCCATCGTGTTTGTCATCGGCGCGGTGATGACGGTGATCTACCTTTTGCGTGTTTTTGTCAAGGTATTCCTTGGCGAAAACAATCAGGAGAATGTCCCCCATGAGGGGAGCAGAAGCATGGTGTTCTCCGTAGCGCTTCTGGCTGCGCTTTCCATTTTGAGCGGCCTTCTTGTTCATTATCCGGCGGGCCTGATTCAGACGATTGTTGCGCAAATGGCGGTGATTGTGAAATGACGGGATATGAAGCGTCTTCCTTATTGTTATGGCTGATCCTTTTCCCGGCGGCTTTGGGCGTTTTGACGCTGATGGTGCCCAAGGCGTCAAAAGGCGGCAAGGAGGCAAGCGTTCTTCTTGGCTTTGCCGGCAACCTTGTCATCACCATCCTCGCGGCGGGGAAGGAGCTTGCATTCGAGCGTCCTTTCGCCGGTTTTGGCATTACCTTTTCCCTGAAAATGGATCATTTCAGCGGGTACATTCTCATCAGCGCCGCCGCGATCACGTTTCTGGTGGCTTTGTATTCCGCCGTGTTCATGAAGGGCAGGCCCTTTGCCAAGCTGTTTTTCACCTGCATGCTCTTTACCATCACTCTTGTCAACGGCGCGGTGCTGGCCAACAACCTGGCCGTGATGCTCTTCTTCTGGGAAGGGATCCTTGGCACCCTGTTCGTTTTGATTATGGCCGGCGGGAAAAAGGCGTACAAAACCTCCGTCAAGGCGGTGGTCATCGCCGGCGTCACCGACCTTGCCATGATGCTGGGCATCGGCCTTACGGGCTATCTGGCCAAGACGCTGACCATGGATCAAATCCGCCTGCCCATTACCGGATGGGGGACGCTGGCCTTCCTCCTGATGATGGCTGGGGCCATCTCCAAGGCAGGCTCCATGCCCTTTCACACCTGGATCCCCGATGCGGCGGATGACGCGCCGCTGCCCTTTATGGCATTTTTGCCGGGCGTGCTGGAAAAGCTGCTGGGCATTTACCTGCTGGTCAGGGTCACCAAGGACCTGTTCATCTTTACCCATGGCTCATTCATGAGCGCGCTTTTGATGATCATCGGCGCCGGAACGGTCATTTGCGCTGTGATGATGGCGCTGGTGCAAAAGGATTTCAAACGCCTTTTGTCCTACCACGCCGTCAGCCAGGTGGGATACATGATCCTGGGCATCGGCACGGCCCTGCCTGTGGGCATCGTGGGCGGCCTGTTCCATATGCTGAACCACGCCGTTTACAAGTGCTGCCTGTTCCTGACCGCCGGCGCGGTGGAAAAGCAGACAGGCACCACCGACCTGAAAGCGTTGGGCGGCCTGGGCAGAAAAATGCCGGTGACCTTTGTCAGCTTCATCATAGCGGCCGCCTCCATCGCCGGTTTCCCGCTGACCAACGGCTTTTTCTCCAAGGAGCTGATCTTTGACGCCGCGCTGGAATCCAATGTTCTTTTGTACATTGCCGCGGCTGCCGGCGCGTTCTTTACCGCCGTTTCGTTTTTGAAGCTGGGCCATGCCGCGTTCCTGGGCAAACCCGCCAAGGGCATGGAAAAAGTGAAGGAAGCGCCCCTGTTCATGCTCGTTCCCATGGTGCTGCTGGCGCTGGCGTGCCTTGCGCTGGGCTTTGGCAACGGCTACATGGTCAAGCATGTCATTGCGCCCATCCTGGGCGAAGCGGCGGAGGCCGGCGGGCATAGCAACTGGCTGCTGGTGGGCATTTCGGCGGCAACGCTCCTGCTGGCCGCCTTCGACCATTACCGCGGCTTTAAAAGGACAGGCGCCGGCCTTTCGTCCGCCGACCATTACCATGACGCGCCGGTGCTCCGCCAGGCGTACCATATGGCGCAGAAGAAGCTTTTTGACCCGTACTATGTCGTCGGCCTTGCGGTAAAGGGGTATGCCTTCCTTTCGCTGAGGATCAACGACGGCATCAGCCGGTTTTATGATGTTGGGATGGTGAGCCTGACCGGCTTTTTCGCTTCGCTGGTTGGCAAGGCGCATAACGGCAGCCAGGCGCGGTATGTGATTTGGCTGCTGGCGGGCTGTGCGGTAACGGCCGTGATCTTCCTGGTTTCCTGACGTAAAAATGCAAGTATCCCGGCTGAAGGAGGAAGAACCTGTGCCGTTTCTGTTTATTGGTATCCCCTTGGCGGCTGTGATCATATTGAACATCCTTACCTGGAGCAACCGCTGGTCCGCGCTGTGGGTGACGCTGCTGGCCGCGGCGCTGCAATTGGGGCTGGGCATATATGACCTGGCTCTTTGCCTGAAGGGCGATGTAAAGGTGGCATCCACATTCTTCGGGCAGTTTTCGGTAGACCTGTTCAGCGCTGTGGTATTGTGCCTGATCGGCCTGATCGTGTGCGTTACGGTCGCCCTGGCCGGCAGCAGCCTAAAGAGCAGCCGCTTTACCTTTGGCAGCGCCCTGCTATTATTGATGATGGGCATGAACGGTGTGGCCATGGTCACCGATATCTTCAGCCTGTACGTATTCATTGAGGTAACCTCCGCGTCCGCCTTTTTGCTGATTGGCATTCATAAACAGAAGGACGGGCTGGAAGGCGCGTTCAAATATTTTCTGATGTCCGCCCTGGCGACCACCATGATGCTGCTGGCCATCGCCTTCCTGTTCGCCTTAACCGGCGAGACATCCTTCGGCGCCATCGCGGCCTACATTGCCGCCCAGAACGGCAGTTATCCCATGGCGCTGACCGGCGCGTTTGTGCTGTTCACCATTGCGCTTTCGATCAAGTCCGGCGTTGTTCCCTTCCATACCTGGGTGCCGGACGCCTATGCCGGCGCTTCTCCGCCCGTATCGATGGCGCTGGCCGGCATTGTTACCAAGGTGTCCGGCGTGTATGCCCTGATCCGCATCTACCGGGATGTGTTTATGAACAATCCTCAGATCGGCACTGTGCTGTCCGTCCTGGCCATGGCATCCATACTGGCGGGGGCCCTGGGCGCCATCGGCCAGAAAGATATCAAACGCATGCTGGCCTTTTCCAGCGTCAGCCAGGTGGGCTACATCGTGCTGGGCGCGGCAACCGGTTCGCCTTTGGGCTATATCGGCGCGCTGATGCACTTTTTCAACCATGCCGCCTTCAAGTCGCTGTTGTTTGTGGATTCCGCCGTGCTTGAGGAAAAGACGGGTACCAGGAATATGGATGAAATGGGCGGTCTAGGCAAAAGAATGCCCTACACCAGCGTAAGCTCCATCCTGGGCCTTCTGTCTCTGGCGGGCATACCGCCGCTGTCGGGCTTCTGGAGCAAGCTGCTCATTGTGATGGCCGTATGGCAGGTATCCCCCGGCTTGGCCATTGCCGCGCTGCTGGCCAGCGTGCTGACCCTGGGATACTTCCTGATTTTGCAGAAGAAGGTGTTCTTCGGCAAGCCGTCTCCCGCCATGGAGCAGGTGACGGAGGCCGGCGGCAGCGTCAAGCTTGCCCAGGTGCTCCTGTCCGCCGTCAACGTGCTGGCGGGGCTTGCGTTCCCGCTGCTGCTTGTGTATTTGCAGGGCCGGGGCATGATTTGAGCCACAAACCGATCAAAGGGATGGAAGGTGTTTGTAATTGAACCTGACGGTGATGATACTGCTGCTGATCAGCCTTGTGGTTTCCGCCCTGATGTGCATCCTGATGCGCGACCTGTTAAAGGCGGCCATTGCCCTGGCGGTGACCAGCGCGGTGATGACGGTCATCCTCTTTTTGATGAACGCGCCGCTGGCGGCGGCGTTTGAGCTGTCGGTGTGTGCGGGGCTGGTTACCGTTATTTTTATCAGCGCCATCAGCATGACGAAAATCCGCACCCAAGAGGAAGTGGAGCAGCACAAAAAGGATCGCCGCAGGCGCTACAAGGCGCTGCCGGTGCTGCTGCTGGTATTGGCCGCGGTGGCGGTGGTGTTTGTTCTTCCGCATCTGGGCAACCTGATTTCGGGCAGCCTCGCGCCGCAAAGCCCGGCGGCCGAGCCGGATGTATTCTGGAACGAGCGGCAGACCGATCTTTTGGGGCAGATCATCATGCTGCTGGCCGGCGTATTCGGCGTATTGATTTTTTTTAAGGAGCGTGAGGAAAAGTGACATTGCTCATTACCCTGTTCGTTGTTTCGGCGGTGCTTTTGATCGCCGTCGGCTTTTACAGCATCATCGTCACCCGCAACCTGATGCGCATCCTTATGTCCATTGAAATCCTCACCAAGGCGGTGACGCTGGTCATGATCGGCGCGGGATACCAAACGGGCAAGATGGGCGCCGCCCAGTCGTTTGTGATCACCATCATCATTATGGAAGTCATGCTGCTGGTCATCGCCACCGGCATCCTCTTTGGCATATACAAGAACACAGGCTCCCTGAGTACTGAGGGCATCAACCACCTGCGGGGCTGATGGGGCCCCGATACCAAGCGCGATTGTTTGAATGGATGGAGGCATCCGATGGAAAGCGTTCTTTTGGCACCGCCCGTAGCGTTTATTCTGTATCTGTTGATTACTTTCGGCTTATCCGCCGTTTCCAAGCGCTTAGCGCCCCAGGGCCAGGACTCCGAAGGCAAGATGAAGGCCTACGCCTGCGGTGAGGACATGGCCGAAAACAAGGCGCAGCCTGATTATTCCCAGTTTTTTCAGTTCGCGTTTTTCTTTACCATCATACACGTGATCGTGCTGGTGGTGGCCACCGATCCTGGCGGACTGTCGATTATTTCGGCAGTGTACCTGGGCGTGACGGTGCTGGCAGTGTTCATGCTGCTGAGGAGGTAATGCCGTGAAAACCATCGAAAAGCTCATTACCTGGGCGCGGTGCAAATCGCCCTGGATCATTCATTTCAATTCCGGCGCGTGCAACGCCTGCGACATCGAGGTGCTGGCCGCGCTGACGCCCCGTTATGACGTGGAGCGCTTCGGCGTTCAATTGAAGGGTTCGCCCAGGCATGCCGACGTACTCGTCTGCTCCGGTCCGGTCACCCTGCAGCAGCGGGACCGCCTGGTCACCATTTACGAGCAGATGCCCGAACCCAAATTCGTCATTGCCGTGGGCACCTGCGCCTGCTCGGCGGGCGTGTTCGAAGGGTGCTACTGCGTGGAGGGCGGCATCGACATGGCCATTCCGGTGGACATGTACGTGCCCGGCTGCCCCGCCAAGCCCGAGGCCATTATCGACGGCGTTGTCAAGCTTTTGAAGGGCTTGGAGCGCAAGAACGCGTAAAGCGGGAGGAAACCTGAGTGGAAGCTGTGTTGGATAAGGAAAAGAGCGTTCTGGAATCAATCGCCGGGCGGTTTGCCGATGTGGATATTTCCAAGGCTGCATCGGCTGTCCGCAGGATTTATTTGCCCGTACCGGAACCGCTTTTCATGGATGTTTTGAAGTTCGCGCAAAGCGAGCTTCAATTTACCCATCTGTGCACCATCACGGGGCTGGACAGCGTCGCAAACTTTGAATTTCTCTATCACATTTCCAGGGATGACGGCATCGTGCTGACCCTGGAATACAAAACCGGCCGGGAAGACCCGGTGGTGATTTCCACGGTGCTTCCCATTTACAACGGCGCGACCTTTTACGAGCGGGAGCTGGAAAGCCTGCTTGGCATAAAGGTCGAAGGCCTGCCCGAAGGCCGGCAGTATCCGCTGCCGGACAACTGGCCCAAGGGCGAATACCCCTTGCGCAAGGACTGGAAGCCCAAAGAGAAGAAGCCCATGGGGGCGGAGGCGCAAAATGGCTAACGACAAGAAAATGATGATCCCCCTGGGTCCCCAGCATCCGGCGCTGGAAGAGCCCGAAAGCTTTCAGCTTTTGCTGGACGGCGAGCGCGTCGCGGCTGCGGCCGTGGCGCTGGGGTATAACCACCGGGGCATGGAGAAGGCCGCCGAAAGCCGCACCTATGTGCAGAACGTCTATCTGCTGGAGCGCATCTGCGGCATCTGCTCCCATTCCCATTCCACCTGCTATGTGCAGACCGTGGAAGCGCTGGCGGGGGTGGAGGTGCCCAGGCGGGCGCAGTACCTGCGGGCGATGATCGGCGAGATGGAGCGCATTCACAGCCATCTGCTATGGCTGGGCATCGCCGGCCATGAGATCGGTTTTATGACGCTGTTCATGTATGCGTGGAAAGACCGGGAGATCATCATGGACACGCTGGAAATGCTCACCGGCAACCGCGTCAACTACGGCATGAACGCTTTGGGCGGCGTGCGCCGGGATATCACCGACGACCAGAGGCAAAAGGTGCTGGAAGCGCTGGACGCCCTTCAGGCGCGTACGGAATATTATCAGAAGGCCGTGCTGGGGGAGCATACCGTCGTGCAGCGCCTGTCCGGCGTGGGCAAGCTCTCCAAAAAGGATGGGCTGCGCTTTGGCGCCGCGGGGCCTGTTTTGCGGGCCGCCGGCGTTGCCAGGGACATGCGCAGGGAGGACCCCGCCGGCATTTATCCCGAGCTGGATTTTAACGTCATTACAGACGACCATGCCGATGTATATGGCCGCACGGTGGTCCGCGTGCTGGAGCTGATGGAAAGCTACAAGATCATCCGACAGATTTTGCGGCAGCTGCCGGAGGGTCCCATCAGCGTCAAGGTACCTGCCCGCATCCCCGCCGGGGAGGCCGTCAGCCGGTATGAAGCGCCTCGGGGCGAGGACTTCCACTACACCCGCTCCAACGGCACCGACAAGCCGGAGCGCGTGAAGGTGCGCGCCCCCACGCTGGCCAACACCGCCGCCATCGTCCATATGATCGAGGGCGGCTATCTGGCGGATGTGCCTATCATCATCGCGGCCATCGACCCGTGCTTCTCCTGCACCGACCGCATGGTTCGCGTAACGGACGCGGGCTCGGGCAGGGAGAGCCTGTTCAACTGGGATGGGCTGCGCAAGTACAGCGTCGACTGGTATCAAAAACAGGGTGTCGACATGTCCTCCATCCGCATAAGATAATAGGAAAGGGGATTTTCGGCATGCTGCTCGCCCTGTTCCAGATGATTGTTTTTCCGGGATTCCTGTTTCTGGGCGTTCTTTCCCTGGTATTTGAATATGTGGACCGCAAGGTGTATGCCAGGCTGCAAAACCGCGTGGGGCCGCCCTGGTTCCAGCCGCTGGTGGACCTTTTGAAGCTGATGTCCAAGGAAACCATTGTGCCCAAGGAGGCCGAAGGCCGCGTGTTCAGCGCCATCCCGGTGTTCGCCTTTGCCTCCACAGCCGTTGCGTTTTTGTATATCCCGCTTTGGAGCGCAACCTCCCTGTATCCCTTTGCCAGCGACCTGATTGTGGTCATTTACTTCCTGACCGTGCCCACACTGGCGTTTTTCCTGGCCGGCTGGTTCTCCTCCTCGCTGTTTGCGGAGATCGGCGCGATACGGGCCATGACGCAATTGTTCGCCTATGAGGTGCCCTTTTATATCTCCCTCCTGGGCCCCGCGCTTTTGGCGGGCTCCTGGTCCATAAGCGGCATCTCGCAGTTTTATCATACCCATCCGCTGTTGATCCTGGTGAACATCCCGGCGCTGCTGGTGGCCATCGTCGCAACCCAGGGCAAGCTGGAACGCGTGCCCTTTGACATCCCCGACGCGGAGACGGAAATCGTGGGCGGCACCTTTACCGAGTACAGCGGCCGGCTGCTGGCCATGTTCAAAATGACTGTCAACGCGGAGCTGGTGGTGGTTGCCTCCATTATCGCCGCCATTTTCTTCCCGGTATACTTTGCCGCCAGCCCCTTTGTAAGCTTCCTGCTGTTTTTGCTCAAGGTGCTGCTGGTGGTGTTCCTGCTGGCGGTGATGCGCGCCGCGCTGGCCAGGTTCCGCCTGGACCAGATGATCAGCTTCTGCTGGAAGGTGCTTGCGCCGATCGCCCTTGGGCAAATACTCATCGACCTCATTGTTAAAGGAGCGCTGCTCAAATGAATACCATGGGCAAAATGGTGCCCTATCTGCTGGGCATGATGACACGAAAGACGGACACCGTGCTGTACCCTGCCGTACAAGCGCAGGTGCCCGAGAAATTCCGCGGCGCGCTGAAGTTTACCGCCGAGCGCTGCGTGGGCTGCAAATTATGCATGCGGGTCTGCCCTGCCAACGCCATCACCATTGAAAAGGTGGCGGACAAGCAGTTCAAGGCCATCGTGCATATGGACAAATGCATTTACTGCGGCCAGTGCGTGGATTCCTGCAACAAGGACGCGCTGGAGAACACCGCGCGTTTTGAACTGGCCAGCGCGGACAAAGAATCATTGAAGGTGGAAATCTGATTTGGAATCGATACAGGCATTTTTACAGGAGTGGCTGAAGGATGCGGCAAGCCTGGCTGTGCTTGGCGCAGGTTCCATCCTGCGGGCGGATGATGCGGCCGGCATGGCCGTGACCGAGCGCCTTGCGGAGTTGTTCCCGCAGGATCAGTATCCGGCGCTGTTGTTCTGCCCCGGCGAAACCGCGCCGGAAAATTACAGCGGCAAGATCCGCGCCTTCGCACCCTCGCACCTTTTGGTTTTGGACGCGGCGGATGTGGGGCTGAAGCCCGGCGGACTTACCGTGATCCCCCATGAAAACGTGGGCGGACCGACCTTTTGCTCCCACATGCTGCCCCTGCGGGTGATGATCAATTATCTTACCGACCAGATTGGCGCGTCCTCCGCGCTGGTGGGCATACAGTATCAAAGCCTTACGTTTGACGGCGAGATGACGGAGGAAGTCAAAGCTGCCGTGGACGAGCTGACAGGGGCGCTGAAAGCCGTCTTTACAGAAAAATGGGGACAAAGGGGATAACCGTATAGTATAAAGCGCCTGAACGCGAGGTCATTGCGTTCAGGCGCTTTTGAATACATGCCTATTGGTACTTTACGGTTCTTCTCCTATTGGCGGCGTGCGCATACAGTTGAACAGGGGGATGCTTTTATTGACATACCCAAGATATAGGGGCTATAATGAATTTGCCATTTATTGTGGGGATCACATATTCTCAGCGAATGGGCCGCAAAGCGATTCCCTGTGTAAAATAGGCGAAAAATCATGCAACCCCAAACAGGAGGCGACCCCATTGAGCCCGCGAAAAATCAGGCAGCTGGTGATACTCAATGCCGCAATTGTGCTGATCAACATAGCGTTGTTTTCCAACGCTTTTTTTGGCTTGTCCCTCATGGGCGGCACCACTCTGACTGTCGCCATAGCATGGGCGGCCATTTTGGGCAGCGTCTTCGCCTTTTTGAAAGGAAACCTTTCCATATTGAGCAAGCCGGAAACGCGCTTTCTTTTGCAGAGCATTCAATCGCTGGATGGATGCATCCCTGTTTTTGAGGAGGCGATTCACAACGGAGATGTTTTTGATGAGAATATCCTCAAAAACATAGAACAGATCAGGCGCTTTCGGCGTAAGTTCGCCACCATCCAGGATATACTGCTGCAAAAGTTCTCCGCCACTGAGATGAGCTTTCAAAAGTTCAGCGGCGTGCTGCAGGAGGTGGAGCGCGTTATTTACATGAACATGCGCAGTATTCTCAACAAAATCTCCGCATTTGACATGGATGAATACGAGACCATGCAAAAAAGAGGCCCTCGCGGCGATGAATTTTCCCGAGAAAAAATGGATATTTACAACGCGTATATTGCCTATGTGAACGATGCGACGAAAACGAACGAGGATATTTTGCTGAAACTGGACCGGTTGCTGCTGGAAATTTCGCAGTACAACAGCCTGGAAGGCGGCGATGTCCAAAAGCTTCCCGCGATGATTGAAATGGATGATTTGATTCAGCACGCAAATTTATATAAATAACAGGGAGAATGAATCATGAAGGCTTCCAAGAACAACACGGTCAAACTTGCAGTCATTGCCATCGTGGTTGTTGGGCTGATTTTCGGCGTTGTTTCGACTACCCAAAATTGGGGCAAGAACAGGGACACCGTAGACACTGAATCTGCCATCAAAAAACTGGACGGTTTGTATGCCAGATTGACCGTGAACAAGCTGAACCCGAAGCTGGATCCCGGCTTTCAGGGCCAGGATGAAGCTGAGGAAGCAATGGCGGTTTTGCCCGACATCGCGGAGTATGCGTTTGTTGTGAACCCGGCAACAGACAATTTTCTGACCGTTTACGCGTCGGCAGATAAAGCGGATTGGCTGATTGACGCTGCCAACAAGTTCAACCAAAGCGGTGCGACGGTTGGCGGTCAGCCCGTTTCAGTGGGCATTCGCGCAATCCCCAGCAGCCTTGCGGCGGATTTCATATCCTCCGGCAAATACACGCCCGATGTATACGCGCCGTCCAGTGAAATATACGGCGATATGCTGATCGGCCAGGGTGTAAAAGCGCGCCTGGTGGAAAAGCGGACTGCCGGAAATGTCGCTGGAATTGTATTGACAAAGAAAAAATATGACGACCTGACACGTAAATATGGCACGCTCAGCAGCAAATCCATGATCGACAGCGTTTTGAACTCAGAACTTACCTTGGGCTATACCACCCCCCTCTCTGATGAGGATGGATTTAGCTTCATATTAATGCTGCTGTCCACTTTTGACAGCAATGATCCGCTCAGCGGCAACGCCATTGCAAGCCTGCGCAGCCTGCAGGACAAGGTGCCGCTTATCGCGTACGACAGTGATCAGCTGAAAGCGGCGTTAACGGGCGGAACGCTGGATGCGATTGTGCTGGACTATCATGCATACTTTAACTCCCCGAACCTGAAAGCTTCCTATGCTTTTGCGCCCATCAATGTCCGGCATGATCATCCCGTTTACGAAATGGGTGATTTGCCGGAAATCAAGAAGCAAATCACTGCCCAGTTCGTGGCTTTCCTGAAGAACGCCGATTCGCAAAAAGCCGCGGGCGCCAGGGGATTCAATCAGTACGACGATGTTTCCGGCACAACAGCGCTGACCGGCGCAACGATTCTTCGGGCACAGGAAATCTATAAAAAAGAAAAGAACGGCTCCAGCGACCTGACCGCCGTGTTTGTCGCCGATATTTCAGGCAGTATGGAAGGCTCGCCGCTGCTGAACTTGAAAGCAAGCCTGAACCGCGCCATCGAGGTGATCGCTTCGGACGCCAACGTCGGTCTGATTACATTTTCAGATGATGTCAATGTCGCCGTGCCAATCGGTAAATTCGAAAACAATCAAAGGTCGTATTTCTCCAGCGCGGTGAAGGCGATGCGGGCCGGCGGCGGCACGGCGATGTTTGACGCCGTCGTAGTCGCCGAGAAAATGCTCATGGACGCCAAAGGCCGCAACCCCAATACCAAGCTCATGCTCTTTGTTTTGACCGACGGGGAGACCAACCGCGGCTACGGCTTTGAAGACATCCGGCAGATCACCAGAGACCTGAAAATCCCGGTGTATACGATAGGGTACAACGCGAACATCGATGTGCTGAAAGAATTGTCCAGCATCAATGAGGCGGCAACGATGAACGCGGATTCCGACAATGTGATTTATCGGATCGAGAGCTTGTTCGGCTCTCAGATATAAGGAGAAAAAGCGATGAACATGGAAATCGTAAACACGGAAGACGTAAAAAAGGATATGGTCCTTGAAGTAGCGCCGGCGGCTGCCATGGTGATAGAAATTCAAACGCAGGCTGAGCAAAACACGAAACAGATCATGGCGCTTGACTTGGGAGAGCTTTCGCGCAGGCGTGAAATCCTAAAGTCCATTGATGATTTTGCGATGAATACCCTCCAAGGCTCCGCCCGCAAGAATTCGATTTTGCAAACGACCATCGGCAACCTTTCCAAGGGCGGCGAGGACGGCAGCGTCGTATCCAACAGCCTTGCGGATCTGCACCGTGAAATCAAGGATCTGGATCCGTCGCTGCTGGATTTCACCAAGGAAGGATTTCTGGGAAAAATCTTCAATCCCATCCGCCGCTATTTCGAAAAGTATGAGCGGGCGGACGGCGTGATCAAGGATATCATCGTTTCGCTGGACGCGGGAAAAGCGACGCTGAAAAATGATATCACTACCCTTGATTTGGAAGAAGACGCCCTGCGTGAGTTGACCAAAAAGCTCAATGGGGAGCTTGCCCTGGGCTTGGCCATGGATGAGCAGCTTTCCAAACAAATCGAACAGGCACAGGCAAGCGGCCAAGACGAAGAAAAGGTACGGTTTGTCACAGAGGAAATTTTGTACCCGCTGCGCCAGCGCATCATGGATTTGCAGCAGATGACAGTTGTCAATCAGCAGGGCATGATTGCCATGGAAGTGGTGAAGCGCAACAACAAGGAGCTGATTCGCGGCGTTGACAGGGCAAAAACCGTAACAGTTACGGCGCTGCGCACAGCGGTCATGGTGGCAAGCGCATTATACAATCAAAAGATCGTCCTCAAAAAAATAGATTTGTTGAATGAGACCACCAGCAACATCATTGCTTCAACGGGCAGAATGCTCAAAGAGCAGGGCGCCGCCATTCAAAAGCAGGCCACCGCAAGCACCATATCGCCCGAAGTGCTGAAACAGGCTTTTAACGATGCCGTTGCGGCCCTTAATGACATTGCCGCGTTCAAACAGCAGGCGCTGCCCAAAATGCATGAAACCATCGCCCAGTTCAGAGCGTTGGCGGAAACAGGCGAGAGGGAAATTGCGCGATTGGAAAGCGCGAAGGGGGAGTAACGCGTGAAAAGGAACATCAAAAAACGCCTGTCGCTTGTCCTGTTTTGTGCCCTTGCCCTGGGGCTTTATGGTTGCGCGCCGGGCAATAGCCCCTCAAACTCCGCCGCTTCAACTGCTGCCCCCACAACCCAAAGCAATATTCGATATACCGAAACGCTGCGGGTGTACAACGCGAGCGAGTATATTGACGAAACCACCCTTGCGGATTTCGAGCGGGAATTTGCGATCAAGGTAGAATATGCGGAGTTTGAAAGCAACGAGGCCATGTATGAGGCGATTGCCGCGGCGCCCAACGCCTATGATGTTTTGGTGCCCTCTGATTACACCATAGACCGCCTCATCAAAGAGGGTAGGCTGGAAAAGCTGGATAAAAGCAAGGTACCCAACATCGCGAATGTTGCGGCGGAATATTTAAAGCCCTCCTATGACCCCAATAATGACTATGTTGTGCCGTACATGGTGGGAACCCTGGGCATTCTGTACAGCAAAAAACAGGTGGCGGGGCCTATTGACAGCTGGACGGCGTTATTTGACCCGGCGTACAGCGGAAAAGTATTGATGCTGGATTCCCAGCGGGATACGATTGGCGCGGCACTCAAGATGCTGGGTTACAGCATTAATTCAAATGATGATACGGAACTGAATCAGGCAAAGGCGAAGCTGCAAGCCGCACGTTCCATCATCGCTGCGTATAGCGAAAGTGAAGTAATCCGGGACAGAATTGTGGCGGGCGAGGCTGCTTTGGGCGTGGTTTATTCCGGTGACGCGAAAACGGCCGTTGACCGCAACCCCAATCTGGCCTATGTGATCCCCCGCGAGGGCGGCAACAGGTGGGTAGACGGGTTCGTTGTCATGAAGAATACGCAGCATTTGAACGCGGCCTATCAATTTATCAACTTCATGTGCCGCCCGAATATTGCTGTGCGCAATATGTCCAAGATTGGTTATGTGTCGCCCGTAAAAGGCGCATGGGCAGAGTTTGGCGGCAATAAGATCATGTTTCCCGCAACAGAAGAATTGGATCGCTGCGAGGCGCTTTTGTACGATGCGCGGGCTTTGCAAAAATATGAGAAATTGTGGAAAGAGGTCCGTTGAACCTTAACAGTGATACGTAAACAAGCGCCCGTCTGGCATTGCCGGACGGGCGCTTGTTCATACGCGAAGATAACGAACGGGCGAAATCAGCAGATTCTGGGCAGCCCTTCGCCCTGCAGCGGCGGAAGCATACGCCGGCCGCCAAGGTCCGTGCGCAGCGATACGCCTTTGCCCTCCGTTACATGCCCAATGATGGCGGCATCCTTGCCATACCGGCTGCCTTTTATGATATCCAGCGCCTGCTTGGCCGTCTCCCCGGGCACGATGGCAGCCAGCTTGCCCTCATTGCCCATGTAGATGGGGTCCAGGCCCAGGATGGCGCACAGCCCCCGGACTTCACGGTGCACAGGGAGGCGGCTTTCGGTAAGCTCAATGGCGCAGCCTGACGCGTCGGCGATCTCGTTGAGGATGGTGCCCAGGCCGCCCCGCGTCACGTCCCGGAGGCCGTGCAGGGGAATCCCCGCGTCCAGCAGCGCTTTTACCATGCCGCAAAGCGGCGCGGCGTCGCTTTGTATGGTGTTTTCTATGCCCATGCGGCTGGATAAAATGCAGGCGTGATGGTCGCCCAGCGTGCCGGATACAATCACCGCGTCGCCGGGCCTGGCATCGCGAATGCTGACAGCCCGGCCCGCAATGGTCCCGATGCCGGCGGTGGTGATGGTCAGCCCGCCGTGGCCCTCGATGACCTTGGTATCCCCGGCCACAATTTTGATGTTTGCCTCGTCCGCGCACGCGCGCATGGAACGGGCGATCTTGTCCAGATCGTCTATCTCCATGCCTTCCTCAATGATGAATGAGGCAGTCAGGTACATGGGGACCGCCCCGGCCATTAAAAGGTCGTTGACGGTGCCGCATACGGACAGCCTTCCGACGTCCCCGCCTTGAAAAAACAGGGGCTTTACCACAAAGCCGTCTGTGGTCATGGCCAGCATGCCCGCGGGCATGGCGATGACCGCCGCGTCGCCCATGGGGTCCAGATACTCGTTGGTAAAGTGCTTCGCGAACACGGTGCGGATCAGTTCGTTCGTCTGCACGCCGCCGCCACCGTGGGCCATCTCGATTTTCATTCTCCTATCCCCTTAAAAAGATTCCGCAGGCACCCTCGGCGGATACCATGCACGGCCCCACAGGATGGGCGGGGTCGCAGGCTTTCCCGTACAGCGGGCATTCGGGGGGCAGAATCCGCCCCAGCATCACATCGCCGCAGCGGCAGGCAGTGGGCTTTTCTCCAGACGGCACTTCCCCCGGCCAGGCGTTGTACTTTTCGTATTTGGGCTTAAGCGTTAGCCCCGAGCCGGGAATTTTGCCGATGCCCCGCCACAAGGCGTCCGACGGCTCAAAATAGCGCAGCACGGCGTCCATGGCCAGCTTGTTTCCTTCCCTTGTGACGGCGCGCGCATACGTGTTTACAGCCCTGGGCTGCCCTGATTCCAGTTGATCCAGAATTTCCGCCAGCGCAATCAGAATATCCGGCCCCTCGAAACCGGCGACCACAAAGGGTTTTCGATACGCCTGTGCCAAGGGCTCATAGGCCGCGTACCCGATCAGGGCGGATACATGACCGGGGCACAAGAAAGCATCGATGCCGCCGGCCTCCCCGGCCAGAAAGCTTAATGGCTCTATCATGGTTTTCAGCGCGGAAAGGAGCTGGATATTTGTAAGCCCGATTTTCTCCGCTTCCATCAAAAGCAGCGCGTATACGGGCGCAGTAGTTTCAAAACCGATAGCCGCCACTACGCAGGTTTCGTTTGGATGCTCCTTGGCATAGTCAAGTACCTGGTGGGGGGCGTGAAACATCAAAACGCGCCCGCCGGCGGCCTTGGCTCCGTTCAGGCTGAGCTTGCTGCCCGGCACCCTGAGCATATCGCCAAAGGCGAACACGCAGTGATTGGGCCGCATGGAGGTTTCCGCCAGCGCGTCAATATAACCCGGCTCCGTCACACATACGGGGCAGCCGGGGCCGGACACCAGGCGGATATTCTCCGGCATCAGCGAGCGCAGCCCGGAATGGACGATGGCGGCGGTGTGGGTGCCGCACACCTCCATAATGTTAAGCTTTGGCCCATCGTAACGCTGTAATCTTTTCAGTATGGCTTCAGTCATCATCCGCCGCCTCCGCCACCTCACGGCCTAAATCCAACAGTTCCCGGGCCGCCTCTTCGGACATGATCTGCATGGCGTAGCCCGCGTGCATCAGCACCCAGTCGCCAATTTGAGGGTTTACAAAGCCCACATGGGCGCGGGTCAGGTTGCCCAGCACATCCACCTTGGCCCAATCGTCTTCCAATAAAATGACCTTGCCTACCGTGGCAACGCACATACCTTTCACCTCGATGCGATAAATGCTTGTCCCAGGCTGATTCCCCCATCTCCGGGAGGCACCTGGCGGTTAACGTAACCCCTGATTCCCCTGGCTTGAAGCTTCTCAACACACCACGTGTGCAGCAGCCGGTTCAAAAACACCCCGCCGGACAGCGCTACGTCATATACATCATGACGGCGGCAGAGCACGGTGCATATCCGCTCCACCATATCGGCAACGGCCAGATGGAAGCCCAGCGCCAAGGAAGGCATATCCCCGCCTGCTTTCAGCGCACGTATCACCGGCTGCCAGTCGGCCAGAATGCGTCCATCCTCCTCAGTGATGTCAAAAGCCATGGGGGAGGGAGGGACACCCGCCCGCCGGGCCAGTTCCGCGGCCTGTTCCAGCAGAATGGCGCATTCGCCCTCATACCCGTTTTTGTGGCAGATTTGGAGCAGGGAGGAAGCGGCGTCAAACAGCCGGCCCATGCTGGATGTAGTTATGGTATTGATGTTCAGCTCCAGCACCCTTTTCAGTATGGGCCAATCCGGATAATCCTCCGGTATGAGGCCGCTTGCCCACGCAAAGCAGGCGGCTGTTTTTTGGCCATCCTTCATGGATTCATCGCCGCCGACGATGGCAGCGGGCAAAAGATGGCCCAGGCGCTGAAATTCCGCCCCTTTGCACAGCAGGAATTCGCCGCCCCAGATGGTGCCGTCGGTGCCGTAGCCGGTGCCGTCGAAGGCCACCCCCAGCACCCTGTTCAGCCCGTGCTCGGCCATGACCGAACCGATGTGTGCATGGTGATGCTGTATGGCATGAACGGGCAAAGGAAGGCTTTTTGCGTAATCCGTGCTGAAATAGCGGGGATGCATATCGCACGCGGCTCTGTCGGGCTTATGATCAAGCAGCCGTGATAAGTTATCGTGAAGCTGCCCGTAGCGCTCATTGCAGCCCATGTCTTCCAGGTCACCGATGTGGGGGCCGATATAAGCGCAGTCGGATTTTAACAGGCAGAATGCCGCCTTCATATCCCCGCCGGCGGCAAATACCTGCCGGCCAGTGGAAGCCATAGGAATGGGCAGCGGCGCGTAACCCCTGGCCCGGCGAAGGATTTGGGGCAGATTGTCGATGATCCTGGCCACCGAATCATCCAACGGGTTTGCGATGTCACGGTTGTGGGCAAGCACCCCTCTGAGCCTTTTCCCGGCAAAGGCCAGCATTTGCGCATCACCGCACAAAAGCGGCGAGCCGCTGACGTTGGCGCTGGTCATCACCAGCGCGTGAACGCCGTGCTTTGACACTGCATCCAGCAGCAGGTGATGAACGGGGGTGTAGGGCAGAAAACAGCCGTAATCCAGGCTGCCCTGGGCAACATTGTGGCTGAATACCGGGTTTTTGACGGACAAAAGCACAATCGGCCGGGCAAAGCTTTGCAAAAGCTGCCGCTCCGCATCCGATACATGGCACACGGCTTCGATATCGTCGATGGTGTGGAACATCAGCGCGAAGGGTTTGCCCTCCCGGCCCTTCAGCGCGCGAAGAAGCTCCACGGGCGCCTCTGCCGGCAGGCAGCACAAATGATAGCCGCCGATGCCCTTGATGGCAACAATGCCGCCGCCCAGAATATCCTTCGCAGCCCTTGCGATGGGGCTATTATCATACGCCCCTGCATCCGTTTCATACCAAAGCTTCGGCCCGCAATGAGGGCAGGCGATGGTCTGGGCGTGATAGCGCCTGTCGTCGGGGTCGCCGTATTCTCCGGCGCACTTTTCACACATAGGAAAAATACTCATCGTCACGCTTTCCCGGTCGTAGGGTAGCGCTTGAATAATGCTGTATCTAGGCCCGCAGGCGGCGCAGCTGATGAAAGGATGCTGATAGCGCCTGTTTGCAGGGTCGTAAAGTTCCCGAAGGCAGTCATCGCATACCGGCGCGTCCGGCGGGACGATGGCCGGCAGAACATCCGCCGGCGCGCTTGCGCTGTGCATGATTTCAAAGCCCTGACGCAAAAAGGGCGCCATAGGCTTTACAATCATTTGCAGTATGGAAAATCTGGCCTGAATCTCATTTGTCAGCGCGCTCACCGCATCCTCTGTGCCGCAGATGGCGCACTCGGCACAGCCGCCCGCGTTTTTCACCCAGCCGGTAATGCCCATTTCTCTGGCCAGTCTGGCCACCGTGGGCCGAAAGCCCACGCCCTGCACCGCGCCGGAGAAGGTTACCTGCCGGTATGTACGCGCTTGTTCAGCCACTGGGCTACCTCGTTAAATCCCTCGCCGGTGCGGGAGCACACGTGGAACACATTCACATGGGGATTGAGGGCGCGCACGCCTTTCATAAAGAAGCCCTCGTCAAACTCTACATACGGCTTCAGGTCGGTCTTGTTGAGCAGGATCACATCGGCCTTTTCAAACGCCAGGGGATATTTGTAGGGCTTGTCGCTGCCCTCGGTGACGGCGGTGATCAAAAGCTTGATGTGCTCGCCGATCATAAATTCCGCGGGGCACACCAGGTTGCCGATATTCTCAATAAACAAAAAGCTGTCGTTAAGTGAAAGCGCCTCCGCCGCGTCCCTGATCAGCGGCGAATCCAGATGGCAGGCGCCGTGGGTGTTGATTTGGTGGGCGGTAATGCCGAGCGCTGTCAGCTTGGCCGTATCGATATCCGACTCGATGTCCCCCTCGATCACGGCTGCTTTTAAGGCAAGCAGGGGAATCAATTTGGTCAGAACGCTTGTTTTGCCCACGCCCGGCGCACCCATGACGTTGACGCAGTATACGCCGTCACGTGTGAGCTTTTGGTTCAGTTCCTGCGCCAGGTCCTCATTGCGCTTGTGTACGGATTCCTGGATATTAATCTGGGTCATTTTCTTCTACCTCGATTGCCTTGACATAGAATTCGCGCCCGATGTCGGTGAGCCGGCCCTGGCCGCCGCAGGGGCATTCAAAGGAAAAGGGTTTGCGTTCAAACAGCTCTCCGCAGGTCTCGCAGCGCAAAAGGGGCTTGACGCGCTCGATTTCGATTTCCGCCCCCTGGCAGATGCTGTCCGCGGCGAGCAAGTCAAAGTACATTTTGATGCAATCCGCCAGGTATCCCGTGGCGTCGCCCACCACCAGAAAGATTTTGCTGACGGTCCGGGCGCCTTGCTCCCGGGCGGCTTTGGAGGCGATTTCGACGATCTGCCGTGCGATGGGATATTCGTGCACCTGCTTGTCTCCTCGGGCTTTGCAATCATTGGTCAAAGCCTGCTGCTATTATAGTCCTTCCCGGGGGAAAGTCAAGTTTGCCCGCGCCGCGGTGTGTATGCGGTTACCTGCGTGCGGGAACAAGAAAGGAAGCCAGTATTTCCCGGATGCATTGCACCGCCCCTTTGTACCGTTGCATGGATAGCATACTTGTTCCCCCTGCTGCCGGGCGTGCATGATTTGCCGCGCCATGCCATAGGATGCGTTATGGGAGGCGGTGCGGCCATGCGCCGCCGGCAGCCGCCAGGGGACATGCGGCACGCGGTTTTACGGAAATTGTATCAATAAATGCAGGAATATGCGGTCAAATGATATATTAAGTATAAAATGACAATTTTGATCGAACTGCTTGACTTTTTTATATATCTAAAATACACTAATAGTAAGATATATGCAGAGATTCAATTGAGAAAAGGTGCCTGTGGATTGTTCACGACGAAAGACGGAGAATCCGTTTGTCGTGTTCATAAATAAAAAGGAGGTAACCTATCATGCGCAAAACCCTGTCCATTCTCCTTGCGCTGGCGATGCTGATCACGCTCGCCCCTATGGCGCTGGCAGAGGAGATGACCGAAGTCGGCACCCCCCGCGCGGAAACCCTCATCGTTGAAACTCAGACCCCGACCGATGTGCCGGGACAGTTCAACTCCTATATGCAGGGCACGCAAATGGGCTTCGGTATCCATCAGCTGATGTCTGCGATGATGTGGGAAATGGACACCGTCAGCGGCGAGCAGTTTGGCGAGGTGGCCGACGGCATGCCTGTTTCCAACGAAGATTTCACCGAGCATACGGTGAAAATCCGCCAGGGCATCAAGTGGTCCGACGGCGAAGACCTCACCGCGGATGACGTAGTTTTCACCTTCAACATGATCATGTCCAACCCCGGTATCAATGCAAGCTCTTATTACAACACCGTGTTCGCCTCCGTTGAGAAGGTGGACGACTATACCGTAAAAATCGTGACGAAGGAAGCGTTCCCCCGCCTGTCCCTGCGCTTTGGCGTCACCATCTGGGGCAATGACCTGCGCATCGTTCCCGAACACATCTACTCCCAGCAGGCTGATGTCACCACGTTCAAGGACAGCGCTCCCGTCGTGGCCGGCCCCTACACCGTCAAGTCCTATGACGAGCTGGGCAAGTGGATCCTCTACGAGCGCCGCGAAGACTGGCAGAACAGCACCGTCGGCGTTGTGACCGGCAAAATGCCCCAGGCCAAGTACATCTGGGTCAAAGTGCTGGGCGATGACACCACCCGCCAGATGGCCATGATCAACAACGAAGTTGACATCCTTTGCGAGGTCACCCCCGAAATCCTGGAAGTCATGACCTCCGCCAACCCCAATATCGCCGCCTGGTACAAAGAATTCCCCTACGCCACCAGCGACGACCCCTGCTCCAAGGGCCTTTCCTTCCAGATGGCCAAAGAGCCCTACAACAACCCCGATTTCCGTTGGGGCATCGCGCTGGCGATGAACTTTGACGAAATCTCCATGAATATCTTTGACGGCGTAGGCCGCGCCAGCCCCCTGCCCATGCTCACCGCCACCAGCGCCATGCAGGAGCTGTACTTCAAGCCCCTGATGCCTTGGCTCGAGGCGTTCGAACTGGATCTGGGCGACGGCACCACCGTGAAGCCCTTTGACACCGGCTATGCCGAGCGCATCGGCAAGGCCCTGCGCGACCAGGGCAAGAACATCCCCACCGACCAGGACGCTCTGATTGACATGTTCGGCCTGGGCTGCTGGAAGTATGATCCCGCCGCCGCCGAGAAGCTCCTGGTCAAGGCCGGCTTGGAAAAGAAGGCTGATGGCTGGTACTTCAAGGGCGAACCCTTCACCATCGCGATGACCTACCTGGCCAACACCGAAGCCCAGGCCGGCCGCGGCACCCAGGCTGCCTATGACCAGTTGATGAAGTTTGGTCTGAACTGCACGTTGTCCAGCGAAAGCAGCGCCACCTGGGATACCAACGGCTTTACCGGAAACTTCGAAATCGCCGGCTATTGGCCCACCGGCTTCATCACCAAGGACATCTACTCCCAGATCAGCGGCTGGGATGCCGACTTGATCGTACCCCTTGGCGAGCGCGGATCCGGCCAGGCTTCCCGCTGGAACAACGCCGAAGCCACCGAGATCATCCATCAGCTGGCGAAGCTGTCTCCCGAAGACGAAAAGTCCTACGAGCTGGCCATGGATTTCATGAAGATCGCCATCAAGGAACTGCCCTTCATCGGCTTCCACTCCGGCGTGAAGTTCGTGCCCACCAACAGCACCCTGTGGACCAACTACCCCAGCGCCGAGAATCCCTACAACGGGCCCTGGTGGTGGTGGAGCTGCTTCAAGTACATCACGACCGAAATCACCCCCGTTGCCAAGTAAGCTCTGAACCCGTAGCCTTGTAAAGGCAGGGCGAACCGAGGCACGCGCCGCCGCATAAGTTGCGCGTGCCTCCTTCTTTATTGTATCGGCTGGGCGGCATACAGGATGTCAAAGTCATCGTATACTATGCCGTCACACATGCTTTCTGATTTGACTTGCTTACATAGCAAAGGGGTGCAGCCATTGAAATTTTGGAAGTATTTCGGCCTCCGCCTCTTGACGTGGGCCTTGACCATTTTGATAGGCGTCACATTTATCTTTTTCATTCCGCGCATGTTCCCCTCGGACCCTGTGGAGAGCATGATCGGCCAAATTCAATCCCGCTCCGGGCAGATGGACCCCGTGCAGATGGAAGCGCTGCGCAGCTCCCTGCGCGTTCAGTTCGGCTTGGAGGGATCGCTGATTGACCAGTACCTTTCCTTCCTGTGGAAGGGTCTTTTGCATTTTGACTTCGGCCCGTCCCTGATGAGCTATCCCTCCCCTGCGGGAGAGATCATCAGCACCTATCTTCCCTACACCATAGGCTTGTCGCTGACCACCACCATATTCGCGTGGGTGATCGGCAATGTCATTGGCCTGCTGGCCGGCTTCCGCAAGAACAAACGCTCCTCCAAAATACTGGAGGGCATCGCCATATGTATCTATCCCATCCCTTACTTTATCATTGCGCTGATATTGCAGATTGTGTTTTCGTTTGTTCTGGGCTGGTTCCCGCTGCAAACAACCATCAGCAATATGGGCGGGTTTGGTATGTTTATCTCCTCGCTGCTCAAGGCGTCGGTGCTGCCCGGCATCTCCCTGCTGCTGTTGGGCACCGGTTGGTGGATCATCTCCATGAAGTCCCTGTCCGGCACGACGGCGGAAGAGGATTTTGTGCTTTACGCCCGCTACCGCGGCCTGTCGGAGGGCCGAATAGGCCTCGGCTACGTGTTCCGCAATTCCATACTGACCCAGATCACGGCCCTGGCCATGAGCTTGGGCGGCGTGTTCAATGGTTCGATCATGACGGAGATCATATTCCAGTATCCCGGCGTAGGCACGCTGATTCAAAAGGCGATCCTGCAGTCGGATTACAACATGATCCTGGGCTGCATCACCATTTCCATCGTCGCCATCTCGACCATGACGCTGATTGCCGACCTGGTCTATCCGTTTATCGATCCGCGTATCCGCTATAGCTGAGAAAGGAGGGGCAGGCGTATGAAAAAATTCTGGAAAAATGCAAACGCCCGTTTGAAAATTGGGCTGTTCATGACAGCCTTCTTTATGATTCTCGGGTTTGTTGTGTACTACATCCCGCATATCAATCCCTTCACGTTCAACACCTTTCCCAAAAAGCTGCCGCCCTCCTGGGAGCATTTCTTGGGCACCACCAGCATGGGGCAGGATATTTTCTGGCTGCTGATCGAGGCGATTCACAATTCGCTTTTGATCGGTCTGATCGTGGCCACCATCGGTACGGTGGTGGGCGTGATGGTCGGCCTGATCGCAGGCTTCTCCGGCGGCGTGCTGGACAGGGTGCTGACGGTGATTACCGATACCTTCGTCGTCATTCCCTCCCTGCCCATTCTGGTGCTTATGACCGCGCTGATGAAGGGTACCTCCACGGTTGTATTGATGGCGCTGGTATTGGCCATGTTCGCCTGGGCCTGGCCCAGCCGGCAGATCCGCTCCATGGCGCTTTCCATGAAGGAACGCGATTTTATCCACACTGCCTGGTTCTCCGGCGAGGGCACGCTGCAGGTGGTCGTCACCGAAATCCTGCCCTATGCGCTGACCTGGTCGCTGTCCAACTTTATGAACGCGACGCTGGCGGCCATCGCATCCGAATCCAGCCTGGCGGTGCTTGGCCTTTCACCGGCCAACCTGATTTCCCTGGGCAATATGATCCAGTGGGCCAGGGACCGGAACGCCATTTTCGCCAAGCAGTGGTTTTGGATCGGTTCGCCCATCGTCGCCACGGTGCTCATGTTTATCGGTCTGTTCCTGTTGATCACAGGCTACAACGATTACAAGTCCATGAAGAGGGGTAGATAAAAGATGCTGAAAATTGACCATCTGTCCACCTCTTACAAGACCATCGACGGCAATGTCCGCGTTGTCAACGATGTGGATTTTGAAATCTACGACAACGAAATCTTCGGCATCGCCGGCGAATCCGGCTGCGGCAAGACGACGCTGTTAAAGGCGCTGTACGATATTGTGGAATTCCCCCTGGAAATCGACGCCGGCCGCGTGATCTTAAGCGGCGAAAAAAACGGCAACCCCTTTTCCTTTGAGTCGGGCAAGATCCGCAAGACCTGGTGGAACAACATTTCCTATGTACCCCAGGCCGCCCAAAGCGTTTTGAATCCCATCACCCGTTTGAAGTCCCAGTTTCTGGACTCTATCCCCAAGTCGGACCGCAGGAATGAAACAGAGGAACAAACGTTAAAGCGTGTCGCCAAATACCTGGAGGAGCTGAGCCTTTCCCCCGATTTGCTCAACGCCTTTCCCTTCCAGCTTTCCGGCGGCATGCGCCAGCGCGTGATCATCGCCCTGGCCACCTTTATGTCCCCGCGGGTTGTGCTGGCCGACGAACCCACCACCGCCCTGGATGTGGTCGTGCAGCGCGGCATACTGATGATGCTCATGCGCCTGCAGCAGCAGTTCAAGAACACCCTGGTGCTGGTCAGCCATGATATGGGCGTGCATTATCAGATCACCCACCGCATGGGCATCATGTATTCGGGCAGCTTTGTGGAATTGGGCAAGACGGAGGACATATTCAACGATCCCATCCACCCCTATACCCAGATGCTCATCGGCGCCCTGCCCAAGGTGGGCGACAAGAGTCAAAAGGTCGGCATACCCGGCCGGCCCCCGGCCCTGACCAATCCGCCGCCCGGCTGCCGTTTCGCGCCCCGCTGCCCCCAGGCCAAGGAAAGGTGTTCCCAATGCGCGCCGGCTTTCCGTCAGGTGCGCCCGGGCCGTTTTGCGGCTTGCCACAGGCTGAATGGGGAGGTGGAGCAGGATGGCTGAATGGCAAGGGATGAAGCCCGCCGCTCAGGAGAAAGGGCCGGCGGCGCCCCAAAAGCTGCTGGAAATCAAGAACGTCAGCAAGGTTTTCCGCATCGGCGGCATGCTCATGGGCAAAAAGCTGGTGGCTATCGATAACGTCTCCCTGGATATTGATGCCGGGAGGCCTGTGATCCTTTCCATCGTGGGCGAGTCCGGCTGCGGCAAATCCACCTTGTGCAAAATGATACTGCGCATGTACAAGCCGGATAGCGGCGACATCGTGCTGCTGGGCAATTCTTACCTGAACAAAAGGCGGTATAACCCCCTTCGGTTCCGCTTGGACGTGCAGCCGATTTTCCAAAACCCCTACGAATCCTTTTCCGCCCGCAAGACGGTGGACACGTATCTTTTCAATACGGCGCTGCGTCTTGGCATCAGCAAAAGCCGCCAGGAGGCGGAAGTCTTGGTGGATGAGACGCTGCGCAGCGTGGGCTTGTCATTGGCTGTCGTCAAAGGGAAATACCCCACCCAGTTTTCCGGCGGCGAATTGCAGCGTGTATCCATCGCCAGGGCGCTGATCACCCGGCCCAAGCTGATCATTGCCGACGAGCCTGTGGCGGCTATTGACGCGTCCATGAAAATGAACATCGTCAACTTGTTCAAGGAGTTAAAGGACAAGTACAGCGTATCGTTTATTTACATCACCCATGATTTGTCCACGGCGTATTACGTATCCGATTATATTGCCACCCTCTACCGCGGCTGCCTGATCGAATACGGCCCGGCCAAGGAGATCATGGATGAGCCTGCCCACCCCTATACCGAGCTTTTGATGAACGCCGTGCCCAGGGTGGGCGACAAGTGGGATACGGAAATGGTGATGCCGGATACCGAGGACAAGGAGTACGCCATCTCCTACTGCAAGTTTGCTCCCCGCTGCCCCTATGCCACGGCGGAATGCAGACAATCACGGCCGCCGATGATTCAGCTCAGCGACAGCCGCAAGGTGCTTTGCATCCACTCCCTGGTCAAGCCCGTATAATACATGCGATGCAGGGCGTTATGCTTTTGCAATGGAAAGGATGTCTTAAAAAATGGTTCCCCATTATGATATCAGGCAGATCCGCATCGGCACCTGCATTCCCGGCTGGTATGCGCAAAAGTGGGCGCCGCCGATGATGGATCTGGGCTTTGAAACATTATCCATTAATTACCACATGGAATACAATAATGTCGTTATCGAAGAGCAGGGGCCGTTATTGAAAGCCCTGGCGGAAGAAAAGGGCGCTGAAATCACCACACTGGGCTATTACTGCAACGCGCTTCAAAACGAAGACCATTTGAAAGGGCTTCAAAGGGCCATCGACGCGGCGCACCTGTACGGCGCGAAGGTCGTAGCCACCTTTGCCGGTGCTTTTGAAGGCAGGCCTGTGGAGGAAGCGCTGCAAAGGTTTGGCCAGGTGTTCAGGGAGCTTGCCAGGCGCGCCGAGGACAGGGGCGTCCGCCTGGCCATTGAAAACTGCCCCATGGGCGGCACTTGGGACAGGGCGACCTGCAACATTGGCTTTAATCCAAGGGCCTGGGAAAAGATGTTTGACGAAGTGAAAAGCGACGCGCTGGGGCTTCAGTGGGAACCGGCGCATCAGATGATACAGCTCATCGACCCCATCGCCCAGCTTCACAAATGGGTGAAAAAGGTGTACCATGTCCACGGCAAGGACGCCAGCATCGACCGCCGGGCGGTTAGCGATTACGGCGTGCTGTGCAACACCGACTGGTACGCGCCGGAGCGTACGCCGGGCTTTGGCGACAGCGACTGGCGGGATATCATCTACATCCTGCATGTGGGCGGGTACATAGGCGACATCTGCGTGGAGGGGTATCACGATCCCATCTACAAAATGGATTGGGAAATGACGGCGCAAAAGCATGCCCTATCCTATCTGAAATGGTGCCGCGGCGGCGATTTTATCCCCAATCCGTGGCAACTGTAATCCAAGGGCATAAGCGGAGGAGTTACAATGAAGTACATGCATTCCGAATGGAAGGGACGCCTTAACCATTGGCGGGAAACGCTCAAGCAGGATTTTTACATCCCGCTGGGGGATATCGCCATGGAAGGCTTTACGACCATGGATCATTTGACGCCGGAGGAGGCCGCAAAAGGCCCCTTCGCGCCCATGGCCTTCCAAACCAAATGGGGCCATACCTATGAATACTGCTGGTTTCGCGGCAGCGTGGTGCTGCCCGAAATGGCACAGGGCCGCCGTATCAATATGGAGCTGCGTACCGGCGGCGAGGCCGCGGTCTTTGTGGACGGCAAGGCCTTTGGCACCTACCGTGCCGATTGGGTCAGGGTGCCTTACCATTATTCCATTGACAATACATTGTCCAAAGCTGGCGAGGCCGGCCGGCGGCACGAGATTCTGATCGAATCCTACGCCGGGCACTTTTTTCCCGAAAGCCCCCTGGGAGGCTGCGCTACCGGTCCCGTTCTGCCGGGCGCTTATCAGGACCCCAAGGCGGAGGGCCAGCGGGCCACGCTGGAAAGCTGCACCTATGGCATCTGGAACGAGGATGCCTACCAGCTGTATCTGGATGTGGATACTCTGCAGCAGATTCTGGAGCAGATCGATCCGGAAAGCCTGCGGGCCGACAAGATCGCCGCCGCGCTGGAAAACTTCACCCTGGCTGTGGATTTTGAACAGCCTTTGGAAGGGCGGATTGCCGATTACAAAAAGGCCAGGGAGATCCTGCGCCCGGCCATGGAGGCCCATAACGGCTCCACAGCTCCGGTCTTTTATGCCGTGGGCAACGCGCACCTGGACCTGGCCTGGCTGTGGCCTATGGCTGAAACCCACCGCAAGACGGCCCGCACCTTTGCCGCGCAGCTGAGGCATTTGGAGGAGTATCCCGAATACAAATTTCTGCAAAGCCAGCCGGCCGCCTATGTGATGTGCCGGGACCACTATCCCGAATTGTACGAGCGCATCAAGGCCGCGTCCAAGGAAGGCCGCTGGATCGCCGAAGGCGCCATGTGGGTGGAGCCGGATACAAACATGACCAGCGGCGAATCGCTGGTGCGTCAGCTGGTACACGGCAAGCGCTTCTTCAAGGAAGAACTGGGCATAGACAGCGTGGTTTTGTGGCTGCCGGATACCTTTGGGTATTCCGCCGCCCTGCCGCAGATTTTAAAAGGCTGCGGCGTCAAGTACCTGGTGACGCAGAAAATCTTCTGGTCCTACAACGAGGGTGACACCTTCCCGTATCATTACTTTGCCTGGCAGGGCGCCGACGGTTCGAAGATCGACACCTTCCTGCCCACCAGCTATACCTACCGTACCGATCCCAAGGAGTTGTGCGAGACCTGGGCCAAGCGCGTGCAAAAGCGCGGCCTGGAAGCTTTTATGCTGCCCTTCGGCTACGGCGACGGCGGCGGCGGCCCCTGCCGCGACCACATCGAGTTTGCCAGCAGGGCCAAGGATATTGAGGGCGTGCCGAAGGTGCAAATGGCTTCGCCCACAGAATTCTTTGAGCTGATGGAAAATGAGGGCGGTCCCAACCATACCTATGTGGGTGAGCTGTACTTCTCCGCCCACCGTGGCGTGTACACCTCCCAGGCCGCCATCAAAAAGGGCAACCGAAAGGGCGAGCTCGCCCTGCGGGAGGCCGAGGTCTGGGGCGCGCTGGCCGCTTTGAAAGGCTTCGCCTATCCGGCGGAAAAGATGGACGCGGCCTGGAAGAAGCTTTTGCTCAACCAGTTCCACGACATCCTGCCCGGCTCCTCCATCGCCAGGGTCTATGTGGAGGCCAGGAAGGATCATCAGTGGATCATCGGCGAGGCAAACGGTGTGCAAAAGGACGCGCAAGGCGTGCTGGCAAAGGGCGAAGGCGTTACAGTGTTCAACTCCCTGTCCTTTGCCCGGGAGGAAGTCGTTGCCCTGCCGGAAGCGTTCAAAGACGGTGCGCAAACTTTGGACGGCGCGCCCGTGCCTGTTGAAAAATCGGCGTCCGGCGTACTGGCCCTGGTCAGCGTTCCGTCCGTGGGTGCTATAGCCCTGCTGCCCGCCAAAGCCAAGGCGAAGGGCCCGCAGGCCAGCGCGACCATCACAAAGACCGGCGTGGTTTTGGAAAACGATCTCGTCCGGGTGACGCTCAATGACCGGGCGGAAGTGACCTCCTTTGTCGATAAGCAAACCGGCCGCGAATTCGCCAAGGAGCCCATGAACCGGCTGCTCATGTTCAAGGATGTGCCGCGGCTGTTCGACGCCTGGGATATCGATTCCAACTACGCGCTGCAGCCGGTGGATGTGGATGCCCCCGCGAAGATATCCATTACCGAGGAAGGCGGCCTGCGCGCCTGCGTCAGCATGGAGCGGACCCTGTTGAATTCCGTATTCACCCAGAAGATCGTGCTCCGCGCGGGCAGCCGCAGGCTGGACTTTGAGACCCATGTGGACTGGAACGAGCTGCATAGGCTGTTGAAGGTTTCCTTCCCTGTCAACGTGGAAGCCACGGAGGCCATCAACGAAATTCAGTTCGGCTATATGGCGCGGCCCACCCACCGCTCCCGTTCCTACGATACCGACCGCTTTGAGGTCTGCCAACAGCGCTACAGCGCCTTGTGCGACCAGACCCATGGCGCGGCCATCCTCAACGACTGCAAGTACGGCATCAGCCAAATCGGCAGCACGATGCAGCTGACGCTGCTGCGCGCCGCGGCCAGCCCCGAAATGCGGGCCGACAACGGGGCGCATACCTTCACCTACGCCTTTACGGCCTGGGAAGGCACGTTCCTTTCTTCGCCCGTGGTCAGGGAGGCCTATGCCCTCAACGTGCCGCTTCAGCTGGCACAGGGCAGCCTGGAAGCCTTCAGCGCCTTCTCCCTGGACAAGGAGAATGTGTTCATCGATACGGTAAAGCCGGCGGAAGACGGCAGCGCCGATATGATTCTGCGCCTGTATGAAGCGAAGAAGGGCGACACCGCCTGCCGCCTGCACGTTGGCATCCCGGCCGGGCAGGTCTATGCCTGCGACATGCTGGAAAATATACAGGCGGAGCTGGCGCTTGAAAACGGCGGTGTGCCGCTGCACTTTAGGCCCTTTGAAGTAAAAACCCTTCGCGTCCGGTGCAAGGACTGATACTAATTCCAAACATTATTTCGTCGTTGTGGCAGTACTTTTCGCGCAGGGCTGCGTCATTCTCCGCTCAACGTAGCGCTGCCACGTCTCGCTCCGACTCTTTGCCTTGCATCGAAAACGCCTCGCCGCTTTGGACGAAATAATGTTTTCCATTAGTATGGCCGTACATGCTTGCGGCATGCGCGGCTGCCGGCGGCACATCGCCCCGGCAGCCGTGCCGCCGGCTTGCCTTGAAGCGGCCCGCGGCCACAAGGCACAGACGAATAGCGCGGAACAGAATATCTTTTGAAATTCTTTGCCGCACAAGGCGATTCAACGTTTGCGCAATGCTATTTTGGGTATAATCATATATATATAACACATCCGGAAACTTGACTTGTATTGCTTATGTGATACAATTGTTTCATGATATAAATATCTCCCGGCCGGTGCCGGGTTTGCTTACGGAAGAGAACTTGGAGGGCTTGCGATGAAAAGTGGTGAGGCACTGTACCTGCAGATTTATGCCAAGCTTCTTGCGGATATCAAAAACGGCATATACGCAGACAGCAAGCCGCTGCCGACGGAGGCAGAGGCGGCCAAGCAGTACCTTGTCAGCCGCATCACCAGCAAAAAAGCGCTGACGAAGCTGGCGGAGGATGGGGTTATTGTGCGCATTCCCGGCCGCGGTTCCTTTGTGAAAAAGGATTATGCGCTGCCTGATTTTACACCGCCCAAAGAAAGCGGGCCCAAGGTTGTCGCGCTGCTGATGACGGGTTACAGCTACTCCTTTGGCATCGAGGTGCTGGACGCGGCGCTGGAGAAAGCGGAAGAACTGGGCATCCATCTGATTTTGAAGAATACCCGCAGCGACCAAAAGCGCGAGGCGGTCATGCTCAAATCCCTTATGGACTCCAACGTGGCGGGAATCATCATCCAGCCGGCCCATGGCGAACTGTATAATGAGGTCATCCTGAACGCCGTGTACTCCAAGTTTCCCATCGTCATGCTGGATAGGTCCATGCCCGGCATCGACGTGCCTTTTGTAGGTGTGGACAACGCCAAGCTAAGCCGGGAGGCCGTCAGCAAGCTCATTGCCGCCGGACACCGGAATATCGCCCTGCTGGCGGTGGAGGATGACCGTTCCTCTTCCCTGAAGGATCGCATAAAGGGATTCTTGGAGGCCTTTGCCGACAGCCGGCAGGCGGTGAAAAAAGATTTGTGGCTGCTCAGCATCAACGATCTTGTCAATTACAAAGAACTGGGCCTCAATGACCGCATCGCCCATGAAAAGTATGTGGAAGTCATTGCGGAGCATTTGCTGCGCCACCCGGAGATTACGGCGATCTTTGGTACGGAGTACAATGTTGCCAAGGCTGCCTGGGACGCGGCGCGCCGCATCGGCAAAAAGGTGCCGGAGGATATATCCATCGTCAGCTTTGACTTTGATTCGGACTATGTGGGGCTGCATCTTCTGTCCCACATCCGCCAGCCGCAGGAAAGCATCGGCGCCTGCGCGGTGGAAGTCATCCACGAAATCATCCATGGCCATTCCCTCGAACGCCGCTATTTTCTTTTGGAGGGCGAATGGGTGGATGGTACGACCGTTGCGCCGCCCAAAGACGCGCTCTGACAGCGGCCATCGGTCCAGACGTCCGGCCAAGCAGAACACTGCTGCCGTAAAGCATGACGCTGCTCCCTGCCATCTTGGGAAGGGGAGCAGTTTTTTTATTTGGTCCCGTGCCGGCATGCCGGAATGGAAACCTGCTGCCACAGGGCATAGCCGTGCGCGCGAAAAGGCGCATGGCCATGGCTGTGGCATTCTCCTTGACCAAATATGACAATGAATGATAAAATATTGGGTAATACGAGAATATTCGCGCAGGAGGGCAAGGCTTTGCCGCAGGTGCTATGGGAGGATACTCAGCAGGTCATTTCGGATGGCTGCATCCCCTTTCACAGCCTGCGGGGGAGCGCCGTGCTGGTGACCGGCGCCACGGGCCTCATCGGTTCCGCCCTGATACGGGCGCTGGCCGCGGCAGACCGAAAATATGGACTGGGGCTTAAGCTGCACGCAACCGGCCGGGACGTGCAAAAGGGGAAGGCGCTGTGTCAGGCGCAGGGCGCGCATTTTCTTGCCTGGGATATCCGTGAGCCTCTGCCGGACCTGGGCAAGGTCCATTATATATTCCACTGCGCGGCGGTCACCAGCTCCCAGGAAATGGCGGCCCACCCTGTTGACGTAACGGAGACCGCCGTCAAGGGGACCATGAATGTGCTGGCAATGGCCAGGGAAAAGGCCGTCCGGGGCATGGTGTACCTAAGCTCCATGGAGGTTTACGGCATTACGGATCCTTCGCTGGCTTCCGTTGGCGAAACGGATTTGGGCGCCATTGATTTGATCAGCCCAAGAAGCTGCTATCCCCAAAGCAAGCGGATGTGCGAAAGCCTGTGCATCGGTTATGCCGCCCAGTACGGCCTTCCGGTAAGGATCGCCCGCCTTGCGCAAACCTTTGGCGCGGGCTGCGCAAAGGATGATCCAAGGGTCTTTGCCCAGTTTGCCCGCAGCGCCGCCGCGGGCGAAGACATCGTCCTCCATACGGAGGGCAAATCCCGTGGGAATTACTGTTACCTGTCTGATGCTGTCCGCGCCCTGCTGCTGCTTTTGTTCAAGGGCGAAAGCGGCGGTGCCTACAACATTGTCAACCCCGATGCCGGCATGACCATCCGGGAAATGGCGGAGCTTGTGGCCGGAACCGTATGCGCAGGCAAAATATCCGTTGCCGTCCGCGTGCCGGCGGATATCGCCCTGCGCGGCTATGCGCCGGAGGTGACGCTGCGCTTGAGCGCCGGCAAGCTGATGGCCCTTGGCTGGCAGCCCAAATATAACCTTGCCCAAATGTACGCGCGCCTGATCGCCCATTGGCAGGAAGAAGTACAACCATCATAACGGAGTGGAATGAATGCGCAAACATCAGCAAAAGAAAATACTGGGGCTGATTTTAACGCTGAACGAGGCGCACGCCGAGTTGAAGCGGCTGTTGGCGCGCCGGGATATCGCCGCCGCGGTCAAGCTGCTTGCCCAGTGCCAGGACTTTGTGATACAAATCGGCAGCCATATCGAAGGCATCGCCGGGGAAGGCACGCATACCGTGGCTCTGCTGGAACAGTGCCATGAGGCACTGTACCTTGCCGCCGAACAGATCAACGGCAAAGACAGGGAAAGCGCCGCCGGCAGGATCAGGCATCTGCTGAACGCCGTTGAGGAAAGCGTGCGCAGGGAGCTTGCGCCGGATAAAATCGAGGTCGTGTTCCTGCCCTACAAGGCGGCCATGTGGGACAGCCTGGAATCCATTTGGCTGGCCGCAAGGGATGATCCCGGCTGCGACGCGCATGTGATCCCCATCCCGTACTTTGACCGCCTGCCAAACGGCGGCCTGGGCCAGATGCATTACGAAGGGGACCAATATCCTGATTATGTTCCCATTACCGACTGGCAGACCTATGATATCGAAGCCAATCATCCGGACATCATTTTCATCCATTCGCCCTATGACGACGGCAATACCATCACCAGCATCCATCCCTTCTTTTACAGCAAGCGCCTGAAAGACTTTACGGACCTATTGGCATATGTTCCTTACTTCGTTTGTGTGGATGATGTGCCGGAGCATTTTTGCGTCTGCACCGGTACCATGTATGCGGGCAAGGTGTATGTGCAATCGGAAAAGATCAGGCAGACGTATATCCGCGAGTTCAAGAAATTTGAGGATCAGTACCAGTGCCATAACAGGTTCGGCAGGCCGGAGGACAAGTTTGTGGCCATCGGCTCGCCCAAGTTTGACAAGGTCATCCATTCCGGGCCGGAGGATTTCACCTTGCCGGATCAATGGCGCAGGCTGATCACAAAACCGGACGGGGCAAAAAAAAAGGTTGTGCTGTACAATACGACCATTGAAGCCGTTTTGCGGGAAAGCGAAAAATGCCTTGACAAGATGGATTATGTGCTTGCTGTCTTGCGCGAAAGGGACGACGTTGTTCTATGGTGGAGGCCGCACCCGCTGAACGAAACGGTATACCGGTCCATGCAGCCACAGCTGCTCGAGCGGTATTTGCAGATCGTGGCGGACTATAAGCAGGGCGGATACGGCATTTTTGACGATACGCCTGACCTGAACAGAGCCCTGTGCCTGACCGACTGCTACTATGGCGACTGGTCCTCGCTGGTAACGCTGTACCAATGTACGGGCAAGCCGGTGATGATACAAAATGCGCAAATGACTGAAGCGGCTGAGGAAAACAGAAAAGAGTTCACGCTTGCTTTTGAAAAGCTGTATGATGACGGTGCTTTTTTTTGGTTTTCTCCCATGGAATATAACGCACTTTTCAGATTGGATAAACAGACGCTCAAACCGGAATATATGGGAACCTTTCCCGATGAAGCGCCTTATGGATGCCGATTATATTATTCCATAACAATGTGTGAAGGCGCGCTTTGCCTGGCGCCTTTGCTTGCCAAGGAGCTTGCGACGTATGATACAAAAAAGCATACGTTTTCAAAGGTCCGTGTCGTGGAAGAAAAACGCTTGGACGAATATCTGAGCATACAGAAGGTTCTGACCTTCGCAATTGTTCCGTATAAGCAATATCTCTTCCTTGCAGGGAAATATCCGGCCATTATACGCTGCAATATGCAGACAGGTCAAATCGATTACTTTGATGACTGGCTCGCCCAGGTGAAAGCATTATCTTCTGGTGAGGATCTCGCGTTTTTCAAGGCGTGGATTGTTGGCCGTGACCCAAAGCTGCTGATTCTGCCATGCCTGAATATAAACGCGGCTGTTGTTTTTGACATGGAAGCATGCATCTCACGTTTGGTGGTATTCGGGCATGAAAAGGAAGGGTTTGACTGCGCCTGCTTTGACGGCCATGATTTCTGGTTTGCAAAGCTCCGTTCTCCCTCCTTGCTCAGGTGGAATCTTGAAACCGGGGCCTATAAAGAAATTATTGATTTTCCGTCTCAGTTTGCCGGCGCAAATGCTCCTTTTCATAATTTTACAGAAGCGATATATGGCGGCGGGTATATTTGGCTGATACCAAGCAAGGCGAATATGGCTTTACGAATCGACCCCGGGAGCGAAGAAATTTGCGCTGCACAAGCCCTTATGGGTGAATGCGGGCGCCGCGGTGCAGAAGGCGATTTGGCTGATGTCAACTATACCTGCGCGTATGGGGATGATCAATACCTCTATGCCTTTGCGGGCAAGTCGAGGCAAATGATCAGGTATGCGTATGCGTCGCAAAGCGGTACTGAAACGGCGATCGCATTGCCGGACGAGATTTCGGCATCTCTTCAGACCGGATGGATGGAGCACAAAGTGCTGCAGTCGGTACGGATTGTCTATGACAGGCTGAATGCGTGTCAATTACCTCACGATAGCAATTATTATGAACACAGCCAGTGCACACTGAATGATTTGCTGACCTTTCTTACGCGTTTCGCCGACGCGCCGGAGGCAAAGCGGATTGCGGCAATGCAGACGGACTTTTTTCAAAAGAATATCCCAAACTCCGGCGGCACCTCCGGGTTGGCCATATTCCGGTATTGCCGGCAGCTCATGGATGAAAGGGAGGGCGGACAATGAATACGGCGCTTATTTTTGCCGGCGGCACAGGGCAGCGCATGAACACCCGCGCCAAGCCCAAGCAGTTTCTGGAGCTTCACGGAAAGCCCGTGATTTTGTACACGCTTGACCATTTTGAGTCCCATCCCGACATTGATTCCATCGTCGTCGTCTGCCTGGAAAGCTGGATTAACGAGCTGAAAATCCTGCTGGACAGGTATGACATCAAAAAGGTATCGCAGATTGTGCCCGGCGGCAGCACAGGCCACGAATCCATTTACTTCGGGCTCAAAGCTTTGCAGGAGGTCTGCCAGGCGGATGATATTGTGCTGATCCATGACGGCGTACGCCCGCTGATCACAGAGGAGTTGATTACCGCCAATATCCGCAAGGTCATGGAATACGGTACGGCGATTACCGTAGAGGCCGCCACGGAAAGTGTTGTCAGCAGCAAAAACGGCGACCTGATCGATGGGGTTCCCAACAGAGGCAGCATGTATGTGGCAAAAGCGCCCCAGTCATTCCGCTACGGCATGATTTGGGATTTGTACAAAAGGGCCAGGGAGGAGGGCGTATTGAGCATCGATTCAGCCCACTTGCTCAGCATCTACGGCATGGAAATGCACACGGTCAAAAGCCCGGCCAACAACATGAAGATCACGGCGCCGGCGGACTACTACATCTTCCGCGCCCTGTACGAGGCCTATGAAAACCAGCAGATACTGGGCATTTGATGCCGGGCGGAGGGGGAAAGCGGATTGAAAATTGAACATATCATCGTACAGGCCGGCGGCAAGGGTACCCGGCTGGAGCACCTGACACAAAACAAGCCCAAGGCGCTGGTGCCGGTGAACAACCTGCCCATGCTGTTCCACCTGTTCCGCAAGTTCCCCGACAAGCGATTCGTTGTTATTGCCGATTACAAAAAGGAAGTCCTGCGGGAATACCTGGCCTGCTTTGCGGATGTGAAGTACCAGGTGGTGGACGCTCTGGGCAGCGGCACCTGCGCGGGCGTTAAGCAGGCGCTGGATCTGATCCCCGCCGCCGCGCCCTTTATGCTGATCTGGTCGGACCTGATACTGCCGCAGGAATTTTCGCTGCCTTCTTTGCCGGACGACTTTATTGGTATATCGCAAACGTTTCCCTGCCGCTGGAGCTATGAAAACGGCGCGTTTTGCGAAAGCAGGTCGCAGGAGCACGGCGTGGCAGGGCTTTTCCTTTTTCAGGACAAATCGCGCCTGGACGGCGTGCCCGAAAGCGGGGAGCTGGTGCGCTGGATGCAGTCCCGCACCATGCGTTTTTCGGAACTGAGCCTGGCCGGCACAAGAGAGTTTGGCCTTCTGAGCGAATATGAGGCACTGGGCAGGGAAAAGTGCCGTCCATTCAACAAAATGACGATTTCCGGCGATATATTGATCAAAGAGGGGATTGACGAGCAGGGCAAAAAACTGGCTGCCCTGGAAAGACAGTGGTATCAGCTGGCACAGACTAAAGGCGTGACCATGATCCCCAGGCTTTACGGCCTTGAGCCGCTGACCATGGAGCGGATCAACGGAAAGAACATTTATGCGTACGCAAACCTTTCCCACGGCGAAAAGAAGGCGATCCTCCAAAAGCTGATTCACGCGCTCAAAACCCTGCACGATCTGGAGCGCGTTCCTGCGGACAGTTTCAGCCTGCACAACGCCTACTATGGCAAAACGATGGAGCGGCTGCGTATCATCCGCGATCTGCTGCCCTTTGCCGACAGGCGCACGATCACGATCAACGGCCGGGAATGCCGCAATGTGTTCTTTTTCAGGCATGAGCTGGAAAAGAGACTGCAGCAGATCGCTTGTGACAGCTTTGCGTTTATCCACGGGGATTGCACCTTTTCCAACCTCATGCTGCGCGGCGATGCGGAGCCGGTATTGATCGATCCAAGAGGATACTTCGGTTATACGCAGCTGTACGGCGATTCCAATTACGACTGGGCAAAGCTGTACTATTCCATCGCCGGCAATTACGACAGGTTCAACCTGAAGGATTTCCGCCTGACGATGGGGGAGGATGGTGTCCGCCTCGCCATCGATTCCAATGGCTGGGAGGATATGGAGCGGGATTTCTTTGAAATGTCGGGCGCAGACCCAGCGGTCATCAAATTGCTGCATGCTGTGATCTGGCTGTCGCTCACCACCTATGCCTGGCAGGATTATGACTCGGTATGCGGGGCGTTTTACAACGGGCTCTACCATCTGGAAGAAGTGCTGTAGGAGAGTGCTGTCATGGAACACTTTGAAAAAACCCTTGGTATTCTGTGCGACGCAGTGCGCTCCATCCGGCCGGAGGAGTTCGACGGCCTGACGGCGGACTGCCTTCGCGTTTTGGGGGCCGGGAACAGAATCCTGGCCACCGGCCTTGGCAAGAACGTGCCCATCTGCGAAAAATTTGTGGGCACGCTCAACTCCCTGGGCGTCCCGGCCGCGTTTATGCACACCAATTCCGCGGTCCACGGCGACCTTGGCATGGTGCGCGGCGGCGATCTGGTGATCGTGCTGACCAAAAGCGGCGAGACAAGCGAATCGGTGCACCTGGTCAGCCTTTTGCAAAAGCGCGGCTGCATCATTTGGCTGCTTTCCTTCAGCCGGGAAAGCACGCTGTACCGGCAGCTGCCCAAGCATTTGATTATCGAGCTTGCTCACGAGGGCGACCGTTGGAACATACTGCCCAACAATTCTACCGTACTCAACCTGATCGTTTTGCAGGAGCTGGCCATGCGCCTGGCCGACGCCCAGGATATTCCCCTGGATGCCCTCAGGCGGAACCATCCGGGCGGAGCCATCGGCGTGCAGCTCTCAGGCGGAGGGCTTTGAGTGAAAACAGTTACGCTTTCCCCTCTGAACCATACGTGGATACTCGATTTGGACGGCACCATCGTCAAGCACAACGGCTATAAGCTTGACGGTTTTGATACGCTGCTGGACGGAGCGAATGCGTTTTTGAAAAGCCTGCCGGACAGTGACATGGTGATCATCGTCACCTCGCGAACCACTGAGTATAAGGAAATAACGGAAAATTTTCTTGCGGAGCATAAGATCCGTTACGACCATATTATCTACAACGCACCGTATGGAGAACGAATTTTGATCAACGACAAAAAGCCCAGCGGGCTGCCTACCGCTGTAGCAATGAATTGCGAGCGGGATGAAATGTTTGATTTAAAAATTGAGGTGGATGAAAGATTATGAAAAAAACAGTATTTTACCTAAAGGTGAATACCAACACGGATGTTGCCGTTGCCTGCTTTCACCACTGGGTTGACATTGTTGGGGCATGCGGCGCAGACTATTATGTGGTCTGCGACAATCTCGCGCTGCAGGCGAAAATATGCAATGAGGAAAACAAGGACAGGTTTATCCCGTCATCCAAGACAGCAAAAGATATGCTTACGGGTGTCGTTAGTTTCTATTGGCTCAACACTGGCGCCGCATTGCTCACGCCGTTTTTGCATGCCAAGGCAAACGGGTACGAAACCTTTTTCAATATCGATGCGGACGATACTGTAATGTGCTGCAATGCCGGGCTTGCCGCAAAAGCGCTTGAAAAGGTTCAGGAATATGCGGATGCTTCAGATATTAATTGCCTCAGTTTGGATATGCATAGCACCATCCACGAACACTATTACGTGCATTGGTCATTCGGTATCACTTATACAAAATTGGATGTTGACTATATTGGCGCCATACAAGGCTATAACGCGCTAAAGCCCGATTTGGGGCAAAAGGACCTGTTGAGAGGAAACAATCTTGACGAGGTCTTCACCAACCTAAGGCACCTGGGGATGATCAAAACCACCGTATTCAATATTGAAAATATGTGTTTTGTTCATGTGCCGAGCATCATCCATATCAGTGAAAATGGCATCTACAAAATACTGAAGCGATCATTCAACTTTCACAAGCACATACCGGTAAATATCCCGAATGAAATAGAAATCCCGTCACAGTTTGTCAGGATAGATATTCCCATATCAAAATCGGAGTCGCTGCACTTTTTACAGGAGAATGCAATTTTCGAGGAGGCAGTAGGAAACCCCCTCAGTCCAAACAGGCAATTCAATTTGCGGTGTGAGCTTGCCAAGGATTTTGAACTGTTCAGAAAAAACATGGATACTCCCATTTACCTGTTTTCCGGTTATAACCGATTTCCTGATTTCTGTGACAGATATTCGCATCGGACTGGCTATAACTTGCTGGCGGATATTGAAGGGTTTATTGATAACAACCCAACGAAATGGCATACAAAAAAGCTGAACAGCGAAGTTTTTTCTCCTGCCGGCATAAAGAAAGACGCTTTTATTATTGTTCCAACCGATATGCCGCACGTAGAAAAGCAAATCGTTACACAACTCAAGGGTATGGGGTTGATTCAATATTATCATTTTTGCCTGGATTACGAGCTGGAATATGTTATTAAACGCATTCTGTTCACATACACGCGCAAATTCCAAGGCATTCACGCCGGTAAACGTTGCTTTATTGTTGGAAATGGGCCGAGCCTGAATCTGGCTGACATAGAAAAGCTGAAGCGCAAGGATGAAATTGTGCTTGTTTCGAACAATTTTTCTGAGTGGTTCGGCAAATCAGACTTCCGGCCGGATTATTACTTTCTTTGCGATATGGCAGGCGTCAAAAAAGAAAATGAACTGTCGGCGTTATCTGAACCCGATATGGTTCTTTTTGCTGATTTGTCATATAAGAGCTTGTTTATCAGGCACCCTGATAACTTTTACTATTTTGAGCAATCTCCGTGGGTGTACTATAGCGAGTACCCATATCATTTCCATTTTTCCAGTGACATCGCACTGTCCTTTGGGGCGGGTTCAGTAACCTATATCATGCTGCAGATGGCCGTAAATATGGGCTTTACAGAAATATACCTGCTTGGCATGGATAATGATTTTCCGACGTATATCAACCATCGCGGAGAACTTACTATAGATGACAGCGTGCCGCACCATTTTCACAGCGACAGCATGCGGTTTTCCGTCTATACCAAAGACATGTATGAGCTGGCATTTGCGTTTGCGCGTGATTACTGCGAAAAACGCGGTGTAGGCATATACAACGCAACCCGCGGCGGAAAGCTTGATGTTTTTGAGCGGATTGACTTTGACAGCTTGTTTTGAGGAAATGTGATAAAGCCGGGATGATTAAGATATCCCTGGGCGGGTTTTTGAAAGGTTTGGTTGCGATGGCCATGGAAACATTTACAGATTGCGCCCTTTTGGAGCAGCTGCAAGGGGCGGCAATATACTGGGAAAACGAACTCGAAAAATATGATGCTGTTTTGCTGCTCGTAGAGGAGGAGCATTTTAACCTACGCGTGCAAAAGGCGTTTGAATCCAAACTCGAAAATCGAAGGATAAAGGTTGTATGCGGGGAACAGGCGAATGCACTGCTGAAATTATATACGCTGTATTCGTTTACCGATAAACTGATCATTGGCTCCTTCGATAAGCCGTACGGACGAAAACTCCATCATCTGATCGCAAGCGGGATCGCGACAGAAGAAGAATTGATATCCGATGTTTTATTGGGAATGGTGTGATTATGGATGAAACACAGAGACAAGAAATGATTCGCCTGCTGGACGAGAAATTTTCCTCTGGTGCTTTCCAAGGCAAAGCAGTGGTTTTGTTCGGGCATTGTAACGCTACGGAGCGGGTGGCCGATTATCTGCTTGCCCGCAATGTTGTGCCGGCGGCCATTCTTGATAACAACAGAGCAAAGCAAGGCCTGTTTTATTGCGGCATTCCAATTGTCTCACCGGACTTTATTCAGACGCTGTTTTCCAAGCGCTGCACCGTGCTGATTTCAACACGTTTTTTTGCCGAAATGTCTGCTCAGCTCAGAAGCCTTGGGTACAACGATGACGTATTGCAAGTTGGCCAGTTTAAGTCGTATGCAGCCTTTACGGAGCACTCAGTGGATGTGCAGACAATAAAACGGCGGGTGGCCATGGTGAAAAACGGCATTACGGTGCTGGATGAAATCAAGAAACAATACAAGGATCATTTTCTCGTAATCTGCCCCAACAACGCGCTGGGCGATGTATATTGGATGTGCGCCTACTTGCCTGAATACTGCAAAAAAGAGGGCATAAAGCTTGCCGACGTGGCTGTTGTTTTGGTGGAAGAGGCCTGCCGTCAAGTGGCAGAGATGTTTGGAATCAAAAACATTGTAGCTCTCAAGAATTCGGATATGGATGAATTTCTACAAGCGGTAGTATTTACGCAGCAAAGCAGCTGCATGATAGCCCATCAGGATTTGCCCTACACGGACAATATCATCAAATGGCTGAACAGGCATCTGTTGTCATTTGTTGATTACTATCGCTTTGCCATATATGCGCTGAAAGAGGATGCCGCCCCCGTGGGCCCCAAAAACATTCAGCCTTTTGAGAACCATGTGCGTATGCCAAAATCAAAATCAGTAATCCTTTCACCTTACGCGAAAAGCGTCGTATCTTTGCCAAGCGCATACTGGGAAAATATCGCGGACAACTATAAAGTGAACGGATACTCGGTTTTTACAAACACTGCCAACAGCGAGCTCCCGGTGAAAGGAACCTGCTCCCTGCGCGTTCCGCTCAATCAAATGATATCAGCCGTTGAATACGCCGGGACCTTTGTGGGAATTCGCAGCGGCTTGTGTGATATTGTTTATTCTGCAGACTGCCGTAAGGTTGTGGTGTTCCCCGACTGCTATTACAGTACAACGCCGCACAAGATTGCAGACTTCTTCGCATTGCCGGGATGGGAAACAATACAAGTCTAGCGTCTTGCCGATTCACAATCATACGTTTTCCTTAGGCCTTATCCCCTCGGTGCTGCTTAATCGAATTTCGTGGTTGTTGAGGAAGCCCTGCTATAAAGATTTATAACGCAACACGGGGAGAAAGCGAGGTAAATATGAAGATCAAGGCTTTGGTAGCTGTTCGTTCCGGCTCTGTCCGCGTGGAAAACAAGAATATCAGGCCATTCGCCGGAAGCACCCTCCTTGAACGAAAACTTATGCAGCTCAAGCGCATTTCGCTTTTGGATGGCGTGATTGTAAACTCAAACGACGACGCGATGCTGGATATTTCCAAAAGGCATGGCTGTGAAGCGGTCAAGCGGGATGCCCTATACGCTTCAAACGAAGTAAGCATGAGCGATGTTTACGAAAACATGGCGCGGCACTGCAACGCTGATGTGATCGTGTATGCCAATGTCACCAATCCTTTGATCAGGGATGAAACCCTATACCGGTCTATCCAGGCGTATCAGGGCGCAGAAAGGCAATTCGATTCGCTGAACTCTGCGCATCTTGTCAAGGAGTTTCTGTTTTTGAACAGCCGCCCGCTGAACTACGATCTGCTGCACCAACCCAGAAGTCAGGATTTGCCCGATATCATGGCCTTGAATTTTGCGGTCAACATTCTTGCCAAGGAAACGATGATTGCATGCAAGAATGTGGTAGGGATGAACCCAAGCCTATTTTTAATCGATGAGGTAGAGGCGGCCGATATTGATAATCAAATCGACTTTGATTTTGCGGAATATATCGTGAAGCAAAACAAGCTGTTTTATTAAGTGCTTGGAATATAGAAGCAGGGAGATTGTATATGTCATCATCAGTCGAGATTTTTATGAAATCTGTTGTGGTATTCGGATGCGGCACACATTTTTTAAGTTGTCAGGAAGTAATATACCGCATTTTCAATGTCGTAGCTTTATGTGACAACGACACCGATAAACAAAGCCGAGGTACTGAAGGTCAAAGGATCATTTCCGTAAAGGACGCTATGGCGCTTCAGTACGATTTTTTTCTGATCACGTCGGATGTGTACGCGAAAGACATGTTCAACGAACTGATTTTGCGCGGTATTGATCCGGACAAAATTCTGCGAAAAACAATTTGCAATCGAGCGGATTTACTTGACTATATTGATTTCTTCGACAAGCTAAAAGAAATGAACAAAGATAATTGCAGCAATGAAAAGTTGTCCCGCATGATATTCTCATATGATGATCCATTCTCTGATCCGCCAAATTGCTCACCCCTTTCTGATGACTATCGCAGCTGGGTTTTGAACAAATATGAAGTTTTGTCCGGAAGGTCATTCAATCAAGAGATAAACGAAGACATAGATTCATCCAAGGTGATTTATGATGACAATGTGCTGACCAATGGGTGGCATGGTGATATAGCAAATCTAATGCCATTCATTGAGCCGGGCCCAACCGAACGTATTTGTGAACTTGGGTGCGGGGGCGGGCATTTGCTTACCCGCCTCGCCGGAATAAGCAGTCAGGTTGTGGGTGTCGATATAAGCGATAATATGCTAAAACATTGCGCGGAATTATTAAATCATTTTGGCCTCGACGCAAAACTGGTCAAAGGAGATTTTTTTGAAATAGAAAATATGACAGGTCAATTTGACCTGGTACTGATGCATACAGCTTTTCACCATTGTTTGATGTTCCCGGAATTGCTTTGCGCAATGGCAAAAAAATTAAACGACAATGGTCGTGTAATTTTGGCGAATGAGCCGATATATGATTATCTGGGATTCGAACTGCCATATGATTTGGGAAGCGATATCAGTGTTTTATATTGGATAGGAAAGAAAGGATATTTTGATCTGCAAATCAGCGAGAAGTTTTTTCTTGAAGCTTGCGGCTTTGCCGGATTGCGGGTCAGGCGAAAATTTTACACGAATGCCTACAAATATAAAGCGATTAACTACGAGCTTGTAAAGATGGCAAAATAGTGCCGCTCGCGCATTTGTTGCGGTGACATTCCTGAATATGTGGTTGTCCGCATTAAAAAGAGGGTGCGCTATCGAAAACCGTTAATGCAAAAAACAGCCCCGCGGCAGTTCCGCAAGACGCCGCGCCGGTAATGGATCAGACCAGGAAATGGGATGGAATATTCAAGCAAAAAGGAGTTTTTTCATGGGAAAGCTATTGTTCGGCTGCGCCTATTATGATGAATACATGCCGGAGGAACGGCTTGAAACGGACATCCGCATGATGCTTAACGCCGGCGTCAATGTGATCCGCATCGCGGAATCCACCTGGGCAACGGAGGAGCCGGAGGATGGGGTATTCGACTTCACCCATGTAAAGCGCGTGCTGGATGCCACAAAGGACACCGGCATCTCCGTGATCGTGGGCACGCCCACGTATGCTTTTCCGCCGTGGCTGGCGCAAAAATGTCCCCAGGTGCTGGCGGTGACGCCCAAGGGCCGGGGCAAGTACGGCGCGCGCCAGATCATGGATATCACCCATCCCGCCTACCTATATCATGCCGAACGCATCATCCGCAAGCTGATGGAATGTGTGAAGCCCTATTCCCATGTCATTGGCTTTCAGCTGGACAATGAAACAAAGCATTATCACACCAGCGGGGAGAATGTGCAAAAGGCCTTCATAAGGCACCTGCGCCGCACCTTTCAAACGACCGGGGCCATGAACAAAGCCTTTGGCTTTGATTATTGGAGCAACGCCGTCGATGCCTGGGAAAACGTGCCCGACCCCACCGGCACCATCAACGGCAGCTTCGCGGCGGAGTTCGCAAAATTTCAGCGGAGCCTGGTGGACGAGTACCTAAGCTGGCAGGCGGAGATCGTGAGGGAGTACGCGCGGCCCGATCAGTTCATCACCCACAACTTTGACTTTGCCTGGCGCAACCATTCCTTCGGCGTGCAGCCCGATGTGAACCACAAGGCGGCATCGAAAGTGCTGACCGTTGCCGGCTGCGACATCTATCACAGGTCCCAGGATCAGCTGACCGGCAAGGAGATCGCCTTCTGCGGCGATATGACCCGGGGCCTTCTGCGTGATAATTACCTGGTGCTGGAGACCCAGGCCCAGGGGTTCCCGGAATGGCTGCCTTACCCCGGCCAACTGCGCCTGCAGGCCTTCAGCCACCTGGCAAGCGGAGCAAACAGCGTCATGTACTGGCACTGGCATTCCATACACAACGCCTGCGAGACTTATTGGAAGGGTATTTTGAGCCATGACCTGGCGCCAAACCGTGTGTACAGGGAGGCGCAAATCATTGGTCGTGATTTTGCCAGGCTGCAAAAGCAGCTGGTGAATCTCAAAAAAGAAAACAAGGTAGCCTTGCTTGCGAGCAACGAATCACTGACCGCGCTGGAGCTGTTTCCCTTTCCGGCGGGTCCCAATGGAGAAAAGACGGGGTACAATGACATCCTTCGCCGCTGGTATGATGCCTTGTATGAGATGAACGTGCCCTGCGATATCCTCTTTCCCCAGGATGCGGAGATGCTGGGTCAATACGCCATGGTGCTGGCGCCTGCCCTGTACAGCGCGCCGGACAGCCTGCTTTATGCGCTTTGCGGCTATGTGCAGGCCGGCGGCACGCTGGTAACGGGCTTCAAAAGCGGCTTTACCAACGAATATGTGAAGGTCAGCCATCATGCACAGCCCCATATTTTGAACGATTGCTGCGGCGTTGGCTACGATGAGTTTACTGCGCCGGTGCATGTCGGCATAGAAGGGGAAGCTTTAGGTTTGACCCCGGATAGCTGCCGGCCGGAAACCTGGATGGAGCTCTTGCGGCCGCAGGGGGCGAAGGTATTGGCTTCCTACGATCATCCCTTCTGGGGTGGTCACGCCGCCATTACTGAAAATGCATATGGCGAAGGCAGCGCCTATTATATTGGCTGCCACTTGAGCCTTGCAGGCTACAAAGCCGTTTTTGCCCATGTGCTGAAAAAGACCGGCCTGTGGGGGATAGAGCAAAGCGCCGCTTTCCCGCTGGTCATACGAAGCGGCGTCAACGAAAACGGCAGGAAGGTTTTATTCTATTTCAATTATTCCGGCGAAACTGTGGAGCAGGCCTACCTGCACCGGGATGGTACGGAATTGGTATCCGTCGCGGCGGTGCGCGCGGGGGAGGTGTTGAAGCTGCCTGCCTGGGGGTTCGCGGTCATTGAGGAAACACAGCAGGCTGCCAGTAAATAAAAGGGAAAGAAACATCATGTTGCCCTGAAAATGGGGTTATAGCAAGCATGCAGAGGCTTCCCCGCCTTGCCGTTCCCTTGGGTAAATAATGCTTAAATGGCAGTTGTACAGAATGGGCCATTCAGATGCGCGTTCATGCAGCAAAGCGGGCGATTGCTAATCGCCCGCCTGTACAAATGAAGCCAATGGATGGGCGATTTGATCAGCGTTTACTTGGGTGGAAGCCCTGGAACGCGTTTTCATCCCTTGGGATGATGCTTACATCATGGATATCTTATTGAATTCATTCATGCGTCAACAAGTAAGAGCTATAGAAGGGACCCCAGCCGCGCGGTCAGTCATCCCTCGCCGCGCGAAGGATCTTGCATTCCATGCTGCTGAAAGATCCCTCGGCACTGCTTCCATCTGGCTCAATCGGCGCATTACTCGCTACCGCTCGTACTGCTTGTTTCGCCAGCTTCTTCCGCCGCAGGCGGCGCCTCGGCTACAGAGCCCCGGGGTGACATGGGAACGGAGCTTGCTTTTATATATATGGGCAGATATTCATCGGTGCATGTATATTTTTATATGATATCAAACGCCCCGCGAAATCGCAGGGCGTTTCCGTAAAAACAGCATGCTGTCAGATAGCAACCTGCATAAGGGCCTTCACATAGGCAAGACTCAGCATCAGGTCATCATAGCTGTCCCGGTCATAGGCGTAATCATGGTCCACCATCAGCCATTGCGGCTTGCAGGCCAGAAGCCAGGGCATCAGCGCAGGCGTGTTGACGCAGCCATAGCCTGTCGGGCGGAAGGTGAACCCGTTCTCCTCCAGAAATACATCCTTCAAATGGATCACATGGATTCGGTCTTTGTATTTTTGAAGATAGACCTTGGGGTCCTTGCCTGCCACAACCATCCAGCCTACATCCGGTTCAAAAACAAGCTCGGGCACGGCGTCAAGCAGCCGCTGCGCAAAAGGGCTTTCACCCAGCATGTCAAAATCATGGTTGTGATACATGGGTACGATGCCGGCCGCCAGGCACAGCCGGGCGGCTTGGGCAAACTGTGCCCGAAGCGTATCAAAAGGTGTGCTTTCCGCCTGCTCTTTGGAACAGGCCAGGGTGATGCGCCGGCAATTGATCGCCCAATGATCCTTTATGATCCCTTCCGGGTCATTTAAGAAATCTGTCACCTGAACATGATTGCCCAGCGCCTGTAAATCCAGCGACTTCAGCATGGCTGCCAACGCGTTTGGTTCCGCGCCGAAAAAGCCCAGCAGCTCCGCGCCTTCATAGCCGATGGCCTTGAGCCGGCTTAAGGCCTGATGCAGGTTTGCCTTGGCGTCGTCCCGTATAATAAACGTGCCCACGCCGATTTTGATGGTTTCCATTGCTGCCTCCCTATGCCGTATTCGCATTGCGCACGGCCCTTGATACCTGACATTTCCATCATATCCGCGCCGGGGATACCTGTCAATCACCTGTCGGCGATACATCCGCCCGCGTGACGGACACTAAGGCCCAAAGGGATTCCGCCTGCGGCGGCCGGGATTGCAAAAGGATAATGCAATCCGCTGTATAAAAAGCGGGATGGATACTTGCTTTGTATCCATCCCGATCAATCGTGCGAGCCATCAGCCCTTTACAGCCCCGGCCGCAACGCCTTTTGTGATCTGATTTCTGAAGATCGAATAAAAAATCAAAATGGGAATCAAAGCGACCGTCAGCGATGTGAAGAGCTTTCCATAGTCCGAGCCCAACGCGCCTGCGTAACGGCCGACCATGTAAGGAATGGCCTTTAATTTTTCGGAGGACGTCATCAGGCTCATCAGCACAAACTCGTTCCATGTTCCGGTGAACGTGATGATCGCCAGGGTGACCGAAACAGGCGCACACATCGGCAGGACGACCCTTGAAAAAATCCTCATAAAGCCTGCCCCGTCGATTCTTGCCGCTTCCAGCAGTTCGTCGGGGATACTCTTTTCAAAATCCGTGCATAAGTAGACCCCCATGGGCAGCCCCAGTGCGATGTAAGGGATCAGCACCGCCAGCCGGGTATTGTGAATTCCCACCGCATTCACCATCAGAAAGAGGGGAATCAAAATCGACTGCAGGGTCAGGAGTATGCCAACAATGAAGATACCATGCAGCAGCTTGGTGATCTTAAACTGTAGCTTTGCAAAAGCAAATCCGGCCATATTGGATAACATCACCACACCGACAACCGTTATGGCGGAGTAAATCACGCTGTTTTTGAAGAAGGTAAAAAAGTTGCCTTGGTTCATGACAAAGGAATAGTTGCCAAGGTATAAAGATGGGGGGAAGGAAAGCTTGTTGGTGGTCAGATACGTCGTATTGGTTTTGAAAGACTGCACGATCAGCCAGAAAATCGGATAAATCGTCAATACCGTAAACGCAATCATGACCGCGTAGACAATGATTTTGGTGGGCAGGGAGATATTTTTACTATCCATGGGCTATACCTCCTCTTCCCTGAATACTTTTCCCAGACCCATGGTAATCACAATAAGTACGACGCTGATGAGCACCATCACCGTGGAAATGGCATTGGCCAAGGGATAATTCGGCGCCCCTTGAAACGCCGATTGGTACATGAATAGAGAAAGCACCCGCGTTTGACCTGCCGGGCCTCCGTTGGTCATAGCATAAAGCAGATCGAATGATCTCAAAGAACCAGAGATCGCCAGGATCGCTGTGGTGATGATCACGCCGGAGAGGGCGGGCAATGTAATATGCCACAGGATCCTGGATTCTTTTGCGCCGTCTATTCTGGCAGCTTCGATCACCGCGGGGTCTATGCGTTGCATATTGGCCAAAAAGATGATCATGTAAAAACCCGTGAACATCCAAAGGATGACGATCAGGATGGGAAGCATGGGGTTGCTGCTGATGGTATATACCGCAGTGGGATCAAAGATACGGCGGACGTCCATCAGCACCGAACTCCGTCCGTAAATGATTGCGTTAAACAATACACCGATAATAATTGACGAGATCACGTTTGGCAGATAAATCATCGTCTGAAAAAAACTGGTTCCCCTCTTGATGAGCTTTCGCGCGAGGATATACGCCAGCAAAAACCCAAGGGGGATCTGGCCGAAAACCGAGACGCCCACGATCAGCATGTTGTTTTTCAGTGCTGTATAAAAATTATGTGCGGGTTCGGTAAACATCCAAATATAGCTTTTTAAACCCACAAACTGAATATCCGGGTTGCCGAAAATCACACCGCCGTTGTAGTTGGTCAGACTCAGCAGAACAGAAAAGATGGTTGGAAAGGCCACGACAGCCAGGTAGATGGTCACGGCAGGCAAAACCAATACCGTATATGCAAGTCTTTTCTCACCTTTGGTTGTCATATTGTGGCCTCTCCATCCATCCATTTATTGAGAAGTTGATGCAGCTACGGCCGCTTACTTGGAAGCCTTCCAAGCATCGAAGGCATCCTGGGTCGCCTTCGCAACCGCATCGGGGGTCTGGGTGCCCAAGCCAATGGCCTGCAGGCCATCATTCAGCGGCGTATATACGGGGCCTTCAAAGACGCCGTCGATAACCACAGTCGCCTTGTCATACTCTGTGGCCAGATTCGCCATGGCGATCTGCAGGGGCTCCAGGGTAAGCGACGCAAAATCGATATCCGTCCGGGAGGGGGTGGCCAGACCGCCAGTGGAAAGCCTGTAGGTCAGGACCTCATTGCCGGCAAGCCATTTGACCAGTTCCCAAGCAGCTTCCAATTTCGGGGAGCCGTCTTCCAGGGCGGCACTGATGCCAAAGCCGGTAGCCAGTACAGCAGTGTTGGACTTGTTGAACTTCACGCCGTCCACATCGATCTCCGGGAAAACGGTGATGAGGAAGTCGTTCTGCGTTTCAGGAGCGATCAGCGCCTGCCCGGTGGTGGCATCGGTAATGAAAGCGCCCATGCGCCAGTCGCCGTCGATGTAGTACGCGGCGGTATTGGTGGCAAACAGGCCGGGGCCTTCGCCGTAGCCAACAGCCAGCGTCGATTTGTCCAGCACGCCATCATCGTACATCTTCTTGACAAAGTTCAGCGCGGCGACAAAATCGGCATCGGTGAATTTGGATTCGCCAGAGAGAATCTTCTGCTCCCAGCCTTCGCCGCAGAAACGGCCGGCGATCATGGAGAACAGGCAGGACTGCATCACCCATGTGTCCTGGCTGGGCATGAGAACCGTCTCATAGCCCTTTTCCTTCAACACGGGAACCTGGGCTACCAGCTCGGAATAGGTCTTGGCGGGCTCGAGCCCACAATCCTTGAGCACTGCCGTGTTCACATAGAAGGCGTGCGTCGCGGTGATACCCGACGGGAGAATGGCCAGGTAGCCGCCAGCCTGCTGCGCGGGATCCAGCGCCATCGGGAGGTAGGACTCGGCAAGCCCGTCGCGCGCAACCAGGGGCGCCAAATCCTTCAGCAGCTTTTTGGTGTGCAGCGTGGTGGAACGGCCGGAGGGCCAAGCATAGACGACATCGGGCAGTGTGCCGGCCGCCGCGTACGCTTCGGTCGCCTGGTGGAAGGGTTCGTTGAACTCGTCCTGGATGACCAGCTTGATGTTCGGATGGGCTGCTTGGAAAGCTTCCCAAACATTGGCGGTCTCTTCCAGGGCGTTGGGGCTGGTCATGTCGCGGTAGTTGAGCACGCGTAGCTCGATGACATCTTCGGCGAAGCCGCTGGGCATGCCAACAGCAAGCACCATAATCATCGCGAGGACAAGGGCTGACAGGCGTCTGAGTTTCATTATGGTTTTCCTCCCATTTTATTTTATGAAGGCAACCCCGCCTTCTAGTGCATTTATCATGCTCCGCGCCTCATTGTTTGTCAAGCATTGTAAGAGGGGAAAAGGGCAAAACGCATAAAGTGCACAAAAATCAACAAGAATGCACATCGAGAGACAATGCGGCATGCGCCGCCCTATCCGGCGCGCCACGGCATGACAGCTGCCGGCATCCCTAAGCAAGGCGGCCTGGCCAATGGAGTCCTGACAGCAAAAAGGCGTCCGGGAGCACAAGCTTCCGGACGCTTTTTCGCGTATTTTGGTCATCACCGTATAAAGGCGTGCTGTACCGCAAGGGATGTCACCGACAGCACGGCCCAGCACAGGAAGCCAAGCAGGATGGGCCTGCCGCCGCCTTTTATGAGCTTTACAAGGTTGGTGTTCAAGCCGATGCAGGCCATTGCCATGACGATCATGAACTTTCCGGCCTGTACCAAAAAGCTGCCGACGCCCGCCGGAATGGGCAAGAACGTATTGATGACGGAGGCGGCCAGGAAATACAGCACAAACCAGGGGAATATCTTTGCGATATTCCATTTGCCCGAAGCTTGGGCTGCCGCCGGTTTCCTGGACATATAAAGGGCCAGCGCCAGCGTAATAGGCACGATGAGAAGCGTTCTGGTCAGCTTGACGATCACAGCCAGGCCGCCGGCGGCCTGGCTGAAGGTATACCCCGCCGCGACGACCGAGGAGGTGTCGTTGATGGCGGTGCCCGCCCACAGCCCAAAGCTCATATCGCTCATGCCCGCCAAACGCCCCAGGAAGGGGAACAAAAAGGCCGCAATCACATTGAACAGAAAAATGGTGGAAATGGCATGGGCCACTTGTTCCTCTTCCGCCTGCAGCACCGGCGCCGCCGCCGCAATGGCCGAGCCGCCGCAAATGGAGGTGCCCACGCCGATCAGCGCGGCGGTCTTGCCCTCCACCTTCAGCAGCCTGCCCGCGATAAAGGCGGCCGCAAAGCTTGCGGTCAGGGTAAAGGCCATCAGCACAAGCGTCTGGCCGCCGACCTGAAACACGCGGAACAGGTTCATGTCAAACCCCAGCAGGATGATGGAATACTGTAAAAGCTTCTTTGAGGTGTACTTGATTCCGTCCTCCAGCATCGCGGGCCGCTTGAAAAACGCCAGTATCATACCGAATAAAATGCCAAGGACCGGGCTGCCGACGACGGGAAACACCTTCCCAATCAAATAAGCGGGAACAGCGATGGCCGCTGCCAGTGCAATGCCGGGCAGCCTTTTCAAAAGAGTTCTCATGAGTAACCTCCTCCCAAGCTTGTATCATACGACTTGCCGCTTGATCTGTAAACAGATATTTGGCAGTGCCAAAGGGTTTCTTCCGTGCGCAATCCGCCGCCGGCATGGTATAATGGCGCGGAAGGTCTGCCATTGCGGACGGACAGCGTTGGAAAGGCTTGAGAAATATGCGGTACGAATGCGTGAAACTATCTGTGGATTACGAAAAGGCCGGCGCCGTGCAGGATGGGTATCAGCCGGTTTTGCAGGCCTGGCTGCTGGGAAAAAGCCCGGAGCTTACGCGCAGCCACAGGCGGCCGGCCGTGATCGTCTGCCCCGGCGGCGGGTATTCCTTCCGGTCCGACCGGGAGGGAGAGCCCATCGCTCTGCGATTCCTGGCCGCCGGTATGCATGCCTTTGTTTTGCAGTACAGCGTCGCCCCTTCCTGCTATCCCAGCGCGGCGTTGGAGCTGGCGGCGGCGGTCAAATGGGTGCGTGAGAACGCCGAAGGATTCGGAGTTTCTCCCAATCAAATCTATATCGCCGGCTTTTCCGCCGGCGGCCATTTGTGCGCCACCCTGGGCACGCTGTGGGCGGAGCCTGTGTTTGCAAAGGCGCTGGGCGGCGAAAGCTGCGCCTGGCGGCCGGACGGCATGATATTGAGCTATCCCGTGATTACCATGGGGGAATATACCCACCGGGGCTCCCGCGATTGCCTGCTGGGGCCGGACGCTTCCCCAGAGATGATCTGTGCCCTTTCCCTGGAAGAAAGGGTGAGCGCAAAAACGGTTCCGGCCTTTTTGTGGCACACGTATGAGGACGGCGCCGTGCCGGCGGAGAATTCGCTTTTATTTGCCTTGGCTTTAAAGCGCGCCAAAGTGCCCTTTGAATTGCACGTGTACGAAAAAGGCGGTCACGGCCTTGCCCTTTGCGACGCAACCACAGCCCGGGGGAGCGAGCACCTGGTTCCCGACAATGCCGGCTGGATGGAGCTGGCCATCCGGTGGATCTGGCGCAAGGTGGAAAAGGGCTGAGGGTTCAAAGACATCGATATGGAAAAGCGCTTTGGCTGATTTTGAGCCAAGGCGCTTTTCAAACATAAGTGCTTTTTATAGCAGACATACTGCATGATTGATCAGACCGTCAGGCTTTTCACCGTAGTCCCTTCATGCAGCTGGGTGCTGAGCATAATCACCTGCGGCGGCGCCGTTTCATCAGAAAGCAGCGTCAAAAGCTGCCGCGCCACACATTCACTGATGGCATTTAAAGGCTGATTAATCAGCGTCAGGTGCGGATAAATGGCATCAAACAAATCCAGCTTGTCAAAGCCGATAAAGCTCAAGTCCTCGGGGATGCTGATCTGGGCTTCATTCAGGGCGATGATGGCCCCCAGGGTCATATAGTAATTGGTGACAAACACGGCGGTGGGGCGCTCCTGCATGGAGAGTATCTTTTTCATGGCGGTATACCCGCCCTCCATGGTATAGTCGGTGTACAGGATGTACTCTTCCCGGGGCGCGGCATCATGCTCCTTCAAGGCGTTCAAATACCCTTCCAGGCGCTTTTGGGTGGTGTAGACCTCCGGGTCGCCCAGGATCAGGCCAATCGACCGGTGCCCCTTTTCCAACAGAAGCTGAGTGGCCTTTTCGCCGGCATCCGCATTATCCACGATCACGGCGCTGACTTTGCCGGACAAGGGTTTTAGCACGCGGTCCACCAGCACGACGGGAATCCCTGCGTCGATGGCCGGCGCAAGGTGCGCGCCGCTGGCATCGGAGGGCATGTTAATCAGCCCGTCCACCCGCTTGTTGATCAAAAAAGAAACAGCATCCAGTTCACGCCTGGGGTCAGAGCGGCAGTCGCATACGATCACCGCGTAGTTTAGCTTGCGCAGCATATCCTCCACAGCTGTGATGATCAAGGTGCAAAAGGCGTTCCCCAGTTCCGGGATCACGACGCCGATGGTACGGCTTTGGCTGGTTTTGAGCCCCCGGGCAAACTCGTTTGGAACAAAATGCAGCTCCCTGACGGCTTCGTCAATGAGCTTTTTGTTATTGGGGCGCACTTTTCCGCCATTTAGGTACTTGGATATGGTGGCCAGACCCAGACCCGTCCGCCTGGCGATATCCTTCATCGTAGAAGCCATCTTGTCGCCTCCTGCTGGTTCACATTATATCAAACCAAATCCCAAAGAACAATGAAAAGATATAAACGTTACGCATTCGGGGGAATGTCCATGCCGGCACGGAAACCGGCAGGGTATATCTTTGTCTGCCCGCTGAAAATTGGCTTGTGCGAACCATCAGAAAAGTGCTATGCTTGTATTGCAAAAAACGGTGCGGTATATTTTGTGTTTTAAAAAGCTGAAGAAAAGGAAAGGCGGCGCGAAACGCACTCCTTTTTGACGCCGGTAAGAAACACTTTATTATGATGGAGGCATGAAAAGTGCAATTCACACTGAATGGTCATGGTGCAATCGCAACACTGGATTCTTTGGGCGGAGAGCTGACCGGCTACCGGAAAGGCGGCACAGAATATGTGTGGCAGGGCGATCCGGCCTATTGGTCCGGCCACGCGCCGGTTCTTTTTCCCATTGTCGGGGCATTGAAAAACGGAAGCATACGCATTGAAGAGAAAGAATGCTTGATCCCCAAGCATGGCGTCGCCCGCAAGCGGGAGTTCATGCTTGAGGAAAAGACGGAAGACAGCGCGACGTTTTTGCTGAAGGCCGATGCGCAAAGCCTGTCCATGTACCCGTTCCGATTTGCGCTTTCCGTCACCCACCGGCTGCTGCGCAGCGGTTTTCAAACCACCTATACGGTGACGAATGAGGATGAGCGGGACATGCCCTTTTGCATCGGCGGCCATCCGGCTTTCCGCTGCCCATTAGGCAGCGATGAAAATTTCGAGGATTACGAACTGCTGCTGGACAAAAACGAAACCATCCCCGCCCTGTATACCGACGGCGGCACATTGCTGATTCGGGATTCGGCGGTAAACCTGATACAGGACGGCAACAGGATCCCCCTTCGTTATTCCGACTTTGACAGGGACGCCTTTATCCTGGATGGCTTGAACTCCCGCGCGGTGATCCTTTCGCACAAGGCGGCGGGCAAAGGGCTTCGCTTTTCCTTTGACGGGTTTTCCGCCCTTGGCGTCTGGACGCCGCCCGGGAAAAGCGCGCCTTTCCTCTGCCTGGAGCCGTGGGCAGGGCTTCCTGCTTCGGCGGAGGAAACAGGAGCGTTTTTGGACAAACCTTATGCCATGGCGCTCAAGCCCGGCGGGTCGAAACAGTTTCACTACGCGATGGAGATTCTATAATGCACGGGCAGCGATGAGAGTAGATTGATCCCGGATGGAGGATGAGCATGAGCACCCGTACAACGTATCGCATTTCCCAAAGCGACCGCGTGATTTTTCACAACCATGCCCGGTATTGTGTCGGCACCGGGCGGATGGGCCTGGCACTGCACAAGGAATACCTGGATCAGCTGGCGCTTGTGCAAAGCGAGGTGGGTTTTTCCCATATACGCGGCCACGGGCTTTTCTGCGACGATATGGCTATTTACAACGAGCAGGCCGACGGCACGCCTTTTTACAATTTTACATACCTGGACCGGGTATTTGACAGCTACCTTGCGTTGAACCTCCGCCCGTTTATAGAGCTTGGCTTCATGCCCTACGCGCTGGCCAGCGGAACGCAAACCATTTTCTACTGGAAAGGGAATACGACGCCGCCCAAAGATCATGAAAAATGGGCGGAGCTGATCCGGGCGCTGATCCGGCACCTCATTGCCCGCTATGGCAGGGAAGAGGTGGCGCTATGGCCCGTGGAAGTATGGAACGAGCCCAACCTGACGGGGTTTTGGGAGAACGCGGACAAGGAAGCGTATTTCCGCTTGTATGAAGTCAGTGCGCAGGCGGTGAAGGGCGTGCTGCCGCAAATGCGGGTGGGCGGCCCGGCTATCTGCGGCGGCGAAGGGTCCCTTGACTGGATCCGGGACTTTCTTGCGTATTGCAAAGACCATGCGCTTCCGCTGGATTTTGTGACCCGCCACCTGTACCTGGGCCGGCAGCCCGAAAGGCGCGGGCGGTATTTGTACCACGAGATGAACACGCCGGGGATTATGATCAAGGAAGCCCGGGACACCCGCGAAATCATCGACAGCTTTCCTGAATACCGGGGCATGGAGCTGCACATTACGGAGTTCAATACTTCTTACCATCCCTTTTGCCCCACCCACGACACCAACTATAACGCGGCACTGATCGCCGCGGTGCTTGCCGGCCTTGGCGAGACCTGCGCTTCCTATTCCTATTGGACCTTTGGCGATGTGTTTGAAGAGCAGGGCGTGCCGGACAGGCCCTTCCACGGCGGTTTCGGCCTGGTGGCAAACGGGTTGATCCCAAGGCCCACGCTGTGGACATTCCAGTTTTTCTCGCGGCTTCGCGGAACGCCGGTACGAAAGGGTGAAGATTGCGTTGTGCTTCGGGAAGAAGACGGCTCCTATCGTGCAGTATTGTGGAACCTTTGCCAGGATTCCCGGGAAAGGCGGACAGTGGAGCTTGCGCTGCCGGCTATGGACGGCGAATGGGCAGCGGTGACCCGCGTTGTGGATGAAGAAGACTGCAACCCGCTGAAAATGTGGCACGACCTGGGGGAACACGCCTCCTTGAGCCGGGAGGAGCTTGCCCTTATCCGCGAGGCCGCCCGCCCCAAGGCAGCCAGCCGTACGCTTGTAGCCAAGGATGGCCTGATGATACTTGCGCTGGAGCTGAAGGAAAACGCTGTGGTATGGCTGGAATTGAGAAAGGTCAGCCGGGAGGAAAGCTTCGGCTATGAATATCCTGTAGATCCTAGATAATATGACAGCTGCGCCATGAAAAAGACAGTAAAGCCATCGTCCAGGGAGAATTCTGCTCCCTGGACGATGGCTTTGTACAAAAAATGAACAGGCCATAAATAGTCTGTTCATTCATTTTGGCGGAGAAGCCGGGATTTGAACCCGGGCGGCGCTTATCGCACCCTACTCCCTTAGCAGGGGAGCCCCTTCGGCCTCTTGGGTACTTCTCCAAATAGCCGGAACCTATGCAATTCCTTCATGAATCAAGTGGCGGAGAGAGAGGGATTCGAACCCCCGGTGCCTTTCAGCATCACTGGTTTTCAAGACCAGCGCCATCAACCGCTCGGCCATCTCTCCATGTTTTACGAACCAGCGAAGGTTATTATATCAGGGTTTTGGGGCAAAGTCAACGGGAAAAGCGGGCTTTTAGGGGCTTCGAAGTGGTGTTTTGAGGTGTTTTACGCTTTTGCGGGCGGAAAGGGGCAAAATGCGCTTTGGTAGCAGTGATCCTGGATCAGATGCATGGGAAATTGTGGACGGAAAAAGCAGAGCTATCTTTGTGCCCTGCAAAAAAAGGTTGGTGTTCCGGCTGTCAAAATGATGTCAAGCCTGTTTTCGTGATGGCATAATGTGACCGAATTTTTGATGGCAATGATCCCGGATCAGAACCATGGGAAATTATGGTCGAAAAAAGCAGGGCTATCTCTATACAGACAGATCTATATATCAAAGTTTTTGGTAAGACCAACTGCTATTCTCCCTACTTTTGAGAAGATGCCAGGCTGCTGGTTTGCTATGTTGAGCTATTTTAAGATTATCTCTTTAACACTATGGCTTCTTTAACCATTTCCTTCGTTGGCTTCTGCGGAATAAACATGAAAGCTAATTTTATATTGTTTGACGAAACAGGAATACAGTAGTATTATTCAATAGAAGAGAAAAAGAATAGAAAATCTGAAATTATCGATATCGTTTGAAAGGTGTTTTGATGCGTTTGAATGCACTACAATCACTTATAGATTCTTTCATCCAGTTTCAAAAAGAAGAAAAGGGCGAGCGAACGTTTGAAACATATGGCAGAAAAATTTGTGTATTTCAAGAATATCTTAAGCGTTATGGCATTGGCGATGATACATATGCCGTATTCTTGCATAAAGCGCAAATTTCTGACATCTTGTCTAGTGTCAAATATTACGTGGAGACCTATAACATAAAATATAAGTCGACAACAGATACCTTTTTAGCGGCACTATCTGTCTTTTTTAAATTTATTCAAGATCAACATGGAATACAGAATGAATATTTTGATGTAAATAGCAAAGGTAAAGATTTGAAAATCGCCTATGAAGAACTTGCTGAAAAGCTGGAGCTAAATAAAAGTGAACAAGCTCCCCCATTAACTGATAGTGAATGTGCCCGACTTGTGACTCTGTGTAATGAAAAGATTGAAAAACCATCAATTATTGACATTTTGAATGGCAGTAGCAATGGTGTGTATTCTCTTTACATATCATCGCTTGTAACAAAGTTTGTTTTGCTATATGGAACGAAAAATAAGATTCTTAGTGAAATGCATATAGATGATTATGATTCCACACTTAATAAGATTAGCATTCGTGGATATAGCGTTCATATGCCAGATGGTCTAGCACGACAAATGAAACAGTATGTAAAGATTCGCAAAGAAATTGTCCCTATTGATAACCCGGACAAGCCTCTCTTTGTGGATATAGCTTCCGACCAGAAATGGGAGAATGGGAAGATGTTTTATATCCTTAGAAGTGTAATTGGAAATACAAAAGCAATGTCTGTTGCAAAGTATGCAATAATTCAAATGCTAAATAATGGTGTGCCAGCTAATTTGGTCATGGATTTTACAGGATATTCAAAAAGTGTTTTTGGTCACTGTCAAGAGATAATTGATGAAAGAAATGGTATATTTCAGTTGAGTGAAAAAAATAAAATTTTGGATGCATTACTGCGGCAAAGCAATACATTTGATGACCTCTAATGTAAACTTATTTGGGGTTTTCGGAGCTGATTTCTGAAGAACTCTGAGCGGTTCAATCCTTCAGCAAATTGCATTTTTTCTATAAACCTTGTATAATGTTGGAGATTAACTGCTGATGCAAGGGGTGATAATTCGATGTTATATGCAAAATGCCAAGTTTTCACCCCTATTAATATTGTGAATGACCAGTTGGATTATGTTGGGTATACGGAAAATCTTTTTGGGAAAAAGGTCTTGGAAAATTCATGCGGAAATGGCAACTTTTTATCTGAGATCGTTCATCGTTACATTATCGATAGTCGCAAAAATGGCTACTCCGTATCAGCCATCAGGCAGGGGTTGAATAGCGATATATTTGGATATGAAATCGATAAGACCCATAGAGATACATGTATAGCGAATCTAAATTCTATCTCCAGGGAATATGAAATATTGAATGTAGATTGGAACATTTATCCTGAAGATGCCCTGCGTGCAAATGTAGGACATAAGTTTGATTTTGTTATTGGCAATCCTCCGTATATAAAATATTCTGATCTTGATAAAGAAACAAGAAGATTTATCAAAAGGCAATTTACTGTTTGCTCAGAAGGAAAGCCTGATTACTACTATGCCTTTATTCAATCAAGCATTGATTTGCTGAATGAAAATGGTAAATTGGCTTATATCGTACCAAGCAATATTTTTAAAACGACGTATGCTCGTATGCTGCGCGAATATCTAGAGCAATATTTAAGCGAGATATTTGATTATAAAAACACAAAAATTTTCGGCAACAAGTTAACAGCATCTGCAATTATTCTTTGCGATAAAGGGGTGAGACCTGACAAAATCACATACCATGATATGAAAAATCAGAGTGATTCCCAAGTAAGTTATTCAAACGGAAAATGGCTTTTTGATTTTTCTGCTTCACAATCTGCGGAAGGCAAAGCTAAGTCGTATCGATTTGGCGACTTTTTTACTGCATCTTATCCCATAGCGACGCTGCTTAATGAAGCTTTTATTATAAAGAATTTTGAAATAATGGAGGGATATATTAGGGTTGGTGACTTCTTGATTGAGAAAGACTTGCTACGAAAAGCTGTTAGTCCTAAGTCACAAAGCAAAAAAAGAAATGAGTTCATCATCTTTCCCTATATATATAAGGAAGGCAGTATTGTTCGGTATACAGAAGAAGAATTTGGGATGAAGTTTCCGGAAGCATTTTCTTATCTCCAAAACTATAAAGAACGGCTAATGCAAAGGGATGCAGATTTATCTGCGAAATGGTATGAATACGGTCGCTCTCAAGCATTGGCTCATATCCCCCAAGACAAATTGTTGATATCGACACTTGTAACTGGAAATGTGAAGGTATATACTTTGAGCAGTGAATATGTTCCGTATTCTGGAATCTATATTGTAGCTCACAATGAAAAGCCATTATCTCTTGCAAAGAAGATATTGGAGAGTCCTGAATTTATGAGTTATGTCAAAAGTATAGGCATTCATGCAAATGGTAAGTCTATTCGCATTGCAGCAAATGATATTAATAATTACTGTTTCGATATGACTTCGTTTAGCGATTCTGTGACTGTATAGTGGGAGAGGCATATGGCAAAAATACCGTTCAATGTTGATGCATACACCGCTAGACTGATTGGAAGAGAAAATGTATCAAAGTTAAATGGCGCTATCTTTGAACTAGTAAAAAACACGTACGACGCTGATGCAACAGTATGTGTTCTTTATTACGAAGAAAGTAGCGGAACGGTATATCTTGGAGATAATGGCTATGGCATGACGGATGACGTCATCTTAACAAATTGGATGACAATAGGACGTTCATCAAAAAAGCTCAATTTCGTTTCGGGCACAGGGCGAATTCAGACCGGTGCCAAGGGTATCGGTCGCTTTGCTTTGGATAGGATCGCTGACAGTTGCGAAATGCTTACTCTCTCGGAAAAACAAAAGCTCATATGGAGAGTGGATTGGAGCAGTTTTCAAAGCAATGAAAATATAACAGATGTCACCGCAGATTTAAGTGCCACAACGCTGACGGTGGATGATTTTGTTCAGGATATTCGTAATAATGATGCCCGAATCCTTTTATCATCCATTATCACACAAACTGGAACCATCTTCAGATTGACCACGCTGCGTGATCAATGGTCAAAGAGATCAATTAAAAGCATAAGAGATGACCTGATATCCCTCATACCATATGAACCTATGTTTCCTTTCAAGATTTACTTCTTTGAGGAAAACATGTCGATACATGATGCCGAAATCACATATGGTGACGGGAACAATGCCTATGATTACAAAGTAAATTTTGAGGTTGACAACGATGGCAACGCGGAGATCAGGTTACATCGAGATGAGTTTGATTTCGGTGACCAATTTGATCAAATTATGCATGAGGCGGGCTTTACACAGGAAGATAGAAATCTTTTTTGTGGACAAGCGAAGCACATATCTACAAAACTTCAGGATATCTTCGCCGATAATAAGCATTACGACATGCAAAAATTAGGACCTTTTCAAGGTGCCCTTTATTTTGCTAAAGCGATGGCGCAAGCAAATGACAAAGAAAAGTTTTATTATAAATCAATAGCATATAACCGGCAGGCACGGGATTTACTCGGCGGGATACGGATTTACAGAGACAGTTTTAGGGTCCGTCCCTATGGCGAATCTTCAAGTTCAAACTATGACTGGCTGTTGTTGTCAAGAAGACGAAATTTATCTCCAGCAGCACCTACTCATCCCACCAGCGCATGGCGCGTAGGTGCAGACCAAGTCTTTGGGTCCATCTTTATATCTCGAATCAATATAGGCCTACCCGACCAGGCGAATAGGGAGGGAATCGTTGAGACTGCAGAATTTGGTATTCTGAAGGAATTCATCCTCTATGTTATTGCACAGTTTGAAAAGGATAGGCAATATGTATTCAGAAAGCTAAGTCAATACTACGATAAAGTTAATAAAACTGTGCAAATTCAGGAAGAGATTAACCGTAAGGCATCAATCGATGCCGATTTACATAAAAACCAACCCACCGCAAACGCTATCGTGCCACATTATATAGAGGCGCTCAAGGCCAAAGCGGTAATTGATAAAAAGGAAGAAGAAATTCAAAATCTGGAAGATGAGAACAAGCTGTTAAGGACATTGGCCACAACAGGTATTGTAACGAACGCCTATATTCATGAATTCAAAGCTTTATCTCATCAGCTTAGCATGAAAATCGTTATGGCAAAAGAAGCGCTTGAATATGACCGCAATATCGAAGTAGCATTGCATCACATCCAAAAAGCAGAGGAAGTTCGAGATGCCTTCAGCTCATGGTTTAACGTCACTATTGAATCTGTTAGAAGGGACAGGCGATCTTATAAGAATATAGACATGTATCACTTTGTTTCCCAAATTGTGGACGCGTGGTCGTCCATTTTGAAAGAAAAGCAAGTGGTTATTACACTTGCTCCCATGAAAAATGAAATACAATTTAAATGTTTCCCTCATGAAATAGATTCTATATTCAGTAACTTGATTGCAAACAGTGTCTCAGCTTTTGGAGGCCAAAGGGACAAAAGGGAAATACTGATTGAATTGTCCGAATTAGATAGCGACTTGCGCATACAATATTCTGATACAGGGCCGGGCCTTAGTCCATTCTACAAAAAAGATCCAAGGCAAATTCTTGAGCCCTTTGAGACGGATAGAAGGGACAATATGGGGGAACTTATTGGAACGGGTATGGGGATGTGGATCATTCACCGTACCGTTATGGATTACCGTGGAAAGATCGATTTATCAGAGAATCTGCGGCAGCCAAAGGGCTTCTTTATAGACATAACCTTGGGAAGAAAAGAAGGAGGCTTCGGCTAAATGATCAAGGTAGGATATGTTGATGATAGCTCGACCCTCATTGAAGATTACAGAACGAGATTTACGAGGCGAGGAATCGACTTACTGTTCTGCGATACTTGTGAAGACATGGATGATATCGTTGAATGGATTGTCCACAATGACATCAAGTGCATTATGGTTGACCACAGGCTTGAATCAAAGTATAATTTTTCAGGCACGGAATTGGTTGCTCGCATCAACAGTGTCATGCCAGACCTGCAATGCATTATTGTAACCAGCTATCCAAACGAATCAATAGGAACCAAACTTGTTAGCAAGAATCTGATTCGCGATCGAAGTAAGCTGGATAGCCCCTCTACAGACTTTGAAGATTTTTGCATGGAGATCAAGGATGCTGCCGCTATTTTCGATAAAAGAAAAGCGATGCATCTTTCTGAATATGAGATACTGCTTGCGAAAAGACAGAAAATGATCGTTGCTCCAGACGATACGGCTTTTGACTCGGACGATGAGGAAAGATTTTTGTATTTGTATAAATTGCTGAAAACATATGGGGAATTGGACGATATCCCGACAGAATTGCTCAAGCCTGAAGCAGAACAAAGGATGAGTAGCATTCTGGATAAGCTTAACAAGTTGCTTGAGGATGTCGAAGGAAGGAAATAGCAATGCGTATACATCAAAAGATGCAAATCGTTAGAAGAACTGATGTTCCACAAAAGAACGATTATAGGGATTACCTTCCAGATCTAGCTGAAGATTTTCATCACATTTGCGGTTATTGCGGAAAGACAGAACAAGTTACAAAAAACGCATTTGAAATTGATCATTTTGTACCGATCAAAACAGATGCCGCAAGAAAAACAGATTACTCAAACCTTGTCTATGCGTGTTTTCAATGCAACAGGAAAAAATCAAATAAGTGGCCGACAAATGACAAAGCAAAACACAACGATGGAATCGTGGGATTTGTAGACCCAACAACCGAAGAATACGATCTACATGTCGGCAGGGCCTCTACAGGGGAAATTGAGCATTATACCCCGATCGGAAAATACATGTGCAAAAAGGCGTTTCTGTTCCATTTGCGTCCCATGAGTAAGATATGGCTTGCCATGCAGATTATAGAAAAAAAAGAAATGCTCCGTGAAAGGTTTGAAGGCCTTCCAACCGAAGCAAAAAGCGACTACGTAGCAATTGACAAGGAATTAGACAGCTTGTACCAGTTCTTTTTTAAGAAGCATGAATGAGCATTGAATCGCCTTGTGCCGGGCGGTACGCACTATGGTGGGAGAGATCGTCTAGCCAATTAATGTCCAGCCTCCTACTTGATTCGGCATATCACCGGTCGAGTCTCCAAGTGTCAATAGCTTACCTGTCGTTTGCATGTACCACTTTTTATTCATTTTTGCTATAATGATGAAAAATGTGCATGGGGATGTTGCGCATGAATATGTTCATCGGCTTAACCGATTACAATTGGTATAGTATTCTGAAAAGCAAGAATATCGACGAGGTCAATTTCTGGCGGCCAGGCAGCACTGCCTTTCATGCTCTAATGCCCAATGATCTGTTTTTGTTCAAGTTAAAGAAGCCCTATTATGCCATTGTTGGCGGCGGCTTTTTTGTCAGCTATTCATCCGTTCCCATTGACTTGGCCTGGAAGGCCTTTGGCGAAAAGAACGGCACCAAAGACTATCAGGAATTCCGGAATAGAATTACAGCCTACCGAGAGAAGAACCGGATCGACACCACGCTACCCCATATCGGCTGCATTATCCTCACCCAGCCTTTCTTTTTTGAAGAGCCGCAATGGATCATCCAGCCCAACGATTGGCCTCTCAGCGCAGTTGTCGGCAAAAAGTATGACTCCGCCTTTGGCGAAGGCACACACATCTATCAGCAGGTCCTGGACAGGCTGAGCCAACAGCTGCCATTGTCTGAGGGAAATCCTTTGAGGTATACCGATGGCATCACAAAACACCGCCTTGGGCAAGGCGCTTTCAGAATCCTAGTGACAGATGCATACCACCGGCGTTGCGCTGTCAGTGGCGAAAAAACACTACCTGTGCTCCAGGCTGCCCACATCAGACCCTACGCCATGAATGGCACACATGATATCACCAATGGCATTCTATTAAGGTCCGACATCCATACTCTCTTTGATGACGGATATCTTACCATCACAAAAGACCACATACTCGAGGTCAGCCACCGCCTGCGCGAAGACTACGGCAATGGAAAAGACTATTACAAATACAACGGCTCCAGACTGCTGATCACCCCGGAAAATAAGCTCCAGGCCCCCTCACCAGAGTTCCTAACCTGGCATAATGAGCATGTTTATTTAGGGTAAGTAATTACTCAATTACCTTTATGCATCTTAGATGAGTTCAAATCCAGTTCATAGAATGGATGTAGAATGGCAAGACTGCTTGCTTTTTCTCTCATATTTATTCACCTACCGCTTGCCGGAGGGTATCATCAATATTTCCTTCAAAGAAGTGGATGTACCTGTTGTAGGTAATCTCAACGCTGGCATGCCCCAGCAATTTGGAGATGACCTTCACCTCTACACCCTTGGCATACAGGTTGCTGGCGAAGGAATGCCGTAGCGCATGCAAGCCGCGGTGCTCTACGCCGGCCGCTTCGCAGGCATTCGCCATGGTGGTCAAAAGGTGCCACCGGAAACCTCGCCCCTCTCAATCGGTATGCAAAAAGTCTATTCCTTCAGCGTCGGCAGCAAAAAAAGGAACCATTTTTCCCCGAGTACGCTCATCCTGTATGTTAATCAAAATATTGAGTTCATCCGGCAGTTCCAACAGACTATAGGTATTGGAGTCCGGTGGCGCACCACGTGTAACGCGAACAAAATCGTTGTCCAACAATGTAAAACGATAACTGCTCTCTGCCACCTCGCTTTTCCAAATAGGGAATGCATACACAGACAGTGGTGTTTGGATTAAGCTCAGGAAATCAAAGGGGAGATCCTTTTGATCCGTATGATATTCTCTGCTGTTTATCGGGCCGACGCGCTGAACATCAACAGGAAACTCATAAGTATCTATGGGTGTATATGTGCCTGTCGATGGATCAACAAGTTCAAGCCGTATGGATAAATGGATAGTCAGTGCTTCATCCATCCAACCCACAGGGGCTCCGCTGAATACAGTTGATTGATTTCCGACGTCTTGACGATGATCCAGGAAAAAGTATGGTGCTTGCTCGAACTCCATAGGAAGGATATAGACAATGATAAGGTCTTTCTTATCCTGCATTGCGGCTACTTGAAAACTACGCCGATCGCTGCGCAGGTTCTCTTGATAGCCACCTGCGACAAAATCACTCATGCTTGCGCTTCCAGGCATGATCAATGCCGTCTCAGGATCAGTTGGCGTGACAAAAGCAGATGTGTATAGCCATACGCCGTCATAGAGGACTTCTTGAAGCGTGACCTGTACTGATTCGCAGTCAAATGCCTGGGGGCGAAAGGAAGCCTGCATAGCATTGATAACGCCATCAGGCAAGTCAAAACTATACAAACCCATCAACCAAGCGATATTGCTATCAGTCGGCAATATGGACTCGCCTCGGCTACATTGCAGACCAACCAAGTTAATTATGATACTGAGAATGAAACAAGCAATTCTCCGCATGATTCAATACCTCATTGAAGAATAAGCATGGTCGCTATTGTGTAGGAGTTATTCTCTAATCCTCAAGCCGTATCATCTGTGCAGTGCGATTAAGTTCCTTTAAAAGTTGTTCAGCGGTTAGCCGATGATTGCTAAACTGGTTGTACAGGTTTTCCATTGTACCCTGCGAATTCGACTCATCGAAGATGCTGGGGAAAGGAAAGTAAAGCTTATCAGCGACAGCTTGATAGTCCGCCAATTGCTCTGGAGTCATGAGCCACTTGTTTTGCTCGGTACGATCCAAAGCGCCTTCATATCTGATCCGTTGTTCTTCTAGACTGGACTTGCCCTCCCCATCGAGATCCGGTTTTTGGAGCAGCGCAATCACAGCGTTGAGCTCATCCGTCCAGCGTGCCAAATCGGATTCGTAATTCGGATTGATTCGCGCCTGCGCATCGCGGTAGAGGAACATGTCACTGAGCGAATATGGATCACCGGGACCAGCTACAACATTTTCCAGCAATTCCAAGCACAGTTCCGGATGATCCGTATAAGAACAGATAGCCCACATATTGACGACCGATTTGATGAGCTTCGGCTGTGTGCTATTTGGGCGCAGGAAAACAACGTTCGCATAGTTCGTAGGCCAGATGCCTCTGGAAGATTCATCAAAAAGGCTTAGCTCGCCATTTGGGGATTCAAGTTGATAAATACGTCTACCCACTGTATCACAGCGGTCCAATAGCGCCAATAGTTCCGGGCTGTCAAAGTGAAGCGATTCACCGGCATATTGCATTTGCATGATAGCTTCATTGATAAGCAATTTTGCGAGCCAAGCGACATACGAGGATTCTGTATAGTTGGATTCCCATCCACCCAGGATTCGGATCATGGGTTCGGGGGCATCCTCAATACGGTTGCACCATTGTTCCAGAAAGTCCAGGAATTCAGGAAAGGATTGAGGAACATCGTTCAGCGTCAGTCCAGCCCCAAACCAAGTATCCTTTTCAATCTGCATAAAAATGAAATTTATATCATTTGGAACGGCGTATAAAAGCCCGTCATGCATGGCTAACTTAGCTATATTAGGATGCATTCGGTTGACGGCATCACTCAGCACTTGGCTGTCAGACAGGTTAAGACAATAGCCTTTGTCCATAAGAATGGACCAGTCAACTTGACTAGTTCCCCAGGCAAACATGTCACAGGTGTATTGCCGGGTCAGCAGCGCAGTCGTGAACGCAGAAGTGGAAGTGTAAACCATATCAGGCCAGGTCATAGAAACGTTGGGATGCTTCTTCAGAAATGCCTGATAACCAGTGTCATATGACGAAAAGGTTCCCCCATAGGTCACAATTGTTTCACTAAACGCGGTAGCGCAGAAAACAGAGATGATGAGAAAAACAAGCAAATAACAAACAACTTTTTTCATTGTCACACGCCCTTTCAGCGCAAGCCTCACTTGCTTTCAAGCCGGTGAGGCTTGCGCATTGCTTTGGGTATTACGGGTTAAACATTCCCTCAACTGTTATGTTTCCCGTACCTTTATACCGCATGCCAGCAGCATAGACATTATCGCCATCAGAGATTTCTGGCAGGTAATCATGGGGTGTTGTGGATTTACTTTTGTAATAAAACGTATGGCTGGCATACACTCCGGGTGCGCTGTATACCTTGAATCCTGCTTGTTGGGTATCCGACAAGTTCGACTTCTTCCAATCAGAAAGGTACCAGTCTGATCCGTCGGCTGTGGTGTTAGCGCTCCACCTTGAGAAGGTTGTAGTGTCGCTGTCACAAGAGAATTTCACGGCCGCCATTGCTGAGCTTGCGAACAAGCAGATCAGCAGCGCGCATAGAACCAAAGCAAAACGCTTCTTCATTTGAGTACTCTCCTTCTTTGAGCTCACAAGCTTATCGTGATTGAAAAGTCATGAGAAGCATGCTATAATCTTATCGTCCTTGCAGAACCTCACAGCTCAAAGGCTGTGTGCTCCCCAGCTCGTTTTGCAAGGATTTTTGCTTGCCTATAGCGAAGCAAGCGGAATCAATTGCCCATCGGTTTCACTCACCTTTCCGATACGAATTGCTTCCTTGTTTGTGTATCTATACTAAAGCAACGATTGCAGAGCAATCACTGTCAGTATCATGACATGCATGGAAGGAATACTTACATAGCTACGATGCCATACAGGTACGACCAAGTAGCAGAGTGTGGCAATTCTTCCTGCGCGTTCGTCGCTACCTCCTTTCTTGGTATCGTTTTACCCGTTCACTGCATATATTGTAATCTGACATCTGATTGTTACAGTGTCCTAGGGAAGATATTTCATTTTACAATTATTCCATGTATAATGACAATAAGCATTAATAAGATCAGTTCCCCATCCGTAACGGAAGCGGAGCTTGTTTCCTTTTTGCTCAGTGAAGGCGGCTACTAATTTTTTCATCCATCTCGTAAGGGTAGATCACTTTAGTGTTATGGTCATAAGCGGCATCCATAGCAGTGATCCTGGATCGAAATCACGGAAAATTATGCCACCTTATCCGGAATAATAAAGCAACGGAATCAATTTCCACTATAGGCAATGCCACCTAGTATCGTCAAGTGACCATATTTGGAGGAATGTTAAGCGAAATACACCGAGGTCAATTCCCTACCTTCATTGTTACTTCCCCATCCAGACCTATCACCATGCGCATTGTCTTGATGTATTGATCGTAGAAGTTTTCCTTTTCGGCAGAGGACAGGGAAATACGGGTTCTTTCATAAATCGTTTCTAGCATTGTATTCACATTTAATTGCAATGAGTTTTGCGTATATTCCCTAACCTCTGTAACCAGCACATCAATTTTGATGTCGCTGATATTTCCACTACAAAAATCATCCAGAAAACAATATGGAATCCCTGCATTATCCAGTGCCTGCTGTAGTCTCACCCCACATTTTTCATATTCTGTCATGACAAGAAAAGGAACAGACGGCAGGGCGGAGATCAGGCCCCAATAGTCAGAATCGCTGGATACCAGGAGGAAGGCAATTGTTTGATTTTGATAATATTCTTTGCAGATTCCTGCTGCCATGCGCATATCAACTAGAGATTTGTTATCATGGATACGTTCCACCATATCATGCTGGACGGGTATTGTAACATAATGTTCAAGTACGCGCCAAGCACTGGCGGAGCGGATATCATCATAAAGGATAATCTTTTGAATATGTGTAAGGGCATCGTTGTGAACCATTTCAATCTTCCGAAGCATGGCACACAACTTGTAGGGGTCAGAATTCTCACAATCTACCACCATAGCCACAGGCTGATAAAGGTGTAAAAAGCCATACAATTCATTCTTTACCTCTTCCCCGGCATCCATGACCTTGTTCAAGTCGGTAAACTGATCTTTATGAGCTATATATAGAAGCTGTACGAACTTCCCATCGTTGAGAAGGATATTGCCTTGATCCATAAGTGGCCAGTGTAGGTAGACATGATAGGGATAACTTGAGAGGTGGTCTTTAAACCGCTTTTGTTCACGAATGATGAATGCTTCCTTTGTTCCACCAGGCATGAGAAATAAGTCTCGAATATACTCCCAATTAAGCCAAATAGGGAATAGACCTCGACAGTTATGTATATGTTGGGCAATATGACGGTTGATATCTGAAATATAGGCGTTTATCCGATAGTTGGCTTTAACAATGGAAATCCCCTTTGTTTCCAGAAACGTGAAATCCTCTATATCGAAAATCTCAGGCATCTTGTCCAGATTCCTAATTTGATATCTCATATTGTAGTCGATATCCTGATAGTGCTTTAGTAATCCTGTTCTGATTTTGCATAAGGAACGTATAACCCTGGCTTCTGGGACGCTCTGGAACCTGTCATACCATAAGCATTGCCATGGTTCTCGTTCAAACTGCATTTGCTTGACGCCAATCAAGAAGGCAACTTTTGAGACGATATCATAGGTGCGCCTTGATTCTGGTATGTTTTTACAGCCTGTCAGTTCAATGCCCTGGTCGTGGGGTAAAGACTCCTGCATGGGGATACGTCTCCTCCTTTGTATTCCATCTAATTAGGGCGTGTGAGAGAGTTTTTTCCCACACGCCGTCCGATCAGAAGCACTTTTCTAGTTTTTCCAGGCTATCTGGCAGCCCGTTACCTTTCCTTTCCACTCCGCATCATGCCAATGACAACGCTGCGAGTCATAGCAATAATCCATTTCAACCTATTTGGCATTGTTTTCAGCATAAATCATTTTCACATGTTGATTACAGGCTTGAATAAAACCATCAAGAGTATAGCGCCCTGCAATCAACTGATCAATAAAACTATCCAAGCTATCGTCATATTGAATCAGTGAATTTTCTGATACGATGAACATTTGAGCTAACCGATGGTAATTCTCAATTGCCTCTTGCGTAATAAGATACTTATCCTGCTCATACAAGGCAATCCTCGATTCCAATTGGCGAATTGCTTCCTCATGCTCCTTCATTTCAGCCGGTTGCACCGCGCGTGTCTTTTCGCTATCCAGATCCTTTGTTAATTCAGCTATCTCATCCTGCACACGAGGGGATTCGTATGGATCACGCATGTTGGCATAATATGAATAACTCTCTTCATCCTTTTGCTGCGCAAAATATTCTAAATAGCGCAGCGCTTGCTCCTTGTTCTTTGAGTATGGATTTATTACTGCAACATAAACCCAGGTTTCTATGGCTGGTGTTGCCTCGGTGGACAGTCTAAAGGGTGCACACATGTCTTCCTGAATAACAGGTGATATACTGGTAAGTGTAAATAGTGGTGCTTCCTCCCCTGTGCTTTCCGAGGAAGGGTCTTCCTTGGGTATCTCTGTGAGGATTCGCTGCGTGATTTTCCGGAAAAGATCTGTGCCGAAATTAACTTCTTCTCCGTTTTTCTGCTGATAAAAGATATACTGGCGCATAAAATACTCCAGTAGGCTTTTTCGAGAATAGGACAGTGTATCAAATAACCGCATGCCTTTTTCAACAAGAAGGTCACTATCCACTATTTGAGGTAACAAGTCCAATAGATCATCATACGTTTCAGGAACCGAGAATCCATTTTGCAATAAGAGCTCATCGTTTTGCACACGTACCAGTGGCTGAACACTAATTGGCCATGCTACGATTTCGTTTTGATAGTACAATATTTTTGATAAGGCGTCATACAATTCACCCGACATCTGTCGAAGTATATCACTTTGGCCTAAATCGAAGTACATTTCTTTTTCTTTTACCGTTTGTAAGCCTTTATGTGCAAGAAATCCATAGATATCTACAGTACTATCCCGGACTGAGAGGGCATAGCTGATATGCTCTATCACATCCATGTTCGGGTTTTGGTATTTTTGCAGGGAGATACCGGTCTCTGCAGTAAAGTCATTATCAAATCTCGTGGAAACGTCCATTACACAAATACTTTGTGCAGCCTGCTCTCTAGTGACATCACAAATATATATGCTATCCTCATACCATACTGCAAGCATATCCATGCCGATGCAAGCCAAACCGTTCGCATATTTTATTGAAAGAACATCTGTAAATGGGGTTTGTTGTTGCGATTTTACAATCTGGAGTGAAGTCGCCACATACAGCGTTTCACGGGAAGGTTCATAAGTAAAGGCAGTCACATCGTTCGGCATATTATCAATTGTTAATTGGGCTATCGTATTTTCCTTAGTATCAAAGGTGCAAAAATAACTGGAACCATCTTTTGAGACGGCGTAAAAAAGAAGAGTGTTATCCTTCCAGTTGCTGCAGTCCAAAGGAGAAAGGTCAGACAATACGTTGCAAGAATTCGTTTCACGATTGATGACCCAGCACTGATACTGATCAATGTTGGCATCGTAAATAACCACGAATACCTTCTTACCAACAGCAGCTGTTTTGAAGACGATGAGGCTATCATCTGCTGTGGTTGCCGTAGAGGAGTCAGTATAGAGATTTCCTGTCCGTTGCCAGGAAGCATCGTGGTACTCGTATAATTCTCTTGAGGAGGATATTCCAAACAATCCATCGTCTGTATCGCATAGTGTTATCAGGTCCACATTATTTGGGGAAAAATCCTGAGTAACAACAACACCATCAGACTTTTTTGTGAGATGCAGAACCCGTTGGGACGTGAGGAAATATGCATCGGACTTGAGACCGGCGCAAATATAGCGGATTGCTTCCCCATTTTTTTCTTTGAACACAAGACTATTCTCTGCCAAAGTCACTCCACAAACAGAAATAAGCATGAGGCATAAAAAGGCGAAAAGAGCTTTTCGGGGGCTTAAATGATTGTGTTGACGCATAGCTTCCACGCACCTTTCTTGTTTTGTCGTTATATAAAGTTTTGCTCAATACACATCGTCACGTCACCGAACCCGTGTCAGGATACCTGTATCCATCTGATATACGGTATCGCACAGTTCGTCAATGTCCTCCGTATTATGGCTTGTCAAGATCATCGTTTTACCTTCTGCTCGTAGGTGCTTGAACAAATTGCGCATATCCAGAATTCCTTGCGTATCTAAGCCATTAAATGGTTCGTCCAGAATCAATAGATCCGGGTCCTCCATGATTGCTTGGGCAATCCCCAATCGCTGACGCATCCCCAAGGAATACTGGCCTACCCATTTGCCAGATGCTTTTTGAAGGCCAACCATTTCCAATATAGAGTTTATACGTTTTTCATCAATCTTCCGGCATATACCAGCAAGGATACGCAAGTTCTGCCTCCCTGACACAAAAGGTAAAAAACCGGGGGTTTCCAATATTAGCCCCATGGATGGAGGGAATTGGATTTCGCTGTATAATCGTTTTCCATCAATAGTCACATGACCAGTAGTAGGTCGTAAATATCCGCAAAGTACTTTTAGCAACATTGTCTTTCCGCTGCCGTTCTTTCCAACAAAGCCATGGATCTGACATTTGGATAGAGAGACAGAGATATCCTTTAAAAGGACGTCACCATGATGCGAATAGCTTACACGGTCACAAGCAATCACTTTACGTTCCTCACTTTCATATGCAAGCAGTTTTGCATCTTTTGGCTTATGATGGAACCAGTATAAACAAGAATAATAGTAAGAACAATTTGAGTCAGAAACTGTAAAGCAGGTGACCCGTATAAACTTCCATAGTTGCTGCTGCGAAGTACCATGCCAATATTGCCGGGCAAAAAAGATGATATGGCAGAGGGAGTGCTCCCAAACCAGACTGTACTGATCCAAACAAGCAGTGCGCCCCCAATGGCAGCAATACCGCTCCCGCTTGCGATATGAATGACCATTTGTACTACTGCAATTAAGACTAGGTGAATGCATAGCATTGGGACAACCCAGGGCCAGACTCCTTGTGCATTTATCCATGTCCCCGAAAAATCATATCCCCAGGCATCCCATCCTCCAATGCGGTTTATATAACACCATATGATGATCCATAATGCCTGAAACATTCCATATCCAATGCAAACGATGGCGTTTGAGCGGAAAACAGATAGAAACCATTTTGCTCCGGACCGATATCGATATAAAGTAAAATACATTCTACCGGTAAACTCCTGCTGGAGCTGCAAACCAACCCCCAGCAAGCAAGGCATAAGCAATAACATCCATGCTGCGATGTCACCGACAGACGGGATATCTTGATACGGAATGCCGCCTATCAATGAAAGTAGGCTCATAGCCATACTGCCTTTTTCTACTCTAAACACAAAAGGCCGTATTAGAATAAGGCAGCCTGCAACAAGCAGAAAGGTTGGATGAAGCATGCCTCCGAAGCAACGTGACAACCAATTACTTGAAGTTGCCTTTCCCTTTCGCGATCTTACCCAAAAAGGCGAGAATACTTGCAATAGGCCTTTATTATAGACTGCAATATTTTTGAGCGCTTTGTATAACCCCCATATGCTCATGCCAAGAAAGACCATATAACAAAAAAGCTGTCTTGCTATGATACCCTTTAGTGTCAATGCCGAGTTAAAGAAGGTAGGCCTGATAAGGGGAATTGGATTGATCAAAGTTGAGAATGGCGGAATCCTTACAAAAGCCAGATATATAATTTGTGTGCCCAATAAAGAGAAGATGGGATTCGGATATATCGTGGATAATGCCAAGCAGACGGTTGCCCATACAGCCCCTCCCATCATGTCCAAAATAATACACAGCAGCATGTACGGCCGCCCATAATTTGTGCGCAAGAAAGGCTCCAGCCAATTGCCATCCGCATAGGTACGCCACACCTCGACCCTGTAACTGCTTGGTTGGGAAAGAAGAATACAAGCGAGCGCATAAATCGCCGTCCCAAGTCCTACAGCCAATGCACCCGCAATCGTGTTTGCCATAATGCGGGCAGTGATATATCGCGCTCGACCAGAACGGTGTAGCTCAGAAAATATAAAACCTTGCCGCATATCGGATGCAAAAGAGAGCGCAAACGGAAGACAAACAATGATTGGAAAATATAGATGTGTAACACTCAATTCCCTTGACGCAGCGAATAAGTAAAAGCCATCAAGCCCTGCATAGTATGGCCAATCCTCTCTTCCTCCGAAATAGAGCAGTAAAATTTGAAGAAGCACAGCAACGAGAAAGGCACGATTGATGATGCCTCGCCTGAGGTCGTTCAAGATACATCTCATACGATTCACACCCTATTCGTAGATTTTTCCCGTCACAGCATCTACATATCCTGTGCTAATTCCGCTATATTGCTGCTTAGTGTTCAGATTTTTCGCATTATATTGAAAGCAAATTTCCCAAGCCGGATGTGCGAGAAAAGTATCGTTGGTTCCTTCGATAGCAAGCTTTATGTAGCATGGACGAATTGCTAACACCTCAAATTCATATTGATGTGTGGTAGAATGGAGAGAATAGTTTTTGCTCCGTGAAAACAGTTGCTGTAAGGCTTGCTCATAGCCAAACAAACTATTTGTGATCACCTGCCGGCTGCTTTCACTAAAAAAGCGTCCTGAATCGATACTGTATATGGTTCCATCGTCCAATACTTGAAAATGAACTGTTTCGCCCTTCACAAACCCCCATTCTCCTGCATTGTTCTCCCATGCGTTTTCATCTTTGTAAGCGCTGCTTTGCATGGGCAAGCCATAGCGGTAAATTGGGAAAAAGAGTTCTGTGAATTCTTTTCCATCTTTAAGAAGGGAACGGTAAAGAATTGAGGGCTCTTTATAGGATACGCCCATGGCATCAAGAACCATATAAGCCCTTTGGATTGCGGTCTCTATAGTACTCTTAGGCGCATTGCCTTCCGCCCAGTTTTCCGAAAAATCGTTCCAGTTGATATTATCAGATAGAACAACAACCGATTTATCGGCTTCGTTTTCCGAAATGACCCCAGTAATGGGATACCCGTTATCGCCGCGCCCCATTGCTTGGCTGTCTTTGGGTTCAAAAGTAATAGCGTCTTCGGTTTTTAAATAATGTGTAGTCGGAGGTATGCTCTTGCCACCCAAAATAGCAGAAAAAACATCATTTTTATTTTCTATAGGATATTGTCCTGATGCGTTAAGCGTTATTTCATAAACTGTATCTGGAAAACTCTGTGGCATAGGAGCGCGAATAGAAATTGTTTGATTTTGAAGGGTCAACTGAGTTACTAACATTGATGCTGCATTCGCAGAAGCGCTCATAGATACCGCATTTGTGGCCTGTTGTGGCATTGGGGTTTCAAGGGTTGGACTACTTGCCTTAGTTGCCTGCGGTATGACTTCATCTGCCCGCACTATTGGAGTATCAGTTACAAGTCCAGCCTCTGGAGATGGACCTTGTGCCGAGCATCCCACTAATAGTAACAAGGCGAAGGTCATACATACAACTTTTTTCAGATGCGTAATTTTCGTACACATAATGCTCTCCTTACGAATAATGCAACAATGATTCAATTTCAAGTATGTTGCTATTGACACATCGTCATGAATTACTGTTTGTAAGGAAGAGAGCATAATGAAAGTACAATTATGCTCTCTTCCTTAATTTGGGGTCACGGATTCCAGGTCAGCTTTACCGTAATCGTATTCTGTTCATCGTCTTGCGTTTGCACACGGACAAAGTAGGTAGCGCCATCGATGTTTTGTCCGTCCAGGTAGTACATGTTTTTGCTGCCAGTGGAGGTGAATTGATAGACGGGAGTTGCGGCCGTTCCGCTCGACCTTCTGATACGGCAATAGAAATAGTCTTGCGACATATTGCTGATGCTATTGACGTTCATGGAAGGCTCTTTCGTTCCGCTTTTGGTGTAGTTCCCAGAACTGGCAGTTGCACCGTACCCTGCCGGAGAAAGCGTATTGGTCGCTGCCACAGCAGTTAGGTTGCCGACACACACGATCGCAATCAAAGCGATTGCAAAGAGCTTCAGCACATTCCTTTTCTTCATACAGAATTTCTCCTATCATAGTCAGATCGTTCGGTTATATGTTGACATTTTGCTGTTTTGTGGTACATTATTGTTGACCTTGTGGATATTTCTATCGCCTTAAGCGATAGCACTCGCCAGAGTAGTTTCTACAAGGTCTTTTTCTGTATCCACACTTCCGCCAGTGCCTTGCCCAATGGAGTAGTCCTCCTTTCCAAGGATAGGGACTGCATTCGATTTGTCCCTTCACCGTATATATTGTAATCTGATACCTGTTTGTTACCGTACTCAATAATAATATTTCATTTTACATTTATTCCATGTATAATGACAATAAGCATCACATTACGCCCTTAACATCAGAGGAGAAAGATATGCAAGATCAAAATATATGGGTTGAAAATGTCATTAATGACAGTCATGATACATTATATGCTACAGGATTACGGATTTTGAAGAGATACGGCATGGATACGGATCAGTTATCTGATGATCTACAAGAGGTCTATATACTTCTCTGGAGGAAAAAATCGGTACTCCAAAGCCATCCCAATATCATGGGATGGTTAGTCGAAACACTGAGAAACATAATTTCAGATCGCTTACGCAAAGCATCAAAGAAGAATAAACAAATGCGGACAATGTCGTTGGATGACGAGATGCAGGCTCATCAAAAAAAAGAAGCCGAAGTACAGAATCAGTACAATTTATTTGAGGATAAAGCCTTGATCCGGGATATGGAGGATACGCTTCGAGAGATGCTCGGTGAAGAAAATGCGAGCCTTCTTATGAAGTATTATACTCAAGGCGCCGCGCAATTGGCCTCAGAACTGGACATATCTGAAGGAACGCTGCGTGTAAGAATAGCTCGGTTAAAACACAAAATAAAAAATAATTTTTTTCACCTGTAACATTCTCCATCCAGGATACAATATAGCTATGTAGGAGTGAAAGATAGATGACAGATAACTGGAAGAGGCAATATGGTGAAAAGCTGGAATGCTTTCTTAATCATGAGGAACTTACCAGCCAGGATATCGAACGCATCCTGGATGAACAGGTCGATCTTCCCGCAGAAGAGATGGATGCATCCCTCATTCATGAGTGTCTACTTTACCTGTATCCTGAATATGAGAAAGGGGAAATGAGTGGCGCAAAAGAATCAAAGGAAAGAATTCTGAAAGCTGTAGAGGAGGTGAGCAGAGAAAAAGCATTGCATCATAATGATGCAGGACAAGTAAGAAGGGCTAGCCGTTTACGGCCTGCAATGATTCTCCTGTTTGTTCTCATTGGAATCATGCTGCTCGGAACAGCCATCGCTTATGCTCTGGGATATCCCATATGGAATTATGTGTTCCATTGGGGAGATGAACAGGTGCGAATTGATGTAAACGTACAGTCTTTAGGGAACTCCACCGAGCCAATATCACCGATAAAGTATCGTGGGGTGGGTAAGGGAGATGCCTTTGACGATAAGATAAAAGAGTTAGAGTTTAATCTTACCCTTCCACAGTTGCCGGAAGAATACAACCTGACAAATATGGATAGCAGTACCGGTAGCACGCTCAGCAATTTAATCGGACTTTATAATGCCGGCGAGACGGAACTGCATATATTGATCCAAAGAGTTGCTGATGCAAACGCGATGCTTTCAAAGGCCATTGAAAAGGATGGTGCCCATGAAATCATAATAATTTCCGGGACGAGCTACTACCTATTTACAAATATCGATTTTGTTGAGGCGCTCTGGGTGTCTCCTCCCTATATCGTTCAAATCGGCGGTAATCTCGATAAACAAGAACTTGTAAACCTACTCAATACAATGGACGGAGGTAAATCAAATGAAGAAATCGCTCATTAGCATGGTACTCTGCTTCATCTTCGTGTGCTTTACAGCCGGAGCCCTGGCTATAGAGTTTCAGCCGTATGCTAGCGATCTTATCATGTCCTGCGATGTCTCAATAAGCAAAAGTGGTACTGCCATCACTGCTGAAGCAAGCATAACGACCCGGACAACCGCTGATAAATTAGGGTTTAGCTACATACGGATTCAGGAAAAACGCGGTTCTTCATGGGTCACAGTAAAAAGTGTGACCGACAAATATAAAACCAATGGCATAACTCATATCTATGAAATAAGTTATACAGGTATTGCCGGGAATGAGTATCGTGCTACAGCGGGATTTTACGCTGAAGACGCCGGCGAATCTGAAAGCCGTAGTGGAACCTCAGCAACCTGTGTCATTTAGCATCTCATGATAAACGAAAAAAGCGGGTAGCCTTGCCCCAACCGCAAAGCTACCCGCTTTTTCTCTATATATTTATGCCCCAACCGCCTGGCGGAGGGTATCGTCAATATTTCCTTCAAAGAAGTGAATGTACCTGTTGTAGGTGATCTCTACGCTGGCGTGCCCCAGCAGTTTTGAGATGACCTTCACCTCCACACCCCGGGCATACAGGTTGCTGGCAAAAGAATGCCGAAGTGCGTGCAGGCCGCGGCGCTCCACGCCGGCCGCTTTGCAAGCATTCGCCATAGTGGTCAGCAGATGCCGATAGCCGACATGCTCCCCGCTTTGGGTAGCAAACACATAGGGGCAGCCAATAACCTGCTGTGCCTTTAGGTGCCGGATCGCTTCCATGGCTTTGCTGTTCAGGGGGATGGTCCGCTTACCGGCTTCTGTTTTTGTGGTCCGCTGGACAATGTTCTTTCCATCCACCCGGACCAGGTTCTTGTTTACTTTTAGTGACCGCTTCTCCTCGTCGATGTCGCACCACTCCAGCGCCAGCGCTTCGCCGGCTCGGAGCCCAGTCTCCAAAATAAGAACAGCTCCCCATCCATAACGGAAGCGGAGCTTGTTGCCTTTCTGTTCGGTGAAGGCGGCCACCAGTTTTTCTTGTTCATCCTTCTCGTAAGGGTAGATCACCTTGGTGTTATGAGTCATAGGCGGCATCTGCACGCCATGTACCGGGTTTCTTTGGATCACATCTGTGAGCATGGCATGCTCCAGGACCTGACTCAGCATTAGCTTTTGTTTTTTGATGGTGGAGGCGCTCAGTTCCTCCTCCAGACGGTTGATGTACTCCTGAATATGCTCCAGCTTTATTTCTCTAACATCCATGTGTGCCAGTTCATCCTTACAAAGAAGCTGCAGGCAGAACCGGTATCTGACGTAAGAACTGGGGCGAACCTTGCCTTGCTTGTACTTTTCCAGCCAGTTCAGCATGTAGTTGGCCAGCAGCAAACCTTCTTCGCTCGCCGTAGATACTGAAGGAGATTCCTGTTGGAGAGGAGCCTTTTTCTTCCCCTCGTTTCGTGGCTGCCCACGTTTTGGGTTGGCATCTATTTGGGTGTTAAGGGTAAATTCCAAATCTCGAAAGCGTTCAAGTACTTCAATCTCTGTATTGCAGGTAATGAATTTCCGCTTCCCATCCAGATCCCTATACCCCGCTTGATACCTGCCGTCAGAGCGTTCGGTAATTTTCCCAAGCTTCAAATGGATAATTGTCACTGCTTTCTCTCCCTTAGTTTTGCTGCCATCCTGAGAACCAGTGACATGGTAAATCGTTCTGATCACATTATCAACTCCTTATTAAACATAACGAATACTAATAGGAAGAGAAAGATTCGGCCGGGATTTGTTTCGTATACACAAGCAAATTCCGGCCGAAATGATTGGCTAATTTGCGAATATGGAGGCACCCCTATTTGTCTATTGTGCCAATGATCCCCGTGTGACTGGCCCAACAGCACCATCCACCGTGATGCTTGCGCTTTGCTGGAAAGCCTTTACCGCTGCGACGGTTTTGGGGCCATAAATACCATCAGCATTGCCTGGGTCAAAGCCCAGTTGTACAAGGAAAAGCAAATGAGCAAGAAAGTATTGGTGTTGTCGGCAAGCCCAAGAAAGGGCGGTAACTCAGATACGCTGTGCGATGAATTCATTCGCGGGGCGACAGAGACCGGGAACGAGGCGGAGAAGGTCTTTCTCCGGGACAGAGAGTTGAATTACTGCACGGGCTGCGGCATATGCAGCAGCACGCACCAATGCGTACTGAAGGATGATATGGCGGAGATCCTAAACAAGATGGTCGATGCCGATGTGATTGTCATGGCAACGCCGGTCTACTTTTATACCATGGACGGGCAGATGAAGACGCTGATCGATCGCACGGTGCCCCGGTATACAGAAATCTCCGGCAAAGATTTTTACTTTATCATGACGGCCGCCGATACAGATCAGTCCATGATGGAGCGCACTTTGGAAGGTTTCAGAGGCTTCACGGAAGACTGCCTTGAGAATGCACACGAGAAAGGCAGTCTCTATGGCACCGGCGTATGGCAGAAGGGAGATATCCAACGATCACCCGTACTGCTGAAAGCCTATGAAATGGGGAAACGAGTGTAGCGGCAACTTGATCGCGGACCTGCGGCGAGAGACTGTAGTTCTGAGAAAAGAAGGCGATCGCATGACCATTACCGAGGTGGCTGAAAAGTTTGGACTGACGGCGGATACATTGCGCTATTACGAGCGTATAGGCTTGATTCCCAAAGTGATGCGTACCAGCGGAGGTATCCGCGATTACGCCGAGGGTGACCTAAAATGGGTGGAGTTCATCAAGTGTATGCGCAGCGCAGGCGTATCTATCGAGGCGCTGGTGGAATATGTATCACTTTTTCAAATAGGAAGCGAATCGATCCAGACACGAAAGGCAATCCTGATTGAACAGCGCCAGCAGATCTCCGATCGCATCGCGGAACTTCAAGCCGCCCTTGCCCGACTTGACCGGAAGCTTGACGGCTATGAAGAGCGAATGCTAAATCTCGAACGGAGCTTTTATCAAGAGCCAGATTGACCGGAATGAAGCAACCAACGCGGTCCGAACCCCAAAGGTTTGGAGAACAGTGGTTGCTTCTTATTTTGCTCGCACATTCAGTTTTATTTGTATTACCTTTTGCGTCATTACACATTACTGCCGCTTTCTTCGGGCCTGCGGACGTGCTTTATTTACTCGGGAGACTGGCATCTGCGGAGGATTGTCACCGGACCACTTTCCGGGGAATATCTCATCGCGGCGCAAAATCGGACATTGAATCCTGGTTGAAGCAAATTGGTAGCTTGTAGTCTGCCATGGTTATTCTCTGATGGCACATTCTGACTTCTTGCTCCTACATAATGATGCACACCCCGCTACACCAATGATGAAGCCGGGGTGTGGTAACCCTTTAGATGGACTGTCAGCACGCCTGCCTGATCTACGCAGGCAAGCAAGACATCGGAAGGGTTTGAAATGTTTTGTTGCTGCAACTCCTGATTAAGCCATGCTTCATCCCGCTGGAGAATGCTTAGGTGATGGTGCAAAATCTTACCGTCGAGGATCACATTCACGCACAGGCCCTTTGCATCCACTGCCAACTTCATGTCCTCGGGTGTAATGGGACTTTTCTCAGATTTTAGCAGGACGCTTAACCCTCCGTTTGTTTCAAGAATCGCCGCTTCCACATCCGCAAGGTTAAATACCCCCTGCTGTCTGCATTCCTCCAGCAAGTCGTTGATCGTCAGCTTGGTACTTTTGAGCCCGCATTCAACGATATTCCCCTTCTCAACTACTACGATGGGCATGCCGTCCAGCAGTTTTCGGCCGGCAAAGCTCTTGGCGCTGATCCATGACAGCGCCAGCGAGAGCAGAGCGAATGTGAGTGCTCCAACCAAAGCTTCCAATAAGCCAATGGATGGATCCACTGCGCATTGAGAAGCTATGGATCCAATAGAAATGCCGATCACATAATCAAAGAATGTCAACTGCGCGATCTGCTTTTTACCCAAGATCCTGGCGAGCAGGAACAGAACGCTAAAGGAGAGCAGTGAGCGGAATATAGTTGATAGAATTGGCACTATAAAGCCTCCATCCTCCCCATTTCGAAAAGTATGCCCATGTATCAAGTTTTTCATAATATATAGCCACGTTCCCTGAAATAATGGCAGCTCCCGGCGTTGTATTGCCGGAATTCGGACCAAAGATATATGCAGGTAGGAAGTTCATTTGAAGTGTGATAAAATATCTCAAGTGGATATTCCAAGTTCAATGGATTTCAAGTATGGTTGGAGGGCTGCTGATGAAAACACTGATGCATGCATGCTGCGCGCCATGCTCGATCCGATGCGTGGAAAGCTTGCGTGCAGAAGCTATCGAGCCGGTTTTGTTTTGGCATAATCCCAACATTCACCCGTTCACAGAATACCAAAGCAGAAAAGAAGCCCTCATTCAATTTGCAAAAGAGAAGAATTTGCAATTGATCTTAAAGGATACATATGGTTTGCGATATTTTATCGAGCAAGTTTATCCTGACTTTGATAAGCGGTGCGGTTATTGTTACCATATGCGCATGGAGGAGGCTGCAAAATACGCGTTGGAGCACGGGTTTGATAGCTTTACCACCACCCTTTTGATCAGCCCCTATCAGAATCATGATCTGATTATTCAGACAGCACAAGCGCTGGCGGAAGAGTACCATATATCCTTCTTGTATCGGGATTTTCGCCCTTTGTTCCGGGAGGGGCAGAAGGCGGCTAAGGAAATGGGGCTGTATATGCAAAAATACTGCGGCTGCATTTTCAGCGAGGAAGAACGGTATCAGAAGCAAAAAGGCTGTTGACAGTCGAATTGAAGGAGAAAAGCGATGACACTACAAAAGCTGCGCTATCTGATAGAGATCGTGAATTGCGGTTCCATGAATGAGGCGGCCAAGCGCCTGTTCATCACCCAGCCCAGCCTTTCCGGGGCGGTAAAAGAGTTGGAGGAGCAGGTGGGTTTTGATATTTTTTTGCGTACCAACAAGGGCGTGGTTCTCTCTCCGGACGGGGCTGAGTTTTTAGGCTATGCCCGCCAAATTGTGGAGCAGGCCGACCTGATGGAGCAGCGATATTTCCATGCACAACCCAGCCGGCAGCGCTTTTCCGTTTCGACTCAGCACTACGCCTTCGCAGTCAAAGCCTTTGTGAATCTGGTCCGGGAGCACGGTGCGTTGGAGTATGAATTTTCTTTCCGGGATGCAAGGACATATGAAATCCTGGAGGATGTCCGCAACCTGCGCAGCGAGATTGGAATTCTGTATCTGAATGATTTCAATTCCAAGGTGATAAACCACCTGCTGGAGCAATACGGTCTTGCCTTTCATCCTTTATTTGTGGCTATGCCTCACATTTTTGTCAGCGCTCAAAACCCGTTGGCACAAAAGAGCGCGGTAACTCTTCATGACCTAGATGAATATCCCTGCCTCTCCTTTGAGCAGGGAGAGCACAATTCCTTTTACTATGCCGAGGAAATCTTAAGCACGCTGCCCCACGGGAAAAGCATCAAGGTCTCCGACCGTGCCACTATTTTCAATCTGATGATCGGCCTGAACGGTTACACCATCTCTACCGGCGTCATCAACGCCGACTTGAACGGAGAAGGGATCGTGGCCGTGCCGCTTAAAGTGGAGGAGACTATTACCGTAGGATGGATCGCTCATAAAAAGGTGACGCTGTCCAGGTTGGCGGAGCTGTTTGTAAGTAAGCTTCAGGAATCCGTAAAGGACGCCTCGCAGATATAAGAAAAACTATATCAAACAAATTATTAACGCGATCATTCAATAACATATGAATATGATATGATCCCTCAAAAGGAGTAATAATTTGTAAGCAATGCATTTGAAAACGCTAGGCAAAGTGGAAATGATGTGCGTGTTGGAAGAAAGGTGGAACTGAATGGAGAGGCAGCTTACTCAAGTCATTTTGGAGCAGACCGAAATTTTGCTGCATAACGTGAATACTACACTCCAAACATGCGATCTGGATTTTGTCCTGTGTGAGATGCCTGTCTGGAAGCATTTGTATCATGCCCTTCATTCCCTGGATCGGTGGTTCATTAACCCGCAGCGGTATGACGAGCCGCCTTTTCATGAACAGGACCTGAACTCTTTGGATATCCCAAGCGAAAGAACGCTGTCCCGGGAAGAGCTGGCCGCGTATTATCATCAAATCAGGCAGAAGATTCAGCAATACCTGAACGGGTTGACAGACGATATGCTCTATGAAAAGCCCGAGGGTTGCAAACATACCCGGATGGCGCTTATCCTGGGGCAATACCGGCATTTATACTGCCACATCGGGAACATTAATTGCACCACCATCCTGCGCACAGGCAAATGGCCGAGGGTTGTGGGGCTGGAGGGGGATTTGACCGCAGGATTGTATGAATAGCGTCATGCGCTTTTATGGCTTGCGGCACATGTTATCCTGACGGAAGGCACAGCATAGCTTTTGCATAGGAGGGGATAAGCGCGGATGGAGCTTAAAAAGTATCATGGATTGGGCAACGCATACTTGGTCTACGATCCCCAAAAGAACGAAATGGCCTTGAATCAGGAACGAATCAAGCTGATCTGTGACAGAAACTTTGGCGTTGGATCAGACGGCATCTTATTCGGCCCCCTGCTTGGTCATGAAAAAATTGCGATGCGGATCTACAATCCGGATGGAAGCGAGGCAGAAAAGAGCGGGAACGGTGTTCGCATATTTGCCAAGTATTTACGGGATGCCGCTTATGTGCACGAGAGGGCTTGCACGCTGACCACGCTGGGCGGGGAGGTTGAGGTCCAATATTTGAACGAGCAGGGAGATTTGTCAAAGGTTCTCATGGGCAGGTCCACGTATCAAAGCAGCCAGATACCGGTATCGGGAAAAGACAGGCAGGTGATTAACGAGCCCATGGTGTTTGACGGTCAAAGCTATCAAGTCACCTGCCTGTCCATCGGCAATCCCCATTGCGTGATCCCCATGGAAGAGGTCACGAAGGAAAAGGCCTGTGAACTGGGCAAGCATGTGGAACGTTCGGCGCATTTTCCCAACAGGATCAATATGCAGCTTTTGAAGGTTCTGGACAGGCACAATATCCGAATCGAAATATTCGAAAGAGGCGCGGGATATACCCTGGCCTCCGGCAGCAGCAGTTGTGCCGCGGCGAGCGCGGCGCATAAGCTTGGGCTGGTGGACAGCTCGGTCACAGTGCACATGCCGGGCGGCACATTGGAAATAGAAATACTTCCCGATGAATCGGTTTACATGACCGGAAAAGTCGTCCATGTCGGAGCGGTCGCCTTATCTCCGGAGTTTGTAAGGGAGTTATGTTCGCTGGGAGAATAGGCACAGGGCCTGCCTAAACACCGCATGTAAAAACGGCATCAGGACTCTTTTAAGCATACAGCGGATAAAAGGAGTGAACAAAGTGCCTTTGATCAAAACAGTCATGGAGCGGAAGAAGCTCGCCGGGGAGAAAGCTACGGAATATATCCGTGATGGAATGATCCTTGGCTTGGGATCAGGTTCAACAGCCTCCTATATGATCAACAAAGTAGGAGAATTGGTCAGGGATGGACTGCGCATAAAGGCTGTTCCAACCTCAAGACACACAGAGATATTGATGCGGGAACTGAATATTCCCCTCGTGTCCATTGATGAGATCAGTCATATCGATCTTGCCATCGACGGCGTCGATGAGATCGACCACCGTTTCAACGCCATCAAGGGTGGCGGAGGTGCGTTGTTCAGGGAAAAAATCGTTGCCGGTATGGCTGAAAGCGTCATCTGGATCATGGATGCAAGCAAAATGGTTGATCAGCTCGGCGCTTTTCCTTTGCCCGTAGAGGTATTGCCGTTTGGATATACGCATGTGATCACAAAACTAAACGAATTCTCTTTCAATCCGGCACTCCGCAAGGCAGATGGCAAACCATATGTAACGGATAATGGGAATTATATTGTTGATTTGCATATAGGAAGTCCTATGGATATCCCCGATGTAGCGGGGATATTGAATGCAACCGTAGGTGTTTTGGAAACGGGTCTATTTCTAAATATGTGCGATCGCATGGTTGTCGGTACAAATGAAGGCGTCATGACCATTACAAATCAATAACGCATTCGTAGCAGGGGCAAGGGCCTCATTGACGGAACGTAGCCGCTGGGATATAATACAAGCACAAATGAATAGCGCGTGTATCTGCATGGAGACATGCGGCGCTTGTTAAGCGTCATGGGAACGTGGATGAAATTTCCGGGCTATCCCAGTAACCGTGAAACGGACGAACGGGCATAAAAGCCACTGCCTCAAGGCGGGAAGGCGCCCAAGTAGGATGAAGTAAAGCCGGGAGACCTGTTTACACGTAAGCGCTCCTGGGGATTGGGACAGGCTATGCATAGATGGGACCTATGCCTGTTAAGGTTGTCTCTCTCCAAAGAGGGACAACCTTTTTGTTCCCCCTCAATCTATTCATTTGAATATTGGAAAGGGGTAACCTCATGAAAAGCACCAAGTTTTTCTCCTTGCTCCTTGCGGTTGTCGTGACCCTTGGCTTGCTTACCGGCGGTGCCTTGGGCGAAACCGCCTCCCCTGTATCCGTAAAGGATATGACGGACCGGGAAATCAAACTGGAGGCGCCCGCCACCCGGATCGTGGCGCTGACTGCCTCCGACTGCGAAATCCTGTACGCCATCGGCGCGGGTGATACGCTGGTGGGCCGCGGTGAGTACTGCGATTATCCCGAGGAAGTAAAGGCCGTTCCCTCCGTGCAGTCCGGCGCGGATACCAACATTGAGCAGATCGTAGCCCTGAAGCCCCAGGTGGTGCTTATGAGCACCATGGCACAAACGGATGAGCAGGTTGCCGCACTGGAAGCCGCCGGCATCAAGGTCATTGTCAGCGACGCCCAGAACATTGCCGGCGTCTATACGGCCATCGAGCTGATCGGCGCGGTAACAGGCAAAACGGAAGAAGCCGCCACCTTGGTAAGCAGCATGAAGACTTCCTTTGCAGAGATTGCAGCAAAGGTAAAGGGCGACGGCGCCAAAACAGTATACTTTGAAGTGTCTCCTTTGCAATATGGCCTGTGGACCGCCGGTAGCGGGACCTTCATGGATGAGCTGGCCACCATGCTGGGACTCAAAAACGCCTTTGCCGATGTGAAAGGCTGGGGTGAAATCTCCCAGGAGCAGGTTATCGAGCGCGACCCTGACTACATCGTCACCATCACCATGTACTATGGCGAAGGACCCACGCCGGTGGAGGAGATCAAGGGCCGTGAAGGCTGGCAGGACCTGAAAGCCGTGAAAAACGGTACCATCCTCAATGCCGATTCCAACGAAATCTCCCGCCCCGGCCCCCGTCTGGTGGAAGCCGCGGAAACCTTGTATCAGTTCGTGTACGAGCCTGAAACCCTTGCGCCTGCGGCCTAACAAGTCGAAATAAGATCATGGAGAGGGGCGGTTCTCCGCCCCTTTTCCATAAACCGAGGTTCCTATGGAAAAACGCAGGGAAGGTTTCCGTCCGTACGAATACCTATTGTTCATTGTCGGCACCATGGCGACAATGCTTTTGTGCGTATGCTTGGGCAGTGTAAACATCCCTCTTGCCGATACCCTGACCGCGGTATGGAATACCATATGGGGGCTTCCCATTCCAGAGGGGGTATCCAGGTCCGTCATTGTTTTTGTACGCCTGCCCAGGGTGATCTGTGTCGCGCTGTCAGGGGCTGCCTTGTCCCTATGCGGCGCGGCTATGCAGGGGCTTTTGCGAAATCCACTGGCGGACGGCTCCACCCTTGGGGTTTCCTCCGGCGCGTCGCTGGGGGCGATCATTGCCATTGCCTTTGGTCTTGCGATTCCCGGCTTAAGCTTAGCCGGCGCCATGGTGATGGCCATGATTTTCGCGTTCCTTTCCCTGATTTTCATTTTATCGCTGGCATATCGGCTGGATCATTCTCTGGCCACCAACACCATCATATTGATTGGTGTCATATTTACCATGTTCGCCCACAGCATCATCAGCCTGATCATCACCTTTTCCGGGGACAAAGTAAAATCCATTATGTTCTGGACTATGGGCTCCCTGGCGGGCAGCAGCTACCAAAACGCGCTGGCGCTGCTTGCGGCCCTCATCATCTGCGGTACGCTGATGATGTGCAGTGCAAGAGAACTGAACGCCTTTGCCATCGGCGAAGATAGTGCCCGCCACGTCGGGGTGGATGTGAAGCGGGTAAAACTGAGAGTGCTTATTTCCGCATCCGCCCTCATTGGCGTATGCGTTGCCATTGGCGGTACCATCGGCTTTGTGGGCTTGGTGATGCCGCATATCATGCGCATGATCGTCGGGCCCAACCATAAGCGGCTGCTTCCGGCCAGCATGTTCGGCGGAGCTATCTTTTTGATGCTGGCGGATCTTGTAGGCCGGACTATCCTAAGCCCTCTGGAGATCCCCATCGGCGTCATCACTTCGCTGGTTGGCTCCATCGTGTTTGTATACATCTTCTATTCCTCCAGAAAGGCGGGATAAGCCATGCTGAGCGTTAACAACCTTACTGTCCGGTATGGCAGCCTCGCTGTGCTGGACAATGTCAGCTTTTCGCTTGCGGCCGGGCAATGGTTGATGGTGGCCGGCCCCAACGGCGCGGGAAAATCTACCCTGGTCCATGCCATTTCCCAGGGGGTTGACTATCGCGGGGAGGTACACTATTGGGACCGGAATGTAAAGTATCTAAGGCCATCCGCTCTGGCCAGGGAAATAGGAGTACTGTCTCAAAGCCATCAGGTGGGGTACGCCTTTACGGTGGAAGAAGTCGTCAATATGGGCCGGTATGCCCATCAAAAGCGTCGGCTCTCCTTTACGGATGAACAAGGGGAGGAAAAGGTGCATGCTGCTCTTGAGATGACAGGCATGCTGCCGCTTCGGCATCAATCGGTGATGACGCTATCCGGCGGTGAATTGCAGCGCACGTTTCTGGCCCAGATCTTTGCCCAGGACCCGAACCTGATCATCCTGGACGAACCGACCAACCATCTGGACCTGAAATATCAAAAGCAGATGTTTGAGCTGATTGAAGCCTGGATCAGGAAGCCGGGTCGGGCGGTGGTCTCTGTAGTTCACGACATCAGCCTGGCAAGGGCGTACGGTACGCACGCTATGCTCCTGAATCAGGGGAAGCTGATTGCCTTTGGCAACAACCGGGAGGTCCTGTCCCCGGAGAACCTTAAAAACGTGTACGCCATGGACGTTCAAAAGTGGATGCGGCAGATGCTTGCTCAGTGGGAGGAATAACGCATATGGACTTCATTGCAGCCTTCGGTGAAATATTGCCTCCGGATCAAACGGCTATGGAAAATGCCAAGACTCGCCTGGATAACATCGCCAAGCCTGTGGGCAGCCTGGGGCTTTTGGAGCAGGTCGTCGTCAAGGCTGCGGGGCTCACCGGCGATCCCGATATTCGCCTGAATAAGCGGGTGGTCGTCGTAATGTGCGCGGACAACGGCGTGGTGAGGGAGGGCGTGGCCTCGACGCCGCCTGAGATCACGCGGGTGATGGCGGAAAATATGACCAGGGAGCGTACCTGCGTATGCGTTATGGCAAAGCAGGCGGGAGCGCAGGTCATTCCGGTGGATATCGGCATGTTTGAAGCTGCCAGGATTCCCGGCGTAATGGACAGGCATGTTGCACGGGGCACGGAAAACATCGCCGATGGACCCGCTATGTCAAGGGAACAGGCCATACAGGCCATTGAAACCGGCATTCAATTGGTGAAGGAGTTGAAGGAGCAGGGTTATCACCTTCTGGCGGCAGGTGAAATGGGAATTGGGAATACCACCACCGCCAGCGCCGTGGCTGCCGTACTTTTGGATAAGCCAGTTGAGGCGGTGACGGGCCCTGGCGCCGGACTTTCCGATACGGCACTGGAGCATAAAAAGGCGGTCATCCGCAAGGCCATCCAGATCAATAAGCCTGATCCCCATGATGCGCTGGATGTGCTTGCAAAGCTTGGCGGTCTGGACATGGCGGGCATGTGCGGGCTGTATATCGGCGGAGTGCTGTACCGCGTACCCGTATTGGTGGACGGATTCATCAGCGCTGTCTCCGCGCTTGTGGCCAAGCGCCTATGCCCGGCATCCTTTGATGCCATGCTGCCCAGCCATGTTTCTGCGGAGCCTGCCGGGCCAATGGTGCTGAACGTTCTAGGCCTTGCTCCCCTCATCACCGCCGGCATGCGTCTGGGGGAAGGTACCGGAGCCGCCGCGGCCATGGCGCTCCTGGATATGATGCTTCACGTCTATCACGAAATGATCACCTTTGCCGATATCGGCATGTGAGGGAAAATGCTAACAATACTCATCGGCGGGTCCGGCAGCGGAAAAAGCGCTTATGGCGAAATGCTGGCGGCGAAAACGCCCGGTTCCAGGTACTATATTGCAGCCATGCGCCCCTATGGCGAAGAAAGCCTTGCCCGCATACGGCGGCACCGGGAACAGCGGGCCCATCTGAGGTTTGAAACTATCGACCGGTATACGGATGTTGGCGGTTTGCAGCTGCCCCGCGGCGGCGCTGTCCTGCTGGAATGCCTGTGCAACCTTACCGCCAACGAAATGTTTGACGAGGGCGGCGCGGGCGATGGAACCGTAGAGGCTGTTGTGACCGGAGTAGATGCTCTGCATAAGCAGGCCGAGCACCTGATCGTCATTACCAACGACGTGGGTAGCGACGGCGTAACTTATGGGGAAGGAACTGTGCGCTACATGCTTGCGCTTGGCAAAATCAACGCACTGCTGGCAAAACAGGCGAATCATGTGGCGGAACTTGTCAGTGGCATTCCCCTCTGGTTAAAAGGAGGAAACCTATGAGCATCATCCATTCCGTGGCACTGGCATTTGCCATGTTTTCCCGCATCCCCATGCCGCAGTTGGATTGGAATGAAAAGAACATGCGGTATATGATGTGCGGCTTTCCCTTGGTGGGAGCCGTGATCGGCCTTACACTTTGGGGGTGGAGCCTGCTGGCCGGTTTGCTCGCCATCGGTCCTGTGCTGCTCTCCGTAGGTTATGCGCTGATTCCCATTGCGGTTACAGGGGGCATTCACTTGGACGGGTATACCGATACCGTGGATGCCCTGGCCAGTCATGCTTCCCCGGAGAAGAAAAGGGAGATTTTGAAGGACCCCCATACAGGCGCCTTTGCGGTCATTGGCGTGGGATGCTATCTGCTTTTATACTTTGCCTTGTGCACAGAGGCGGCAGTTACCGCCGGATTTGTGGTCAAGTTAACCCTCATGCATGTTTTCAGCCGTACCCTGTGCGGCCTTGCGGTACTGCTGTTTCCCCCAAGCACGCAAAAGGGCTTGCTGTACACCTTCCAATCCTCCGCTTACAAGCAACGGGCGGCAGCGGTATTGTGGATTGTATTAGCCCTGTGCGCAGGGGTCCTGGTGGTTTGCGTAGGCTTTACCGGCTTTCTCATGGCAGCTGCCGGCGGGCTTGCGATGGCCTATGTCTTCTTTATGTCCCGGCGGCAGTTTGGCGGCATGAGCGGCGATCTGGCCGGTTACTTTTTGCAGGTCTGTGAAATCGCCATGCTGGCGGCGATGGTATTGGGGAAAGGGGTGTTCCCGGCATGATTTTGGTCATTGGCGGGCTTGCGGCCGGAAAGCGGACGTACGTAAAGGAAGCCTACGGATATACCGATGACGAGATGGCCGACGGCTTGTTGAATGATAAGCCCGTGATCTTCAACCTGCAGGACCTTGTAAAGGCCGATCCTGCCGGGCCCCAGGCACTGATCCCCACCCTGTGTCAAAAGGAAGTCGTGATCTGCAACGAGGTGGGCAGCGGCATCGTTCCCATGGCGAAGGAAGACCGGAACATGCGGGAGGCCACAGGCAGGCTGTGCATACTGCTGGCAAAGGAAGCAAAAAAGGTGATCCGCATCGTCTGCGGCCTGCCGGTTGTACTGAAGGGATAAGTAGATGGAAGTCTTTTTGATCCGCCATGGATTAACCGCAGGGAATCTTCAAAAACGGTACGTAGGGCGCACCGATGAACCCCTGTGCCCGAAGGGGATCGCCGCCGCGCAAAAAGCTGGCTCCTTTCCTGCTGTATCAAGGGTTATCGTCAGCCCGATGCTGCGGGCAAAGCAAACGGCCGCCCTTTTGTTCCCTCAAGCTGAGCAGCAGGTGCTTGACGGCCTTCGGGAAATGGATTTTGGCGTGTTTGAAGGCAGGACGGCGGATGAAATGGTCTCTGATGCCGCCTACCGCACCTGGGTGGACGGGAATTGCCAGGATGTATGCCCCGGCGGTGAGGGGATGCACGGCTTTTCCTCCCGTACCCTTTCCACATTCGACCAGGCGGTGCAAAAGGCTATTCGGACCGGGGAAAGCCGGCTTGTCATCGTTGCTCACGGCGGGACGCTGATGGCCGTTATGGACAGATACGCAATGCCCAAGAGGGCTTATTGGGATTGGCATGTCCCCACCCTTCATGGCTGGCGGGCAAGCCTGGATAGCATCAAATGGGATGCCGCCCCGGCGCTTCTTGACTATGCGCGCATGGAGGCAATTTCCCTATGAACCACCTTTTGGCTTTTGTCATCGGCTTCGGACTGGATCTTCTCTTTGGCGATCCCCATGGCTTTCCCCATATCGTGGTCGGCATGGGGAAAATGATTTCCTTGTTGGAAAAGCAGCTTCGAAGGTTGTTTGCCAAAACAAAGGCCGGGGAGCTTGCGGGCGGTATCGTGCTGGTTATCCTCATGTGCGTACTTCCCTTTGGCGGGACATATGCGGCTTTGAGGCTTTTGTATCTGATCCACCCCCTGCTATCCCTGGCAGCGGAAAGCTTTTTATGCTGGCAATGCCTGGCTTTAAGGTGCCTGAAGGATGAAAGCCTACCGGTGTACCATGCTCTTCAAAAGAGTGATCTTCAAGCGGCACGCAAAGCCGTCAGCATGATCGTGGGCCGGGATACCGCCAGCCTGGATGAGGCCGGGGTCACCCGGGCGGCAGTGGAAACCGTGGCGGAAAATACCACCGACGGCGTGATCTCTCCCATGCTGTTCCTGGCGCTGGGCGGCGCGCCGCTGGGGGTATTGTACAAAGCGATCAACACCATGGACAGCATGGTGGGATACCGCAATGAAAAGTATCTGTACTTCGGGCGGGCCGCCGCCCGGCTGGACGACGCGGCGAATTTTCTCTGTGCCCGGCTTGCCGCGCTCTTGATGATCCTTGCGGCCTTTTTGACGGGCATGGATGGGAAGGGTGCCTGGCACATTTTCAAAAGAGACCGGTATTGCCACAAAAGCCCCAACTCCGCCCAAACGGAAGCGGTGTGCGCCGGCGCGCTGCGTGTGCGCCTGGGCGGGGATGGGTACTACTTTGGCAAGCTTGTAAAAAAGCCCACCATTGGCGATGATACAAGGCCGGTGGAGCCGCAGGATATTATCAGAAGCCACCGGCTGCTGTACACTGCGTCCTTTCTGTGCTTCGCGCTTTGCCTTCTTGCGAAGGGGGCGGTTTTGTGGCTTTGACCCACGGCGGGGATACGGAAGGGTTTTTGCTTGTGCATGGCTATGAACCCCTGGACTTTTCCGCCAATGTGAATCCTCTGGGCACGCCGGACACCGTGGCACAGGCCATACGGGAGGCGGCTGGGAAGCTTGACGCGTATCCTGATCCCCTGTGCCGCAGGCTGACACATGCGATTGCGAAGCACGAGGGACTGTCGGAAAAGCTTGTGCTGTGCGGCAACGGCGCGGCGGATTTGATCTGGCGGCTGGCATTGGCGGTCAAGCCACGCTGCGCCCTGATCACCTCTCCCACATTTTCGGAGTATGAATTGGCCCTGTCCGCAGTTTCCTGCGATGTGCGCCGCTATCTATTGGATATAAGGGACAGCTTCGCGTTGACGGAGGATTTCCTGAAGGCGCTGACTCCGGATATCGATATGGTGTTCCTTTGCAACCCCAACAATCCTACTGGCCTGACCATCGCGCTGGGGCTCCTTCGTGCCATCTCCGACGCCTGTAAAGAGAGGAATATCCTGCTGGTGGTGGACGAATGCTTCAATGGATTTGTGGAACAGCCTGAAGCGCATACTTTAAGAAACCGGCTTGCTTGCGGTGACAGACACATACTTATATTAAAGGCTTTTACAAAGCTGTACGGCATGGCTGGCGCCCGGCTGGGGTACTGCATGTGTGTGGATGAAGCGCTGCTTGAAAAAATCCGGCTGGCCGGGCAGCCTTGGGCTGTATCCTCTCTGGCCCAGGCGGCGGGTATCGCCGCTTTACAGGCACAGGACTATGTGAACGAAACGAAGCGGCTGATACGGGCAGAGAGAGAATATCTTCGCAGCGCTCTTCTTTCCCTTGGCCTGACAATGGTAAGCGGCGAGGCCAATTATCTGTTTTTTCATGCAGATATCCCCGCGCTGACCAGCCAAATGGCATCAAGGGGCATCCTCATCCGGGACTGTTCTAATTATCCCGGCCTGCAAGCCGGGTATTACCGCATCGCCGTGCGTACGCATACCGAAAACGGCCGGCTGATCGGGGCTATGCAGGCATGCATAAAGGAGGTATCATGGCAAAATCGCTGATGATCCAAGGCACCATGTCCAGCGCGGGAAAGAGCCTCATTACCGCCGGGCTGTGCCGCATTTTTCACCAAGATGGCTATCGCGTTGCCCCTTTCAAAAGTCAAAACATGGCCCTGAACAGCTTTATCACCAGAGAAGGACTGGAGATGGGCCGGGCCCAGGTGATGCAGGCGGAGGCGGCCGGCGTGGAGCCTTCGGTGTTGATGAACCCGATCCTGTTAAAACCCAACAGCGATATGGGCAGTCAGGTCATCGTGAACGGTGAAGTGCTGGGCAACATGCGGGCAGTGGACTATTTCGCCTATAAGCCCAAGCTGCGCCCCGCCATCATGGAAGCTTACAACCGGCTGGCTTCCCAACACGATATCATCGCCATCGAGGGGGCGGGCAGCCCGGCGGAAATCAACTTAAAGGCCGATGACATCGTGAACATGGGTATGGCGGAAATGGCCGACGCGCCGGTGCTGCTGGTCGGCGACATCGACCGGGGCGGAGTGTTTGCCAGCCTATACGGCACAGTCGAGTTGGTGACAAAAAACGAACGTGCCCGGATCAAGGGCTTTATCATCAACAAGTTCCGGGGGGATGTGAAGCTGCTGGAATCGGGGCTTACCATGATCGAAGACCTGACCCATATCCCCGTTCTTGGTGTGGTTCCCTATCTGCGCCTGGATATTGCGGATGAGGACAGCGTGACCGAGCGCTTCCGTAAAAAGGATACGGGAAAGCTCCTGGACATCGCGGTCATCCGGCTTCCCCGCATTTCCAATTTCACCGATTTTGACGCCCTGGCAAGAATGGAACCGGTGGGTTTGCGCTACGTGGATCATGCGAGCCAGTTGAAGACGCCTGATCTTGTCATTCTCCCCGGCACAAAAAATACCATGGCGGATTTGGTATGGCTGCGTGAAAACGGTCTGGAAACAGCCGTTCAAAAGCTTGCGGCCGCCGGCACGCTGATCCTGGGCATCTGCGGCGGGTATCAAATGCTGGGCGAAACCCTTTTTGACCCTGAAGGCATGGAACACGGCGGGCAAATGCGGGGCATGGCGCTGATGCCTACGGATACCACATTTATGGCCCGAAAGACGCGCACGCGGGTATCGGGCAAGGTGCGCCTGCCGGACGGCCTTTTATCGGCGCTGTCAGGCGCCGCTTTTGAGGGATATGAGATCCATATGGGCCAAACCACCCTGCACGATGGTGTTTTGCCCTTCGTTGAGCTTTCGGATGGACAGCCGGACGGGGCGGTATACGAAAACATCTTTGGCAGCTATGTCCATGGCCTTTTGGACGGCGCCCTGGGCACGGCCATCGTTAGGTACTTGCTGCGTAAAAAAGGTCTCTCAGAAGACATCGTATCCGAAACGGATGTTGATGCGTATAAGCAGGAACAGTATAATGCATTGGCTGACGCGCTGCGTGCAAGCCTTGACCTTGCTCAAATCTACAGGATCATGGGGGTGAATCACGAATGAAATCCTCAGGGCTTGTTCATGTTTACTACGGGGACGGCAAAGGCAAGACCACCGCGGCGCTGGGGCTGGCCTTACGGGCTTATGGCCAGGATTTCCGCGTGACCATCCTTCAATTCTTCAAAGGTTCCTTCACCGGGGAATTGGCGGCGCTTGAGAGGCTTCCTGGCATCAGGGTCATGCGCGGAGAAAACAAGGGCAAATTTTTGTCTGCCATGACCCAGGCGGAAAAAGATATGATGCTCAAAGATCACGACCGGCTATTGTCAAAAGCAGCGGCCCTGGTCAAAAGCGGCGAATGCGACCTTTTGGTGCTGGACGAGGGGCTGGATGCCGTCAGCCTTTCCATGCTGGACGAAGGCATTCTGCGCGATTTGCTCAACAGTAAGCCGGATGGCGTGGAAATCGTTATCACCGGTCACAAACCGGTAGACTGGATCATGGATCGGGCAGATTATATAACGGAAATGGTCAAACACAGGCATCCCTACGATCATGGGATAACAGCAAGAAGAGGGATTGAATACTAAAAAAAAGGGGGGGCGGCGACATGGATACGGAAACGGGCGTCATCCAATGGCTGGATACTGTGACATTGCCCACGAATGAATTTGTAAGGCGATATTACAATCCTCAAAAGCAGCAATCTTGCCATAGCTGCCCTTTCTACGGAAAAAATCATGCCTGTCCGCCCGATGGCGCAGAGGCAAAGGACTTGCTGCTATCATTCCCCTTCATCCATCTTTTTGCTGCCAGGCATTATACCGCAAGGCCAATCGCTTCCGGCAAAGAGATGCATGATGCCTTTGCGCAAGGAAGGATCGTTTTTGATGCGCATCTATTGGCATGCGAAGCAAACAGTGAATGCAGTATGGCTCTTATCCCCTGCAGCTGCACCCGTTGTGAACGGTGCGCCAGGGTGGATCATGAGGCCTGCCGCTACCCGGACAAGCTAAGAAAGTCGCTGGATGCACTTTCCGTAGAAGTATCCAGGATTGCGGATGAAGTATTCAGCCTTGAAATTCAATGGTATAAAGAAAAGCCTTCGGAATATGTGACCATGATCGGCGGCATTCTTTCCATGCAGCCAGCTATCACGGCATAAGGGAAGTAGGCTATCGGGATTTATGCCCGGGTGTTTTGAGCCTCTTTTCTTTTTTTACGTTGATCCATATCATTAAGCGGAGGTAAGCCGGCAGCAAAAACGGCGTCATTCCATATTCTGAATCTGCTCTTGATTTTATAGGCAGCAGGAACTTCGGATATTGTAGGTGTGTAGCCAAGCTCCTTTGCCTTGGTGAGCAAGGGCTGCAATATCTCCAGATCATAAGCGGCAAGAGGTTCTCCCCTTTTCCAAAAGTTCCCTTGGCGCAGATAACGCTGGCGTCTCACAAAGGTTCCCCTTTCCTTAAATAGGCTTGACCCCGTGTATAGGCTATATGGCCGGGGAATTGAGCCCATTGCAAATCAGTTTTTATATATAATACGCATTATAGATTACATATCTTTATCTGGCAAGGTGTATCGGTCATTACAGGCGCCATGACCCTGGCTGCATGAAGGCCTGACGGGGTGCATAAATCATACAGGCACTGAATCTCTATTGGAGGGATGGATCATGGAGATAAAAAAGGTTGGTTACCGAGGGGTACTGTTCACATTTACGAATCCCTCCTCCTGTCCTTTGAACGTCTATGCGATCCAAGGATCACAATACTGCTATGTCATCGATACAGGTTTGGGGAGCTTGAATGCTCTTCCGATCAAAGAATATATGGAAGAGAGCGGGAAGCGCATAATCGTCATCAACACCCACCATCATTTTGACCATATATGGGGAAATAGTACCTTTCAGAATAATCTGATCATATCGCATGCCTTATGCAGGGAAATGATTGCTTCACAATGGGAGGACATGATGCGGGACTATCGCCACCGTTGCCTGGGTAAAGTGCAAATGAAGCTTCCGGACTTGGTCTTCACCGGCGAATTGCATTTTGCAGAAGACGGCTTGCGGCTGTTTCATTCACCTGGGCATACAATGGATTCCATAAGTGTTCTGGATGAAAAGGATCGCATACTAATCGTCGCGGATAATATCGGCGAGAGCATGACGCAGATCATCCCGTCTCTCTCATGTGAAAAAAATATGTACAGAAGCACGCTGGAAAAATATCTGACTCTTGATTTCGATTTTTGTGTTTCCGGGCACAACAAAATCCTAAACAAGCAATCAATAGGGGATATTCTGGCGATCATGGATACAGAAACTTGACCGAGCCGGTTTCTGTATAAAAGGATCGGTCTAATCAATATGAACGGGTATATTATATAACCTCTTCCGGCCTTCGTATGACGATCACATGAATATCCCGCTCCAGAGCGGGCAGCACCTTGTCGCTGACGCCGCCCGGCTCACCGGAATCCTTGGTAAGCAAAACCTGAATGCCCAAAGCGTCGTACAGTGCTCCGTTGAGGCTGCTTGGAAACGGCCCCTGCATCGCGATCACATGGCTGGATGGAAGCCCTAGCCCTTCGCACAGCTGCAGCGCCGCCACCATGGGCAATACACGCGCAAAAATACGCTCCGTCCCCAGTCTATGCGTATAAACGGACAGCGTATGGCTGCCTGTCGTAAGCAGGATGTTACCCTCTGTACGCGCCAGCGCTTGCGCAGCCTCTTCGGGGTTTGCGACCCATTCCACATCGTGAATCCAGGCGCAATGCTCGCTGCCCGCCCGCACGATGCGCTGAATGGGAACACCCATCTCCGCTGCCGCACGGCGGATGTTTTCGCTCGCCCGCACAGCAAACGGATGCGTGGCGTCAATGATCTTATCGGGATGCTCTTGCATGATCAGTTCCCGCATTTGAACTTCATCCATCGCCTTTGTCAGAACCCGAGGCCCGGAGGGCAGCAAGCGCCGGGCATAATCGCTTGTGACGCAAGCGATGACGGTATCTCCGGCCTTTATGCGCTCTTCCGTGGCCGACCGCCCTTCCGATGTCCCGCCAAAGATGATGACTTTCATGCGTGTTCCCTTTCCAGCTTCGCAGCAAGCTGCGTATATATTCGGCCGCCAGATAGGCGGATCACCTTATCAGGCGTTTTCGCCCCGGTCATGGCCACAACCTTTCAATTAGCTCAGGATGCGCTAAAAAATGCAGATGTGGAAAGCCTGCCAGCGTGTTCCCGCGCCTGTACCCACATTTCCACGTCTTTTCCGGCGCGCTTGCCTTGCGCACCGTAAACGCGCAATGAATTGGCTCCGCCGGCTCCGCGACGGCATGATGAAATTCATGGGCGGGATAGGTAAGCCCTGACTCATCCTCCACCGTCACATACCCAAAGCGCTGCAGCCGTTTGGTCATACGGCACTCAATGGGCAAAAATCCGACCATCTCCCGGCCGTCGATCCTGCGGGAGAGATACAGAAGTCCGCCGCATTCCGCATAACAGCGAAGCCCGCCCTCCAGCGCGCGGCGGATACTCTCCCGCATGGCGCGGTTTGCGCAAAGCCGGTCGGCGAACACCTCGGGAAACCCGCCGCCAAGGTACAGTCCGTCCAACCTCTCAGGCAAATGCGCATCGTTCAGCGGAGAAAACGCAATAAGTTCCATCCCGCTTTCCCGCAGCATCCGGATATTCTCCGCGTAATAAAAGGAAAAAGCATCATCCCGTGCTATGCCCAATCTGTATCCCAAGCGCTGTGGGAGGGGAGAAATTCCGCATTCAAGCTTTGGCGATTTCTGGGCAAACGACAGAAGCATATCAAGATCGATCGTTTCCAGGGCATTGTGCGCCGCGTGCCGCAATTTTTCCTCCAAGGTATCCGTCTCCTGGGCGGGCACAAGCCCCAGATGCCTGCTTGGCAGATCAAGCGCCGCATCCTTTAAAAGACAACCCGCACAGGGGAGAGACGTATAATGCGCGATGGCATCCCGCACCAGCGCATAATGCGTCTGGGATGAAACGCGGTTGACAATTACCCCGCATATCCCGCTTTCGGGCACGAGCGACAAAAATCCCTTGACGGTCGCCGCAACGCTTGCCGCGCCGCCCGAGGCGTCCACCACAAGCACCGCGGGGGTACGCGTAAGATGCGCCATTTCATAGGTAGAGCAGCGGAGGCTTACGGGATCCAGCCCATCGTAATACCCCATGACTCCCTCAATAACAGCCACATCGGAAGACGCCTCACTGGAGGCCAGAACGGAGCAAACGGCATCCCTTCCCATCAGGTGCATATCCAGGTTGTTGCTCACCCGACCGCATGCCGCCGCATGAAAGCCGGGGTCGATATAATCCGGCCCCACCTTTAAAGGCGCCACGTTCAGGCCTTTTGCCTTAAGCGCCGCCATGACAGACAGCGCCACGGTGGTTTTGCCGCAATTGCTGGAGGCGCCGCCGATGAGCAGCCTCATAAACGTACCCCTTCTATGCCATACAGGAGCGCGTTGACAATAGCCGCGGCCACCCCGCTGCCTCCCCGGCGGCCCATGGCGATGATGGCTGGAATACCGCTTTCCCGAAGCTGCTGTTTTACTTCGACCACATTCACAAACCCTACCGGCGCGCCGATCACCGCGATATCATCAGGATACGGACCATCCAGCAATGGCCATAAAAATGTCGGCGCGTTGCCGCACACAAATATCTTGGGCCCTCTTTCCGTCAACGCCCGCTCCATGGAAACCAGCGCCCGAGTCACGCCGCGGACTTTGGCCTCGTTTGCCACGTCAGGCTCCGCCATGTGGCACGCCAAGCGAATACCCAGCTTTGCCGCGGCAGGCTTGCTGATCCCCGCCAGGGCCATATTGGTGTCGGTTATGACCCACGCGCCGGCTTTGAGCATGGCCTGCATATGCGGCACAATGCCCGCGGTAAAGTACAGGGCTTCGGCAAAGGAAAAATCGGCGGTCGCGTGGATCACGCGCTTGACGATGGGCTTGACTTCCTCTGGCAGAGATATTTGAAGCTCCGATTCAATGATCTCCATGCTGCGCCGCTCGATCTCATCCGGCTTCATCAAAACTCCACGCCCTTTCGTGTGCGCACACCCCGGCCAAGGGGATGTCGCCGTCTCATCTGCGTCACAGGATCTGCATGCTCCATAATACATACGAAGAAAGTTATCTCCCCCGCCATCGGCACGGCTCCTCCCTCATGCGTTCGCTTAAGCCGATCTCATCGCCCGCGGCATCAAGATAGGCGATATCCACACGCGCGGCCTTGCGGACCCGCGCTTCGCAGTATCGCTGGGCGGCGTCCGCCATCCTGGCCCAAACGCCGGAATATCCCGCGCTTTCCATTTCCTGAAGTGCGCCTTCGGTGGTGACGCACGCGTGCACGCGCCTCACCAGATCAAGCGGGGCGCTCATCAGCGCCAGCTGCGTGATGATTGGCTCCATCCGCGCATCCCCATACTTGTTGTGCGTCTGCATCACGCCGGCGGCGACCTTGGCCAGCTTTCCCGGATGCCCGGCGATAAGAATTTGTGTAAAGCCCAGCCGCACGGCCTCGTCCAAGGCAAACCCCACATAATTGCTCATCTGTACAACCGGTATGCCCGGATACTGCTTGAGGATTGCCTCTTCACCCTGATTCCCAAAGGCAAGCGCGACGGCGTCCGTTCCGCTCTCACGCTTTACGGAAAGCTCCAGGGAGATGGTCTCCATGATCGCGTCCTCACTCATGGGCCGGACGATACCTGTTGTGCCCAGCACCGACAAGCCGCCTTCGATGCCCAGGCGCGGATTGAATGTCTTTTGCGCAATCTCCGCCCCGCCGGGAATGGATACGGTCACCTGCGCCGCGCATGCGGCAAAAACGCTTCGCACAGCCTTTTCAATCATCTGGCGCGGGACTGGGTTGATGGCGGCCTCTCCCACAGGGAGCTTGAGTCCCGGCAGCGTCACAATGCCAACGCCCTCTCCCGCCAGGAATGTTATCTCGCCATCCCCATCAAGCAGCTTGACACACGCCCGAACCTCGCAGCCATGGGTGATATCCGGGTCGTCGCCTGCATCCTTTTTAACGCCGCAGGTGAACCCTTCCCGTGCGATGATGTCCGCCTGGAATACGCGCCCTTCCGGCACAACGATCTCCACCCGTGCGGGGCATTCCCCGTCCCGCTGCCACAGGCAGCTGGCAAGGGCGGCGGCTGCGGCGCAGCTCCCAGTGGTAAAGCCTTCCCTCATTTCCGGTACCCCCGGGGCGTCAGCAGCCTGCCGTTTCTTTCAACTGTTTCACTGTTGCCCACGATGACGGTCGTGAACATGTCGGCGGGCAGCTCGGCCAGCTTGCCAAGCGTCGTAACACCCTGCGCCTGGCCCTCCCTGGCGATGTTGCGTACCCAGCCGCAGGGCGTGCTTCCCGGCAGGCGCGCAAGCAGGATTTCTGTCGCGCGGGCAAGGTAATCGGCGCGCTTTTTGCTGGCGGGGTTATACAGCGCAATGGGAAAGTCGCCCATTGCCGCGGCTTCCAGGCGTTTTTGGATCGTCTCCCAGGGCGTGAGCAGATCAGACAGACTCACGATCGCCATATCCCCCGCAAGCGGCGTGCCCAGCGCCGCCGAAGCCGCAAGGGCGGCGGTAACGCCGGGGACGATCACCACCTCGTCCTGCTCCTCCGAGAGCTCCAGCACAAGGCTGGCCATGCCATATATGGACGCGTCGCCGGAGCATACCACGGCAACCGTTTTTCCTGCGCGGGAAAGCCGGAGCGCCTCGCGGCAGCGTTCCACCTCGCCGCGCATGCCGTTTTCATAGAACTCTTTTTCCGGAAACTCCCGGCGGATGAGATCGACATATACGCTGTAACCGACGATGATACCTGCCCTTTCCAAGGCGCGGGTTGCATCCGCAGTGCGCATGCCGCCATGGCCAGGCCCCAGGCCGACGACGTAGATCATACATTTTCCTCCCCAGAGAGCGCCAGTGTGATACCGGAGTACCGGGTCTTGCCGATGAGCAGCCGCCCGCCCGACGCAAGGCATGCCGCGCGCTCGCATACATTGCCCACGCCGACGGTCTGCTCCACATAATCCGAATGGGAGAACGTGCCGGGAACGGCCCGCAGGGCTTCTGCAGGGTAGGTAAGCAGCGGCAGACGGTATTTTTCCGTGAAATACAAAAGCGCGGGTTCATTTCCCTTTTGCTCAATGGTCGCAAGCGCCCGTACCGACAAAAGCGATACGCCGGCGGACTGCAAAAATTCCGTCAGGCATTTTTCATACAGCGCCGCTTCGACCCCGCGCATGCAGCCTGTGCCGATCACCAGTGTGCGCGGGCGGAGGACGAGCGTTACAGGGAAGGGCGGCTGCAATGTGCGTTCCGTGACCATGACGCCCACCTCCCCGCCCGCAAGCGCCGCGGCGGAAACCGGGGCGATGGCCCGCGGGTTTTCGATGGCGCAATCGTTTTTGACCGCCCATTCATCGATCGCAGGCACGCCGTTTAAGTCGGTCGCCGTGGTGATGACGCACGCCGCACCTGTGCGGGCGGCAATTTCCTTCGCCAGCACATTGGCGCCGCCGATGTGCCCGGAGAGGATGGGGATCACATGCCTGCCCAGCTCATCCATCACGATCACGGCGGGATCGGTTGTTTTATCCTTTACATGCGGCGCGATGGCGCGCACGGCTATGCCGCAGGCGCCAATGAACACCAAAGCATCCGACGTGGGAAACGCTTCTTCCGCCCAGCGCATCACGCTCTTGGGCCGCTCCACGGAAAAACCCAGCTTCCCGCTCCATTTTTCGCCGCGGTCGGTAAATGCCGCTGCCCGTATGATCATGCTTTTGCCTCCCGGCAGCCGTGGGAAAAGGCGGGATCATACAGCTTTGAACGGGCATAATCGCCCTCAAGAAAATGTCCCACCAGTACCAGCGCGGTTTTGGAGATGCCTAAACCAAGCTCGGGCAGCGCCCCGAGCGTGCCGCGAAGTACCTTTTCATCCGGCCAGCTTGCCTTGTATACGATGGCCGCGGGTGTTTCCGGCGGGTATCCACCGGCAATCAGCTCATTACGCAGTTCTTCCAGCATGCCCGCGCTCAGAAACAGGACCATGGTCGCGCCATGAGCAGCCAGCGAGCGTATACTCTCCTTTTCCGGTACGGATGTTCTCCCCGCCATACGGGTGATAACGACCGTTTGCGATACCTCCGGCAGCGTGTATTCCGCCTGAAGCGCCGCCGCGGCCGCACAGAAGGAGCTTACGCCGGGCACGACTTCAAATGCTATATCAAGCGCCCGCAGGATATCTATCTGTTCCCGGATCGCGCCGTAGAGGGACGGGTCTCCTGTATGCAGCCGTACCACAACTTCTTCCGGCCCCCGCTCCGCCATGGCGGAAATGACCTCTTCCAGCGTCATCCGGGCGCTATCCATCGCAACGCAGCCCGGCTTGCATACATCAAGCAGCGCCGGGTTGACAAGCGAACCCGCGTATACCACCAAATCTGCCTTTTGGAGCAGCGCCTGCCCACGCACTGTGATCAGGTCCACCGCACCCGGGCCTGCGCCGATAAAGTAGATCATTGCTTTCCCTCCCAATCTGCCGATAGGATAAACACGGGATTTTGCGCGCGGAACATGTGGTATCCTCCCACGGGCTCCAGCCTGCTTACGGCCACCTGCGCAGCCTCAAGCCCTTTCCAGCGTAAAAGACGCCCGATCATGCTGTGGGCATTCTCCAGCGTAACCGCTGTGGCAACAAGCCGAAACGGCGTGCCGGCACGCTCCAGAAAGTCAAGGATCGTATCCAGCTCGCCGCCGCTCCCGCCAAGAAAAACATGTGTCGGAGTGGGCAGGCCGTCAAGTGCCTCCGGCGCTTTACCGTGTACGGCGGTCAGGTTCTCTGTAAAGAATTTTTCAGCGTTCCTTTGGATGAGCGCCAGAGCATCCGTATCCCGCTCGATGGAGAACACCTGGCCCAGGGGACATTGTAATGCGCATTCGATGGAAACGCTGCCGGTGCCCGCGCCAATATCCCAGATCACCGCGTCCTTACAAAGCCGCAGCGCTGATACGGCCAGCGCCCGGACTTCTCGCTTGGTCATGGGCGTTTTGCCCCGTTCAAACGCATCATCCGCAATGCCGATGGGCGGGAGCGCTTTTAATGGCGCGGGATTCAGGAACCGAACAATGGACAGCGGAGCAAAGCTTTTGCCGCGCAGTTCATCCGCCAAGCCGATAATGATTCGTTCCTCCGGGGAGCTTAGCCTTTCACCCACTGCCGCCTCCACCGTGCCAAGACCGCACCGTGAAAGGGCATCGCAAGCCCAATCAGGCCCGTGGCTTGCGTCGCAGAACAGGAATACCCGTTCATGGGTGCGCACGGCATGGGCAAGGGCGGCAGTGGATAAAGGCCGGCCATGGGCGCTCAGGATCGCCGCGTCCTGCCATGGCTCGCACAATGCGGCGCACAAGGCCTGCAGCGCTCCCACGCCGGGGAGCACTCGCAGATTATCCGCGCCGAAGCGGCGCACCAGCATCGGGAGCATGCTGTACAGCGACGCATCCCCGGACAGGAGCACCGAAACCCGCTCGCCATTCATCCGCCGTTTGTGGATATCCTCCATGGCCGCGTTCAATGGTTCCAGCGACGCATGCTTTTCTCCCGCCAAATGGGCATGGCGAGCCGCGGCAAAGACGGTCTCGGCTCCCTCGATCGCCTGTGCAGCCTCGATGGTCATGCACGATTGCCGCCCGGGTCCAACACCGATCACTGTGATTTTCTCCATGCACAATCTCCTGTCTTCCGCTGGGCGTCGTACACCGTCACTTGTTTGAGGAAGCGCTTTTGTCCTTTGGGATGATGACTGTCGTAAAATAGTGCCCGGCTTCCACATCCGCCCCGTCCAATCTCCCCGCGCTTTCCTTTGTAAGGCCGATATTGCAGGCGTAATAGGCCTCGCGTACCCCACATGCGGCCTGCAAAGCCTTAAGCGATTTTCCCGCTTTCATCACCACAATGCTCTTGTCCGCCGGCAGCGGCTCTCCTTCTTTGTACCCCGGCAGGATGGCTAACGGTTCACGGCCGGCAGCAATCGGTACCCGCAGTACCGCGGCCGCGGCGCACATGGCCGGTATGCCCGGCACCACCTCCACCGGATACTGTCTGCCGACGATCTCCATCAAATAGCCGCAGGAGGCATAAAGCGACGGGTCCCCAAGCGTCAAATAGGCTACGGTGCTTCCTTTTTGCAAGCAGCCTTCGATCTGCTTTGCGGCCGCTTCATGAGCGCTCTGCCGTACAGAACGATTTTCAGTCATCGGTATTTCGATCTGCAGGTATCTCTTATTCTGAATATAAGCGGACGCAATACTGGCGGCGACTCCGCCATCCGGCGCCGCGATCACATCTGACGCCTCTATAACGCGTATCGCCTTTAAGGTAAGGAGCTCGGGGTCGCCCGGCCCGACGCCCACCACATAGAGCATCGCGGATTTCATTCAATCCCGTCTCCTTTCCAAGGTCCCTTGGCGCTGCGCCTCCGCAATCAGTTCGCCCAGGCGTGCATTACATTCCCTGACCGCTACTCCCGCATCAATCACCTTATTGCAGCGCAACATTGCATCAAGTGCCTGCCGGTACGTTTCCTCACGGATGGAGCAAAACGGCTCCTCCGCTATCACCTGCGTGGCCAGTGCCTGCGCCAGGGGGTAATCGATATCGTTCCGATAAAGTATGCCGGCGTAAAACGGCGTCCCGGACTTTTGGAGCTCCCGGTAGACGGGTATGCCGCTTCCGCCGCTGGAAATGACGAATACCCGGGGTTCGCCCGCGGGCTTTGGCAGTTCCACGCTGCCGAAGCGTACATCATATACGCTTTCCTGCACATCGTAAAGCTGAGCGATAACATCACCACGAAAAATTTCCTGGACAGTACCATAGCGATAGACCGTATCGCCTTTCACGCACAGCAGACGGTCAGAAATCTTCTGCGCCAGATCAATCTCGTGCAGGGAGAGGATGATGGTCACGCCTCTCTCCCGGGACAACTGCTGGAGAATGCCCAGAAGCTCCAGTTTGTGGCGGATGTCCAGAAACGCGGTGGGCTCGTCCAGCACCAGCACCTCCGGCTCCTGGCACAAGGCCCGCGCCAGCAGTACCCGCTGCCTCTGTCCATCGCTGATTTCGCCAAAGTCGCATTCCGAAAGATCATCCACACGCACCATGCGCATGTATTCGGATACCTTGCTTTCATCTTCGGGGGAGAGCAGGCCAAATCTGCCTGTGTACGGGTAGCGCCCTGTGGCGACCACATCGCGGCAAGTCAAAAGCTCCGGCCTGACGCGCTCGGTCAAAAGTACGGCAACGCGTTTTGCCAAGCGCCCGGCGGCGATGGTCCGCATATCCTCCCCATCCAAAAGCACCGTGCCCGCAACGGGCGCTAGCTGCATGGTGATGCTCTTTAAGATGGTGGATTTTCCCGCGCCGTTGGGGCCTATCAGCGTGAGGATCGCGCCCTTGGGGATATCGATGCCGATATCGCGGATAAGCGCCTTGCCGCGATAGCCGACGCTCATTTGTTGCAGCTTAACAGAATGCATGTTCATCCTCATGACCTCGCGCGGCCCCGGAGCATCATAAAAATCACTACCGGCCCCCCGAAGGCGGCCGTGACGGTGCTGATGTTCAATTCCGTAGGAGAGAAGGCAGTGCGGGCGACGAGGTCCGCCAGCATGCAAAAAACCGCACCGCCCAAGAACAATGCGGGTATTACAACGAGGGGTTTGGAGGTGCCCATGGATTGCTTGATCAGGAAGGGCACGGCTATTCCAACAAAGGATATCGGCCCAGCAAACGCAGTCACACAGGCGGAGAGCATGCAGGAGAGCAGGATGATCGCCGTGCGCATCCGCTTGATATTGACCCCTACGCTTTTGGCGTAGTTTTCGCCCATTTGAAAGGCGCCAAGGGGCTTGGACAATAGGAATACCAACGCAAACGCCAAGAAAACCATGATCGCCGCAGCCTGAACACCTTCCCAGCTGGCGCCGGAAAAGCTGCCCAGGGACCAGCTGCGCAGGTTTACGATTTCCGCGTCGCCCGCGAAGGTAACGACGAAATCCGTGGCTGCCGAGCAGATATAACCAATCATGACGCCGGCGATCAGCAGCACGGACAGTTGACTGATCCGTCGTGAAATCAGAAGGATCAGCCCGGTAGCAAGCAGCGAGCCGATAAAAGCCGCGATGATGAGCATGAAGGAAGATAAGCGTCCAAGGTAAGCGCCTGCACAGACCATGGCGATTGCGACCACCATTTTTGCGCCAGCGGAGATCCCCAGAACAAAGGGGCTTGCGATGGGGTTTCTAAAAAACGTCTGAAGCAGAAATCCGGAGAGGGCCAGCGCACCTCCCAGCACCGCGGAGAGCAGGATGCGGGGAAGCCGGATGAGCCATACGATGTTCATCTGCATCTGCTCGCCTTCCCTAAGAAAAAGGACGCGCACAAGCTCGCCCAGAGGGATATGCACGCTGCCGGAATTGATGCTGCCTATGAGCAACGCGCAAAAGGCGGCGATCAAAAGCAGAAAAACCAACTGACAACGCCCGCGGCGAACGGTCAGCAACCTTTTATGCTGCAGGCCTTGGCTCATTTAGCAGCCTCCCGCATTTTTCAATGAAGCTTGTAAACAAAGCCGGCATCCTCCGCGCTTTCTCTAAGCATCGTATTCAAATCAGAAATGATCCGGCCTGTCTGGTCGGCGGACTGGTATAGGGCCTTGGTGGTACACCAGACATTGCCATCCTTGACCGCCTTGAAATCAGAAAACATCGCATGGATGCTTGTAAGGTCCGCAATGCTTGACGGCGCTTCTCCAACGGTGGCGTTATACACAAGAAAGTTCGCATCCTTGGCGGCTGCGTAATAGCTCTCCATATCCGCGGTAATCGTGGAGGAGGCGTCCCCTCCGGACGGTGCGCCGCAAGTCACATATCGGCCGCCGGCAGTCTCGACCATGCGCGCAAAATAGTCCGCGGGGGATTTCGTGACGATCTGCCCGCTGGTGTTCACGTAAAAGTACGCAACAGTCAGGCCCGATTGTTCAGGCACCTTCAGTTCATCGATATAGGCCTTCTGCCTGTCAAACGCATCCTGGGCAGCCTCCTGGGCTCCTAGTAACGTTCCGTATACCTTGATCCACTCTGTGCGGCCCAGCGGTTCGGGTTCCGAGCTGGAAACGTCGACCCATACAGGGATGCCCAGCGCCTCCAGCTTTTCCTGTGCTTCCGGCGCGTGCAGGATCATCGTGGATTCGATCGCGAGGTCGCAACCGCCCGCAAGCAGCAGCTCATAATCCGGCGCGCTGTACTTGCCGGCAAAAACGATGTCGCCCGATTTCATCGCCTGAATGGCCGCCTCCACAAACCAATCCTCCGCCTCGCTTCCGGAAAAGCGGATGTGCGGAAGGCCGTTAAGCGACTCAAACAAGCACATCGCGGAGGTCGCCGCAAGATACATGCGGTTCAAAGGCTGCTGCAATACAACTAGAGAATCGCCCACACCGTCCGGCACAGGCATACCCTCCGGCACCGTCAAATAGTCCCGGCCATCCGCCACACGGATCACAGAGTAGCCGCCCGCATAGTCATGCACGGCAAAGCATGTGGCAAAATCCAGGGGAAGGGTCTTTTCATATGCAAGGCCTGCGATATTCAGCGGAGTACTGATATCAGACTTCCCAGGCACATCGGTTTGGGGCGGCTGCGTGCTTTGCGGCCCTGCGATACCCGCCGCCTGGGCGGCGTCGGTTCCGTCGGTATAGAGGTAAAGCGTATACGCTATCACCCGCGGATCGCCCATGGCGACCGTTTCCGCCTGGATTTCTGTTGTACCATTCAGCGTTACGGGGATCTGGAAGGTAGAACTGCCGCCGGGATTCTGATTAAAATACTTGATGCCATCGCACTGCGCATAGGTATAGTTGGAACTGCTGAACACAATGGTCGCGACGTTTCTTCCGCCTGCCGCTAAAACAAGCGGACAGGTAATGGATACGCGGCCGGACCCGCCTGTAAATGCAAAGGAGGGAACACTGTCATCCGCAGGAGAAAGCGTGGCGGAATCAAGCATGAGCGTGCGGTCATACCACTTGGATGCTTTCCCCGACCAGGTAGCGATGGCGATGGGCTGATCCAGGGAGGGGACCGGAACCGCATAAGTAAAGGTATCCCCATCGCCGGTGATCGCCGGGATTTTGATATTTTCCTCCGCCCGGAGCGCGTCCTTCGCCAAGCCGGCAAAAAGGTACGAGTACTTTGTATTGCCGGCGGTTACAAAAGCCGTCATCCTGCCATCCACTACCGACAGCCTGCAATCTTCAATTGGGAACAAATTGGAATCCGACTTCGCGGTGATAGAATAGACGCCATCGTCCGGTACAATGGAAAGGCCTGCAAGCGCCGAGGATGGGAAGGAAAGGGTATGCTCTTCCCGCACACCGCCTTCGGTGTACAATGCCAGTACAATATCCTTGTCTAGGGAGTCTATCGGGAAAGTAAACGCGCCATCCGTTTCCTTATATTCCGCTTCTCCCAGGCGCAGCGTACTGAAGCCCGGAAGGGACAGGGTGGCGTTCATCACGCCACCCGTGATCCTGATCACACAATCGCCGGTTTGCAAGGTAGCACTTACCGCTGCCAGCGTATAGGCCCCGTCCGCAGGAACAACCTCATATGCGCGAAGGCCACCGGATTGAAAGACCAGCGTGCGGTCATACCACTTGGAGTATTTCGTGGAATACGCAGCTACAGACACATCAAGATCCAGTCCCGGGATGGCGATCGTGTAGGTATACGCCCCGTTTGCATCCTCTACATAGGGCACCCATTCGCTTTGGGGCGTCTTATCCGCCTGCTCGCCAGTGCCGGCAAACAGATAACCGTAGCCTTGCCCGCTCAGCGTCAGGGTTGCGGTCAGTACTCCATCCTTGACATGCAAAACGCATTTCGTTACCCGAAACATGTCGGAGCTGGAGGTCACGCCAACCGTATAAAGGCCGTCCGCAGGGGATGCCGTGCCCTCAGCATAGGCCGTGCAGCCCAGAAGCGACACGATCAAGGCAATCAGGATCAATCTCTGTGTGAGCTGTTTAAACATCTTGTACTTTTTCCTTCTATCGATTGTGCGGTCTATCGCATGAGGCGTTGATTACATGCCAGCTGCGGCCATGGCAGCGCTGAGATGCTGGATATACATCGCCCGGACGGCGGCATTCTGGCCAAGTCCCTCAAGCCGGCATTCCACTTCAAAGCCGGCTGCCGTGAACAGCGTTTTCCAGGAATCCGGTTCATCCCCGGCCATATCGTTGTTGGCATGGTCGCCGGCAACTACCATCAGCGGATACATCACCACTTTTTTTGCGCCGAAGGCCGTTACAGCCGCCAGAACATTATCTACGCTGGGGATGCCTTCCACAGTGCCGACGAAGAGATTTTCATACCCTTCGGCATGCAGCATATAATCCAGCTGGCAGTATGTGGCATTGGCAAAGTGTTCCGTTCCATGGCCCATCAGCACAACTGCCGTATCTTCAGAGCCAGCCTCCGGGATGCTGGAAGTCAGAGCCTTGATCACCGCTTCATAGTCCTCATGGCTGTAGATCAGCGGATTGCTGACGGTAAGCTTGTCAAAGCTGTCCTTGTAGGCGCCGACCTCATTCAGGACATCCGTGTATTCGTATCCGGGCATAATGTGTGTCGGCTGCACGACAACTTCCTTGATGCCGTCCTGGATGAGGCGCTCCATCGCCTGGGCCACATTGTCGATCACAAGCCCGTCCCGGGTATTCAGCTTGTCTATGATCGTCTGGGCCGTAAACGCCTGGCGCACATCCCAGTCAGGGTATGCGGCGGCGATATCCGCCGCAACGGCATCAATGGTGACATTACGCGAGTCGTTATAGCTTGTCCCAAAGCTGACGACCAGGATAGCCCGCTTGGGGGCCTCGCTTGCGCCGGCGAAGCTAATGCAGGAGAATGTGAGGATCGCGGAAACCAGAACCAAGAGTATCCTTTTCATGAGTAAATACCTTCCTTTCCTCTTTAGCCTTTTATTCCAATACGCCTCGCTTTGCATAAACCTGAAGCGCCGCGAGCGCACATTGTTCTCAGAGATCGGACGAATGTTAAAAGCGGGATGCCACTCTGCACAAAATAAAAAGGATATGAGGGAAGCAGTTCCGACACATCCTCAAATCAAAATGCATAAGCAAACAATACCTACCATTATAAATGGCGGCGCACGCTTGGATATGTTGACAAAACTCTATCCTCACGCGGGCTTGAGCAGCATTTCGGGACATATCTTTCTCTCGTCCGAAGAAAAGAATACGTGATTTTCAGGCAGGTCTTCTGACTTTACCTCATCGCGTTTTTCGCCTTCCCAACGCATGCGCATCAGTGGCTGGGCATTCAATTCGCCCTTGAAAAACTGCTCGGCTATACAGCAGCGGTCCTGTCGGGGATTCACACCCCATTCCCTTTTCATCCAAGGCCAATCGCCTTAGACACCTGAAACTTCCCGTTTATTCAGTTTACAATGTACAAAATGGGCCAAAGACCCATTTGGATTATACCGCTAGGCACCTGGGAATGCAACAAAAGAATTCTCCTCCACAGCTACTGATAATCTTTAATGAAAAGGCATTGACAAATCGGTTTACGCAGCATAAAATAGGAACAAATTAAATACCCATAATCATATCTGATTAGTATGTATTAATCAGATGGTATGACTGACCAGATATCTGGAGGTCGGGCCAAGACGCTTGTTTTGATCCGGCCTCTTTTTTATGGCATACATGCTGCATCGGATGCGGCCGCCCTGACCGGTATCTTCAAAGAGGGGAGATGCGATGTCCGACCCGCCATGATGGCATGATTCCTGACATGAGTTCTTACCAAGGTGATATCCAGTGCCGCACATTCCACGATTCGATTTAAAAAAGGAGGCATCTGCATGAAAAACAGGCTGATCACGGGGATTTTGTTCATCATTCTGGGCGCGCTTATTGCCATTGGGCCACAAACCATTTTTCCTGTTTGCGGAGTGCAGGCAGAGGAAGGCGGGGCAGCACTAGAGCAGGCGCAGACGGGCGGCCAAGACCCGACTCCGGCTGATAGCGCTCCCGCCGAGACCGCGCCTATGGTCATGACCATGGCCCCGGGCTCCGTGATGACATGCCATTGGACCGCCCAAGCAGAGATTGGGGTTGGCGGCCTGATCGCTCTGCTTGGCGCGTTGCTGATCATCTTCCGTACCGCCCAAATCCGGCTTGGGATCTCCCTGGGCATCGCCTCTGGCGGGATCCTCGCGCTGCTGGTCCCAACCGTATTGATCGGCGTCTGCGGCAACGTGCACATGGTCTGTCATTCCCTTGCCCTTCCGGCTCTGTCGATCCTGTCCGGCATAGTGATCGCCGGTTCTTCAGCCAACGCCCTGTATCTCTATTTTACCGGCAGAAAAGAGCAGGATGCCGGCGGCAAACGGGATACTCTCGGAAAAGAAGGGCAGGCCTCCGCATGAAACAGCCTCCTTTGACCGTTCCCAGGCTGGCCGCATATAACCTGCGGCGCAGGCCATTCCGTACAGCCTGTTTGATCGCGGTCGTATCGCTTTTGTCCTTTGCCGTCTTTGGCGGCTCCATACTGACTGCCAGCCTGAGAAACGGCATGCGCAGCATGGAGCAGCGCCTTGGGGCCGATATCATGGTGGTCCCAAATGGGAACGAGGCCGATCTTGAGGGCATGTTATTGAAGGGGAAGCCCAGCTATTATTATTTTGACCGGAGCTATGAGCAGCGTATCGCGCAGGTCGAAGGTGTTGCCCAGACGACATCGCAATTTTTCCTGACTTCTCTTAACGCCGAATGCTGCTCACTGCCCCTGCAACTGATCGGGTTCGACCCGACCACCGATTTCGCGGTACAGCCATGGATTGCAAAAGTATACAGCGGCACGCTGGAGGATGGCCAGCTGATCGCGGGCAGTGAGGTCGTATTGGATGGCAATCATACGCTGAAGTTTTTTGATCAGACGTTCCCTGTGGCGGCAAAGCTGGAAGAGACGGCGTCGGGCCTGGACGCCTCTATCTTCATGAACATGAATACCATGAAGATCATGATTGCCAACGCCCTAAAAAACAAATTCAACTTTTATTCTATCAAGGAGTCTGAATACGCGGTTTCATCGGTGCTTGTCAAGGTCGCTAAGGATTACGACGCGCAAAAGGTCGCACGGGATATCCGTTTTCTGCTTCCGGATACGGATGTCATCGAATCGCACAATATGATCCAGGTTATTTCTGATAGCCTTGGAGATATTGCAGGCCTTGTCCGCATCCTTTCCGCAGTCATACTGATCCTTTCCGCCATTGTTTTGACGGTCGTATTTGCTGTTGCGGCCAACGAGCGCAAGAAGGAATTCGCGGTCATCCGGATTTTAGGCGCAACGCGCAGAAAACTGACGGGCATCGTCCTGGCGGAGTCCTTTGCCATCAGCGTGGCAGGCGGACTTATTGGCGTGGCCGCCGCGGCGGTGACGGTATTTTCCTTCAGTGTGTCCATCGGTGACAGGCTCGACCTTCCTTATCTCACTCCCGGCCTCCCGGCAACACTTGGCATACTGGCTGTGAGCTTGCTGTTATCCTTTGCCGCGGGCCCCCTGGCAGCCATCTACTCCGCTGTAAAAATCAGCAATGCGGAAACATATTTGACCATGAGGGAGGGCGAATAGCCATGCTGCTAGATATCAAAGGGCTTACAAAGCAGTATGTCAGAGGCGGCGCAGCCTTTATAGCGTTGGACAATGCCTGCCTGTCGTTATCAGAGGGTGAATTTTTGACTATCTCCGGCAAATCCGGAAGCGGAAAAAGCACTCTACTGAATCTGATAGCCGGGCTCATGCGCCCAACGGCAGGAAGCGTAGAGTATTCAGGCAAAAACATTTTTGCCTTTACCGATGCGGAGGCCTCCCGCTACCGTAACGCATCCATCGGCTATGTTCCGCAGGGGCTGAGCGCACTTGCCAACCTGACCGTGCTGGATAATGTGAGGCTGCCTTTCTTTCTATTCAAAAAAGAAGGAGACGCTGGCGAAAAAGCGATTTTATTGCTTGAACAAACAGGCATCCGGCACCTTGCCGGTGTGTATCCAAGACAGCTTTCCGGCGGTGAACTACGGCGGGTATCCATTGCCAGGGCCCTCATCAACAGCCCCAGCCTTTTGATTGCCGATGAGCCTACAGGCGACCTGGATGTCAAGACCACAGCCGGCATCATGTCACTGTTCAGTGAAATAGCTCAAGGAGGAACAGGCGTTGTGGTTGTCACTCATGATCCCGATACAGCGCACTATGGCACGCGCTATTTCGTTATGGACGCCGGCAGACTAAACGAGGCAGGCTAAGAGAACCTTTGAGGGAAAATGATATGTAGAATTCAACTCAAAAATCCCGGCTCGGTGCCGGGATATGGTAAGGTACATAGCAGAAATTAAAACGACACCGCTTTATTCTCCGGAGATATTTTCAAACATCACAATTCTATCACAGGTCTTCTCCGCAAGGTCAGAGCTGTGTGTGACCACCAAAAGCCCCAATTTTCTCTTATTGACGATGTCCAGCATCAGTTCCCAGATCTGCGCCTGCGTAATCACATCCAGCATGGTGCTGATCTCATCGGCGATGATGAACTTGGTTTGAGGCCCCAATGCTCTTGCGATACAAAAGCGCTGCATCTCTCCGCCTGACAATTCTGCGGGGTAACGGGAGAGCCACTGTTGCTCAATGCCCATGTCTTCTAAAAAAGTTTCATCGGGCGTCCACGCTTCATTTAAGGTCCGCCCAAGCTTCCATCTGGGATTGATCGCTTTTTCGGGATGCTGATAAATGAGCTGCACAGGACAGTATCCTTCCTCCGGAAGATGCTTTCCGTCAAACAGCACCTGCCCAGATGAAGGTTTTAAGTAACCTGCCAAAACCTTTGCCAATGTGCTCTTTCCACAGCCGGAGGGCCCGATCAGCGCCACACGCTCCCCCGCGTCAATGGCAAGGCTGATATCGGTGAACACACTTTGATTTTTTGTGTATCCGAAAGAAACGGTTTTTGCCTCAAGTAGCATGGAAGCATCGCACCTCCCCATCCCGAAGGTTGCGCATCTCGGGATTATTTTCGCAGACATCCGTTTTCATGGGACATCTTGGAGCGTATAGGCACCCTTCCGGCAGTGAACCGGCATAGGGCTGCACGCCCCTTGTCGCCTTGAAGCCGTTTTGCGGGATCGCTTGCCATAACGCTTTTGTATACGGATGGCGCAGGGCATCCATCCCTTGCCTGAAATCCTCTGTAGATGCGGTTTCCACAGTCGTTCCCGCATAGAAAACCGCGATGCGGTCGGCATAATGAAGCGCAAGGTCGATATCGTGGGTAATCAGCATGACACCGCGCCCCTCATCGGCCAACGCCCGGAAATGCCCCATGGCGGTCTGTGCCAGCTCTTTGCTCAAGCCTGGCGTCGGTTCATCCGCGATGATCAGTTTGGCATCCCCGATGACAGCGGTGGAAACCAGCACCCGTCTCGCCATCCCGCCGGAAAGCTGGAAGGGAAAGAGTTTTTCCACAAGGCTTGAAAGCCCGTACTTCTTAAATACCGCTTGCTGCTTTCCTTGGCTGCCGTGGACACCGGCCACTTGCTTGCCGACCCGCATCAGGGGGTCCAGATATTCAACGGATTGCGGAACCAGGGCCATATCTCTTCCGCGAAGCTTTGCCTGAAGAGCGGGGGTCAGGTCATCCCCCATATATTGCATCTGGCCGGTCACGCGCGCATTGTTTGGCAGGAGCCCCAATATGGCATGAGCCAGCAGGCTTTTCCCGGACCCAGAGGAACCGGCAACGGCGAGGATTTCCCCCTCCCTGACAGTCACGCTCAAATCGTTAATCACCTTAAGGTCTTTCTGTTCCAGGCCCCGGTCATACATGCGGAAGGAGACGGACAGATCCCGGACCTCCAATATGCTTTTGCTTGCCATCTTCTATCGTCTCCTATTCCTGTGCGCTGCCGGGATCGATCAAGAGCTTGACCTGATCGCCCAATTTGTCAAACAGCATCACCACGATCACCAGCATGACGCCGGGGAAGAAAACGAGCCACCACATCCCTGTGGCAATGTGCTTGAGTGCCTCCGAAAGGATGATCCCGATGGCTGGCGCATCCACCGAAAGGCCAAACCCCAGGAAGGTAAGCCCCGCCTCGTGGAGGATGGCGTGGGGAAACAGCAAAATCAGGCCGACAATAAACTGGGGCAAGACATGCGGAACGATATGCCGCCACGCCACCTGCATCCTGCTGATACCAAATTTGCGGGCGCTTTTCACATATTGCGCTTCCCGCACCTGCAGCACCTCGCCGCGGATCACCCGGGTCAGGTTGGGCCAGTGGGACAGCGCAACGCCGATGATGACGCCCTTCATCCCGCCGCCCAGCATAAAGGAGATGAGCATCAGCAGCACCATATGGGGAACGCCCATAAACAAATCCACAAAATAGGAGACGACCTTATCCACCCATCCTCCGGCAGTTGCCGCCAGCAAGCCGATGATGAGCGCGAGAAAAGCGCTGACGGTGGCTGCCAGCGTGCCGATCAAAATGCTGGTGGACAGTCCCTTGACTGTGCGAAAAAACATATCCCTGCCCAGATAGTCCGTGCCGAAAAGGTGAGTAAAGGATGGGGCGAGCTTTTTCATGGAGTAATTGGGGCTGTAAAGCGCCGGATTCATGAGAATGCCCGCCACTGCAAGCACAGCAAGGAAGAGGAGGATCACGCTGGCAAGGATCACGGTTTTTGTCCGCCGGTTCAACTTGCTTTTTGCCCTGCGCTGTAAAAGGGAGACTGTTTCTGATACGGCTGTGTTCTCCATAGCAGCACTATCGCTTTTCATCAGAGAGCCCCCCTTCCCGGATTTGTGGGTTGAGCACGCCATAGAGAAGGTTTGCCGTCAAATTCCCGATAAAAACAAACAACACCGAAAACAGCGCCACACCCAGAAGCAATGGTACATCGCCCTTGAGTCCTGCCGCGCTGGCAGCACTGCCCAAGCCCGGATAGGAAAACACGTTTTCCGCCAGAACGCTTCCGCCAAACAGTTCGCTGAAGGAGGCAAACTGCAGCGTTACGGCGGGGATGGCGATATTCCGCAGCCCGTGGCGCTTGATCAGCGTCCATTTGCTTTCCCCGCGCGCTTTTGCGAACAGCACATAGTCGCTCTTAAAAACATCGATGATCTTTTGCCTGGTATGCAGCGCAATGCTGGCAACCCCGGTGATACTCAGGGTGAAGGCAGGCAGTATCAGATGATGGATACGCTCCCAGATGGTCACATCACCGGCCATCTTGCCGATCGGCACCGCCAAGCCAATGGGAAACCAGCCAAGCATGACGGAAAACACCATCAGCAGCAAAAGCCCGATCCAAAAGGCCGGCGTTGATGAAAGAATAAAGCAAAACGTCTTTATGCACCTGTCCAACAGGCTGCCCTGTGCCGTACCGCACAGTATGCCCAGAAGAAAGCCCAATAACCCCGATAGCAGCCAAGCTGTCGCCATCAATGCCAGGGAAGCGGCAAAACGTTCTCCCAGAATCTGCGTGACCGGCTTTTGATAGGTGATGGACATACCCATATCGCCATGCAGCAGATTGGAGAACCACACAAAATACCGCTCGACCGGAGGTTTGTTCAGACCCCAGTGCTCCGCCACATTGTCCCGCTGTGCCTGCGATACGTTGGATTCGGCCCCAACATAGGCGTCAACGGGGTCAATGGGAGAAGATACGATTAACGCAAAGGTAAATACACTGACGCCAATCAGCAAGAGAATCATTCGCATCAGCGTCGTGGCGGTGTATTTCGCAAGCTGGTTCATCGGATGCCTCTTTCTCAAACGGCTACATCAAGCACCCGGGCATTTTCGCCCGGGTGCCTGTATGTTGATCCCTTTATTTTGCGAACGTCCACTCGTTGAGGTTCTGAATGACGGGTGCGCCGTGGCCGTGGGGATGTATCCTCTGGGTACCCAAATTCAATCCATCCCGTACAAAGTAGGAGTGGTCGATATTCACGAGCCAGAGATAGGGAAAGTCCACATTGGCTCCGGTGGTGCCGTCGTACTGCGCCTTTTTGCAAAGCTCGATCGCCTCGGCCTCCGACGTGGCCGCCAGCATGGCGTCCAGATAACCGTCAACCGTGGGATTTGTGTACATGCCGGAGTTGCTCAGGTTGACGATATCCGGGCTCGCAAAGGAAGAATGGAACGCATTATAAACATCAATATAGTTGTAATCCCCCGTGCCGATGCAGGTGGGAACGTTCCGGGCGATATTCTTGCAGGTTGTCCAATCCAAGGCTTCGGCAATGATATTGATGCCAAGTTGCTTCGCGTTTTCGCCCAGAGCCACTGCCAGGTTATAGCGCTGCAAGTCGTCAGTCCGGCCAGTAATGCGGAATTCGCATTTGATGCCGTTCTTCTCTCGGATGCCGTCGCCGTCGCTATCCACCCAACCGGCTTCTTCCAGCAAGGCTTTCGCTTCTTCCACCTGCCCGTCTGTAAGACCGGGTTGCTCATTGGCCCAAGGCAGGCCTTCGAAGCGGACCCAGCTGGCGGTTCCCACCCCGTTCAGGGCGTTATCGATGATCTCCTGGCGGCTGATGCCAATATTGAGAGCCTTTCTTACCGCGATGTCGGAGGTTACGTTGTTGCCGACAACCACGCCAGCAGCGTTGGTCATCTCCGGGATCGTGGGAAGATTGAAGCCGCGGTTATCAGAGGTCTTGATGGTCTCAATGTGCATGCCGGCTACAGTTTCCTTGGCATATTCGGGATTCACCATCACCAGATCCAGTTGGCCGGATTTGGCGGCAGCGAGGGCGGCCTCCTCATCGATGCTCAGGAAGGTGATTTGCTTGAAGGGAGACTGGATGCCATAGTAGAACTCGTTGGGCTCCACGATCAGCTGCTGCCCCACATCCAATTGCTTGATCTTGAAGGGGCCTGTCCCAATGGGATTGGCAGAGTACGCGTCGCCATAGGCATGCTCGGGCACGATGCCCAGCAGCGCAATGGTCCTGGTGAAAGGAGAATAGGCCTTGTTCAGCGTGAACTGGACCTTTCCGTCCACAACCTCCGCTTTTTCCAGCATGGTTAGGTCAACGCTGGAGCCGCTATTCTTTGCCGTTACAAAGGTGAATACCACATCTTCCGGCGTCAGGGGCTGCCCATCAGAGAACTTGACATCATCCCGGATGGCGAAGGTGTAGACAAGGCCGTCGTCGCTGACAGTGTACTCTGTGGCCAGATCGCATTCCGTCTGCACATCAGCGGTAATTTTCAACAGGGCAGTATGGAAAACCCCGTAACCGTAGATACCGTATCCTTTGCAGGGATCGTAGTTGCCGTCAACCATGCTGCCAATGGAAATCACAAGGCTATCCTTCGCGGCGGTATCAGCCGTGGTTTGAGCTATGGCGGTGTTGGCCCCGGATAACATCGTTACCGCAAGGAAAGCCGCCGTTACCAGCGTCAAGAATTTTCTTTTCATTGCCATGTCCTCCGTACAGTTTTGTCTCTGAATAGAACTGCAAGTTTCATTCCGTTTTGACTGACGATCGTTATCCATCCCCCCGAATAGACGGCAAAACAAAAAAGGTGCAACAAACATGCTGCGCCTTCTGGCGTTCAATAGCCTTTCGCAGGCTATCCATTCATTTGGGGAATGCTCTCACTGCTTCAGCAGTTAATTACGGCTTCGTACCGCACTAGCGAATAAATCATAATGCAATCGTTTCAAATTGTCAAACACTTATGCCGCATTTGCAAAAATTATATTTATGCAATGGCAATATTTTCTTGACAAACCACCTTGCCGCATCCATAATGCTACCGATGAAAATCAGCGTGCAATTGCATCATGAAGGTGCTCAGCGCCCGAGAACGGCCGCCAGTGTTTTTATGTGATACGATAGTAGAGACAGTAGAATTACATATTGGCGGGAGGAAAAAACGCATGGAAAATATACGTCTGGAATTTTATCAGGAGCAATACCGGCAGGAGCTGGAGCAATTTGAATTGGAAGAAGAACAGGAGAAATTTACTGCCCCGCCCTCCAGGGTATTTGATACGCTCCAGGATAGCAACCGCCATTTCACTCTTATTCTGCGCGGTGAAAAGGCCGTCGGGTATTTCGTATTACATGAAAAGGAAGGCCCAATTGAAATAGGCAGCCATGCCCAAGCGCTGCTGATCAGGGCGCTGGCAATCAACAAAACGGAGCAGCGCAAGGGTTATGCGCTGGCCGCGATGACCCTGCTGCCGGATTTTGTGCGCAGGCAATTTACAGACATAACGGAGCTGGTGCTTATTGTGAACCACGCTAACCTGCCAGCGCAGCGGCTATATCAAAAGGCTGGATTCACGGACACAGGTATCCGCAGAAACGGAAAGATTGGCTTGCAGTACATTTTCCATCGCATTCTGTAAACCGGCCTGTTTTACAAAGACATGGCACCGAAATCTCAAGCCGCGATGCCCTGTGTGGACAGAGCCGCCTGAAGAAAGTCACCAGAAGCGATGGCTTTTATGACGCACAGCATGGCGTTCATAACCGAGCTTTGATCCATTCGCAAACCGCCTCAAAGCCTGTGCCTGTTTTGGCGGATACTTCAAAAATGGGATTATGCACGTTGAGCGCTCTGACACCTTTTGAAAAGTAGGCAATGTCAAAGTCCATATAAGGCTTCAGATCAACCTTATTGACAAGGATGACTCCAGCCCGATCAAAGGCAAGAGGGTATTTATAGGGTTTGTCCGCGCCATCGGCCACCGTGACAATAAGGAACTTTATATTCTCTCCAATATTGAACTTTGCCGGACAGATCAAATCTCCGGTATTTTCAATAAAGAGAACGCCCTTTTGTGAAAGGGAAAGCTTGCCGAGCGTTTTTTTGACCAGGATACCGTCGATATGGCAGGCGCCGCCGGCAGGAAGAAGGGCGGCCTCAATGCCATGCCGCACAAGCTTTTGCACATCAATGTCCGATCCAATGTCCCCGCCCTTGATAGCATAGGACTTAACATCCCGGAGCCCCTCGGCGATGCGGATCAGGCAGGAGGTCTTACCTGATCCCAGTGCACCAATGAGGTTGATGCAATAGATTCCTTTTCGCACAAGAGTATCCTGGATGATATCCGAAATGGGGCTTTCCTCCTCAAAAGGATCGCTAAAATCGGTAAAACCGTTTAGATTCAACCACGTCACATCCTCTCCTGTTTATGATGATCATGGTATGGATTACGGATTTGCGGTACGCAAAAAAGGCTGCATACACACCGTCAGATGTCTATGGCAGCCTTCAAAACTGCATTACGACAGGCTATATCATTTGAATATGGCATGCCACGAACCAAGCATGTCGTGGCATGCCCTGAAAACTATCTTCCTGATAACCTATGCATCTTCATAATGCAAATAACATGGCAGCATGTTTATTTAGCTTAGTCGAGGGAGGGAAAGCAAGCTTTCAAGGCAGGCGTCTACCGGCTCATTCCCTCATATTTGGCAAGCAGATACTGCGCCAGGCTGGTGGCTCCCTGCGGCTGCGTGCCTTTTTTCAGGCTTACCTCAAAAACAGGCGCTGCTGAAAGTGTCCGGAGCCCCTTCATAAAGTTGCTGCCGTCAAATCCCACAGCGTCCTTGAGATCACATTTCGTCAGCGCAACGACATCGATATAGCTGAACATGGGCGTGTATTTGAAAGGCTTATCATCGCCTTCAGGCACGCTGGCAGCCAGCAGGCGTACCGCCTCGCCCAGATCAAACTCCGCAGGGCAGATCAGGTTGCCCACATTTTCGATAAAAACGATGGCGTCCCGCATATCGATGCGGTCAGCACCCTGCCGGATGACATGCGCATCCAGGTGGCATTCCCCGCATGTGTTGATCTGGACCGACCGGATACCCTGTGTTTCGAGAAATTCCGCGTCGATGGATGATGAAAGATCCCCTTCGATAACGCCGATTCGAATGCCTTTCAGTTCCTTGGCGATAGCGGAAATCAGGGTGGTCTTTCCCGATCCTGGCGCTCCCATGAGATTGACGGCAAGGATATGCCTGGAGGCAAAATACGCGCGGTTTTCTTCCGCTAGCTTATCGTTCGCCTCCAGGAGCTCTTTCATGATGATCGCTTCTTCCATAGCAATTCACTCTCCTCAAATTGAATATCCCATGCATCCTTCAGGATGCGATTTCGCACATTTGTTCACTGCCCGGTAATGGACCTGATATAGAATTCACGGCCTGTCCCCGTAATCAATACGGAATCGCCGCCGCAAGCCGGACATTCAAAGCTTTGCGCATGCGGGAACTCATTGCCGCATGCGGAACATTTCAGCATGGCAGGCCGGAACTCAAAGACAAGCTTTGCACCTGCGCAAATGCTGTTTTTCGCCATCAGTTCAAAATACATCTGTACCGATTCATCCATGACCGACGACAGCTCACCGATCACAAGATCGATTTGTGCTATTTCCTTAAAGCCGCGCTTGCTCGCCTCTTCTTCCACAATGCGCACGATATCCAAAACAACAGGCAACTCGTGCATACAGTATCCCAACTTTCGCAAAGCGTAAGCAACGCATCGTCCCTGGTGATATCCGTTCTGGCCAAGCCTCATTATAAGTCCTTATGTGTGCTTTATGTCAAGGGCAATCTCAAAATAAGGGATGAATGGTATTGAGCAAAGCGATAAAAGTGAAGGTCGTCAATCGCCAATACCATGCGGAAATCATGCTTGGACAGCTCAAAATGGGCTACTTCCATTTGAAAATTCACCTATTGACTTAGAGTTAAGTGTAAGGTTTATGATTCAGAATATACAGCAACTGGTTATCTTATCAGGGTGGCTTCTTGAATCCAGGATAATTTGGTGGAATATCCGCAACTACGCATTTTACAACAAAAAGGGGAGGGTTGACGCATGAAGTACACCTATTTGGGCAGGACCGGGATGAAGGTCAGCCGCCTGTGCCTGGGCACAATGAATTTCGGCCCCCGCACGGACGAAAAGGAATCCTTCGCCATTATGGATAAGGCGCTGGAGGTCGGCATCAATTTCTTCGATACCGCCAACGTATACGGCGGCGGAAACAATGGGCACAACGGCTGGACAGAGGAGATCATAGGCCGTTGGTTTGCCCAGGGCGGCGGCAGGCGCGAAAAGGTCGTGCTGGCCACCAAGGTTTATGGCGATATGAATGATGGAACCGATGGGCCCAACGGCCCACGCGGCCTTTCTGCATACAAGATTCGCAGGCATATGGAGGGCTCCCTCCGGCGGCTTCAGACCGACCGCGTGGAGCTGTACCAGATGCATCACATCGAACGGCATGCAACATGGGATGAGATATGGGGCGCGTTTGAAGCGCTGGTGAATCAGGGCAAGGCATACTACATCGGAGCCAGCAACTTTGGCGCGCGCCATCTTGCCTATGCGCAGGCGGCTGCCGAAAAGCGCAACTTCCTTGGCCTTGTGTGCGAGCAGCACAAGTACAACCTGGCGTGCCGGCTGCCCGAGCTGGAGGTATTGCCTGCCACGCAGGAGCTTGGCCTGGGCGTCATCCCCTGGAGCCCGCTGGGCGGCGGCTTGCTCAGCGGCAATGTTTTGAAGCCTCAGGAGGGCAGCACACGCGCAGCCCGCGCGGCGGAAACCCTGAGCGAAGTGCAGCGCGCCCAGCTTGCGGCTTATGCCAAACTCTGTGCTGAAATCGGAGAGAGCGAATCCAACGTTGCCCTGGCATGGCTGCTGCACAACCCCGCGGTAACCGCACCCATCATTGGACCCAGAACGCTTGAGCAGTTTGAAGATACGCTGCGAGCTGTCGAAATCGAGCTTTCGCAAGACATCCTCAAAGAGCTGGACGTAATCTTCCCCGGCCCCGGCGGCTACGCTCCGGAAGCGTACGCCTGGTAAGAGTGATCCATTAAAGGAGAGAGCGTTATGTTATACAGGCACTTGGGCAGCACGGGCTTGAAGGTCAGCGAAATCAGTCTTGGAAGCTGGCTGACTTACGGAAATGCGGTGGAAAACGAAACCGCAATCAAGACCATCGATAAGGCGTATGAATTGGGGATCAACTTTTTTGATACCGCCAATGTCTATAACCGCGGGGAGGCGGAAAAAGTCGTCGGGGAAGCCCTGCGCAAGTATGACAGAAGCTCCTATGTGCTGGCCACCAAGGTCTTCTTTCCCATGGGGGATGGCCCCAATGACCGGGGCCTGTCCAGAAAGCATGTGTATGAGCAGGCGAACGCCAGCCTGAAGCGGCTCGGACTTGATTATGTCGATATCCTCTACTGCCACCGCTACGATCCCGAAACGCCGGTGGAGGAAACGCTGCGGGCTTTCAATGACCTGATGCGCCAGGGAAAGATTCTGTATGCCGGCATCAGCGAATGGAGCGCCGCACAGATCGAGGAAGCCATGCATGCGGCGGACAGGTATCTGCTGGACAGGTTTGTGGTGAACCAGCCTCAGTACAGCATGCTGCACCGCAAGATTGAGGAAGAGGTCATTCCCGTCAGCCAAAAGCACGGCATAGGACAGGTGGTCTTCTCTCCGCTGGCGCAGGGCCTGCTCACCGGGAAATACAAGAGCCTCAAAGATATTCCCGCCGACAGCCGGGCGGCCAACGACAAGATGAACTATTTCATCAAGGGATTTTTGAATGAAAGCACGCTGGGTAAGGTGCAAAAAATCGGAGCCATAGCGAACAAGCTGGGCATTCCCATGGCACAGCTGGCGCTTGCCTGGGTTTTGAGGCAGCCGAATGTAGCCAGCGCCCTGATCGGCGCCAGCAGGCCGGAACAGGTTGCCGAAAATGTGAAGGCCTCCGGCTGCGTGCTCACGAAAGAAACTTTGGCGGAAATTGAAGAAGCTTTGCGCTGATCAAGTCAAACAGAAAGGAGAACAACAACCATGGCAAGAGTTGTTATCACGGGTACCGCCGGGCTTCTTGGCCCCCATGTGGTGGAGCATTTCCTCGCATCGGGCTATGAGGTACTGAGCGTGGATGTGAAAAAGCCGGATAAGCCGCTGACGCATCACCTGACGGTTGATCTGACCAATATGGGCGAGTGCTACGGCGCGCTCACCGGCGCTGACGCTGTGGTGCATCTGGCGGCGATCCCCGTCGCGTACAGCCATCCCAACGAGGTCACCTTCCGCAATAACGTGATGGCCACCTATAACATTCTGGAGGCGGCGGACACCCTCTGTATCAAAAAGGCAGTTGTCGCCTCCAGCGAATGCACCTACGGCATCGTGAATTCAAGGACAGGTCTGACGCCGCAATACGTTCCCATGGATGAGGATCATCCCTGCCTGCCGGAGGATTCCTATGGGCTTGGCAAGATCGTGGGGGAAGAAATCGCCCGGGCGGTCCACCGCCGCCACGGCATGCAAATCGTCTCCTTCCGCATAGGCAACATCATGACGCCCGAGAAGTACAAAAACTTCCCGAAGTTCATCCACGACGCGAACCAGCGCAAGAGCATCCTGTGGAGCTATATTGACGCCCGGGATATCGCCGTGGCCTGCCGTCTGGCGGTTGAAATGGACAATCTGGGCACGCCCGTGCTGAACCTTGCCGCGGACGATACCAGCATGGACATCAAAAGCCGTGATTTGTTGAAAGTTGGCTTCCCCAGCGTTACCGATATCAGAGGGCCCATGGACGGATATCAGACGCTTCTGTCCAACGAAAGAGCAAAGAAAGTGCTGGGCTGGCAGCCGGTGCACCGTTGGCGCGACAACGCACCGAAGGAGTAGACCAAGGGGGTATCATGATGCGGATACTATAGCATTTTCTCCGGTTGCGGCGTTATGCTTAGTGTAAGCCGATACGATATAGGTATGCCTTTGAAAATTGCCCGATAGTTCAATATATTGGCCCGCCGGAATGACGGCGGGCCTTTTGCTGTCTGAATCCGGCCGCATCAAGGCCTTTTTTTCAAGCGACAGCGTGCTTGTTTTGTTAAGTGAAAAACATGGTATGAAATGAACAACAGAATCAAAATGTCCATTGAAAGGAGTATCACGATGGATAAAATAAATGTGGAATTTTTCCACGATGTGATATGCAGCTTTTGTTTTCCGATGTCGTACCGGATGCGGCAACTGCAAATGATGATGCCGGATATTGAGATTGTGCACCGTTCCTTTGCCCTGGCCAGGTCGGAGCATGATTTTGACATAATGTTTGGTTCAAGAGAGGCTGCTAAGGACGAAATACTGGAGCATTGGGCGCATGCAAACGAAAATGATGATTTGCATCGGCTCAATATTGCCGGAATGCGGAAGGCGACCTTTCCGTTTCCAACTTCCATGAATGCACTAATCGCCTGCAAAGCGGCCTATTACGCGGCGGGCTCCGCCGGGTATTGGGATGTTTTCGATGCCCTTCAAAAGGCATTGTTTGTACAAAACCGCAACATTGAGGCACAGGAGGTGATTGAGGGTTGCATCAAAAAAACTGAAATTGACTTTGAAAAATGGAAACATCATTATAACGCCGGCGGGACAAGCACGGCTGTAGAGGATGACCTTTCCCTCGCCCAAAGGTATGGTATCCACGGCGTTCCATGCCTCATCATCAATGGAAAGCAGCGGATAAGCGGTGCACAGCCTCTCCCTCAGATCATTCGTGCCGTCCACGATGCTGCAGGAATAAAAGAGGAGGCCGGGCCTGGTGGTGCAGTTTGCCGGCTGGAAGACAATAAAATAGCATGCGAATAACACGATTCACATTATGCAAAACAGGGAGGGGTCATCATGGGGTTTTGGAGAGACTTTTCATCCGTGTTCAAAAAGAACCGGCTTACCTTTGTGGAAAAACAGCAGGAGGCGGGTAATGTGGTGTCGTTCCTCTTCAGGCTTGGCGAACCTGCGTTTTGGACGGCAGGCCAGCATGGGATTTTCACCTTTCCCGGCAAGCTAGAGGGCCGTTCCTGGAGGGCATTCAGCTTATCTTCCGCCCCTTACGAAGCGGAAGTGCGCATAACCACCCGCATCTCAGACACGCCCAGCCCGTATAAGCAAGCGCTGATGGCGCTCACGCCCGGGGATCAGATGATCATGCGCGGTCCGTTCGGCCCCTTTTTTCTGGATGGATCGAAGCGTCCCGTTGTGTTTATTGCCGGGGGAATTGGCATTACACCCTACCGGGCACTGATCGGAAACGCCGTAAGGAACAAGGGGAAAGCCCCGGCTTCAATCCATCTTATATACGCGGACGACAGAGGCGAGTATGCCTTCCGTAACGAACTGGAGGCAATGGTTGAGCAAGATGGCTTTGTGACCACGGATTATACCACAAGCAAGGAGGTACCTGATAAAATTGCGTCCAGTATTGCCAAGTGGGGAAATGGTGCGCTTTACTATGTGTCCGGTCCCGTTGGGATGGTGTCCGCTGTGAAAAGGATGCTGCGGGACCAGGGGATCGGTGGGAAGAATATCAAAAGCGATCTGTTTATGGGGCTATAGAAGCAAAATACAGCTATGGCGGCATCTAGTTGCCTCATGTGATCTTAGGCCCCATGCAACAAGTAAAGCAATCAATTGCCCGCCCTTGGTGGCGGGCTCTGCATTTATTGTATTGTTATTTGTGGTCTGTTATAATAAATGATATGATTGTTTTTCCCACGATACTGTGGACTTGTGTAGGGAGAAAGAATGAAGAAAGTTGCACCGCTTCCGTTCCGTTTTGTTTTGCAGCCCATACGAAAATTGCGCATTGCAGCGTTTGTTTTGCAAGTTTTATCCATAGGGTTCTCATTGGCGCAGCCATTGCTTATTGGCTTGCTGCTGGACAGTATCAATGCTGCAGCTGGCGGTGCCCCTTACGAAAACGTCGTACGATTGTCCATTATACTGATCGCAATATCGTTGCTTGACTTCGCAGTGTACTACCTAAAGGATTATTATTTTGAAAAAGCTATATCGTCAGGCGTCAATCTGATGCGCGATTACATGCTGGAGCAAGCCTTGCGGCAGTCGGCGGCGCAACCCCTGAAGATCGAAAAAGGGGATGCGCTCAACCGCATTCTGAATGACAGCGATTCATATGCACATTATCTTGTCTCGGAAATTCCCGAATTTCTTGTGATTCTCTTTCGCATTATTGCTATTTATGCCATTCTCCTGCGCTTGAATGGCTCTCTCGCCGCAACGGCGGCCGGATTATTTGCCCTATATCTCCTTTTATATTTATTTATCAACAGACGGTTACGCGTGCGGATAAGAACGGAACGGGAGCAGTATTCGGGCATGATGAACCGGGCGCAGGAGACGCTGGACGGCTACTCAACAATCAAAGTCAACGGACAGGAAACATTCTTTTCTCAGCGGTTTTCACTGACGCTCCAAAAATATTTAAACGCCCGCATCGGTGTCCAACGGTACAGTTCCCTGGGCAACGGTCTGCTGAACTTCTTTTATGCGATTATCCCCATTACCGTATTGGCTGTGGGCGCGCATCTGGTGGTCAGCGGCCGGAACACGCTGGGCACAGTCATTGCTTTTTACTCCTATACCCACTGGATTATTGAACCGGTTTATACCCTGGCGGACTTAAATCGTCTGCGCCAGCAGGCTTTGGCAGCATTGCCCCGTCTGAAGGAGATGATCAAGGAAGCGACTGCCGGGCGGCGCGAGCCGGATGTTCCACCTATTGACTGGCTGGAGCTGAAAAATGTCTGCTTCCAATATCGCCAAGAAGTATCGGTTTTGCAAGACATATCCTTTCGGCTGGAGAAGGGGCAACGGCTGGCGATAACCGGAAGAAGTGGCATCGGCAAGACCAGCCTGGCGCACCTTCTGCTGGGGTTGAACCGGCCGGTATCCGGGGATGTCTTGATCAACGGTGTGGCGCTCGATGCGCTGGAGGAAGATGCCTACCTGCGTCAGTGCGCATATCTCCCTCAAAATGCGTTCCTTTTTGACTCGAGCCTGGCGGAGAATATTGCCTTCCGGGAGAAGTCGGATGCCTGGCTGGATGAAGTGATCCAATTAAGCAGTCTTGGCTCATTGGCAGATAGGCAGGAGATCTCGATCGAAGGATTGTCCGGGGGAGAAAAACAGAGGATCGGCTTGGCTAGAGCGTTTTACAGACGCCCGGCAATTTTGATTTGTGATGAACCGACATCATCGTTGGATGAGAACATGGAGGAGTTGATAATTCAGGCCCTTGACGGATATTTAAAAGCGCATCCGTGCATCTTTATTGTCATTACACATAGAAAGCCGTTATTGGCTATCTGTGACAAGGAATTAAGATTGGAAAACGCAGGGGGATATACTTTGAAAGACCTGCATGAGCCGATTCAAAGTGATCGTTAATAATGTAGATCCCGCCCTCGAAATCCGGTGCGGTTTCTTATATGGTCGGCACACACTCTCGCACACCCCTTTGACATTTCAACACAGAAAAGGCCCTGAAAATTACCCTTATCGAAGCAACGTCATCAATAGTCAGAAGCATATTTTGCATGGACATGGAACTGAAACTGCAGAGAAAAGCGTATTTTACACAGAGCCTTCTCTCGTGTTGCGCCAAAAACAAGGAGGCCGCCAGATTGATGGTGGCTTTCATTGTATCACCTTTGCGTGATTAGGTGGCGTTCCCGGCGGGATTCAAACTATCATGTGATGGGGAATTGAGGTTGGTTTCGATGAGACAAGTTTTCTCCTTTATCGATTGGCTGTGAATGCAGGATAATAGGCAATTCTACGTGTTATCCTTTGTCCATGGTGTTATTCAACAATAATCCTGTGGCCAGTAAACATATTCCACACATCGAACATTTCACTTCTATGTTCACTTGCCCATGCTAGCAGTTCCTCTTCATCTTCTTTTTCTATGCTGGTTTTAATGGGCTGAAGAGTTTCCAGACTGTATAAGCCTGTGCCTTTGCCTCTGATGATGATTTTGAAATGAGGTTTGTTATGCTCCATTGTGGAGCTTCTGATTATGAATGTTATCGTATTTTTTATTCGCCTGCTTGTCTCTTCCAGCCAGTCACCGGGCAAAAGGCGCCGATATGATAAGACATACTTTTGGGGCATACAATCATCTCTATAGCATTCATCAAGCTCATATATTGATATAATGAGTTGTTTCAACAGAAGATCACATTCTTCTTGCAGATTACCATATAACATGGTTTTTATTGATTTTATAAACCCCAAAATAGTCACGTCCAATCTAAAATATTATTCGACTAACAAGAAAAAGTCATAAGAGGAGCAGACTCGCGGCAAGGGCACTTTACATGTTACCCAGACATTGCAGCAACCTTCAAAAATGTAGAAACGACTACTACTTCGATAGAATGCAATCTTAGGGAGGTACTATAGTCAAGCATCTTATTGATAAAAGCCATTTTGCGCGAGAAAGAAACTACCCCTTGACTGCACCAATTGAAATACCTTTAACGAAGTAACGCTGCAAACAGAGGAAGAGCACAATCACGGGCACTGCAGAAAGGGAAGCCCCCGCCATTTGCGGTCCAATTGTTGAAACGCCGTCTGCAAGACCGATGAGGTAGCTAAGAGCCAAGGGAATCGTTCGATTGGCCTTGCTAGTGAGCATGATATTCTGCCAGATAAAATCGTTCCAATTGCTGATAAAAGTAAAGATCGCAAGTGCACCGAACACAGGCTTTGATAGGGGTACAATGATCTTTGTAAAGATTCTGATCTCTCCGCAGCCGTCAATAACGGCAGCCTCAATCATCTCATCCATCAAGGAACTCATATACTGCTTGCAGAGAAAAATGCCATAGGCAGCGTTCACACTGGTCAGAACAACGCCCATAGGTTTGTTCACTAGGCTCAGGGAATTGGCAACGACAAAATTAGGCACCATTAACAGCTGCCTTGGCAGCATCATAGTAGTCATCAACACTGCAAACAAAAGTCGCTTTCCAGCAAACCTCTTTTTTGCAAATACATAGCCGCCCAGCGCGGAGATGAATACGGTGATCAGTACAGTCATGCCGGTGATGAAAAGGCTTGTTTCAAACGCCCTGAACATGTCCACCTTTTTAAAAACGGTGAAGTAATTGTTAAGGCTCAGGTTGGTAAAGGGATTCATGTCCATGGGCACAATGAAAAACGCCATGCTAGGCTTGAAGCTGCCCGCAATCATCAAATAAAACGGCAGAAGGCTTAGCACCATCAAAATCAACAAGAGCACGAGCGAAAATGTCAGTTTTCTTTTGCGCCGAAGCATGCGGGTTCCACCTCTTTCAATACTGCTCGCTGGAATTGGTCACGTGATACTGGAAAAGTACCAATACTGCAATGATCGCGAACAATATGATCCCCATGGCGGACGCATATCCATATCGGCCAAACTCAAATGCGTTCCTATAGACCAAGTACAGCATTGTGGTGGTTTTATAGTTGGGGCCGCCGCCTGTAAGCAAATAGGGGACAACAAATACCTGAAGGTTCGCAATAATCGCTGTGATACTTACAAATGTCAGTGTGGGCCGAATCAGCGGCAGCGTGACGGTAAAGAATTGTCTTGCCCGTGTGGCACCCTCCAATTCCGCCACCTCATAATAATCCCTGGGGATGCTGTCCATGGCCGCTGAGAACAGGATAATAGGCTGGGAGATAGAAAAGGTCATCACCAATACCGAGACCAACGGGATCACCAGATCGCCCCTGCCAAACCAGTCCATTCGCGGCAAGCCCAGCACATCCGTCAAAGAAGCGGAGAGGCCGTATCCGGGATTGAACATGAATTTCCAGGCTATTGCCAGCGCTACCTGACTGACGATGGATGTGATATAAAACACCATCTTGGCGGAGCGCTGCAAATGCTTGGATCTGTCCTGTATGGTCCTGGCGATCCATAGGGATACGATCACAGTCCCGGGGATAATGATCGCGCACATCTTCAGCGTGGCCACGATGGCGTCCAAAAACATAGCATTGCCGAACAGCTCTGCAAAATTTGAAAAGCCGACATAAATACTGGATTTATAGGTTACATTGAAGAGTGACATCACAAAACCGTAAACAAAAGGATAGACGGTGAACACCAGTAAAAACGCAAGCCATGGCAGCAGAAACAGATAGCAGACGATATTGTTTTTGATCTTTTTCTTTCGTCCGGTTTTTGAAGACAACTGGGGGACAATCATAACATAGTCATCCTTTCCATGAACCGGAAACGGATAAGAGATCACTTATCTCTTATCCGTTTCATCACCTTTCCATTGTGATAACGCTACCTGGCGGACAGTATTTTATCCACATTCGTCTTGAAAGAATCCATGGCTTCCTGCGGCGTTTTGGTACCGGCATAAACCGCCTGCATCTCCGGATAGAAACAGGTTCTGACCTGCGGCCAGTAGCTTTCCAAAATACCGAAGGATGAGTTACTGTATTTCCCCGACCATTCGGCACGGATGACAACTTCCCTTGCAATGAGTTCATCTTCGTTTTCATATTTAAGCCCAATATCCCGCACCGGCGTATAGGTGGGGGTGTAATTCCAGATTGCCAGTGCCATCTCCGGCGTATCCATGAACGTCCTCACAAACGCCTTTGCGGCGGCAATGGTATCCACGTCACCGCTGTTGGTGAACACTGCGAAACAATTTGCGCCCCAGGATGCGCTGTTCATGCCAGGCTTTCCGTCCACGGTAGGCACCGCATAATCCCTGATCTCGGGAACACGGTCAAGCAAGCCCTCATCAAAGTTTTGCTTCATCTGGATCATCGTATTGGCAGCCGGTGAATTGAAACATAGTACAGCCTTCTCACTGAGGAAGAAGGTGGTATCAGCTTCGAGGCTCCCCGCTCCCGGTACACAGTATCCGTTATCGTTGATCTTCTTGAGCATCTCCACAATCTCTACGCATTCAGGGCTGTTGGCAAGGCACTCGGTTCCGTCACTGCTGATAATCTGGCCACCGTTACATAGCATCAGCGTATACATGATATCGTCACTGGTTTGTGAGCCGGCGTACAGCGTAGTACCATAGATCCCCTTATCCTTCCCCGCAATTGCCGCTGCCTCGATGAAGTGGTACAGATCATCAAACGTCCAGCTTTCACGGTCTTCCGGGAGCAGGTCGTATACCCCCAATTCCTTAGCCAGCGTCACGTTTACCGAGAGGGCGGAGCAGGCAATGGTGGATGCAGGCACCAGGTAATGCTTGCCGTCTATCTGACCGATGGACAGTACCGCCTCGTACCAGTCGCTGAAGCCGGCCACCACATCGGATACATCCTCTACAAGCCCTGTGGCAGGCAACTTTGACGTGCGGGCTGTTCCGTCCAGAAATACGTCGGGTGTTGTGCCAGTGCTCATGGCGATCTCAAGCTTTTCTGTTACACCCTCCCAGGTAAGTAACTGGTATTCCACCTCAACGTTCGGGTAGAGTTCAGCGAATTGGGGCAGTAGTATTTTTTCCAAATCTTCTTCCATGGAGTTGGTCAATGGCGTAGACCAGACTGTTATGGACGCTTTGAGGTTCTTCTCTGTAGCTGTGGCAGGCAATCCAACAGTCAAGAGTATCATTAGTGACAGGGCGAAAGCGATCGATTTTCTGATCATTCTTCTCCTCCATTTTCTGGCATGTCACAAAGGACAAACGCAAGACAGTAGCGATTGTACAAAGAGACATATAGGTTCAATTCATCATCCTTTCTGTACCATTTTATCTCCATTTTTTAGCAACAACTTTATTATATAAATAAAGTTGTCAGTTTGTCAATAAAAAGGAAGCACAAAAAGAAGGAGAAAACGATAGGGATCGAATCTGCTATTTGCATGTGAAATAGAAAAGGATTTATGAAAAAGCCAAGCTTTGCGCTTGGCCCGACATTTACACTATGTGTTTCTTACCCTTTTCTTAAAAATGCATCAACAGCGTCTGGGCTGCTTACATTCCCGACAAACATTAATATATCCCTCTCTTCCAAGGCAGCATAGGGACCAGGGGATAAAACGATATGATCGCCACGGCGTATGGCGATTACCGTAGCGCCTGTTTGTTGCCAGAACTTTAGTTCCTGAAGGTTCTTACCAACCTGGGGGCAGCCTTCCGGTATTACTGCTTCATAGTTTGGAAAAGGGGTAGTAGTGGAAAACCGCTCATTGATTCGGATGATAGACCCTGCCACATCCGCAATCTGCTTGTTCAGATCTGCTTGCTTAGAAAGCAATTGCTGAAGCTCGTTTTGCTGGGAACGAATATCGTTTTGTGATCCGAATCTCTCCACATACTTGCGTGCTTTTTCGCAGGAAAGAATCACAGCGCCGCTATTGTGCTGAATTTCAACAATCTCCATATCTGAAAGCAGTTTCATCGCCCGCCGGATAGTTTCCGGTGAAACACCATATTCCGAGGCCATTACAGATCGGCCATATACCTTCGTATTTTCTTTAAGTTCGCCCTTTGTGATGCGTAAAGCAACGTCCAGCGCAATTTGGGAGTAAACGGGGGCAACCAGAGAAGTTGTCACATTATCGCATCCTTACTGGGAATTTTTCCATAATAACATTATATCAACGAATCGAAGAAAGAGCAATGATGTCAGGTGCAACACCCTCATGATTCCGATGCAACACCCTGCACACCCCTTTGGCGCCTTAGAACAGAAAATGCCTTGATAATCACCTTTATAAAAGGAAAGGTAGCGACAATCTGAAATATATTTTGCATGAACCCGGCACATAAACTGCGAAAAAACACTTATTCTATATACAACAAGCTCATATATGACTCCAAAAACACGAAAATCGCCAAATTGATGGCGGCTTTCATTGTATCACTTTTTGAGTGATTAGGTGGCATTCCCGGCGGGATTCGAACCTATCATGTGATGGGCAATTGAGGTCGGTCATCTAAAATGCGCAACAGGTTTTTGCCCTTACCGAGCAGTTCTGAATGCAGGATAATAGGAAATTATCGATAGAAGAATGTTCTGAATATTTCAAGGCACTAAAGTGGTCTGGGGGCAACTTTGATGCTACAATACGGAAGAAACAGAATACAAAGGAGATTTAATATGAGATCTATTGTAGAACAAATCAACGCGTACTTAGTATATTGTGAAAAACAAAAGGCCTTGTCGAAAAACAGCATCCGGGCATATAAAATTGATATGGCGCAATTTATTGAATTCCTGAAAACTGGCTTCCCATCACTTGATACTATTCGAGATGTCAGCAAAGTTGTGCTGCAAAAATATATGCAATATCTTTTAGAGAATTATGCCGTCAAGTCATGTAAAAGAAAACTGGCCTGTATTAAAGCATTTTTTAACCATCTGGAGTTTGAAGATATCATTGATATCAATCCTATGAGAAAGGTAAAGACAGCTTTTAAGGAACCCTTAGTACTTCCAAAGACATTAAAGATAATCGAGGTCCAGGCCTTATTGCAGCAGTTATATTTGCTTTACCGCCAAGCGAAGTCCCCATTTGCACGCTTTAATCTAATTAAGAGCATTGCATATCTTGAGTTGCTATTTGCAACAGGCATGCGGGTTGGAGAATTATGTAGCCTATCTATAGAGTCTATTGATTTTGATCAAGCGTGCGTTCGCATAATGGGTAAAGGCCAAAAAGAACGAATCGTATACATTGCTTCTTCAGATGTACTGAAAATATTGGGCGCCTACATTAAAATACGAAATACTTTGTCACCTGCCACCAACGCACTGTTCATTAATTTTTGGAAGAGAAAAATTAATACCGAATCTGTACGCAATGATGTTAAAAAGTGGGCACATCTTATCTTACCCGGAAAGCGAATAACACCACACATGTTTCGCCATACCTTCGCATCTCTTCTTCTTGAGGAAGGTGTTGATATCAAGTTCATTCAGGAACTTCTTGGCCATAGCTCAATAGCAACAACACAGATATACTTACATATATCCAATTCCGCAATCAAGTCTATTCTGTTAGCAAAACACCCTCGGTCCAAACTCCTATTGCAGTCGGCCCCTGCTTAAGACGCTGATAATTCTTTATTATCATAGCATGAGTGAGGGTAATGAAGTGAGAGGTAAGACATGCCACTAAATAGAGAGCAATTCATTAATCAATTTACGCGTCAGGCTCTAGATGAGAGAATTTCCCTTTTTGTGGGCGCTGGTGCTTCGACTGATGCTGGATATCCATCTTGGTATAATCTATTCAAGCCACTTGCTAAAGATCTGGGAACCGAACTCGATGAATCAACAAATTTATATAGATTTGCACAATATTACTCTAACAAATTTGGACAAGCCGAACTCCGAAAGCGAATCAACGATATCATAAATATAAATAATTTCCGAAGCCCCTTGATTAATGAGCTTATAGATATTGGCTTTACAAATATATGGACTACGAACTTTGACAATGCTATTGAGCTTAATTACAAGAATCGCAATATTTTGACTAATCGAGTGTTTAAAGATGCGGATTTATCTAACATAGAGCTTAATAAGAGAATAAATATCTTTAAAATGAATGGAGATGTAACAAACCTTGAAGGTATTGTTGTCACGCAAAGAGATAACGAGGAGTATGCCGACAGTCATCGTATGATGCTGCTATTTTTTAAGAGAGAATTGATTTCTAGTACTTTCTTGTTTATTGGATATAGTTTTATGGACTATCTGGTGATGGACTGCTTAAGTGAAATTACCAGATACTTAGGTGAGGCCGCCCCATATCATTACACAATAATGAAGGATGATCCAAGTAACCCATACTTTAGCCACTTCATTGATGATATAGAACGAAGATACCATATCCGCGTTCTTCTTGTGAACGAGTATACGGATATAGTTTTTTTGCTGTGTGAGCTGAATAAGAGAATACGGAATAAAAGGGTTTTCATTTCGGGAGCATTCCGATCATTTGCGCAAGAAATCGATGAGTATTCCCATAATCTGGCGCGTAGTATAACATCGCACTTATTAGATAATGATTATCGTATCGTAAACGGCATAGGCAGACATTTCGGGACTCACATCATAGGATATGCCAATGAGCATCTTGCAAGAAAGGGCGTTAAGGATATTGAAAAGCATCTCATCGTTAAGCCATTCGTTGGTCAAGGCGAAGAATCTTTGGTAGACAAAAAGAGGATGCGGGAGGACGTCATCGCCAAGTGTGGTTCGGTAATATTTGCGTTTGGAGACTATAATCGGCAATCTCCCAACCTCAACAGCGGGGTTAAAGAAGAGTTCGAAATTTCATTGGCTAACCATAAAAACATTATACCTATAGCATATCCCGGAATGAGATCCGAGTTAATATGGAGCGAAATTAAAAGTAATGTAACTAGGTATCCATACTTGGAGAAAAGCATTGATTTACTAACTTCAGAATACGATACGGATGAGCTTGCGAAAATTATTGTCTATATATTAGATTCCGTACAGGATGTTATGTAATCATTGATTAATACGCACAATGAGTTCTCCAGTAACCACAACTCTCTATAATCTATTGTTAGGTTGAGGAGGGTTTCCGAAAATAACCGTTCAAATGCTTTGCCGGGTACTTCACACAGAGGATCGAAAACTATTTTCTTTGACTCAATAATTGTAAGATATGCAGCATAAAGCAATGAAATCCTACTGTTAAGGTTTGCATGGTCAACTTTCGTGTACCTATCTAATAATGAGTTCACTGGGCTCGGAAGAACCTGCAAACGGTCATTTACTATTTCACTGATAGTCCTATATCTACAGTTATCTAAAATGTCATGTGTGATTTTGCACGCTATGTGATTGCATATTTCTAAAGTGCCAGCACTACGATTAGTTTCCTTAAAAATCAAGTTACTTATCCACGCAAACTCAGGAGGGATATCACAAGGCTTTAACTCATATAATAAAGGAAAAATTATGACTTTTCTTTTTTTGTATCTTAATTCGAGTATTTTTATTTCTTCCGTTGCGCATGATGAATCAACGGTGTTATTAGACAAAATAATTAATGCGTAACCACACCTTCCAGCCCCCTCCTCAAGATTCTTTTTTACACGATCATCTCCCATTACCATATCATATCTATCATACCAAATATCGACACCATAGTTTTTTAGATGGTAGACAACTGGTTGCACTATATCATATCGGTCTTTAGCAGAAAAACATATGAATAGTTTTTTAGAGAGATTACTCATAATTACCTCCCTGATTTTGGGATCCTATCGCCTGTTAGACTAGATGTTCATTTATCCAAGTCGCGATGCCATTGCAATCGTTTGCTTCCGTAACATAATCTGCGATCTTTTTAAGGCCAGGAACGGCATTACCCATTGCCACACCGATACCGACATTTTCTAACATATCAATATCGTTTATATCATCTCCGAATGCCATCATGCTGGTAAGAGGTATTACGAAAAATTCTGACGCTCTTTTGGCAGCATACCCTTTGTTTGCATTTTTGTGAACAATTATCGCATCTCCAAATGCCGTGTGATAAAAAGCGCTATCTGCAGTCATATAGTTTTTCAATGGGATTGAAGCAAGGAAACCCGACTTCATCCGAATGCGTTGAACATCGCAGACCGGTAATTCGCCGAGGTTGCACGTCTTTCTACGCCCAGACCCAATATGACATATTTCGCCGCGAATGCTTGAATAGCTCCACGTTTCATTATGTACATCGATTACCAAATCAGGAAAATCCTCATTCAGCCTTAGAAGTATCAAAGAGGCTTGCCTGTATGGTAATGCGTTGCTCTCTATTAACTGGTTTTCAACATACATTTCTGCACCGTTATAAAAAGCTATAAAATCGTATGGTATACCATTCAAAAGGCGTACATTCTTCTCCGATTTAGTCCGTGCAGTAATTATACCTATACGGTATCCTTTTTGCTTACAGGACTTTATTGAATTTGCTGTAATAGGGGATATAGTACTGTCAGAAGTAAATAATGTTCCATCTAAGTCAAACAAAATCATTTGGTGGTTCATTTCATAAACATCCCTTTGCATGAATGAAAAGACTTAAAACTGAATAGTCATTATTTAAGCCTTTGGAGACCTGTGTTTTATGGATCACATTCCTCGCTCAATATCTTCAAGACCGAAGAATATACTCTATCAATATCTTGATTTGCATCTATTCTCAAAACAGTATACTTTTCATTGGGAATCATACTTTCGTATCCTGCTTTTTTCTTTATCAAAGACTCTTCACTCTCGCTATAATGCGGCAGTATTCCGGTCTTGCAGCTTCTTTCTTTAAGCCTATTTATGGCAGTATCAATGCTTGCATCAAAATAAATTCCCAAATCAGGAGGAGGTAAGCATTCCAAAGCCATTGATATGCACTTATATGAAGGCTCCAGAAAAAGGTCTGTGAATAATTTGACGCATATAACATACCTATCTAGGATAACATTCATACCTTTGTCCAGAATTGGCAATATTGTATTGGTCATCTTATAGATTACACTACCAATATGAAGCATATGCTTAAATTCATGTGAAAAGAGATCGCCTCCGGAAAAGTGCAACTTGGCTTCTGCTTGATATAACTCTTCTTCGAAAACAGCAGTTGTCAAACAGGATGTATATATTGTGTTTACTAATCCGCTATTCTCCATCATTTTTAGAATGGTAGATTTTCCACTTCCGTCTATTCCGAACAAAATGATTAACTTACCTCTCACTTCATTACCCTCACTCATGCTATGATAATAAAGAATTATCATGCCTCTCGCCTAGATTATAGCATATTTTGGAAGAGTGTAAAGTAAGATTATTGCGGTTTCGGAAAATACATGCCTAGACGTGTTTGATTTAGTAACCGCAATAAACTGCATAATAAGCAGTCGCTCGAAGGATAGGAATGGATTAGATTTTCTGATAAGCTACGCGTGGTTGACTGAAAATAGAGACCGTCCCTTCAGGCATGAGACCGTCCCGAATTTTGTGTAAACCTCCAAGCTGTGATAGGATAGAAACAGCATGGAGGTTTCGTTTATGGCAAAGAGCAAGATCACCCCGGAGCAGAAGGCCCGCAGGGCGCAACTGGGCCA